>JFHF01000010.1 GCA_000648925.1 Caballeronia jiangsuensis
GTACGACGACGCCTCGCACTCGAAGATCACGCTGGGTGGTTCGGGCGCAGCGCCGGTGAAGCTCACGAACGTGGCTGACGGCACGAGCCAGAACGACGCGGTGAACTTCGGTCAGTTGAGTTCGCTGTCGGCTTCGACCTCGATGGGCCTCAACTCGCTGTCCACGGGCTTCAGCTCGCTGTCTAGCTCGACCTCCACGGCAGTGAATTCGCTGTCCACGGGCGTGAGTTCGCTGTCGAGCTCGGCCTCCACGGCGGTCAGATCGCTGTCCACGAGTGTGAGCTCGCTGTCGACCACGACCTCCACGGCGATCAGCTCGCTGTCCACGGGTGTCGACTCGCTGTCCACGGGTGTGAGCTCGCTGTCGAGCTCGGCCTCCACGGGCATCAGCTCGCTGTCGACCAATGTGAGTTCGCTGTCCACGGGCATCAGCTCGCTGTCGAGCTCGGCCTCCACGGTGGTCAGCTCGCTGTCCACGGGTGTGAGTTCGCTGTCCACGAACACGAGTTCGCTGTCCACAGGTATTAGCTCGCTGTCCGCGTCGACTTCGACCGGTATCGGCTCGGTGTCGACGGGTATGAGTTCGCTGTCGGCAGGCATCAGCTCGCTGTCGACTTCGAGCTCGACGGCGATCAGCTCGCTGTCCACGGGTATCGACTCGGTGTCGACGGGTATCGCCTCGCTGTCCACGTCGAATTCGACGGCGATCAGCTCGCTGTCCACGAGCGTCAGCTCGCTGTCCACGTCGAGTTCGACGGCGGTTAGCTCGCTGTCCACGGGTGTCGACTCGCTGTCCGCAGGTGTCAGCTCGCTGTCCACGACTGGTTCGACGAGTGCCAGCTCGCTGTCGACGGGTATCGACGCAGTGTCGACGGGCTTTAGCTCGTTGTCGACGGGTATCGACTCGCTGTCGACGGGCTTCAGCTCGCTGTCGACTTCGATGTCGACGAGCATCAATTCGCTGTCCACGGGCGCGAGTTCGATGTCGACGATCGTGAGCTCGATGTCGACGAGCATCAGCACGATAGTCAGCGGGGTCACGAGCATGTCGACGTCGCTGAGCAGCGTATTCGCCGGTGGCGGCATGAAGTACTTCCACGCCAACTCGGTCCTGATCGACTCTTCGGCGACCGGCAAGAACTCGATCGCGATCGGCGGTAACGCTAGTGCGACGGCTGAGAACTCGGTAGCGCTCGCGACCAATGCTGTGGCGGACCAGGCGAACACCGTGTCCTTCGGTAACAACCTCGGCGATAAACTGCGCATCACGAACATCGCCGATGGCATTGCCGATAGCGATGTGGCGACGGTGGGTCAGTTGAAGGCCGTGACCCCGAAGGGAACGAATGGCATGCCGAAGACGGTCGCGACGTTCGGCACGAATGAGGACGGAAGCACCGACTACAGCAACATCACGCTCGGCGGCAAGGACGGCACGGTCATCCATGACGTTGCAAATGGTGTTGCGCCGACGGACTTGGCGAACAAGGGGCAGCTCGACGCATTGTCCGGTAAGGTCGCCAATACGACGGTCGGAGACGACCCGATGTTTGCCGGGGACGGTAACCGTGCTTCCGAATCCGCGGTAGCAAGCGGCACGCATGCAACTGCGAGCGGCGCAAGCGCTCAGGCAACGGGTGCGAACTCGGTTGCACAAGGCGCAAGCGCGGTCGCCAGCGGCGTTGGCGCGGCAGCCATCGGTGCCGGCAGCCATGCATCCGCGGATGATTCGGTTGCGCTGGGTGCGAGTTCGGTGGCGGATCGTGCGAACACGGTGTCGGTCGGCTCGGCGGGTGGCGAGCGTCAGATCACCAACGTGGCTGCGGGTACGCAAGGCACGGATCTGGTCAACGTCAACCAGTTGAACGACGCCGTGACGCAATCCAATAGCTACACGGATAGCGTGGTGAACGGTATGCAAGGTGCCATCGCGGATGTGGGCCGCAGCGCTTATTCGGGTATCGCGGCGGCCACCGCCCTCGCGATGATCCCGAACATCGATCAGGACAAGACGATGTCGGTCGGTGTGGGCGGTGCAACGTATCAGGGCTATGCGGCTGCAGCTGTCGCACTGAACCTGCGCGTCACCCAGAACCTGGTGCTGAAGGCCGGCGCGGGTTCGAGCCGCAGCGGCACGGTCTACGGTGCCAACGCGTCGTATCGGTGGTAAGGCGAACGTCCCGGGCTAACGCTCGGGACGACCCGGGCGACCGCGAAGTCATGCGCTCGCCCGGGAGCCCAGCTCTTTGAACCGATTTAGGTAGCTAATCAAGATGTCCAAACTTCTTCTCTCCGTTTTTACCGCCATCGGCGTGCTTTCTGCTTGCACGACGGATACGGGTATCACTTACACGGCGCGCAAACTGAATGTCGCCGAGCAGAAGCAGGCGTATCGCGTCACTTGCTCGGGGATTTTCGAATCTCAGAAATCGTGCATGTCCGAAGCTTCGCGCATCTGCAAGGATCAACAAGTCGTGGTCGTTGAGGCGCTCGATAATCCGAAACTCAGGCCGGGTGGCAGCAGCGCGCGCGAGCTTAACTTTACGTGCGTTAGCGGGTCGCCATCGAAGCCGGCGGCTTGATGCGTATCGAATGATCGAGCCACTGCGGCTCGCATCGTTCTTCTGAAAACCGACGTTCGCTTGAACGTCGGTTTTTTTTTGCTTCGCGTGTCCCGCGCTTCGAACGAACAACCGCGCGAGTCGCGCATAATTTCGCAAAGGCCATTTCCCCGGCCAATCGCCTCGCTTACAAGTAGAATTCCGTTGCCCAGCGCCGTGTTCGCGCTTGCCGGACATTGCTCGTATGTGCAGTGCAGCGACGGCAAACGCATACATAGCGCAAAAAACCTCAACAAAATCAAGGAGGCGTTATGCCAGCCGTCCACGGGAGCATGCTGCTGCTCTACGCGGTGATCGCGATCGCGGTTCTGATCCTGATGATCGCCCGCTATAAGGTTTACCCGTTCCTCGTCCTCATGATCGTGTCCGTGTTGCTGGCCCTGGCGGTCGGCATGCCGATGGACAAAATCGTCAAGTCGTTCGAAACCGGTAACGGTAATACGCTTGGCCACATTGCAGTCGTGGTTGGTCTTGGCACGATGCTCGGCAAGATGATGGCCGAATCGGGCGGCGCCGAGCGCATCGCGAATACGCTGATTAATCTGTTCGGCGAAAAGAACATCCATTGGGCGATGATGGTCGTCGCGATCATCGTCGGCTTGCCGGTGTTCTTCGAAGTGGGCTTCGTGCTTCTGATTCCGATCGCGTTCAACGTCGCGCGGCGCACCGGCAAATCGCTGCTGCTGATCGGCCTGCCGATGGTCGCGGGCCTCTCGGTCGTGCACGGTCTGATTCCCCCGCACCCGGCCGCATTGCTCGCCGTGCAGGCGTATCACGCGGATATCGGCAAGACGATCGCTTACGGTCTGATCGTCGGCGTGCCGACGGCAATCGTCGCGGGCCCGCTGTTCGCGTTGATGATCCACAAGTACATCAAACTGCCGGACGCCAACGCGCTCGCCGACCAGTTCACCCAAAAACACGGTGACACCGAGAAAAAGCACGATCTGCCGAGTTTCGGCATCACGCTGTTCACGATTCTGCTGCCGGTCATTCTGATGTTGATCGGAAGCTGGGCGGATCTGGTCTTCACCCCGAAAACTTTGCCGAACGATTTGCTGCGCTTTATCGGCCAATCGGATATGGCGCTTCTGATCGCCGTGCTGGTCAGCTTCTGGACCTTCGGCGCGAAACAGGGTTTCAACCGCGAGCAGATTCAGAAGTTCTGCGGCGAGTGCCTGGCGCCGATCGCGGGCATCACGCTGATCGTCGGTGCGGGTGGCGGTTTCGGCCAGGTTCTGCGCGATAGCGGCATCTCGCAGCAGATCGTCGCGACGGCGTCGTCGGCAAGCCTGTCGCCGCTTTTGCTCGGCTGGTTCGTCGCCGCGCTGATCCGTCTCGCAACGGGCTCGGCGACGGTCGCGATGACGACCGCATGCGGCATCGTCGCGCCGATCGCCGCCGCGGCGGGCGGCCACACGAGCCCGGAACTGCTGGTGCTCGCCACCGGCTCCGGCTCGCTGATCTTCTCGCATGTGAACGATGGTGGCTTCTGGCTGATCAAAGAGTATTTCGGGATGACGGTCGGTCAGACGTTCAAGACCTGGTCGCTGCTCGAAACCATCATTTCCTTGATGGGACTCGGTTTGACCTTCGCGCTTGCGGCGGTCGTCTAAGGAGATTTCGATGATTCTGATCGCGATGGGCGTGTCGGGCGCCGGCAAGTCTCTAATCGGCGAATTGCTGGCGGAGCGCTTGCACTGCTCGTTCACCGATGGCGACGCGTTTCACAGCGCCGCCAACAAGGAGAAGATGCACAAGGGCATACCGTTGACCGACGACGACCGCTGGCCGTGGCTGAAGACGATTCGCGCCGCGATCGAGGAGAAGCAGGGCGCGGGCGAAACGGCGGTGTTCACGTGCTCGTCGTTGAAACGCTCGTATCGCGACGTCCTGCGTGAGAACGACAAGGATGTGTGCTTCGTCTATCTGGAAGGCTCGTTCGAGGTCCTGCACGAGCGGCTCGGGTCGCGCACGGGCCATTTTTTCGATCCGTCGCTGCTCAAGAGCCAGCTCGAAACGCTCGAACCGCCGGGCGAGGACGAGGCGATCATCGTGAGCATCGAGCACACGCCCGAGGAAATCGTCGAGATCGTGATTGAGGAACTGAAGACGCGCTGAACGCGCGCTTCACCAAGAGAAAAGGCCCCACGTCGCAAAACGTGGGGCCTTTCTCGTTGCCGGGACGTGGCGGGCGTCAGGCGATCCGCTTCGCCAACTCGACCGCCTTGCCGATATACGAACCCGGCGTCATTTCCAGCAGCAGCTTCTTCGCGTCGGCGGGAATCGCGAGACCCGCGATGAACGTCTGCAGCGCCTCGCGCGTGATGCCCTTGCCGCGCGTCAGCTCCTTCAGTTGCTCGTACGGATTCTCGATGCCGAAACGGCGCATTACCGTCTGCACCGGCTCGGCGAGCACTTCCCACGTGTTGTCGAGATCTTCGTTCAGGCGCGCGGCGTTCACTTCGAGCTTGTCGAGGCCGCGGATCAGCGCATCGTATGCAAGCAGCGAATAGCCGAACGCGACGCCGATATTGCGCAGCACGGTCGAATCCGTCAGATCGCGCTGCCAGCGCGAGACCGGCAGCTTCTCGGAGAGATGGCGCAGCGTCGCGTTTGCGAGTCCGAGATTGCCTTCCGAATTCTCGAAGTCGATCGGGTTGACCTTGTGCGGCATCGTCGACGAGCCGATTTCGCCAGCCTTTAGCTTCTGCTTGAAATAGCCGAGCGAGATATAACCCCACACGTCGCGATCGAGATCGAGCAGGATCGTGTTCGCGCGTGCGACCGCGTCGAACAGTTCGGCCATGTAGTCGTGCGGCTCGATCTGGATCGTGTACGGATTGAACGTGAGCTTCAGCCGATTCTCGACGACATCCTTCGAGAACGCTTCCCAGTCGAATTCGGGATACGCCGACAAATGCGCGTTGAAGTTGCCGACCGCGCCGTTCATCTTGCCGAGCAGTTCGACCTTCTCGATGCGCTGGATCGCGCGCGAAAGACGCGCCGCAACATTGGCGATTTCCTTGCCGAGCGTCGTCGGGCTCGCGGGCTGGCCGTGCGTGCGGGAGAGCATCGGCTGTTCGGCTTGCGCGTGCGCGAGCTTCACGAGGCGCTCGTACACCGAGCGCAGCGCCGGCAGGATCACGTGTTCGCGCGCGCCGGCGAGCATCAGGCCGTGCGACGTGTTGTTGATATCTTCAGACGTGCACGCGAAATGGATGAACTCGCTCGCGCGTTCCAGTTCCGGCTGGCCCTTGACCGACTCCTTGAGCCAATATTCGACGGCCTTCACATCATGATTCGTGACACGCTCGATGTCCTTGATGCGCGCGGCGTCGTGCGCGGTGAAGCGCTCGGCGAGGCTCAGCAGGAATTGCTCGGACGCTTCGGAAAAGCGCGGCACTTCGGCGAAACCGGCACGCGACAGCGCGATCAGCCAGTGAATCTCGACCGTCACGCGATGCCGCATGAACGCGGCTTCGGAGAGCCATTCGCGCAGGGCTTCTGTCTTGGCGGCATAGCGGCCGTCGAGCGGCGAGAGCGCGGTGAGCGCGAAGAGGGTATCGGGACGGGTATCGGACATGATTGCGGGCGCGGCCGGAAGGAAAAGACGGGATAACCGCGCATTTTACCATCGGATGCGTCCCAATCCCCGACGCGCGCCGCCGTTCAGCGGGTCCGCAGTTCGTCGTCGAGTGCGTGAAGTTGCGCGGGCGTGCCGACGTTCTCCCAGCGGCCTTCGTAGCGTTCGCCGCTCGCGCGCCCGGCCGCGATCGTTTCGCGGTAGTAGGGCGTAAGCGCGCGGCGCGTACCGGGCGCGAGATCGCGGAACATGCGCGTGTCATACAGGCCGATATTGCCGAACGTGTAACGCGGCTCGCCATCGAGTGCGAGCACGCCGTCGCGCAAGGCGAAATCGCCTTTGGGATGAAACGGCGGATTCGGCACCATCACGAGATGCATGCCGGGTTCCACGCGCGCCTTCAGCGCTTCGGCGTGGTCGCGCAAGGTCGAATAATCGAAATCGCAGAAGACGTCGCCGCTGACCGCGATAAACACGCCGCTCCCGATCAGATGCCGCGCCTGCGCGATGCCGCCCGCCGTCTCCAGCGCCTCGGTTTCCGGCGAATACCGCAGTTCGACGCCCCAGCGAGAACCGCTCCCGAGCGCGGCTTCGATCTGCTCGCCGAGCCATGCATGATTGATGACGATCGTCTCGACGCCCGCCGCCGCGAGACGCTCGATCTGCCACACGATGAGCGGTTTGCCGGCAACTTCGAGCAACGGTTTTGGACACGTATCGGTGAGCGGGCGCATGCGTTCGCCACGGCCGGCGGCGAAGATCATCGCCGTTTTCAAAGCGTGCGTCATCGTGAACTCAGAAGGTGTAACCGACTTCGATCGCGCGGCCTTCCAGCGAATCGAGCAGACGCGCGAACGGCCACAGCGGCGCGTAGCGCTCGGCGACCTTGCGCGCATAGCCGATGAAGCGCGGTAGATCGGCGAGATATTGCGGCTTGCCGTCGCGATAATGAATGCGCGCGAACAGGCCGAGCACCTTGATGTGACGCTGCAGGCCCATCCATTCGAGCTGACGATAGAACTCGCCGAAATCCGCATCGACGGGAAGTCCGGCCTTCTTCGCGCGTTCCCAGTAATAGGCGACGCAATCGAGCTGAAAGGCTTCTTCCCAGCTGATGAAGGCGTCGCGCATCAACGACGCCATGTCGTAGGTGATCGGCCCGTGCACCGCGTCCTGAAAATCCAGCACGCCCGGATTCGGCTCGCACACCATCAAATTGCGCGGCATGAAATCGCGCAGCATGAAGGTCTGCGGCTGGGCGAGCGCGCTCTGTACGAGCAGCGTGAAAGTGTGGTCGAGGGTCTTGCGTTCGTCGGCGGTGACTTCGCGGCCCAGATGGCGGCCGATGAACCACTCGGGCATCAACTCCATCTCGCGGCGCAGGAACGCCTCGTCGAAAGGCGGCAGCACGCCTTCGCGCGCGGTTTGCTGGAAACGGATCAGCGCGTCGATCGCGGCGCGCATCATCGGACGCGCGTTTTTCTCGTCGAGAACGGACATGTAAGTCGTGGTGCCGAGATCCGTCACGAGCATGAAGCCGGCGTCGAAATCGGCTTCGAGGATTTTCGGCACGTGCACGTTCGCAGCTTCGAGCAGCCCGGCGACCTGCACGAACTCGCGGCATTTCTCGGGCGGCGGCGCATCGACGGCGATGAGCGTCTTGCCATGCTCCGAATCGCTCTCCAGCCGGAAATAGCGGCGGAAGCTTGCATCGGCGGAAGCGGGGGCGAGACTGGCGACACTCAGCCGGTAGCGTCCGGCGAAATTTTCAAGCCACGAGCGGAGCTGATTCAGGCGGGCGTCGGAAGGAATATGCGTCATAAATTCGAGGGGCCAAACATCTTGCCATATAATACCCCACGACTTTTTTAAGCGATCCGTTTCACGCCTGGCGCCAGGCCCCCGACGACTGTGAGCGTCACCGTTCGATCGAGTGTCGTCCCTGCTTAGCAACGGACCGTCAAGTTCGTGACTGCGGAAAGGGCGCGGCCGCCTGCCCGGCGGCATCGGCGCGTGGGACGCGAACGGGATCGAACCGCCACCCATACATGCCGCCACGACAGTTTCCCGTATCGAAAATCCAAGGCGACGCTCAGCCACGCAGGCGGCGGCTCGTCGTCGCGCTGCTATCCGTTCCGGGCCTGATGCCGGCTCTCGCGCATGCCCAGCTCTCGGGCGACGCCGCGTATCCTCAGCCGCTCGACGGCCCCGGCAGTCTGCGCCTCGCGCCGCAACTCGAAGAGCGGCCGTTGCAAAACGGTCAGCAGCCTTCGACGTTCCTCCTGAGCGACAAGGCGACGGGCACCACCGACGAAGACATGGCGGCGAAGGGATCGGCGGAGATCCGGCGCACGGTGACGGTCATCAAGGGCGACGCGCTGCATTACGACCAGGATACGGACATGGCCGATGCTTTCGGCAATGTCAGGCTGATCAACAACGGCGTGTCGTTCATCGGTCCGGAAGCGCATCTGAAGGTCGAGGCCAACGAAGGGTTCATGACGAACCCGAAGTACCATTTCAACGTGACGGGCGGCTCGGGCAGCGCCGAGCGCGCCGACATGATCGACGACGAGCGCGCGCGCATCGATCACGGCACCTACACCGCCTGTCAGTGCGAATCCGATCCGGCGTGGTACATCAAGGGCACGTCGTTCGATTTCGACACCGGCGCCGAAGAGGGCGTCGCGCATAACGGCGTGCTGTTCTTCCAGGGCGTGCCGGTTTTCGGAAGCCCGTGGCTGTCGTTTCCGCTCACCGGCGATCGTCGCAGCGGCCTGTTGCCGCCGACCTTCTCGCTCAGCTCGACGACCGGCTTCGAAGCGACGATCCCGTACTATTTCAATATCGCGCCGAATCGCGATCTGACCGTCACGCCGCGCATCATGACGCGGCGCGGCGTACTCGGAGAGGCGACGTACCGGTATCTGTCGCCTACGTATTCCGGGTCGTTCACCGGCGACTATCTGCCGGACGACCGCCAGACGCACACGAATCGCTATGCGATCTTCTGGCAGCATCGCCAGAATTTCGGCAATGGCTTCGGCGGCTATATCAATTACAACAAGGTTTCGGACGATCAATATCCGGAAGACCTGGGCAACGCGTCGAATCAGTTCCTGAACGGCACGCAGTTGCTGTATCAGCAGGAAGCAGGGCTCACGTACAACAACGGCCCGTGGTCGGTGCTCGCGCGCGAACAGCGCTGGCAGACGCTGCAGCCGTCGGTTCCGCCCTACGCGCGCGAGCCGCAGGTGAATGTTCAGTACAACAAGTACAACGTCGGCGG
Source organism: Caballeronia jiangsuensis (assembly GCA_000648925.1). Taxonomy (GTDB): domain Bacteria; phylum Pseudomonadota; class Gammaproteobacteria; order Burkholderiales; family Burkholderiaceae; genus Caballeronia; species Caballeronia jiangsuensis. The sequence continues at coordinate 9,497 of JFHF01000010.1, forward strand.
CTTCGACTACGGCGCGGAACTGGACGCGACGCGCTTCACGATCACGACCGACGGCGCCACCGACGGCAACCGCCTGTACTTCAACCCGTACCTGAGCTACGGGATCAACGCGCCGGGTTACTTCGTCACGCCGAAGGTGCAATGGCACTTCGCGTCGTACGACCTGAGCCATATCGCGACGACCCAGGTGGCGGGCTCGTCGCCGCCGGTGACGGGGCAGCCGAAGAATTTCACCGAGTCGATTCCGACCGTCAGCTTCGACACCGGCCTCGTGTTCGACCGCTCGGTGCGGCTCTTCGGACAGGATTACATCCAGACGCTGGAGCCGCGGCTCTACTACGTCTACACGCCGTATCACAATCAGGACTTCGCGCCGATTTTCGATACCGCCGAAGCCGACTTCGGCCTCGCCGAGATCTACACGCCGAACACATTCGTCGGCAACGACCGCATCGCGGACGCGAACCGCATCACGGCAGGCCTGACGACGCGCTTTATCAACCCGGCGACGGGCGATGAGCGCGCGCGTTTCGTCATCGCGCAGCAGTATTATTTCCAGAGCCAGCGCGTCACGATCACGCCGGGCCAACTGCCCGACCAGGCGAAGCACTCGGACCTGATCGCGGGCGCGGCCATCAAGCTGGGCGCTGGTTTCGCTTCGGAAACCGCGTTCCAATATAATGTGGACAACAACCAGCTCGTGCGATCGAGCATCGGTTTTGCGTTCAGTCCGGCGGAACGCAAGGTGATCAACATCGGCTACCGTTACACGCGTTCGAACCAGACCACGCTGGTGAACGAGCCGATCAACCAGGTCCTGCTGTCGGCCGAGTGGCCGCTCACGAATCGCCTCTATGCCGTCGGCCGCGTGAATTACGATCTCGCGAGCCATCGTCTCGTCGACGGGCTCCTGGGCTTCCAGTACGATGCCGACTGCTGGGCGTTCGGCTTCGGCATGCAGCGTTACGCCAACGGCGTGGACACGCAGGGCCTGCCATCGTCCGGTACGCGCGTGCTCGCGCAATTGACGTTCAAGGGCTTGTCGAACGTCGACAACGGTCTCGTCAGCGCGTTCCGCGCGAGCGTCCAGGGTTATCAGCCGCCGCCGCCAGCGGCGCCGCCGCTCTCCCGGTACAGCGATTACGAGTAAGGCCGGAACGGGCGGCCGCGTGCGGCATCCAACGTCAGGCAGTGAAGAGCGGCCGGGAGCCGCGCAGTGCAGCACATTCAAGCAGGACACGAACGGGTGAAGCCCGTATTTGATGGAGTATCTGTGGCAAACGTGAATATGTTTCGATCGACGGCAATCGCAGCGGGCGTGCTCGCTGGCGCGCTGATCCTGAGTTCGCCGGCCGGTGCGCAGGCGTTGTCGAATCGCAATGCGCAGGTCGCCGATTCAGTCGTCGCGGTGGTGAACGACGGTGTCATCACGCAGCGCGAGCTGCAAGAGCGCACGGCGCTCATCGCCAAGCGTCTCCAGCAGCAGAACGCGCCGGTGCCGCCCGCGGACCAGATGCAGCGGCAAGTGCTCGATCAGATGGTGCTCGAGCGCATTCAGCTCCAGAAGGCGAAGGAAGATGGCATCACCATCGACGATGCCACCGTCAACCGTACGCTCGCGCGTCTCGCGCAGCAAAACCAGATGACGCTCGACGTGTACCGCTCGCGCATCGAGGCGCAGGGCGTGCCCTGGTCCACCTTCACGCGCGATGCGCGCACGGAACTCACGCTTTCGAAGCTGCGCGAAAAGGAAGTCGATAGCAAGATCACCGTGTCCGACGGCGAAGTGGCGAACTACATCGCCAGCCAGCGCGGTCCGGGCGCCCGCAATACGAGCGATCTGCGGCTTCAGCACATCATGTTCAAGCTCCCGGCGGACGCGCCTCAGGGCGAAGTCGCGAAGGTTCAGGCCCAAGCCGACGCCGTGCTCAAGCAGGCGCAAGGCGGCGAGGATTTCGAGAAGCTCGCCAAGCAGAACTCGCAGGACACCGACGCCAGCAAGGGCGGCGACCTCGGTTTCCGTACGCCTGGCACGTTGCCGGCGGGCATCGTGAATGCCGTGTCGACGTTGCGTCCGGGTCAGGTCGTCCCCACGCTTTTGCGCACCGACGGCGGTTTCGAGATCATCAAGCTGGTGGATCGCCGCGCGAGCCAGGGCACGGCCGCCGACGCGCCCAAGCTCGTGCAGACGCACGTGCGCCACATCCTGCTGCGCGTGTCGGACGGCATGTCCGAACAAGCCGCGCGCCAGAAGCTGCTCGACATCAAGCAGCAAGTCGCGTCGGGCGGCGATTTCGCCAACTTCGCGCGCACCTATTCGCAGGACGGCTCTGCGTCGCAGGGCGGCGATCTTGGCTGGATCAGCCCGGGCGAAACCGTGCCCGAGTTCGAGCGCGCGATGAACAATCTCCAGGACGGCGCCGTCAGCGATCCGGTGCGAAGCGAGTACGGCTATCACCTGATTCAGGTGCTCGGCCGTCGCGAAGCGGAAGGATCGGCGTCGCAGCAGCTTGACATCGCGCGTCAGGCGATCGGCCAGCGCAAGGCCGAGCAGGCGTATTCCGACTGGCTGCGCGAACTGCGCGACACCGCCTACGTGCAGTACAAGGGCATCGCTGCCCTGCCGCAGTAACAGCATGAGCACCGCCGACGCCCGACCGCTCGCCATCGCCATCACGACCGGCGAGCCGGCCGGCGTCGGCCCGGAACTGACGGCGGCGGCGCTCAGGCAGGCGCGCGAGCGCTGGCCGTCGGCGCACTTCACGGTGCTCGGCGATCGCGCGCTGCTCGAAGCGCGCGCCGGAGTGGGCTGGCTCGAGGCGCACGGCACGGTCGAAATCGAGCATCACGCGCTCGCCGCGCCCGCCGAACCCGGCAAGCTGAATGCGGCGAACGGGCGCTACGTGCTGAGTCTGCTCGATGCCGCGATCGACGGCGCTGTCTCCGGCCGTTTCGACGCCATCGTCACCGCGCCGCTGCAAAAGAGCACGATCAACGATGCCGGCGTTCCCTTCACCGGCCATACCGAATACCTCGCCGAGCGCACGAACACACCGCGCGTCGTGATGATGCTGGCGGGATCGAGCGAGCGTCCGTTGCGCGTCGCGCTCGCGACCACGCATTTGCCGCTGAAGAACGTATCCGCCGCGCTCAGCATCGACGGCCTCGTCGAAACGCTCGTCATCATCGATCACGATTTGCGCGCGCATTTCGGTTTGCCCGCGCCGCGCATTCTCGTCACCGGACTCAATCCGCATGCGGGCGAGAACGGTTATCTGGGCCGCGAGGAAATCGACGTCATCACGCCCGCGCTCGAACGCGCGCGGGCGCTCGGCATCGACGCGCCCGGGCCGTATCCCGCCGACACGCTGTTCCAGCCGCGCTATCTGAAAGACGCCGATTGCGTGCTCGCGATGTTCCACGACCAGGGCTTGCCGGTGCTGAAATACGCGACGTTCGGCGAGGGCATCAACGTAACGCTCGGCTTGCCGATCATCCGCACGTCGGTGGATCACGGCACCGCGCTCGATCTCGCCGGCACGGGCCGCGCCGATCCGGGCAGCATGATCGCCGCGATCGACGCCGCCGTCACCATGGCGCGTCACAAACGCGCGGCCTGATTCAGCGCCGCGCGGCCGCTTCATTCAAACGAGTATGTCGACCAAACATCAAGGCCATTTCGCGCGCAAGCGCTTCGGGCAAAACTTCCTCGTCGATCAGGGCGTGATCGATTCCATCGTCGATGTGATCGCGCCGACGCGGGGCGAGCGCATGGTGGAGATCGGGCCGGGACTCGCGGCGCTCACGGAGCCGCTGATCGAGCGGCTGGCCACGCCCGAGTCGCCGCTGCACGCCGTCGAGCTGGACCGCGATCTGATCGGCCGTCTGGAGAAGCGTTTCGGCGACAGGCTCGTCGTGCATTCCGCCGATGCGCTCGATTTCGATTTTGCATCGCTCGCGCCCGAAGGCGAGAAACCAACGCTGCGCATCGTCGGCAATCTGCCGTATAACATTTCCAGTCCGCTGCTGTTTCACCTGACGGCGTTCGCGCACAAGGTGATCGACCAGCACTTCATGCTGCAGGACGAAGTGGTCGATCGCATGATCGCCGAGCCCGCGAGCAAGGATTACGGACGTCTCTCGGTGATGCTGCAATACCGCTACGTGATGGACAAGCTCATCGACGTGCCGCCCGAGTCGTTCAATCCGCCGCCGAAGGTGAATTCCGCGATCGTGCGCATGATTCCGTTCGCGCCGCACGAGTTGCCCGAAGTCGATGAAGCCGTGTTGAGCGATGTCGTGAAGGCCGCGTTCGCGCAGCGTCGCAAGGTGCTGCGCAACAACCTGGGCGCGTATCGCGACACGATCGATTTCGACGCCCTCGGTTTCGATCTCACGCGCCGTGCCGAAGAAGTGCCGGTGGCGGAATTCGTCACGCTGGCGCAGACGGTTCAGCGCTCGAAGGCCTGAACGCAGCCCACATCCGACAGCAATTTCATCAGCCGTTCCAGTCGCGCGCGCTGCCCGTGTTGCAGGCCGCGCGTCGCGCTCACCTGCTGCACGCGCGTGCGCCAGTAGGTCTGGCCGAACAGCGAATTCGCCCCTTCCGCCGACAGCACGCGCTCCAGATGCACGATCGCGGCATCGACATTCCTGGGCGTGTAAGGGCTCGTGATCGTGGCGTGCCGCTCGAGTGTTTCGTTCATCGTTATCCTCGTGTCGCGTTGAATCCGAATGGCCGATTCTGCGAGCGACGCGGGACATTCGGCGTCCCGGATGCGCAACTTCGATCGGGACGCGATGTGTCCGGACCGGCTGCTATGATCGTCGTCCCATCGTCCGGGCAGAAAGACATCCTTTGACGGAGACAGCATGCGCTTCATTCACGCCGCGGATATTCATCTCGATAGCCCGCTGCACGGCCTTTCCGCCTACGCGGACGCACCCGCCGACATGCTGCGCAGCGCCACGCGCGAGGCGTTCTCGAAGCTCGTGTCGGCGGCGGTCGACGAACAGGTCGATTTCATGGTGATCGCCGGCGATCTGTACGACGGCACCTGGCGCGATCACAACACGGGCATCTTTTTCTGCCGCGAAATGGGACGCCTGCGACGCGCGGGCATTCCGGTCTACGTGCTGTTCGGCAATCACGACGCCGAAAGCGAAATGACGAGCCAGCTTCAATTGCCCGACAACGTCCACACGTTCTCGACGAGAAAGCCGCAGACCTTTCGCATCGACGCACTGAAAGTTGCGCTGCACGGCCATAGCTTCAAGGAAAAGGCGGTCACGACGAATCTCGTCACCGCGTATCCGGCGCCTGTCGCGGGATATTTCAACATCGGCGTGCTGCATACGGCGCTCGAAGGCGGCTCGATGCACGCGAGCTACGCGCCGTGCTCCGTCGCTGAATTGCACGCGAAGGAATATCACTACTGGGCGCTCGGTCACGTCCACGATTACGCCATCTGGCAGGATGCATCGACCATCGTGTTTCCGGGCAATCTGCAAGGACGCAACATCCGCGAGACGGGCCGGCGCGGCGCGGTGCTCGTCACGGTGTCGGACACGGAAGAGGTGAGCGTCGAGCGGCTTTTCATCGACGTGCTGCGCTGGGAAGCGGTCACGGTGGATGCATCGTCGGCGAGCACGCTCGATGAAGTCGCGCTCGCGGTCGGACGCGCGCTGGAGGCGCTCGTCGAAGCGGCGGCGTCGTCCGTGCCGCACGCGGTGCGCGTGACGATCACCGGCGCGACCGGCGCGCATGGCGAACTGTTCGGACTGGAGACGCAACTGCGCGCCGAAGTGCTCGCGCAGATCGCAGCGATCAGCCACGACCGTCTGTGGCTCGAAAAGGTGAAGATCGCAACCGAGCCGCTCGCGCACAGCGAACCGTCAACGGGCCGCACCGATGCGCTCGCCGATCTTCACGGTCTGCTGATCGAAGCCGAGTCCGACCCGGAGTTTTTGAGCATGCTGAAAGAAAGACTCATCGCGCTGGCATCGCAGGCGCCGAGCGAATTGCAGAAGTCCGTGCCCGAGCTCGAGTACGTGCGCAACGGCGAACTCGCGAAGCTCGTCGGCGAAGTGCGCTCCGGCCTGATCGCGCAACTGGCGGACGCGGAGTAAGCAATGCGCATCGGCAAGCTCGAACTCATTCGCTACGGCAAGTTCACCGATCACGCCGTCGAGTTTCCGGCGGCGGAACATGACTTTCACTTCGTCGTCGGTCCGAACGAGGCCGGCAAATCGACCATCAAGAACGCGATTTCCGAGCTGCTCTTCGGCATGCCGCACAGCTCGCCGCTCGCGTTCGTGCATCCGCAGAGCGATTTGCGGCTCGGCGCGTCGATCGAAGCGGGCGATGAAGCTTTCGCATTTCATCGCACGAAGAGCCGTAAATCGTCGCTCAGTGCGCCTAATGGCGACGCGCTTCCCGCCGATGCACTCGCGACGTTTCTCGGCTCGGCCGACAAGAGCTTCTTCGAGCAGATGTACTGCCTCGATCACACGGCGCTGATTCGAGGCGGTCAAAGCATTCTCGATGCATCGAGCGATGTCGGGCAGGTGCTGTTCCAGTCAGCGGCGGGCATCGCGAGTCTCGGCGACGTGCGCCAGCGTCTCGCGGACGAAGCCGACAGCCTGTGGGCGAAGCGCAAGTCAGGCTGCGCGTACAACATCAGCCGGAAGCAATACGACGAAGCCACCGACGAACTGAAGCTCGCCAGCGTGCGAACCGCGAAGTGGACGCGCGCGCATGTCGCCGTCGAAGAGGCGGAGGAAAAGCGCCGCGAACAGGACGCACATCGCGCCGAACTCGAAGCGCAGCGCGGCAAGCTGGAACGTGTGCGGCGTGTCGCGCCGTTTCTGAATGTGTGGCGCGAGAAGGCGGCGGAGTTGCGCGAACTGGGCGAAGTCGTCGATTTGCCCGCGAACGCCGAGGCGACGCTGCAAAACGCACTCACGCGGCTCGCGACGGCGCAAGGCGCGCTCGACGTGCACGCGAAAGCGGCCGGGCAATTGCACGCCGAACTGAGCGCGATTCACATCGATCACGCGCTGCTCGCCGCACAGGCGCGCATTCGTGCGCTCGACGCCACGCAGCAGCGCTGCACGCATCACGCGACCGAAATTGCCCGGCTCGAACAGGAAGTCGCGATGCGTCTGCGCCAGATCGCGCAGGACGGCGCGCAACTCGGCTGGCCGGACGATGAAGCGGGCGTGCGCCGCACGATGCCCGGCGCGCTCGCGCTCCAGACGGTCACGAGCCTGATGCTCGAACGCGGCGAACTCGAACTCGCCGCGCGCAACGCGGATCAGGCCGCCGACGAATGCGCTGCGCAGATCGACACGCTGAAAGCGAAGCTCGCGGCGATCGCGGGCGGCGATGTACCGCCGGGTCTGCGCGCCGCGTTGCGTGCCGCGCAAAAGTATCGCGATACGGGCGCGGCGACAGAGCGCCTCGAAGACGCGACGCGCGACGCGCAGCAGACGCTCGACGCGGGCATCGCCTCGCTTGGCCGATGGTCGCGGCCGATCGCCGAATTGAAGCCGATGACGCTGCCGGCGGCCGAGCGCATCGCCGCGTTGCGCACGCAGCGTCAGGAACTCGCGTCGCGGCTGACTCTCGCCACGGATCGCGCGAAGGAAGCGCAGGACACGCTTCACGCGACGCGCGGCGAACTCGATGCGCTCGTCGAAGCGCACGATGTCGTGACGGGCGATCAGGTTCATGCCGCGCGCGCGTCGCGCGATGCGGCGTGGACCGCGATCCGGTCCGGCGATATCGCGCTCGATGAAGGCGCGCCCGGCTTCGAAAGCACGATGCACGCAGCCGACGACCTCGCCGATCGTCAGCTCGGATCGGTCGGTCACGCGACGCAGCTTGCGGCGCTGAAACGGCGTGTCGCGAGCGAGGCATCGACGCTCGCGCGGCGCGAGGAAAGCGTGCGCGAAGCCGAAGCGGCGCTGACGACATTCGACGACGCGTGGCGCGCGCTGGCCGCGCAATCGCAGATCGCGGACATGCCGCTCGACGATGCGCCGTCGTGGATCGCCGCGCGCGACAAGGCGCTGCTCGCGGCGCAGACGCTCGACGCGCGCACCGAGGAACTCGCGCGCGAATCCGCTGATGCCGATACGCGCCGCGACTTGCTCGCGCGGCATCTTTCCGAGGCGGGTGCGCGCACCGATGCGCACGCCGCTCTCGACATGCTGTGCGACATGGCCGAGGCGCATATCGCGGCCATCGACGAAGCCACGGTGACGCGCCGCAATGTCGCCGCGCAACTCGACGAAGCCCAGGCCGAGCGTATCGCGCGGCAGGGCGTCGCGAAAGCGGCCCGCGAATCGTATGCGCGCTGGCAGCGCGAGTGGTCGGCGGCCATCGCGAAGGCGGGCCTCGCGAACGCGGCGGATTCGCTGGCCGCGGCCGAAGCGGCCATCGATATCGTGAAGAAGATCGGCGAGCAATTGACGCAGATCGAAACCACGCGCACCGGCCAGATCGACGCGATGCGCGTGGCGCTCGCCGCACTCGACGCCGACGCGTCGCAGCTCGCGCGTGAACTCGATGAATCGCTCGCGACGCGAGGCGCGAAGACAATCGCGACGGAACTGTCGGCGCGCCTCGATCGCGCATGTGCGGCGCATGCCGAGCGGGAGCGGTTGACGAAGGCGCACGCGTCGGCGAGCGAGCAGGTGAACCAGACGCGTGCCGACGTCGAACAGGCGAAGGAGACGCTGCGTCCGCTCTATGATCTGGCCGGCGTCGATACGCCGGACGTGCTTCAGGCGCTGATCGCGCAATCGCAGAAAAAGCGCGCGCTGATCGCGGCGGTGGACGACGCGCGCGCCGCGCTCATCAAGGGCGGCGATGGCTTGTCGCTCGACGAGCTCGTCACGGAAGTGGAGGGCGCCGACATGCCGAACGTGCCGGCCGAGCTTTCGCGCATCGGGGCGGCGCTGTCCGAGTCGGTGCGAATCGCGAACGAAACCACCACCGCGTTCGATGCCGCACGTCGCGAACTCGACGCCATTTCGGGCGAAGCGAATGCCGCGCGCGCCGAAGCGAAGCGGCAGGAAGCGCTTGCCGCAATGGCCGATGCCGCCGAGCGCTTCGTGAAAGTCGAGACCGCGTCGACGCTGCTCAAGTGGGCGATCGACCGCTATCGCGAGCGTCGGCAGGGCCCGATGCTCTCACGCGCGAGCGCGATCTTTTCGGCGCTCACGCTCGACACCTTCTCGCGGCTCGTCGTCGATTACGACCGGCAGCCGATGGCGCTGTCGGCGGTTCGTGCGAGCGGCGAACATGTCGATATCGCCGGAATGAGCGAGGGCACGCGCGATCAGTTGTATCTCGCGCTGCGGCTGGCGGCGCTGGAGGAGCATGGTGAGAAGGCGTCGGCGCTGCCGTTTGTCGCCGACGATCTCTTCATCAATTTCGACGATGGCCGTGCGCGCGCCGGCCTGCGCGTGCTCGCGCAGATCGCGAAACGCACGCAGGTGATCTTTCTGAGCCACCACGATCATCTGGTCGATATCGTGCGCGACGTGTTCGGGCCGCAGGTCAACGTGCGTTATATGGGCTGAAGCTTGCGGTCGAGGCGCATCAGCGTCTTGCGCGGATTGATGCGGATGACGCGCGGCCCAGCGCTTCAGCACATGAAAGGTGATCAGCAGGCTGTCGGCATGACGAATCCATTCGGCCGCCTGATCGAAAACGCGGCGTCGTTCATTACGCGTCTACCTGACCATAGCGGCTCGCGAGCTTCCGATAATCGTCCGCGAATTCATCGCGCAGACCTTGCGGCGCGAGAATCTCGACGCCCGCGCCCAGCGCGCGCAGCCACCAGCGCAGCTTGAGACTCGGCGTGACCGTGCCCGTGACTTTCATGCGGCCATCGGGAAGGGCGTCGATTTGCTGATCCTTCGACATCGGCGATTCGCGCAACTGATTGCCCGCATTGCCTTCGAAGGCGAGTTCGAGCAGCACCGGCGGCTCGGGCAGGAAGTCGAACACCTGCTGCGTCTCGATGTACTTGCGCAGCTTGAAATCTTCGGGGTACGTGAAGGATTCGCCGGACTCCGTCACCGAGCGAATGCGATCGAGACGGTAGAGCGTGCGCATCCATTCCGTCTCGCCTTTCTCCGGACGCGGCGCGCGATTCGGATTCTGCGCGACCATGTACATCACGCCGGCCGATTCGACGAGCGCGAGCGGCCAGAGTGTTTTCGTCTTCGGATCGTTGCCTTGTTCGGGCTTTTGCTCCGCCTTGTACGCCGGGCGATATTGCACGAGCAATTCGCGCTCGAAGAAAGTGGCGGTCGCGACAGTCTGAAAGATCTCCGGACGCAGCTTCGGACGGATCAGCGTGAACGAGCCGTCGACGGAATCGATCTTGTCCGCCCACGCGCGATAGATACGGCTATCCGCCTTTTCCTGCGAGAGCCGCGATTCGGCCGCCTTGAAGAGCGGATCGATGTCGCGCGTCACGGCGTTCGGGAGCTTGTTGCCCGCGAAGCGCTGAAGGATGTGAAACGCCACCGCTTCCGACGCGCTCATCAGGCCGCTGACGCCTTCCTGCAGGCCGTGCAGCCACGGCTTGCGCTGCCAGAGCAATTCGCGGCCGTTGAGCATCGACACGACGCGCGCATCGGCTTCCAGCGCGGTCAGATGGCGTTGCACCTTCTTCGTATAGCCGACGCGATGGCCGCGCTCTTCGAGACGCCTGCGGATTTCGGGCGTCGAGAGCCAGGCGGTCGCGTCCCGTTCGGTGGGCAGCACGCGGAGGATGGCTTCGTCGAGGCTGGAGGTCATGGCGCGCGGGAATAGGCGGGAATGACTCCGATTATAGGAAGGGTCGAGACATTTCGTGTCTCGATGGGCGGGACATCGACCGGCTTGAAGCGGAGGTACAAAACAAAAAGCCCGGTCGCAATGACTGGGCTTTCTGCCTGATTCTTTGGTAGGCCGTACGGGATTCGAACCTGTGACCAACGGATTAAAAGTCCGCTGCTCTACCAGCTGAGCTAACGACCCGAAAGAGGCAAAATTATAATCTCAAATTCCGAGAACCGTCAACCCGGTTCGTCGAAGATCAGCCTGATTCTCGAAAGAAAAACGCCCGCGGCTTCATTGCCCGCGGGCATTCTCCTCGAGAGGCGCGAAACGATGATGCTCCGCTTACTTCACCTGCGACATCTTGCTCTGCGCGGTCTGCGCGACTTCCGTACCGGCGTACTGCGAGATGATCTGTTGAAGCGTCTGCTTGGCAGCCGCCTTCTGGCCTTGCTCGATCTGGTTGTTCGCGATTGCGAGCAACGCCTCGGGCGCCCGCGGATGCGTCGGATAACTCTTCACCAGGTCTTGCCAGATCGCCGTCGATGCCTTGTAGTCGCGCTGCGCGTAGAGCGCATTGCCGAGCCAGTACCGCGCCGTCGGCTGATACGGGCTCTGCGGATACTTCGCCACGAACGCCTTGAACGACGCCGCGGCATTTTTGTAGTCACCGTTACGGAATTGAGTCGACGCTGCGTTGAACGCTTCCGTCTCGCCGGGCTGCACGGACCCCGTCACGCCGTCGACAGTCTCTTGCTGCGGCTCGAACTTTTTCAAGCGCGCGTCGAGATCGGCGTAATAGTCCTTCTGCTGCTTCTGCAGCGTTCCGACCTGATTGGCCAGATCCTCGTTCTGGCCGCGAAGCGTGGCGACCTGCTGATTGAGCTGGTCGATACGGTTCGATTGATCGAGGATCGTGCGCTGTGCCGCCTGCAACTGACTGGACAGGCTGTCAGTTTTCGTGCGCAGGTCGAGCACGGCTTTACGCGCTTCGTTGTCGTCGAAGACGCCGGCGTGCGCAGGCACGCTCAGCATCGTCGAACCGAGTACGCACGCGGCTGCGGCCAGGCGCAGCAAGGGAAAGCGATACAACATAGGGCGACTCACCCGTGACTGGTTACGTTAAGTTGATTACTGCTGGTACACGAGGTCCGCACGGCGGTTCTGTGCCCACGACGATTCGTCGTGACCCGTCGCCGTCGGCTTTTCCTTGCCGAGGCTCACGGCTTCCATCTGCGTATCGGCGACGCCCATCAGCGACATTGCGCGACGCACGGCTTCCGCACGCTTCTGGCCGAGCGCCAGGTTGTACTCGCTCGTGCCGCGCTCGTCGGTGTTGCCCTGGATCAGGACGTGACGCTCCGGATGGCTCTTCAGGTACGACGAGTGTTGTTGCAGCAGCGGCTGATAGTCGTCCTTCACGGCGTAGCTGTCGAAGTCGAAGAAAATGCTGCGCTTGGCGAGCGGGCTGTTCGGGTCGTTCAGCGGGTCGATATTGACCTGCTTCACGTCCGTCGGGTTCGGCTGCGTGCCGACTGCACCCTTGTTCTGGCCTTCGTCGAGCTTAACGCCCGAGTGACACGCCGCCAATGCGCCGACCATCGCAACTGCCAGGCCGATACGAAGTTTCGACATCATGGTACCTCTCCTTGTGTTGTAGCTGAACGTTGTTTGTGAAACGTTATTGCTGGACTTATTGCATGAACGGACCCCAGGACGGCTCGCGCACCACACCGCCCTGTACGGACAAGACTTGCCGCGTACGACCGTCGGTCGAAACGGCTGCCAACACGCCACGTCCGTTCACTTGGGTGGCGTAGAGGATGTACTGACCATTCGCCGCGAAGCTCGGCGATTCGTCATGCGTCGTGTCGGTCAGCCCCGTCGCCGTGCCGGACGCGAGGTCCTGCAGATACAGCTTGAAGCCGCCGCCAGTGCGCGAAATGTACGCGAGTTGCTTGCCGTCCGGACTCACGCGCGGGCTCGTGTTGTACGCGCCTGCAAACGTGACCCGCTGGGCCGCGCCGGCGCTTTCACCCGCCGCCGGCATCTTGTAGATCTGCGGTTGGCCGCCGCGATCGCTCGTGAAATAAATCGAGTTGCCATCAGGAGAGTAGTACGGCTCGGTGTCGATGGAACTGCCTTGCGTCAGACGGCGCAGGCCGGAGCCGTCTGCGTTGACTTCGAAAATCTGCGTGTTGCCGGTGCGCGAGAGCGCGACCGCGAGCTTGCGGCCATCAGGCGACCACGCCGGGGCACTGTTGTTGCCCTTCTGATTCGACACGACCACGCGACGTCCCGTCGGCAGATCGTGGATGTACACCACCGGCTTCTTCTTTTCGAACGACACGTATGCGACCTTCGTGCCGTCCGGCGACCACGCCGGCGAAATGATCGGCTCCGGGCTGGACAGGGCGATCTTGGCGTCCTGTCCGTCCGAATCCGAAATCTGCAACTGATAGCGGCCGCCCGTCTGGATCACATACGACAGACGCGTGGCGAATACGCCGCGGCCGCCGAGCAGCTTCGCGTAGATGTAGTCAGCGATCTTGTGCGCGCTCATGCGCAGGCCGCTTTCGGCGCTGACCAGCGACAGGCCGCCGAGATTCTGCTGCTTGACGGTGTCGTAGAGGCGGAAGCGCACTTCGTACTGGCCGTTCGGCAGCTTGTTCACGCTGCCCGACACGAACGCGTCCGCGCCTTTTGCCTTCCAGGCGCCGAGATCGACGGAATCGGTTTCCGACACCGGCGTGCCGCCCGCGTCGATATTCGTGAACTTGCCGCTTCTCTGCAGATCCTGGCGAATGATCGCGCTGACCTGCTGCGGAGAACTCGCTTCATTGGCGAAATTGGCTGTCGCGATCGGAAACTGGCTTGTCCCCGATCCTGTGACCAGAACGTTCAACTGGGCATATGCACCCGTGCCCACCGAAATCAAGCAGGATGCGACCAGCGTCTTCAGGCCAAGTTTCGTCATCAAACTCATGCTTTCTATTCCCGAATTGTCAAAAACAGGTTCTTCAAACAGCAGAACAGACCCGCGTTAGCATGATTTGTTCCCACTAGTGGGCGGACGCAGCGGTCCGAAGGTCATTGGGGCGGCCGGACCGTGATCAGGAACATGGCCGGTGCTTTTCCGTCCGTATCCAACGGCATCGGGTTAGAGCTTTGAACGGCTCGTAGTGCGGCGGCGTCCCATTGTTCGTTACCGCTCGACGTACGAACTTCCGCGGACAACAGCGTACCCGACGGCGCGCAGCGCACGGTGATCACAGTTTTAACGTCCGACTCGCCGGACCAGTGGACCTTTGGCGCGACAAGTCGTTGCACCTTTTCTGCATATCCTGGCGAAGGCGAATTACCGCCGGCGCCTTTCCCGGTGCCGCTCTTTGCGAGTCCCTCACCGGTCGACGCCGTGCCCCCGCCCAACTGACCTTGCAGTTGCGCAAGACGCGCCTTGCGTTCGGCATCGACCTTGGCCTTCGCTTCCGCATCGGCCTTGGCTTTCGCCTGCGCAGCCGCCTTCGCCTTCGCGTCGGCTTCAGCCTTGGCCTTGGCTTGAGCATCGGCCTTCGCCTTGGCTTCCTGCTGTTCCTTCTGGTCCTTGAGCTGTTCCTGCTTCTGCGCTTCAGCCTGCTGTTGCTGACGCTGCTTGTCCTGCTGCGCCTTCTGTTGCTGCTGCTTCTGCAGTTCGGCCTGACGCTGCTGCTCGATCTGCTTCTGCTTGTCCTGCATGGCCTTCTGGGTAGCGGCCGCGGCGGCGAGTTGCTGCTGGCGCTTCTCTTCCGCTTCCTGACGCGCCTGCTCCTGCTGACGGCGCTGCTCCGCGAGCTGCGCTTCACGCGCGGCCGCTTCCTGCTGCTTGCGCTTTTTCTCCTGCAACGCGATATCCGCGTCCTCGTCCTTCGCGGGCGGCGGCGCGGGCTGCACCTTCACCGGCGTGGGCGGCGGCGGAGCGGGGCGGGGCGTCGGTGTGGACGTGTCCGGAATCTCGGTCCAGATTTCCGCTTCCGAGCCCGCGGGCGTGTTGTTCTGCCAGTTGATGCCGTGGTACAGCAGCCAGCCGAGCAGCAGGTGCATCAACGCCGCGAGCGCGAACGCCTTGCCCGTGCCGCGCTCGCGCGGCGGGCGAATCGGTCGCGCGGACGATGCGCTTGTCTGCCTGTGCAAAAGGGTCATTGCGATTTGACGAGCAATCCGACGCGCTTCACGCCGCGCGCCTTCATATCGGACATCACGTTCATCACGACTTCATACTTCACGGTCTTGTCCGCCGCGATCACGACGGGCTGATCCGGATGCGATTCCTGACGATTGAGCACGAAGGTATTCAGCTCTTCCTTCGACATCTTCTGCTCCTGCGTCGCGCCGCCTTCTTCCTTGTAGCGAACGTTCATGCTGCCGTCCGCCTTGATGTTGATGACGAGCGGCGGCTGCTGCTCCTGCGGCTGCGCATTGCCGACGGTCGGCAAATTGATGATGGACGGCGAAACGAGCGGCGCCGTCACCATGAAGATGACGAGCAGCACGAGCATCACGTCGATATACGGCACGACGTTGATGTCGGACATCGCGCGGCGCGAGCTGCCGCGCATGCTGGAACGAATGGGGCCTGCCATCGCGGACTCCTTGCTTAGTGCGCCTGACGCTGCAGAATGTTCGAGAACTCTTCGATGAAGGTTTCGAAGCGGATCGCCAGACGGTCGATATCGTGCGCGTAACGGTTGTATGCGACCACCGCCGGAATCGCGGCGAAGAGGCCGATTGCGGTGGCGACGAGCGCCTCGGCGATGCCCGGCGCCACGTTCGCGAGCGTCGCCTGCTGCACGTTGGCGAGTCCGCGGAACGAATTCATGATGCCCCAGACGGTGCCGAACAGACCGATATACGGGCTCACCGAGCCGACCGACGCGAGAAACGCGAGATTCGCCTCGAGCACGTCCATTTCGCGCTGAAACGCGGCGCGCATCGCGCGGCGGGAGCCGTCGAGGATCGCGCCCGGATCGGTGATGCGGCGCTCCTTGCCCTTCAGAAATTCGCGCATGCCCGATTCGAAGATACGCTCCAGCGCGCCGATGGTGTGGCGATTATTCGCCGCGCTCTGATAAAGCGCCTGCAGGTCGCCGCCCGACCAGAAATCGCGCTCGAAACGCTCGGTTTGCGCCCGCGCCCGGCGAATCGCGAACCACTTGCGAAAGATGAAGGTCCACGACAGCAGCGACAGCAACAGCAGCAGCGCCATCACCGCCTGCGCGAGCAGGCTCGCGTGAACGACGAGAGAAATGATCGACAGGTCTTGTGTATTGTTCATAAAGGTCCGCTGTTACGTCCCGCGAGGGGCGTCCGCTCAAAGCATCATGCTTTCGTGAAAGGGATGTGAATCAAACGAAAGCCGTGCCTTGACCGGCTCATGCTCGTTAGTGCTTCCTCTGTTACCGATGCCCTGGTTCGCTTCGGGGTGCGATGCGTTCATCGTTCAGGCCCGATCCGGATTCGCGCCGCATGACGCGGTGACGGGCGCGGCGTGCGGGCCGCGCTTCAATCCGTCGAGCACGCCGTCGGGAATGGCGGCCGGACGAATCGACACGCGATCCACCGAAGCGACGCGAATGTCGCCGCTCGCGAGCAGCACGCCGTCGCGCCACGCTTCCTGATGGAAATCCACCGATGCGCGCCCGAGTCGCTCGATGCGGCTCACGACGCGAATGACGTCATCCAGACGCGCCGGCGACGCGTATTCGACGGACGTGCGTCGCACGACGAACACGATGCCGTTCGACTCTGCGAGACGCTGCTGGTCGATGCCGCACGCGCGCAGCCATTCGGTGCGTGCCCGTTCGAAGAACTTCAGGTAGTTCGCGTAGAAGACGATGCCGCCGGCGTCGGTGTCCTCGTAGTACACCCGAACCGGCCAATCGAAAGTCAACGAATCACTCACCTTTGCGCCGCTCCGCTCGCGCGGAGGCTGATCGGCCCGCTCCGGCTCGCTTTTTGACAAATATTCATCGGCGGCATTTTACCGGAACCGGAAGCACGACTGCCAAAACCTTGGGCATAAACCCGAATCAGCCGCGGTGAATTTGCAACGGTGCGAAGGTCTGCGCGATCGGCATCATCTCGATTGCGTTGATATTCACGTGCGCCGGACGCGTGGCGATCCAGTAAATGGCATCGGCGATATCTTCGGGCGTCAGCGCCTGCACGTCCTTGTATACGGTCGCCGCCTTGGTGTCGTCGCCCTTGAAGCGCACGTTGGAAAATTCGGTGCCGCCGACGAGCCCCGGTTCGATATCGGTCACGCGCAGTGCGGTGCCGGCGACGTCGGAACGCAGGTTCAGGCTGAACTGCCGCACGAACGCCTTGGTCGCGCCGTACACGTTCCCGCCGATATACGGATACGTGCCGGCCACCGATCCCATATTGAACACATGTCCGCGATTGCGCTCGATCATGCCGGGCAGGATCGCATGCGTGACGGTCACGAGTCCCGTGCAGTTCGTCTCGATCATGCCTTTCCAGTCGTCGAGGTTCGCGCGCTGCGCGGGTTCGAGACCGAGCGCGAGGCCGGCGTTGTTCACGAGCACGTCGATCTGGGCGAACGCCTCGGGCAGCGACGCGATGGCGTTGCGCACCCCATCTTCATCGCGCACGTCGAGTTCGACCGGCAGGAGCGCATCGCCGAGCTCGTTCGACAGCGCGACCAGGCGCTCCTTGCGACGCGCGGCAGCGATCACGCGATGGCCGCCCTTCACGAAGGTGCGGGCGATGGCGGCGCCGAATCCGGCCGACGCGCCGGTGACGAAAACGATCATGAGCGGACTCCGAACGGGGTGAAATGAGTAAAGCCGGAGCGCATCCGGCGACGGCGCAAAGAGTACTTCCATTGATGCGGCGCGGCAAGCAATCGCGAGCGCGAACGATCGTGCTTTAAGCGCGGTTGCAGAGGTGCCCGATCGCGCCGGAAGCCGGTTGCCTAAAGCCTGTCCGCCCATTAAACTACAACGCTCAAACCCCGCGTGACTGGCGATAGAATCTTCGGATTCAAGGTGGAGCGACCCACCAGGAAGCGCGGAGCGTCGTTTTGCCGTTCGCCTGGGCAGCTGAGATCCGCACGCCGTCGTTGCGTTGCCGGTGGCTGTCCGTTCCGCGAAACCGGATTCATCCTCTATCCGTCGCGCCTGGACTCCATCGGTTTCCAGCGTCTTTTGCGTCTGCATCAAACGTGGCGCACGCGCGATCCGGTCAACCTGTTTTGAACTCACGGAAAACGTATGTTTGACAGAGCCGAAAGTACCCTCGCCAATGTCGATCCCGAATTGCTCAAGGCGATCGAGCAGGAAAACCGCCGCCAGGAAGATCACATCGAGCTGATCGCGTCGGAAAACTACACGAGCCCGGCCGTGATGGCCGCGCAGGGCTCGCAACTCACGAACAAATACGCCGAAGGTTACCCGGGCAAGCGCTACTACGGCGGCTGCGAATATGTCGACATCGTCGAGCAGCTCGCGATTGATCGCGTGAAGCAGCTCTTCGGCGCCGAAGCCGCGAACGTGCAGCCGAACTCCGGCTCGCAGGCCAATCAGGGCGTGTTCTTCGCCGTGCTCAGGCCGGGCGACACGATCATGGGCATGAGCCTCGCCGAAGGCGGTCATCTGACGCACGGCTCGCCGGTCAATGTGTCGGGCAAGTGGTTCAACGTGGTGAGCTACGGCCTGAACGAAGCCGAAGACATCGATTACGATAAGACCGAAGCGCTCGCCAAGGAACACAAGCCGAAGCTGATCGTCGCGGGCGCGTCGGCGTTTGCGCTGAAGATCGACTTCGAGCGTCTGTCGAAAATCGCGAAGAGCGTCGGCGCTTACTTCATGGTCGACATGGCGCACTACGCGGGTCTCGTCGCAGCGGGCGTGTATCCGAACCCGGTGCCGCACGCGGACTTCGTCACCACGACCACGCACAAGAGCCTGCGCGGCCCGCGCGGCGGCGTGATCCTGATGAAGGCCGAGTTCGAGAAGCAGATCAACTCGGCAATCTTCCCGGGCATTCAGGGCGGGCCGCTCATGCACGTGATCGCCGCAAAGGCTGTCGCGTTCAAGGAAGCGCTGTCGCCGGAGTTCAAGACGTATCAGCAAGCCGTGATCGACAACGCGCGCGTGCTCGCGGAAACGCTGGTGAAGCGCGGCCTGCGCATCGTGTCGGGCCGCACGGAAAGTCATGTGATGCTCGTCGATCTGCGCGCCAAGAAGATCACCGGCAAGGCTGCCGAAGCCGCGCTCGGCGCCGCGCACATCACGGTCAACAAGAACGCCATTCCGAACGATCCGGAAAAGCCGTTCGTCACGAGCGGCGTGCGCCTCGGCTCGCCCGCGATGACCACGCGCGGCTTCGGCGTGAAGGAAGCGGAGATCGTCGGCAACCTGATCGCCGACGTGCTCGACAATCCGGAAGACCAGGCGACCATCGAGCGCGTGCGCGCGCAAGTGGCCGATCTGACCAAGCGTTTCCCGGTCTACCGTTAATTCGCGAGCCCAACGCCGATGCGCTGCCCATTCTGCCGACACGAAGATACCCAGGTCGTGGATTCTCGCGTGTCGGAGGATGGCGCGGCCATTCGGCGGCGCAGGCGCTGTCCCTCGTGCGACAAGCGCTTCACAACGTATGAGCGTGTCGAACTGGCGCTGCCGTCCGTCGTCAAGAAGGACGGCAGCCGCACCGAGTTCGACCGTCGCAAGATCGTCGCGAGCATGCAGCTTGCGCTGAGAAAGCGCCCGGTTGCAGCCGACGCGATCGACGCCGCGGCGTCCCGCATCGAGTATCAGTTGCTCGGCAGCGGCGAGCGCGAAGTGCAGAGCGAACGTCTTGGCGAACTCGTGATGAACGAGTTGCGACAGCTCGATACCATCGCCTACGTGCGTTTCGCTTCCGTCTACAAGCGTTTCGAAGACGTCTCCGAATTCGAAGACGTGCTCGATGAATTTCGGCGTGCCGCGCCGAAGAAATCGACTTCGCGCAAGCGCTGATCCTTTCCGCATCGTTTCTCTCCCAAGCCTGAGTTCCTGACCTTCGCTCGCGCAGTGTGCCGGGCATCGGCTGGCGTGAACACTCGGCCATTCGGCTAATGGCGGCGCGCATTCCTTCTCGCTAGATTGCGTCTTTCGGCTCGATTCGATCGATGAGGAATGCAGATGTTCAACGCTTCAAATCAAGGTTTCACGCTCGTCGAACTGTGCGTGGTGCTCGCCGTGATGGCGATCCTCGCGACGTTCGCCGCGCCGTCGTTCATCGCCTGGCAGGTGCGCGATCAGGTCGATGCGCGGGTGCGCTCGCTCTTTTCCACGCTTTCGCTTGCGCGTGCCGAATCGGTCAGGCGCGGCGCGCGCGTCACGCTATGCCGGATCGACGCGTCGCGTCGTTGCCTCGCGGCGGGTCGAAGCTGCGAGGCCGGCGTCACGGACTGGTCGTGCGGATGGGGCGTGTTCGTCGATCGAGACGGTGTTTCGACGCTTCTGCGCATGCAGCCGGCGATGACGTCGGTCGCCATCGCCGCGACGTCGACCGAACTGTCGTTCACGCCGCCCGCGGGGCAGGTGATCGGCGGATTCCGCAGCTTCGATTTCGCCCCGCGCGGCGCCGATTCCGCCGCGAATTCCGCGTCGCGCCGATGCATACGGCTCGCGTCAGGCGGCCGGGCGCGCATGACGCAGGGCGGTTGCGGAGCGTCGGCATGAAGCGCGCGCAATGCGGCGACTCGCTGATCGAAGTGATGATCGCGCTTGCGCTCACGGCCGTGACCGCGCTCGGGCTGGTCGCGGTGCAGAGCGCGCTGGCGCGCGGCGAGCGGGCGGCGCTGCTGCGGGAGCGCGCGGCGCTCATCGCGGATTCGGTCGCGGAGGGCGTGCGCAGCGATGCGGATCGCACGGCGATCGTGCCGCAATGGCAGGCGAGGGCGTCGTCGATGCTGCCGGCGGGCGACGTCGCGGTGCTCGATCGCGCCGACGGCGTGCACATCGCGACGGTCAGCTGGCGCGCCGACGACCGGTCCGATCCGTGCCCCGAGCCGCTCGCCAGGCCGCTCACGTCGTGCATTTCGGTGGCGTTCGCGCGATGACTCCGCGCCTCTTCGCATCGCGCGGCCATACGCTGCTGGAGATGACGATCGCGCTCGCGCTCGGCATTTTGATCGTGAGCGCGTCGCTGGCGCTTTATCGGGCGCAGCGCGTCGCGTTCGAGCGCGCCACTGACGCCGCGCGCATCCACGACGCCGGATCGATTGCGCTCGACATGCTCGGCCAGCAAATCCAGATGGCGGGATTCGCATCGAACCTCGGCCCCGCCGTCGACGCATCGATCTTCGGTTGCGCGCAAGGCCGCGTCGTCGGCGCGGAGACGGCTGCCTCGTGCGAAGCGCTCGCGAGCCATTCGGACGGCATGCAGATCCGCTATTTCGCCGACGTCGTGTCCTCCTGGGCGTCGAGCGGCGGCGTGCCGACGGATTGCATCGGCCAGACCGTCTCCGATGCTTTCGTCACCAACCGCTTCTATGCAAAGGCCGGCAGTTCCTCCGGCGAACCCGAGCTTTACTGCGAGGGCGGCGGCAGACAGGCGCAACCCGTCGTCGAAGGAATCGAACGGTTTCGGGTGATGTACTGGCTGACAGGCTCGCCATCGGCGCTGGACGCGTCGGCGGTCGCGCGCGAGCGCTGGCGCGATGCCTACGCCGCCGATATCTGCGTGCTCGTGCGCGGTTTCGCCACGCAGACGAAGCGCAGAACGAATTACATCGACTGCACCGGCGCGCCCGCTTTCGCCGACGACGGCCGCGCGCGTCAGACGTTCTGGCGGCGCGTCGCGATTCGCAATGCGCCGGCGAGCGCATTCGGAGACGCGCGATGAAGCGCCGTTCACGTTCGAGCGGCGCCACGTTGCCAATCGTCCTGATTCTTGCCGCGATGATGCTGGTCACCGCGAGCGCATGGCTCCAGACATCGCTCGTGGCGGCACGCGCGGCCATTGCGACGCGCGAGCGCGTGCAGGCCTTCCATGCAGCGGACAGCGCGCTCATCCGATGCAGCCGAATGCTGGCGCTCGCGTTGCCTGCGACGAGCGCATCGCCGAACGACGAACCGTCGCGATGGCGCCTGAAGGCATCGTTCGAAGGACCGTCCGCCGCCGCGATCGCGCCGTTCGCCTCGTGGCCGTACGCGCGCCGCGCGCCGCAGTGCCTGATCGAAGCATGGACGGCCACGTCCTTTCTGATCACCGCGCGCGGTTTCGGCGCGATGCCGGATTCCGAAGCCTGGCTACAGCTTCGGATCGAGGTTGCCGACGGCACGAGCACAAGTCACTGGCGGCGCGTCGTCGCCCGGCCGTTTTGAAGGATCGACATGAAAGAGAAAGGCTTCAGCCTGCTTGAATTGATGATTGCGCTGGCCGTCGCGGCGATCATCGCGAGTTTCGCCGTTCCCGCGTATCGGACGCATGTGGCGAAGGCGCATCGGGTCGATGCCGCGTCGGCGTTGACGCGGGCGGTTCAGTTCGTCGAAACGGCGCGGCTCGCGCACACATCGGAGAGTATGGATGCCACCACGCTGAGCGCAGGACTCGATCAGGCGCCTTTGAACGGCGCGCCGGTGTATCGCGTGGCCGTGCTGGCGGAATCGCCGACGAACGGCGGCTACGCGATCGAAGCCGTGCCCATCGCGCAGGGCCCGATGTACGACGACGGCTGCGGCGCGTTCGTCATCGACGCCACCGGACTGCGCTGGAATCACGCCCCCGGCACGACCGATCCGCTCGATGCGGCACAGTCGGCGGCGTGCTGGGCGGGAAAGGGCTGATGCCGACGTCAGAACACGGTCGGATCGGCGGTGTCGCTGGGCGTGTCGGGCGCGGCGGTCTTCATCTGCTGATAGATGCGCCAGCCTTCCCATCCGGCGAGCGCGAGGCCGCCCCATTTGAGCACGGGCTTCGCGCTGCGCAGCAGCTTCGTTCGCACCGGCTTGGTGAGCACGAGCGAGGCGACCGAGCCGACGATCGGATACTGCTTGAGCAGCACGCCGATATTGCCCGAGCCGAGCAGTGAACCGAGGATGCCGCCGATTCCGCCCGGCGATGCGCGGCGCTTGCCCCACCGGCGCCCGCCGCCGCCCGGCATCAGAAAGCGCAGGAAACTGAAGTGCGTGACCGACGCGCGCAAATCATGCGTGGCCTGCCGCATTTCCATGCGCTCGACATCCGCACGGGCGATCAGCAGTTCCTTGCGCAGCGCGCGCATGTGCGGCGTGCGCAGTTTCTGCATTTTGTCGCGCTTGGGCGCTCTGAAGGTATCGTCGTTTTGGCTCATGGCTTATGTCGGGCGCGGAGATCAGCGGAACGTGTCGCGGTCTTTGCGGAATTCGGTGAGCGTGTCGTCGAACATGTTCGGCGCATCGCGCAGATTGCTGCGAGCGCGCAGACCGCATGCGATTGCAATCAGCGCATACAGAAGTGTGATGCCGCCGAGCGCCTGCCAGCGATACGTATCCCAGAAGAAGATGGCGATCAGCACCGTCAGCGAGATGAGCGCCATCATCGCGAGCATCATGGCGGCGAGCCCGAGGAAAAGCACGCCGATGAGCCGCTCCTTTTCCTCCTGAAGCTCGATGCCGATGAGTTCAAGGCGCGTCTCGAAGATGGCGAAGGCGGAGCTCAGAATGCGTCGCAGCGGTCCGGGGGACGATTGCTGCGTGGGCCTATCGGTCGTCATGGCTTGAATGCGAGAAGCGCGTTGTTGCCGCTTTTTTTGTGGGTCCGGTCGGCGCGTGAAGCGGCCGGCCGGTGCGAGTGTCGAGCCGCGCGCCCGGGCAAGGCGCTCGCGGTTCGGTCCAGCGGGACCGCGACAAGAAGCGGGTTAGCAATCCGCGGGCCATTGACCCGGCAAGACGGCTTTATTTGCGGTTGATCAGAAGCCCGATCACCATGCCGAGTCCCGCCGCAATGCCGATGGACGCCCATGGATGCTCGTGCACGTAATCGTCGGTGGCGCGCGCGGCTTTCTTGCCTCGCTCGATCACGACGACCTGCGCATCCGCGGCTTTTTCCTTCGCTTGCTTCAGGCGGGTGAGGGCTGTCTCGCGCAATTCGGAAGCGCGTTCACCGGTGGCGGTAGCAGCTTGCTTCAAGAGATCTTCGGCGTCAGCGAGTACAGATTTGATATCCGACATGAATCGCTCCTTGTTGATTTCTGACATAAAAGGCTCCAATCGGTAAGGCTACGGGCATCGTAACCAAAGATGGGATCGCTGACGAGGAGGCGTGCAACCTGTCGCGCGGAATTACGCAGGTTCCGTTCCAGTCGCTCGCGCCTCGACGATGCATGGACATCGTCTGAAATGGATACGATCTGACCCGTAAAAGTTTCAGGCGCGTATCGAAAGTTACAAACGGCGCAAAGACAAAGGGCCGACGCAACCGCGCCGGCCCTTCCCGATTGTGAACTACGCTCGTTCAGAAGAACGCCTGAATGCCCGTCTGTGCGCGGCCGAGAATGAGCGCGTGGATATCGTGCGTGCCTTCGTACGTGTTGACCACTTCGAGATTAACGAGGTGACGCGCGACGCCGAATTCATCGGAGATGCCGTTGCCGCCGAGCATGTCGCGCGCGAGCCGGGCGATATCGAGCGCCTTGCCGCATGAATTACGCTTCATGATCGACGTGATCTCGACAGCCGCCGTGCCTTCGTCCTTCATGCGTCCGAGGCGCAGCACGCCTTGCAGGCCGAGCGTGATTTCCGTCTGCATGTCGGCGAGTTTCTTCTGGATCAACTGGTTCGCCGCGAGCGGCCGGCCGAACTGCTTGCGGTCCAGCGTGTATTGCCGCGCCGTGTGCCAGCACGCTTCGGCCGCGCCGAGCGCGCCCCACGAAATACCGTAACGCGCCGAGTTCAGGCAGGTGAACGGGCCCTTGAGCCCGCGCACGTCCGGCAGGATGTTCTCTTCGGGGACGAACACTTCGTCCATCACGATTTCGCCGGTGATCGACGCGCGCAAGCCGACCTTGCCGTGAATCGCCGGCGCCGACAAACCCTTCCAGCCTTTCTCCAGGATGAAACCGCGAATCTCGTCGCGGCCGTCTTCCTCCAGCTTCGCCCAGACGACGAACACGTCCGCGATCGGCGAGTTCGAAATCCACATCTTCGTGCCGGAGAGCGAAAAGCCGTTCTGCACTTTCTTCGCGCGCGTCGTCATGCTGGCCGGATCGGAACCCGCGTTCGGCTCGGTGAGTCCGAAGCAGCCGATCCATTCGCCGCGCGCGAGTTTCGGCAGATATTTTTCCTTCTGCGCCTCGCTGCCGAAGGTGTTGATCGGCACCATCACGAGCGACGATTGCACCGACATCATCGAGCGATAACCCGAATCCACGCGCTCGACTTCGCGCGCGATCAGGCCGTAGCACACGTAGTTGAGGCCCGGACCGCCGTATTGCTCGGGGATCGTCGGCCCGAGCAGACCCAGTTCGCCCATTTCGCGGAAGATCGCCGGATCGGTCTTTTCCTCGCGAAACGCCTGCATCACGCGCGGCTGCAGCTTGTCCTGCGCGTAAGCGCGCGCGGCGTCGCGCACCATGCGTTCGTCTTCGGTCAGTTGCTGATCCAGCAAGAGCGGATCTTCCCAGTTGAATCGGGCGGCGTCGGCCATGTGCTATCTCCTGATTTCATCGAAAAGCGCCGGAAGCGTGTCGGGATCCATGCAGTCTGTCCGTTCCGCCGGCGCGCGAGGCGCTTGACATGAGTTCCGCTAAGCGAAACAATGTTTTGCAAATTCAGTTTGGAGTTTATCACCCGATGCCAGCCGATTCCAACCGAAATTCAGCGTCGATTTCATCGCGCCATCTATCGTCCGAGGAGATCGACGAGCGCAAGTTCGTCGTCGCACTCGCGCGCGGGCTCGATTTGCTGCGCGCGTTCCGTCCGGGCGAGTCGCTGTTGGGCAATCGCGATTTCGTCGACCGCACCGGTTTGCCGAAGGCGACCGTGAACCGTCTCGCCTACACGCTGACGACGCTCGGCTATCTGCGCTTCGATGAACCCGCGGGCAAATACGCGCTCGACACGGGCGTGCTGTCGCTCGGTTTCACGTTGCTTGCGGGCGCCGACACGCTGGAACTCGCCCGCCCGCACATGCGCGCGCTCGCGAGGGAGATCGGCGCGGCGGTATCGCTCGGCTGCCGCGACGGGTTCGACATGATCTATCTCGAAACCATCCGCAGCGAGACCGCGCTGACGCTCGGCCTTGCGCCCGGCTCGCGCCTGTCGATGCTCACGAGTTCGATGGGCCGCGCGTATCTCGCCGTGCAGGAACCGGCGGCGCGCGAGGCGCTGTTCGACGAACTCGGGAAGAACGAAGGCGAGGAAAAGGTCGATGCCGCCCGCCGCGCGATCGAGGATTTCGCGCGTGACGGCTGCTGCTATTCGTTCCGCGACTGGCACGACGACGTCAACGCCATCGCCGCGCCGTTTCGCGATCTGCGCAACGGACGCTGGCTCGTGCTGTCGAGCAGTGGCCCGGCGTCGTCGATGGACGAGGTGTATTTTCGCGAGACGATCGGCCCGAGGCTGAAGGCGCTGGCCGCGCGTCTCGCCTGAAGCTTCAAAGCACCGTGCGGACGTGCCAAAGCTCCGGAAACAGCACGACATCGAGCATCTTGCGCAGATAAGACGCGCCCGCCGTCCCGCCCGTGCCGCCCTTGAAGCCGATGATGCGCTCCACCGTCGTCACATGCCGGAAGCGCCATTGCCGGAACGCGTCTTCCAGATCGACGAGCTCTTCGGCCATCTCGTATAAGTCCCAGTGATGCGACGGATCGCGATACACCGCGAGCCACGCCGCCTCGACGGACGGATCGTGCGTCGTCGGCTGCGACCAGTCGCGATTCAGGCGCGCCGGATCGATCTCGAAGCCGCGCCGGGCGAGCAGGCGGATCACTTCGTCGTAGAAGGAGGGCGCTTCGAGCGTCTCGCGCACCTGTTCGAGAATTTCCGGGCGATGCTCATGCGGCTTGAGCATCTGCACATTCTTGTTGCCGAGCATGAACTCGATCTGCCGATACTGATGCGACTGAAATCCCGACGACTGCCCGAGGTACGGGCGCATCGCGGTGTATTCGGAGGGCGTCATCGTCGCGAGGACGTTCCACGCCTGCACCAGTTGCTCGAAGATGCGCGACACGCGCGCGAGCATCTTGAACGCGGGCGGCAGTTCGTCGCGATGCACGGCCGCCAGCGCCGCGCGCAATTCGTAGAGCGCGAGCTTCATCCATAACTCGCTCGTCTGATGCTGCACGATGAACAGCATCTCGTTGTAATCCGGCGAGAGCGGATGCTGCGCGTTCAAGATCGAATCGAGGCCGAGGTAGTCGCCGTAGCTCATCGAATCGGAGAAATCGAGCTTGGCGTCGTGCCAGCCTTTTTCCTGCGTTGCGGCCGGTGCGCCGTGGCCGAAAGGGCAGCCTTGTGTATTGCTCATGTCGACGTTCCTCTCAGGTCACCGATGCGCGCTCGGCGAACTCGGGCGCGCGCCAGCTTTCGGTCGCGAGCACGTCGCGCAGGACTTCGACGGCGTCCCACACATCGACGAAACGCGTGTAGAGCGGCGTGAAGCCGAAGCGCAGAATGCGCGGCTCGCGATAATCGCCGATCACGCCGCGCGCGATCAGCGCCTGCATCACCTCATAGCCGTTCGGATGCTCGAAGCTCGCCTGCGAGCCGCGTTGCGCATGTTCGCGCGGTGTCGCGAGCGAGAGCGGGAATTCGCCGCAGCGTTCCTCGACCAGTCTGATGAACAGGTCGCTCAACGCGAGCGATTTGCGGCGCAGCGCCTGCATGTCGGTTTGCAGGAACACGTCGAGCCCGCATTCGACGAGCGACATCGACACGATCGGCTGCGTGCCGCACAGGAAACGCCCGATGCCGTCGTCCGGGCGATACACCGGGTTCATCTCGAACGGCTTCTTGTGCCCCCACCAGCCGGAGAGCGGCTGCGAGAACGCGTTCTGATGGCGCTTCGGCACCCACACGAACGCGGGCGAGCCCGGTCCGCCGTTCAGATACTTGTACGTGCAACCCACCGCGTAATCCGCGCCGACGCCGTTCAGATCGACCGGCACCGCGCCCGCCGAATGCGCCAGATCCCAGACGGCGAGCGCGCCCGCGCGATGAATCGTCTGCGTGAGCGCGGCCATGTCGTGCATGTAGCCGGTGCGGTAGTTGACGTGCGTGATCATCGCGATCGCGGTGTTTTCGTCGATCGCGGCGGGCAGTTCCGCGGGATCGTCGACGAGGCGCAATTCGTAACCGCGATCGAGCTGCTCGATCAAACCCTGCGCGATGTACAGATCGGTCGGAAAGTTCGAACGTTCGGAGACGATCACGCGCCGCTTCGGATCGCGCTCGTTTGCGAGCTTGAGCGCGGCCGACAGAATCTTGAAGAGATTCGCGGAAATCGTGTCCGTCACGACGACTTCATCCTCGCCTGCGCCGATCAGCGGTGCGAGTTTGTTGCCGAGACGCTTGGGCAGCGCGAACCAGCCGGCCGTGTTCCAGCTTCGGATCAGGCCTTCGCCCCATTCGGCGGCGATCACGTCGGCGGCGCGCGCGGCGGACGCCTTGGGCGGCACGCCGAGCGAATTGCCGTCGAGATAGATCACGCCATCGACCAAGGCGAACTGGTCGCGCAGAGCGGCGAGCGGATCGTCGCGGTCGAGCGCCGCTGCTTCGTCACGATGTTTCATCGAAAAGTCCATATATTTGAAGATCATCAGGAAAGCGGACGCAGGACGGCCCGAACCGGACTCGCATCGAGCGTCGAGAATTTGAGCGGCAGCGCGATCAGTTCGTAATCGCCGGGCGCGACGGCGTCGAGCACGAGGCCTTCGAGAATCGCCATGCCGTGGGCGCGGATGCGCTTGTGCGCGTCCATCGTCTTCGAGTCTTGCGGATCGAGCGAAGGCGTGTCGATGCCGATAAGTTTCACGCCTTTTTCGGCCAGCAAGTCGATGGTTTCGGGCGCGACGGCGGCGAAGGCGCTGTCCCACGCGTCGAGCGGCGCGTTCGCATAGGTACGAAGCAGCACGCGCGGCGGGATGCCGTCGAGATGCGCGGCGACGTGTTCGGGCGTGACGAGCGGCGATGCACCGATGCAGTGCACGACGCGGCACCCGCCGATATACGTATCGAGCGCGACGGCGCCGATCGGCTTGCCGTGCTCGTCGTAGTGGAGCGGCGCGTCGGCGTGCGCGCCGGTGTGCGGCGAGAGCGTGAGTCGCGCGACATTGACGGGCGAGCCCGCCTCCATGCGCCACACGCGCTCGATGCCGACCGGCGTGTCGCCCGGCCAGACGGGCGTGGCGGTGTCGATCGGCGGCGAGATGTCCAGAAGCGTCATGACGCGCCCTAGCAGAATTTGTGAAGATGCGTCAAATCATAGTCGCGTTATCCCGAAACGTGCTTGCGAAATAACCACCCAAAAGTGTCGCGCTTAGAACATAATTCGATGAAACGGGCTAGGGGACTCAAAAATGACCGGCTTCACGCTCGATGCAACAGATTGCCGAATTCTGGCGGTACTGCAGGAAGATGGACGGATCAGTAACCTGGACCTGGCGGAGCGCATTTCGCTCTCGCCGTCGGCGTGCTTGCGCCGAATGCGGCTGCTGGAAGAGGAAGGGGTGATCGCGAGCTATCGCGCGTGCCTCGACCGCGAGCGGCTCGGCATCGAACTGGAGGCGTTCGTCCACGTCTCGATGCGCAACGACCAGGAAAACTGGCACGAGAAGTTCGCGGCAGCCGTGCGCGAATGGCCGGAAGTGGT
This sequence comes from Caballeronia jiangsuensis, assembly GCA_000648925.1. Lineage (GTDB taxonomy): Bacteria > Pseudomonadota > Gammaproteobacteria > Burkholderiales > Burkholderiaceae > Caballeronia > Caballeronia jiangsuensis. The sequence goes on from JFHF01000010.1 coordinate 39,183, forward strand.
CGGCGCGTTCGTCGTCACCGGCGACACGCATTACGTGCTGCGCGTGCTCGCGCACAACCTCAAGCATTACTCCGACTTCATTCTGTCGAAGCTCTACAAGGCGCCCGGCGTGATCGACATCCGCTCGAACATCGTGCTTCAGACGATGAAAGACGACGCGGGCGTGCCGGTCGCGCTGATCGAGCAGCCGGGACGCCCGCACACGCCCTGAGCGTTTATTCCAGCGTTCCCAGCGTGTGGAAGCCGCCCGCGTGAAAGACGAGCGGCGCGGTTTGCGTCGCGTCTTCGCGCACGCCGCATCGCTCGACTTCGCCGACGAAGATCACGTGATCGCCTTCGTCGTAGCGGCTGCGGTTGTGGCATTCGAACCACGCGAGCGCGCCGTCGAGCACCGGCATGCCCGTGTCGCCGGCGGCGTGCGAGACGCCCGCGAAGCGGTCACCCTTGACCGTGGCGAAACGCCGGCACAGGTCGAGTTGCGACGACGCGAGCACGTTCACCACGTAGTGGCTGTTCGCGCGGAAGACCGGCATCGACGCCGATTTCGTCGCGAGGCTCCACAACACGAGCGGCGGATTGAGCGATACCGAGTTGAACGAACTCGCGGTGATGCCGATCAACTGGCCGGACTCGGTGCGCGTCGTGATGACCGTGACGCCGGTCGCAAACTGGCCGAGCGCGGCGCGAAATGCGGTCGGGTCGAAATTCGGGGTTTTGGCGCGTGTCATTTGGCAGATGAGCAGGCAAATGGGCGGTCGAGTGTGTCGTGTGCTGCCGAGCCGGCCGCGCGTCGCGCTTCAGTCGGAAGAACCTTTTCAGAAGTCATGTAAAAGCTGGAGATTTGTCTCGATTCTATCGGAATCGGCAGTCGCCGGCCGCCAAATGACCGTATTCCGGTAGCAAGTTTTCTGCGGCGAGGGGGCATTCTGCGCCGTCTGGCCAAACCCAGTAAGCTCGACTCATCGTGTCCGGAAGGTTGAAGAATCGGCCGGATGCATCCATATGCATGATCCGCGGCATGGCCGCATGCACTTGATGAGGAGTTGCGCCTTATGACCCAAACTAGCCAACAAGCGAGAGTTGAAACCGCGACGCTCGGCGGCGGATGTTTCTGGTGCACCGAAGCCGTGTTTCTCGCGGTGCAGGGCGTGGATTCGGTCGAATCGGGCTATGCGGGCGGCAAGGTGGTGAATCCGTCGTACGAGCAGGTCTGTGACGGCGAAACCGGTCACGCGGAAGTCGTGAAGGTCGTGTTCGATCCGTCCGTTATCAGCTACCGCGAAGTGCTCGAAATCTTCTTCGCGACGCACGATCCGACCCAGCTCAACCGGCAGGGCAACGATGTCGGCACGCAGTATCGGTCGGCTGTGTTCACGCACTCGGACGAGCAGCGCAAGATCGCGCTCGAAGTCATCGACGAACTGCAGCGCGAGGATGTTTTCGGCGGCAAGATCGTCACGCAGGTCGTGCCGCTCGCCGACGACTACTATCCGGCCGAGGCGTATCACCAGAACTACTTCGCGCAGCATCCGAATCAGGGCTATTGCGCGGCGGTCGTCGGGCCGAAAGTCGCGAAGTTTCGCAAGAAGTTCGCGCATCGGCTGAAAGCGTGATGCGCTAGTCGCTCCGCGCGCGCTCGCATTCCTCCGCGATGCCGCGCGCGAGCTCGAAGCACGTGAGCGGCGCCGAGCCTTCGGCCTTGTTGTTCGCCGCGATCACCACAGGCTGGCCCGCGATCGCATAGCGGGCCGCCAGTTCGGCGAGCGCGTCGCGCGTGTCGCGGTCTTCATCGACAATTCTGTCGAACGGCTCGTACTTCGCCTTCGCCTGTTCATAGCGAAAGCCGCTGTGCAGACTCCAGCGCACGACGAGCGGTCCCATACTTTCTTCGTCCAGCAACGCGAGCGCCTTCGCCTGACGGCGCACGTCCGGCATACGCGCATGCACGCCTATGCAATAGCGCACGTTCGCTTCGCGCAGCGCGCGGATGAAGCGCGGCGTGAGCATGACCGCGTCGCGGATCTCGACCGCGTAGCACGACTCGCCTTCGAGCGGCGGCAGCGCTTGCAAAAACGCCGACAGCCGTTCGATGAAGCTCGCCGGATCGACAATCATCGCATCGGGCAGCGGCGAGAACTGGAACACGAGCGCGCCCGCTTTCGCGCCGAGACCGCCGATGCACGGCGTCACGAATTCATCGATGGCGATCTGCGCGTTCAGAAACGCGGGGTTCTCCGCGTCGGGCGTGCCGCGTTCGCCGCGAATGAAGGCATCGGTGACGGAGGCGGGCGCCTTGACGATGAAGCGAAAATGCTCCGGCACCTGCGATGCGTAGCGCGCGTACTCGGCCAGCGACAGCGGCGCATAAAACGAGCGATCGATCGACACGCTTTTCAGGAGCGGATGCGCGCCGTAGGCGGTGAGGCCGTCGCGGGAAAGCTTCGTGTTCGAATACTCGTCGCCATAGACGATGCCGCGCCAGCCCGGAAACGACCATGTCGATGTGCCGAGATGGATCGCGTCGGGCAGGCGCTTCGCGATCGATTCGAGTTCGGGCTGCACGGGCGCGGGCAGGACGCCGCGCGGCTTCGCTTGCTTCGGTGCCTTTACAGGCTCAACCGAAGCGACTGCGGGCGCGCCGAAAAGATCGAACTGATCTTCCGGCTCGCCCGTTTCGATGTGTATCGGCTCGTGGTTCAGAGCGCCTTCTCGTAGATGTATCGCCGGGACCACGGCAGCGTCGTCGCGCTGCGCCCCGCCTTGCGGCAGATCACCTGATAGATCGACACGTCGTCGTTTTCGAACGCATACGCGCAACCCGCGAGATACACGCGCCAGATGCGGAAGTGCTCATCGTCGACGAGCGTCTTCGCTTTCTCCGCGTGCTCTTCGAACCTGTCGGCCCAGATGTCGAGCGTACGCGCGTAATGCCGCCGCAGACTTTCGACGTCGAGCGCTTCCAGCCCGCCGCGCTGCATGCTTTCGAGCGCGAGGCTGATGTGCGGCAACTCGCCGTCCGGGAACACGTATTTGTCGATGAACTCGCCGCCGCCGAGCGACGTCTCGCCGCTGTCGGCATCCGACGACGTGATGCCGTGATTCATCGCGATACCGTCATCGACGAGCAGTTCGCGGATTCTCGCGAAGTAGCCCGGCAGGTTCTTGCGCCCGACGTGCTCGAACATGCCGACGCTCGTGATGCGGTCGAATTGCCCCGGAATGTCGCGATAATCCTGCAGGCGAATCTCGATCCGGTCTTCGAGCCCCGCCGCCCTGACGCGCTCGGTCGCGAGCCTGAACTGGTTCTCGGAGAGCGTGACGCCCACGCATTTCGCGCCGAACTTCTGCGCCGCGCGGATCACGAGCGCGCCCCAGCCGCAGCCGATATCGAGCAGACGATGCCCCGGCTGAACCTGAATCTTCGTCAGGATGTGATCGATTTTCTTGATCTGCGCGGTGTCGATGTCTTCGTCGCCATTCTCGAAGTACGCGCAGGAGTAGACCATGTTCTTGTCGAGCCAGAGCTGATAGAACTCGTTCGACACATCGTAGTGGTACTGAATGGCTTTCTTGTCCGACGTCTTCGAGTGATTGAAGTAGCGCCGCACGCGGGCCAGCTTGCTTGCGCTCGTCACCGTGCTTTTCGCGAGCGAATAGCCGATGTTGATGATGTCGGACAGCTTTCCCTCGATGTCGATCTTGCCCTTGACGTAGGCTTCGCCGAGATTGTCGAGACTCGGTTCGAGCAGATAGGGCAGCGCAGTCGCGCTCTTCACATGCAGCGTCACCTGAGGCGCGGCGAACTGGCCGAAATCGTGCTGCTGGCCATCCCACAGCACGAGCCGCGCGGGCAGATTGGCCCGGTCGCGCACTTCCTCAACCCACTGCGTCAGCTTTTTCTCCCAGAACATGCTTGTTTCTCCGCGCTAAAGAAAATCAAGGGAAGGCTCGCGCCTTCATGTTCGTTGCCGTTGCGATCTCGGTTGCTTCCTGTGCTCACGCTCTTTTACCTTACGGCGCGAGTCTCATGATTCGCCACGGTGCGCCCGCGTCATCACGCGTATAGACGATGCGGTCATGCAGCCGAGACGGACGTCCCTGCCAGAATTCGATGCTGTCGGGCACGAGCCGATAACCGCCCCAGTGCGGCGGGCGCGGCGGCGCGTCGCCATATCTGGCGATCATCTCGCGTTCGCGCGCTTCCAGCGCCTCGCGGCTTTCGAGCGGCTGACTCTGATCCGATGCCCACGCGCCGATGCGCGAGCCGAGCGGACGCGACGTGTAATACGCATCGCTTTCCTGATCGCTCGTCTTTTCGACGCGGCCCTCGATGCGCACCTGGCGCTCGAGCTCGATCCAGTGGAACAGCAGGCTCGCCGCGGGATTGGCGGCGAGTTCGCGGCCCTTGCGGCTATCGTAATTGGTAAAAAAAACGAAGCCACGTTCATCGACGCCCTTGATGAGCACGATGCGGGCAGACGGACGCCCTTGCGAATCGACGGTCGCAAGCGTCATGGCATTCGGTTCGGGCAGCTTCGCATCGAGTGCCTGGGCGAACCACGTCTGGAACTGGCTCACCGGATTCGGGTCGACGTCGGTCGCATCGAGCGAGTCGCGCGAATAGTTTTTGCGAAGGTCTGCGAGAGTGGTCATTTTATGCAAGCGCTACAGTCGGGTCAGTATAGCCAAGGTGAAACGATCTTGCCCTGATTACCCATGGACCTGTTGCGTGCCGGCGGTGCGGCGCTTGCAGCTATCACGTCCATGGTTTCGATAAGGCAGAATACGCAATTCGCCCGCATTTTGCATGATCGACCACCCAACTTCGCAGACTCGACAGCCGCCTGTAAGCGTTGATTGACGCCGCACAACGGCGCTGCATTTTTCCGGCTTTTAGTTTGCTTTCAACGTACCCGGTTTCATCCACGCACGCCATGAACGCTTCATCCGAAACTGCTGTAACGCCGTCCGCCGAAGACGCCGCCGACCGCGACCGACGCTTCGGCGGCGTCGCACGTCTCTATGGCGCACCCGCGCTCGCCGCGTTCGAAAGGGCGCATGTCGCGGTGATCGGCATCGGCGGCGTCGGCTCATGGGTGGCCGAGGCGCTCGCGCGCAGTGCTGTCGGCAAGCTGACGCTGATCGATCTCGACAATGTCGCCGAAAGCAACACGAACCGGCAGATTCACGCGCTCGACGGCAACTACGGCAAGGCGAAAGTCACGGCGATGGCCGAGCGCATCAAAATGATCGATCCGGCCTGCGACGTGCGGCAGATCGAGGACTTCGTCGAGCCCGGCAATTTCGATGCGACGCTCGGCGGCGGCTTCGATTACGTGGTCGATGCGATCGACAGCGTGCGCACGAAAACCGCGCTCATCGCGTGGTGCGTGGCGCGCAAGCAGGCGCTCATCACCGTCGGCGGCGCGGGCGGACAACTGGACCCGACGCGCATTCGCATCGACGATCTCGCGCTCACGATTCAGGACCCGTTGTTGTCGAAAGTGCGTGGCCAGTTGCGCAAGATGCACGGCTTTCCACGCGGGCCGAAAGCGCGTTTCAAGGTCAGCGCGGTCTACTCCGACGAACCGCTGATCTATCCCGAAGCGCCCGCGTGCGATATCAGCGAAGGCGCCGAGCATCTCGAAACGGGCGCGGGCTACGCCGGGCCGGTCGGCCTCAATTGCGCGGGATTCGGATCGAGCGTGTGCGTGACGGCGAGCTTCGGCTTCGCGGCCGCCGCGTTCGTGCTGCGCGATCTGGCGAAGCGCGCGGCCTGAAACGAAAACGGCCAGCTTCGAAAGCTGGCCGTTTTCAATTGAAGCACGCGATCAGTTGATCGCCGCGCTCAGCTTGCGCCGCCATTGCGACACGAGATCGGGCTGATTCGCGGCAAGCTCGAACACGGAAAGCATCGTCTTGCGGCCGACGTCGTCCATGAAGGCGCGATCGCGCACGACGATGGCAAGCAGATGCTCCAGCGCGCCCCCGTAATCGCGGCCCGCGATCAGGCGGTTGGCAAGCGCGAAGCGTGCGTCGAGATCGTCGGGGTTCGCGTTGACCGCGTCGATGAGCGCGTCGGCGGGCGGCAGATCCGCTGCCGCATCGGCGGCGTCGAGCTCGGTCTTCAGCGCGTTGTAGCGTGCATCGATGCCTTGCGTCGTCTTCGGCGACAGCAGCTTGTCCTCTTCCTTCGCCTCGTCGATGCGGCGTTCCGCGATCAGCCATTCGATCAGGTCGAGACGCGCATCGTCGTAACCGGGATCGAGCGCGAGCGCGGCCTTGATGGTATCGATCGCTTGCTTGCGATTGCCCGCGGCCCATGCGTTCTGCGCGGCGTGGCGCTCGGCGTCGGCGCCATCGGGTACGAGCCGGTCGAGAAACTCGCGCAACTGGCCTTCCGACAGCACGCCGATGAACTGATCGACCGGGCGGCCATCCGCGAACGCGACCACGTGCGGAATGCTGCGCACCTGAAAATGCGCGGCCAGCTCCTGGTTCTCATCGACGTTCACCTTGACGAGTTTCCACTTTCCCGCGGCTTCGGCTTCGAGCTTCTCCAGCATCGGTCCGAGCGTCTTGCACGGGCCGCACCAGGGCGCCCAGAAATCGACGAGCACGGGCGCGAGCATCGACGCGTTGATGACGTCGTGCTCGAAGGTGGCGAGGGTCGTATCCATGCGTTTTCTCCTAATGCTTGCGGTCTATCCGAAACAGATGGGGACGATCCGCGTGACTCTCAAGCGCGCACGCACGCCTCATGCCTCGGGCGCGCGATTTTCGCGGCGCTGTGGCGGCAGCGGAATGAATTCGGTCTCGCCGGGCACGTGGCCCATGCGCTGCTCGCTCCATGCGATTTTTGCCGCGTCGATCTTCTCGCGCGAGCTCGACACGAAATTCCATTCGATGAAGCGCGTGCCGTCGAGCGGCGCGCCGCCGAGCAGCATCGCGACCGCGCCGTTGGTGCTGTGCAGCTTCACGTCCGCGCCCGGCGCGAGCACGGCCATCTGCTGTTCTGGCAGCGCTTCGCCGTCGATCGACAAGTCGCCGCTCACGAGATAGACGCCGCGTTCCTCGTGCTCGGTGTCGAGCGTGATCGCACTGCCGGCCGTGAACTGCGCGGCGACGTAGAGCGTCGGCGAGAACGTGCGCGTGGGCGCCTTCGCGCCGAACGCGGTGCCCGCGATCACGCGCAGCGTGACGCCGTCGCGCTCGATCTGCGGCAGCGCGGAGGCCGCGTGATGCTCGAACGCAGGCTCGATGTCCTCGCTCGTCGCCGGCATCGCGACCCAGGTCTGAATGCCGTGCATCGTCTGGCCGGACGCGCGTTCTTCATCGGGCGTGCGTTCGGAATGAACGATGCCGCGCCCCGCGGTCATCCAGTTCACGTCGCCGGGCACGATCTTCTGCACCGAGCCGACGCTGTCGCGATGCATGATCGCGCCGTCGAAGAGATACGTGACCGTCGCCAGTCCGATATGCGGATGCGGGCGCACGTCGAGTCCTTTGCCGGGCACGAGCGTTGCGGGACCGATATGGTCGAAAAAAATGAAGGGTCCGACGGTGCGCGCCGCGAGCGCGGGCAGCACGCGACGCACCATGAGGCCGCCGACGTCGTGTTCGTGAGGCTTGAGCATTGCGCGGAACGGCGATGGCATGGCGGATTCCGATGGAAAGATCGCGTGCCGGAATGGCGCGCGTGTCTTCGTCGATTTTACCGGCCGATTCCGGGCGGCGCAGGCGTGCCGCCGAGGCTCTCGTTTTTTACGTCGCCGCGCTCATCAGTCCGCGTGCGGCTTCACGCAACTTTCGCAACCTCGATAGGAGCTTCGCCATGAACAGGAACAAGCTGTTGATCGCCATTACCGCGGGTCTGGTCGCCGCCACCACGGCGACGGGCGCATTCGCGCAAACGTCGTCGGGCAATTCGTCGGGCGCGATGGGCAACGATGCCGCCGGCGCAGCCACCGATAACTCGGCGGCTCCCATGACGAAAAAGCACAAGATGCACAAGCAATCGGCGCACGCAGCAACCAAGAAGACGCCGGCCGCGGAAACCGGCAACAACTCCGCGACGGATAGCGGCCAGAGCAAGTAAGCGCCGCTTCGGCACGCCGAATAAAGCGCTCGCGCCGATACCGGCGCGGGCGCTTTTCTGCGTCCTTCGTCATGCCGCGCGGCATTCGATGAACCTGCCGCCGCGCGCTCCGCTACACTTTACGACTCGCCAACATGCACATGACACGAGGGGAAGGGCGATGTCGCCAAGGGATTTGCTGATCGCATCGGTGGTCATTGTCGCGTGGGGCGTCAATTTCGTCGTCATCAAACTCGGATTGCACGGTGTGCCGCCGATGCTGCTCGGCGCACTGCGCTTTGCGTTCGCCGCGGTGCCGGTGTTCTTCGTCAAGCGGCCGCAAATCCCGCTGCGCTGGCTGTTCGCTTACAGCCTCACCATTTCCCTCGGGCAATTCGCGCTGCTCTTCTACGGCATGTATGTGGGGATGCCGGCCGGGCTCGCGTCGCTCGTCTTGCAGGCGCAGGCGTTTTTCACGCTCATCTTCGCGTCGATGTTTCTCGGCGAGCGCATCCGCGCGGCGAATGTCGCCGGACTCGTGATCGCGGCGGCGGGGCTCGCGCTGATCGGCATGCGCGGCGGCCACGCGATGACCCTCGCGGGTTTTCTCTTCACGCTCGCCGCCGCCGCGATGTGGGCGCTCGGCAATGTCGTGACGAAGCGCATGGGCAAGGTCGATCTGCTTTCGCTCGTCGTGTGGGGCAGCCTGATTCCGCCGCTGCCGTTCCTCGCGCTCTCGCTGATTTTCGAAGGCCCGGCGCGCATCGAAGCGAGTCTCGCGTCGATCCCGCTCGTGTCCGTGTTCGCGATTTTCTACCTCGCATTCATCGCGACGATCGTCGGTTACAGCCTGTGGGGGAAGTTGCTCGCGCGCTATCCGGCGGGCAGCGTCGCGCCGTTTTCGCTGCTCGTCCCGGTGATCGGACTCGCGTCGGCGGCGGTGTTTCTCGGCGAGGGGCTGAGCGCCGCGCAGGTGGTCGGCGCGGCGCTCGTGATGGCGGGACTCGTGGTGAACGTGTTCGGCGCGCGGCTCGCTCAGCGCATCCTGCCGGCGCGCTGAACGAAGCTCGGCACGCGTCTTACGTCATGCGGCTCTTCGCGAGCGGCGGATTCGCCGCGAAGTAGCGCTTGATGCCCTTCATGATCGCGTTGGCCATCTTGTCGCGATAGGCGTCGTCGTTCAGGCGCGTTTCCTCGTCCGGATTGCTGATGAACGCGGTTTCGACCAGGATCGACGGAATGTCCGGCGCCTTCAGCACGGCGAAACCCGCCTGTTCGACCGAACCCTTGTGCAGCTTGTTGATGCCGCCGATCTCGTTCAGCACGAAGCTGCCGTAGCGCATCGAATCGCGGATCTGCGCGGTCGTCGACATGTCGAAGAGCGCGCGGTTCACGCTCGCGTCCTGCGACTTCACGTTGATGCCGCCGACCTGATCCGACGAGTTCTCCTTGGCCGCCATCCAGCGCGCGGCCGCGCTCGACGCGCCGTGCTCGGACAACGCGAACACCGACGAGCCGCGTGCGTCGGGCGACGTGAACGCATCCGCGTGAATCGACACGAACAGGTCGGCGGACACGCGTTGCGCCTTTTGCACGCGCACGTTGAGCGGCACGAAGAAGTCGGCGTCGCGCGTCATCATCGCGCGCATGTTGGGCTGAGCGTCGATCTTCGCGCGCAGCTTCTTCGCGATGTCGAGCGCGATGTGCTTTTCGTACGTGCCCTGGCCGCCGATCGCGCCGGGGTCCTCGCCGCCGTGACCCGGATCGATCGCCACCGTCAGCAGACGCGTGGTGCCGGACTGCTTCGGCGCGGAGAAGGTGTACTGGTCGTCGTCGTCGTTCTTCTTTGCGATGACGGGCGGCGGCGTCGGCACGCGCTGCGGTTTCACCGAAGGCTTCGGCGCGGGCGCGGCTTCGGCCGGCGCATCGTTCTGCGCGTACTTCTGGAAGAACTCGTCGGTGGAATCGGGCGTCGTCGGTTTCTGCGCGGTGGACGGGCCGGAGAGCGTGGCGGGCGGCGGCGCCGACGGATTCGGATTCGCGCGGTCGAGCGCCTCCTGCTTGCGCTCGGTCTGGGCGAGCAGTTCCATCAGCGGATCGGGCGCGACGGCCGGATACAGGTCGAACACGAGCCGGTACTTGTAGCTGCCGATAGGCCCAAGATTGAACACCTGCGGCTTCACCGATCCCTTCAGATCGAACACCATGCGCACGACATGCGGCTGATATTGCCCGATGCGCACTGACTGAATCTGCGGATCGTTCGGCGTGATCTTCGAGACGAGGTCCCGCAGCGCCTGATCGAGATCGATGCCGGAGAGATCGACGACGAGCCGGTCCGGTCCCTGCAGCAACTGGTTCGCGTTCTGGAGCGGCTGGTCCGATTCGATCGTCACGCGGGTGTAATCGCGCGCGGGCCACACGCGCACGCCGAGCACGCTGCTCGCGTGCGCAAGCTTCGGTCCGACGAGCGCGAGCACGAGCGTCGAGGCGCCCGCGCGCAGCACCTGGCGGCGGCGCCAGTTGTGCGGCGCGACGGCGCCCGCTTCGATCGAATGAAATGGCTTGATCAACATCTTTCGAGACATGACTTTCCTGTTTCGCTGAACGCCCGCGCGGTCAGTACGCGGCCTTCTTCTTCGTTCGAATCGCCCGTTGAGCCGTGCTCGTCCGGCAGCGATAGCTGGAACACGAGGTCCGGCACGCCGAGCAGGCCGCCCGCTTGTTGCGGCCACTCGACGAGACACAGCGCGCCCGCATCGAAATATTCGCGGAAGCCGGCATCGGCCCATTCGGCCGGATCGGCGAAGCGATAGAGATCGAAGTGATAAACGTCGAGCGGACCGCTTTCGATGACGAGCGAGTACGGTTCGACGAGCGTGTAGGTCGGGCTCTTCACGCGGCCGGCGTGGCCGAGCGCGCGCAGCGTGGCGCGCACGAGCGTGGTCTTGCCCGCGCCCAGATCTCCGATCAACTGGACCTGGAGACCGTGAAATCGTTCAGAAGACGATTGCGATGCATGAAGGCGCGTGACGTCGATGGCGCGCGCGAAGCGTTCTCCGAAAGCGAGCGTCGCGGCTTCGTCGCGCAGGTCGAAGCGGCGTTCGAGAAGCGCGTGATGAAGGTCTTGCGTCGTTCGTGCGGGGCTTTCGGGCATTGCTCGTAAAATGTCGTGATGAACCGATTGCCGGAACATTCCGTTGAAGTCACGACCGCGTCCAGCGACGCAGCCGCTGAATCCGTATCAGAGTCTCGCGTTTTCGATATCGATGAAAACGCGCTGGCAGAACTCGCGCAACGCATCAGGAACTGGGGGCGCGAGTTGGGGTTCGGTGCGGTCGGTATCAGCGATATCGACCTGACGGATGCCGAGAAAGGCCTCACTGATTGGCTCGAAGCAGGCTATCACGGCGAAATGGATTATATGGCCAAACATGGGATGAAACGCGCAAGACCGGCCGAGCTTGTGGCCGGAACGCGACGTGTCATCACCGTGCGCATGGCCTATCTGCCGGCGCAAACGCTCGCGAAAACGGGCGATGAAAGTGTCGCGACAGCCGACGGTCAGAAGAACGACTGGCGCGCGATCGAATGGACGCGGCTCGCGAAGCCATCGCAGGCGATGGTCTCCATCTACGCGCGCGGCCGCGATTATCACAAGGTCATGCGCAATCGACTGCAGCAACTGGCGGAGCGCATCGAGAAGGAAATCGGGCCGTTCGGGCATCGCGCGTTCACGGATTCCGCGCCGGTGCTGGAAGTCGCGCTCGCGCAGAAGGCGGGCACCGGCTGGCGCGGCAAGCACACGCTGCTGCTCGATCGCGATGCCGGATCGCTGTTCTTTCTCGGTGAAATCTTCGTCGATGTGCCCTTGCCCGTCGATCCGAATCCCGAGCGCGAGGGCGCGCATTGCGGGCAATGCACGCGCTGCATCGGCGCATGTCCGACGGGCGCGATCGTCGCGCCGTATCGCGTGGATGCACGGCGCTGCATCTCGTATCTGACGATCGAACTGCACGGCAGCATCCCCGAAGACATGCGTCCGCTGATCGGCAATCGCATCTACGGCTGCGACGACTGCCAGCTCGTCTGTCCGTGGAACAAGTTCGCGCAGGCCGCGCCCGTCGCGGACTTCGACGTGCGGCATGGGCTCGATCGCGCGACGCTCGTCGAACTGTTTGCATGGAGCGCCGGAGATTTCGACACGCGCATGCAGGGCAGCGCGATCCGGCGCATCGGGCATGAGCGCTGGCTGCGCAATATCGCGGTCGCGATGGGCAACGCGTTGCGCGCGTCAGGGCTGGATGCGGGCGAGCGCGAGGCTATCGTCGATGCGTTGCGCGCGCGTGAAGACGACTCGTCCGAACTCGTCCGCGAACACGTTCGCTGGGCGCTGGAGCAATCATGAAGGACATTCCATACGATGCCGTGATCGACGCGCCGTTCGGCAAAGTCGGCATTCGCGCCGATGCGCAGTCGGTGCGCGAGATCGTCTATCTGCCCGATGACATCGAAAGTATCGAGCCGCAAACGCCACTCGCCAGGGAAACCGTCGCGCAGATTCGCCGTTACTTTGACACTCCTTCGATGCGCTTTGACCTGCCGCTCGCGATCCGCGGCACCGATTTTCAGCAGCGCGTGTGGCGAGGTATCAGCGGCATCGCGGCGGGGCATATCTGGACCTATGGCCAGCTCGCACGCGAGATCGGCAGCGTGCCGCGTGCGGTCGGGCAGGCGTGCGGCTCCAATCCGCTGCCGATCGTGATACCGTGCCACCGGGTAGTGGCATCGGGCGGGATCGGCGGCTTCGCGCATCATCCCGGCGAAGGTTTTTATCGCGACGTGAAGCGCTGGCTTCTGACGCATGAAGGTGTACGGATCGCATGACGAGCGCAACGACTGAAGAACTACAAACGCCGCAATCGAGCGCGAGTCAGGACGCGATCGACCTCTTTTGCGATGCGCTCTGGCTCGAACACGGGCTCGCGAAAAACTCGCTGGAAGCGTACCGGCGCGACCTCAAACTGTTCGCCGAATGGCTCGGCAAGACGCGCGGCGCATCGATCGACGCCGCTGGCGAAGCCGACATGAACGGCTACATGGCCGCGCGCCGCGGCGACAAGGCGACGTCCGCGAACCGGCGTTTGTCGGTCTTTCGCCGCTATTACGCGTGGGCGTTGCGCGAACACCGCGTATCCTCCGATCCGACGCTCAAGCTGCGCTCGGCCAAGCAGCCTCCGCGCTTTCCTTCGACGCTCAACGAGGCGCAAGTCGAAGCGCTGCTCGGCGCGCCGGACATCGAGACGCCGCTCGGCCTGCGCGATCGCACGATGCTCGAACTGATGTACGCGAGCGGCCTGCGCGTGACCGAGCTCGTGACGCTGAAAACGGTCGAGGTCGGCCTGAACGAAGGCGTCGTGCGCGTGATGGGCAAAGGCTCGAAGGAACGCCTGATCCCGTTCGGCGCGACGGCGCACGACTGGCTCGAACGCTATCTGCGCGAAGCGCGTCCGGTGCTGCTCGGCGCGCGTTCCGCCGATGCGCTCTTCGTCACCGCGCGCGGCGAAGGCATGACGCGTCAGCAGTTCTGGAACATCATCAAGCGCCATGCGCTGAAGGGCGGCGTGCATGCGCCGCTCTCGCCGCACACGCTGCGTCACGCGTTCGCCACGCATCTGCTCAATCACGGCGCGGACTTGCGCGTCGTGCAATTGCTGCTCGGCCACTCGGACATCTCGACGACGCAGATCTACACACACGTCGCGCGCGAGCGTCTGCAAAAGCTGCATCGCGAACATCATCCGCGCGGTTGATGCGCTTCGTTTGCGAACGATCGTGCCACGGCGGCGCGTTGCTGCGCACTCGGCCAGATGGCCAATGGTGAGCGGCCCGGCGCGCCGCTACAATGCGTCCATGTCGAAAGCCAAACACGTGTCCGAAACGCCCGCGACGCAGTTCCTGCGCCGTCACAAGGTCGAGTTCGGCGAGCATCCCTACGAATACGTCGAGCGCGGCGGCACGGAGGAATCCGCGCGGCAACTTGGCGTGGACGAGCACGTCGTCGTCAAGACGCTCGTGATGGAGGACGAGCACGCGAAGCCGCTCATCGTCCTCATGCACGGCGACCGCACCGTGTCCACGAAGAACCTCGCGCGACAGGCGGGCGCCAAGCGCATCGAGCCGTGCAAACCCGACGTGGCGAACCGGCATTCCGGATTTCTCGTCGGCGGCACGTCGCCGTTCGGCACGAAGAAAGCGATGCCGGTGTACGTCGAATCGAGCATTCTGGAACTCGACCGGATCTATCTGAACGGCGGGCGGCGCGGCTATCTCGTGAGCCTGAAGCCGTCCGTGCTGACCGAGTTGCTCGACGCGAAGCCCGTGCAGTGCGCGAGCGTCGATTAGAATGCGTTCCGCTCTCGCCATAACTGAAAAGACACCATGATTTTTCTGATCGTCGCCGTCGTGTCCTATTTGATCGGCTCGATTTCATTCGCCGTCGTCGTGAGTCACGCGATGGGACTGGCCGATCCCCGCTCGTACGGCTCGGGCAACCCCGGCGCGACCAACGTGCTGCGCACCGGCAACAAGAAGGCCGCGATCCTCACGCTGATCGGCGACGCGTTCAAGGGCTGGCTGCCCGTATGGATCGTCGCGCACTTCGGCGCGAGCTTCGGCTGGGATAGCGCCGGCATCGTCACGGCCACGGCGCTCGCGGCCATCGCGGTTTTTCTCGGGCATCTCTACCCGGTTTTCTTCAGGTTTCAGGGCGGCAAGGGCGTCGCGACGGCGGCGGGCGTGCTGCTCGCGATCCACCCGGCGCTCGGCATCGCGACGCTGCTCACGTGGCTCATCATCGCGTTTTTCTTCCGTTATTCGTCGCTGGCGGCGCTGGTCGCGGCCGTGTTCGCGCCGTTTTTTCAGGTGTTCCTGTTCGGGCCGAGCCTCATCTCGCTCGCTGTTCTCGCGATGAGCCTGCTGCTGATCTGGCGGCATCGCGCCAATATTTCGAAGTTGCTGGCGGGGCAGGAAAGCCGCATCGGCGAAAAGAAGAAAGCGGCGCAAGCGCCCGAATAAAGCAAAAAGCCGTTCCGGCACAAACCGGAACGGCTTTTTCACTTCTTGCGGCAAAGAATCAGTCGCGGAAGTTGTTGAAGTCGAGCGGCGTGTCCGTGACTTCCTTCTTCAGCAGCGCGATGGCGCTCTGCAGGTCGTCGCGTTTCGTACCTTGCACGCGCACCGCGTCGCCCTGAATGCTCGCCTGAACCTTGATCTTGCTGTCCTTCACGATCTTGACGATTTTTTTCGCCAGATCGCCCGACACGCCTTTCTTCACCGTGACGACCTGCTTCAGCTTGTCGCCGCCGATCTTCTCCTGCTTGCCGTAGTCGAGAAAACGCACGTCGACGCTGCGTTTGGCCAGCTTGTTCAGCAGAACGTCCTTCACCTGGCCGAGCTTGAAATCGTCGTCGGCGTAGAGCGTGAGTTCGCGCTCTTTTTGCTCGACGCGTGAATCCGAACCCTTGAAGTCGAAGCGCGTCGAGATTTCCTTGTTCGACTGCTCGATCGCGTTCTTCACTTCGATCATGTTTGCTTCGCTGACGACGTCAAACGATGGCATCTGTCTTTCTCCTTCATTGAGGCGAGCGCGCTCAAGAAGCGCGGCTCGCGCAATCGCTATAATCACGGACCTGTCGTCATTCTACCGACGCGCCTCGCTCATGTCGCTCCAGCTTCTCTCCGATTTCTCTCTGCTCGCTCACAACACGTTCGGCTTCGACGCGCGCGCGCGTCACGCGATGCGCATCGATTCCGTCGATGC
Organism: Caballeronia jiangsuensis; assembly: GCA_000648925.1. Lineage (GTDB taxonomy): Bacteria > Pseudomonadota > Gammaproteobacteria > Burkholderiales > Burkholderiaceae > Caballeronia > Caballeronia jiangsuensis. The sequence goes on from JFHF01000010.1 coordinate 55,082, forward strand.
GGCCGTCGCGCTCGCCACCGATGCGCGCATCGCGAACATGCCGCAACTCGTGCTCGGCGGCGGCAGCAATATCGTGCTGACGCGCAATTTCGACGGTGTCGCGCTGATCGTCGGCATTGCGGGCAAACGCGTGATCGGCGAAGACGACGGCGCGTGGCTCGTCGAAGCCGGCGCGGGCGAAAACTGGCACGATTTCGTTGCCTGGACGCTCGCACAAGGCATGCCGGGCCTCGAAAACCTCGCGCTGATTCCGGGCACGGTCGGCGCGGCGCCGATTCAGAACATCGGCGCATACGGGCTCGAAATGGGCGAGCGCTTCGAGCGGCTCAGCGCGGTCGAGCTCGCGACCGGCGAACGCGTGGACTTCGATCGCGCCGCATGTGCGTTCGGTTATCGCGACAGCTTTTTCAAGCGGGCAGGGCGCGGGCGCTTCATGATCACGTCGGTGGTGTTCAGGCTGCCGAAGGCGTGGACGCCGCGCGCCGATTATGCCGATGTCGCGCGCGCGCTCGAAGGCGCCGCGAAAGCGGATGCACAGGCCATTTTCGATGCGGTCGTCGCCGTGCGCCGCGCCAAGCTGCCCGACTGGACCGTGCTCGGCAACGCGGGCAGTTTCTTCAAGAACCCGGTCGTGAGCGCGGCGGCATTCGAGACGCTGCAACAGCGCGAACCCGGCGTCGTCTCGTATCGCCAGGCGGACGGGCAAGTGAAGCTCGCGGCGGGCTGGCTGATTGACCAATGCGGCTGGAAAGGGCGCGGCATTGGCGGTGCGGCGGTGCACGACCGTCAGGCGCTCGTCCTCGTGAATCGCGGCGGCGCGACGGGCGCGCAAGTGCTCGAACTCGCTGAAGCCATCAAACGCGATGTGCTCGCGCGTTTCGATGTCGAACTGGAGATGGAACCGGTCTGCCTCTGATTCCGACGCATAAAAAAACCCGCCGAACGAAAGTCCGGCGGGTTTTTTATGTCCACAAACGCGCGAATTACGCGCCGCGCTTGCGGCGTGCGTTTTCCGCGATGCGCATACGCAGCGCGTTCAGCTTGATGAAACCGCCGGCGTCGGCCTGGTCGTAGGCGCCGCCGTCGTCGTCGAAGGTGGCGATGTTCTTGTCGAACAGCGTTTCCTTCGAATCGCGCGCGACGACCGACACGCTGCCCTTGTAGAGCTTCACGCGCGTCCAGCCGTTGACCTTCTCCTGCGTGTGGTCGATCAGCACCTGCAGCGCGCGGCGCTCCGGGCTCCACCAGTAGCCGTTGTAGATCAGCGATGCGTAACGCGGCATCAGATCGTCCTTCAGATGCGCCACTTCGCGATCGAGCGTGATCGACTCGATGCCGCGATGCGCCTTCAGCATGATCGTGCCGCCCGGCGTTTCATAGCAGCCGCGCGACTTCATGCCGACATAGCGGTTCTCGACCAGATCCAGACGGCCGATGCCGTGCTTGCCGCCGAGACGGTTCAGCTCGGTCAGCATCTCGGCGGGCGACAGGCGCTTGCCGTTCAGCGCGACCGGATCGCCCTTCTCGAATTCGATATCGACATATTCCGGCTGATCCGGCGCCTCTTCCGGCGACACGGTCCAGCGCCACATATCGGCTTCGGCCTCGGCCTTCGGGTCTTCCAGATGGCGGCCTTCGAACGAGATGTGCAGCAGGTTCGCGTCCATCGAGTAGGGCGCGCCGCCTTGCTTGTGCTTCATTTCGATCGGAATACCGGCCTTCTCGGCGTACGCGAGCAGCTTTTCGCGCGAGAGCAGGTCCCATTCGCGCCACGGCGCGATCACCTTGATGCCGGGTTCGAGCGAGTAGTAGCCGAGCTCGAAGCGGACCTGGTCGTTGCCCTTGCCGGTCGCGCCGTGCGAGACGGCTTGCGCGCCGGTCGCGCGGGCGATTTCGATCTGGCGCTTCGCGATCAGCGGACGCGCGATCGACGTGCCGAGCAGATACTCGCCTTCGTAGATGGTGTTCGCGCGGAACATCGGGAACACGAAATCGCGGACGAACTCTTCACGCAGGTCTTCGATGAAGATGTTGTCCTGCTTGATGCCGAGCTGGAGCGCCTTCTTGCGCGCGGGCTCCAGTTCCTCGCCCTGGCCGATGTCGGCCGTGAAGGTCACGACTTCGGCGTCGTAGTTGTCCTGCAACCATTTCAGGATGACGGAGGTGTCGAGACCGCCCGAATAGGCGAGCACGACTTTCTTGATATCGCTCATGGTGAACTCGTGTGCTGAAAAGCCAGGTGCGGCGGTTGTGCGCCGCTTCGCGTCCGTCAGGCGCGCGACGGGCATGAAGTGCGCGGAAAAAACGCTATTTTGACATCAAAAAGCCGCGCTTCCGCAAATTCGGGATGCGCGGCTCATCGGCAGCGCCGATTTGCCCGGGATTCGCTCAGTGATTGAGCTTGCCGAGCAGGAGATACTCCATCAGCGCCTTCTGGACGTGCAGACGGTTCTCCGCCTCGTCCCAGACCACGCTCTGCGGGCCATCGATGACTTCCGCGCTCACTTCCTCGCCGCGATGCGCGGGCAGGCAGTGCATGAAGAGGGCGTCGGGATTGGCGCGCGCCATCATCTCCGCGTCGACGCAATAGTCGGCGAACGCCTTCATGCGCGCCTCGTTCTCGGCTTCGTAGCCCATGCTGGTCCAGACGTCCGTCGTGACGAGATCGGCGCCCGTGCACGCTTCGTTCGGATCGTCGAACTCTTCGAAGAACGGCTTGCTTTCCTCGGAGACCAACGCGGGGTCGAGCTTGTAGCCGAGCGGCGTCGAGAGGCGCAGCTTGAAGCCGAGGATGTGCGCCGCCTCGATCCAAGTGTAGAGCATGTTGTTCGCGTCGCCGACCCACGCGACGGTCTTGCCGAGAATCGGGCCGCGATGCTCGTAGAACGTGAAGATGTCCGCGAGCACCTGACACGGGTGATATTCGTTGGTCAGCCCGTTGATGACGGGCACCCGCGAGCTTTCGGCGAAGCGCTGGATGATGTCCTGGCCGAACGTGCGGATCATGATGATGTCCACCATGCGCGAGATGACCTGCGCCGAATCCTCGATCGGCTCGCCGCGGCCGAGCTGCGTGTCGCGCGTGTTCATGAACACCGCGTGGCCGCCGAGCTGGAAGATGCCGGCTTCGAACGAGAGACGCGTGCGCGTGGAGCTCTTCTCGAAGATCATCGCGAGCGTGCGATCGTGCAGCGGATGATAGGTCTCGTAGTTCTTGAACTTGCGCTTCAGGATGCGCGCGCGTTCGAGCAGATACTCGTAGTCGTCGAGCGAAAAATCCTTGAACTGAAGATAGTGGCGAATTTTTTTGGCGGTCATGAAACGCAGGCGGCGGCTTCGAACCGGCCGCTTCGCCATGAGGCGTCAGGGCCGGACGGCGCCGCCGTCGTGAGTGGTATCGCATTTGAGCATAAAGGATTTTGCGATGTTTGACGAGGCTGGCCAAAAGGACGATGCCGAGCGCGCAGGCCCCGCCCGTGGCTTCGTAATAGCCCTGATGGACGCGCCCGATGTCTGTGTGCGCTGCGGAAAAGAGGTCGCTGCGGTATAATTGCGCTCGCTCGTTTTTCAACAGTTCTGCAACATTCAGCACCGTTTCACGCGCATTTGCGGCGAAGGGTTCGCAAGAATCCGGTCGGCGTGGCTTCGTGCGTTTCGATTTCGCGGTGGATTGCGCAGTGCTGTCGAGTCCGCCATTCCTGCCGCGGGCGCGGACGGTTCTCACAGAATCGATCTCCTGCGCCGGCCCATGCGGTTCCCTGCGTCAGGCATGTGCGTCCCGGTGCGCGTCACCGGCCGTCAAAAGGTATTTCTACATGGCTGAAACATCTCCGACCGAATACTTCATACAAGGCATCACCAGGAACGGGAGGAAGTTTCGGCCGAGCGATTGGTCCGAGCGCCTGTGCGGTGTGATGTCGGGCTTCGGCCCCAAGGCGAAAGGGCCCAACGCCCGTCTGCAATACTCCATCTACGTGCGTCCGACGATGATCGACGACATCAAGGTCGTGATCGTCGATTCACGCCTGCGCGACATCGAGCCGATGGCTTTCGACTTCGTGCTGAACTTCGCGAAGGACAACGATCTGCTCGTGACCGAAGCGTGCGAGTTGCCGCCGCATCACGGCACGCAGACCCAGCAGCACCAGCCCTGATGCATCGACAGTAAGCGACAGCAAGCGACAGCAAGCGACAGCAAGCGACAGAATTCGCAGACGCAAAAAAGCCCGCCGAAGCGGGCTTTTTCGTTACTGCGCAGCGGAAACAGGAAGCTGCTTCGGCGAACGCCTGAGTCAACGAAAACTCACGATGACCGAAAAGCGCCCGCCAGAAGCGAGCCGGAATTACTGGGCAGCGGGGGCCTGCAGGCCCTTGATTGCTGCAGCCAGGCGGCTCTTGTGACGAGCAGCCTTGTTCTTGTGGACGATCTTCTTGTCCGCGATGATGTCCAGCGTCTTGACCGACGACTGGAACACTTCGGCGGCCTTGGCCTGATCGCCGGCTTCGATAGCCTTGCGAACAGCCTTGATGGCCGTGCGGAACTTCGAGCGCAGCGCCGAGTTGTGCGAGTTTGCCTTGGCGGCCTGACGGGCGCGCTTGCGAGCTTGAGCGGAATTTGCCATGACGGTTTCCTTGTCCTGTTTCTGCTGTTACTTGTCCGGAGCGCGCGGCCGGCGAAGGCCTTGAAAAACCCTTACACGGGCACTCGATCGCGCTGCCTTTGATCTGAAATCCCGGGAACGATTGCCCGAGAACCTCTAAAACATCGCCGGCCGGAGCCGGAAAAGACGCGAAGCTGCGTGATCCACCGACGATTCGATAGAATTTTGGAGCTTCGAAACCGGAAATTATAGCAAGGGAATATGAGACGTGACAAGCGCCGCGTGGATCGCGCCGCTGCCGGGCGATTTGATGCAATTGTTCCGCAGCAAACGGAGTCTCGTGGGCGCGTAGCACGCGGCCCGTATAATAAGCGCCCCATGAATCTATTCCGAGCCCTCCTGACGGTCAGCGGCTTCACGCTGCTGTCCCGCGTGACCGGCCTGATCCGCGAAACGCTGATCGCCCGAGCCTTCGGCGCCAGTCTTTATACCGACGCGTTCTATGTCGCGTTCCGCATTCCCAATCTGCTGCGGCGTCTCTCCGCGGAAGGCGCGTTCGCGCAGGCGTTCGTCCCGATCCTCGCCGAGTTCAAGAACAGCAAGGGCCACGATCCGACCAAGGCGCTCGTCGACGCGATGTCGACCGTGCTCACGTGGTTCCTCGTCGTGCTGTCGATAGCCGGCATGGCGGGCGCGAGCTGGGTCGTCTACGCGGTGGCGTCGGGGCTCAAGCACGAAGGCATCGGATACACGCTTGCGGTCGAGATGACGCGCATCATGTTTCCGTACATCGTCCTCATTTCGATGACGACGCTCGCCTCCGGCGTGCTCAACACGTACAAGCAGTTTTCGCTGCCCGCGTTCGCCCCCGTGTTGCTGAACGTCGCGTTCATTTTCGCGGCGGTGTTCGTCGCGCCGCATCTGAAGGTGCCGGTCTATGCGCTCGCTTATGCGGTCATCGTCGGCGGCGTGCTGCAATTGCTCGTGCAGATCCCCGGCCTGAAGAAAATCGACATGACGCCGCGCGTCGGGCTGAACTTCCGGCGCGCGCTCGCGCATCCGGGCGTCAAGCGGGTGTTGCTGAAGATGGTCCCGGCCATGTTCGCGGTGTCGGTGGGGCAGTTGAGCCTCATCATCAACACGAATATCGCGTCGAACATCGGGGCGGGCGCCGTGTCGTGGATCAACTACGCCGACCGCCTGATGGAATTCCCCACCGCGCTGCTGGGCGCGGCGCTGGGCACGATCCTGCTGCCGAGCTTGTCGAAAGCGCACGTCGATGCCAACCACGACGAATACTCCGCGCTGCTCGACTGGGGCTTGCGCATCACGTTCCTGCTGGCCGCGCCCAGCGCGATCGCGCTCTTCTTCTTCGCCGAGCCGCTTACCGCGACGCTCTTTCACTACGGCAAGTTCGACAGCCATTCGGTCGTGATGGTCGGCCGCGCGCTGGCGGCGTACGGAATCGGGCTGATCGGGCTCATCCTCATCAAGATTCTCGCGCCGGGTTTCTACGCGAAGCAGGACATCAAGACGCCGGTGAAGATCGCGGTCTTCGTGCTGATCATGACGCAGGTGAGCAACTACATCTTCGTGCCGATTTTTTCCCATGCAGGTCTGACGCTTTCGATCGGCCTCGGCGCGCTCGCCAATGCGCTCCTGTTGTTCGCGGGTCTGCGCCGCCGCAAGATCTACCAGCCTTCGCCGGGCTGGCTGCGCTTTTTCGTGCAACTGATCGGCGCGTGCCTGATTCTTGCGGGCACGATGCATTGGGTGGCGGTCAATTTCGACTGGATCGGCATGCGCGCGACGCCGTTCATGCGCATCGCGCTCCTCGGTGCGAGCCTCGTCGTGTTCGCCGCGCTATATTTCGGTATTCTGTCCGCAATGGGCTTCAAGTACGCCTATTTCAAGAGACGCACGCTTTGATGACGACAACGCGTATCCTCGACTACTTCTCTTCGCTGATGGCGGACGACGAGAGCCTTCCGCTCACGGAAGCGGCTTTGTCGCTCGCGCAGGATGCGTATCCCGATCTCGACATGCAGGCTACGCTCGCGGAGATCGACGAACTCGTCGTGCGCGCCCGTCGCCGTATGCCCGACGACGCGAGTGTGGAGCACAAGGTCGATGCGCTCAATCGATACTTCTTCCGCGAGCTGGGTTTCTCCAGCAACCTCAACGATTACTACGATCCCGACAACAGCCATCTGAACGTGGTGCTGCGCCGGCGTCGCGGCATTCCGATTTCGCTCGCGGTGATCTATCTGGAAATGGCCGAGCAACTCGGCTTGCCGGTGCGCGGCGTGTCGTTTCCGGGGCATTTCCTGCTGCGCGTCGCCACGCCCGGTCAGGATCTGATGCTCGATCCGACTACCGGCCAGACGCTTTCCGAAGCGCAGATGGTCGAGATGCTGGAGCCGTATGTGCAGCGCGTGGGCGAATCGATCGGCAGCGCGCTGCGCGTGCTGTTGCAGCCCGCGACGCGCCGCGAGATCGTCGCGCGCATGCTGCGGAATCTGAAGGGCACCTACTTGCAGACGGAACGCTGGCAGCGACTGCTCGCGGTTCAGCAGCGGCTCGTAATCGCGCTGCCGAACAGCATCGAGGAAGTACGCGATCGCGGTTTCGCGTACGCGCGCCTGGATTATCTTCGGCCGGCGCTCGAAGATTTGCAGCGTTACATCGAGATACGCCCGGATGCCGAGGACGCGACGGTCGTCGAGACCGAATTGCACGAACTGCGACAGCGCACGCAGCACAACGGCGACTGAACGAAAACGGCGGACTTCGGGAGAAGCCCGCCGTTTTCACATCCAAAGCGTCATTTCGGCTGCATGCGGATCGCGCCGTCGAGACGGATCACTTCGCCGTTGAGCATCGGGTTATCGAAGATCTGCTTGACGAGCATCGCGTATTCGTCGGGCTTGCCGAGGCGCGACGGGAACGGCACCATCGCGCCGAGCGCGTCCTGCACTTCCTTCGGCATGCCGAGCAGCATCGGCGTTTCGAACAAGCCCGGTGCGATCGTCATCACGCGGATGCCGCTCTTGCTCAGATCGCGGGCGATCGGCAGCGTCATGCCCGCGACGCCGCTCTTCGACGCCGCATAGGCCGCCTGGCCGATCTGCCCGTCATACGCCGCCACCGATGCCGTGTTCACGATCACGCCGCGCTCGCCCGCATCGTTGGCTTCGTTCTTCGACATCACGCTGGCCGCGAGCCGGATCATGTTGAAGGTGCCGATGAGGTTCACCGAAATCACTTTCGAGAACAGATCGAGCGCGTGCGGACCGTCGCGACCGACCGTCTTCGCCGCCGGCGCGATGCCCGCGCAGTTCACGAGGCCGCGCAACGTGCCGAGACTCGTCGCGGTTTCGACGGCGCGCTGACCGTCGCTTTCCTGGCTCACGTCGCATTTGACGAAGGCGCCGGACAACTCCTTCGCGAGCGCCTCGCCCGCCGCTTCGTTCATGTCGGCGAGCACGACCTTGCCGCCTTGCGCCGTAATGAGCCGCGCCGTCGACGCGCCGAGTCCCGATGCGCCACCGGTAATCAGAAAGACATTGCCTTGCATCTCCATGCTGCTTCTCCGTTATGTGATTCGTGCGTGCGTGCGAGGGCAGGGGTATGTGCCGCTCGCGCCGATGTAGTCCTTTTGGGAAACGCGTCGATTGTAGCGAAGCCCGTGATCGCAAAATCGCACATCGATCATGCGGATTTGAAGGCGTAAAAAAACCCGCTCGTCGCGAGCGGGTTTTCTTCGGGCGCGATGCGTGACGCGCTTTACTTCAGCGCGTCGAACACGCGCGTGCGGATTTCATCGACGGTGCCGGTGCCCGCGATCTTGCGATACGCCGGCGCCTTCAAACCGTTCGGCGCGTCGCCGCTCTTCGCCCAGTCGTTGTAGTACGCGATCAGCGGCTTGGTCTGCGCGACATACACGTCGAGACGCTTCTTCACGGTCTCTTCCTTGTCGTCGTCGCGCTGGATCAGCGGTTCGCCGGTGATGTCATCGGTCATATCGACCTTCGGCGGATTGAACTTGACGTGATACGTGCGGCCCGATGCGGCATGCACGCGGCGGCCGCTCATGCGAGTGATGATTTCGTCGAAGGGAACATCGATCTCGAGCACGTAGTCGATCGCGACGCCCGCGTCTTTCATGGCTTCGGCTTGCGGCAGCGTGCGCGGGAAGCCGTCGAAGAGATAGCCGTTCTGGCAGTCGTCCGCCTGCAGACGTTCCTTCACGAGGTTGATGATGAGCGAATCCGGCACCAGCTCGCCCGCGTCCATGTAGCGCTTCGCCTCGACGCCGAGCGGCGAGCCTGCCTTGACGGCTGCGCGCAGCATGTCGCCGGTCGAAATCTGCGGAATGCCGAATTTCTCCTTGATGAAGTTTGCCTGGGTGCCCTTGCCCGCACCGGGTGCGCCCAACAGGATCAAACGCATGGTGATCTCTCCGAATCGTCTATAAACCGCTTCAAGCCGCGAGGCTGATTTGACATCCGGTGGCTTGGCTCGTGCGGCGTCGACGACAGGGCGCGCGGCCGAAAGGAGACGGCGGGCACCTGCGGACAGCGGCGCAACGTTGAGCGTGGCGCTGACCGGAAGGCTCGCGCAATCGCTTGATTATGCCACGGCTCCTTACGATCGCGACCGTAATAACGCGGATAGAAACCGCCAAAAACCCCCGCCAATCGGGCGTCGGCGGGGTTTACACGGGTTGTGCGGCAGCGCTCAGTCGGCTGTGGGGAAAAGCGCCTGGACGCGCTCGAGATCGGCGGGCGTATCGACGCCCGGCGGCGGCGCGTCCTGCGTCACGCGCACCGCGATGCGCTCGCCGTGCCACAGCGCGCGCAGTTGCTCCAGTGCTTCGGCGGCTTCGATCGGCGCTTGCGCGAGCGTCGGAAAGTCGCGCAGGAATTTCGCGCGATAGGCATAGAGCCCGATGTGGCGCAGCACGTTCTCCGGCACGGAAGGCAGCTTTCCGAGCGCGGCGACGTCCGGCCAGTGCGGCTGCCAGAGATCGCGCGTCCACGGAATCGGCGCGCGCGAGAAGTAGAGCGCGACGCTCTTCGCATCGAGTACGACCTTCACCACGTTCGGATTGAAGACATCGGCGGGATCGTGAATCGGATGCGCGGCCGTGGCGATCGCGCATTCGGGACGCGCGGCGAGATGCGCGGCGACATCGCGCACGAGTTGCGGATCGATGAGCGGCTCGTCGCCCTGCACGTTGACGACGATCGCGTCGTCGTCCCAGTTCAGGCGCGTCGCCACTTCGGCGAGACGGTCCGTGCCGGTGGGATGATCCGAGCGCGTCATCATCACTTCGATGCCGTGATCGCGCACGGCCTCGACCACGCGGTCGGAATCGGTCGCGACGAGCACCTGGCTCGCGCCGGATTCGCGGGCGCGCTCGGCGACGCGCACGACCATCGGCTTGCCGCCGATATCGGCGAGCGGCTTGTTCGGCAGGCGGGTGGACGCGAGACGCGCCGGAATGACCGCGATGAACGGAACGGACATGTCAGCGCGCTCAGGCGTCGCCGTTCGGCTTGAGCGGCTCGACGGGCGTGCCTTCGACCGTCTGCCGCGCTTCGTCGACGAGCATCACGGGAATGCCGTCGCGGATCGGATAGGCGAGCTTGTCGGCGCTGCAGACGAGTTCCTGCGCCGCGCGATCGTAACTGAGCGGGCCTTTGCAGATCGGGCAAACGAGGATTTCAAGCAGACGTGCGTCCACGGAGTTTCTCCACAACAAGAGCGATGAGGCGCGGTCTGAGCACGGCTTGCACCGGAACGACCCAGATGCGTGCGTCGCGCCAGGCCCCAAATTTTACTGCATCCTTTTCGGTGATCAGGATCGCATCGGCTTCGACGCCCGCGAACGGATTCTCGCGATACGAATAGTGATCGGGGAACGCGCGCGTCGCAGGCGTGATGCCCGCCGCGCGCAGCGTCGCGAAGAAGCGCTCGGGCGAGCCGATGCCCGCCGCCGCGACTACTTTCTCGCCCGCGAACTGATCGAGCGGACGACGCTGATGCGGATCGTCGAGCAGCCACGCATCGCCGGATTCGAGTTCGAGCGCGAACGTGTCCGGCCACGGCGGCAGCGTGCGCTCGTACGGACTGTTGATGAGCGTCGCGTCCCGGCGGCGCGACATCGGCTCGCGCAACGGGCCCGCGGGCAGCAGAAAGCCGTTGCCGCCGAGGCGGGCATCGAACACGACGAGTTCGAACGTGCGCGCGAGGCGGTAGTGCTGCAGGCCGTCGTCGGAGACGAGGACATCGACGTTCGGATGCGCTTCGATCAGCGCTTTCGCGGCGGCGACGCGATCCGGGCAGACGAACACCGGCGCGTGCGTGCGCCGCGCGATCAGCAGCGGCTCGTCGCCGACCTGGGCGGCGGCGGACGTCGGCGTGACGCTCGTCGGTTTCGCAACCTTCGCGCCGTAGCCGCGCGAGACCACGCCCGGCTGGAACCCGGCGGCGCGCAACGCCTCGACGAGCGCGATGACCGTCGGCGTCTTGCCCGTCCCGCCGACGGTCACGTTGCCCACGACGACCACCGGCACGCCGACGTCGACGCGCTTGATCCAGCCGAGTTCGTAGAAGGCGCGCCGCGTGGCTGCGATCGCGCCGAAAATGCAGGCGAAGGGCGTCAGCGCCCAAGCGACGGGACCGCGACGGCGCCATTCGCGGGCGAGAAAGTTCTCGATCGGCGGCTTGAAATCAGACATGGACCGCCTTCGCGCTGAACGCTGGCGGGCGGCAGATCGGGTACGGCATGGCGTGCAACGGCAGCTCCTCGGAGTACGGTTGGCGGGTGCTGGAACCCGGCACTCTAGCGCGCGTGGGCCGTGGGCGCCAGTCGCGAGCATGGGCGAGGATTCGGCCCGGTGCAATTCGAGCGCCTGTGGATAAGTCTGTGAAGAACTTGCCGCGCGTTGGGCGCATCGCCGCGTCAGGAAAGAGTTGCTCCGGGGATTACAGTGTTCACGAAAAATTATCGTCTAAAAATCAATGGTTTGGGACGAAGTCACGGCCCTCCGGCGATGCTGCGGCGCGCATTGCGGTAAGTCTTTCTGTGTGGACACTTGCTACACTTGCGTACCTCGTTCAGCGGCATTTGTCCATCGGACACGGCGGCCGCGGCGCAAATATTTTTCCCATCAGACATGACTCCCGATTCCCTGCCATCGCAAAGCGGCGATGCCGTCATCCCCGTTTCGGCGCTCAATCGCGCGATCAGCTCGATGCTCGAACGATCGTTCCCGCTCGTCTGGGTGTCGGGCGAAGTGTCGAACTTCACGCGGGCGGCGAGCGGCCATTGGTACTTTTCGATCAAGGACGCGAACGCGCAGATGCGCTGCGTGATGTTTCGCGGCCGTGCGCAATACGCCGAGTTCATGCCGCGCGAAGGCGACAAGATCGAGGTGCGCGCGCTCGTCACGATGTACGAACCGCGCGGCGAGTTGCAGCTCAACGTGGAAGCGGTGCGGCGCACGGGGCAGGGCCGGCTCTACGAAGCGTTCCTGCGGCTGAAGGCGCAACTCGAAAGCGAAGGACTCTTCGCGGCCGAGCGCAAACGCGCGCTGCCGACGCATCCGCGCGGCATCGGCATCGTGACGTCGTTGCAGGCCGCCGCTTTGCGCGACGTGCTCACCACGCTCGCGCGTCGTGCGCCGCATGTGCCGGTCGTCGTGTATCCGGCGCCGGTGCAGGGCGCGGGCGTCGGCGCGAAGCTCGCGGCGATGGTCGAAGCCGCGAATGCGCGTCGCGAAGTCGATGTGCTGATCGTGTGCCGTGGCGGCGGATCGATCGAGGATCTGTGGGCGTTCAATGAGGAAGTGCTGGCACGCGCGATCGCGGCGAGCGAGTTGCCGGTGGTGAGCGGCGTCGGTCACGAAACGGATTTCACCATCGCCGATTTCGCCGCCGACGTGCGCGCGCCGACGCCGACCGCCGCCGCCGAGCTCGTCAGCCCGCAACGCGTGCTGCTGTTGCGCGAGCTGGATCATCGGCATGCGGCGCTCGCTCGCGGCTTCGGCCGCATGATGGAACGGCGCGCGCAGCAACTCGACTGGCTCGCGCGCAGGCTCGTGAGTCCGGCGGAACGGCTCGCGCGGCAGCGTGCGCATCTGCGGCAACTGGCGAGCCGTCTCAGTACGGCGGGCGCGCGGCCCGTGCGCGATGCGCGCGCGCATTTCGCGCTGGTGCAGTATCGCTGGCAGCGAAAGCGTCCGAACGTGGTTGCCGAACGCGAGCATCTGCTGCGGCTCGCGCAGCGGATCGGCAGCGCGCATGAGCGACGCGCGGAGCGGGAAAAAGCGTGCGTCTCGGAACTGGCGGCGCGCTTGCAGGTGCTCAGTCCGCAGCGCACGCTGGAACGCGGCTATGCCGCATTGATCGACGCTCAGACCGGCCGCGCCGTGCGTGCGCCGAACGCGTTGAAACCGAGGCGGCCGCTCACCGTTCATCTCGCGGAAGGCTCCGCGGACGTGCTGCTCGCCGATGTCCAGCCGCGTCTGTCAGACGAATTCTGAAGCCGGCGCGACACGGGAAATCGGCGTACATTTGACGTGCCCGAAGAGGCTCGCCAGAGCACTTTTTACGCCTTGTGAGGCCTATGGAAAGCAATCTTGCTCATAAAGGGCACACGGTTTGCTGGGTTATCCCAACTCGCCTACAATCCATTGCTCCACGCTTCAATCCTCACAATCCCACAATCCACATAGAAAGGAAGCTCGCATCATGGAACATACGCTCCCGCCGCTGCCGTTCGACAAGAACGCGCTCGCTCCGCACATGTCGGAAGAAACGCTCGAGTATCACTATGGCAAGCACCACCAGACCTATGTGACGAACCTGAACAAGCTGATCCCCGGCACCGAATTCGAGAACCTGCCCCTCGAAGAGATCGTGAAGAAATCGTCGGGCGGCGTGTTCAACAACTCCGCGCAAGTCTGGAATCACACGTTCTTCTGGAACAGCCTGTCGCCGAACGGCGGCGGCGCACCGACCGGCGCGCTGGCTGACGCGATCAACGCAAAGTACGGTTCCTACGACAAGTTCAAGGAAGAATTCGCCAAGGTCGCGACCGGCACGTTCGGTTCGGGGTGGACCTGGCTCGTGAAGAAGACCGACGGCACGGTGGATATCGTGTCGACGAGCAATGCCGCCACGCCGCTCACGACCGACGCGAAGGCGCTCGTGACCATCGACGTGTGGGAACATGCTTATTACATCGACTATCGCAATGCGCGTCCGAAGTTCATCGAGGCTTACTGGAATATCGTGAACTGGGATTTCGCAGCGAAGAATTTCGGTGCCTGATTGCGCGTGAAAAACGGTTGTGGCGTTCTTTGATTTTCAGAATGCCGCGAACGGAAAGAAAGCCCTCGAAAGAGGGCTTTTTTATTGATGCGCCCGGCAGTTTGCATATGCCGGCCCTTTTTGGGGAACGTCGAAGACTCACTCAGTCTAACGGGATCGAGGTCGCCGAACTGGCTTCCGATTCTGCATGTTGGCCCGGCCAACCAAGACGCGAGCTGAACAATGACGACACGCTATCACCAACTCGATTCATTGCGCGGCATTGCCGCTTTGACGGTCGTATTCAGTCACTATTCGCAAATCTCACTGACACGATGGATTCAGCATGTCCCGTGGCGCGCGTTCGCGGAGGGACATTCCGCCGTGATTCTGTTCTTCGCGCTGAGCGGCTTTGCGCTGACTTTGCAGGTCACCGGAGAAAGCAAGCCGGGTTTCGCCGAGTTCGTCGTCAAGCGCGTCTGCCGGATTTATATACCTTACTTGTTTGCAGTACTGGCGGCATATGCAGCGTATTGCGTGCTTTACCGGTCGAATCTGTCGTGGACCGGCGAGTGGGTCAACGAGGCATGGCATGCAGGCATCGACCGGCATGATCTGCTGAACCATCTCTACTTCCTGATTCCATTCAGCAATAGCACGCTCGATCCGGTGCTCTGGTCGCTGGTCTACGAGATGCGTATCTCGCTGCTCTTTCCGATTCTCGTCGTCGTGGTATTTGCCACGCCGCTCTGGTTTTCCGTAGCGCTAAGCGTCGGTCTGTCTCTCGCGGCGTTCGGTTATTACTTCCCGCTGCATCGGACGCTCATGGACGCGAGTCTTCGCGGCGAGTGGATTCCAACCATTCACTACATTTCGATGTTCGTGCTGGGCGCCCTGATTGCGCGATATCGCGAGGCAATCGTGTCGAAACTTGCGCGGCATTCGCCTCGCTGGCTTTTCGGCGCATTGATGATTTCGCTCGCGCTATACGGCCTCGTCGGATCGGTGAATCGCCATCTGATATCCAACGACGTGCTGCGCAGTTTTGCCGACGATTGGCTCGTCCTTCCGGCCGTGACCGGCATTTTGATTCTCGCGATTTCGCTCAAGCCATTTGCCGATTTTCTGGCTGCGCGGCCATTGGTATTTCTCGGCAAGATTTCCTTCAGCCTGTACCTGCTACACTGCATTGTGCTGCTGGGCGTGCTGCATTATTTCGGCGAAACGTATCACGGCATCTCGATGTTGATCGCCGCCGTGCTGATTCTTCCGGTCAGCATCGCCGGATACTATGCGATCGAAAAGCCGTCGATTCGACTGGGCCGGTATCTGACCCGGAGCAAGCAACGCGGCAGGGCGACGCTCGGCGCCTGAGCGCAGGCCGTCGCTGCACGGGCCGGAACGCGAGCCTAAAATGTCGGCTCGTCGTCATGTTCCGAATCGCATCGCCATGAAACGCTTCGCAGGCCTGTGCCTCGCGGCCTGGTCGGCGGCCGCGCTGCTGTATTTCGGCCGCCATTCCGCCGCGCTCATCGTGCTCTCCGGCGTGCTGGTACTCGCCGGCTTCGATCTGCTTCGTCCCGATTCCGGCAATGGCGCGTAGATCTAGCGCTGCTTCGCGCCTTCCCAGTTGATATCCACGCACAGCACCTGCAAGCCATAAGGCGTCTGCGCGGCGATCGACGCCGTCACGCAAAGGTGCGCATCGTTGATCGAGAGATACGGCGCCGTCAGATGCACACGCCCCGGCGCGCGCAGCGCCTCGATGAAATACGGCCGGCGTTCCCAGCTCGCGCCCTCCGAATGCAGCAGCGGGCTGAAGCGCTTCGCGCGTTGCGACGTGCGCACGATCGGCACGACGTTGTCGCCGATCTGCCGTCCGGCCTGATCGAGCAGGAAGCATCGGGCGGTGTCGGCGAGTTGCAGCAACTCGCTCGTCGCGATGACGAGCGATTCGCCTTCCATCAGCTTGACCGATGCGCGCTCCAGCCCGCTCACGTACGGTCCGAGACGCGCGACCTGCGCCCGCTCGCGCGCCGCGACGCGTTCGCGCGATGCCGCCGACAGCGCGTCCATCACGCCCGCCGCGACTTCGCTGTGTACCGCATCGACGCTCGGCTGCGCGAAATACGCGCCTTGCACGAAATCGACGTTGCATTCGAGTGCGATCAACGCGTCGCGCTCGGTCGCGAGGCCGCCCATCAGAACGAGCTGGCCGGATTCATGGAGCAGCGACACGAGACGCGGCAGCACGCGCTCGATATGCGAATGCTCGGTCGCCTGCTGCAGGATGCAACGATCGAGCGTCACGATATCGGGCCGCAGATGCCACACGCGATCGATGTTCGAATGCTTCACGCCGAAGCCGTCGAGCGCGATCAGAAAGCCCGACTTGCGCAGCGAATCGACGATTTCGGCGAATCGCGTCGTCTCGCCGCCCGCCTGCTCGGGGACTTCGAGCACGACGCGCTGCGGCGGCAGGCCGATATCCTTGAGCGATGCGAGCAGGGCATCGCCGTAGCTCGTATCCATCAGCGCGGCGGGATGCAGGCTGAGGAAAAGCCATTCGTCGTGGCTGTCGAACGCGTTGAAGTTGCCCAGATGCAGCGATTCCGCGAGCCGGCCGAGTTCGAGCAGATCGCCGCGTCGCGCGGCTTGCGTGAAGACCTCGTGAGACGGAATGTGGCGATGCGCGTCGTCGCGGGCGCGCAAGGACGCGTGATAGCCGATCGCGCGCCGGTGCGACACGGAAAACACCGGCTGGAACACGCTGAAAACGGTGTACTCGCCGTACAGCACGGTGCGACGCGATCCATCGTCGCCGGCGACGGGCCGGGGCGGCTGGAAGCGTGGAGGGTCGAGATCAACCATGCTCATGGTGTCGGGGCGCAAGGCAGTGATTTTATCGAGATAGTTTACCGGATCGGCATCCGGCAGTTCGAGCAAAAAGCGTGCAAATTCAATATCCAGGCGGGCCGCAGCGGTTATCGGGTGCGCCGGGCGAGCCTATTCGTGTGCGGATTGGACGGTCGTGCCGCAGACGCGGGAACGCGCGCCGCGCAATCGTGCGCATGGAGCACCGCCGTGGTGCGCGATCGCGTGCCGAACCGATCGGATTCAGTTCGATTCGGACGGATCGGGCTTCCTGCGCGTCGCCCGCACTTCCGGCGCGAGCTGCCCGAAGATCCACGCCGTCGCAGCCGTGATGATGCCGACGCACATGAACGTCGCGTGGAACGCGGGCAGCGAGTTCGTTTCGGTCACTTGCGGCAAGAGTCCCGTGAACGTCGACAGTATCGCGCCCGCGACGGTCACGCCGAGACTCATCGAAAGCATCTGCACGAGCGAGAACAGGCTGTTGCCGCTGCTCGCGCCGCCGGTGCCGAGATCCTTCAGCGTGAGCGTGTTCATCGCGGTGAACTGCATCGAATTGACCGAGCCGAAGACCGCCAGTTGCGCGAGCCGCAGCCAGAGCGGCTGATGCGCGCTCGCGAGTCCGAAGCTCGCCATCATCAATCCGACCAGCACCGTGTTCACGACCAGCACGCGCCGGTAGCCGTGCTTTTCGATGAGACGCGTGACCGCGCGCTTCGACGCCATGCCGGCTGCGGCGACGGGCAGCATCATCATGCCGGCCTGGAACGCCGTGTAGCCGAGGCTCACCTGCAGCAGCAGCGGAATCAGATAAGGCATCGCGCCGCTGCCGATACGCGCGAACAGATTGCCGAGCAGCCCGACGCTGAAGGTGTGAATCTTGAAGAGATCGAGCGAGAAGATCGGCTGGGCGGCGCGCGTCGCGTGCAGGCCGTAGGCGACGAAGCAGCCGAACGAGAGCACCAGCAGCACGATGACGATCGCATGTTGCAGGCCGAGATCGGCGAGACCGTCGAGCGAGATCGTCAGCGCGACCATGCCGACGGCGAGCAGCAGATAGCCGGCGAGATCGAAGGGCGCGGTCGCCGGATTGCGGCTGTCCGGCATGTACAGATTCGTCGCGATGCAGCCGATCACGCCGACCGGCACGTTGATGAGAAAGATCCAGTGCCACGACGCGATCTGCACGAGCCAGCCGCCGAGCGTCGGACCGATAAGCGGGCCGATCAGCCCCGGAATCGCGACGAACGCGAGCGCCGAGAGATACCGTTCCGCCGGAAACACGCGCAATACGGCGAGACGTCCGACCGGCAGCAGCATCGCGCCGCCCACGCCCTGCACCACGCGATACGCGACGAGCGCCTGCAACGACTGCGCTTTCGCGCACAACAGCGAGCCGATCGTGAACACGAGAATCGCGCTGAAGAATACGCGCTTCGTGCCGAGCTTGTCGGCGAGCCAGCCGGAGACGGGGATCATCATCGCCATCGTGAGCGAGTAGGCGATCACGACGCCCTGCATGCGCAACGGCGCTTCGCCCAGGCTCCGGGCCATCGCGGGGAGCGCGGTATTGACGATCGTCGAATCGAGCGTCTGCATGAAGAAGCCCGTGGCGACGAGCCACAGCATGATGGAAAGCGATCGGTCGGACGGCTGGGCTGTGGCGGTGTCGGTCATTGGGCGGAGATCACTTGCGCAGCTCGGCGACGAAATCGTAATAGTCGTTGCGGCAATAGGTATCGGTGAGCTCGATCGCGCGCTGATCGGCCGTGTAGCCGACGCGCGTGATGAGCAGAAGCGCGTCGTGCGGCGCGATGCCCATTTGCTGCGCGATCTCCGGGCTCGCGTTCACCGCGCGGAAATGCTGCAGCGCGCGCACGATGGAGAGCCCGCGCGCGTCGAGATAGCTGTAGAGCGAATCGCCGATGGTCTGCGGATCGGGGATGCACGACGCGGGAAAGGTGGAGTTCTCGACGGCCATCACGATGTCGTCGGCGAGGCGCAGCCGCTTCAGGCGCGTGACCGTGGCCGCGGGCGAGAGACCGAGCTGGATGACTTCATCGCGATTGGCGGGCTCGATGGTGCGCGAAAGCCATTTCGAGCTGGGCTTGAAGCCGCGCCGCCGCAGCATCTCGGAGAAGCTCGACAGACGCGAGAGCGGATCTTCGTAACGCGGCGTGATGAAGCTGCCCGCGCCTTGTTCGCGGCGAATCAGCCCTTGCTCGACGAGCAGCGCGATCGCTTTTCTGGACGTGATCCGCGAGACGCCGAGCGCTTCCGACAGCACGCGCTCGGAAGGCAGCGCTTCGCCTGCGTTCCAGCGATTGTCGTGGATGGCGTTGGCGAGCTTGCGAGCGAGTTGAAGATAGAGCGGAGTGTCGCTGTCCGGGTCCGGGCGCAAGTCGCACCAGCGGTCTTCCGAGGTCGGGTTCATAAAGCGGACGCTAATGGGCCAAGCCGGGATTTTAAGACATGCAGCCCGATCCGCGTAACGGCGCGGCGTTTCGTGCCTCGCAATGATACGTGCGACCGTGGCGCCACCGGCGATATACGTACACCCGTCTTTTTGAGACACTGGCCGTACCGCTCACTCCGGGGAAGGGGCTTGTTCGATCGTGCGAGACATCGTGGCGGCGATGCGCGGGGCGCACGCGTGCAGTGGCGCGCGTGCATGGGCGTCGTCGTCATCGTTTTGACCTGGGCGCTGTGGGCGACGGCGGCGGGGGCGAAGGAGCGCATCGTCGTCGGCGCGGCGCCGGGTGTCGCGCCGCCGCTCGACATGGCGTATCCGCATGACGCCGCGCCGCGCGGGATTTCGGCCGATTACGTGGATGCCGTGGCCCGCGCGCTCGACGTCGATACGCAATGGCGTATCTATCCGAACCGCGCCGCGCTGATGGCGGCGCTCGCCCGCGGCGACATCGACATGGCGACGGGCGCGACCGGCGTGGACAGCGGCGCCGCGCTCGCATACAGCCGTCAGTACCTGCCGATCAAGCAGATCTACGTCGAGCCGCTCGCGAAACGTCCGTCGAGGCATCGACTCGCTTACGTCGACGCGCAGACTTCGCCGGCGCGCCTGCAGTCCGCGTATCCGTCGATGCGGCCGGTCGCGTATCCCGATCTGATCGGCGCGCTGCTCGCCGTTTCGCTGGGCGACGCCGACGCGTTCGTGGGGGACATGATCGCCTCCGGCTACGCGATCACCCATTACTACCTGCCGAATCTGACCATTACCGACCTTGCCGCCTTCGATGGAGACGGCTATCGCTTCGCCTTCGCGGCGGATCGTCAAAGCGGGCTCGCGCTGCGGCAGCGGGTCGACGGCGCACTCGCGGGGTTGCCGCCCGAGTTCATTCTGCTCGCGCGTGCACGCTGGAATCCGGGCGCTTTCGCGGTCACGCGGGAGCGGCCGATCGAGCTGACGGCGCAAGAGCTTGCGTGGGTGCGCGCGCATCCGGTGGTGCACTATTCGATGCTCGTGCAGGGCGCGCCGTGGACGTTTCGCGATGCGCGCGGGGAGCCGGCGGGCGTCGCGGCCGATATCCTCGATGCGATCTCGCGCGTGACCGGCCTGCGCTTCGAGCCCCGCATGCGCGATACGCCCGAACAACTGGCGGCGGATCTGCGCAGCGGCGCCTCCGCGATCCTGCCCTACGGCGTGGGTGAGACGTCGGCGCTGCCCGGCGCCGTGCTCAGCAAGCCGACCGGCGACGGCGTCTTCATGATCGTGACGTCGGCGAACCAGCCGCCGCTGCGCGACGCCGCCGCGCTCAAGGGCAAGCGCGTCGCGCTGCCGGCTTCGTCGCTGCTGGAGCCACTCCTGCGGCAGAGCGCGCCCGATGTGCGGATCGTCCACACGCAACCGTTCGAGGGCCAGTTTCGCGCCGTGGCGAATGGCGATGCCGATGCGACCATCGCCGATCTGGCCATCGCCAACTATGCAGTCGATAACCCGTTTCGCGATTCGCTCGTGCTGAGCGGCGCGCTGTCGACGCAGCCGGTCCCGCACGGCCTGATCGTCGCGGCGAGCGAACCGGTGCTGCTCGGCATCGTCAATCGCGCGATCGAAAGTCTGCCGCCGCCCGAGCTGGAGACGATCCGCGCGCGCTGGAAGCTCTCCGAGCATCCCGAGATGCTTTGGGAGCGGCATCGTCCACAAGTCGAGCTCGGCGCGCTGCTCGGCGTGGCGCTCGTGCTCGTGCTCGCGGGCTGGGCGCTGACGATGCGCGTGCAGGTCGCGCGCCGGATCGCCGCCGAAGGAGCGATGCGCGCAGCGAAGGAAGAAGCGGAAACGGCGAATCGCGCGAAATCCACTTTCCTCGCGACGATGAGCCATGAAATCCGCACGCCGATGAACGCCGTGCTCGGTCTGCTGGAGATGGAACTGCGCGCGCCGGGCGAGCGCGCCGCGACCGAGCGCGCGCTGTCGATCGCGCATCGCGCCGCGCGCGATCTGCTCGGCATGATCGACGATCTGCTGGATGTCGCGAAGACCGAGGCCGAGCGCCTCGTGCTCGTGCCCGCGCCGCTCGAAATCGACGCGTGGGTCGCGGGCGTCGCGGCGATCTACGAGCCGGCCGCGCGCGCGAAGGGGCTCGCGCTCGTCGTCAGACGCCGCTCCGACGCGGGCCCGGTCTGGCTTCTCGCCGACGGCCAGCGTCTGCGGCAGATCGTCGGCAATCTGCTCTCGAACGCGATCAAATTCACCGATGTCGGCGCGGTCACCCTCGAATACCAGGTCGCGCCGTCGGAGGACGGCAAACGCGCGGTGACGCTCACGGTGAGCGACACGGGTATCGGCATCGAGCCGGAGAAGTTGGCGATGCTGTTCACGCCATACGTGCAGGCCTACGATGGCCGCGCGCGCAACCTCGGCGGCACCGGGCTCGGCCTCACCATCAGCAAGCGGCTCACCACGATGATGGGCGGCACGATCGAACTGTCGAGCGAGCCGGGGCGCGGCACGCGCTTTACCGTGCGCATCGATTTTCCGGAGACGGAGCCGATGGCGTCGGCGGGCGATGCGCCGTCCACGCCGGCGGGCGCGCTCGCCGGATCGCTCGCGGGGCTGCGCGCGCTGGTCGTCGACGATCATCCCGCCAATCGGATCGTGCTCGAAGGGCAGATCAGGCTGCTCGGCGGCAGCGCGCAAATGGCCGTCGACGGCAAGAGCGCACTCGCACGCTGGCGCGCCGCGCGGCGCGCATTCGACGTGATTCTCACCGACTGTTCGATGCCCGAGATGAGCGGAGAGGAACTGGCGCGCACGATCCGGGAGGACGAGGCGAGAGAGGGATCGGGGCTACGCGCCGTGCCGATCGTCGGACTGACGGCGAACGCGCAACCCGATGCGGCGATGCGCGCGGTCGCATCGGGCATGACGGCGTGTCTCGTGAAGCCGCTCGGTCTCGACGGTCTGCGCGCCGCCTTGCTCGACGCGACGCGCGACGGCCGCGTGCCGGGCGCTTCGACGGCGGCGGCGCAGGTGTCCGCAGTTGAGCCGGATGCGGACGCACCGGTGTTCGACCGCGCATTGCTGGCCGGTTTCGGCGATCAGGCCGGCACGCTCGTCGATACGTTGAAGGCCGCGAACGCGCAGGATCTGGCCGACGCCCGCGCCGCCTTCGACGCGTGCGACCACGCGCACCTTCGCGATATCGCGCATCGCATGAAGGGCGCGGCGGCGGTGATCGGCGCGACGCCGTTCATGCGCGCGTGCGTCGCGTTGCAGCACGACTGCGATCTTGCCGTCGATGAAGACCGCAACGGCGAGGACGACGCGCGCATCGCGGCTTCGTTTGCGGCATTCATCGCGCAAGCCGAAGCGCTCGATGGCGCGCTCGCGGACCCGCTCGCGTGTGTTTCGCCCGCATCGGATGCATCGCGATGATGCGCCGGCGGGCAAAGCGCATCAGGCCGTAGCCGGGCCGCCCACGCCGCGCCCCGCGCGCATATAGAGCGCAACCGACAGCGCCACCGCCGCGGCCGCCGCCAGCGCGGCGAACAGAAACACCGACCCATATCCGAACTCACCCGCGACATAGCCCGCGAGCGGCCCGGTCAGGCCGAGCGACAGATCGAGAAACACGGAATACGCGGAAAGCGCCGCGCCACGGCTCGCCGGCGGCACGAGTCCGACCGCCTCGACGCCCAGCGCAGGAAACACCAGCGCGAAGCCGAAGCCGGTCAACGCGGCACCCGCAAGCGCAAAGGTCGGTTCAGCCGCAAGCCACAACATCAACAGCCCGCCGCATTCGAAAGCAAACGAGACGATCGCCACGCGAAACCCGCCATACGCCTTGATGGTATTGGCGAACAGCAGCCGCGCTCCGATGAACATCGTGCCGAACACCGTGAGCGAAAGCGCCGCGTTCGGCCAGTTGTGCGCGGCGTAGTAGAGCGTGATGAACGTCGCGATGGAGCCGAAGCCCGCCGAACCGAGCGCGAGCCCCAGCCCGTGCGGCAGCACGCGGAAGAACACGCTGCGATACGACATGCGCTCGCCATGCACGATCGGCACGCTCGCCATGCGCGTCGCGAGCCAGTAGCCGAAGCCGCCGAGCGCGATCACGATCACGCCGAGCGATGCGAACCCGAGCGAATGATCGACCGCGACGCCGAGCGGCGCGCCGATCGCCAGTGCGCCGTAAGTCGCGATGCCGTTCCACGAAATCACCTTCGCGTTGTTGGCCACCCCGACGCGCCCGATGCCCCACGTGATCGATCCCGTGCCGACCCAGCTTTCGCCGAAGCCCAGCACGAGCCGCGCGATCACCAGCAGCACGAGGCTTACCGCGTGCCATTGCGCCGCGAGCGCCGAGGCGAGCAGCAGCACGCCGCTCGCCGCGCAGGCCGCGAGACCGTACAGCACGGTTTTCTTGGGGCCGAGCGTATCGGCGGTGCGGCCCGCGAGCGGCCGCGACATCAGCGTCGCGAAATACTGGACGCTGATTGCCGCGCCCGCCATGACCGAGCCGTAGCCCAGATCCGTATGCACGTAACCCGGCAGCACCGCGAGCGGAATGCCGATCGTCAGGTAGCAAAGGAACGTGTACAGCACGACAGGCAGAATCCGCAGCGTGACTGCGAAATCGCCCTGCGGCTTGGTGCGAGGCTCGGAGGACATAGGGAAATTGCGGGGTTGTATTCGGCGCGAAGGCGTGATTGTCCCATATGTCGCGACGCAACGTCGCACGCGTTTTGTAACCAGGTGGAACAAATAACTTGCCCGAACGATCGGACGGCAGCCTCCAGAGGCTTGCTGCACAAGGCTCAGCGCACATATCGGACGAAGAATATGTCGTTCATGCAATGCCGGCTATGGGTTGTGGTTTTTGGTGGTGATAGCTTTCGAATCATCGAAGCGACAGGACCAGTCCGAAAAGTCCCCGAAGTCGCGAATGCCACCGGCTGCGTATCCCGCGCAACCAGCAAAAAAGCATCGAAGAGCCCCGAGACATCCCATGACCCAGCCGATCCGCTTCTATCACCGCAATGCGATCCAGGAAGTGAGCGGCGCGTCGACGACGCGCACCGTCCTGCAATACCTGCGCGAAGACGCGCGCTGCACCGGCACCAAGGAAGGTTGCGCGGAAGGCGACTGCGGCGCGTGCACGGTCGTCATCGGAGAGCCGGACGGTGCGGGCGGCGTCGCGTTCAAGGCCGTGAACGCGTGCGTGCAGTTCCTGCCGACGCTCGATGGCCGCGCGCTCTTCACCGTCGAAGACTTGCGCCAGCCGGACGGCACGCTGCATCCGGTGCAACAGGCGCTCGTCGATTGTCACGGCTCGCAGTGCGGCTTCTGCACGCCGGGTTTTGCGATGTCGATGTTCGCGCTCTACGAAAAGCACGGCCATGCGACGACCGGCTGCGCGGGCAAGTGCGAGAAGACGAAACCGTCGCGCCAGGAAATCAGCGACGCGCTGACGGGCAACCTCTGCCGCTGCACGGGTTATCGGCCAATCATCGAGGCGGCGGAGCAGATGTTCGATCACGCGCCGCTCGCGCCCGTCAACGTGCCGGCGCTCGCCCGCACGCTCGAAAGCATCCGGCGCGACGATACGTTCCACTACGAGCACGCCGGCCGCCAGTTCGAAGCGCCGCGCACCGCCGAGGCGCTCGCCGCGATCAAGGACAAGAATCCGAACGTGCGCATTCTCGCGGGCAGCACCGACGTCGGCTTGTGGGTGACGAAGCAACTGCGCGATCTGGGCGACATCGTCTATGTCGGGCAGATCGAATCGTTCAAGCACGTCGAGACGACGGACGAGTGGATCGAGATCGGCGCGGGCGTGTCGGTGGATCGCGCGTATGACGAACTCGTGAAGATCTATCCGGAACTCGAAGAAACGCGCCTGCGCTTCGCGTCGCTGCCGATCCGCAATGCGGGCACGCTCGGCGGCAACGTCGCGAACGGCTCCCCGATCGGCGATTCGATGCCCGGCCTCATCGCGCTGAACGCACGCGTCGTGCTGCAAAGCGTGAACGGCGCGCGCGAGATGCCGCTCGAAGACCTGTACATCGCGTATCAGAAGAAGGACATGCATCCGAACGAGTTCGTCGCCGCCATTCGTGTGCCGACGCGCCACGGCAAGCGCGCGAATCTCCAGTTCCGCGCGTACAAGCTGTCGAAGCGTTTCGACTCCGATATTTCCGCCGTGTACGCCGCGTACAGCTTCATCGCCGATGGCGACATGATCCGCGAGCCGCGCCTCGTCTATGGCGGCATGGCCGCGACGCCGAAGCGCGCAGCGCATGCCGAAGCCGTGCTCGCCGATGCCCACTGGCACGAAGCCACCGCCCAGGCCGCGATGATCGCGCTCTCGAAGGATTACCAGCCGCTCACCGACATGCGCGCGAGCAGCGACTATCGGCTCGACACCGCGAAGAGCCTGCTGTATCGCTTCTGGCTGGAGACGCGTCCGCACAATCCGCTCGATAAATCGAAGCTGGATGTGCGTGCAATCGAACTGGTCGAAGCGAAGTAAGCGAAAGGGAGAACAAGACAATGAATCAGCAAGCCGAAGCCTTTCTCGCCGAAGCCCAGTCGCTCGCGAACGAAATCGACGCTTTCAAGCAGGTCCACGTCTCGCGTCCGCATGAATCGGCGCATCTGCATGTGAGCGGCCGAGCGAGTTACACCGACGACATTCCGCCGATCGCGGGCACGCTGCACGCCGCGCTCGGCACGAGCCCGAAGGCGCACGCGAAGATCGTGTCGATGAACTTCGACGCCGTGCGCGCGACGCCGGGCGTCGTCGCCGTCTTCACCGCCGAGGACATTCCCGGCGTGAACGATTGCGGCCCGATCATCCACGACGATCCGGTGCTCGCGCAGGGCATCGTGCAGTTCGTCGGCCAGCCGATGTTCATCGTCGTCGCGACGTCGCACGATACGGCGCGTCTCGCCGCACGCCGCGCGACGATCGAATTCGAAGACCTCGTGCCGGTCCTGACGCCGGAGGATGCCCGCAAGGCCGAATCGTACGTGCTGAATCCGCTGAAGCTGTCGCGCGGCGATGCCGAAGGGCGCATGGCGAAGGCCTCGCATCACGAGCGCGGCGCGATGAAGCTCGGCGGCCAGGAACAGTTCTATCTCGAAGGGCAGATCGCCTACGCCGTGCCGAAGGACGACGACGGCATGCACGTCTACTGCTCGACGCAGCACCCGACGGAAATGCAGCATCTCGTCGCGCACGTGCTCAACGTGCATTCGCACAACGTGCTGGTGGAATGCCGCCGCATGGGCGGCGGATTCGGCGGCAAGGAATCGCAGTCGGGCATTTTCGCGTGCTGCGCGGCGCTCGCCGCGTGGAAGCTGCTGTGCCCGGTGAAGCTGCGTCCGGACCGCGACGACGACATGATGATCACCGGCAAGCGCCACGACTTCGTGTACGACTTCGAAGTCGGCTACGACGACGATGGCAGGATCGATGGCGTCGCCGTCGACATGACTTCGCGCTGCGGCTTCTCCGCCGACCTGTCCGGTCCGGTGATGACGCGCGCCGTGTGCCACTTCGACAACGCGTACTGGCTGTCGGACGTGAAGATCGAAGGCTATTGCGGCAAGACGAACACGCAGTCGAACACCGCGTTCCGCGGCTTCGGCGGGCCGCAGGGCGCGTTCGCGATCGAATACATCATGGATAACGTCGCGCGTTCGGTCGGAAAGGACTCGCTCGACGTGCGCCGCGCGAATCTCTACGGCAAGACGGAGAACAACAAGACGCCGTATGGTCAGACGGTGGAAGACAACGTGATCCACGAGCTGATCGCCGAACTCGAAGAGACGAGCGATTATCGTCGGCGTCGCGCGGCCATCAACGAATTCAACGCGAACAACGAAATCCTGAAGAAGGGTCTCGCGCTCACGCCGGTGAAGTTCGGCATCGCGTTCAACGTGACGCACTTCAATCAGGCGGGCGCGCTGGTTCACATCTACACGGATGGCTCGATGCTCGTGAATCACGGCGGCACCGAGATGGGCCAGGGCCTGAACACGAAGGTCGCGCAGGTCGTCGCGCATGAGCTCGGCGTGAACTTCGAGCGCGTGCGCGTGACGGCCACCGACACGAGCAAGGTCGCGAATACGTCGGCGACGGCGGCATCGACGGGAACGGACTTGAACGGCAAGGCCGCGCAGGACGCCGCGCGCCAGTTGCGCGAACGGCTCGCGAAGTTCGCGGCGGAGAAGTTCGGCGGCGGCACCGTGACGCCCGCGCAGGTGCGCTTCGCGAACGATCGCGTGATCGTCGGCGACGATGCGATTCCGTTCGGCGAAGTCGTGCAGAAGGCGTATCTGGCGCGCGTGCAGTTGTGGTCCGACGGCTTCTACGCGACGCCCAAGCTCTACTGGGATCAGGCGACGATGCAGGGCCGCCCGTTCTTCTACTACTCGTATGGCGCGGCGGTGTCGGAAGTGGTGATCGATACGCTGACCGGCGAAATGCGCGTGCTGCGCGCGGATGCGCTGCATGACGTGGGCGCATCGCTGAACCCGGCGCTGGACAAAGGCCAGGTCGAAGGCGCGTTCGTGCAGGGCATGGGCTGGCTGACGACGGAAGAACTCTGGTGGAACGACAAGGGCAAGCTGATGACGCACGCGCCGTCCACCTACAAGATTCCGACGACGAACGACATGCCCGCCGATTTCCGCGTCGATCTGTTCAAGAACCGCAACGTGGAGGACAGCATCCATCGCTCGAAGGCCGTGGGCGAGCCGCCGCTTCTGCTGCCGTTCTCGGTGTTCTTCGCGATCCGCGACGCTGTTTCCGCGGTCGGCGATCACAAGGTGAATCCGCCGCTGAACGCACCCGCGACGGCGGAAGAGATCCTGAAAGCGGTCAACGCGGTGAGGGGCGCACGGTCATGATGCACGTCGTTCTGTTCGGCGCGGGTCACGTCGGCCACGCGCTCGTGAAGGTGCTCGGCACGCTGCCATGCGTCGTGCAATGGGTCGATGCGCGCGACGAACTCTTCCCGGACGAAGTTCCGGCGAATGTGCAGATCGAAGCGACCGATCTGCCCGATGCGATCGTCGACGAGGCGCCGGCGGGGGCGTACTTCATCGTGATGACGCACGATCACTCGCTCGACTTCTCGCTCACGCAACGCATCATGCGGCGTGATGACTTCGCGTACTTTGGGTTGATTGGCTCGAAGACCAAGCGCGTGAAGTTCGAGCGGCGGTTGATGGAGCGCGGTGTGGCGGCGGATCGGCTGGCGGAGATCACGTGTCCGATCGGTGTTGAGGGTATCGTCGATAAGGCGCCGTGGTCGATCGGGCTGGCGGTCGCGGCGCAGTTGCTTAGGGTGAGGGAGATGGCGGCGCGGTTGGGGATGTCGGCGGTCAGGGCGGCGCGTGTGGTGGTTTGAGGTTTTTGTTCGCTTGGGCTTGCGTGGATTGCCTGTTGTCGTGGTGGTCTATTAGCACTGCCCCTCCCCGGGGCGGGGGTCACTTTCTTTGCTGCTGCAAAGAAAGTAACCAAAGAAAGCAGCTCGTTTAAGCCCGCGGTCACACGCACGTTGGCCATGCTTGCCAGCCGTAGGCGGCACTCGCCTAAGTGTCGCCCTCGAAGGACCAATCGGGCTTGGCTCGCGCACGGTCTGACGCGTCGCACCGCTTCACTGACTGGTTCAGCACGAGATAGCTTCGGCACAGCGCTACGCGCTGCCGCGGGGTCTGCAAGGGAAACCGATGAGAAGAAGCGCGCGCCGACCCGATTGACCGATCGGCCGCGAAGCGGGCCGGAGCTATTTGGTGCTGAACCAGTTTCTTTTGTGGTGCGATGTGTCGGACCGTGCGCGGTCCAAGCCCTTGTCTGCTTGTGAGGGCACTCGCTACTGCCGGGCCATTAGGCTAATCGCCTGTGCCGCGGCCGGTGTGAAGTGCTTAGGCTGGGGAAAGCTGTTTCTTTGGTTACTTTCTTTGCAGCAGCAAAGAAAGTGACTGCCGCCCCGCACAGGGGCAGTGCTAATAAACCGACACGAATACGGGATCCAGCGAAAAGCTCGAACCGCGCCAAGCGAACAGCGAACAGCCATTATCCCAACCCGTTGACCGCCCTGAAGCGCCCCGGCGCGACCCCATAAAGCTCCTTGAACCGCTTCGAAAACGCCGCCTCGGATTGATACCCCACATCGGCCGCAACATCCGCGATGCTCTTCTTCGTATGCGTGAGCATCGTGCTCGCGAGTTGCATGCGCACGTGGCTCAGCAACGCCAGCGGTGAACTATCCGAATGCGCGGAGAACGCGCGCATGAAGGTCGCGCGCGACATCGCCGCTTCCTTCGCCAGCATTTCCAGCGTCCACGGCTCGGCGGGCCGCTCCAGCATCGCGATGATCGATGCGCCCAGCCGTCGATTCGCCAGCAAGCCGAGCACGCCCGCGAGCGAGGGCTGACCATCGAGCCATGCGCGCAACACCATCGTGAAGAGCGCAGTCGACAGCGCTGTGACGATCGACGGCGCGCCCAGTTGCGCTTCCTCCGCCTCGCGGCGCATCGTCTGGACAAGCGGCGCGAGGTAGGTCGCCGATGCATCGGCAAACGACACGTGCACCACATTCGGCAGCACATCGATCAGCAGCGCGCGCGGGGCGTAGAGGAAGCGCCCGCACAGCAAGTCCACGCCCGGCTGCCGTCCGCCGCAGTTGCTTTCCACCGTGACCGCGCCGTTGTGGCGCACTTCCATCTCCGTCTTCGCCGCGCCTTTTTCACGAGCCTGAATGCTCAGCACGTGCGCGTCGCCGCGCGGCAGAAGGAAAATGTCGCCCGCCCGCAGTTCCAGCGGCGCATGGCCTTTCCGGAGCACCATGCACGCGCCATCGAGCACGACGTGATACACCGCTTCGCCGGCAGGGGCGGGCGCGTGATCGAGTTCCAGCGGTCCGCTCAACAGGCAGCGCAGATCGAGCGTGCCGGAGAGGCTCGCGAGCTGGATCAGTTTGTCGAGTGCGTCCATGAGAGCGGGTCGGGCGGAAGGTGTCGTTCCGGATAGTACCGAAGTCCCGCCAGGCGTGCGTTACTTCGCGACTTCGCCCAGTTCGCGGGTCTCGTCCCCCGAAGCCGCGGCGACGGTCTTCTTGCCGGTGAGCGAATCGGACACGGTCGACATCAGCGTGCGCAGCCACGCCACATCCGTCGGCTGATCGGGCTGCGGCACCGAAAGCTGATAGCACTTGATGCGCGGAAACGGCACCGGCGAGTCGAGCACCGCGAGCGGCAGCATCGCCGCATAGTGCTGCGCGAAGCGGCGCGGCGCGGTGAAGATGAGATCCGACTGCAACAGCACCTGCGGCACGAGACCGAAGTAGGGAATTGTCGTGACGATGCGACGCTCGATGCCCGCGCGCGCGAGGCCGATGTCGATCGGATGCCGCCTGCCGCCGCTATACGGCGTCGGCGCGAGATGCGCGGCGAGCGCATAGCGTTCCGCCGTCAGCGGCTCGCGTGCGAGCGGATGGTTCGCCCGCATGAGGCAGACGAATACGTCGGTGAACAGGTCCTGACGCTCGAAGCGCGGCTCGGGCTTCGTCCAGTTGGCGACCATCAGATCGATTTCGCCTTCGTCGAGCATGCGCTCGTGGTCGCGCATCGGCGTCAGCGACTCGATCTCCAGACGCGCGTTGGGCGCCGCATCGCGAAAAGCCGCGACGAGCGTCGGCATGAAGAAATCGTTCAGATAATCGGGCGCGGCGACGCGAAAGGTGCGGCGCGAGCTTTCCGGATCGAAATCGCCGTGCGGCGTCGCGACGAATTCCACTTCCCGCAATGCGCGTTGCGCGGGCGCGAGCAGCGACTCGCCGTACTCCGTCGGCACCATGCCCTGCTTGCCGCGCACGAGAATCGGATCGTTCAGGATTTCGCGCAGACGCCGCAACGCGGTGCTGATCGCCGGCTGCGTCTGGTTCAGCCGTTGCGCGGTCTGGGTCACGCTGCGCTCCAGCAGCAGAGTGCGCAATACGCGGATGAGCCAGATGTCGAGTGAGTCGGCGGGATCGTTCATGGCCTGCGAAGCGGTTGTATTCAGGACGCGCGGGCGCGAACTCGCGATCCCTCACCCGAAGTTAAACGCTTATCCATTTTTGACGCCATAGCGAGCGCGCTATGCACGGCATAGGCGCGCCCGCCAGCCTGATCGTATTCAGCCGAAATCGGCGTCTCGCGGCGCGATCGGCAGCGCGCTGATGCGCTTCACTTCCGCGCCGTCGAGCCAGTTCGGCGAGCGCGCGACGTAGAGCACCATCGGCAGCGTGTCCTCGCCCCAGAAGATCTGGTCGTTGACGAGGAAGGTCGGCACGCCGAATACGCCCATCGACACGGCGCGGTCGTTGTTGTCGCGCAGCTTCGCCTTGATGTCCTCGTCCTCGATGCGCGTTTCGCCTTCCGGCATGCCCACGCGCTCGCATAACGCACGAAAGCCCTCCGGCGTCGCGGGATCGCGCCCCTCGCGCCAGATGTAGCGGAAGATTTCGCGCACGCGGGCGATCTCGCCGTTCGCCAGCACGGCAAGCCGCAGCGCCTTGGACGGATCGAACGGATGCGCGGGCGGCATCTTGAACGGAATGCCCAGTTGCTCCGCGCGGAACAGCGCGTGCCGGTAGGTGAAGACGCGTTTTGAGGGAATCGTCGCGGCGTGCGGCTGGCCCCAGCGGTCGAGCAGCTTCATCAACTGGACGGGCACGAGCTCGAACGGCATGTCCGGCCATTTTTCATGCTGTTCCAGCAGCAAGTACGAAAACGGCGAAATGAAATCGAAGAAAAAGTACGGCTGACCATGACTGGTCGAATGCGGGGCACTCATGTTCCCTTCTCCCTGAGATTCCTTGGCTCTGCTCGCGCCAGCGCTCGCCCGAGCCTCATCTGTTCGTTTTTTGTCGTGTCCTGCATGGCGGATGCGACGCGCGCGGCGTTGCATCCCTTCAATAGATATTACGTGCTGCCTTGTTCCGTGT
This sequence comes from Caballeronia jiangsuensis, assembly GCA_000648925.1. Taxonomy (GTDB): domain Bacteria; phylum Pseudomonadota; class Gammaproteobacteria; order Burkholderiales; family Burkholderiaceae; genus Caballeronia; species Caballeronia jiangsuensis. Next base: position 87,337 of record JFHF01000010.1, read on the forward strand.
CTGCCCGCGCAGCGACACCGGACGTATCCGGATGCGCCACGTTGCGCGCAGGGGCTTGACCGGCCTGCGCGACGGGCGCGTGCGCGAGGCGCTGTCGCACGAAGCCGATGTGCTCGCGCAACACGTAGAACTGATCCGCGAACGCGAGCGGCATCTTCATGCGATTCACGGCCGATTCGATCGCGTCGATGCGGTCGAGCAGGGCATCGCGCTGGGCGGTGTCGGGGCCGCTTATCGCTTCGCGCTCTATCGCAATCAGCGCGCCATACCAGCGATAGATACGCGATTTCACACGCCAGCGGTACAGCCCCGGCACGAGCCGCAGGCCCGGAATCAGCACCACGATCAGCGGCACCAGCAGCACGAGCACGCGATCCGCGAGACTCGCGAGCCAGAACGGCAGCGTGCGGTACAGGAAGCTCTTGCCCGATTTGTAATACCGCTCGGCGTTGTCGCTGATGCGGAATTCGTGCACGAGCGGCGCGGGGAATTCGTTGGCGCGCTGCAGCAGATTGGCGCGCCCGTGCACCTCGCGCGCGGCTTCGATCAGCAGGTCGGAGAGCGCCGGATGCAGGCTGTCGCGCGCGACCAGCTCGGCCGTCGGCGCGATCATGTGGACCGGGCGCGGCGGCAGGTTGCGGGAGAAATCGAACGCGCCCATCGGCAGCTCGATTTCCGTCAGGTACGGGAAGCGGCGCGCGTACGCATCGGCCTGAACGAAATCCATGAAGCGGATGCCCGTCGTGCGCAGAAGCTTCGCCATCGTCGGCGGCTGGGCGGAGTCGCCGGTGAGAAAGACAGCGTCGATCCGGCCGTCTTCGAGCGCTTTCGCGGCTTCGTCGCCGGCTAGCGGCAGCAGTTCCGTATCGCCGCCCGGTTCGATGCCGTTCGCCTTCAGCATGTTCAGCGCGAGCACGCGCGTGCCGCTGCCTTCCGCGCCGATCGCGAGCCGCTTGCCCTTCAGCTCCGACAAACGGGTGACGGCCGTCGCGCCGCGATAGAACACCGCGAGCGGCACGTAGGACACGCTGCCGAGCGATTCCAGATTGTCGTGCGTCGCGCCGGGCTTGGTCAGGCCGCCCTGCACGAATCCGACATCGACATTCGATTTCGGATCTTCGAGACGCGTCAGGTTGTCGAGCGAGCCTTGCGTCTCCAGCACGTTGAGCGTCACGCGATTGCGCGCGAGGATCGCCTTGTATTTCTGCGCGCTGGACCAGAACGAACTGCCTTTCGGCCCAGCGGCGATCGTCAGCGTGCTCGGCGGCGCGGGCTGGATCAGCCGCACGGCGACGTAGAGCGCGACCGCGCAGACGAGCAGGATCGGGCCGAAAGTGAGCGCGAGGTCGCGCCAGGAAATCGCGACAAAGCGCGCGACGATCCGCTGCTGCGGCTTGCCGCGCGGTGGGACGTCCGGATCGGTGCCCGGATTGTTTCCTGAAGGGTGGGTCATCTCGTCGGTAATTGCAAAACGGTGTGCCCGCGAGCTTACCCGATCGCGATGCGCGGACATCTCCTCGAACGGCTTCGGCATGACGCGCGAGCGGCGCGTCCGGGCGGCCGGCATGGCGTCGATGGTACATGAGATCGATGGGCGTCCGGACGCGCCGTCCGGCGCGCGCCGCGTGTGACGGACGTGTGTCGGCGCCGGCGATGCTGTTGCGCGGGCGCGGCTTCGCGCAGGGCCGCGTCGTTAAAAGCTTTGCGCTTATGGCCGCGCTGGGCTAAATTGACGTTCGCCACCGCACGACAAGGCTTCGCGCGCCGCAACCCGGAATGTGGGTTCGTGAGTCGCGCCGGGAAGCCGCCATGCGGCAGGTCATATTCGAGCCGACGGGTTTTTCCGCCCGACCAACCGGCCGCAGTTTGTTTCTTTCGCCAGTCTCTCGCAGCACCGTGAGCCGCATTCGCCGGCTTGCCGCCGTCATGCCTGCGCGCCTTTTCAGGCCTCGGGCGCGCGTGGCCACGGGCAGTCGCTCGAAGTCGTCGCCCAGCCGCTGGGAATGCGGCCCGGTTTTGAAGTGCAAACCGAGCGAAGTAGCAACTGTGCGAAGTCAACAAGCGAAACAAAAGGAGAAATCATGAAAGCAGTCGATCTGTTAAAGGCGCTGGGTGTAGTGGTGTGCGTGGCCGTGGCTTCGAGCGCCTATGCCCAATCGAGCGACGCGGCGGCCACGAGCACCGATTCGGCGGCGCAGGCGAAAGCCCAGAAATCCGCGACCAAGAAGACCGACCGCAAGCTCGGCTACGACGTGCGCCGCGCGCTGTCGAAGGCGCAGGGCTTCGATGTGTCGAACGTGTTCGTGCGCGCACGCAGCGGCGCGGTCACGCTGACCGGCACGGTGCCGGAAGGCGGCCAGATCGCCCAGGCCGAAGAAGTGGCGAAGGGCGTGCCGGGCGTGAAGTCGGTTTCCAACAAGATCACCCTCGGCGTGCAAGGCGGCGGAGGTTAATAGTACGCGTCAGCAGTAAGCCAGCGGCGTCACGCGATGCCGCCGGCTGTGCTCGTCACGCGGGTGCTTGAAACGGGCTCCGGCTTTCCCGCCGGAGCCCGTTGTCGTTTAGCGCTTTCGTTCGCTGCGGCGAGCGAATTCGGCCGCGATTCCCGTCCGATAACGCGCGATACTTGCACTATCGGACGCGATGCAGTCGTCAGGTTGCACCACTCATCGGAACGTATGGCGGAGACCCACAATGAAAAGATTCGCGCGTACCCAGAGGTTGCAGACTTTGCAGAACATGCCGCGCACGGCCGGGCTCGGCGCGCTGGCGGTGCTCGTCGCGGTGACGCTCGCCGCATGTCATGGCGACGACGACAATAGCGGCGGCAGCGGCCAGCCGACCAACACCTTGCCGACCTTCATCTCCGGCGCGGTCAACACGCAGACTTACGACGGCGTATCGGACGACCTGCTCACGGCGGGTCTCGGCAAGACGGGCCTCGCGTCGGCGACTGCGCCCTCGATCGCCAAGCCGGCAGCGCCGACGGCCGCCGAACTGCGCCGTCTCGCGATCTATTCGAATTACCGCGCGCTCGTCGATATGTCGGCGAACGGCGGCTATGGCCGCTTCTGGGGACCGAATGTCGATCTGAACGGCAACGACACGCTCGGCGAAGGGAAGATCGCGGGCAAGGAGTACATCGCTTATGCGGACGACGGCAGCGGCATGCAGAACGTGAGCCTGCTCGTGCAGATTCCGCAGAGCTTCAATCCCGATCAGCCGTGCATCGTCACGGCGACGTCGTCGGGATCGCGCGGCGTCTATGGCGCGATCTCGGCGGCGGGCGAGTGGGGCCTGAAGCGCGGCTGCGCGGTGGCCTACACCGACAAGGGCAGCGGCAACGGCGGCCACGAATTGGCCACCGATCTCGTCACGCTGATCGACGGCACGCTCGCGGGGGCCGGCATCGCCGGGACCAAGGCGATCTTCAAGGCGAACGTGAGCGCATCGGCGCTGTCTTCGTTCAATTCGGCGTTCCCGAATCGCTACGCGTACAAGCACGCGCATTCGCAACAGAATCCGGAAAAGGACTGGGGCAAGAACACCCTGCAAGCGGTCCAGTTCGCGTACTGGGCGCTCAACGACATGTTCGGCGCGGTCAGCGGTTCGAGCCATCAGGTGCGCTACAACAAGGGCAGCATCACGACGATCGCGGCATCGGTGAGCAACGGCGGCGGCGCGTCGCTGGCGGCGGCTGAGCAGGATAGCGATGGCTGGATCACGGCGGTCGTCGTCGGCGAGCCGCAGATCAATCTGAATCTGCCGTCGCAGGTTTCGGTGCGGCAGGGCGGCTTGCCGGTCGGCTCGTTCGGGCGGCCGCTCGCGGATTACATGACGCTCGCCAATCTGCTGCAGCCCTGCGCGGCGCTCGCGCCCGCCGCGGCCGGCGCGCCGTATCTGACGACGCTGCCCCTGGCGACCACCAACGCGATCCGCACGGCGCGTTGCGCGACGCTCGCCGCGAGCGGGCTCATCACGGGCGGCAATACCGTCGCGCAGGCGACCGACGCGCTCAACCAGTTGCATCAGGCGGGCTACGAGACCGACTCCGACACGCTCCATGCGCCGATGTGGGATTCGCAGGCCGTGCCGGCCGTCGCCGTCACCTATGCCGACGCGTACATGACGGCTAGCGTGCTCGACAACCTGTGCAACTTCAGCTTCGGCACGACCAACGCGGTGACGGGCGCGGCGGGCGTCGCGCCGCTCGTCTCGCCGATGCCGACGCTCTTCGGCAACGGCAACGGCGTGCCGCCGACGAACGGCATCAACCTGGTGTACAACGCGGGGACGACGGGCGCGGCGGATCATCGGCTGGCGACGCCCGATGCCAGCTACGCGGGCGCCGCATGCCTGCGCTCGCTGTGGACCAACGGCAATGCGACGATGGTGGGCAGCGTGAACGCGATCCGCGTGAACGCGAACCTGCGCGGCAAGCCCGCGATCATCGTGCAGGGCCGCGCCGATGCGCTCGTGCCGATCAATCATGCGTCGCGGCCGTATCTCGGCGCGAATCGCGTGGCGGAGGGCAACAATAGCCAGCTCTCGCTCTACGAGATCACGAACGGTCAGCACTTCGACGCGTTCCTGAGCGTGGCCGGCTTCGACACGCGCTTCATTCCGGTCCACTACTACAACATTCAGGCGCTCAACCTGATGTGGAACCACCTGAAGAACAACGCGCCGCTGCCGCCTTCCCAGGTGGTGCGCACGGTCGCGCGCGGCGGCACGGCGGGATCGGCGCCCGCGCTCACGACGTCGAATCTGCCGCCGATCGCCACCGATCCGGGCGCGAACGCCATCACGACGGCGGGCGGCATCGTCAACGTGCCGAACTGACGCGGCGCGTGGCTTATTGAGTCGCGGTGGTTCGCGGCGCGGCGGGCGTGGCGGCCGCCGCAGCCGCGGGAACGTCCGACGCTGCACCCGCCGCAACCGCATCCGATGCCTGGATCGCCGTTGCGGCGGAGGGCGTCTGCACGACGATCGGTGTCGGCGTGAGCTCGGGCGAGCTGACGATGAGCGACGGCACGAGCGGCTTGCTCTTCACTTCGTCGGCCGCGACGGGCGCGCTGCGCGGCACCGTGTTCAGATAGTGACCCATCAGGTTGAAGAAGCGGTCGTAGAACTTGCCGGCGGGCACGGTCTCGCTCGAAATCTTGACCATCGCGTCGCTGTTCGAGCGGATCGGCAGCGACAGCGAGCCGAGCACGCTCAACCCGACGCTCGCCGACGTATCGCTTTTCTTGAGCGCATAGCCGTCCTGCACGGCGTTCACATACGCGATGCTCTGATTCGTCGCGTTTTCGCCCGGCGTGCACACCACATGGAAGGACACGACGACGTGCGTTTCGGCACTCGGCTGGAAGTTCTTGGTCGCGTCGACGGTGTCGGGCTGGCCCATCGTCGTGAGAAAGCCTTGCGAAAGCAGCGCGCGGCGCGCGGCCTCGCAGGTTTCGTTCACGGTCGCGTCGAAATTGCGCGCGAAAGGGCTCGCGCCGGTGTTGAAAAGCTCCTGCTGATAGCTCGGCGCGACCGAGCCTCGGCCTCCGCAGGCAGCGAGGGAGATGAGTCCGAGGGAAGCGAAAACGAGGCGCAGCGACGGCATGGGCATGAGGCAGCGGATCCAAAATTTGTGTCAACGGCAGACACAAATTGTAGTGCCGCCGGACTGGCCGATGAAAAAGCGCAGTCTGAAAACATCGTCGAATCCGAGATTTACAGCGTGATGAAAAGTAGGCGGAAGGGCCGATTCATCGGTCTGGAAAGCACAAAGCCCGGCGCGCGGCCGGGCGTTCGTTACTGCGCGAGCAGCGGCTTACGGACGATTGAAGTCGACCGGATTCGCGGCCTCCGGACGAACGATGCGATTGAGAAAGCCCAACCGGCTAGCGTGACCCGACGCCGATGCGCCTTCGCTCGCACCGCCGTAGGACGACGCGGCAGCGCCTTGCTGCGCGGCGACGCGGGCTTCGGCGCGCTGGATATCGGCCGGGTAAGTGGTCTGATCGGCCGCCGGGTTGTAGCCCGCGCGTTCGAGCTGGACCAGTTCGGCGCGAACCTGCGCGCGGGTGACCGGGCCCTCTTCACGCGCCTGGGCGAACCCGGGAGCGGCGAGAACGGCAACGATGGCGATGGCGGGAACGATGGACTTGAACATGATGACCTCCGGATGCTGACTTGGGGAACGTCGCGGTGTGGTGAGGTTTCTCTCCACTTGCTTCGTCGTTGAGAGGCAGTGTAGGACGCGGTTTTGTAGGTAAAAACCCTGATTCACCCAAATCAGAATTCCCGGATTGACATTAATCGCTTCAATCAAAACCGGTACGCCGATTGACGGCAGGCCGACATGCTATCTTTGAAGTGACTCGGATTCGTTCGCCCGGAGATATCGTGGACGTCGCCGCCTGGCTGCGCAGCCTCGGAATGGAGCGGTACGAAGCGGCGTTCGTCGAGAACGCCATCGACGCCGACGTGCTGCGCAGCCTCACCGCCGACGATCTGAAGGATCTCGGAGTCGCATCGGTCGGGCATCGCCGGAAGCTGCTCGACGCGCTCGACGCATTGCGCGCGCAAACGGCACCCGCAGGCGCGGGCACGAGCCCGAACGAGACGACGGGAGAAAGGCGGCAGGTCACGGTCCTCTTCGCCGATCTGTGCGGCTTCACGAAAATGAGCCGGGAAGCCGATCCGGAAGAAATCGTCGCCGTGCTCGACCGATACTTCGAAAAGGTCGATCGCATCGTCGAGCAGCACGGCGGCTACATCGACAAGCATGTCGGCGACTCGATGATGGCGGTATTCGGCGCGCCGGTTTCGCACGGCAACGATGTCGAACGCGCCGTGCGGGCGGCCCTCGCGATCGGCGACGCGATGCCCGCGCTATCTCGCGTGCTCGGGCGTTCGCTCTCGGTGCATATCGGCATTGCGGGCGGCGAGGTCGTCGCGAGCGGCACGGGAAGCGCCGCGCATCGCAAGTACACCGTGACCGGCGATACGGTCAATCTCGCCTCGCGTCTCACCGACGCGGCCGGGCAGTCGGAGATACTGATTTCGGCGGCCGTGCGACGCTCTCTGGCCGGGCGCGTCGAGTGCGTCGAACGCGGCGCGCTGGCCGTCAAGGGTTTCGCGGAGCCGGTTTCGGTGTGGTGTATCGCGGGTCTTCGACACGACGCGCCGGATCGGCCTTTCATCGGGCGCATCGACGAACTGCGCGAGTTCCGCGCGATGCTGGACGCGTGCCGCGACGCCGGAACCGGACGCACCGTTCTGCTGCGCGGCGAGGCCGGAATCGGCAAGACGCGCACGCTCGATGAGTTCAAACGCGAGGCGCACGATTCAGGCTTTCTTTGCCACGGCGGCCTCGTGCTCGATTTCGGCGCGGCCACCGGACGGGGCGCGATTCAGTCCATCGTGCGCGGGCTTCTAGCGCTCGACGATTCGACCGATGCAAACGCCGGCGTCGAGCGTGCGATCGGCGACGGCCTGATCGATCGCGCCGACGCGCTTTTTCTCAAGGATCTGGTCGATGTGCCGATGTCGCTCGACGACCGCACGATCTACGAGGCAATGGACAACGCGATGCGCGTCAGCGGACGGCGAAATGTCGTGACCCGGCTCGTCGAGCGCGCGAGCCGGCGGCAGCCTCGACTGCTTTCGGTCGAGGACATCCACTGGTCGGATGGATCGACGTTCCGCGACCTCGCCGGACTGTCCGCGACGGTGACGGCGTGTCCGGCCATGCTGGTGCTGACCGCGCGGCCGTCGGACCCGAGGTTCGATGAATCATGGCGCGCGGCGGGCGGTGCAGCGTATTCGCTCGTCGATCTGGGTCCGCTCAGCGCCAACGAGGCGCACGTGATGGCCGCATCGTTTCCCGGTGCGGCGGCGGATCTGGCGGCGCGCTGCATCGCGCGGGCGGCGGGCAATCCGCTGTTTCTGGAGCAACTGCTTGGCAATGCGGAGGAAAGCGACGAGACCGGCGTGCCGGGCACGGTGCGAAGTCTCGTGCAGGCGCGGCTGGATCGGCTCGATGCCGTCGACAAGACCGTCCTGCAAGCGGCCTCGATACTCGGTCAACTCTTCGAGAAGGACGCGGTCGAGTATCTCGTCGATGGCGCCGGCGCCGCAATGGAGCCGCTCGTGATGAGTCTCTTGTTGCGACGTCAGGGCGCCGGATTCATCTTCCATCACGCACTCATTCGCGATGCCGTCTATGACGGCTTGCTGAAGAGCCGGCGTCGCGAACTGCATCGTCGCGCCGCGCAGTGGTTCGCCGGACGCGATCCGCTTCTGCGGGCCGAACATCTCGATCGCGCGGCGGACAGCGAGGCGGCGCGCGCCTATTGCGACGCGGCGCGCTCGCAGGCGAGCGCGTATCGCCATGAATCCGCGCTGCGGCTCGTCGAACGCGGGCTTCAACTCGCGAACGAAAGCAGCGACCGCGTCGAACTTGAATGTCTTCGCGGCGATATCCTGCATGACGCCGGCGACATGCGATCGGCGCTCGCGGCATTCGAAGCCGCGCTCGACGTCGCGGCGTCGGATGCGCAACGTTGCGCTGCCTGGATCGGGCGCGCCACCGTCAAGCGCGTCACGGACGATCTCGACGGCGCATGGGCCGATCTTCACCTCGCCGCCGACGCCGCCGCGGCCCACGGCCTTCAGCGCGACGCCGCGCGCATCCACTTTCTGCGCGGCAATCTATGTTTTCCGCGCGGCGATATCGACGGTTGCGTGCGCGAACACGGACGCAGCCTCGCACTCGCGCGCGAAGCGGACGACCCCGAGCAGGAGGCGGCGGCGCTGGGCGGCCTCGGCGACGCGGAGTACATGCGCGGCCGGATGATCAGTGCCCACGACGCGTTCAGCCGATGCATCGAGCTTTGCAAACGCCACGGCTTCGGGCGAATCGAGGTAGCCAATCTTCCGATGCGCGCCATCACGGCATGGTTCGCAGGCAAGACGGCGGCCGGGCTCGATGCCGCGCTCGCGAGTGTCGCGGCGGCGGAGAAGGCGAGGCATCTGCGGGCGCTCGCCGTCGCTCATCACGCCGCCTGGCACTGTCTGCACGATCTCGCCGAATGGGATCGCGCCGGGGAGCATGTCGATCCTGCGTTGCAGTGCGCGCGCGAGTTGAAGTCGAGAAGGTTCGAAGGCGAAGCGCTCGCGCTGCGCGCGGAGTTGCATCGGGTCGCCGGGCGACGGCGCGAAGCGCTGGACGATATCGCAGAAGCGCTGTCGATCAGCCGTGAAACCGGCATGGCTTATCTGGGCGCACACTATCTCGGCATCCTCGCGCGTGCGACAGACGACATCGATGTCTTCGAAGACGCGCTGGCGGAAGGCGAGGCGCTGCTCGCGGCCGGTGCGGTCAGCCACAATCATTTTCTCTTTCGACGTGACGCGATAGAAGCATGCATCGAGCGGGGCCGCTGGGATGCGGCCGCGCATCACGCCGCGGCTTTCGAGGAATATGCGTGCCGTGAACCATCGCTCTTTTCCCGGTTCTACGTGGCGCGCGCGCATGCGCTCGTCTCGTATGGAAAGGGCGATCGGAACGCTGCGCTGATGAACGAGCTTCAGCGGATCGGGCACGAGGGCCGGAAGTCCGGTTTTATTTACGCGCTGGAAGCAATCGATGGCGCGCTCTCGGGCGAGTCGAATCTTCATTGATCAACGAGTGTGGGACGTCGATCATGTCAATCGAGTTGAAGCGTCGGGTCAAACTGTTCGTGCAGCGTTTCTGGCAACCGACCAGCGCGTGCATGACCTGCATGCCGGGAAGCTGGAGCAATATCGCGAGCATGGCGCACTGGTCGATAGCCTTCAAGACCGGACTGCTCACCGGCCTTCTGGCGGTGCTTCTGACCTTCACGCCCGCCGCGAAGCTCTACGAAAATCGCTATGGCAATGCGACGATAGTCGGCTTGCTGACCGCAATCGGCGATACCTACGCGCACGCGAGCCAATACCGTTTGCCTTACGTCGAGCACGTACTGACGGGCGTCGTCTCGGGACTTCTGGCGCTGCTTGCTTCGTATCTTCTCGAAGATCGGGCGCGCCGCATTCGGGTGGCATGGGCGCGCGTCTTCGGTTAGCGCCTTACCAGCGCAGCAACCGCGGGCCCAGCCATGCGCCGATGAGCGCCGGCATCAGCATGCCGATCGCGTACCACACGCCCCAGAACGCAGGGCTCATTTCGGGGCAATGCAGACAGTAGACGATCGTCGCCGTCGAACTTGCCAGCAACCCGGCGACGGCGCCGGCGAGCCGCAAGCGCGTCGGCGCGAGCGAGCGCATGGCCCAGAACGCGGCGGGAAAGGTCGGTATCGACAGAAGCAGGATATTGAACGGGCACGTGCGCCACGTCTGGCCGAGCACCAGCGCTGCACGCGCGTTCGAGTCGGCACTATCGACGGCCATCCAGCCCGAGATCCACACCGCGGCGAACGGCAACGCGACGAGCGCCCACGAATACCCCGCCCGTGCACCAGGCCGGCCGATCCGGGCGATGGTGAACATCGCGCCGATGGCAACGGCCAGCGGAAATGCCAGCTTCGCCCAGAAGATGCCCGTGCGCGCGACGCTGCCGAGATCGTGACGAATGCCGAACACGATGCTCATCAACACCAGCGAGCCCGCTGCGCCGATCAGCAACGCCTGAACGAACCGGCGCGCGATGGCCGCACGGTCGACCTGCGTGACCTGATTCGAAAGGAGGGAGATGAGTTCGTCGGTCTTCATCTTAGTCCCCGGATTTTAGCCGCGAGCGCCTTGAGTCCGCGATGCACGCCCACCTTGACCGCCGATTCGGAAAGCCCGGTGAGGCGCGCGGTTTCCGTCACCGACAACCCTTCGAGCTTCACGTGAACGATCGGCAGACGCTGCTTGTCCGGGAGATGTTCGAGCAGCTTGCCGATGTCGTGCCGCGCCTCTGCGGGTTCATCGTCGGCGGCGGCGAGCAGTTCCTCGTGATCGTCGAGCGGGACGTTCAGCGACTCGCGGCGCGCGTGGGAGCGGAAGAAGTCCATCAGCTTGTAGCGCGCGATGGCGTGCAGCCAGGCCGTCAACGGCTCGTCCGGCCGATAGGTGTGTCGCGCGTTATGTACGGCGAGCAGAATTTCCTGGACGAGGTCCTCGACATCGTCGAGCCGATGCGGAATGCGCTTTCGCAGATAGCCCCGTAAATGCCGCGTGAGCGCCTGCAGAAAGCCGCGATATGCGTTCTGATCGCCATCGAGTCCGCTGATGAACAACGCTTTCAGCCGGCTTTCCGCATCGTGCGACATGGTTCCTGTATGGGCGGGATTACGGGACGAAGGTTTGCGCACCGCCGCCGGAGCGAGCGCCGTGCTGTGTTTTGGTTCGGTCGTCACACAGTATCCGAAGCCGTGATGCGCTGCAATGACGCCGTCCTGATTCATGTTCGTCGGTTCCCTCCTGCCTATCGCTAGTTCGTTCTGTGCCCTCCACGGGTTACACACGGTCCGTAATTTTTCGCGCATCGAATTAATCGATCGAACGCTGTAACCGGCGACGTATCGGCGACGAATTAACTGGTAGTTCGAGAATCAGGGGACCGACATGGAAACGATGAAAGCGCCACTGGCGCCAGCGTCCGAAACAACACCGATCCATCCGCTGTGGCTGCGCGTCACGCACTGGCTCAATGCAGTCGCGGCGCTGATCATGATGCTGTCCGGATGGCGCATTTACGACGCGTCGCCCGTGTTCAAGGACATCGTCATTCCGCCTTCGATCACGCTCGGCGGCTGGCTCGGCGGCGCATTGCAGTGGCATTTCGCGGCGATGTGGCTGCTAGTGTTCAACGGCATCGTCTATGTCGCGCTCAATGTGGCGAGCGGCCGGTTCTTCTCGAAGTTCTTTCCCTTGTCGCCGCGCGCGGTGCTGCGCGATCTCGTCGCGGCGCTGAGGGGCAAGCTCGCGCACGCCGATCTGCGCCAGTACAACGCGGTGCAGAAGCTCGCGTATCTCGTGGTCATCGCCGATCTGATCGTGCTCGTGCTTTCGGGGCTCGCGATCTGGAAGTCCGTGCAATTCCCGCTCTTGCGCGAACTCATGGGCGGTTATGACAGCGCGCGCGTCGTGCACTTTTGCGCGATGGCGGTGATGGCGGCGTTCGTCGTCGTGCATGTGGCGATGGTCGCGCTCGTGCCGCGTTCGCTTCTGACGATGCTGCGCGGCCGCTGATGTATTTCAGGAACATGCCATGAAATCCAACGACAAGCGAATCATCACGGTCGATCGTGCCTCGGTGCTGGCGGATGCGCGCCGCGAACTGGACATGCCGTCGCGGCGGCTCTTCGGCAAACGCATGCTGACCTTGGGCGGCCTTTCGCTCCTGACCGGCTGCTCGATCACGGACGACGATTCCGTCAACAAGTTTCTCACCGCCGTATCGCGCCTGAACGATCGCGCGCAGGCGCTTCTGTTCGATCCGAAGCAGCTCGCGCCGACCTACACCGAAGCGCAGCTCACGCGGCCGTTTCCGTTCAATGCCTTCTATGGGATCGATGAAGTGCCCGCAGTGAACGGCAGCGACTATCGCCTGAAAGTGAGCGGGCTCGTGACGGGACAGCGCGTGTGGACGTTGCCGGAACTGTATGCGCTGCCGCACGAGGAGCAGATCACGCGGCACATCTGCGTCGAAGGCTGGAGCGCGATCGGGCGCTGGGGCGGCACGCCGTTCTCCGAGTTCCTGCGGCGCGTGGGCGCGGACGCGACGGCGAAGTACGTCGGCTTCCGCTGCGCCGACGACTACTACGAAAGCATCGACATGCCGACGGCGCTGCATCGGCAGACGCTCCTCACGTTCGAGTACGACGGCCAGCGTCTGCCGGCGAAGTATGGCTATCCGATGAAGCTGCGCATGCCGACCAAGCTCGGCTACAAAAACCCGAAGCACATCGTCGAGATATTCGTGACCAACACCTATCCGGGCGGCTATTGGGTCGACCAGGGGTACAACTGGTTCGGCGGGTCCTGAGCGCCGAATCGATCAACGGTTCCGGATTGTCCGGATGCCATTTTTGACTCACCAAGGAGAGAAACCATGAAGCAATTGATGACGGCAGTATTCGCAGCGGCGCTGGCAATGGGTGCATCGTCCGTGTTCGCACAGGCAAGCGGCGCGATGTCGAACGACGCGATGTCCCACGACACGATGAAAAAAGACAGCATGTCTCACGATTCGATGAAGAAGGGCGCCATGTCGAAGGACTCGATGGGCAAGGGCGACAAGATGAAGAAGAACGATGCGATGGGCATGGACCATCCCGCATCGGGCGCGATGTCGCAGTAAGACGAAGGAGAGCGGGACCGGGCGTGGCACGTCCGGTTTCCGCATGAAAAGTTTGCATGACGAAACAAGTTAGCGGACGCTGCTGGCCGCGAATCAAAACTAGGTATGATCCGCCGATATGATGTCGAATCGGGGTCACCTATGTCATCGAGCACGAAACAGAAAGCCACGCTTCCGGACAAGCACGATCTGGAAGCGATGTCCCTCTTCCGCTACGAACTGCGCAAGTTCCTGCGTGTGTCGGAAGAAATCTCCAACGTCGCCGGAATCACGTCGCTTCAATATCAGTTGCTTCTGCACGTTCGCGGATTTCCCGAGCGGCAGTGGGCGACCGTCGGCGAACTCGCGGAACGATTGCAGGCCGCGCCCAACGGAACCGCTGCCCTGGTGTCGCGATGCGAGGCGGCGGGGCTCGTCACGCGCAAAACCGACAAGACAGATCGCCGGCAGGTGCAGGTACATCTGACGGCGAAAGGCGAGCGATGTCTGCTCAAGCTCGCGGCCGAGCACAAGACGCACTACGGATCGTTCGGCTGGGTGTTCAACGAAAGTCGGGAATGAGCCGATAGCGCACGCCCCAGGCCGCACGCAGGGCCGATGCGAATTTATGTCACAATGTGCCTTAAATTCAAGTTCGACTATTTTTGATGCGCATTCCCGGATTCATCGACCGACGCACGATATTGCGCGGCAGGCGGCTATGGCTGCACTACGGCGTGTTCTGGCTCGGCGCGGTCGCGACCGGGCTCGTCGCGGTCATGTACGCGCGGCTGATCGACTTCGGCTACGACACGTTTCTGCGCTTCACGGCCATCTACTGGTGGCTGCCTTTGGTTATCACGCCTGCCATCGCCGCGTTCTGCGTCTGGGTCACGCGCCGCTTCTTCCCCGGATCGGAAGGCAGCGGCATTCCGCAGGTCATCGCGACGCTGCATGACGGGCGGGAACTCGGGCCGCGGCTGCTCACCATCCGCATTCTCATTGGCAAGATCGTCATTTCGTTTCTGTCGATTCTTGGCGGCTTCACGATCGGGCGCGAAGGACCGACCATCCACGTCGGCGCGGCGCTCATGTACAGCCTGCGTCGTTTCTATCCGTCGCGCCTGCTCAGCATTCGCGGCGGCGCGATGGAGCGCAATCTGGCGCTTGCGGGCGCGGCCGCCGGATTGTCGGCCGCGTTCAATGCGCCGCTGGCCGGCGTGGTCTTCGCGATCGAAGAGCTCACGCGCAGCTTCGAGCAGCGCACGAGCGGCGTGCTGATCACGGCGATCATCTTCGCCGGTATCGTGTCGCTCGCGCTGCAAGGCAACTACACCTATTTCGGCACGATCAGTCTCGACGGGCATTTTCCCGAATCGCTCGCGCTCGCGGTCATCTTGCTCGGCGCGGTGACGGGCGTCGCAGGCGGGATATTCTGCTGGCTATTGCTGAACACGCAGCGCTGGATGCCCGCGTGGCTCGTCGGCTGGCGTCAGTCGCATCCGGTGGCGTTCGGCGCGGCGTGCGGGCTGTTCATCGCCGTGATCGGTGTGGTCGCGGGCGGTCACACGTTCGGCAGCGGCTACGCGGAAGCACGCGGCATGCTCGAAGGCAGTTCCACGCTCGGCGCGAGCTATCCGCTGCTGAAAATGGCGTCGATGGTCGGTTCGTATCTTCCCGGCGCGCCCGGCGGCCTTTTCGCGCCGTCGCTCGCGATCGGCGCGGGCATCGGCAACGCGCTTCATCAGGTTCTCGGCGGCATGCAGTTGCCGATGCTCATCGCGCTCGGCATGGTGGGCTATCTCGCCGCGGTCACGCAGAGTCCGATCACGGCATTCGTGATCGTCATCGAGATGATCGATGGTCATGCGCTCGTGCTGTCGCTGATGGCCACGGCGTTGATTTCGAGTCAGGTGTCGCGGCTCTTTGCGCCGCCGCTGTACGAGGCATTGGCGCACAAATACATGAGCAAGTGAGGTCGCGCTTGTCCGTTGATACCGTGAAGCATCGGGACGTTCGTCGCTCCGTAGTACGCGTTAGTCCAGCGGCACCGTGAGCCGGTCGATGACGGTTCGCGTTTTCGGACGGACGCCGCGCCACCAGTCGAACGCTTCGGCGGCCTGTTAGACGAGCATGCCGACGCCATCGGCGACGTTGCGCACACCGGCATTGCGCGCGAGCCGCAGAAAGGGCGTCAGCCGCTTTCCGTAGGCGAGTTCATAAGCCGCGCCGTCGTGGCTGAACACGCTCGGCGGAACGGGCGGCAGGTCGCCCGTGAGACTGGCCGATGTCGCGTTGACCATGAGATCGAAACGTCCCATCGCTTCGAGATCGCCGTAGCCGCATGCGACGATCGGACCGCGCGCAGCCGTCGTCCACAAGGCAAATTCGCCGTGCGCGAGTTCCTGCTTGAGAAAGTCGATGCACACGCGCACATTTGCCAACTGCGCGGCACACGCGGCCGACGACGACAACCGGAAGCGCTGCGTTTGAGCCCATCCCCTTTCGAGAAAACGACATGACGACGACACCCCGATTCGGCTGGTGCGGGCCGCTGCAAAACGCGAGCTTGATGAAAGAGGCCGGCCTCGACTACATCGAGGCGCAGCTCGTGCCGATGAAACTCGAAGACGACGCATCCTTCGCCGATGCGAAGGCGAGGGTGGCCGACCTGCCGTTGCCCGCGAGCGCGTTCAGTTATCTGTTTCCGCACGATGCGTGCATCGTCGGTCCGGAGAAAGACGAGCGTCGCAATCGCGCGTATTTCGATCGAGTCGTCGAATTGCTGGCGATTGCGCGAGCGCGCGTCGTCGTGCTCGGCAGCGGCTGGACGCGCAATATTCCCGAAGGCTGGACTCAGGCGCAGGCGGAAGACGAATTCCTGAGCGCGCTCGAATGGTGCGCGGATGCATTGCGCGGCACCCGCGCCACGCTCGTGATCGAGCCGTTGAATCGCAAGGAATCGAATCTGGTGAACAGCGTCGGCGATGGCGCGCGGCTCGCGAGAAAGTTGAACCGGCCCGAAGTGCGCGGACTTGCGGACTTCTATCACATGGACGAAGAGAACGAGCCGCTCGACGAGCTACGCGAACACTGCGCGTGGCTCGCGCATATTCATCTCGCCGACACCGGCCGTCTGAATCCCGGCACGGGTTCGTACGATTACCCGAGTTTTTTCGGTCATCTCAAGGCATGCGGCTATCAGGGCCTGCTCAGCGCGGAGTGCGGCTTCAAGGGCGAACCGCTGGCGTCGATGCGCGAGAGCGTGAACTTCATGCGTCAGGCGTGGAACGCCGCATAGCAAAGTGACGGCGGCACCCAAGGTTTACCCTAGCCATGCCGATGATTCGCGCTCCGTCGAAAACTTATTCAGGCGCGCAATGTCCGACGGAGTCCCTGCGCCACATCCCGAACACGAAGCGCAAAGTTCGATAAATCCGGCCACTACGGGATTCCCCGCTCGAACCCCTCCTTGAAATTGTCAAACTCGGTCCATATAATTAGCACTCACTGCACGAGAGTGCTAACAAGATTGCCGTCCGGCGAGATTGTTCTCAACGGACGGGTTTTCCCGCGTTTTCAGTCTCAATCAAGAGAGGAGTGTGTATGAACCTTCGTCCTTTGCACGATCGCGTCATCGTCAAGCGTCTGGACCAGGAAACCAAGACCGCATCGGGCATCGTGATCCCGGAAGCAGCGGCAGAAAAGCCGGATCAAGGCGAAGTCCTGGCCATCGGCCCGGGCAAGCGCGATGACAAGGGCGTGCAGAACGCCCTCGACGTGAAGGTGGGCGACCGCGTTCTGTTCGGCAAGTACGCTGGCCAGACCGTCAAGGTCGACGGGCAGGAACTGCTCGTCATGCGCGAAGAAGACATCATGGCCGTTCTGGTCAAGTAAGCATCCTTCCTGCACATTCGGCTTCGCCAACAAGCCGCAGCCTCTTTCGGGCGCGCTGAGCGAAGCCGGAAAATCGAATCGAATCAAGGAGTTTGGATATGGCAGCTAAAGAAGTCACTTTTGGCGATTCCGCACGCGCCAAGATGGTCGAAGGCGTGAACATCCTGGCCAACGCCGTCAAGGTCACGCTGGGTCCGAAGGGCCGCAATGTCGTGCTCGAGCGCTCGTTCGGCGGCCCGACGGTCACCAAGGACGGTGTCTCGGTCGCGAAGGAAATCGAACTGAAGGACAAGCTCCAGAACATGGGCGCGCAAATGGTCAAGGAAGTGGCTTCCAAGACCAGCGACAACGCAGGTGACGGCACCACGACCGCTACCGTGCTCGCGCAATCCATCGTTCGCGAAGGCATGAAGTACGTCGCATCGGGCATGAACCCGATGGACCTGAAGCGCGGCATCGACAAGGCCGTCGCCGCAGCAATCGAAGAACTGCGCAAGATCAGCAAGCCCTGCACGACCAACAAGGAAATCGCGCAAGTCGGCTCGATCTCGGCGAACAGCGACACGTCGATCGGCGAGCGCATCGCTGAAGCGATGGACAAGGTCGGCAAGGAAGGCGTCATCACCGTCGAAGACGGCAAGTCGCTGCAAGACGAGCTCGACGTCGTGGAAGGCATGCAGTTCGACCGCGGCTACCTGTCGCCGTACTTCATCAACAACCCGGACAAGCAAGTCGCCGTTCTGGACAACCCGTTCGTGCTGCTGCACGACAAGAAGGTTTCGAACATTCGTGACCTCCTCCCGGTTCTGGAACAAGTCGCGAAGGCTGGCCGTCCGCTGCTCATCATCGCCGAAGACGTCGAAGGCGAAGCGCTCGCTACGCTGGTCGTCAACAACATCCGCGGCATCCTGAAGACGGTTGCCGTCAAGGCTCCGGGCTTCGGCGACCGTCGCAAGGCCATGCTGGAAGACATCGCGATCCTGACCGGCGGTCAGGTGATTGCGGAAGAAACCGGCCTGACGCTCGAAAAGGCGACGCTGGCTGAACTGGGCCAGGCGAAGCGCATCGAAGTGGGCAAGGAAAACACGACGATCATCGATGGCGCTGGCGAAGCCGCGAACATCGAAGCGCGCGTGAAGCAAGTGCGCACGCAGATCGAAGAAGCGACGTCGGACTACGACCGTGAAAAGCTGCAAGAGCGCGTGGCCAAGCTGGCTGGCGGCGTTGCGGTGATCAAGGTCGGCGCTGCGACCGAAGTCGAAATGAAGGAAAAGAAGGCACGTGTCGAAGACGCACTGCACGCAACGCGCGCAGCTGTGGAAGAAGGCATCGTGGCGGGCGGCGGTGTTGCGCTGATCCGTGCTCGCCGTGCGATCGACGGCCTGAAGGGCGCCAACGCCGATCAGGACGCAGGTATCAAGATCGTTCTGCGTGCAATGGAAGAGCCGCTGCGCCAGATCGTCACGAACGGCGGCGAAGAAGCTTCCGTCGTGGTGGCGGCTGTTGCTCAAGGTTCGGGCAACTACGGCTACAACGCAGCGACCGGCGAGTACGGTGACCTGGTGGAAGCCGGCGTCGTCGACCCGACGAAGGTCACGCGCACCGCGCTGCAAAACGCGGCATCGGTGGCAGGCCTGCTGCTGACGACCGACGCAGCCGTTGCCGAACTGCCGAAGGAAGACTCGCCGATGCCTGGCGGTATGCCCGGCGGCATGGGCGGCATGGGCATGGACATGTAATCTGGCTTCGGCCGATTGCATCGGCGCGGGCTTCGAAAGAGGTTTCGCGCCGTGCCAAAGAAAAAACCCGCAGCGATGCGGGTTTTTTTTCGTCCATGCAAAGGTTATTTGTTCATCTCGTCGCGAAGTTTTTGCGCGGCGGCCTTGTAGTCGTAGGTCGGATAAAACTCCGTGCGATAGCCGCCCCACGCGGTGCTCTCGATCGCGCGGTTCACTTCGCGCAGCCGGTCGGCGGGCACGCGCAGCGTCACCACCTGTCCGATGCCCATCATCACGTACCACGACACCACTTCCACGCCCGGCGGCGGAAACTGCTTGAAGTAGCCTTGTTCTTTCAGTTGCTGATTGATCTGCGGCAGCGTCTTCGATTCATCGTGCTTGAGGAAGATCGTCAGCAGGAACGTGCCGTCGCCCGCGGGCGTGGCGGCGGGCGGCGACGGCGTGGCATTCTGGGCGTGAGCGGGCAGGGCGAGGTTGAGTAGCGAAACGAACAGCGTGGCTCCAAGCAAACGGGCAATTCGTGCTGCCGGCTTATGCATCGGGAAACCCTCCGTAGCGTCGAACGTGGTCAGACTTTGTGATGAATCCGCAACCGCTCCATCAGATGCAGCGCGTTGGGCTGCGCATGGCCCTCGGCGGTGTTGTCGAAGATGCACCAGACTTCAGGCGTTTTTTTCGCGCGGTTATGCAGGGTGCGCGCGAGATCGTCGAGATAGGTGTAGTCGTAGGAAGACTTGTAGAGCTCGGGCGAGCCGTGCAGCCGCACATAAACCAGCGACGCGTCCGCGCGATGCTTGATCTCGCATTCGTCGGGGATCGGGTCGGCGTCCACGTACGCGATGTGATGCGCCTTCAGCAGCGCCGCCGCGTGCGTCGTAAACCAGCTATGCTCGCGCGCCTCGAATGCCACCGGCAGCTTCGTGCGTTCGCGCAGAGCCTTGAGAAAAGTTTCGGCGATGTCGTGATCGAAGGGCAGGCTCGGCGGCAGTTGCACGAGCCAGCAGCCGAGCTTGTCGCCCAGATGTCCGGCGGCCTGAAGGAATTCATCGAGGAGCGAACCGGTATCGACGAGACGCGCATCATGCGTGATCGCCTTCGGCATCTTGACCGAGAAGCGGAACGACTCGGGCACGCTCTCGGCCCAGTGCGCGTAGGTCTGCTCGCGATGCGGCTTGTAGAAACTGGAGTTGATCTCGACGCAGGTCAGCACATGCGAATAGCGTTCGAGGTGCGTGCCTTCGTGCGGAAAGCTCGCGGAGACGGCGCTCGACAGGCCCCAGCCCGCGCAGCCGATGCGGATTGCGCCTTGCGGGCCGGGCTTGTGCAGATGGGGCAGTCGATATGGCATGCGCTCGCGTCGCCTCCCTTATTGTTCGGGTGTCAGTGTCGGGCTTCTCCGGGCAGCCCCGTCGGATCATCAGGTAGCGCGGATGCTTCGCCGTCTTCGTCGGCGTCGTTCGAGCGCGCCCAGAAGAAGCGGTCCGGCAGATACGCGCCCATGCCGGGCCGAAAAGCGGCGCGCGCAGCCTGGAACACGTATTCCTGCGCCTCGCGCGCGGCCTCGGCGGGCTCCTGGCCGTTCGCGAGCAAAGCGGCGACGGCCGAACCGAGCGTATCGGTCAGGCCCATGATGCGCTGCACGCCGCGCTCCCACGTGTCCTGTCGCACTTGCCCCTCTTCGCTGTACAGCGTGTTCACATGCCGGTGCGTGCCGGTTTCCATCGCGAGCACGTACTCGCAGCCTTGCGCCAGGATGTGGGAAATCGCGGAATCGAGCGTCGGCGATTCGGCGTCGCTGTCCGGCTGGGCAAGTTGCAGTAGCGTGGCGTGATCGGCGATCAGCATGGTGGTCTGCGGCACGAGCAGATCGGCAAGCGATTCGCGGAGTTCGTCGGCGGAGAGCACGTGTTCGTCGTCGAGCGTGAAATCGGGCGCGAGGATCAGCGGCACGTCGTCGTAATCGGAGACGACTTCGGCGATGGCCGATACGAGCTCCGCGCGCGTCGCCGCGCCGATCTTGAAGGCGGCGATCGGCATGTCCTCCAGCAACATGCGCGCCTGGGTCGCGACCGTGTCCGGATCGAGCCCGGTCACTTCATCGCAGGTAGCGGAGTCGCGCACCGCGTAGCCGGTGAGCACGGTCGCGCCGTGGCAGCCCATGCTCGCGAGCGTCAGCAGGTCGGCTTGCAGGCCCGAGCCGCCCGTGGGATCGAAAAGGCCGAAGGTGAGTACGATCGGAGGGGAGTCGCCGGTCATGGCAAAAACGGACATTATGGTATTGATTGCTTGATTGGACGGTCGGCTCTAAGGGAACTCGCCCGCGCCTTGAGCGCGTGAGCGAATGCCCGCTCGGTCATGTCTGATTATGCGGCCTAATGTCGCCCGGCTGTTCTCTTTGCGCACTTTTTTCGGGCGCGCGAACCTGGGTCGCGGAAAGCCGGCGCGGTGACCGTTTCGACCGATGTCACGATGCGCGCACCCCGGACGACCCGCTTGCTAGGCATCGACACGGCAACACGGTACCATCATGTCCTAATTTCAACCGACCTATCGACGCGGCATAAGTATGGAATACAGAAGCTGGATGTGCCTGATCTGCGGCTGGATCTACGACGAGGAGGCGGGATTGCCCGAAGAGGGCATCGCGCCGGGCACGCGCTGGGAGGACGTTCCGATCAACTGGACCTGTCCCGAATGCGGAGCCCGCAAGGAAGATTTCGAGATGGTTCAGATCTGATCTTGTCGTTCTGCCGCGCCGCATGACTCGCGTCATGCGGCGCGCGTTTTTTGCGGACCGCGTTCGAATATGACAACGCGTGCCGCGCGCGTGCCGCCGCCGTGCGGTTGGCGCGATTTTTCTGTTTTTGTAGCGTAAGGCGAGTTCGTTGCGGCGATTCCGGCGTCGCGCGATGTTGGCGAACAAAGGTGAAAGGTGCGAAAAGCCTCGGCGGGCGCATTCGATTTCCGCTCCCGCTCGATGAGGCATACGCTTGAAGCAGGCGTGGCGACACTCGTCCCGCCTACCGATGACGCATTTTCAACCGCGTGCGACGGCGGCGTTCGATCACCGTGCCCGCGAACCGGCTTGTGAGCGCTTGTTATGACATCTCGTCCCGATCTGCCCGTTCCCTTCGAAGCCCTGCCCAATCCGCGCGGCGGGTCGGTGCGACTCGCCGAAATGGCGCTGACCGACGCGCTGCACGCGTTCCAGCGCCAGGGCGAAACCGGGGCCGCGTTGAAGCGCGCCATCGCCGCGCTGCATTCGGCGGGCTGGCTGCCCGGGCAGCGTTTCGCCGAGGCGCTCGCGCTCGTCGCGCCGCTCGGCGACGAATCGGAGGGAAGCCACGCGCGCATCGCCGATGCGATCGCGGTGTTTCGCGGCGCGGTCGAGCGCCACAATCTGCGCGAACTCTCGTGCTCGACCGGGCTTTTCGATCACTATCGCGGGCTGCACGCGCTCCTGGCCGCACACACGCGGGTCGCGCCCGTTTCCTACGACGACCTCGCGCTCGCGGGCCGCGCGATCGCGCCGGCGACGCTGCGCGGCATCGCGCCCGAGCGGCTCGCGCACCTGCGGGCGCATTACGAGGCGACGCTGCTCAAGCTGCTGCGCGGATCGGCCGAAGAATCCGCCAATGCCTTCGCGCGCCTCGATACCTGTCTCGACGAGCTGCAAGGTCCCGATCCCTACGATTTCTGGCGGCTCGCGTCGTCGACGGTGCGGGCGCTGCGTGAGCGCGCCGAACGCAGCGGCGGCGCGCTCGACCATATCGCCGATGCGAAGCGTCTCTACGCGCGCTTCAACCTCGTGCTGGCGGACCAGGCGCACGCGCTGTCGTATGCGCCGCGTTCGCTCGTGCGCGCGACGCTCGCGCTGCTGTGGCGCGATTTCGCGCTATACGGCGCCGCGCCCGAAGACACCGCGCACGTCGACGTGCTGCGCGACTACGGCCTGACCGTGGCATGGCACGTCGCCGCGACGCCGGCATCGGAAGCCGCGTGGGAAGCGGGCGCCGCGCAGGCGAGCGAGGAAGCGTCGCGCGATGCCGCGACCCGCGATCTCGGCGTGCTGCGCGTGAACGCCGCCGCCTACGAGGATTTCCTGCAGAGCGCGGAGACATCAATCGATGCGCTCGTCGAGCGCGGCACGCAGGCGAGCGAAACCGGCACGGTCGACGAAGCCGCGGCGCTTTCCGCGGCGGACGCGTCGCATCGGCTGGGCGCGGCGGCGTGCGCGCTGGGCCTCGGGCATGTCGCGCTGCTGGCGGACACGCTCGGCCTGGCGTGGCGGCGCGTCGCGCATCACGGAGAAACACACGCCGATGGCGCCGAAGGCGCGACACGCGGCATCGATGCCACCGTGCCCGAGCGCGCCGCGCAAATGCTGCGTTCGATGCTGCATCAGGCGGCCGCCGGCATCGCGCCTTCGGAAGGGCGCGGATCGATCGTCGCCCTCACCGCGATGATCGAGAAGCCGGCGCTTATCGCGCGTTAATCGTCCTCGGGCGGCGCGGCGTGCTTCGCGCCGGGCTTGCGTACGACGTCGTAGCGCGCGAGCGTGCGCTTTCTGGCGGCGTCGTGATCGACGATCGGCTGCGGATAATCTGCGCCGATCGAGACTTTCGCGGCCTTCAGCGCATCCGGCTTGGCGAGCCACGGCGCGTGGATATCGCGATCCGAAAGGCCCGCGATCTCCGGCACGTAATGGCGGATGAATTTGCCCGCCGAATCGAATTTCCGCGACTGCGTGACCGGATTGAAGATGCGGAAATACGGTTGCGCGTCGCAGCCGCTGGACGCGGCCCATTGCCAGCCGCCGTTGTTGTTCGATAGCTCGAAGTCGTTCAAGAGCGCTTCGAAATACGCCTCGCCGCGCCGCCAGTCGATACCGAGATCCTTCGTCAGAAAGCTCGCGACCACCATGCGCAGCCGGTTGTGCATGTAGCCGGACGTGTTGATCTGCCGCATCGCCGCATCGACGAGCGGATAGCCGGTCTGACCCGCGCACCACGCGGCGAAGCTCGCGTCGGCGGCATCGCCCGTTTCCCAGCGTATGCGGTCGTATTCCGGCTTGAACGCGCGATGATCGCCCGCCACACCGACGTGCGGAAAATGGTGCAGCACGGAGAAGTAGAACTCCCGCCAGATCAGCTCGCCGAGCCAGGTTTCTGCGCCTTTGTCGCCGTGTCGCTGCGCATCGTGCGCGCTGCGGGCGAGCGCGCGGATCGACATGGTGCCGTGCCGCAGATGCACGCCGAGATAGCTCGGGCCCTTCAGCGCGGGAAAATCGCGCGTGCGGCCGTAATCGGTCATGCGGTCGCGGAAATCGTCGAACAGTTCGTAGGCGCCGCTCGTGCCCGCGGGAAACGCGGGACCGTGCGCATCGGCAAAACCGAGCGCGGTGAGCGACGGCGCCGCGTGCTTCACGCCCGACGGCGGCTTCGCGAGCGCGCTCAGATGATCCTCCAACGCATACGGCTTCAGCGCATCCGGCGTGAGCGTGGCGAGCCACTTGCGCTTGTACGGCGTGAAGACGGTGTAGGGCTTGCCTGCGCCTGTCATCACGTCGTCATGATCGAAGACGGCCTGATCGCGGAACGTGAAAAAAGCGATGTCCTGACTCGCGAGTTTCGTCGCGACGGCCTCGTCGCGCGCCTTCGCGGCCGGTTCGTAATCGCGGTTGGCGAACACGGCATCGACGCCGCATTCGCGCGCGAGCGCCGGAATATCGTGAACCGGATGACCGTGCCGCACGATCAGCGCGCCGCCGGCCTCGCGCAGCGTGCGATCCAGTTCGACGACGCTCGCATGGATAAAGGGCACGCGCCGGTCCTTTTTTTCGAGCGGCGAGAGAATATCGCGATCGAAAATGAACGCACACAGCACGCGGCGGCACCGTGTAAGCGCATGATAGAGTGCAGCATTGTCTGCCGCGCGCAGGTCCCGCCGAAACCAGACCAGACCTACATCAAAGTCGGCCATCTCGCAGCGCCTTTGTTAAAATTCTGAATTATGTCCAAGACTTCCGATCGCATCAATTTGACGAATCAGTTCCTGATCGCCATGCCCAACATGGCCGATCCTACGTTTTCAGGAACCGTGGTCTACCTGTGCGATCACACGGAGAAAGGCGCGCTCGGCCTCGTCATCAACCGGCCGACCGATATCGATCTCCAGTCGCTCTTCAACCGCATCGATCTCAAGCTGGAGATCGAGCCGCTCGTCCATTTGCCCGTGTATTTCGGCGGTCCCGTGCAGACCGAGCGCGGCTTCGTGCTGCACGAAGCGGGCGAGGGCGAACCGTACAGTTCGTCGATGAGCGTGCCAGGCGGCCTCGCCATGACCACGTCGAAAGATGTGCTCGAAGCGGTCGCGAGCGGCAAGGGCCCCGAGCGCTTCCTGCTCACGCTCGGTCACGCCGGGTGGGGCGCGGGGCAGCTCGAAGAGGAAATCTCGAAGAACGGCTGGCTCACGGTGGAAGCCGATCCGCGAATCATCTTCGACGTGCCGGCCGAAGACCGCCTCGAAGCCGCGCTGTCGCTGCTCGGCGTGTCGCGCTCGATGTTGTCCGGCGAAGCAGGGCACGCATGAGCCGCGAAGCCACGCTACTGGCATTCGATTACGGCGAGAAGCGGATTGGTGTCGCCGTCGGCAATACGCTCACGAAACACGCACGTGCGCTCGTCACACTGGAAAATCGCGATCGCGAATATCGCTTCGTCGAAGTGGGCAAGCTGCTCGACGAGTGGAAGCCCGACACCGTGGTCGTCGGCATGCCGATGCATCCCGACGGCACGCCGCATGAAATGAGCGCGCTCGCGAAGCGCTTCGGCAATCAGGTGAACGGCCGTTTCAACGTGCCCGTGCAATGGGTGGACGAACGCTACTCGTCCGTCGACGCCAAAGCCGATTTGCGCGAACGCGGCGTGCGCACCAACGCACGCGGCCGCTTCGACGAGATCGACGCCGAAGCCGCCCGCGTCATTCTTCAACAATATCTCGACGGACTTCCCGACGATCATGAGTTCCATTGACGCCGAGTCGCTCTATCGCGCGCTGGTCGACCAGATTCGCGCTGCGTTCGGACAATCGCTCGCCGCACCCGATGGCCCCGTTCTCGCCGGCATCTACAGCGGCGGCGTGTGGCTCGCAGAGCGGCTCGCGAAGGACCTGAACGCACCGCACTTCGGTGTGGTGAATGTCGCGCTGCATCGCGACGACTACGCGAAAAAGGGTCTGCACAGCCAGGCCCGCCCGACCGAATTGCCTTTCGATGTGAACGGCCGTCGCATCATCCTGATCGACGACGTGCTGTCGACGGGGCGCACCGTGCGCGCGGCGATCAACGAGCTGTACGACTACGGCCGCCCGGCGTCGATCGACCTCGCGGTGCTCGCCGATCGCGGCGGGCGCGAAATGCCGATCGGCGCGCGCTTCACGGGTGCGACGGTTGAAGTGCCCGCGAACCAGAACCTCGTGCTCGCGCGTCGCGAGGACGGCGGATTCACTTTTACGACCGAAGCCCGCTGAGCGACGCTCGCAGCTTCTTTCCAGTAACACCCGGGATCACCATGAACACCGCCACTCAGGGCGCAACCGAGACGGGCGCGCCTACCCAAGACAAGTTCCGGTACGGCTTTCTCAAGGGCAACCCGCAGCTCACGAAGAACGGCGAGCTCAAGCACTTGCTGACCATCGAAGGACTGCCGCGCTCGATCGTCACGCACATTCTCGATACCGCCGAGCAGTTCGTGAGCGTGACCGACCGCGAAGTGAAGAAGGTGCCGCTCTTGCGCGGCAAGTCGGTGTTCAACCTCTTCTTCGAGAACTCGACGCGCACGCGCACCACGTTCGAGATCGCGGCGAAGCGCCTGTCGGCGGATGTGCTGAACCTGAATATCAACGCGTCATCGACGAGCAAGGGCGAATCGCTGCTCGACACGATCAACAACCTCTCCGCGATGCACGCGGACATGTTCGTCGTGCGTCACGCGTCGAGCGGCGCGCCGTATCTGATCGCCGAGCATTGCGCGCCGCACGTGCACGTGATCAATGCGGGCGATGGCCGCCACGCGCATCCGACGCAGGGCCTGCTCGACATGTACACGATCCGCCATTACAAGCGCGACTTCACGAAGCTGCGCGTGGCGATCGTCGGCGACATTCTGCATTCGCGCGTCGCACGCTCGGACATTCACGCGCTGACCACGCTGGGCGTGCCCGAAGTGCGCGCGATCGGCCCGCGTACGCTGTTGCCGGGCAACCTCGACCAGATGGGCGTGCACGTCTATCACAATCTCGACGAAGGCCTGAAGGGCGTCGACGTGATCATCATGCTGCGCCTGCAGAACGAGCGCATGAGCGGCGCGCTCCTGCCGTCCGCGCAGGAGTATTTCAAGAGTTGGGGACTCACGCCCGAGCGCCTCGCGCTCGCCGCGCCCGATGCGATCGTCATGCATCCGGGCCCGATGAACCGCGGCGTGGAAATCGACTCACAGGTGGCCGACGGCCCGCAATCGGTGATCCTGAATCAGGTGACCTTCGGCATCGCCGTGCGCATGGCGGTGATGGGCATCGTGGCCGGCAACAGCGACTGAAGAAGACGACATGAAGATCCAGATTCAAAACGGCACGATCATCGACCCGGCCGCGGGCACGGAAGAACGCAAGGACGTTTTCATCGCGGCGGGCAGGATCGTCGGCCTGGGCGAAGCGCCTGCGGATTTCAACGCGGCGAAGATCATCGACGCGTCGGGGCTTTACATCGCGCCGGGTTTCGTCGATCTGTCCGCGCGGTTGCGCGAGCCGGGCTTCGAGCACAAGGCGACGCTCGAATCCGAAATGGCCGCCGCGATGGCCGGCGGCGTGACGAGCCTCGTGTGTCCGCCCGACACCGATCCGACGCTCGACGAGCCGGGCCTCGTCGAAATGCTCAAGTTTCGCGCGCAGAAGCTGCATCTCGCGCATGTGTATCCGCTCGGCGCGCTGACCGTCGGCTTGAAGGGCGAGGCCATCACCGAGATGGTCCAGTTGACCGAGGCGGGCTGCATCGGTTTTTCGCAGGCCGATAACCCGATCGTCGATACGCGCACGCTGCAACGCGCACTGCAATATGCGACCACGTACGGCTACACCGTGTGGCTGCGCCCGCAGGACGCTTACATGTCGAAGGGCGGCGTGGCGGCGAGCGGCGCGGTGGCGTCGCGGCTCGGGTTGTCGGGCGTGCCGGTGGCGGCGGAAACCATCGCGCTGCATACCATTTTCGAATTGATGCGCGTGACCGGTGCGCGCGTGCATCTGTCGCATCTGTCGTCGGCGGCGGGCGTCGAACTCGTGCGCGCGGCGAAGGCCGAGGGTCTCGCCGTCTCGTGCGACGTGACGGTCAATCATGTCCATCTGACCGATATCGACATCGGCTACTTCGATTCGCAATTCCGTCTCGATCCGCCGCTGCGCTCGCAGCGCGACCGCGACGCGATCCGCGCGGGCCTCGCGGACGGCACCATCGACGCGATCTGCTCCGACCACACGCCGCTCGACGACGACGAAAAGCTGCTGCCCTTCGCCGAAGCCACACCGGGCGCGACCGGTCTCGAACTGCTGCTGTCGCTGACGGTGAAGTGGGCGCTCGACGCGAACGTGCCGCTCGCGAAGGCGCTCGCGCGCATCTCGTGCGCGCCCGCAGATGTGCTCAAGCTGCCCGCGGGCCGCATCGCGACCGGCGCAATCGCGGATCTCTGCGTGTTCGACGCGGCGGGCGAATGGCGCGTCGATCCGACGAAGCTGAAGAGCCAGGGCCGCAATACGCCGTTCCTCGGCTACGAACTGCCGGCGCGCGTGCGTGCGACGATCGTCGGCGGGCACGTCGCTTACGAGAGCCGCTGATCATGTTCGCTGGGCGCAAGCTGCGGCTCGTTATCCACTTGCTGTACGGCATGTGGGTTGTCGCGAGGCGCTTTCCGCGCGCGTCCGCGAGCGAGCGCGCCGAGATGAATCGCGTGTGGTCGCTCGAGATGCTGCGGCTTTCCGGGATGAAGCTCGTCGTGCATAACGACGAGGCGCGGCTCGATGCGGGCGTGCTCGTCGTCGGCAATCACATCTCGTGGATCGATATCTACGTGATCAACGCGTGGCGCCCGACGCCGTTCGTGTCGAAGGCGGAGATTCGAAAGTGGCCGGTCGTCGGCTGGCTGGCGCAACAACTCGGCACGGTGTTCGTGCAGCGCGAGAAGCGTAGCGACGCGAAGCGCATCATGCACGAGCTGGCCAGTCGATTGCTCGCGGGCGAAAAGATGTGCGTGTTCCCGGAAGGCACCACCACCGATGGCACGTCGCTGCTGCCGTTTCACGCGAACATGTTTCAGGCGGCGGTATCGGCGTCGTGTCCTGTGCAGCCGATCTGCCTGATGTACGAAGACGCGCAAGGGCGGCAATCGACTGCGCCTGCGTATATCGGCGATATGTCGCTCGACGATTCGCTGAACGCATTGCTGGGCGCGGGGGAAATCACCGCGCATCTGTATGTGTGCGATCCGCTCGCGCCGGGGGCGGATCGGAGGTTGCTTGCGAGCGAAGCGCAGGCTGCCGTCGACGCGGCGCTGCAGCGCATGCGTGGTGCACCGGCTGTCGTCGAAACGAGGGCCGAGGTTCCGCTCACTTCTTCATCGAGCAGCTCACCTGCGTGATCATGCGTTGCGCGGGATCGGCGGTCATGCGCACCGCCGATAGCTTGTTGCCCCAGACGCAGCCCGAATCGAGACACAGCACGTCGTCGCGGATCATGAGGCCGAGCGCGGCCCAATGGCCGAAGACGATCGTCACGTCCTGCGTGCGGCGATTCGGTACGTCGAACCACGGCATATAGCCGGGCGGCGCGGCGTCGGGGCCGCCGTTGTTGGCGAATTCCATCGCGCCTTCGGGCGTGCAGAAGCGGATGCGCGTCAACGCGTTGTAGATCACGCGCAGGCGGTCCGCGCCCTTCAGGTTGTCTTCCCAGCGATGCGGCTCGTTGCCGTAGAGCGACGCGAGCGTTTCTTTCCAGTTCGGCGCGCGCAAGGCCTGTTCGAGTTCGTGGGCGAGTTCCATCGTCATCGTCGCGTCCCATTGCGGTAGTACGCCTGCGTGGACCATCAGCACGTTGTTCTCGAAATGCGCGACGGGCTTGTGACGGACCCATTCGATGAGTTCGGCGGCGTCGGGTGCGGCGAGGATTTCATCGAGCGTGTCGCCTTTTTTCGGTTTGCGCAGACCGGCGGCGACGGACAGCAGATTCAGGTCGTGATTGCCGAGTACGACCGTCGCGCGCGAGCCGAGGGCGATTACCTCGCGCAACGTCTGCAATGATTTCGGACCGCGGTTGATGAGGTCGCCCGCGAACCAGAGCGGCGTGTCGGGGGCGGGGGCGGCTTTTTTCAGGAGGCGCTGGAAGGGGTCGCAGCAGCCCTGGAGGTCGCCGAAGACGAGGGGGGAGGTGGCGGTGCTGGAGGTCGGGGCGTCGGTCATACACTGTTACAGGCTGCGAAACCGGCTCAAAATGAGATTAATCGGGCATTATGAAACAGGCGAAGAACACTGTCTGTTCATAAAAAGTGTCGAGTTCGCGTCGCCGTTACACATTGCAACGCGGTGCACTTCTGAAACAGTAGCTGTATCAAGTTGTTAGGCGGATAGTTTTTGCATGAGCCGGCTTTATAATCGGCGATTGGCCGAAGCGGGGCAATCCTCGCCCGGTTTGAGCATGACTACAGCAATGCATGCTGTAACTTTAATATTCGCGCAATTTTTCCCACATGTTCGGGCTTACGCTCATTTTTGATGAATGAGCTTACAGCGGCGAAAAAGAGGCATTCATGATTCTCGTGACGGGCGGCGCCGGTTTCATCGGCGCCAATTTTGTTCTGGACTGGCTCAATGGCTCGGACGAGCCTGTTCTGAACGTCGACAAGCTGACGTACGCGGGCAATCTCGGCACGCTCAAGTCGCTCGAAGGCGATGCCCGCCACGTATTCGCGCGCGCGGACATTTGCGACCGCACCGCCATCGATACGCTGCTGGCCACGCACAAACCGCGCGCCATCCTGCATTTCGCCGCCGAAAGTCACGTCGATCGCTCGATTCACGGCCCGGCCGATTTCGTGCAGACCAACGTCGTCGGCACGTTCACGCTGCTCGAAGCCGCGCGGATGTACTGGAGCACGCTCCCCGAAGACGAGAAGCAGGCGTTTCGCTTTCTGCACGTGTCGACCGACGAGGTGTACGGCTCGCTGTCGGCCACCGATCCACAGTTTTCCGAGACCACGCCCTACGCACCGAACAGCCCCTATTCGGCGACCAAGGCGGGCTCCGATCACCTGGTGCGCGCGTATCACCATACGTACGGCCTGCCGGTTCTGACGACCAATTGCTCGAACAACTACGGGCCATACCAGTTCCCTGAAAAGCTGATTCCGCTGATGATCGCGAACGCGCTCGCGGGCAAGCCGCTGCCGGTGTATGGCGACGGCCAGAACGTGCGCGACTGGTTGTACGTGGGCGATCACTGCGCCGCGATCCGTGAAGTGCTCGCACGCGGCGTGCCGGGCGAGACCTACAACGTCGGCGGCTGGAACGAGAAGAAGAACCTCGAAGTCGTGCACACGCTGTGCGATCTGCTGGACAAGGCGAAGCCGAAGTCGGGCGGCTCCTATCGCGATCAGATCACCTACGTGAAGGATCGTCCGGGCCACGACCGCCGCTATGCCATCGATGCGCGCAAGCTCGAACGCGAACTCGGCTGGAAGCCCGCGGAAACGTTCGAAACGGGCCTGGCGAAGACGGTCCAATGGTATCTGGACAATCAGGCGTGGGCGGACGAAGTGGCTTCCGGCGAATATCGCAAATGGGTCGAGACGAACTACGCGCAGCGCGCGTAAGGAGCTGACGATGGCACGCAAAGGCATCATTCTGGCGGGCGGCTCCGGCACGCGGCTCTATCCGATCACGCACGCGGTGTCGAAGCAACTGCTGCCGGTGTACGACAAGCCGATGATCTACTATCCGCTGTCCACGCTGATGATCGCGGGGATTCGGGATGTGCTCGTCATCTCGACGCCGCAGGACACGCCGCGTTTCGAGTCGATGCTCGGCGACGGCAGTCAGTGGGGCATGAACATCCAGTACGCGGTGCAGCCGTCGCCGGACGGGCTCGCGCAGGCGTTCATCATCGGGCGGGAGTTCGTGGGCAATGATCCGTCGGCGCTGATTCTCGGCGACAACATCTTCTACGGGCACGATCTGGCCAAGCAACTCGAAGGTGCGAGTTCGCGCACGGACGGCGCCACGGTGTTCGCGTATCACGTGCACGATCCCGAGCGCTATGGCGTGGTCGAGTTCGATCAGCAGTTCCGCGCGTTGTCCATCGAGGAAAAGCCGGCGACGCCGCGTTCGAATTACGCGGTGACGGGGCTTTACTTCTACGACAATCAGGTGTGCGAGATTGCCGCGGACATCAAGCCGTCGGCGCGCGGCGAACTCGAAATCACGGACGTCAATTCACGCTATCTCGCGAGCAAGAAGCTGGATGTCGAGATCATGGGGCGTGGCTATGCGTGGCTCGACACCGGCACACACGATTCGCTGATCGAAGCCGCGACGTTCATCGCGACGTTGCAGAAGCGTCAGGGGCTGGTGGTGGCGTGTCCGGAGGAAATCGCGTATCGCAAGAAGTGGATCGGCGAGGAACAACTGCTCGCGCTCGCCAAGCCCTTGTCGAAGAACGCCTACGGTCAATATCTGCTCAATCTTCCGAAGGACCAAGTCGCATGGCTATCCAAGTAACCGCTACCGCGCTGCCCGAAGTCAAAATCATCGAACCCAAGGTGTTCGGCGATGCACGCGGTTTCTTCTACGAAAGCTTCAACGCGCGCGAATTCGCGGAGCACGTGGAAGGCGGCCTAGAGTTCGTACAAGACAACCATTCTCGATCGGCGAAGGGCGTGCTGCGCGGGCTGCATTATCAGATTCAGCATCCGCAGGGCAAGCTCGTGCGCGTGGTCGAAGGCGAAGTGTTCGATGTCGCGGTCGACATCCGCAAGAGCTCGCCGAACTTCGGCAAATGGGTGGGCGTGAATCTGTCCGCGGAGAACCATCGGCAGGTGTGGGTGCCGCCCGGGTTTGCGCACGGCTTCGTCGTCCTGTCGGAAACCGCGCAGTTTCTCTACAAGACCACGGACTACTGGTATCAGGCGCACGAGCGCAGCATCTTGTGGAACGATCCGGAGATCGGCATCGAGTGGCCGATCGATTTCGAGCCCTTGCTCGCGGCGAAGGATGCAGCGGGCACGCGCTTGGCAGATGCCGAGGTATTCGCTTGAAAGAAGAGAAAGTCATGACCGCACGGGCGCCACGCACGATCCTCGTCACGGGCGTGAACGGGCAGGTGGGCTTCGAACTGAGACGCTCGCTGCAAGGACTCGGGCGAATCGTCGCGGCTGACCGCGCCGCGCTCGACCTCGCAGATCCGGTCAGCATCCGCGCGTGCATTCGGTCGGTGAAGCCCGACGTCATCGTGAACTCCGCTGCGTACACCGCGGTGGATCAGGCCGAGAGCGATGCAGCGGCCGCGCGCACGATCAACGCGGAAGCGCCCGCGGTGCTCGCCGACGAAGCGAAGCGCCTCGACGCTTTGCTCGTTCATTATTCGACCGACTACGTATTCGACGGCACGTCGACTCACGCCTATCGCGAAGACGACGCGCCCAATCCGCAAAACGTCTACGGCGCGACCAAACTCGAGGGCGAGCAGGCCATCGCCGCTTCGGGCGCATCGCATCTGGTGTTTCGCACGAGCTGGGTCTATGGGCAGCGCGGCCGCAATTTTCTTCTGACGATGCTGAAGCTCGCGGGTGAGCGCGACGAACTGCGCGTCGTCGCGGATCAGATCGGCGCACCGACCTGGTCGGCGACCATCGCTGCGCTCACCGCATCCGTGATCGCGCAGGGCGTCGCGCACGACGCCAGCCTCGCCGACTGGGCACGCGAGAAGAGCGGGATCTATCACCTGACGTCGGGCGGCTCGACGTCGTGGGCAGGTTTCGCCGAGGCGATCTTCGCCGAAGCGGGGCTCGCGCATCCGCCGCGCGTGATTCCGATTCCGTCGTCGGATTATCCGACGCCCGCACGGCGCCCCTTGAATTCCCGGCTGGATGGCGGCAGGCTGGCCCGCGCGTTCGGGCTCGCCGCGCCGGACTGGCGCGAAGCGCTCGCACTGTGTCTGGCGTCGCGCTGAACGTGGCGCATCAGGCTTGCGAAGCGCGCCTCGCGGGACTCGGCGCCGTCATCGTCTTCTATCACCCGGATTCGGGCTGCATCGAGCGGGCGAACCGGCTCGCGCGCTGGTGCCGGTGCGTGGTCATCGACAATACGCCCGTGCCCGAGGAAAGCGAACGCACGAGGGCGTTGCTCGACGATGCCGTAATCTATCTGCCGAACAACGCGAATGTCGGCATTGCGACGGCGCTCAATCAAGGTATCGAGCGATTGATTGCCGACGGCTACGAGCTCGCCATGCTATTCGACCAGGACAGCGAATCGACGCTCGAACTGATCGGCGGGCTGACGGACGTGATGCGGGCGTCCATTGCGCGGCGCGAACGGGTGGCGCTCGTCGGACCGGCCTACGAGGATGCCCGCCTGCGCGGTGTCGCGCCGTTCGTGCGCTTCGGGTACTTCAGGCTCGAGCGCGTGATGCCGGCCGGCGACGCGCCGCTCGACGTCGACTTTCTCATCAGCTCGGGTTCGTGCGTGAATCTCGCCTGCTGGCGCGAAGTTGGACCGATGGACGATGCGCTTTTCATCGATTTCGTCGATACCGAGTGGTGCATTCGCGCGAAATCGCGAGGTTTCCGCGTGCTGGGCGTGCCCTGGATCAGCATGACTCACGAACTCGGTGAAGAACCCGTGCGCGCGTTCGGGCGCAACTATCCGATGCACAGTCCCGTGCGGCATTACTACCTGTTCAGGAACGCCGTCACGCTGCTCAAGCGCGGCTATGTGCCGTGCAAATGGAAATCCACCGAGCTCATCAAGCTGCCGGTGCGCCTCGTGATCTACGCGTGCTTCGTCCCCGACGGCCGCACGCATGTGAAGATGTCACTCCGAGGCGTGTGGCATGGGCTGATCGGGCGTCTCGGCCCGCTGGCCTGAACGCGCGGGCGCGCCCCTCAGTCGAACTGGCCGATGCGCGGATCGTCGGCGAGCGCGAAGGGCCGCCTGGACGTGTCGAGCGAAAGATTCGGGTTGTAGGCCGGATCGCGCAGCAGGGCGTCACCCCAGCGGCTTTCCATCAGGCGCACTTCGCGCTGAAAGCGCTGGAATTTCTCCGGCGCCATGTCCGAACCGCGCGTCGCCGACTCGTGATGATAAAGCTCGGCGTGCGGCGTCCACACGTTGCGATAACCCGCTTCGCGCACGCGGATGCAGAAGTCGACATCGTTGAAGGCCACAGCGAAATCCTCGTCCAGGCCGCCGACTTCCTCGTAAATCGATCTGCGGATCACGAGACATGCCGCCGTCACGACGGACATGTTCTGCACGGCGACCGCGCGGCCGAAGTAACCGAAAGCGCCGCGTCGCATCTTGTAGTGCATGTGGCCGGCAACGCCGCCCAGGCCCAGCACGACGCCGCCGTGCTGCAAGGTATCGTTCGGATACCAGAGACACGCGCCGACCGCGCCGTTTCCGGGCTGCGCCGCGATCGACACGAGTTCTTCGAGCCAGTCGGGCGAAATCACTTCGATGTCGTTGTTCAGCAGGCAGACGAATTCACCTGTGGCGAGCTTCACGGCCGCGTTGTTCAGCGCGGAGAAGTTGAACGGGCGGTCGTCGCGGATCACGCGCACGTTGGTCCGCGCGCGCAGCGTGTCGAAATACGCGTGCGTCTCGGGCTTCACGCTGCCGTTGTCGACCACGATGATCTCGAAGTTCGGATACGTGCTCTTCGCGAAAATGCTCTCGATGCACTGGCGCAGCAGCTCGACGCCATCGCGCGTCGGAATGACGATGGAAACGAGCGGGGCCGGCGAAGGGGGCGCATAACGCACGCGCAGGATGCCGATATCGCTCGCGAGCTGGGAAACCGTGCCCTGCACGCCGGTGCGCGCGAGATGCTCTTCGACCGCACGGATGCCGGCGGTGAGGGCGTAGGGCTTTTCAGTGCCGGCGCCCGCCGTGCTGCCCGGCACGATGCGCCAGTGATAGAGCACATGCGGAATGTGATGGACGGCGTCGTGTCCGGCGATCTCGATGCAGCGCAGCGCGAGATCGTGATCCTGACTGCCTTCGAAGCCTTTGCGGAAGCCGCCGGCCTGCCGCACCAGCGCCGTTTCGTACACGCCGAGATGCGAGAACAGATTCTGTACGAGGAAAAGCTCGGGGTTCCAGTCGCTCTTGAAGTAAGGCGCGCTGCGCCGGCCCTCGGGCGTGAGCTTGTCCTCGTCGCTATAGAAGAGGCGCGCGCGCGGATGCGCGTTGATCGCCGCGGCGACCTGATAGAGCGCGTGCTCGGGCAGGATGTCGTCGTGATCGAGCAGCGCGACGAATTCACCCGTGACGAGCGCGAGGGCGCTGTTGCTCGCCTCGGAGATGTGGCCGTTCTGTTCGCGCAGGGCGATCTTGATGCGGGCATCGCGCGCCGCGTAGTCCCGCAGAACCGTGACCACCTCGGGGTCGGGCGAGGCATCGTCGGCGATGCACAGTTCCCAGTGCGGATACGCCTGCGCCTGCACCGACTCGATCATCGCGCGCAGCAGCGTAACGTTGCTGTTGTAAGTCGGGACGAGAACGGAGATCAGCGGCTGCCTCGGCAGTGCGCGTGCCCGCGCGCGCAGGCTGTCGCGTTTGGCCTCGTCGATCGTGTCGTGCTGTTCGATCCAGCGTGCATAAGCTTCGGGGCTGTCTTCGAGCTGCTCGCTCGCGAGAATGCGACGCCCGCGCCGCACGATGCCGTCAATGCCTTCCTTGCGCCAGATCGCGTAGTAGTGCGCGAGCGCGGCGCGCAGTCCGCCGCGCATCCGGATGGCGTGAGCCGCCGACTCGACCGACCGGTTGGCCTGACTCGCCCGCACGGACGCCGCTCGCAACGGCGCCGTGACCCGCCACGACATCGACATGCGCAGCGCGGTCAGTTCCGCTTCCAGCAACGCGATGGTTTTCTGCTGATCCTCGATTGCCGAATTCGCGTGTCCGGACGACGTCAGCTTGCGTTGCAGATCGGCGACCGTCGTTTCGAGCGCCGCGATGCGCTCGGCATCCGACGCTTCGCGCGCGCCGCGCTCCTGCGACGGATCGGTGTTGTGCGGGGACGACGGTGTGTCGCGCGAAGTGTCTGGAGTCATTCGGGGTGCGGGCGGCCCGCAGCCAGGGGGTGCAGTGCCGTTTCTCGGGCGGATTGCAAATTATATCGGAGGGCCGCCTGAGCGCCGGCCGGCGGGGCGGCGGGAAAGTGCTTCCAAAAGTAACGCGGGTGAACCCGGATACGGGGCGGGCGGTCCGAACACCGTCGAGAACGAACGGCCTCGCCGCGGTGTGCGGCGTACGCACGTTGGAACTTCGGGGTCTCGACTATTACAATACGGCCTCGATATTCAGGCCGGCAGCCCTTCCAGTGCGCCGGTCGCGCGGCGCGGGCCGCACTCCGTTCCGTTCAGCGCGGCTCATCCGCGCCACCGCCAGGTGCGCTCCGGGCTACCATGGCCCCATCGCGGAACCGCTATCTGGAATCAAAAAGGGTCTAACTTTACAATGCAACAACAAATTTCGGTACGAGGCGGCGAGACGAAAGCAGTCCTCGCCTCGCGCGACGTGGTTGACGGCATTCATGCCTACCCGATCTGGTCGACGCTCGCGTGGCAGGATATCCGCCAGCGCTACCGGCGCTCGGTGCTCGGGCCGTTCTGGATCACGCTCACCATGGTGGTGACGATCGCCGGCATGGGCCCGCTCTACGGCGCGCTGCTGAACATCAGCATGGAGGAATTCGTTCCTTACCTCGCGCTCGGCATCATCACGTGGGGCCTCATTTCGACGCTCATCCTCGACGGATGCATGGTGTTCATCGGCTCGGACAGTATCGTGCGATCGGTGCGCCTGCCCATCACGCTGCACGTGTACCGCACCGTCTATCGCAACGTGCTTTTCTTTGCGCACAACGTCCTCGCGTATATCCCGGTGATGCTCTACCTGAGGCTCGCGCCGCGCCTCGAATGGCTGATGGCGATTCCCGGGCTGCTCATCATCGTGATCGCCGCGGTGCCGCTCAACATCATTCTCGGCATTTTCTGCGCGCGCTTTCGCGACATGCAGCCGATCGTCGGCAGCGTCGTGCAACTGGCGTTCTTTCTCACGCCGATCTTCTGGAAACCGTCGGCGCTCGGTCATCGTGCGTACGTCGTGGACTTCAATCCGCTCTACATGTTCGTCGAACTCGTGCGCGCGCCGATGTACGGCGCGGGGCTCAATCCAAAGATCTATATCGGCGCCGGCATCACGACCCTGATCCTCTATGCGATCGCGATTCCACTTTTCATCCGCTTCCGTTCTCGCATCGCGTTCTGGATCTAAGACATGGCATTCCTCAAACTCGAAAACTGCAGTCTGCATCTGCCGGTCTATGGCGCGGGCAATCGCTCGCTCAAGCAGATGGTGTTGTCGGCCGCGACCGGCGGACGCATCGCCGCGGACAGCCGCAAGCTGACCGTCGTCGAGGCGTTGCGCAACGTCAGCCTCGAAGTGAGCGCGGGCGATCGCGTGGGTCTCGTCGGCCATAACGGCGCAGGCAAGACGACGCTTTTGCGGCTGCTCGCGGGCATCTACGAGCCGACGGCGGGCTCGTTTCAGTCGCAGGGACGCGTGACGAGTCTTCTCGATCTCACGCTCGGGCTCGATTACGAAGCCACCGGTTACGAGAACATCGTGCTGCGCGGCCTGATTCTGGGCGCGTCGAAGGCGGACATGCTGCGCCTCACGCCGCAAATCGCCGAATTCTCCGAACTCGGCGATTATCTGGACATGCCAGTGCGCACGTATTCCAGCGGTATGGTGCTGCGCCTCGCCTTCGCGATCGTCACGAGCGTGCATGCCGACGTGCTTCTCATGGACGAGTGGCTCTCCGTGGGCGATGCGAGTTTCGTCAAGAAGGCCGAGGCGCACATGCAGGAGTTCGTCGGCAAGGCGGATATCCTCGTGCTGGCGTCGCATAACGCGAAGATCATCGAGGATCTCTGCAATGTGATCGTCGAGCTGGAGCATGGCACGGTCAAGGACGTGCGTCGCATCTGATTTCCGGGTGCCCGGGCGCGGGGCGGCGGGCGCGACGCCGACGAGTCCGGCTCGGCCCGCGGGGCATCGCCGTGATGCCTTCATGCGCGGATACCGGGTAGCGCGCTCGCGGCGTGATCCGGCGTCGCGAACCGTGGGAAACCCCAGTCAAAAATCGAGTGGTCTATGCCGGGTTTGATCGTTTTCGTTACGCGCGAGTTGTTTCCCTTCACACAGGGCGGAATCGGCCGCGTGCTGGCGAACATGCTCGACGCGGTCCGTTCCACGAGCGGCGATGCCGAGCGCATCGCGGTCGTGTTCCTCGATGCGCCGATCGAAGCGTCGAGATTCGCGGCGCGCTTCCCGGGTGTGTTGCTCGTCGACGCGTCGCCTTCGACCTACGTCGAACAGGACGACGGCTTTCGCTATCCTCCGGCCGATCAATACACGACTCACGCGCTGCACGCGGATTCCGTTCGCGCGATGCAGGCGCTGAAGCGTCTCGAACGCAAGCATGGTCCGCTGCGCTACGTGGAGTTTCCCGACTGGGGCGCGGTCGCGTTCGCCACGGTGCAGGAGAAGCGGCTCGGGCTCGCATTCGAAACGGCCACGATTGCCGTGCGCCTGCATACCTCGAGCAGCGTGCTGAACGCGACGGAAGCCAATCTGATCGACCGCACATCGCTCGCGCTCTACGATCTCGAACGCAAGGCGCTCGCCGATTGCGATGTCGTGATCGGCCAGGTGAGCGCCACCGCGCGCGCGATGCAGACGTTCTTCGACTTCGCCGACGACGAATGGCTGCCCCGGCTCGTGATCGATGCGCCGCCGGTCGTGCTCGATCACGGCGCTGCCGCGTCATTGTCGATCGTGCCGGACAGCGACACGCCGATCGTATTCTCGTCGAAGGTTCAGCGGATCAAGCGGCCCGATGTCTTCGTGCGCGGATGCAGTGATTTCCTGCACAAGCATCCCGAGTATCGCGGCACCGTGCATCTGATGGCGGCGGCGCCCGACGCGGCCTATCGCGACGAGATCCGTCGTCTCGTGCCGGACGATCTGGCGCATCGCTTCACGTTCCAATTCGATGCGGATAGCGAGGCGCGGCACGCGCTCATTCGCCGGTCGGTCTGCGTATTCCCGAATACGTTCGAGTCGTTCTGCCTCGCCGCGTACGAAGCGTCGCTGGCCGGCGCGCTGTGCCTCGTGAACCGGTCGAATCCCGCGTTCGCCGACGCGACGCCATGGGTCGATGGCGAGAACTGCATCAAGTTCGACGGCGCGCCCGCCG
The DNA here is from genome assembly GCA_000648925.1 of Caballeronia jiangsuensis. Lineage (GTDB taxonomy): Bacteria > Pseudomonadota > Gammaproteobacteria > Burkholderiales > Burkholderiaceae > Caballeronia > Caballeronia jiangsuensis. The sequence continues at coordinate 127,862 of JFHF01000010.1, forward strand.
ATCTCTCGCGGGCGCTGACAAAAGCGTTCGACGCGCGCGCCGCGCTGGCCGTCGCGCGGTCCGCAGCGCATGCGCGCCCGTGGGAATCGAGCGCAGCGCGCGAGGTTGAACCGGCTCCCGCCCGCGCGGAGCTTCCGCTGGTCAGCGTTCTCGTGCCTCACCACAATCTGGGCGCCTATCTCGAGGACACCGTGCGAAGCGCGCTGGCGTCGGAGTACGCGAATCTCGAGGTCGTCGTGGTCGATGATGCATCGACGGATACGCACAGCGTCGAAGTCGTCGAGCGTCTGACGGCGAATGCAGACCCTCGCGTTCGCGTCGTCCGCTCGCCGCAGAATCTCGGGCTTGCGGCGACACGCAACGTTGCGCTCTCGCATGCGCGCGGCACGTATGCGCTCACGCTCGACGCCGACGATCTGATCGATCCGAGCTTCGTCCCGATCGCGGTGAAGGCGCTCGGGCGTCATCCCGAAGTGTCGTTCGTCGTGCCGCAGACCGCCTATTTCGACGACACGTCCGGTGCCGATCCGGCGCAAGCGCCGTGGCCGCAGTGCATGACGTTCGTCGGCGAGGCGCGCGCGTCCGGACTGCTGCAGAACCGCTTTTCCACTGCGACGATCATGGGGCGCGTCGACGCGTTTCGCGGCCTGGCCTACGATGAATCGCTGAGCGCGTACGAAGACTGGGACCTGTACATGCGCGCGGTCATGGCGCGCCGGCGCTTCATCGTCACGAACGCGGTGCACTTTTACTACCGGAGGCGCGCCGGTTCGATGATCCACAGCGAGGCGGCGCTGCGCCGCGTCGGCCTGTACTACCACGACATCGTGCGCCGCAAGAACATCACGATCGGGCTGAACACCTTGCCCATGTATGTCGTCGAAGCGGCGGCCGACAGCGACGCGCTGGCGCTCGCGCGCGCGCAACTGGCCGCGTACCAGAACAGCAAATTCGTGAAGGCGGCGCTGCGCGTGCGCGCGTTCGCGAATCTTTTGCCGAAACCCGTGCTGCGGGGCCTCGGACGTACCGCCGGCTTTTTGACGAAGGCACGCGCGGCGCGTCGTGGAAAATGATGGCCGCGCAGTTCAAGGCCGAAGACATCAGGATTGCGTATGACAACCTCTAATCAGAACGATCGCGAGCTCGCGCAGCTCGAGGGCCGTCTGCATGACCTTGCCGAAGAAAATGCGGCCCTCGTTAGAAAGGCGGAGGCGTTGCAGCGTACCGTCGAGGAGCAGCAGCGCGCCATGAAACTGCTGCGGGACGGGCAGGACTTGCGCAAGCGGCTGTATCAGACGCTGGCGCAGGCACATCAGGAGTCTCAACCGATTCACTCGGTGCCCGAAACGAGCGACGACGCCGCCGGCGTGAGCTTTGCGCGCGCGTTTCCCGCGGAGCGCACGTTCGAATGGCAGGCGACGCGCGACACGATGTACGCCAACCCCGACGAGCGTTTCCAGGCGGTCTGCCACATCTTTCATCACGACTGGGTCGGCATGCGCTCGGCCGTGGGCGCGCTGCCCGGCTGGAAGCTGTCGATTCCGTCGGCGAACGGATTGCCGGTGCAGGAAATCGAACTCATCATCGGGCTCTTGCAGGAGCACGGGATTGCGAAGCTCGTCATGCACGGCATCTCCGATCCGATGTACGCGCTCTCGCGCGCGCTGACGCAAGCCGGATACGACCAGCAATATCTGGTCTGGCACGGCACGACGACGCAGTGGGTGTGGGACGACGAGCGCCGCTTCGCACAATCCGCGATTCAAATGGCGCGTGAAGGCAAGGTCCGGCGCTTCAGCGCGATCCGGCGCGGCCTCGGCGCGATCGTCGGCGAACGGAATTTCGCGCCTCAGCTCGTGAACATGCCGCCGCGCTTCGCCGATGGCGCGGTCGCGCATCGCTCACACCGCAGCGAGCATTGCAGCGCGCTCGCGCCGTCGTGGAACGACTTGCGCAAGAACCTCGCGACCAATGTGCTGGCCGCGCAGACCGTCGATCGGGTCGGCGAGATTTTTGTCGTGGCGAAGAACTTCGATCTGCCTGCGTGGCTCGCGCCGAAGGTGCGCAAGGTGCCTTACCGCGATCACACGAGCATGCTCGAAATGATGGCGACGATGGACATCGTCCTGAATGTGACGACCATCGACTGCCATCCGATGGTGGACCTCGAAGCGATGTCGGTCGGTACGCCTTGCGTGCGCGGTCCGCTCTTTCTGGACGGCCTGGAAGATCATGCGTACGTGCGCGCCACGGCGGTCGACAATCCGATGAGCGTTGAGGACGTGGGCCGTCGCATCGACAGTGTGCTGAGCATCGAGGCGCAGGAACTGCAAGATATGATGACCGACTACAAAGGCGCGTTGCTTGAGCTGTCGCGCCAGCGGTATATGGAATTTCTCGAGATTTGAAGGCGGCCAATGAGAGTATTCGTCACGACAGAACTGTTTCCTTTCACGCACGGTGGCATTGGCCGGTCGATCGCGAACATGCTTTCGGTGTCGAGCGAGGAGGAGTTGTCGCGCACTGCCGTCGTCTGGGTCGGCGATGAGTGCGATGCCACGCGCTTCGCGATCCTCTATCCGAAGGTCAGGCTGATCGTCGCGTCCCGTGAGAGCTATCGGCTCGCCGATGACGATGGCATCAGCTATCCGCCGCAATGGGCCTTCACGGATACGGACTGGCACTGGCATTCGGTCCGCGCATTGCAGGGACTGCTTCGGCTCGCGGCGGAAAGCAAACTCGATTATGTGGAGTTTCAAGACTGGGGCGGCTTGGGCTTCGCGTCGATCCAGGAAAAGCTGCTGGGCCGCGCGTTCGCCGATACCGTGCTCGCCGTCAGGCTCCATACGGCGGACAGCCTGCTTGCGGACGTCGATAGCCGCCCGGTCGACAAGCGCGGGCTCGCGGTGTACGACCTGGAGCGCAAGGCGCTCGCCGATTGCGATCTGATCGTCGCGCAACTGCCCGAAGTGGCGCGTGCGGTGCAGACTTTCTTCGCCTTCGCAGACGACGACTGGAACGCGCGCGTCGTGCTTCATGCGTCGCCGGTGGTGCTGGATATCGGCGCGGTCGCCGAGCACTCCATCGAGCCGTCGGGTGACACGAACATCGTGTTCTCGTCGAAGATTCAGCACCTCAAGCGCCCGGAATTGTTCGTGCGGGGATGTTGCGGCTTCCTTCGCGCGAACCCGGACTATGGCGGTGCGATCGTGTTTGCCGCCCATGCGTCCGACCAGAAGTATCAGCAGCGCATCGAGCGCATGGTGCCGGCGGACCTTCGCGGACGCTTCCAGTTTCTGGACAAGCTGAGCACGACCGAGCGGCATGGCGCCGTGTCGCGCGCGGTCTGTGTATTCACGTCGCCGTTCGAATCCTTTTGCCTCGCGGCCTACGAGGCGTCGATGTCCGGCGGCATCTGCGTGCTGAACGGGACCAACCCGGCGTTCGGCGATCATTCGCCGTGGATCGACGACGTCAACAGCATCAAGTTCGACGGCAGCGCGCCGGGGCTCGCGGCGGCGCTCGCACGGGCGGTCAGGGGGCGCGCGCGCGACGTGGTGCGCGTTCCGCAAACGCCCGCGCCGTGGACGCTTGCGCCGGCGCGTCGCGCGGATGCGGCGCCGGCGTCAGTCGATTCGATGCCGCTCGTGTCGGTCGTGGTGCCGCATTTCAACCTGGGACATTATCTGGTCCGGACTCTCGACTCCGTGCTCGCGTCGACGTATGCGAATGTGGAGATCGTAGTCGTCGACGACTGCTCGACGGACCGTTTCAGCCAGGTGGCGATCGAGCGGCTGGAGGGCGTTCACGAGCGTCTGCGCATCGTGCGCAACGAGATGAATCTCGGGCTTGCCGCGACGCGTAACGTCGCATTGCGCCACGCGAGCGGCGAGTATGTGCTCACGCTCGACGCCGACGATCTGATCAGCCCGGGCTTCATCGAAATGGCGGTGGGTGCGCTGAATGCGCGGCCTGGCTATGACTTCGTGATCCCGCAGACGGGTTTCTTCCTGGATGCCGACGAAGGGGCGATCGGCACGCAGGTGGCGTTCACCGATTACGCCGTGTTCTACGGCGAGGCCGCGGCGGCGGGCATGTACGAAAACAGGTTCTCCACAGCGACGTGTCTTGCGCGCACGCGGACCCTGCGCGAACTCGGATATCGCGAGGAACTCGAGGCGTACGAGGACTGGGATCTGTACATGCGGGCGACGGCGGCGGGCAAGCGCTTCATCGTCACGAGCGGTATTCACTTCTTTTACCGGCGTCGTCAGGAGTCGATGTTTCACACGCCGGAGCGCGCTGCGCGTCATCGGTGGCTGTATCACGACCTGATGCGCAAGAAGGCGTTGCGCACGGGCGTGTTGCGGATGCCGCTTTATGTGATGGAGAGCGGGAGCGCGGACAGCGGCAGCGTGGAATCTTTGTCGGAGCAGATCGAGACGATGCAGGCGCGGATCGATCACCTGGAGAAAAACCGCGCCGTGCTCATCGCGCTGCGGCTATCCGACTGGTCGAGAAAGAACGTGCCCTGGGCATTGCCGATGCTGCGCAAAGGCGCGCACGTTTTGCGCGCGGTTCGCAGGCGCGTGAAGGCACGGCTCGCAGCTTAGGGCAATCGATTGAAGACGCGCGGAAAAGCATGTCCTTCCCGCGCGTAAATCGGTGCAATGACGATTACGAAGGCCGCCGGAGGCGACGCAGACCGTTCCATGCCGCCGACCAGTCGCCCCGAAGCACGCGCGCACCGAAGCGCAACGGCTTGGTCCACCGCCAGGTACGTGAACGAATGATCTGATCGGACAGGGCCTGCACACTGTTGGCGTGCTCCACAAGGCGTTCCATGCTCGCGACTTGCTCGGTCAGTCCTTCCACCCGGCGTTGCTCGGCTTCGAGAGTTGATGTCAACCTGCACGTCTGTTCGTAGTAACGCACGACTTCGTCTCGTGCTTCATTGAGATGCTGGTGTTCCGTACGGACCTTGGACCCGAGGTCGGTGACTTTCGCGCTCAGGGCAAGAATTTGCCCCCGCGAGCGTTCGGCTTCTTCCGACAGCTCGGCAATGCCCGCCTGTTCGGCTTGCAACGCCTGTTGCGTGGCCTGGAGCTCGGCGTTGAGCGCATCGGCGCGGCGTTGCTCGGACTGGCCGAACGTATCCAGTTCCGCGACGCGCGACGTCAGCGACGCCATCTGCTGATGGGTCCATTGCGCCTGTTCCTGCCACTGGCGCATCCGGTTGCCCTTGAATCTCCATTGACCTGTCGGGCCTTCGGGCAGCGGCAGGTCGAAACTGCGATGGAAGCTCGGCGCATCGTTCATCACAGCGCGCAACCGTTCAAGCCATGCACCTCGCCGCTCTAGGTTGACGCTGTGATCGACGAGTTTCGGCTCCCGGATGAACGCCTCGAAATCCTGGTCGACCTGCAGCGCCGCGCGCTTTTGCTGATAGAAGAGATTGCTGCCGCGCAGCCAGCATGGAATGCCGGCGAGCTGCAGCCAGAGGGCGACGTGATAGGAGCACGAGTAGGCGAGATCGCCCACGACCGGCTCGGACATCGCAGGCCAGCCCTGATAGGCGAGCTGGGCGAGTTCGAGCGTCCTGTAGTCGTTGAATGGGAATGCCCGCTCCAACTCCTTGATCGACTCTCGCGAGTCGAAGACTTCGAGGCGACGGTCGGAATAGGCCTGGAGCAAGGTTAGCGGCGTGGTTTGTCCGGCGTGGCTCCGCAGCGCCTGCAGCTCGTGCGGAATGCCGGTGCGGTCGGGCGCGTTGGCCGTGTACCCGGAGACGTTGAGATGGACGAAGAGCCCGGGCCCCCGTATCAGCGGCAAATTGATTGTGAGCGTATTCAGGGCTTCGGTGGCGTCGTCGAAGGAAAACCACGGCTCGTAGCCTGCTTCGGTCATCCATTTGCGCGAAAGCTCGTCCCGCACGCCGAAGAGCGCTGGACGATAAGTCCGGATGTGTTCGACCACGCGCTGTTCGTAGGGCGCCGTGACCTGTTCGCCCGACGCGACGTACACGCTCGGCTGCAGCAGTTGCACGAGATATTCGGTCACGCCGAGGACGAAGTCGCCCCACTTGTCGTTAAGGAAGCCGCCGCCATACAGATGCACCGCGCCGACATTGCGGATGGTGCGCACAGGCTGCAGCTCGACGCCGCTGTCGGCGAGATCGAGCGGCGCGGGCGAAACGAACAGCACGCCGTCGGCCTTGTATGCCTGCCGGACGAATTCCGGGAAGCGGATGTCGCCTACCGCATCGACTGCCATCACAATGATGCAGCGATTCCGTCCGATCTCCTTGTGAAGGGAGATGGAGTTCATCATCTGCGCGATGTCGCCGAAATTTCCGTAGCCAAAATCGCTCCCGAGCAATAAGACTTTTTCATCGATGTTCTCGAGTGCCGAGATGCTGACTTCGTCGGCGTAGCAGAAAAAGGATTGCATTAAGAATTCGCGTTAAGAACTGGCTCTTCCTGAACTTGAACCAGAGTGTTGTTGATGTCGAAGACAGCCGCGATGCGCGACGAGAAAGCGGCGTGACTATGACGCAAGTCGACCAACTCGCGGGCCGACGACGCCAGATGCCGCGTCGCTTCCCAATCACCATAGAGATCGCGAATGGCGAGCGCGTACCGGTCGATCAGCTTTTCGTCGTCCGGGGTGTCCGAGATCAGAAAGCCCGTCTTCCCGGAGACGACCAGCTCGCCAATGCCGCCGACATCGGGCGCGACGACGGGAAGACGCGATGCCATCGCTTCCAGCAGGACATTCGGCAAGCCGTCGAGTTCGCTTGTGTAGATGAAGGCGTCGTAATTCTCCAGCGGAAGCGAGTCGAAACTTTCGAATGGACCCCGATAGCTTAGGTTCTCCGCGTCGAAGAGCTTGGCGGGATCGTAGCCGGTTTCGGCGCTCCCATAGGCGTCGATTGCGACATCCGGAAGAAGTGTTTGCAGTCTCCGGGCAAGCTGTGCAAGGAGTTCCGGCCGCTTGTGGCCACACACGCGCGAAGCCCACAATAGGCGCTTGCGCGGCGCCGCCGGGAACGTGTGTGCGTTCGAACTCTTCACGTGCGCGTACACGACGTGATATCGCTCATGCGCAAGGCCGATGCGCTCCTTGTCCCGGCGAGCGATGCTCGCGCAATCGCAAATCACCCGCGACAGGCGGGGAAGGTCGCGGCGAAGCAGCTTCAGCGTGGACCAGTAGGTAAGCGTATGGTTTTCCCAGACGTACTGGCCGTCCGAGAAGCGATAATACACGCCGTGGAAGTGAGTGAGCAGGACAGAGCCGAACGTATCGAGAAGCCGGTGTGCGAACACGCTGCTCTTGACGTGAAGTCGTGTGCCCGGACGGGTCGTGGCAAGCAGAAGCCTGGCTACGAGCTTGTCGCGCGCTTCGTCGTTCAAGGTCGGAAAGGCGTTGACGAGGTCGAGGAGGACCGAGCGCCGCGGCAGACGGTTCGACCAGCTGTGCGCCTGCGCTGGTTCGCCGCAGAGAACTAGAAAGCGGCTTTCCGGCTGGACGTCCGCCAGTTCCTGCAGGATCTGCAGGATATATTTTTCGCCCCCGCCTGGATTCAGCCAGGGCAACAGAACGACATCTGTGAACGCAGCATCGCCGACAATTTCGAACGCCTCGGCCAGCGCGAAGCCCCAATGGTCACTGTGATACGGTACCGCAATGTGACTATGTGAGGACTCGATGCGCGCCAGATCGATTTCCGGGTCGATAAGGTTCGCGCGCAAAAGATCGGCTCGCAGCTCCGGAGAATTCATGACCTCTTCAGTGGCGTTGGTTCGATGGATGTCGTGACGCATCTTCACGAACTGCTGCCAGTCGCCAACCTGTTCCTTTTCCCGTGTCAGCTCGCTCGCGTACCACTTCGGCTCGAACAGCGGCGTGTGCGGAATAAGCTTGGCGGACAGGCCGTTTGCCTGGCGCAGCAGGCTCTGCGGACGCTGCCGGTAATACATCGCCGTATCGGGCGCGACGAGAAACTGGAAGCCTCCGCGCCGCAGGCGGGTGACGAATTCCCAGTCCTCGTAGGCGAAACCTTCTGTTAGGCGCAGGTCGATGTATCGCTGCGTCTCGAATACGGACCGCTTGATGAAAATTCGCGAGACAAACGGGTGATCCATGGCGAAATCGGCCACGGTCAGCCGATCGCCGTCGAAGTATTTGGAAACAAAGAAAATCTCGCCGAACGCGATGAGATAATTGACGTAGGCGACGTAATTGCCGGAGCCTTTCGCTGAAACGAGCTTGTGCAATTCAAGCATCGCATTGCTAGACACCAGATCATCGCCATCCGCGGTCCAAATATATTCGCCGCTCGCTTGATCAATGCCGGCGTTGCGCGCAAGTCCGAGTGAAGCGACGTCGGTATGAACCACCTTGTGTCTGGCAAACCCTTCGAGGGGGGACTCTTCAAATACCTTGATCGTGTTCTCGTCGGAGCGATCGAATACGGCAATGAGCTCGCATTTCAACCCGGCTGCGCGCGCGGTTTGGGCGCACGCATTCAGCGACGCTATCGTGGCCTTAATGAACGGCGCTTCTCTGTGCATATTTAAGACCACAGAGACGTCTATTTGGGGCTTGATGCTGGTGGACATGTTCGTTCGTCGGTTAGGGCTTTTTTACGCGATGACACTGCAAGTCGCATGGTCGTCGATTACTACATCGCAAAAATTCTGCCTTGCACTGGCCACGATGTCATGGACCTGATGAGCCGCGACGCACGCTGCTGTTTCTCAATCTTCCGATTCCACGGCCTGGAGCGTCCGCACAGATTATACGCAGAACGTTCGCGCGGGCGGCGCGGGTCGCAGTCAATGGCCCGCAGCGCCTGCGCACCGGCTAACGACGATAAGCCGTCGTCGAACGTCTCCATCGCGGCGACGGCACGCGGTCGCGATGACGAAGGCACCCTATTGATAGCTTTGATCGGCAACGGAACTGTCGCGAAAGTATGCAAGAATGTCCAGTACTGCGGGGAGCGATGCGACGAGATTCCATTTCGGCTTTTCAACCAGTTGAGGATGTGTGTGGATAATATCTTTGCCCTTTGGACTAAAGGTATCGATTCCGAGCGCGGGTTCTGGACGCGGTGGTTCGAAACCAAAGGCCTCGAATGGCCAGACGATTACACGGAGCGCGTCAAGCCGCAACGCGAACTCGACCCCTGGTTTCAAAAAATTCTGAGGCAGTCGGCAGCGGGCATTTCCGCATCGGGCGCAAAGCCCGTGTTCCGTGTGTTGGATGTGGGTGCGGGGCCATTATCGAAAATCGGCAATTTCATGCCGGATGCCGACGTCGAAGTCTTGGCGGCCGATCCGCTGGCGTTCATTTACGCGGATCTCGTCGACCGTCATGGGATTACGCCCGGCGTGCGTACTCAATTTGCGCCGGCCGAAGATTTGTCGGTTTTTTTCGAACAGTCGTCATTCGATCTCGTGCATTGTTCGAATGCGCTGGATCATTCGTTTGAACCGCTGCGAGGAATCATTGAGATGCTTCGCGTGGTGAGAGTAGGGGGAACCATCATTCTCGGCCATGCGCGCAATGAAGCCGAGAACGAGAAGTATGAGGGTTTTCACCAGCATAACTTCGATGTCGAAGATGGGCATTTCGTCATCTGGAACAAGCAGGAGCGCGTCATCGTCGAGCATGCGTTGCCGGTTGAGTTCGAAATCGAGAATTCCCTGCAAAACCATTACGTTACGAACAAGATCGTCAAACGGTCCGAGTTTCGCGACAAGGATGACAATTGTCGGCGCGACGAGCGTCTCCGGAAGGTCTACGAGCAGGTCGTCCGGGCAATATCCGACAAGTAAAGGTGTAAGCCGCTTCTTCTCGCTTTTCTGGTCGTCGGTGCGTCGGATTCTGTGTGCGGGTGCCGCATCTTCCGATTTTGAGCGTCTCCGGCCGGCTCGGGCCGGAGCGCCACTTCGATCAAGAGAATTCGTCTGCATGTCGGGCGGGCACTCGCGCGTCATCCGAATGCCGCGCCGGCCCTCGCTTTCTGTGCCGGTTGCCGAAACAACAAGCATTGAGACAAATGTGGCGCCGTCAACCAGCCGGCCGATTCGTTTGTCTTTTCGTGGCGCGGACGCCCTGCTAGTCCGATAAACGCGATTCGCGATTCAGCGCGCCGACAGTCGCGTCCATCTGATCCTTAGTTCTGACTCCGAACTGAACGCCGACTGCCTCCGCGACCCGCTCGCCTCGCCGGATACCGGTCTGCTCGCTCCGGGGATCGGTGGCGACGACGGCCGTTAACAGTTTCTCTGTGCCGCAAGTGGTACAGAGCGCTCTTTTCTGTTAGAAGGGCATTTCCATAAGAGCAAATCGTAGCTGTTCAGTGACACGGTTGTTGCGGAAGGGCCAGCGCCGCGATCTACAGGCTGATGTTGCCCGCGCACCGAATGTCCCGGCACTTCGACGCGCAATCCGTTGAACTCATGAGCTTGTACGGGACCGGGAGGCCGAGCCACCAGTCAGTGCTACCCGCTAAAGTCTTTGATAGCGCGCGTTCCAAGCCAGGTCAAAGCCAGTATTGTGGCGCACAGCAAGCTTAGAAACGTTGCCAGATATGCAGTTGGCGACTGGTCTTGCCTCACCAGCGGTACCGTAATGTCTCTCCAGGCAGGGGAAGGGGAGTAGAGATCGATCGTCTCGTCAAAGCCGGAAGACTGGATACGAACGATGCCGGATCCGCTACGCGCTCTAAAGGCAAGAGTCGTCGCCACGCCGCTGCCCTGATCCCACCACGTCGAACTACTTGCAGGATGACCCGCCGAATACCACGCACCGTCGATGAAACTCCAGTTCCTCGACAGCGCGCCCGCGGTGACGCCGCCGTCCGCGTCGCGAATCTGCTGTAGCCATACCTCGCTGTTCGAGGACGCGGCATTGCGCTCACCCGTGGCCGTGATCGAGATTGGCGCCGTGCTCATGAGCCAGTTCGCGGGAAAGTGCGCCGTGAAGATGAGGCCTGTCGCCAGCGTTGCGGCGCTTGCCCTGATTCCGATCGACCGTCCGATCCTTTCGTTCGATGCGGGTCGCCCGGTCGACCACTCCGCGAAAAAGAGTATGACCGCGAGCGCGATCGCGATATAGCACCAGTAAAAGTAGCGAAGGTCCGATGCAACACCGATCGGGAAGTAGGTGAGCGTATAGATCGCCGCCGAGCAGGCGAGCACGAAGGCAAACCTCCCGCACGCGGAACTTCTCTCCCAGAGGAATCCCTGGACAAGCAGGCCGATCGCGCAGAGCGCGGCCCAGTACACGGGCACCGATGGCGGCTTGCTTACGCCGAAAGTCGTGTATCGGTTGATCAGCCGTGCGACCGGGTTCAGGTGAGCGGGGACGATCTCGCCCGCCGAGATCGTGCTGGGCGCATCGAGGAACGTTCTCAATCCCGGTGTCTTGAGAAAGTATTGATAGCTCGCGAGGCGGCTGCGCAGGAAAGCCGCAGGATGATGCGCGATTGCCGTGACCCACCGGGTCATCAACAGTTTGCTACCCCACAACTGCTGCGCCTGAAGTCCCGCCAGGACGAACTGACAGTCGTCGAACGAGTGTCCCGTCGACCACGAGTAATTGTCCCAGGCGTGCGGCCTGTAGCAATTCCTGACGAGCATTTGCGTCTGTTCTGCGGACCATCGGCCCGGAAGGAGGTTCTCGCCGGTGTAGTAGGACATTCCGCCAAGGCCATACACCTGGACGGACGAGATGGCGTGAGTTCGCGTCACGTTCAACGCTGCGTTCAGGGCCGTCGAAATCGCGGCAACGCCCACGACGCATAGCAGCGTGCCGATCAGCGTCTTCGATATCGAGCGGCGATGCAGCGCCCACATCAGAAGCGGTATCGCGGCGAAGATTCCGTTGGGCCGTATCAGAACGCCGCACAGGAGCAGGATGACGCCCGCCGAAAGAGACCACGGCGCGCCTTTGCCGCTACGGATCGCGATGCAGCGGCTTCGGAACAGAAGGCCCGCAGCAGCCCACCAGAGCGCCGCATGCAGGACATCCTTCCAGACGAGGCCCGAGAAGTTGAGACACGTCGGCAATAGCGGAACTGCGAAGCATAGCAAGCTCGACCATCCCCATCTATGGCGTAACTCCAGGGCAAAACAGGTCGCGCCTCCCCAGATTCCCGCCGAGATGAGCATCAACATGCCGAGCGCGCCCGGAACGATGTTGAGCATCCAGGACCAGAGCAGCGCCATGAAGACGGGATGCCAGTCGGAGAATGTGTGACGAACCGCCTGAAGATACTGGTCGCCGGAGTCCGAACTGATCAGACCGGGATAGAAAGCCGCGAAATTGAAGCAGAAGCCCGCCAGCCCGATGCCCGCGATGATGAGCGAAAGCGCGTGCGAGCGCCGATGGCCCGGCGGCGTGTCTTCCGCTATCTGCTGCGCTCGAGTCTGTGAGTCCTGAACACCCATACTTTCGCGATAATGAAGTTGACGAACATTCCGGCGATCGATCCCGCCGCCACCGCGATCAGCGGGCGCGCGGGGCTGTCGCTGAGCAGCCTGATGGTGGCCGCGTAGGTTGCGTAGTTGAAGACCCCGCCGACCAGCATCGCAAGCAGGTATTCATACGCTTCGCGCCATACGGAACGCGCGCGTCGCGCACCGGTGAACGTGAAGCGGCGGTTGATCTGCCACGTCGCGAAAACCGCGCTCAGAAACGACACGAGGCGCCCGACGTATGGCCCGGCGCCGAACCACAGCATGAGATACAGAACGCCGCTATCAACCACAAAGCCGATCACGCCGGCGAACGCGAAAGTAATGAATTCGCGGTGGATCTTAGGCATCGTCACTGTCCGGATGTAACGCCGGAATGGCGAGATACGCGAAGCGCTTGTTCTCATAGCGTCCGCGCGTCACGGTATCGAGCACGATGCCGCAGATGAGCAGAATCGCGCCCAGCAACATCAGTCCGCTGCTCAGGATCACGGTCGGAATGCGCGGCACAAGCCCCGTTTCGATGAAAGTCTCGAAGACGGGAACGGCGAGTCCGACCGACAGCAACATGCATAAGACGAAGCCCGCGGAAAAGAACGCCAGCGGCTTTTCGGTCTTGAAGAGCTTGAGGATCGTCATCAGGATCCGGAAGCCGTCGCGATAAGTGTTTAACTTGCTCGCGGAACCTTCCGGACGCGACTTGTATTGCGTCACGACCTCGGCGACCGGCATACGCATGCTCAACGCATGAACGGCGAGCTCCGTTTCGATTTCGAAGCCGGCCGAGTGCGCGGGGAAGGTCTTCGCGTAACGGCGCGAAAACACGCGATAACCCGAGAGCATGTCCTTGAACGTTCTGCCGAAGATGGTGGCCGCACATCCCGTCAGCATGACGTTGCCCAGGCGGTGCCCCAGCCGATACGCGGTTTGCTCATCGGACAGGCGCGAGCCGACGACCATGTCGAGCCGGTTCTCGACGAGCATCCTGATGAGCTGAGGCGCAGCCGAGGCGTCGTAAGTGGCGTCGCCGTCGACCATGACGAATACGTCGGCATCGACATCGGCGAACATTCTGCGCACGACGTTGCCCTTGCCCTGCAGCGGCACCGCAATGACCCGGGCGCCGGCGGCGCGGGCGACCTTCGCGGTGCCGTCCGTCGAGTTGTTGTCGAAAGCATAAATCTCCGCCTCCGGCAGAGCCGCCCTGAAGTCGCGAACGACGGTGGCGATGGCCGCCGACTCGTTATAGCAAGGCACGACAACTGCTACGCGCGGTGTAGATTTATTGCTCATATGGCGGCTTGCTGCGTCAATTTTTGCTTGTAAAACCGTTTTCACGTGATAATTTTTCGCGGCGATAAGAAAAAATCCGCAAAATATAAGAAAGGATCCGCGGAATGTTAGCGCATTCCCAACACGATGAGAAACAATCGCAACCTTCACCGCGGCACACCGCATGCCGTTTCGAAGCAGGGGGGCGGCCGGGCCTGTCGCCGAATAGTCTTGCTGTACACTGGCGCGTCCTTTCGGGCAGGTGGTTTCCCCGTTCGCCCGGCGAGCCGCTTCGGCTGATCGGCCGTCCCCGCGCTCGCGGTGACTTCGCAATATTTTCTTCCGCACGCCTGCGACTCTCGGAGATGAAGCGGTGCATTTGAATGATGGGGCCGCCACGGCCGTCGAACCGTCGAGCGGCCTGTGCAGCGGCCGAACGCTTTATAAGCTGTACGTGCTCTATGCGCTGTTTGTGGGCGTGTTTCTCGTATTCGCGACGCCGCCTTTTCAGACACCCGATGCCATCGCTCATTTCGAGCGGGCGATTCAGATTTCATCCGGCACGCCGTTCGGGCAGAAATTCGACGGCACATCCGGCGGCGAAGTGGATAAGTCGGCGATCGAGTTCTCGGATATCTATTCGGTCATTCCGTTCCATCCGGACGTCAAGGCAACCGACGACATGCGGCAACGCGCCAATCGCCTTCGATGGTCCGATTCGACTGCACGGGCCGAGTTTCCGAACACGTCGATTTATCCGGCGTACACGTACGTGCCGCAAGCCATCGTGCTCGCGCTCGGACGCGCGTTCGACGTCAAGATACGAGACGTTTATATCGCCGTGTGTCTTGTCGACTTGCTGATCAGCGTATCGCTTACAGCATGGGCGATCGCAATCGCGCCCAGAGTTGCGCCGCTGCTCTTTGCGCTCGCGCTTTTGCCGTCGACCTTGATGATCTATTCATCGGTCAGTCAGGAAACAACGATTCTTCCGCTGTGCTTGCTTCTCGCCGCGTATATCGATCGCTTCAGCGCGGGCGGACAGCCGCTCTCCGCAAGCTGGCGATGGCGACTCGTCGCGGTATTGGCCGTGTGCGCATCTGCCCGTCCTCCGTACGCGGGGTTGCTGTTCCTCTTTTTCGTTCCGACGATCGTGATGGACGAAGAGGGCGCTTATCGTTTCGGGCGACGCCTCATGCTGTTTCTCGCGTGCGCCGCGGCTTCCGTGGCGGGAATCGTCCTGTTCGGGTTTCGTGCATGGTCGAACTTCGGGCCGGAGCATTCCGTCGCTGGCCAGTTGTCGTATCTGCTGCACACGCCTTCGGCTGTCGTATCGATCGCGGTCGAGACGCTGCGGGTGCAGGGTGCGTTTTATTTCACCAGCTTCGTCGGCATTCTCGGCTGGCTGGATACATTTCTCGGCGTCGGATATTACAAGGCCGCATGTGTCATGTTGATCGCGGCGCTCCTGAGCGTGGCCTTGCGCGATCGCGAATTCGCACCGCCACGCGCGATGCAGCGCATGACGATCCTCATCCCGTTGCTGATCAGCGTCGCGATGATTTTCGGCTCGCTTTATCTCGCGTGGACGCCGGTTCAGAAGAACATCGTGGACGGTGTTCAAGGGCGCTACTTTCTTGCGCTCGCTCCGCTCCTGGGAATAGCCATTCCCGCCATCGGCGCGAGCGGATCGACGAACCTGTGGCTGCGAATGCGTCTGGTTGCCATGACGTGCGTCGTCCTGTTTCCTTGCTATACGTTCGTGCGTCTGATCGAAGCGCTGATCGAGCGATTCTATCTGCACTGATGGTGCGGCAATCATGGAAACTGGAATGAATTCGCGTTGAAGTCCTTTTCGATGAAGAAGCTCGTATAGATGCAGCGCGAAAACATCCGATAACCTTGCGCTTTGAGGAATCGATAAATCGCGGAATCATCCGGGGCATCAGAGGAAAACTTGATGTCCTCGATCGCGATGACCTTTGGTCTGTAACGCGACCAGTCGCCTGATTGAAGGACATCGACATCCAGATCTTCCACGTCGATATTCACGAACTCGGGCGTGCGATCCGAAAAATGTTCTGCCATGATCTCCGAGAGGGTCACGAGTTCGACCGACTTTCCCACCGGCATATCGAGATTCTGATTCTCGGCAATGACGCGGGCGAATTCCGGTGATGCAGTGTTGCTCGACGCCCAGTCGTGGAAGCTGTAGTACTCGATGCTTCCGCGTTCCTTGCCGACAGCCTTGTTCAGGCTCACGTCGCGCGGACGCATCGCAAGACATTGCTTGATCATGAACGGATTGGGATCGACGTTCACGCCGCTCCAGCCTTTCCTGTAAAGCCGCATGGTGTTCGAATACAGCGCCGGATGGAAGCAGCCGATGTCGAGGTAACGACCATCCATCACACTCGAAAAAATGAACTCGACAATGAAATCCTCGCCCCAGTGCGAAAAGCCGGCCTTGGAATACTCCGGGAGAACTTCCTGAGCGGAGCCTTCGACGCCGCCGCCCGTCAGCGCGCTGAGCTCCGAGGAAAGTTCCGCCGCTTCTCGCTGAGCATCCTGTAACTGGCGTCGAGCCGCTTCAGCTTGCGCCATTGCGGTGTCGCGTTGCTCGAAAACACGACGAACTGTCGGGATGCTGCAGGCGACTTCCTTGATCATGCCACGTAACATGAGCGTCTCCTGACCGCAGGATGAGGGACCGGCAGAGACCCAATAATACGGGCTCCGTCGCTTCCATGCCGCCGTTTGCCCAACAATCGTTCTGTACCGGACCCATGCAACTCGCCCTGCTCTACACCTTCTTCGCCGCCATCGCCACGGCCGCCAACATCGGCGCGCAGGACCTCACCACGCGCCTCTACACCGGCCCGTGGCACATCCTGCTCTCGGTATTCATCGGCACGGGCGTCGGTCTCGTCGTGAAATACGTGCTCGACAAGAAATGGATCTTCCGCTTCAAAGCGGAGAACGCGCGCCACGACGCGACCATGTTCACGCTTTACGTGACGATGGGCCTCGTCACGACCGCGATCTTCTGGGGCGTGGAATTCGGCTTCAATCACATCTTCGGGACTGCCGAAATGCGCTACGTCGGCGGTTGCATCGGCCTGGCGATCGGCTACGTGATCAAGTACCGTCTCGACAAGCGCTACGTCTTCCGCACCTTCGCCTGACCTAGAGCGACGCTCGCTTGAACAGAAAGCCAGGCACATTGCGAATGATCAGCATGATCCCCCACCAGAACCACGGCGTATAAAGCACGTCCTTCTTCCTGTCGATTCCGCGCACGATATCCTTTGCGACCTTCTCCGGCGTCGCGACGAGCGGCCCCGGTAGCGGCAGACCCGCGGTCATCGGCGTGGCGACGAAGCCCGGCTTGATATCGACCACATGCACGCCCACCTTGAAAAGCCGCGCGCGCAAGCCTTCGAGAAACGCCTGTAGCGCGGCCTTCGCGCTGCCATAAAGATAATTCGACGGCCGCCCGCGATCGCCCGCCACCGACGAAATCACCGCCAGCGTGCCGTGCCGCTGCGCTTCGAGCCGGTTGGCTATCGGCGTGAGCAGCGCGATCAGCGAGAGCGCATTGGTATGAAACTCGCGCACCGCGACGGCAGGATCGCTTTGGCAAGCGGCCTGATCCGGCAGCGTGCCCGACGCGACCAGCACGATATCGATCGAATCCATCTGCGCGGCGCAGTCGGCGAGCATCGCGGCGTGATCGTGGAGCCTGTCGATATCGAGCCGATGCACAGTCGCCGCAGCAGCCCCGCGCGCGGTCAGATCGGCGGCGACCTGCTCCATGCGCTCCTGATTGCGCGCGACGAGAAAGAAGCGCGCGCCTTTGGCGGCCCATTCGCGCGCGCAGGCGATGGCAATGGCGGACGTGGCGCCCACGATGACGATGTTCTTCATAGGCCGGTCATTCGTTTCCAGAAATGCGACAGCATCGCGGGATCGCGAAGCGATTCGAGTTGCTGCCATCGAGGATAGGCGGCGCGAAAATCGGCGCCCGACATGTGCGCGTCCTTGGCCGGATAGATGCGTCCGCCGGCTTCGCGCACGATCGTATCGAGCGCGCCGAAGAGTGACGAGTTGCGCATTTCGTGCTGCGGAAAGTCGAGCGCGAGCGACGTGCCTTCCATCGGAAACGACATCAGTCCCGGCGACGGAATGTCCCCGCAACGCTTGAGCACCGCGAGAAACGAACCCGTGCCGCTCGACGAAATGCGATCGAGCATCGCGCGGACCGCATCGCGCGCGCTCGCCGCCGGCACGACGCACTGATACTGCTGAAATCCCGACGGCCCGTAGATGCGATTCCATTCGAGCAGGCTGTCGAGCGGATAGAAATATCCGTCGTAGCCCACGCGCGAAATCTCGATCGGCTTGCGCTGCTTGCGGTAATACAGTTCGTTGAACGCGCGCAGCGTGAGGCCGTTGATGAGCGACACGGGCGGCGTGAACGGCACGCGGCGCTTGTTGCGTTCATCGACATCGAGCGAGCCGTGAATCGCATGATCGCCCGCCATGAAAATGCCGCGTCCGAGCGCGGGGCCGCGGCTCGCGCAATCGACCCACGCGACGCAGTATTCATGCTTCGCGTCGCACTCCTCCGACAGATCGAAGAACTCGTCGAGCTTGCCGAAGCGGATACTCGTCACGTCGATGAGACTCGTGCGAATCGGCATCAACGAGAATTCGGCCCACAGGATGAGACCGGTGAGCCCGAGGCCGCCGATCGTCGCGCTGAAGAGTTCCGTGTTCGATTCGGACGAGCATTCGACGAGCGTGCCGTCGCTTCGCGCGAGGCCGAACGCGCGCACATGCCGCCCGAACGTGCCGCGCACGTGATGATTCTTGCCGTGCACATCGTTGGCGATGGCGCCGCCGAGCGTCACGTACTTCGTGCCCGGCGTGACCGGCAGCATCCAGCCGCGCGGTACCGCGATCGCGAGGATCTGCTCGAACGTGATGCCAGGCTCCGCGCGCACGATTCCGCGCGTCCAGTCGGCGCTGATGATGCGATCGAGCGCGAGCGTCTGGAACACATGATTCGAACTGGCGAGGCAGACATCGCCGTAACTGCGGCCATTGCCGAATGCGAGCGTCGTGCCGTGCGCGCTCTGCACGTCGTGCCAGCGCGCCTGCGCTTCGTCGCGCCAGTGCGCTGCGTGCGCCGTCTGCGGCAGATGCGGGTAGCGGCCCCAGGAGAGCAGATCGCTCATCGGTCAGATCGCGAGCCAGAACGCGACGCCGCACAGCGCGACGACGAGCAGGCTCATGCGATCGCGTGCCGCGAACACGATGGGATCGTCGTTCATTCTGCCGCGATGCGTGATGACCCATGTCCGGCTGAACCAGTAGAGCATCAGCGGACAAACCATCCAGATGAATTGCGGATGCCGGTAAAGCATCGTGGTGCGTTCGTCCTGGATATACAGCGCGAGCACGAGCACCGAGATATAGCCCGACGACGTCCCGAGCGACGACACGATCGAGAGATCGCTCGCCAGATAGCCGCGCCCACGGGCGCTGTCGCGGCCGGCCTTCATCATCGCGTGAAGCTCGGTGTAGCGCTTCACGAGCGCGAGGCTCAGGAACGCGAACATCGAAAAAGCCAGCAGCCAGAAGGTGAGCGGGATGTGGATCGCCGCGGCCCCGGCGACGATGCGCGTCGTGTAGAGCGCGGCGAGCACGACGACATCGATCATCACCTGGCGCTTGAGCGCGAGCGAATAGGCGAGCGTCAGCACGTAGTAGCCGAGCAGGGCCGCGTTGAACTTCCACGACAGGAACGTGAGCGAGATCGAGAACGCGGCGGCGAGCAGAACAGGGCAGAGCGCCACGCCCCACGCGAGGGGCATCGTGCCGGCGGCGAGCGGGCGCTTGCGCTTCACCGGATGCTGGCGGTCGTCCTGGAGATCGAGCAGATCGTTGAGCAGATACACGCTCGACGCGCACAGCCCGAACGCGAAGAACGCGAGCACCGCGAACCCGATCGCAGTCGGCGATTTCAACTGATGTCCCGCGAGCAGCGGCACGAAAATCAGCACGTTCTTCAGCCACTGATGCAGACGCAGCGACTTCGCCCAGACCTTGAGCGTCGGCTGGCGATTCTCGAAGACCTTTTCGATGTTGTCGTGTTTCGACGCCGCGCGCACGACGCCCGCGTGCGGATTGACCACGTACGCGCGATCGGCGGCGGCCCAGACCGCGATGTCGTCGCGCGAATTGCCGACGTAGTCGAAACCCTTCTCGCCATACTCCGCGACGAGCCGGTCGCGCTTGCGATGCGAAGACAGATTCACGTGCTCGTCGGTGGCGAACACGCGATCGAAGATGCCGAGATGCTCCGCGATCCGCTGCGCGAACGTCTCATGGCTCGCCGTGGCGAGCGCGATCGTGCGGCCCGCGGCGCGCATCTCCCGCAGCCAGTTCACGACCTGCGTGTTATAGGGCAGCGTCGTGACGTCGATGCTCACATGTTCAGCGAGCCGCGACTTCAGTGCGGGCTTGCCGCCGCTCGATAGCCATTGCAGCGGTTTGTAGAATCTCTGCGGAAACGATCTCAGGAAGGCGAATCCGCTCTCGACGAGAATGTCTGAGTGGATCAGCGTACCGTCGAGATCGACGACAATGGGCTTGTTCATACAATTCACGTCAGGTGATCGGTTAAGCCCACAGCGCGTCCAGTCCGAACCAAAGAAAAGACGCGGCAGAATCCTTCACGTGCTCGCGGAATTTAGCACAATCTGTAACAAGAAAAATTCGTCTTGCCGCGTTGTGTGCCATGCCGCGCGGTTGCCGAAACCCCCCACATTGAGCACAATCTTGGCGTCTTCCACTCGTCGATGCGGTCCGTTTTCCTTTCGTGGCGCGGACACCCCCTTTGTCCGATGAACGCGAACGCATCACCGATCACCCTCAGCATCTCCATCGTCGTCTACCGGCCCGATGCCGCGCTGCTCGCACGCACCATCGACACGCTCGAAAGCGCGCTCGCGCAGTTGCACGACGTCGCCGGGCGCCCGTGCCTGTATCTGATCGACAACGGCAATCCAGGCGAACTCGCCGATCTGCCCGCGCCGTCGGACGCCGAATTCGACACGGTGGTGCTGAAAGGGCACGGTAACGTCGGCTACGGGCGCGGCCACAATCTCGCGATTGCGCGCGCCAACAGCCGCTATCACCTGATCCTGAACCCCGACGTCGAACTCAATGCGGACGGCCTGCGCCGCGCGCTCGCCTTCCTGCGCGATTCGCCCGAAACGGGCCTGCTCGCACCGTGGATCGGCGGTGACGACGGCCGCCAGCAGTTTCTCTGCCGCCGCTATCCGACCGTGCTCGATCTCTTCGTGCGCGGCTTCCTGCCGTCCGCGCTGCGCAAGCCGTTCGCGGGACGCCTCGCGCGCTACGAGATGCGCGATGTCATCGGCGAGACGAACATCGTGTGGGATCCGCCGATCGTGAGCGGCTGCTTCATGCTCTTTCGCACCGACGTGCTCGAATCGCTCGGCGGCTTCGATCCGCGCTATTTCCTCTATTTCGAGGACTACGACCTGAGCCTGCGCACGCGACGCGTCGCGCGCATCGCCTATGTGCCGTCGGTGCGCATCCTGCATCACGGCGGCGGCGCGGCGAAGAAGGGCTCGGTGCACATCAAGCTCTTCGTCACGTCGGCGTACCGGTTCTTCAACCGCTTCGGCTGGAAGTGGCTGTGAGCGAAACCGGCCGACGCATCGCGATCACCGGCGCCAACGGCTTCGTCGGCCGCGCGGTGAGCCGTGGGCTGCTCGCGCGCGGCATCGGCGCGACAGGGCTCGTGCGGCACGATGCGCAGTGCGAGCCGGGCGTTGAGATTCGCCATATCGACGGCCTCGAATCGATCGCGCCGGACGCGTTCGCTGGCTGCGATGCGGTGATTCACCTCGCCGCGCGCGTCCATGTGATGACCGACGCCGCGCATAAGAACGCCGAGGCGCTGCTGAACGCATACCGCGCGACCAACGTCGAGGGCACGCTCGCCGCCGCCGAAGCGGCTCGCCGCGCGGGCGTCACGCGCTTCGTGTTGATGAGCAGCATCAAGGCGCTCGGCGAATGCGATCCGGGCCGACCGTTCACCGAGGACGACGAGCGCAATCCGCCCGATGCCTACGGCGTCTCGAAGGCCGAAGCCGAAGTGACGCTGCTCGAATTCGGCAGCCGCACGGGACTCGAAGTCGCGATCGTGCGGCCGCCGCTCGTCTATGGTCCCGGCGTGCGCGCCAACTTCCTCGCGATGATGCGCGCGATCGCACGCGGCATGCCGTTGCCGCTCGGCGCGATCGATGCGCGCCGCAGTCTCGTCTCCGTCGACAATCTGGCGAGCGCGACCATCGAATGCGCGCTCAATCCGGCCGCCGCGGGCCGTCTGTTCCATGTGACCGACGGCTACGATCCGAGCGTCGCCGAACTCGCGCGCAAGCTCGGCGAGCATCTCGGCAAGCCCGCGCGGCTCGTGCCGGTGCCGGCCGGACTCTTGCGCGGCGTCGCGCGCGTTGCCGGCACGACCGCGCAGATCGATCGGCTGACCGGCAGCCTGCGGGTCGATTCGCGCCGCATCCGCGACACGCTCGGCTGGAACGCGCCGCAAACGCTCGACGAAGGCCTGGCCGCCACGGCCGCGTGGTTCCGTTCGACGCGCGGGCGATAACCGCTCCTGCGCCGTCGAAATGGCCGGTCGCGAACGTTAAAATACGCGTTGCTTCGACGCCGGCATTGCAAGACGCCTGACAAACGTCGTCAGCGCGATTTTCCTTATTCTTCAGATATTTAAACTAAAACCCGGCGGTCGTTCGCGTATGCTTCGGGGTCGATAACTCAATAACATTGCATGCTGCATTCGTATTTTGAAGCTTCGCCGCTGCTGGCCGCGATGGCGGTGGCGGTATTGGCCTTCGCCGCGTGCGCGCTGATTCTGCGGACGCTCATTCGCACCGGCCTCGCGTGGCGCCTCGCCACCGATATCCCCAACGAACGCTCGTTGCACGAACGGCCCACGCCGCGCGTCGGCGGTTGGGGCATCGTGCCGGTCGCCGTGGTCGCGCTCATCGTCGCGGCGCCGTCGATGTGGCTGGTCGCGGCCTGCGCCGTCTTTCTCGCCGCCGTATCGCAAATCGACGATCGCCGGGGGCTGCCCGCGCGCGTGCGCTTCGCGGCGCACATCGTCGCGGTGGCGCTCGTCATCGTCGTGCATCCGGCGGACGTGCCGTGGTGGGCGCTCGCGCTCGTCGGCTTTCTGATGCTGTGGCTGGTCAATCTCTACAACTTCATGGACGGCTCGGACGGGCTCGCGGGCGGCATGGCGCTGTTCGGCTTCGGCGGCTACGCGCTCGCGGCGCTCGCCGGACCCGCGCCGCAAGCCGATCTCGGCCTCGCGAGCCTCGCCATCGCGGGCGCGGCGGCCGGATTCCTGACCCTCAATTTCCATCCGGCCCGGATTTTTCTGGGCGATGCCGGGTCTATTCCGTTAGGGTTTCTCGCGGGCGCGCTCGGGTTTTGGGGCTGGCAACGAGGCGCATGGCCGGTCTGGTTTCCGGCGCTCGTGTTTTCGCCGTTCATCGCGGACGCGACGGTCACGCTGTTGCGCCGCCTCGCGCGCGGCGAAAAATTTTGGCAGGCCCACCGGGAGCATTACTATCAGCGCATGGTGCGCCTCGGATTGGGGCATGCGCGCACCGCAATCACGTGGTATCTGCTCATGCTGGCGGGCATAATGCTCGCAAACTGGGCGCTTCGTTTCTCTTTCGCGGGGCAGTGGGCGGCAGTTGCGGGCTGGGCAGTCGTGGTTGTGGCAGCGGGCGCGGTGGTCGACGCGCATTGGCGACGTCATGAGGCGCGCCATTCCGGACAATCTTGAGGGTCCAAGCTGATGAATCGAATAAAAGCTACATGGCTATCGGCGGGGGCGTTCGGCTTCGATCTCGTGGCCGTCGTCGGATCCTGGCTCATTGCTTATCTGTTGCGCTTCAACGGCGCGATTCCACATGACTTCCGCCAGGGCGCGCTCGCCGCGCTCATCTGGGTCGTGCCGGTGTACGCCATCGTGTTCCGCGTCTTCGGCCTGTATCGCGGCATGTGGGTGTTCGCGAGCCTGCCCGATCTGTTGCGCATCTCGAAGTCCATCGTCGTGGGCGCGCTCGTCGTGATGGTGGGCGCGGTGATGTCGCAGCCGATTCCGATCATTCCCCGCTCGGTGCTCATCGTTTCGCCGCTCCTGCTTTTCCTGTCGATGGGCGGCGCGCGCGCGCTCTATCGCGCGGGCAAGGAGTTCTATCTGTACGGCGGCCTCGTCGGGCAGGGCAAGCCCGTGATCGTGCTCGGCGCGGGCACGGCGGGCGCGATGCTCGCTCGCGAACTGGCGCGTTCCAGCGAATGGCGTCTCGTCGGCCTGCTCGACGACGATCCCGCCAAGCGCGGACGCGAAGTGCTCGGCCACAAGGTGCTCGGCTCGTTCAGCGAGCTGCCGCGCTTCGCCGAGCAGTTCAAGACCGATTACGTGATCATCGCGATTCCGTCGGCGTCGGTCGAGGAACAGCGGCGCGTCGCCACGTTGTGCGTGCGCGCCGGGGTCAAGGTGATGGTGCTCCCCGCGCTCAGCCAGTTGACGGCGGGCGAGGGCAACTTCCTGTCGCGCGTGCGGCAGATCGACCTCGAAGACCTGCTCGGCCGCGAGCCGGTGAAGATCGACATGCCGCACGTCGAGCAACTGCTGCACGGGCGCGTCGTGATGGTGACGGGCGCGGGCGGTTCGATCGGCTCGGAACTGTGCCGTCAGATTCTGCGTTTCTCGCCGGCGCAACTGGTCGCCTACGATCTCTCCGAGTACGCGATGTATCGCCTCATCGAGGAACTGCACGAGCGTTTTCCGGAATGCTCGGTGATTCCCGTCGTCGGCGACGCGAAGGACTCGCTGCTGCTCGATCAGACGATGGCGCGCTTCACGCCGCACATCGTGTTCCACGCGGCCGCGTACAAGCACGTCCCGCTGATGGAAGAGCAGAACGCGTGGCAGGCGGTGCGCAACAACGTGCTCGGCACATTGCGCGTCGCGCGCGCGGCGATGCGTCACGACGTGCGCCATTTCGTGCTGATCTCCACCGACAAGGCCGTCAACCCGACCAACGTGATGGGCGCGAGCAAGCGTCTCGCCGAAATGACGTGCCAGGCGTTGCAGCAATCCGCGCCGCGCACGCAGTTCGAGACGGTGCGCTTCGGCAACGTGCTCGGCAGCGCGGGCAGCGTGATTCCGAAGTTCCAGCAGCAGATCTCGAAAGGCGGCCCGGTGACCGTCACGCATCCGGAAATCACGCGCTTCTTCATGACGATTCCGGAAGCCGCGCAACTCGTGTTGCAGGCGTCGAGCATGGGGCGTGGCGGCGAAATCTTCATTCTCGACATGGGCCAGCCCGTGAAGATCGTCGATCTGGCGCGCGACCTGATTCGTCTCTACGGTTTCTCGGAAGAGCAGATCCGCATCGTGTTCACGGGCCTGCGCCCCGGCGAGAAGCTCTACGAAGAACTGCTCGCCGACGACGAAACCACCACGCGCACGCCGCATCCGAAGCTGCGCATCGCGCAGGCGCGTGGCGTGCCGAACGATTTCATCGACGCGTTGCTGCCCTGGCTCATGCAGCATCGCGTGCTCTCCGACGAGGAAGTGCGCCGCGACCTGCGCCGCTGGGTGCCGGAATATCAGACGGCGACGCTGCCCGTTCTGCAGAGCGTCACGGCCGTGCAGACGGCGCGCGAGCGCGGCGCGGCGGGCTGACGCGCACGGTCACGCATGACGACGCTCGACGATGTTCATGCGCTGACCCACGCGGGCTCGCTGTTGTCGCCGGGCGGCGAGATCGTCGCGCCGTACGATCTCGAAGTCGCGCACGCCGATGCATCCGGTTTCGCGGACTTGCCCGCCGATGTTCTGAACGCGGGCCGCGAATCCTTCGAGGCGGACTATGCGCGTGCGCGCCACGTGCATCTCGTCAACGCATTCGGCGTCACGCTCGGCGATTCCATCATCGGGCTATCGGCGCTCCTCGCGGTGAAGCGCCGTCATCCGCATCTTCGGTTCACGATCTATCGTCCGGCGCGCGCGCCTCGCTACGTGCAGCGTCTTTATGCGCTCGCCGCGCCGGGTTTCGGCGATATCGTCGATTTGCCCGTGCCGCTCGCGAGCCTGCCTGATAACGAACTCAGGATCGATATCGGCAATCAGCTTTTCTGGCCGCGCTTCGCTTCGATGCCGATGATCGATTTCTTCCTGTGGGCGATGGGCCTCGCGCCCGAGAACATCGCCGCCAGCGACAAGCGCAATCGATGGCTCGCCGATGTGCCGCTGGCACCCCTCGAAAGCGAGCCCTACGCGCTCTTCTGTCCGGACGCGAGCACGCCGGTGCGCAGCATTCCGGCGTCGGTGCGTGCGCGCATCGTCGCGCGGCTCGCGGACGAAACCGGCTTGCCGGTGCTGGGCTTCGGCGCGGTGGATCATCCACGCTATCGGGATATCGCGCCGCTTTCACGCGACACGGACGATTTCCTCGCGTGGATCGGACACGCGCGCTATCTGGTTACGGCGGATTCGGCGGCGCTGCATATCGCAGATGGCTTCGACGTTCCGACGACCGCGTTCTTCACGACGATTCCCGCCTTCATGCGCGCGCGGGATTACGCCAACTGCGTCGCGGTCGAATTCGCCTTGCCGCATCTGCAAGGCATTCACGCGAGCGCGCGGCCCGCCGATCTGGACGCGCTCGAACGCGCGTATCGCGACTACGACTGGCGCGCGATGCCGTTCGCACGCGAGGCATCGCTCAGTTCGAGTTCGGCTTGCCGCTCACCTGAAACGACGGCAGCCGCCCATACAGCTCCGCGACCCAGTCGATGAACACGCGCACGCGGCGCGGCTGATGGCGATTCGACGCATACAGCACCGACACCACGCGCGGATACGACGGATACTCTTTCAGCACTTCCCTGAGCGCGCCGCTTCGGATGAGCGGATCGAGTGTATAGCTCGAACTCTGGATCAGGCCGAGTCCCGTCACGCCTGCCGCGATATACGAATCGCCATCGTTCACGGCGATCTTGTGCTTCATCGCGACGATGCGCGTTTCGCCATCGACGACGAATTCCCAGTTGCGCACGCGGCCCGAGTTGTTGAGCACATAGCCGACGGCGAGGTGCCGTTCGAGGTCATCGAGCGATACCGGCTCGCCGTGCTTTTCGATGTATCCCGGCGACGCGCACGTGATCTGCGTATAAGCGCCGACGCGTTTCGCGATGAGCCCGACATCGCCGACCGCGCCCACACGCACGACGCAATCGACCGCTTCCTCGACGAGATCGACTTGCCGGTCCGTGAGCAGCAACTCGACGCCGATATCCGGATACGCCGCGAAGAATTCCGGCAGCGCGGGAATGATGGTGTTCTTCGCCATCACCGTCGGCAGGCTCACTTTGACGTTGCCCTTGGGACTGAGCTTCGAATGCGAGAGCGACGCTTCCATGTCGTCCACTTCGCCCAGCACGCGCACGCAGCGCTCGTAATAGGCTTCACCGTCCTCGGTGATGCTGATGCTGCGCGTCGTGCGGTTGATGAGGCGCGCGCCGAGATGCGCTTCGAGCGCCTGGAGCGTGCGCGAGACGCTCGCGGGCGGCAGGCGCAGGGCGTCGGCGGCTTTGGAGAAACTGCCCGCCTCGACGACCCGCGCGAAGACTTTCATTGCAAGAAAGCGGTCCATGCTCGGGTTCCGGAAACGTGATCGCGCGCCGGCAAGGGCGCGCGCGAAAGGAGAGCGTGCGTTTTCAAGCGACGATCATACTTGGGATCGCCTCGACCGGACAGGCGATGAAATCAGATCCCGAGCCCCTGGCAGAGCCACCCCGAGTAGTGTTCGATCATGCGTTGAAACGGCGCGTGATGGCCGTAGGCGATCGACGACACGGCAAGCAGCCCGCAACCCGCGACGAGCGCGCGCGGCATCTTGCGCGGCTGATCGAAAACGCGCACGAGGAAGAGCGTGGCGATGACCGCGCCGAGCACCCAGCCCGCGACGACTTCGGCGGGCGTGTGCGCGTCCTGCATGATGCGGCTCGCGCCGATCGCCGCCGCGAGCGCGAGTCCGCCCGCCGCGCCCCATCGATACCAGCCGCCGCCGAAGCCGCCGAGCAGCAGTCCGCCCGCGACCGTATAGATCGATGCGGCGAGCATCGTGTGGCCGCTGATCATGCGCAACTGGATCGCGGCGATTTCGAGGCCGCAGCCGGCGTAGAGAATCTTCGACAGACCGAC
The DNA here is from genome assembly GCA_000648925.1 of Caballeronia jiangsuensis. Taxonomy (GTDB): domain Bacteria; phylum Pseudomonadota; class Gammaproteobacteria; order Burkholderiales; family Burkholderiaceae; genus Caballeronia; species Caballeronia jiangsuensis. The sequence goes on from JFHF01000010.1 coordinate 155,969, forward strand.
GAGCGCCATGCCGATCGCGAGCAGGATCGCCCAGCGCAACGCGAGGCGCGCGTCCACGGTGCGCAGCCACAGCGCGCAGACGAGGGCGAGCGGGAGCAAAAAAGCCGCGTCGCCGAGATTCGAAAGTGTCCAGAGTACCTTTGATTCCATGCGTGTCCGTTAGAGGCAGGCTGGCTCGCGGGCTCGATCGAAAGCGCTACGAACCGTCGCCCAGTTTTCGGCGGCCGGCCAGCCGGTATTCGGTTGGCGATATCGACAGCCGCTTGCGGAAAATCTTCGCGAGACCATCGCCGCTGCCCGCGCCGCAACGCCGCGCGATCTTGTCGACCGGCAGATCGGTCGCGGCAAGCAACATGCAGCTCGCATCGAGGCGCGCGCGCAGCAGATATTCCGATGGCGTGAGCCCGATCTGCGCCTTGAAGCGGCGCAGGAAATTGCGCTCGCTCATCGCGGCGACGCGTGCGGCGTCGGTGATCGAGATCGGCCGCACGTAGTTCTCGCGAATCCAGCGCGCGGCCGCATCGATCTTCTGGCGCACGCCGCCGGCTTCGGTATCGTCGAGCACGGTGGCGAGCTTTTGCCATGCACCCGGGATCGAACGCTCCGAGACTTCACGCGCGAGCGCCGCGCCGTGATCGCGCTTGATGATCGAAAGCGCCGCCGCGATCGGCCCTTTCGGATCGTCGAGCGTGAGCGTCTGCTCGGCGATGAAAAGCGGGTTCGACAACGCGGACGAAAGCGCGCGGTGCCCTGACTCTCCGGTGAAATCGAGCGAGCGGTTCTGTACGGTGAGATTGGCGGCGGCGAGAATGTGCGCGCCTTCGCCGATCGCCTTGATGAACGGAATCTTCGGCGCGACGCGGCCGAGCCGTTTTTTCAGCACGACGTCGTTGCGCGCATGACGGGCGCCGACGCCGCCCGCGATGAAGAGCGCGTCGCATTCGTTCGTCCAGCGCGTTTCGAGACCTTCCGTCCAGATGCGCATCGAGCAACTGCTCGCCACGCTGCCGCCTTCACTCGATAAAAACCGCAGCGAATAGTTCGGCGTTTCGGCGTGCCGGCCGGCTTCGGCGGGCATGTGAACCTGATTCGCGACCGAGAAGACCTCGGAGATCGAACTGACTTCGACGAGCGAAAAGTCCTCGAAGATCAGAATGCCGATCCGCTTCGCCGCGCTGGCCATATCGGCGGGCGGCGCGTCGGGCGCGACGGCGCGCACGACCTGAAGCCTGCCCGTACCATTGGCGTACACCATCGACTTCTCCCCGGTGCGGACTGAGGCCGGCGCTGTCACGCCTTGCCCGGGCCCGGTCCATGAAGGAACGTAAGTAACGGGAAAGTGAGCTTACATGGGTCGCACTATACGCGGCGCCCAACGGTCGCCGCGCCCCGAGTCCGAAATTGACGAACTGTTGGCAGATGATCTCGGTACGCGGGGAAAAGGCTCGCAGTCGGGCTGTCGTCTGATGAAATCGGGCGGTGCGATTTGCAGTATTGCGCGCTCAAGAACGGAGCCTCGCGTACCGTTATCAAGGGAAGCAGTGATGATCGAAGGTTCTTGGCGGTAGGGCGGGCGGCGCGCAGCAATGCGCGCCGTTTGTCCTTCAGCGCGCGCTTTCGATGCGGATCAGCGGAAGTAGGCTTTCGTGTACTCGTGCACGTCGTCGAGCGCGAGCAAGTCGTCGGGCAGGAGCCATCGATAGTCGCTGTGCTGATCGAAGCGGCCGATCGGCACCTTGCCGCTCAGCGTCATCGTGTAGGCGAGCACGATGTAATGTGTGCCGATATCGCCGGCGCCCGCGAAGTTGTCGTCATACAGATGTTCGTACACGCCGAACAAACGCGAGGCCGAACGCTGCGCGCTCGCGACGCCGAGCTCGTTATGGACGATGCGCCGGAACGCGGCGTCGAGCGTCTCGTTCTTGGTGATGCGCCCGCCCGGCACGAACCACGTGCCTTGCGCCGGCCGGTTGCGCCGATGTCCCAGGAGAATGCGCCGGTTGCCGTCGGTGACGATCAGGTCGATCGCCACGAGCGGCGTAAGCCGCACCACCGTCAGGAAGTCCGCGTTGCTCAGCATCGTTTCTCCGTGTTAGCCGTCGTCGTGCGCAACGCAAAAGATGCTGCCTGCGTCATCGTATGACCGTGCGTATGCGCACGCGCCGATGTGCTTCGTCCGAAGACGGCGAAGTTCGATTCTCAAGAGTGAAACAAGCAAGGCTGACGAGTTCGGCCATCACATGTATTTCCATAAGCGGCAAACCTGACCGATCCGCGAGCCCGTTCGTCGCGTCGAAATCGTCGCCGCGCGAATTGCGAACGTGCGCGCGAATTGGGCGGCATTCGACCGAAGAATGAAAAAGTTTGATTGGACGATTCAACAAATAGTGTCACAGCGTGCGCTGCCGCAAAAAGACTAGTCGATGGCGGACCGGGACAGTCCCCTGGTCCCGCGCGCACGCGGGTTCGGCGCCGCCATTCGCATATTGCGGCACAGCATCCGGCCTCTTTTGAAAACACCGCATTATGCTCTTGAATAAAAATCGAAAGGGTCGATTTAAAATGGCTCGATTACCTGATATCCGATTAATGGAAAATCAGCGCCATTCAAGCGTGAATCCAATCTGACTTTTAAATAGGCGGCTGAAATATCTATTACATCCGGTTCCCAAATGTAACGGCAAACCCAAAATTTTCCGATTCTCCCGGTACGAACGTCCGCTTTTTCATCGGCTCGACGTTTCAAATTTGAATCAATTTCTTTGATCCGACATGGCCGCCGAACCGCCTGGCGACCCGCACAGGGCCGTCAATCGGGGCGCTGCGGCCGCGCGAATGTCCGATCTGGCGGCACGGTAATCGGATTGCGCTAAGCCCGTCCGGCAAAGTTTGTATGACAAATTGATTTGCCGTAATACATGCTTTGAAATCGGCATTCCAGAATCTGGGGAGCGATATCAATGTGCGCTCACCCTCACAGCGGAACAGATTCTGTGGTTTAAGCGCGAAAATCTAGAGCACAAAAAAGATTGTCTGCTTATTATTCAAGCCAGCGGATCGATTCCGCCAACACTTCGTTCCAATCGGTCACGGCAACCCGGCGAAGTTCGGGAAAGTCAATTGGTGCGCCGCAATGGCCGAGAAACTCTTCCGCGCCTTCCAGGAAGCAAAGCTGCAGAGGATGACCATGCCTTACGCCACTCTAGAACCCGCTGTCATGGGTTGGACGCCTCCCGCGACGAAAGCCTCGCCGACCGAGGTCCGCCAGATCGCGATCTTGCTGTTCGACGGTTTTTCCCTGCTCGGCGCGGGGATCGTCGCGGAGGTCTTCCACATGGCCAACGAGTTCGCGTCGGCGAAGTCGAGGCCGGATTGCAGCTACGACGTGCGTTTCCTGTCCGTCGAGGGCGGCAACGTGGCGTGCTCGTCGTCGGTGCGCGTGTGGACGGACGGACTGGACGCGCGCCACTACGGCGGCTTCGACGCGCTCTTCGTCGCGGGCGGCCGCGGCGCCGACGACGCCGCGAAGGACGATCGCATCATCGAATGGCTGCGCCGCGTGCAGTCGAAGACGACGGTCGTGCGCGCGATTTCCGAGGGCCGCAAGGTGCTCGACGCCGCGGGCATCGGCCAGGCGCAGGATTCGCAGGCGCGCTTCAACAACGCGATGCATCTCGTGCGCGACGAGCAGCAGGGCGACGCGGGCGACCGCTACGAGTCCATGAAGGGCGCGCTGCTGATCGTGAAGCGCGATCTGGGCATCGACGTGTCGCGCAGCGTGGCCGAGCGTCTGATGCCCGGTTCCGCCGCGAAGCTCGTGTCGATTCTCGGCGACAGCGGCGCGGCGTCCGCGGGCGACAAGATCCGCGCGGCGGCGCGCTGGTTGCAGGACAACTGTGAACGGCCGATTTCGGTCGTCGATGCGGCGCAGGTGGCCGCGATGAGCGAGCGCAACTTTTTGCGCCGCTTCAAGATCGAGATGGGCATCACGCCATCCGATTATTTGTTGCAGGCGCGCCTCGCCGTGACCTGCGCGCTTCTGACCGATTCGGAATTGCCGGTCGACAAGATCGCGCGCAGAAGCGGCATGGGTAACGGCGACAGGCTCGCGAAGATTTTCCGCAAGCGTCTTCTGATCTCTCCGACGGAGTACCGGATGCAGAGCAGACGCGAGGCGAACGGCTGACCCGCGTGGAGTGTGACGTGGGCCGCTCTGACGCCGACTATGGCGAAAAGCGTCGGACCTTTGGCCGGACCCGATCGGTTCGGCATTTGATCATTTCCCGGACGGCATTGTCGTTCGAATGAATTTGCAGGCAGGAGTCCTCTATGACGAATGAAGCACGCACGAAAGGTGGGGTGGAGCAGGGAGCAGCAGGTGTGGAGGCAGGCCCGGTCAAGGTGGCCGGGCCGTGCCGCCGCCTCGTCCCTGTGATCCTCGCCGGCGGCTCGGGCACCCGCCTGTGGCCGATGTCGCGTGAACAGTTCCCGAAGCAATTGATCGGTGTCATCGGGCATGACTCGTTGTTGCAGGCTACGGTTGCGCGGCTGAAAGGCTTTGCGGGCGACTTCAAGGTGGACGGCGAGCCGATCATCGTGTGCGGCGAGGAGCATCGTTTCACGACGGAAGAGCAGACGCGCGAGAGCGGCGTCGATGCACGCATCATCGTCGAGCCGGCGCGCCGCGACACCGCGCCCGCGCTCACGCTGGCGGCGCTCGCCGCGGTGAAGGACGGCGAGGACGCGATCATGGTCGCGATGCCCGCCGATCACTCCATCGCGGACATTCCCGCGCTGCATCGCGCCATCGCGATCGCGGCGGAACATGCGGAGCGCGGCGTGATCGCGACGCTCGGCATTCCGCCGACGCGCCCCGACACCGGCTTCGGCTACATCCGTCTGGGCGACGCGCTCGACGACGGCGCGCACAAGATCGATCGCTTCGTCGAGAAGCCCGCGGCGGAACTCGCCGCGCAATACGTCGCGGCGGGCACGTACTGGTGGAACAGCGGCATCTTCATCGTGCGCGCCAGCGTGTGGCTCGCGTCGCTCAAGAAGCTCAACGCCGACATGCATGCGGCCTGCTCGGCCGCCGCGCAGGAAGGCGAGGACGACGGCAAATTCTTCCGGCCGCACGCCGCGCAATTCGGCCGCGCGCCGTCCGACTCGATCGACTATGCCGTGATGGAACACATCGGCACGCCGAGCAAGCCGTGCGACGGCATCGTCGTGCCGCTCGTCGCGGGCTGGTCGGATCTCGGCTCGTGGGACGCCGTGTGGGACGCGATGGACAAGGACGAGTCGGGCAACGTCGCGAGCGGCCGTGTCGTGTTCGAAGGCGCGACGTCGAGCTATGCGCGCTCCGAAGGCGGACGCCTCGTCGCGTGCGTGGGCACGACCAACGTGATCGTCGTCGAGACGGACGACGCCGTGCTCGTCGCGGACCGGTCGCGCGTGCAGGACATCAAGGGGCTCGTCGCGCGCATTCGCGAGCAGCACGCGCCCGAAGCGGACACGCATCGCAAGGTGCGCCGTCCGTGGGGCTTTTACGATTCGATCGAGCACGGCGAGCGCTTTCAGGTGAAGCGCATCGTGGTGTCGCCGGGCTCGAAGCTGTCGTTGCAGATGCATCACCATCGCGCGGAGCACTGGGTCGTCGTGTGCGGCACGGCGCTCGTCACGCGCGGCGAAGAGCAGTTTCTGCTCTCCGAGAACGAATCGACGTTCATTCCGCTCGGCGTGCGGCATCGTCTGGAGAACCCGGGCAAGGTGCCGCTCGAGATCATCGAAGTGCAGTCGGGCAGCTATCTCGGCGAAGACGACATCGTGCGCTTCGACGACACCTACGGACGCCATTGAGCGTTCGAAGGGCAAGGGCATCACGGTTTGAGGCAACTGACTTCTTTGCAACGGCTTTCATTCGAAAAAGACGGGCTAAGGCGAGGAGGAGACTGAGGCGTGCGGTAAAGGGCTGATTGCGTTCCGGGGAAAAAAACATGCGCGATTTACAGGGATTGCTCGCGCGCCTGTTCGACGTCGTGATGATCGTCGGCGGCGCGGCAGTGGCGTCGCAAATCAGGTTCGAGTACATCGAGGCTCACACCTATTCGATGGCGTTCGTCGCGTTCGCGGCGGCGTTTTCGCTCGCCCTTTTTCCTGGCTTCGGCGTCTACCAGTCATGGCGCGGCCGCAGCAAGCTCCAGCTCGCCTGTCAGGTCTCGCTCGGCTGGCTCGTCGTGCAGGGCTGCGCGCTCGCGCTGATGTTCTCGCTGCATCGCCTCGACTACGTGTCGCGCCTCTGGTTCGCTTACTGGACCGCGATGTCCGGCGGCCTCATGATCGCCGGGCGCTTGATCACGCACGCGATCCTCGCGCACATGCGCAACGCCGGCCTGAACCTTCAGCAGGTGGCGATCGTCGGCAGCGGCAGGCATTGCGATGCGATCCTGCGCAAGATCGAGCGCTCGCAGGACACGGGCTTTCGGATGCGCGCGGCATTCAACGCGACGCCGGGCAAGGCGCGGCTCAACACGCGCGTGCCGGTGTATGACGACTTCGACGAATTCGTGAGCTTCGTGCGCACGCAGAACGTGCACGAGGTCTGGCTCGCGCTGCCGCTTTCCGAAGAGCCCACGATCCTGCGCTTCGTGAACGAATTCCGCGACGATCTGCTCAACGTGCGCTTCATCCCCGACGTGCGCAGCCTCGCGCTCTTCGAAAGCGGCGTGACCGATCTGCTCGGCCAGCCCGCGATCAATCTCGTCGCGTCGCCGCTGTCGGCGTCCGCGCAGTTGCAGAAGGAACTCTTCGACCGCGTGTTCGCGCTTGGCGCGATCATCGCCGTCTCGCCCGCGCTGATCTGCATCGCGCTCGCGATCAAGCTGACTTCGCGCGGGCCTGTGCTCTTCCGGCAAAACCGCAAGGGCGCGGATGGCCGCGTCTTCACCATCTACAAGTTCCGTTCGATGCGCATGCACACGGAACAGGCCGGGGTGCTCCGCCAGGCCACGCGCGACGATCCGCGCGTGACCCGTGTCGGGGCGTTCCTGCGCCGCACCAGCCTCGATGAGCTACCGCAGTTCTTCAACGTTCTGCGTGGCGACATGTCGGTCGTGGGCCCGCGTCCACACGCGCTCGAACATGACGACCTGTATCAGAAGGTCGTATCGGGGTATATCCATCGTTACCGGATCAAGCCAGGCATCACCGGCTGGGCCCAGGTCAACGGTTTTCGTGGAGAAACGGATCGGATCGAAAAGATGGAAGGACGCGTCGCTCACGATTTGTACTACCTGGGTAACTGGTCGTTCGGACTCGATATGAGAATCATCGCCGCAACGATCTTCAAGGGACTACGCCACACCAACGCTTACTGAAGCAGGGGACGACCATTATGCACAACCAACAACAACCGGGCACCAACTCCATGGCCGCCAACACCAACGTGTCGCGTATCTTCCGCCTCACGAGCCTGGCTGCGGCAGCTTCCATTTCCGTGATCCTGACGGGTTGCGGGCTCTCGCCGGGCATGCACATGGAAAAGCCGGCACAGCTCGTCGAGACATCGAACGATCAGGGCGATCCGGCCACCACGACCAACATTCCGATCACCACGATCGATGCCGCGCTCGTGAAGAAGATGCGCACCGCGCAGCCTTCCGCGGCGACCGATCCGAACGCCTCGCTCTACGGCAAGCCTGCGCCGTACAAGCTGGGCGTCGGCGACGTGCTGCAGATCACGGTGTGGGATCACCCGGAACTCGTCGCGGCGCTCGGCCAGCCCGCGAACCAGACGCGTACGTCGGATGCCGCGCCTGGCTTCGTCGTCGATGCGGACGGCAATCTGCAGTTCCCGTATGTGCCGGGTTCGCTGCATGTCGCGGGCAAGACCGAGACGCAGGTTCAGCGCGAGCTGTACACGCAGCTTTCGAAGGTCTTCGTGAAGCCGCAGGTGACGGTGCGCGTCGCGTCGTTCCGTGCGTCGCAGGTGTATATCGACGGCGACGTGCGCACGCCCGGCTCGCAGCAGATCAACGACATTCCGATGACGCTCACCGAGGCGATCGGCCGCGCGGGCGGCTTCGCGACGACGGCGGACCAGAGCCGCGTCACGCTGATCCGCGACGGCGTCACGTACAACATCAACATGGCCGGCATGACGGCGAAGGGCCGCAGCCCGTCGGACATCATGCTTCGCCCGGGCGATGCGCTGCGTGTCGATTCGCGCGACGAGAACGGCGTCTACGTGATGGGCGAAGTCACCAAGCCCGCCACCGTGATCCCGATGCGCAACGGCAAGCTCACGCTGTCGGACGCGATCTCGCAGGCGGGCAGCTTCAACCCGGAAACGTCGAATCCGCGCGAGCTGTACGTGATCCGCAACGGCGCGACGGACCAACCGGAGGTCTACAAGCTCGACGCGCTCTCGCCGGTGTCCATGCTGCTCGCGAACAACTTCGAGCTGCAGCCGCATGACGTCGTCTATGTGGACAACAGCGGGCTCGTCCGCTTCTCGCGCGTGTTGAACCTGCTCTTGCCGGCGATCAACGCGGGTCTGACGGCGGCCGTGCTGACGAAGTAAATGCTTTGACCGCAGGCGTTTGACCGGCGCGCGCGGGGGCGCGCCGGAGCATCATTGTTCGACTCAAAAAATACAAGCGAGCGAGATCATGGCCATGAACTTTGACACGCGGTATACGGACATATCGACAGCCGACGAATTGCGGCTGTCCGATTATCTGGCCGCGGTGATGCGCAACTGGAAGCTCGTGACGCTCGTCACGCTCGCCGTGGTCGCGCTCGGAACCGCCTACGCCTACCTTGCGCCGCCGACCTACAAGGCGGACGCGATGATCCAGGTGGACGAAGCCAGCGGCAACAACGCCAAAACGAACGCCAGCGCCGAAGCCGTGCAGGCGGTCGTTCCGCAACTCACCGATACGAAGTCCGTGACCGCCGCGCAGATCGAGCTTCTGCGTTCGCGCCTCGTCATCGACGATACGGTGCGGCGTCTGCATCTCGACATCGGCGCGTCGCCGCGATCATTTCCGGTCGTCGGCAAGCTCGTCGGCAACGTATTCTCGATGCTGAACAGACCGGTGCCGCCGGGCTATCTGTCGCGCTTCGCATGGGGCGGCGAAGAGATCGACGTACCGCTCTTCGATACGCCGAAGGCGCTCTACGACAGGAAGTTCACGCTCGTCGCGGGCGAGCATGGCGCATACGTGCTTAAGGACCCGGACGGTCTCGGCATTCTCACCGGCCACGTCGGTCAGAAAGCGTCGGGCATGACGCCGCAAGGCCTCATCACGCTCAAGGTCGACAAACTTACGAGCAAGCCGGGCGTGCAGTTCGACCTGCAACGCTTCTCGACGCTCACGACCATCGACCGTTTGCAAAAGCGCCTCACCGTGGCGGAGACGGCATTGCAGTCGGGCATCATCGGCGTATCTCTGGAAGGTAGTAATCCGAAGGAAATCGCGGCGATCGTCAATAACATTGCGAACCGCTATGTGCAGCAGGACACGCAGAAGCGCTCGGCCGAAGCGGAACACACGCTCGCGTTTCTGGAGCAGCAACTGCCGGTCGTGAAGAAGCAACTCGACGAAGCCGAGCAGCGCTACAGCGCGTTCCGCAACAAGCAGGGCTCGGTCGATCTCTCCGAGGAGAGCCGGCTTCTGCTGCAACAGGTCGTCGACAACAAGACGAAGCTCACGGATTTGCAGCAACAGCGCGCCGAACTCTCGCTGCGCTTCACGGCGAATCATCCGTCGGTGCAGGCGCTCGATGCGCAGATCGCCGCGCTGACCGTCGCGCAGACGCGCCTCGGCAAGAACGTGTCGACGCTGCCCGATACCGAGCAGACCGCGCTGCGCTACATGCGCGACGTGCGTTCGAGCACCGAGCTCTACACGAACCTGCTGAACAGCACGCAGCAACTGCGCATCGCGAAGGCGGGGCAGGTGAGCAATGTGCGCATCGTCGATCTCGCGCAGGCCGCCGACGATCCCGTGCGTCCGAAACGCGCGCTCGTTATCCTGATATCGGCGGCCATCGGGCTCGTGCTCGGCATCATCGTCGCGTTCATCCGCAAGGCGCTGTATGGCGGCGTCGAGCGTCCGGAAGATATCGAACGGCAACTGGGCACGCGCGTCTTCGCGATCGTGCCGCGCAGCACGCAGCAGCTTCGTCTGCAACGGCAGGTCGGGATGCGCCGCGAGGGGCTGCACGTGCTCGCCGCGCAGGCGCCGGAAGATGCGGCGGTCGAAGGCATTCGCGGCCTGCGCACCTCGCTGCAATTACAACTTTCCGATGCGCGCAATAACGTCGTGATGCTGACCGGCTCGCGTCCGGAAGCAGGCAAGTCGTTCCTCTCGGCGAATCTCGCGACGCTCGTCGCCTCGACGAGAAAGCGCGTGCTCTTGATCGACGCCGACATGCGCCGCGGCGACATTCACTCGCACTTCGGCGTGCGCCATTCGCCCGGTCTCTCCGACGTGCTGATGGGCGCCGACGTGATGAGCACGATCCTGCACGACGTGCTGCCCGGCGTCGATCTGATTCCGAAGGGCTCGCTGCCGTCTCATCCGGCGGAGCTTCTCGCGAGCGACCGCCTCGGTGAAATTCTCGCCGAGCTGAAGCAGCATTACGATCTCGTGGTCATCGATACGCCGCCGGTGCTCGCCGTGACCGACGCGACCGTGATCGGCAGGCACGCGGGCACGAGCCTGCTCGTCGTGCGGCACGGCAAGAATCAGGTGCAGGAGATCGGCGAAACGATGAAGCGCCTGTATCACGGCGGCGTGCACATGAAAGGCGTGCTGCTCACCGATGTTCCGCAATCGAAGGTGCTGATGGGCAGCACGTACGCCGGCTATTACGGCTACGAAAGCATCGCGGAGTAAAGCCTCCGGCGCGCTTCAGTACGGCGACTTGTAGATGTCGCGCGAGCGCGCCGCGGTCGGCGCCGGCGGATTCAGGCCCGGCGGCGCCGGATAGAGCGCCGCCGCCGCGCTCTTCGGCGCCATCATCGCCTTGGCGTCGGCCTTGTGTCCGCTCGGACGCAGCCGCGCGCCGCCCGCAGGATTCCCCACGTAACCGTTCTGCTGCGCGAGCAGCTTGTCTGTCGGCGATGCATCGTCGGCATGGGCGGCCGAGGACGCGAGCGCGATCATCGCCAGCGACAAGAGCGCCGTGCCTAGCGCATGTTTCATGATGTCTCCTCCGGGTTTGTCGGACGCGACGACGGCGAGCCGCGCACGCATGAACACAGGATATTGCGCGCTGCCGCCCGCCGACGCCAAAAACCATGCACGAGCGGCCATTCACCCGATGCAGCCGAGTTTTACGCGCGACGAAAGCGGGCGTCGTTATAATCGCCGTCCGACCTGGTTTTTAGGCTGTCCGTCCGTGAAAAAGCTCATCGCTCTCGCACTCGCTTCGGTTGTCCTCGCCGCCTGCTCGTCCGCCGAGAAGGAGCAGCAGAAGGAACGCACGTTCCTGCTCTCGCAGCAGACGCTCGACGACGCGCAACGCAACGCGACCGTCTCGTGCCGCGACGCCGCGCAATGCGATGCGGCCTGGAAGCTGACGAAGACCTACGTCGAGCAGAATTCGAAGGAACGCCTGACCCGCGCCGACGATGCCGCCATCGAAACCGAGATGCCTTCGGGTTCCGGCAAGCCGGTGTTCTCGGCGACGCGCATCGCGAACGGCAACGGCGCGACCATCGCGCTCTTCGCGCAATGCAAGGACATGTACGGCGATGAACGCGCGCGCGGCTCCGATTTCAACGACTGCGCGACGAAAATCATCTCCGTGCAGAACGGCTTCGCGCAATATCTGAGGGCGCATCTGCCCGCGCAGTGAACCTGACCGCGCTATTGCGCGGGCAGCGAGCCGGGCGCGCGCGACGGGTTCGCGGGCAGGATTTCCGGTAACGGTTCGTCGTGCGGGCGCATGTCGGGCGGCGTGCCGAACCACGGCGGTCTCTGCGGCGGCTGATACCCGGCCGCTTCGGCGGCGCGCATCTGCATGACGTGCGCGATGCGCGCATACGTCGCGACGACGAGTCCGAGCGCAACGCCGAATACCACTCCCGAGAAGCGGTCGCCGAGCGGATTGCCGCCGATCGACGTCGCGGGCAGCGCCGCGAGCACGAAGAGCGCGCGTCCCAGCACGGGCAGATGCGGCGCATCGGGCGCGCGATGCCGCCACGCACGATAGGCCATCGAGCCGCGCCAGAGCGCCCATAGCACGGCGAGCGGCAGCGCGAGACCGAACAGCACGCCGCCCGCGAAGAACTGATAGACCCAGAAGTCGTGGCCGGCCGCCCAGATTCTGATCGCGTAGAAATCCTTCTCGCTGATCATGCCCGCGAGATCGGTCAAGTACGACGGCGAATAGCGATAGTCGTGTCCGTATCCCATGCCGACCATCGTCGAGAGCGTCGAGGATGTCGTCTGATCGACCTGATCCTTCATTTCCGCGAGACGCGCGATCGTGACCGGATCGCGTGCGACTGGCACGTCCTTCGCGAACGACATGTGCTGCATGAACTGCTGGGCGACGGTCGGGAAGAACGTGGCCGTTGCGGCCGCCATCGCGCCGAGCAGCGTCAGAATCGCGATCGCGCGCAGGCCGGCGGTGAAGAAAGGCCGGATCGAAGGCGCGGCGAGCCACGTCGCGTAAGCAATGAGCAGCACCGTGCCGACGAGCAGGCCGGGCGTGGCGCAGACGATCTCCACGGCGATCGTCGCGAGAAAGAGCAGCGCGGCGAGCTTCGCGATGCGCTGCGCGAAAACGAACTCGTGCAGCAGCAGCCCTTGCAGACAGAGGAACGTGACCGGGACGACGTGCATGCTCATGTTCCCGGTTCCATCCGACATCGCCATGTCGAAGCCGACGCCGAATACGAGCGATGCGATCAGCGAGCCGATCATCGCGCGCTCGATCTGTTCGAGCCGCTGCGCATCCCACGGACGGCAGCCGACGAAATAGCCGAGCAGCATCAGCAGAAACGGCAGGATCACGCGCGCGTAGTTGCCCGCGTCGTTGCCTTGCAGCAATTGCGTGGCGACGCTGCCGAAGATCGTGAGCAGAAAGAGCGATGTGACGAGCGTGCGCATGCGCGAACGGCGCGCGAAGCGCGGCGCGATCAGCAGAATCGCGCAGGCGGCGCCCATCGAGGTCACGGTGAGCAGAATATCGACCGTCCTGCTGGCCGCCTCCACGCCCTTGAAGTCGAACGCAAGCGGAAGCAGGCAAAGCCATATCCAGACGACGGCGAACTTGTTGCGCATGACGACCCCGGGAACCCCATTTTTTGCGTCGAATATATCAGCGGCTTTTATCGCGCGCCGTTGCGGCGGCGTCAGGCGCCTAGTCTTCGGCGTGAAACGACGGACGCGCATGTGCGCCGCACCACGCATCGTTGGGCGCGTTGCTTCGTCGCGCGCCCCTGTCCGCAAAGCACGGGATTCTGGCGGATCGTCCCCGATTTGCGGACCGAAGATTGAATGGCCGGAAGCGACATGTTCCGGCGTGAGACCACTCAATACGTGCGATGTGCGTGCACGTGCCGATACGAGGTAACCCGGTTTCGGGGTAAGCAGGCCCACGAGGACGCGCGGTTCCGCCGCGCGAGCCACTCGACAACAAACGACCCTCGCAGAAGGGAAACGGCATGGGCTTGTTCGGCGCAACACGCATGCAGGAACCCGATCGATCGATACGATTCGATTTCATCCGGGGACTCGCGATCATCGCAGGGACGAGTGGCTCGTTCTCCGCACGCCGAATCCGCGCGATTCAAAGCTGGCGCGCGCGCCGGTTTTCGCGTATCAAATAGATTCCTGCCGCAAGGCAGGCCGCGTTGCGCTTCGTGCATCGATCGCTTCGTCCCCAACGCGCGGGGCTTTCTCCGATAGCCCGTGTCTCATCGTCACACACGCGAATCACACTTCGATTACCGGCCAGGCGCGCGCTCGATCGGGCCTTTGCGCGCTTTCGATTCACGACATCACAGGAGACTCCCATGTCCGACAGGCTCAGCATCTCCACGCCCGACGGCAATTTCGACGCCTACGTCGCCTATCCCGCGCAAACGCCCGCGCCCGCCGTGGTCGTGATCCAGGAGATATTCGGCATCAACGCCGACATGCGCGAAACCTGCGACGAGTACGCGCGCCAGGGCTATGTCGCGCTGTGCCCGGATCTGTTCTGGCGGCTCGAACCGAACGTCGAATTGACCGACAAATCCGAAGCCGAGTGGCAACAGGCGCTGAAGTACTACAACGCGTTCGACGTGAACACGGGCGTCGAGGACATCGCGGCGACCATCGGCTTTGCACGCGGGCTCTCGCAGGTGCAGGGCAAGATCGGTTCGGTCGGATTCTGTCTCGGCGGCTTGCTGTCTTTCCTGACGGCCGCGCGAACGGATGTCGATGCATCGGTTTCCTATTACGGCGGTGGCACCGACCAATATCTCGCCGAATTGCCGAAGATCAAGGTGCCGCTGATGCTGCATCTCGCGGAAGAGGACGAGTTCATTCCCGCCGACGCGCGCAGTCGCGTGCTCGCGGCGGTGCAAGGGCACGCGAACGTCGAGGCGTTCACGTATCCCGGCTGTCATCACGCGTTCGCGCGCAATCAGGGCGCGCACTACGACGCGGCGGCCGCGCAACTCGCGAACGGCCGCACCGCGGAGTTTTTCAAGAAGCATCTGACGTAAGCGACGCCAGAAACGAAAACGCCGCCCGGAGCGGGGCGGCGTTCATCGTCGGGAAAAGAGCTTACTTCTTCACCGTGTGCGGCCGTCGAAACACGAGCCAGCGCGGCGACTTGAAGCGCACGATGCTCATGTAGAGCCACACATACGTCGCCGCGAACACGACGACGAAGCAGAACAGATGCACCGTGTGCCGCCAGAAGAGCGTCGCGGGAATCACCGCGATCAGGCACAGCAGCCACAGATACGGCGACGTGAGCGAGTTGCGCCGCGTCAGTTCGTGCGCGTTCTTCGCGCCGACGGCCCAGCGCATCAGCCGCTTGTAGACGAGCATATGCAGATGCACGCCGTCCGGAATGCCGGGCGAGATGCCGCGAATGAACTTCTTGCGATAGATCGAGAAACACGTCTCGAAGATCGGATACATGAAGAGCAGCACCGGATACCACGCGGAGACGTCGCGGTTGCGCATCACGAGCATGATGGAGAGCTCGCCCAGCATGAAGCCGACGAAATACGCGCCGCCGTCGCCGAGAAAGATCAGGCCGGCGGGGAAATTCCAGATGAAGAAGCCCATCACCGCGCCCATCATGATGAGCGATCCCGACAGCACGACGGGATCGTGCACCTGGAACGCCACGTAGGCGAGCGACGCGAACATCATGAAGCTGACCATCGACGCGAGGCCGTTGAAACCGTCGATGATATTCACCGCGTTCGCGAGCGCCGCGACGGCGAGCACCGTCACCGCGCAGGAAATGATCGCGTAGGACAGCAGGAAATCGAGCGGCGGCACGCTGATGCGCGTGACCGCGATATTCAGCAACGCATAGGCGAGGCCCGCGGCGGCCATCGTGCAGACGAGGCGGGCGAGCGGCGAGACGCGCTTGGTCAGGTCTTCGACCAGTCCGGAGAGAAACGCCGGCAGGCCGCACGCGACGATGCCGAGAATCCCGCCCGACACGGCCGGATAACTCCATCGCAACTGCACGGCCGATGCGGTCAGCCCGCAAATGATGCCCACGCCGCCGATGCGCGGCACCGGGCGCGCGTGAAACTTCTGCACGCCGGCGAGATCGGTGTCGCCGAGCACGCCTTCCTGCAGGTGTGCGAAGCGCACGATCAACAAGGTCACGAGCAGCGAGATCAGAAAAGCGAGCGCGAAACTAAGCATGAAAATAGAACCGGTTGGGAGAAGCAGCCCCGCATCGCTCGGAACGACGAGGCGGGGCGCAGCGAGACTTTACGCGAACCCGTTCGGGTTTTGCGACTGCCAGCGCCAGTGATCCACGCACATGCGTTCGATGCCGTGCTCCGCGCGCCAGCCGATCAGTTCCGCGGCGGCGGCCGGATCGGCGTAGCAGGCGGCGATATCGCCCGGACGGCGCGGCACGAGCTCGTATGGCACCGGTTTGCCCGACGCCGCCTCGAACGCTTTCACGACGTCGAGCACGCTATAGCCCTGGCCCGTGCCGAGATTCACGACGAAGCTGCGGTCGAGCGTCTTCAGCGCGTCGATGGCCGCGATGTGCCCGCGCGCCAGATCGACGACGTGAATGTAATCGCGCACGCCGGTGCCGTCGTGCGTATCGTAATCGCTGCCGAACACGCGCAGGCGCTCCAGCTTGCCGACGGCCACCTGCGCGACATACGGCATCAGGTTGTTCGGAATGCCCGCCGGATCTTCGCCGATCAGCCCGCTCTCGTGCGCGCCGACCGGATTGAAATAACGCAGCGTCGCGATGCGCCACGACGGATCGGAGACTTCGAGATCGCGCAGAATCTGTTCGGCGATGAGCTTCGACTGGCCGTAAGGATTGGTCGCCGAAAGCGGAAACGATTCGTCGATCGGCACGCTCTTCGGCACGCCATAGACCGTCGCGGACGAGCTGAACACGAAGTTGCGCACGTTGCGCTCTTTCATCACCTTCAGCACGGCGAGCAGGCTGCCGATGTTGTTGTTGTAGTACTCGACCGGCTTCGCGACCGATTCGCCAACGGCCTTCAGCGCGGCGAAGTGAATCGCGCCGGTGATCTCGTGCGTGTCGAAGATATGGTTGAGCGCGGCTTCATCGCGCGCGTCGGCGTGATGAAACGCGACACGCTTGCCGGCGATGCTTTCGACGCGCTTCAGCGATTCGGCGCGGCTGTTCACGAGATTGTCGATGACCACGACGCCATAGCCCGCGTCGAGCAATTCGACGCACGTATGCGAACCGATAAAGCCCGCGCCGCCCGTTACGAGAATCGTGCCCTTTGCACCCGTGTTCGGCGACTGATTGCCATTCATCATGCGTTCTCCAAAAGACTCGAATCAGAGTGAAATGCCTGTGATGGCATGTATTGTGCCCTTGTAGCGTTCGACGACATTCTTTTCGTCGAATTCGCTTGTGACTTTTTCGCGGCCGCGCAGCGCCATCGCCTCGCGCTCGCTGGCGGAGAGTGTCAGCATGCGTTCGAGGGCTTCGGTCAGGCTGTCGGCGTTCTTCACCTCGCAGAGAAGACCGTTCACGCCGTCCTCGACGACCTCGCGGCAGCCGGGCACATCGGTGGCGACGATCGGGCGGCCCATCGCCGAGGCTTCCATCAGCGTGCGCGGCACGCCTTCGCGATACGAGGGCAGCACGACGCAATCCGCCGCGGCGACGAGCGGGCGCACGTCGTTGGCTTCGCCCAGATATTCGACGATATTCTCCGCTTCCCACTTCTGCACATCCGTGCGGCTGATCGCGCTGGGATTGTCGACGCCGACCGGCCCGAGCAATTGAAAACGCGCGTGCGGATATTTCGCGCGAATCCTGCGCGCCGCTTCGACATATTCCGCCACGCCCTTGTCCCACAGGAGCCGCCCGATCAGGATGAACACGAAGTCCGCGCGCGCGGGCAGCGGCTGAAACGCGAATTCATCGAGATCGACGCCTTCGCCGTGCAGACGCCGCGCGCGATCCGGATGCGCGAGCAGATTCTCGTGCAGAAAGGCTTCGTGATCGTCGCGATTCAGAAACCACACTTCGCGCGGAAAGCGGAACGCGAAACGGTACAGCAGCTTCGCGACCTGCGCCGTGCGGCTTTTCTGGATGAACACGTAGCCGAGGCCCGTGGTCACCGCGATCGACGGTACGCGCGCGAGCATCGCGGCGAGCGAGCCGTAGATGTTCGGCTTGATCGTGTAGTGAAAGACGATATGCGGGCGCGTCGCGCGATATTCGCGATAGAGCGCGGCTAGCGTCTTGAAGTCCTGGCGCGGGTCCGTTCCCTTCGATGCGACCGGCAACTCGACGCAGCGGCAGCCCATTTCCGTGAGCGGCTCGAAGGTGCGATCGCGCGGCGCGATGATCGTCACTTGCGCGCCGCGCGCGGTCAGCATCCGCAGAACGCCTTGCCGGTAGGTGTAGATCGCCCACGCCGTGTTGCAGACGAGGGCGATGCGAAGACTCGACTTTTCTTTCGTCATCCGGAAGAGCGCTGAACGTGGCGCGAACTGAACATTGATATTTTCACGCGGAGGACGTGGACTTCAGCAATCGCGCCTTCAGACCGCGCAATGCGCGATACGGCAGTACGAGATGCGCGATGCTTTTTGCGACGCCCGCCCAGTCGAGCGGATTCGTCACGCGCAGATGGCGCAGTTGCAGGCGCAGTGTCGACATCACCTGCACGCGCCGCTTCGTCGCGCTGATGCCGCTTTCGTTCAGCTCGTAGAAGAGACCGAACTCGGGCAGGTTCGCGCCGTCATGCCGTTGCAGGAGCCGCAGGATCAGATCGAGATCTTCGGCCGCGCGATACTGCGCGCGATAGTTGCCCGCTTCGATCACGGCATCGATACGCAGCATCAGCGACGGATGCGTGAAGCACGTGCGTGCGAGCATCATGCGGCGGATCGCGGCGGGCTCGCTCGGCGGCGTCAGGTCGAAGAGCGGCGCGCCTTGCGTCGATACGACATGCGTCCACATGCCCAGCACCGCGACGCGCGTATGGTCCTCCATGTACGCGCGCTGCTTCGCGAGACGGCCGGGCGTCGCCAGATCGCCCGCATCGATGCGCGCCGCGTAACGCGCGCCGCGTGCGGCGAGCGCCGCGATGCCCGCTTCGAGCGCGCGCTCGATGCCGCCGTTTCGCGGCATCCGCAGAATGTCGATGCGCATGCCGTCGATGATGGGCGCGACGATCGGCGGCGTGCTGCCGTCGTCGACGATCAGCACGTTCACCGTCGAGGCTTCCCTGAACGATGCGAGCGTGCGTTCGACCTCGGCCTGGCCGTTGAACGCGGGCATCAGCACGGCGACATCGGAGAGATCGTTCATGCGCGCAGCCGGAAACGGATGTAGTAAAAGTTCACCGACGCCGCCGCGACATAGCCCGCCGCGAGCCCGATCAGCGCGCCGTAGCCTTCGATGCGCGGAATCGTGAACCAGTTCACCGCGAACGCGACGGCCAGCGCGAACAGCCATTTCGACAGCAGCACGTACTTCGCCTGATATTTCAGCACGACGAGATTGCCGATCGCCTCGACGCCCGCCGGCACGGACAGCCACACGGCCCAGCGGAAAATATCGGCGGCGCCCGCGTAGTTCGGCCCGAACACGCGCGCGATGATGAAGCCCGCGAGCGCATCGAGGACGGCGGCGCCCGCGATCATCAGCACGGCGGTCATCGCGAAGAGGCGCACGAGATTGCGCCTGAGGCGCGCGGTTTCCTGCACGCGATAGACGAACGCCGGCGCGATGGTCTGCGAGAGCATCAGCGCGAGCGCGATCCAGTTCTCGTTCAACTGCTGCGCGGCGGAGTAGAGCCCGAGTTCCGCGAACGACACGCGATGCGCGAGCATCAGCCGGTCGAGCTTGAGAAACAGATACATGCAGATGAGTCCGAGCCAGAACACCGTGCCCGCGCTCGCGAAATGTCTGAACAGTGCGCGATCGAAGCGCCAG
This sequence comes from Caballeronia jiangsuensis, assembly GCA_000648925.1. Classification (GTDB taxonomy): domain Bacteria; phylum Pseudomonadota; class Gammaproteobacteria; order Burkholderiales; family Burkholderiaceae; genus Caballeronia; species Caballeronia jiangsuensis. The sequence continues at coordinate 175,628 of JFHF01000010.1, forward strand.
CCGAGCGTGCCGCCGTGACGGCGCATGTAGTACACGACGAGCGCGGCGCTTATCGCGGCCGCTTCGAGCGCCCAGAGCCAGCCGAAGCTCGACGGCGCGGCCATCGCGCGCACCAGCGCGAACACGAGCGCCGCCTTGACGATGGCCGCCGCCATGCTCGCGATGAGCTGCGGCTTGCTGTAGGTGAGACTTTGCAGCCACGAATTGACGACGCCGATGAACGGCTCGCGAAAGAGCATCGTGACGGCGAGGCCGGCGAGCATCAGGCCGACCATCGGGTCGGTGCCGCCTGCCGCGATCCACATCCACGTGACGACGAGCGCGATGATCGAGACGCCCATGCGCAGCACGAACGCGCTGCCGAGCACCGCGCCGGCTTCGGCGGGCGTGCGCTTGACGATCGTCGGCACGAGGATTTCCGCGCCGCAGACCCAGGTGATCGGCGCGATCACGAGCAGGAGCGTGTTCGCGTATTGCCATTTGCCGAAAACGTCGGGGCCGAGATAGCGCGCGAGCAGTCCCGAAATGACGATCGCCACCGCAATCTGCGTGAGCCGTTCGAGCCCGAGCCAGACGATGTTGGCAAGCGCGCGGGCGACGTCCGGATTACCGGAGCGCGTCAGCGCCTTCATGCGGCCGATCCTGCCGAACAAGCGGGCACACGGCGTGCTACCTCAGCCTGACCGCCCTGCAAGTCTGCGTGTTCGGTCAAGTTTTGTGTGTTTGCACGCAGACGCGCCTCATTCGAAGGCATCGAGGCGAAAGAGCGTTTGAGCATTGGATTAGAATGAACGCGCAGGCTTTGACCGCCGCGCGCAACCACGAGAGCGCCGAAAGACAGCGATTATAAATGCGATCCGCGGCTTGCCCGTTGCGCTGGTTTTGCATCCAGTTGCTTCCAATTGTTTCTTTCGTGTTGATTTAACAGACGCAAAGGCAGAATTCGTACGTCATCTGGCAGTCGTTCACGCGCCTCGCACGCTGCACTGGCGCGCCAACCGTCACGACCTGCATGCCCTCATGGCTGCATCGCCGAGAAACCATCAATTAATAGAGAAGAGGTAGCCATCTCATGAGCCAAGTATCCCAATCCATCTTCAAGGCCTACGACATTCGCGGCATCGTCGGCAAGACGGTCGACACGGATGTCGCGAAGAGCATCGGCCAGGCATTCGGCAGCGAGATCAAAAAGCAGGGCGGCGACTCGGTCGTCGTCGCGCGCGACGGACGCCTCTCCGGCCCCGAACTCGTCGGCGCGCTCGCGGAAGGCTTGCGCGCGGCGGGCGTCGATGTCGTCGATGTCGGCATGGTGCCTACGCCGGTCGGCTACTTCGCGGCGAGCGTGCCGCTGCCGTTGCCTTCGGGCGAGCGTCGCGTGGATTCGTGCATCGTCGTGACGGGCAGCCACAATCCGCCCGACTACAACGGCTTCAAGATGGTGCTGCGCGGCGCGGCGATCTACGGCGACCAGATCCAGGGCTTGTACAAGCGCATCGTCGACAGCGACTTCACGAGCGGCGAAGGCACGTACACCGAGTTCGATGTATCGCAGATCTATCTCGATCGCATCGTGTCGGACGTGAAGCCGGTGCGCGGGATGAAGATCGTCGTCGATACGGGCAATGGCGTCGCGGGCGGTCTCGCGCCGAAGCTGTTCAAGGCGCTCGGCTGCGAGCTCGTGGAACTGTTCACGGACATCGACGGCACTTTCCCGAACCATCACCCGGACCCTGCGCACCCGGAAAATCTGCAGGACGTGATCAAGGCGCTCAAGGAAACGGATGCCGAAGTCGGCTTCGCATTCGATGGCGATGGCGACCGTCTCGGCGTCGTGACGAAGGACGGGCAGGTCATCTATCCGGATCGCCAGTTGATGCTGTTCGCGCAGGAAGTGCTGTCGCGCAACAAGGGCGGCCAGATCATCTATGACGTGAAGTGCACGCGCAATCTCGCGAAGTGGGTGCGCGATCAGGGCGGCGAGCCGGTGATGTGGAAGACCGGCCACTCGCTCGTGAAGGCGAAGCTGCGCGAAACCGGCGCGCCGCTTGCGGGCGAGATGAGCGGCCACGTGTTCTTCAAGGACCGCTGGTATGGCTTCGACGATGGCCTGTACACCGGCGCGCGGATGCTCGAAATCCTGTCGCGGGTGGCGGACCCGAGCAAGCTGCTCAACGATCTGCCGAATTCGCTATCGACGCCTGAGTTGCAGCTTAAGCTGGAAGAGGGCGAGAATTTCGAGCTGATCGCGCGTCTGCAGAAATCGGCGAAGTTCACCGGAGCGGATGATGTGCTGACGATCGATGGATTGCGGGTGGAGTATCCGGATGGGTTCGGGCTGGCGCGTTCGTCGAATACGACGCCGGTGGTCGTGATGCGTTTCGAAGCGGATAACGACGCGGCGTTGAAGCGGATTCAGGAGGATTTTCGTCGGGTTATTCTGGCGGAGAAGCCGGATGCGAAGTTGCCGTTTTGAACGGTTTTGGCTGTAGATGACGCTACGGGCGCTTCGGCTAAATGCTGGTGGCCTGCGCTTCGTAGTGTCTGACGTGGTTTGGTTTTTTTTGTTCGCTTGCTTGGGCTTCTGTGGATGGCCCGGTTTCGCGGTGGTCTATTAGCACTGCCCCTCCCCGGGGCGGGGGTCACTTTCTTTGCTGCTGCAAAGAAAGTAACCAAAGAAAGCAGCTTCTCACCGCCCGCGGTCACACGCAGTTTGGCCATGCTTGCCAGCCCGCCGTGGCCCTCGCCTAAGTGTCGCCCTCGAAGGCCCAAGCAGGCTTGGCTCGCGCACGGTCTGCCATTTCGCATCGCTTGCGTCACTGGTTCAGCACGAAATGGTTCCGGCACCGCGCTACGCGCTGCCGTTGGGTGTGCGAGGGAACCCATCGAAGAAGAAGCACGCGCAGACCCGATTGACCCATCGGCCGCGTAGCGGGCCGGAGCTATTTGGTGCTGAACCAGTGACGCCAAACATTTGGTGCGGCAGACCGTGCGCGGACCAAGCCCTTGTCTGCTTGCGGGGGCACTCGCTACTGCCGGGCCATTAGGCCAATCGTCTGTGCCGCGGCCGGTGTGAAGTGCTTAGGCTGGGGAT
>JFHF01000011.1 GCA_000648925.1 Caballeronia jiangsuensis
GGTCAGTCCTTTGGGGGCGACACTTAGGCGAGGGCCACCGCGGGCTGGCAAGCATGGCCAACGTGCGTGTGACCGCGGGCGGTGAGAAGCTGTTTCTTTGGTTACTTTCTTTGCAGCAGCAAAGAAAGTGACCCCCGCCCCGGGGAGGGGCAGTGCTAATAGACCACCGCGAAACCGGGATCCGGCGAAAGCCCATAAACCCGTCCGTCAACCAAGCGCTTTGCCCAGCGCCCCCTCCAGATCCGCCCGCAAATCCGCCTCCGCTTCCAGCCCGACATAAAACCGCACCAACACCCCTTCATGCGGCCATTGCGACGCAGTGCGCATCGAAGAAATGTTGTAAGGCATCGCGAGACTGTGCGCGCCGCCCCAGCTCCAGCCGATCGAGAACAGTTCGAGCGCCTCAACGAACGCATCGACTTGCGAAGGCGTATAACGGCCATCGAACACGATCGAGAACAAGCCCCCCGCGCCGCCCTCGAAATCGCGCTCGTAGAACGCGTGCCCCGGACAATCCTCCAGCGCCGGATGCAGCACCGCCGTCACTTCGGGACGCGTCTTGAGCCATTTCGCGAGCGCGAACGCGGTGCGGTCGTGCGCTTCGTAACGCGCCTTCATCGACGGCAAGCTGCGCAGCACGAGCGATGCATCGTCCGCCGATACGCCGATGCCCATTCTCATGCGCGCGCGCTTCAGCTTCTTGTGCAGCTCCGGATCGCGCGTGATGGTCGCGCCCATCAGGATGTCGCTGCCGCCCGACTGATACTTCGTCAGCGCCTGAACAGAAATATCGACGCCATGTTCGAACGGCTTGAACGCGAGGCCCGCGGAATACGTGTTGTCGATCGCCGTGACGATGCCCTTCGCGCGCGCAACAGCGACGATCGCCGGCACGTCCTGCACTTCCATCGTCACCGAGCCGGGCGCTTCGAGCCAGATCAGCTTTGTGTTCGGACGGATCGCATCGACGATGCCCGCGCCGGTCATCGGGTCGTAGTAAGTCACTTCGAGCCCGAAATCGGCGGCGAGCCAGTCGGCGTGATCGCGGTTCGGCGAATAGGCATTGTCGGGCACGAGCACATGGTCGCCCGCCTTCACCAGGCCGAAGTAGACATTGGAGATCGCCGCCAGCCCGGACGGCTGCAGGAGCGCGTACTCGCCGCCTTCGATCGTCGCGAGGCGCTGCGCGAGCGCGATGGTCGTCGGCGTGCCGTGCAAGCCGTAGCGCCACTTCGAATCGTCGCTCCAGACGAGCGAGCGCATCGTCGCGAGATCGGGGAACACCACCGTCGAAGCGCGCGCGACCGGCACCGAGAACGACTCGAAGCCGGGCGTGATGCGATCCTCGGGCTGCACGATGCGCGTCTGCAGGTCGCGGTCGAGGGCGTTGTTGCTGGAATCGGTCATGAGGTCGATTTGAAGCGAAATAAGGAAAAGCCACCGCCGGAAACACCCGGCGGCGTGAAGACGAGACAGCCTATTCGCCGATGATGACGTTGCTCGTGCCGCCCACGGAATTCTTCGGCGGAGCAGGCGGAGCAGGTTCAAGCGACGGCGCAGCCGGCGCCTTGGCCGCGCCCATCGGCGGCAAGGTCTTGCCGGGCACCGCCGGGCGCAGATCGAACGGCTGCGCGTTCGATTCGTCCGGGTCCATGCGCTCGCCCGACACACTGCCGTCCGCTGCGAACTTGCCGACCCAGTTGCCCGTGATATGCGTGCCGTCGTTCGATTCCTCGATCTCGAGCGTGTCGCCGTCGCGATCGCCCGCGACCAGAATCACGTTCGGGCTGCCCGCGAACTTGTATTCGCCATGCACGCCTGACGGCTCGTCGGTTTTCGCGCCGAGCTTCATCTCGATCTGCCTGTCGCCGAGCGTGCCGACATAGCGCGGAAAACGCGCGTATTCCGGATTCGGCGTCAGCGGCTTCTGCGGCGGCAGCGCAAGCTCCTTGATGGCGGCCTGCGCGCCGTGCGCATCGGCGCCCGCCGGTTCGCGCTGATCGGCTGAAACAACACCGGACGCGCCGGACGAACCCGGCGGCATCGGCGAATTGCAGCCGGCCAGCACAAGCAGCGCGGCCGAGATCGCGAAGGCCGCGAAGACGCGCGGCCCGGTCTTGCTTTGCGTCATCCTTCGATCCTTCAAATGCGCTCGAAGATCGCAGCGATGCCCTGCCCGCCGCCGATGCACATCGTCACGAGCGCGTAACGCCCGCCGATGCGCTGCAGCTCGTACAGCGCCTTCACGGTGATGAGCGCGCCGGTCGCGCCGATCGGATGTCCGAGCGAAATGCCCGAGCCGTTCGGATTGACCTTCGCGGGATCGAGCTTCAGTTCCTGCGACACGGCGCACGCCTGCGCGGCGAACGCCTCGTTCGCTTCGATGACATCGAGATCGTTCACGGTCAGGCCCGCGCGCTCCAGCACCTTCTGCGTCGCGGGAACCGGGCCGATGCCCATGATCTTCGGATCGACGCCCGAATGTGCGTAGGCGACGAGGCGCGCGAGCGGTTTCGCACCGCGCTTTTCCGCGACGCCGCGTTCCATCAGCACGACGGCCGCCGCCGCGTCGTTGATGCCCGACGCGTTGCCCGCCGTCACCGTGCCGTTTTCCTTCACGAACACGGGTTTGAGCTTGGCGAAGTCTTCGGCGGTCGCGTTCATGCGCACGTGCTCGTCGCGGTCGAACACGGTGTCGCCCTTCTTCGACGCGAGCGTGATCGGCAGGATCTGTTCCTTGAAGTAACCGGCTTCGGTCGCCTTCGCCGCGCGGCGATGCGATTCGAGCGCGAGCGCGTCCTGCATCTCGCGCGTGATGCCGAACTTCTGCGCGACGTTCTCGGCCGTCACGCCCATGTGGATCTTGTCGAACGGATCGTTCAGCGCGCCGACCATCATGTCGACGATGCGCGTGTCGCCCATGCGCTGGCCGAAGCGCGCGGCGGGCATGATGTACGCCGCGCGGCTCATGTTTTCCGCGCCGCCGCCAATCGCGACATCCGCGTCGCCGAGCAAAATCGATTGCGACGCCGAGACGATCGCCTGCAGTCCCGAGCCGCACAGGCGGTTCACCGTGAGCGCGGGCGCGTCCTGCGATACGCCGCCGTCGAGCGCCGCGACGCGTGCGAGATACATGTCGCGCGGCTCGGTATGAACGACGTTGCCGAACACCACGTGGCCGACTTCATCGCCCGCGACATTCGCGCGCGAAAGCGCCTCGCGCACGACACGCGCGCCGAGATCGGTCGGAGAGAAGTCCTTCAGCGCGCCGCCGAAATCGCCGATTGCCGTGCGCACGCCGCTAACCACCACTACTTCACGTTGCATGTTGCCATCTCCGCTGGTTGTGTTGATCTGGTAACTCGTAACTCGTTCGATGATCGGTTCGTCACTCGCCGAGCGCGCGCTCGACGGTGGCTTTATCCGGGATCGGTGCGACCGCGCCGAAGCCTTGCGTCGACAAAGCCGCCGCGACGTTGGCGTAGCGCGCCGCGGTAAAAGGATCGTCGCCCGCGACGATGCGCGCGATGAACGCGCCGCCGAAGCAATCGCCCGCTCCGGTCGCATCGACCGCCTTCACGACCCGGCCCGGCACGACGCGCCGCTCGTCGGGTGTCGCGATATACGCGCCCTCGCGGCCGAGCTTCAGCGCCACGACCTTCGGGCCGAGGTTCAGCAGCGCGTCGACGATAGCGTCCTTGTCTTCGTGGCCCGTGAGCAGCGTAACGTCGTCCCAGCTCGGCAGACAGATATCCGTCGAGCGGATTGCTTCGAGCATGACGGCGCGTGCGCGTGCGAGCGGCCACAGCTTCAGGCGCAGGTTCGTGTCGAAGCTGACCTTCACGCCGTGCGTGCGCGCGTGATCGATCGCGGCGAGCGCGGTGTCGCACGCCGCTACGCCGATCGCGAGGCTGATGCCCGACAGATGCACGACCTTCGCGGCGGCGATTGCGTCGAGCGGCAGATGCGATGGCGCGTAGCGGCTCGCCGCCGAGCCCGCGCGCAGATAGTCGAAGCGATGCCCGTTCTCGCCGTGCGACACGAAATAGACGCCCGTGGGCGCATCGTGGTCCACGCGAACCGTCGAGGTATCCACGTTTTCCGAACGCCACAGATCGAGCAGCAATTGCCCGAAGTGATCGTTGCCGACTGCCGACACGAAGCCCGTCGCCGCACCCTGGCGCGATGCCGCGATCAGGAAGTTGGAGACATCGCCGCCGAAGCCTTGCAGATAGTCAGGCTGATCGCGCGTCGACTGATTGAACTCGATCATCGCCTCGCCGAGCGCGAGAATGTGCGGCGTTTGCGGCATGGCTTACACCTCGCCCCAGAGATCGTGGCCATCGGCGCCGGTGATTTTCACCGACACGAAGTCGCCGGCCTTGTAGCGCTTCGATGCCTTCGTCGCCGGCGCGATGTACACGACGCCGTCGATTTCCGGCGCATCCGCCGCCGTGCGGCCGATGCCGCCGTCCGTGCTCACTTCATCGACGAGCACCTTCAGCGTCTTGCCGACCTTCTTCTTCATGCGCTTCGCCGACAGTTCTTCGGCCAGTTCCATGAAGCGCGCGCGGCGTTCCTCGCGCACTTCGTCGGGCAGCGCGCCGTCGAGTTCGTTCGCGGTGGCGCCTTCGACCGGCGAATACGCGAAGCAGCCGACGCGATCCAGATCCGCTTCTTCAAGAAAGTTCAGGAGCGTCTGGAACTGCTCTTCCGTCTCGCCCGGAAAGCCCGCGATGAACGTGCTGCGGATGGTCAGATCGGGACAGATTTCACGCCACGTCTTCACGCGTTCGAGCACCTTCTCGGCATTGGCCGGGCGCTTCATGCGCTTCAGCACTTCGGGATGCGCGTGCTGGAACGGCACGTCGAGATACGGCAGCACGTGGCCGCGCAGCGGGCCTTCGGCCATCATCGGGATCACGTCGTCGACGCTCGGATACGGATAGACATAGTGCAGCCGCACCCACGCGCCGTATTGCGCGGCCAGTTCACCGAGCGCGCCGACGAGATCGGTCATGCGCGTCTTGAGCGGCTTGCCGTTCCAGAAGCCCGTGCGGTACTTCACGTCGACGCCGTATGCGCTCGTGTCCTGCGAGATGACGAGCAGTTCCTTGACGCCGGATTTGAAGAGATTTTCCGCTTCGAGCATGACTTCGGCGACGGGGCGCGACACGAGATCGCCGCGCATCGACGGAATGATGCAGAACGTGCAGCGATGATTGCAGCCTTCCGAAATCTTCAGATACGCGTAGTGGCGCGGCGTCAGCTTGATGCCGGCGGGCGGCACGAGATCCGTGAACGGATCGTGCGGTTTCGGCAGGTGCGTGTGCACGGCGTTCATCACTTCGTTGGTCGCGTGCGGACCGGTGACGGCGAGCACTTTCGGATGCACTTCCTCGATGAGGCCCGAGCCGCTCGCGCTCTTTTTCGCACCGAGGCAGCCGGTCACGATGACCTTGCCGTTCTCGCTCAATGCTTCGCCGATGGCGTCGAGGCTCTCCTGCACGGCTTCGTCGATGAAGCCGCAGGTGTTGACGACGACGAGGTCCGCGCCGTCATAGGTGCCGGAGATTTCGTAACCTTCGGCGCGCAACTGGGTGATGATCTGCTCGGAATCGACGAGCGCTTTCGGGCAGCCAAGCGACACCATGCCGATTTTCGGCGCGGGAGTCGTTCTGGCGGTTGAATCTAAAGAATTTTTCACGGGAACAGTGTCTTGTGGGGACGCGCGAGGCCAATCCAACATTTTACCCCGGAGTGCCGATGGCACGGTTTCGCCGGTCCGAAGCGGCCGATATGCATCGGGACGCTTTCCGTCCTTGTCCCATTCCCTTCGCGGGCCGGGCGCCGCAAACTCGCCGCCCCTTTCGCCGCTTTCGGCTCACACATAACCCGTTCTCATGCTCGACGCCTCCGCTCTGCGCAACTTCAATCCCCTTTTCATGACGCCCTGCTATTCCGGCCAGGTGACCTCCGGCTTCGCCACCAGCATGCTCGCCCTCACCAACGAGCTCTGGCAACTCGGCGTGCAAGGCTCGGTGCGCATTCTCTCCGGCGAAAGTCTCGTGACCCGCGCGCGCAACGAAGCCGTCGCGCATTTCCTCGCGCAGAAGCAGCACACGCATCTTTTCTGGATCGATGCCGATATCGGCTTCACACCGGACCAGGCGCTGCGATTGTTGCTGGCGGATCGCGATGTCGTCGCGGGCGTTTATCCGCTCAAACGCATCGACTGGACGGGCGACATTCCCGCCGGCCTCACGCAAGAACAGTTTCTGACGCGCGCGCTGCGCTATCCGGTCAACGCGCACGCGGGCGCGCACATCGAGATCGACGCCGACGGTTTCCTTGAAGTCAACGAAGCGCCGACGGGCTTCATGTGCATTCGCCGCCCGGTGCTCGAAACGATGATCGCGCGGATGCCCGAACTGCAATACACGCCGGACGCGCCGCCCGACTCGCCGCTGCACGGCTACTGTCATCGCTTCTTCGACGTGATGGTCGAGCGCGAAACCGGACGCTATCTTTCCGAGGACTACGCGTTTTGCCGCCGCTGGCGCGATCTGGGCGGAAAGGTCTACGTCGATGCCCGCTCGAAGCTCGCGCACCACGGCTCGTACACCTATCGCGGAGATTTCGGCGCGGCGTGGGCGCAGGACCCGGCAAGAGCGGTAGGCGGACTCTAGGCGCCCGACGCGCGCTCGCTCGCACCGGGCGCGCGAATCCGTCGCCCGAACGCGCGCCTGAAATGGATTACTTCTTCTCCGTCGACGGCGGCGTGGGCGTCGGGAACGGGAATGTGTTGAACATCGACTTCGCCTGCGTCTGCATCTGCTCCTGCATCTGCACGAACATGTTCTTCGACTGCTCGATGTAGCTCGTCATCATGCCCTGCATCATCGGCGCCTGCATGTTCATGAACTGCGACCAGACTTCCGGATTGAGCGCGTTGCCGTCGTAGATGCCCTTGCTCTGCTCGGTCAGCTTCTGCTGGATGTCGATGAACGCCTGGATGTTCTTTTCCAGATACGTGCCCATCATGCCCTGCATCGCGTGACCGTAGAAGCGGATGATCTGCGAAAGCATCACCGATGAGAACATCGGCAGGCCGCCGCTCTCTTCTTCCAGAATGATCTGCAGAAGGATGCTGCGCGTGAGGTCGTCGTTGCTCTTCGCATCGAGCACCTTGAAGTCTTCCTGATCGAGCACGAGCTGCTTCACATCCGACAACGTGATGTAGGTGCTCGTTTCCGTGTCATACAGCCGACGGTTCGGATACTTTTTGATAAGTCGTTCGGCGGCTTTCTTTGTAGTAGTAGTGGTGGTCATTTAACGCCTTTAAACGCAAAACTTTACTGCGATGGCAGCAAGCAGGTCTTGCGTTGTCGCAAAAAAGCGCTGCTGCATGTTCGCCGCATCGTTGATGTACCCCGGCGAGTGGCGGCTTCCCGCGCGCATGAAAGGCGTCGCGGGAAGCCACCGCCCGTCAGCCCATATGCAAGCCGCCGTTCAGCGAGAAGTCGGCGCCGGTCGAGAAACCGGATTCGTCGGACGCGAGCCACGCGACGATCGAACCGATCTCGTCAGGCGTGCCGAGACGCCGCACGGGAATCGTCGCGACGATCTTCTCCAGCACTTCAGGGCGAATCGACTTCACCATGTCCGTGCCGATATAGCCCGGCGACACCGTGTTGACCGTCACGCCCTTGGTGGCCACTTCCTGCGCGAGCGCCATCGTGAAGCCGTGAATGCCGGCCTTGGCGGTCGAGTAGTTCGTCTGGCCGAATTGCCCCTTCTGGCCGTTCACCGACGAAATGTTGATGATGCGGCCAAAGCCGCGCTCGACCATGCCGTCGATGACCTGCTTCGTCACGTTGAAGAGGCTTGTCAGGTTCGTGTCGATGACCGCGGTCCAGTCTTCGTGCGTCATCTTGCGGAACACGACGTCGCGCGTGATGCCCGCGTTATTCACGAGGATATCGACCTCGCCGACTTCGGCCTTCACCTTGTCGAACGCATTCTTGGTCGATTCCCAGTCGCCGACATTGCCCTCCGAGGCGATGAAGTCGAATCCGAGCGTCTTCTGGTCTTCCAGCCACTTCACCCGGCGCGGCGAGTTCGGGCCGCAGCCCGCGACGACCGTGAAGCCGTCCTTGTGCAGACGCTGGCAGATGCTGGTGCCGATGCCGCCCATCCCGCCCGTTACATACGCTACGCGCTTCGTCATTCCGCTCTCCATTTTCGTTATGCGGACGGCGATCTCCTTGCCGCCCGCTGGCCCTTCCCAATCCCGCCATCGACCGCCAGTGACTTACGGACGTTCCAGCGCCAGCGCGACACCCATGCCGCCGCCGATGCACAGCGACGCAAGACCCTTCTTCGCATCGCGCTTCTGCATTTCGTGCAGCAGCGTGACGAGAATCCGGCAGCCCGATGCGCCGATCGGGTGACCGATCGCGATTGCGCCGCCGTTCACGTTGATCTTCGACTGATCCCAGCCCATCTGCTTGTGCACCGCCAGCGCCTGCGCCGCGAACGCCTCGTTGATTTCCATCAGGTCCAGGTCGTTCACCGACCAGCCCGCGCGCTCCAGACAGCGCTTGGATGCCGGCACCGGACCCATGCCCATGATCTTCGGATCGACGCCCGCGTTCGCGTATGCCTTGATGCGAGCGAGCGGCGTGAGACCCAGCGCCTCGGCCTTCTTCGCCGACATCACGACGACCGCCGCCGCGCCGTCGTTGAGGCCCGACGCGTTCGCCGCCGTCACCGTGCCTTCCTTCGAGAACGCGGGCTTCAGGCCCGCAAGCGCTTCGGCCGTCACGCCGTGGCGCACGAATTCGTCGGTGGCGAACTGCAGCGGCTCGCCCTTGCGCTGCGGGATCGAGACCGGCACGATTTCGTCGTTGAAACGGCCCGACTTCTGCGCGGCTTCCGCCTTGTTCTGCGACAGCGCCGCGAACTTATCCTGATCCTCGCGCGTGATGCCGAATTCCTTCGCGACGTTTTCCGCCGTCGTGCCCATGTGGTAGTTGTTATAGACGTCCCACAGGCCATCGACGATCATCGTGTCGATCAGCTTCGCATCGCCCATGCGGAAGCCGTCGCGCGAGCCCGGCAGCACGTGCGGCGCGGCGCTCATGTTTTCCTGACCGCCCGCGATGACGATCTCCGCATCGCCCGCGATGATCGCGTTCGCCGCCAGCATCACCGCCTTCAGGCCCGAGCCGCAGACCTTGTTGATCGTCATGCCGGGAACCATGTCGGGCAAACCGGCCTTGATGAGCGACTGGCGCGCCGGGTTCTGGCCCGAGCCGGCCGCGAGCACCTGGCCCAGGATCACTTCGCTCACCTGGTCGGGCTTCACGCCCGCGCGCTCCAGAACCGCCTTGATTACCGTCGCGCCCAGCTCCGGCGCCGCGATCTTCGCGAGCGAGCCGCCGAACTTGCCTACCGCCGTACGCGCGGCCGATACGATCACTACGTCAGTCATTTCAGTTTCCTTTTGGCATCGAATGTTAATGCGACTCGGAACGGCACCCTGCGCTCTCGCACACGGTCAGCCGCCGCTCACACATCGCGTTCCAGTACGTAACGGCCGGGTGCGGCCTCGATTACCGGGTGAGTCTTCGATCCCTGCGCCGCGCGTGCCTTGACCCGCTCGCCCGCGTTTTCGCCGAGCCATTTCGACCAGGCCGGCCACCAGCTTCCGGGATGCTCCGCCGCGGCGTCGAACCACGCATCGGGATCTTCCGGCAGACGCTCGTCGGCGCTGTCGATCATCCAGAAGCTGCGCTTGTTCTTCGACGGCGGATTGATCACGCCCGCGATATGACCGGATGCGCCGAGCACGAACTTCTGCGGACCGCTGAGAACCGGCGCGGACGCATAAGCCGATTTCCACGGCACGATATGGTCTTCCCGCGAACCGTAGATGAAGGTCGGCAACGTGAGGCGCGACAGGTCGATCGATTCGCCGCACACCGTCAGCGCGTGCGGCGTCTTCAGCTTGTTCTCGAGATACGTGTTGCGCAGATACCAGACGCACATCGGGCCCGGCAGGTTCGTCGAATCGCTGTTCCAGAAGAGCAGATCGAACGCTTGCGGCGTGCGGCCCTTGAGGTAGTTGTCGACGACGTAATTCCAGACCAGGTCGTTCGGACGCAGATACGAGAACGTGTTGGCGAACTCGATGCCGCGCATGAGGCCGGCAGGCGCGCCGCCCTTGCCGCCGATCGACTGCTCGCGCATCTGCACGTGCGCCTCGTCGACGAAAACGTCGAGCACGCCCGTATCGGAGAAATCGAGCATCGAGGTGAGCAGCGTCATCGATGCGGCCGGCTCCTCGCCGCGCGCCTTCGCCACCGCGAGCGCGGTCGCGAGGATCGTGCCGCCGATGCAGAAGCCGAGGGTATTGATCTTGTCCTCGCCGCTGATCTCCTGCACGACGCGGATCGTTTCGAGGGCGCCCTCTTCGACGTAGTCGTCCCACGTCTTGTGCGCGATCGACTGATCCGCATTGCGCCACGACAGGATGAACACCTGATGCCCTTCTTCGAGCGCATAGCGCACGAGCGAGCCTTCCGGCGACAAATCGAGGATGTAGAACTTGTTGATGCACGGCGGCACGATCAGAAGCGGCCGCGCATACACGTTCGGCGCGAGCGGCTTGTACTGGATCAGTTGCACGAGATCGTTCTCGTACACGACCGACCCTTCCGTCGATGCGATGTTCTTGCCGACGAGAAAGCGCGATTCGTCCGACTGCGAAATCTTGCCGCGCTGCATGTCGTTCAGCAGATTCATCATGCCCTGGCGCAGGCTTTCGCCCTTGCTTTCGATGAGCGTCTTCTGCGCATCGGGATTGAGCGCGAGGAAGTTGCTCGGCGCGGCGGCGGCGGCCCATTGCTGCACGGCGAAGCGGATGCGCTCGCGCGTCTTCGGATCGCTCTGCACCGCGTCCGCGAGTTCCTGCAGATAGCGTGCGTTCAGCAAATACCACGCGGCGGTGAACGCGTAGGCGGGCGTGGTTTGCCACGAGGTATCGGTGAAGCGCCGGTCCTTCAGCGCGCTCGGATCGATGCTTTGCGCGCCCGCCTGCTTGAGCAGATCGGCGGCGTCGCGCGAATAGCTGCTCTGCAATTCATGGAGGCGTTCGGGAGCGATCGCGGCGGTCGGAATCTTCGGCAGCGTGGGCAATCCCTGCATCGCCGCGCCGAAGCCCGGCATGCTGCTCGCGAGCTTCGCGAATTCCGCGAGGCCGTTCATCTTGGTGAAATCGGGCATCTGCGGCATGGCGCCCGTAGTCGGGAATGCCGTCGGAAATGCCGCGGAAGGAAATCCGTTCGAAAAGCCTTTGGCAAAATCGGCGAATGCAGCGAACGGCGCTGCCGCCGCATCACTTGCGGTATTCGTCTGTTGAGTGAATTTCGACCATTGCGAAGGATCGGCGACGGAACGCCAGGCGTTCAGCCATTGATCGAACGCCTGCTGTACGCCAGTCGTATCGGCGGATGATGCTTCGGCCGAGGTGCTGTCGGCGGTACGGGAGCGGGAAGATGAGGAAGTAGATTTGGAAGCCATACCCGCTATTGACCTGTGAGTCTCGCAAGACTTGGATTGCTGATGCAGGCATCGCCGGGCTTTCCTCGACCAGCGCGCAAGTATTGGTGCGCCTTATGCGCGCGGCAAGTGTGTGCCTTGCTACGCCGTGCCCGATTGGTTGAATTCCAGGAACATTCTTGCTCCAGGATGTCAGGCATGTCAATGCTTCGTCCCGATTTTGCCGCAGTGCGATATTTTTTTAATTATCGTTTTCCCCCATGCGAATTATTGCGTTTCGCATGAGGTTTAGTCATCGGCGGGAAATGCTTGTCGGGTATCTTCCGAGACGATTGCCGATAGCCAATCGTTTAATCGGTGAGCCAGATCATCGCGGCCATGCGGCCGGTCACGCGATTGCGACGGTACGAATAAAAGCGCTCTTTCTCAGTGACGGTGCAATGCGTGCCGCCATGAATGCGCACGGCGCCGACGCCGAGGTCGGCCAGGCGCAGGCGCGCGAGCGCATAGATATCCGCGAGATATTTGTCCGGCGTGCCGTCGATAAGACTGAACGCGGCCTTCGTCGCGTCACGGCGATCCGGCCGCGCGGCCGCGACGAACGCATCGAGCACGTCCTCGCCCACTTCGAACGCGTTCGGCCCGATCGCCGGTCCGAGAAACGCATTGAGCTTCGATGCCGGCACGCCCGCGAGCGCCGCCACGCGCTCGCCCGTCTTCTCGACGATGCCGCCGGCAAGTCCGCGCCAGCCCGCGTGGGCAGCACCGACCGCGCGGCCGTCGTCGTCGCAGAAGAGCACCGGCAGGCAATCGGCCGTCATCACGACGCACACGACGCCCGCGCGATCCGTCACGCTGGCGTCGGCGCGCGTGCGTTCGCCAAGCGCGAGGCGTTCGATGACCGCGTGCGCATCCTCGACCTGCGTGCCGTGAATCTGTTCGAGCCACGCGGCGTTGCCCAGACCTGTCGATGCGAGCGCGCGGCGGCGGTTTTCCTTCACCGCATCGGGCGCGTCGCCGGACGAGAAGCCGAGATTGAGGCCGCCCGCGCCGGGCGCGCCGCCATCGTAGGGCGCATCGCTCACGCCGCCCGCGCGCGTCGTGACGAATGCGCGCACGCGCGGCGATACGTTCCATTGCGGCAACACGCAGTCTTTCGATTGCAGTTCGGCGGCGTCATTGGTCATGCTTCGTCGTCCTCGCTCTCTTCGTCGTCCCAGTCGTCTTCTTCGCCCTCGCCCATCTCGTAGACTTCGACGAAGCCCTCGTCCTCGTCGAACTCGACTTCCTCGTCCTGTCCGAAACCAAGTTCCGCTGCGAGAGCTGCGATGTCCTCGGGCACGTCCGCGCGCCAATGCACTTCCTTGCCCGTCGCGGGATGAATCAGGCCGAGCCGCCACGCGTGCAACGCCTGACGCGCGAAATCGTTGGGCAGCGGCTTTACGGAGCGCTTGCCGCGCGCGTGTCCGTACACCGGATCGCCGAGCAGCGGATGCTGGATATGCGCGCAATGCACCCGAATCTGATGCGTGCGGCCCGTTTCCAGATCGCAATGAATCGCGCTGACGGGCTGACCGTGCCACGTGGTCCGGTCGATGGTGCGGAAATGCGTACGCGCGGGCTTGCCCGATGCGGTCTTCACGACCGCCATGCGCGTGCGCTCGCGCGGATCGCGGCCGATCGGCGCGTCGATCGTGCCTTCGTCGGGCATGTTGCCCCACACGAACGCGACATAGCGGCGCTTGACCGTGCGCGCCTGCAACTGGCGCACCAGATCGGTCTGCGCCTCGAGCGTGCGCGCGACGACCATCAGGCCGGACGTTTCCTTGTCCAGCCGATGCACGATGCCCGCGCGCGGCAGGCCGGCGGCGGCATCGCCGTAACGATGCAGGAGGCCATTGAGCAGCGTGCCGCTCCAGTTGCCCGCGGCCGGATGCACCACCATGCCCGCGGGCTTGTTGACGACGACGAGCGTCTCGTCCTCGTACACGATATGCAGCGGCACCGGCTCGGGCGCGAAGGCGAGTTGCTCGGGCAGGAGATCGGGCACGAGCGTGATCGTCGCGCCGAGCGGCACGGGCTGGCGCACTTTCGCGCCCGCGCCATCGACGAGCACGCGTCCTTCTTCGATCCAGCCCTGCAGCCGGTTGCGCGAAAACTCGGGGAAGACTTTGGCGAGCACCTTGTCGAGCCGTTCGCCCGCGAGTTCGTCGGGCACGTGCGCCTCGCGCGTCGCTTCGCGGCCCGCGCTGCCGGTCGACTCGGGCGATGCCGAGTCGTGGCCGGGGTCGCATGGGCTATAATCTTTGAGTTGGTCTTTGGTACGACGAGTACTTGAGCGGGTCATTTGAACGAGATTCGGCGGCATGAAACGGAAGCCGCGCCGGAAATACAGCTAGAACAGCGAGAATCAGCCAGGAACAGCAAGCACTGATGCGAGCCTTCAACACCATTCATCTCTCGATGCGTCAATCCATCAAGTATCTGGCGCTGGCCGCGAGCGTCGCCATCGTAACGGCCTGTCACGGCCTGCCCGAGAAGACCGACGAAACGGCAACGTGGAACAACAACAAATTATATACGGAGGCTCAGGACGCGCTATCCGGCAGCGACTGGGGCAAGTGCGCGAAGTATTTCGAAGCGCTCGAAGGCCGCGACCCGTTCGGCCATTTCGCGCAGCAGGCGCAGATCAACGTCGCGTACTGCGACTGGAAGGATAGCGAAACCGCCAACGCCGACCAGGCCATCGATCGTTTCATCAAGCTGCACCCGGATCATCCCGAGATCGCTTATGCGTACTATCTCAAGGGCATGATCCACTTCAACGACGACCTCGGTCTCTTCGGCCGCTTCTCCGGTCAGGACATGAGCGAGCGCGACCCGAAGTCGCTGCGCGAGTCCTATGATGCATTCAAGGTCGTCGTCGACAAATATCCGCAAAGCAAGTACGCGCCCGACGCCGCGCAGCGCATGCGCTATATCGTGAACGCGCTCGCGTCGCACGAAGTGCATGCTGCTGATTACTACTATCGTCGGGGCGCGTATGTGGCCGCGATCAATCGCGCGCAACTCGCGATTCGCGAGTACCGCAATGCGCCGGCGACGGAAGACGCGCTGCACATCATGATGCTGTCGTACGAGAGGCTCGATCAGCCGCAACTCGCCGACGACACCAAGCGCGTGCTCGCCGCGACGTTCCCGGACAGCCCGTATGTGACGGGCAAACGCCGCGCGAACGCCGAGAAGCCCTGGTACCAGATCTGGTAAGACACGCAGGCAACAAAAAAACGGCCGGTTGATAACCGGCCGTTTTTTTTGTCGATGAAAAATCAGGATTCCGACAGTTACTCCGCCAGCTCCGTTTTCCATTTCGCCGCATCGCTGAAGAATTCGCGCACCACGTCCAGTTCGCGCGTGCGCTTGAACGGCGGCAGGCTCTGCCAGATGCGCCGGCCATACGGTTTGTCGACGAGGCGCGTGTCGCAGATCATCAGCACGCCGCGATCCGTCTCCGCGCGAATCAGGCGACCCGCGCCCTGCTTCAACGTGATGACCGCCTGCGGCAACTGATGCACGGCGAACGGGCTCAGGCCTTTTTTTGTCAGCGCGTCGAGACGCGCGGCGAGGACGGGATCGTCGGGTGGAGCGAACGGCAGCTTGTCGATGACGACGAGCGACAGCGCATCTCCGCGCACATCGACGCCTTCCCAGAAGCTTTGACTGCCCACCAGAATCGCATTGCCGTAGGCGCGGAAACGGTCGAGCAGCTCGGTGCGGCTCGCGTCGCCCTGCACGAGCAGCGGATTGTCCCAGCCACGCCGTTCGATGATGTCGCGCATGCGCGTCGCGATGCGATCCACCGCGCGCAACGTCGTGCACAGTACGAACACGCCGCCGCCCGCCGCCTCGATCACGGGCAGCGCCGCCTCGAACACGGCATCGGTGAATTGCGGCGACGAAGGTTGCGGCAGATTGCGCGGCACGTACAGCAAACCTTGCGACGGGTAATCGAACGGGCTCGGCAAGGTCATCGACCGGCGTGCGTTCAGGCCCATCTGCGCCGCGTAGTGCGTGAAGTCGCCGCGCACCGAAAGCGTCGCGGAAGTGAAAATCCATGCGCGCGGCACGCCGGCACGCTGCTTCGCGAAGATCGGCGCGACCGACAGCGGCGTCTCGTGCAACTGCACCGTGTGCGAGAACACTTCGATCCAGCGCACCATCTCGTTCGGCTCTTCCTTCGCGGCCTGCTTGGCGGTGTCCTCGTCCGCGACGACCGCGCGTTCGAGCGATGTCGGCGGCGTCGTCCAGCCCGCGAGCAGATCCTGCAACTCTCGCGCGCGCCGCACCAGCGCCTGCAACGATTCGGCCCGCTCCGCATGCGACGAGAGCGTCGTGGCGAGCGCGGACAAATGCGTCTCCAGCGTGTCGAGCGCCTCGAAAATCGGATGACCGTCCGCCAACTGCCCGAGCGACAGGCGCACCGAATCTTCCTTGAACGCGAGCCGCACATCGCGCGCCGCACGTTCCAGCGCCGCGCCGAGCTTGGTCCAGTCGGCGGCGTCGCGCGCGTGCGAGAGACCTTCGGCGACCGTATCGCGCGCGAGTTCGAGCAACTGCGTCGTCGAGAGCGTATCGCCGAAAAAGAGCGTCGCCGTTTCGGGCAACTGATGCGCCTCGTCGAAGATGATGGTGTTCGCCGTCGGCAGCAACTCGGCCATGCCGGTGTCGCGCAGCATCACATCGGCGAAGAACAGATGGTGATTCACCACGACGATGTCCGCCTGCTGCGCTTCCTTGCGCGCCTGCATCACGAAGCATTCCTTGTAATGCGGACATTCCTGACCGAGGCAGTTATCGCGCGTGGACGTGACCATCGGCCAGACGGGCGAATTCTCCGGCACGCTCGCGAGCTCGGCCTTGTCGCCGGTGCGCGTGATCTTCGCGAACCGGATGATCTCCTGCAGATGCGACGTATCCTGGCGCGACGGCAGGCGGCCGTTGTCGGCGGTGCGTTCCAGGTAGTAATGGCAGAGATAGTTCGCGCGGCCCTTCAGCATCGCGACGGACACGGGCACGGCAAGCGCGTCGCGCACGGTCGGAATGTCGCGCTGGAAGAGCTGATCCTGCAGATGCTTCGTGCCCGTCGACACGATGACCTTGCCGCCCCACAGCATGGCCGGAACGAGGTACGCATAGGTCTTGCCGGTGCCCGTGCCGGCCTCGACGATGAGCGTGTTCTCGCCGCCGTCGATGGCTGCTTTCGCAGTCGCGATGCCGATCTCATCGGCCGGCTGCTCGTCGGGCGCGTACGGCTTGTCGGAAGGCCCGAGCTTGCGCGCGGGACGGCGCTGCGCCTCGAACATCGCGGGTTCGGGCATGGCGCGGCCGGATGCTTCCATCGCGGCCGCGACCGAGCGCGCCATCTCGATCTGCGATGCGCGCGAGCGATAACCGTCGATCGCGCGCGCAAGCAGTCCTTGCGCGGAAAAGATGGCGTCGAGCTCGACGGCGCGTTTGTCGGTCAGCGCGAGCGGCGCGCTGGCGCCGTCGCTGGATTGTGCGGGTGAATTCAAGGCGTGCTAAATCCTGCGGGTTTCGGCGCGGCCGCGCACGCGAGGCGCCGACGCCAGCGAGCCTGCGGCCGGCGCGCTGCGTTCAGTGCGCGTCAGAGTCCAGCTGCAATTGCAGCAGGAGAATGGTGTCCTTCACCTTGAGCTTGCGCTTTTTCAGGCGTCTCAGCTCCAGGTCGTCGGTGCCGGACATCTTTTCGATCAACGTGTCCAGGCTGTGATGCTCTTCCTGCAATTGCGCGATTCGGTCGCGCAGCACAGCGGCATCCATGGCGGGTTGTCGGGGTGCGCGCGTGGATTCATTCAAGCGCTGCTGCATGCTCGCCTCCTTTCATCCTCTTTGCGCGGGCCCAAAGAGCGAGCCCGACCGCCCTACTTACCTTGTTGCTGTTGTTGCTGCTGCAGTTTCAGTTGCTCCTGGCGCTCCTGCTCCTGCTGTTGCGCCTTTTCCTGCGCCTTTCTGGCGGCTTCCTTCTGACGCGCATCGACTTCGGCGCGATGCTGCGCGGCTTCCTGCTGCTTCTGCTCGTAGCGCTGCGCCTTTTGATCGCGTTCCTGCGCGTCCTGCACGCCGCGAGCGCGCGCGTCGTCAAGTTTCTTCTGGTAGTCCGCCTGCTTGCGATCGTACGCCGCCTGGTTGGCCGCGCGCTGCGGCGCTTCGGCGTCGCGCTGGGCGGCGGCCAGCGCGTTCTGACGCTGCTTGTCCTCGTAGGACTGCTGGCTGGCCTTCTCGTTCGCGGCGCGCTGCGGCGCTTCCGCTTCGTATTGCGCCCGCTTGATGGCCGTCTGCTCGTCGCGTTGCTTCGCCCGCTCGGCGCGCTGCTCGTCGTCGAGTGCGAGTTGTTGCTGGCGAATCTGCTGACGCGTTTCGCGCATTTCGTTGCGCGCGTTATCCAGACAGTGATTCACGAAGAATTTGCTGTAGCAGTCGTGCTGCTTCACGCCGTAACTGTAGTTGTTTTCTTCGGTGCGACGGTCGAGCACCTTCTGGCGCTGGACGAACTCGGCTTTCAGCGCGTCGTCGGGATTTTGCGGAGCCAGCGCGTCCGACGGCGCCGCGTCCAGCGGACGTGCGGTCACGGACGTGCCGGGGTCGATCGGCCTGGCGGTTTGAGCGAGCGCTTGCTGTGACGCGAATGCGCCTGCCGCGCACAGCAGCGAAAGAGCCGCGGCGACCGGCACGTTTGAAAGGCGAAAGTTGGGCAAATGGATGAACGGCAACGTGATAAAGAATCAGGTGCGAAACGGCTTGTGCGATGTCCAAATTCTATCACCGCGCGCCGGAGCGCTCCGCCATTTATGGCAAAATGCCCCGCTCCAGCAACCCGGTCCGAACCTGGCTCGTTGCACGGTCCCCCGCCCGCGGCGTCTCGCTCTCGCGAGGCTGCGCACGCGGTGCGAATCCTGCCGGCGAGCCGCAGACAGCGCAGAAACATGACGGAAACCGTAGCACTCAAGATCGTACAGCGCATTGCCTCCGAACTCACCGTGCAGCCGCGGCAGGTCGCCGCCGCCGTGGGGCTTCTCGACGAAGGCTCGACTGTCCCGTTCATCGCCCGGTATCGCAAGGAAGTCACCGGCAATCTCGACGACACGCAGTTGCGCACGCTCGAGGAGCGCCTGCTGTACCTGCGCGAGCTCGAAGACCGCCGCGCGACGATCCTGCAAAGCATCGATGAGCAAGGCAAGCTCACGGCCGAACTGCGCGGGGCCATCGAAGGCGCGGACAGCAAACAGGTGCTCGAAGACCTCTATCTGCCCTACAAGCCCAAGCGCCGCACGCGTGCGCAGATCGCCCGCGAGGCCGGTCTCGAACCGCTCGCGCAGGCGCTGCTCGCCGATCCCACGCTCGATCCTCAGGCCGAAGCCGCAAAGTTTGTCGATGCGGAAAAAGGCGTCGCCGACACCAAAGCCGCGCTCGACGGCGCGCGCGACATTCTCTCCGAGCAGTTCGGCGAAACCGCGGAAATCCTCGGCAAGCTGCGCGAGCATCTGTTCAACCAGGGGCTCGTCACGTCGAGCGTGGTGGACGGCAAACAAGGCGAGGAAGGCGAGAAATTCCGCGACTACTACGACTACAGCGAGACGATCCGGACCGTGCCGTCGCACCGCGCGCTCGCGCTGTTCCGTGGCCGCAATGCGGGCGTTCTGACGGTCAAGCTCGGCCTCGGCGAGGAACTCGACGCGCAGATTCCGCACCCCTGCGAAGCGATGATCGCGCAGCATTTCGGCATCGCCAATCGCGGCCGCGCCGGCGACAAGTGGCTCTCCGACGTGTGCCGCTGGTGCTGGCGCGTGAAGGTGCAGCCGCACATCGAAACCGAATTGCTCACGCAATTGCGCGAAGAAGCCGAGCATGAAGCCATTCGCGTGTTCGCGCGCAATCTGAAAGACTTGCTGCTCGCGGCGCCTGCCGGCCCGAAGGCCGTGATCGGTCTCGATCCGGGCTTGCGCACCGGCGTGAAAGTCGCGGTCGTGGATCGCACCGGCAAGCTCCTCGCGACCGACACCATCTACCCTCACGAACCGCGCCGCGACTGGGACGGTTCCATCGCGAAGCTCGCCCGCATCGCGCACGCGACGCAGGCCGAACTCGTGTCGATCGGCAACGGCACCGCATCGCGCGAAACCGACAAGCTCGCGAGCGAACTCATCGCGAAGCATCCGGATCTGAAGTTGCAGAAGATCGTCGTGTCCGAGGCGGGGGCGTCGGTGTATTCGGCGTCCGAGCTTGCCGCGAAGGAGTTTCCGGAACTCGACGTGTCGCTGCGCGGCGCGGTGTCGATCGCGCGGCGGCTGCAAGACCCGCTCGCCGAACTCGTCAAGATCGAGCCGAAGGCGATCGGCGTCGGCCAGTATCAGCACGACGTGAATCAGCGCGAACTCGCGCGCTCGCTCGATGCGGTCGTCGAGGATTGCGTGAACGCCGTCGGCGTCGATGCGAACACGGCGTCGGTCGCGCTGCTCGCGCGCGTGTCGGGGCTGAATTCGACGCTCGCGCGCAATATCGTCGATTATCGCGATGCCAACGGGCCGTTCCCGTCGCGCGCGCATCTGAAGAAGGTGCCGCGTCTCGGCGACAAGACCTTCGAGCAGGCAGCGGGCTTTCTGCGCATCAACAACGGCGAGAATCCGCTCGATCGCTCGTCGGTGCATCCGGAGGCGTATCCGGTCGTCGAGCGCATTCTCGCGAAGATCAAAAAGCATATCGGCGATGTGCTCGGCAAGCGCGACGCCTTGACGGGCCTTTCGCCCACTGAATTCGTCGACGATCGTTTCGGCCTGCCGACCGTGCGCGACATTCTCGCGGAACTCGAAAAACCGGGCCGCGATCCGCGCCCCGAGTTCAAGACGGCGACGTTCAGGGAAGGCATCGAGAAAATCTCGGACCTCGTGCCGGGCATGATTCTCGAAGGCGTGGTGACGAACGTCGCGGCGTTCGGCGCGTTCGTCGATATCGGCGTGCATCAGGACGGTCTCGTGCACGTGTCGGCCATGTCCACGAAATTCATCAAGGATCCGCACGAAGTCGTGAAGGCCGGTCAGGTCGTCAAGGTGAAAGTGATCGAAACGGATGTGAAGCGCCAGCGTATTTCGCTCACGATGCGTCTGGACGATGACTCCGCGCAGGCTTCGGCGAGCGGCAGCGCGGGCGGAGCGCAATCGCGCGGTTCGCAGGATCGTCGTTCGGGTCAGCGTCCGCAACAGCGTCGCGAACCGGAAGCGGCCGGTGCGATGGCCGCGGCATTCGCAAAACTGAAACGCTGACGGTTCTCGCTGCCAACAAAAAACCCCACGTCTTGCAACGTGGGGTTTTCTTTTTGCGCTTCCGAAAAACGAAGCGTCAGATTTCGATCTTCGTGCCCAGCTCGACCACGCGATTCGCGGGAATACTGAAGAAATCCGTCGGCTTCGCGGCGTTCTGATGCATCCACGCGAACACGCGCTCGCGCCACACCGACATGCCCGGCAATTCCGTCGGCACGACCGTCTCGCGCGCCATGAAGAACGACGTGTCCATCAGTTCGAAGGTCATCGCGTGCGTGCGCGTGATCTGTTCGAGCACGGCCTTTACATCCGGCGTCTCGTTGAAGCCGTATGCCGCCTTCACGAGGAACAGACCGCCGCCGATGTCCTTCACTTCGAGACGATGCGCATCGTCGACATAAGGAATGTCGCGCGTCTTGAAGTTCATGAAGATGGTGCGCTCGTGCAGCACCTTGTTGTGCTTCAGGTTGTGCAGAAGGCTCACGGGTACGAGCGAATCGCTGCCGGTGAGATAGATCGCCGTCCCCGACACCCGATGCGGCGGATGCGCGAGCAAGCCTTGCAGAAACGGCATCAGCGGGATACCGTCCGCCGCCGTGCGATCCTTCACGATCATGCGGCCCTTATACCAGGTCATCAGCAAGAAGAAGAGCGCCCCGCCGATGCACAGCGGCAGCCAGCCGCCCTGCTCGATCTTGAGCAGGCTCGCGCCGAAGAAGCCGATGTCGATCATCAGGAACACGGCGATCATCCCGCCGACGAGCCAGCGGTTCCAGCCCCACAGATTCACCATCACGACGGACACGAGGATCGTGGTCGTGAGCATCGTCGCGGTGACGGCGAGACCGTACGCGGCGGCGAGATTTTCGGAACTCTTGAAGCCGATGACGATGCACAGGATGATGAAAAGCAGCATCCAGTTCACGAGCGGAATATAGATCTGGCCGATCGCAAGTTCCGACGTATGAAGGATCTTCATGCGCGGCACGTAGCCGAGCTGAATCGCCTGGCTCGTCAGCGAATACGCGCCGGAAATGACTGCCTGCGATGCGATCACGGTCGCGACCGTCGACAGAATCACGAGCGGCAGCAACGCCCAGTCGGGCGCGAGCAGAAAGAACGGGTTCTCGATGGCCTGTGGCGAGTGCATCAGCAACGCGCCCTGACCAAAGTAATTCAGCAACAGCGATGGCATGACGAAGCCGTACCAGCCGTAGCGAATCGGCTTGACGCCAAAGTGCCCCATGTCCGCGTACAGCGCTTCCGCCCCGGTCAGCACGAGCACGACCGAGCCGAGCACGATATACGCCTGCAGGACGTGCTGCCCCATGAAGGAAAAGGCGTAGTAGGGATTGAGCGCGACGATGATGCGCGGCTCCATCACGATATGCGCGGCGCCGAGCACCGCGAGCGTCGCGAACCACACGACCATGATCGGGCCGAAGAGCTTGCCGACCACCGCCGTGCCGTGGCGCTGAATCCAGAAGAGCGCGATGAGAATCACGATCGTGATCGGCAGCACGTACGGCGTGAGCTTGGGCGCGGCGATCTCGAGACCTTCGACCGCCGAAAGCACCGACATCGCCGGCGTGATGACCGCGTCGCCGTAGAACATGCATGCGCCGAAGATGCCCAGCATCATCAGCACGCCCGAGATCTTGCCGGCCTCCCGCACGCTGCGCAGCGCGAGCGTGGTCATGGCGAATACGCCGCCTTCGCCGTTGTTGTCGGCGCGCATGACGAACAGCACGTATTTGACGGCGACCACCATGACGATCGCCCAGAAGAGCAAGGAGATGACGCCGAGAATCGACGCCTCCGACAAGCCGATGCCGTGCGACGGACTAAAGGCTTCCTTCAGGGAGTAGAGAGGACTCGTGCCGATGTCGCCGAAAACGACGCCAATGGCGGCGAGCGCAAGCGAGTGCATTGGCTGTTTATGCTCGTGCGCGTGAGTCGTGTTAGTCATAAAAGCGATATATCCGTCCAGGGCGGAAAAAAACGAACGCCATTCTATCTAACGTTGCACGCGAATACGCCTTCTCGCGTGTTGCTCCAGCGCCACGAGAGACGCGTGTGAGAGTGTAGCATCGCACTCCGCGTGCGTCGGCGGGCGTGTTCAAGACAATGCTTCGGCGTCCGGTCCGTCATCTCGCGAAAACAAAAAACGCCGTTGCGCCCGGCTTCGTGCCAGGCGAACGGCGTCTGTCATGCGAAAGATCAGGTGTCGCCGATCATCCGCGTCCGTTTTGCGTGCCGCGCTTGATCCACGCGCCCAGGTTGTGCGGACGCACCGTGTCCCACTCCTCGAAAGGCTGATGAATCCACGGATTCGTTTCAAGATGCTGAACGTGATAGTCGGGTGTGACCTTCGAGCACGCCTTGTACCAGAGCACCGCCGAACGCACCGACGTGATCGCCGGATAACGCTCCTTCAGATGTTCCTGCACGCGCGCGAGCGTGACGCCCGAATCGACCAGATCATCGACGAGCAGCACGTTGCCGGACAGATCGCCGCGCGTCATCGTGATGTATTGCGCGATGTCGAGATCGCCCTGCTCCGTGCCCGCTGCTTCGCGGTACGAGCTCGTCGCGAGAATGGCGAGTGGCAGGTCGTAGATGCGCGACAGTTGATCGCCCACGCGCAGGCCGCCGCGCGCGAGACACAGGATCTTGTCGAACTTCCAGCCCGACTCGTGCACCTTCAGCGCGAGGAGTTCGATCAGCCGGTGGTATTCATCCCAGCCGACCCAGAGGTTCTTGTCGTCGTTGCGCGGGTCCGTCATCGCGATCATGGTGAGGCTCTTTCAAATGCTTAGGTTATATACGAAATGTGGCCGCATCAGGCGGCCACATTCTTTACAGCGTCCGGTTCCGGTCGAGGCTCGTTAAAGCGCTCAGACCTTGAACGGATGGCGAAGCAGGATGGTTTCGTCACGGTCCGGACCGGTCGACACCATGTCGATCGGCACGCCCGCCACTTCCTGCACGCGCGACAGGTACTTGCGCGCGTTTTCCGGCAGCCCGTCCCATTGCGTGATGCCAATGGTGCTTTCCTTCCAGCCGCCGAAGGTTTCATACACCGGCTCGCAGCGCGCCACTTCCGATGCGCCGCGCGGCAGGATGTCGATCAGCTTGCCGTCGAGCGTGTAGCCCGTGCACAGCTTCACTTCGTCGAGACCATCGAGCACGTCGAGCTTGGTCATGCACAGGCCCGAGATACCGTTGATCTGAATCGAACGGCGCAGCGCGGCCGCGTCGAGCCAGCCGGTGCGGCGCGGACGGCCAGTGACCGAACCGAATTCCTTGCCGACGGTCGCGAGATTCAGGCCAACCTGATCCTGACGCTGGGCGTTGTCCGCGTCGTACAGTTCGCTCGGGAACGGGCCCGAGCCGACGCGCGTGCAGTACGCCTTGGTGATGCCGAGAATGTAGTTCAGACGCTGCGGCCCGATGCCCGCGCCTGAAGTCGCCGCGCCCGCGACGCAATTGCTCGACGTGACGTACGGATACGTGCCGTGGTCGATGTCGAGCAGCGTGCCTTGCGCGCCTTCGAACAGAAGATTCCGGCCGGCGTGGTTTTCGTCATAGAGACGGCGGGAAACGTCCGTGACCATGGGCGCGAGACGGTCGGCGTAGCCGAGCATCGTTTCGAGCGTTTCCTGGAAATCGACGGCCTTCGCGCCAAGATACTGAGTCAGCACGAAGTTATGGAATTCGAGCGTTTCGCGCAGGCGTTCCTCGAACACCGCGCGATCGAAGAGATCCTGCACGCGCAGACCGCGACGGGCCACCTTGTCTTCGTACGCCGGGCCGATGCCGCGACCGGTCGTGCCGATCTTGCCGGCGCCGCGCTTGGCTTCGCGCGCCTGGTCGATCGCGACGTGATACGGAAGAACGAGCGTGGCGGCTTCGGAAATGAACAGGCGCTTGCAGACGTCGACGCCCGCAGCTTCCAGTTCGTCGATTTCCTTGAACAGCGCTTCCGGCGACAACACGACGCCATTGCCGATGTAACAGGCCGTGCCCGCGCGCATGATGCCCGAGGGAATGAGGCGAAGAATGGTCTTCTTGCCGCCGATGATGAGCGTATGGCCGGCGTTGTGACCGCCCTGGAAGCGCACGACGCCCTGGGCGTGGTCCGTCAGCCAGTCGACGATCTTGCCTTTGCCCTCATCACCCCACTGGGTGCCCACCACGACGACGTTGCGCCCCGGGTTCACATTCACTGCACTGGCAGACATGTTGATTCGTTAGCTGGTTAAAAACGTATTTTACCTATGTTCGCGAAAGGTTCCGAGTTTTTCGGGACGCGTTTCGCGATTTCGTCACGCTCGCGTGATTGGAATCCGCTAAGCAAATTCCCTTGCCGATCAAGCGCCTGTATTCATCGTCCGCTTCAGGTGCGGGTTTCGACGGTCCATTTGCCGTCACGCTCGACGAGCACACGGTCGAACGCGAATTCGTCCAGATCGTGGTCGTGGCCGGGCAACGCCTGGATCACCACTTCGCCCGCGTCGCGCAACGCGAGAATCGCTGCGCGCAGCGGTTCATCGTGTTTCCACGGCGCGACGATCGCGCTGCCGCGTGCGTCGACGGGCGAGATGCGCGCCACTTCGCGCAGGTCGAGCGAGAAGCCCGTAGCGGGCCGCGCACGGCCGTAGGCGAGGCCAACGTCGTCATATCGGCCGCCGCGCGCGACGGCGTTCGGCACGCCATCGACATAGGCGGAAAACATCACGCCGCTGTGATAGGCATAGCCGCGCAGGTCCGCGAGGTCGATCATCAGCTCGGCGCCTTCGACCTGACCTGCGAGGAACGCGAGATCGTCGAGCGCGCGCGCGATCACCGGCAGATTCGGCAGACGGCCACGCGCAATCTGCAGCACCGAAGCATCGCCATAGAGCGACGGCAAAGCGCGCAGCGCCTCGCGCGGCACTTGTCCGAGATGCGCGGTCAGCTCATTGAGGCGCGGCACGTCCTTGCTCGCGAGCGCTTCGTAAAGCGCTTCACCGAGCGATGCCGCCGCCGGTTCGAGTTCCAGCAGCGCGGCGAGCACGCCCGCGTGGCACAGATCGAGACGCACTTTCTTCAGACCTGCGAGATGCAGCGAATCGAGCATGAGCTGCTGGATCTCGAGATCCGCTTCGAGCCCCGCGTGCCCATAGATTTCCGCGCCGATCTGAATCTGCTCGCGCGTCGCGTGCAGCCCGCGCGGGCGCGTGTGCAGCACGACGCCCGCGTAGCACAGACGCGTCACGCCCTGCCGGTTCAGCAGATGCGCGTCGATGCGCGATACCTGCGGCGTGATGTCCGCGCGCAAGCCGAGCGTGCGCCCGGACAATTGATCGACGAGCTTGAAGGTACGCAGATTCAGATCGCTTCCGCCGCTCGTCAGAAGCGATTCGAGATACTCGAGCATCGGCGGCATCACGAGCTCGTAACCGTACGAACGGAAACGGTCGAGCAGGCGGCGGCGCAGCTCTTCGATCTTGCGGGCTTCCGACGGCAAGACGTCGGCGATATTCTCGGGAAGTAACCAGGTGGACATCGATACGTTTCCTACGGGACGAGAAGGCTCGGCGCGGATCGCGCGGCGCTCACGGACTTGAACGGTCAGGGACGAAAGAATAAGGACAAGATAGGCGAAATGGCGGCGGCCTGCCGGACGAGGCTCACGTCGCGATCAGGAGCAGAATCAGGCCGAGCACCATGGCGACCAGTCCGCCGATGCGGATATGGTGCACCGGCCGCTCCGCGATGCGGCGAAAGGTATCGCGCCAGGCGGTCGGGAAAACGAAGGGAAACATGCCTTCGATAATCAGCATCAACGCAAGAGCGAGCAGTAACGTCTCGGCCATGTCCAGGGTTTTTTTTGATGCCGCGCGACCGGGACGATCCGGCGCGCGGCGCGGACGGGAATCAGCGCTTCGCCGTCGCCGGGGCCGACGTATCCGTCGCGCCTCCGGTCGGGCTCTTCATGAAGCGGAAGAAATCGCTGTTCGAGTCGACGACCATCACGTCGCCCGGCTTGAACGTCTTCTTATACGCTTCCAGGCTCTGATAGAACTGGTAGAACTGCGGATCGCGTCCGTACGCATCGGCCGCTATGGCCGCCGCCTTGCTGTCTCCTTCGCCCTTGATCGACTGCGCCTGGCTGTAGGCGTCCGCGACGATGGCCTGCTGCGTGCGCTCCGCGTCGGCCTTGATCTTGTCTGCTTCCGCCGTGCCCTTCGCGCGCTCGTTCGCCGCGGCCTGCTGGCGCGCCGCGATCATGCGCTTGTAGACGGAGTCGGCCACCGCCGACGGAAAGTCGATGCGCGTCATCTGCAGGTCGACCAGTTGCACGCCGAACACCGCGGCCGCGCTTTCGACGCTCTTCTGCGCGTCGGTTTCGATCGCCTGCTGAGCGCCGAGCGCGTCGGTGAGCGGGCGCTTCGCAAAGGCGCTCGCGAGCGCCGTGCGCGCAAGCGCGGTGATGCGCTCCTCGGCCGTCTGCGTGTTCTTCTCGTTGCTTTCGAAGAGCTTCAAAGGATCGGAGACGCGATACTTGATCACCGTGTTGACCAGCACTTCGTTCTTGTCCGCCGTCGAGAAACGGTCGGCGCCGGATTCGTCGATGGTGAGCGTGCGCGTGTCGATGAGGGTAAGCGTCTGGAACGGCGGCGGCAGCTTGAAGTGCAGACCGGGGCCTTCGAGACGCGGATTGCCTTCGCCATGCGCGGCGACGACGGCGGCATGTCTTTCGTCGACGGTGAAGATCATCGACGAACCGATGAACAGCACGATGACGACGGCGACGACGAGCGCAAAGATTCGATTCATGTTCGCGCTCCTTATTGCAGGTCTTCCGACCGGCTGCGGGAACGGAACGCGTCGCGCGAGCGCAGCGGATCGCCGCCGGCATTCGCGCTCGCGCCACTGGCAGCGCTTGCCGCGCTGGCGGGTGCGGCAGCAGCCGGCGCCGACGCGCCCGCCGTGCCCTGCGCACGCGCCTGAGGCGCTTCCGTCGCGGCGGGTGCGGCGGATGCGGCTGCGCCGCTCGCGCCTTCGGCCGCGTCCTTCGCCTGCTGTCGATTGGCTTCGACGAGCTTGTCGAGCGGCAGATAGACGACGTTATTGCCCGCCTTGCTGTCGACGAAAACCTTTGTGGTGCGCGAGTAGATCTGCTGCATCGTGTCCAGGTACATGCGTTGACGAATGACCGCGGGCGCCTTCGAGTATTCCGCGTAGACCTCCTTGAAGCGCTCCGCGTCTCCCTGCGCCTGCGTGACTTCGCGGTTGCTATAGGCGCGCGCCTCGTCGATCAGCTTGGCCGCGTCGGCCTTCGCGCGCGGCAGCAACTGATCCGCATAGGCTTGCGCGGTGTCGCGGGCGCGTTCGTTGTCCTGACGCACACGCGCCGCTTCCTCGAACGCCGACTGCACCTGTTGCGGCACCTGCACGCTTTGCACCGCGACGCCCGTCACCTGCAGACCGGTGCGATAGGTGTCGAGCGAACGCTGGATCGTCTCGATCAGGCGCGCGCGCAGCGCCTCGCGATCCTTGTAGAGCATGTCGTCCGTGGTGAGGCCGCCCGCGATCTCGCGGATCGCCGACTGCGCGGCCTGCGTGACGCTGTCGTCCGCATTGACGCTGCGGAAGAGGAAGTCTGTGGGCGACTTGATCTGGTACTGCACGGCGAAGCGCACGTCGACGATATCCGCGTCGTTCGTCAGAAGCGACGCGTCGCGCACGTTGCCTTGCGACAGTGCGGTGCCGCGGCCGACTTCGACGGAACGAATCTGCGAGGTATCGACGATTTCGCTCGACTGGAACGGATACGGCAGACGCCAGTGAATGCCTTGCGAGACCGTCTGACGATACTTGCCGAATTGAGAGACGACGCCGACATGGCCGTCCTGCACGACGAACACGCCGCTGCCGAGATAGATGGCGATCAACACGCCGATGACGATGCCGACGCCGATCTTCGTGCCGCGACCGTTCTCGCGCGGTGCGCCGTTGCCGGGCTTCTTGCCGAACACGCCGGCGATGCGGCGATTGAACTCGCGCCACATCTCGTCGAGATCGGGTGGACCTTCGTCCTTGCCGTTCGGGCGCTTGCCGTCTTGCGGGCGCTTCGAGTCGTTCTTCACGCCATTGCCGTCGCCCCGCCCCCAGCGCGGATCGTTGATCGAAAAGACGGCATGCACAGCTTGCCGGATAGTCCGCTCTTTGTAGTCGTTCACTCGGTGATTCACCATTAGACAGCCGGGGTCGATGCCGGGTCGATGCAATTCCGAAGCAACTTAATGTCCGTGCTCGGGGACCTTGTGATCGTCACGTTCGACAGCCTGCCGGTGGTCGTCCGGCTGCGCGTTCGTGTCGTGTGTGGCGTTTGACTCGGACTGCGTGGATTGCGTTGCGTCGGACGCCTCGTGCAAGCCCGGAAATTCGGCGAGCACGCTGGGTAGGCCCGCATCGATCTCACCGATTTCCGCCGTGGCGATTTCGGCGATGGCAGCGCGCAGCGCATCGAGCCCCTGACCCGTGCGTGCACTCAAGAAAACGCGCGAAATATTACCATACTCGTCCCTTTCAACCGCTTCGTCACGGGCCGCGAGCTCAGGCACCGCGTCGATCTTGTTGAAGACGAGAATCTGGCGAATGTTGTCCGCGCCGATGCCGCGCAACACCTCGTTCACCTGATCGATCTGATCGAGGCGCACCGCGCTCGATGCATCGACCACATGCAGCAGCACGTCCGCGTGAATGGTTTCTTCGAGCGTGGCGCGGAATGCGGCGACGAGCTGGTGCGGCAATTCGCGGATGAACCCGACCGTGTCCGACACGACGACATGCCCCGCTTCCTCGCCGAGAAACACGCGGCGCGACGTGGTGTCGAGCGTGGCGAAGAGCTGATTGGCCGCGTATGCCTGCGCCTTCGTCAGCGCATTGAACAAGGTGGACTTGCCCGCGTTCGTATAGCCGACGAGCGACACCGACATGGTCCGGTTGCGCACGCGCTGACGCCGCTGCGTGCCGTGCTGACGGCGCAGCTTCTCGAGCCGCGACTTGAGCGCCTTGATGCGCTCGCCGATCAGACGGCGGTCGGTTTCGAGCTGCGTTTCACCCGGGCCGCGCAAGCCGATACCGCCCTTCTGGCGTTCGAGGTGAGTCCACGCGCGAATGAGGCGCGTCGACAGATATTGCAGTTGCGCGAGCTCGACCTGCAGCTTGCCTTCGTGGCTGCGAGCGCGCTGCGCGAAGATATCGAGAATGAGGCTCGTGCGATCGACCACGCGGCGATTCAGCGCGACCTCGAGATTGCGCTGCTGTGCGGGCGCGAGCGCATGATTGAAGATGACGAGTTCGACGTCGTTCGCTTCACACTGCAGGCGCAGTTCTTCGACCTTGCCGCTGCCGATGAACATCTTGGCATCGGGGCTCGAGCGGCGGCCGGTGAGCGTGACGGCGGGATGAGCGCCCGCACTTTGTGCGAGCAGGCTGAGTTCTTCCAGACTGGCTTCGAAATCGATCTTGCCGAAGTCTATGCCGACGAGCGCTGCGTTGATCAAATTGATGTATTTACGTTTTTGAAGCGACCGGCGAGTTGCTTAATGTTCGCTTTTGAAATGGCAGATTCGCGCCGGCCGCGACGAGGTTTAGGACGGTTCAGCGTCCGGGTGGAAATTCACCGGGCGGGCAGGCACGACCGTCGAAATAGCGTGCTTATAGACCATTTGGGTGACCGTATTTCGGAGCAACACGACGTACTGGTCGAAAGATTCGATGTTGCCTTGAAGCTTGATGCCGTTGACCAAATAGATCGACACCGGCACATGCTCTTTACGCAGTGCGTTCAAAAACGGGTCTTGTAACAATTGCCCTTTGTTGCTCATAGCAAACTCCGTGTTTTTTTGCAGGTTGGAAGTATTGTGGACGAAGAAAAAGAGATCCGCCGACAATCGCTACACTATAGCCGATTTTCGCTGTTTTACGTTTTCGGGACCCCTCGGCCAAATGGCTGACGGGACCGAACCGTAAGGCTTCACGCGGTTCTCAATCCTTGTCCGCGTATGGGTTGTGACTCGACCGAAACTCTATGCGAAGTGGAGTGCCGGCGAGCCCGAAAGTTTCGCGAAAACGTCCTTCCAGATAACGCTTGTATGTCTCTGTGATCGCGTCGAGCGCGTTGCCGTGCACGACGATGATCGGCGGATTCTGCCCGCCCTGATGCGCGTAACGCAGCTTCGGCCGCACCGGCCCGCGACGCCGCGGCTGCTGGAATTCCACCGCGTCGATCAGCGCGCGCGTGAGCTTCGGCGTCGGCAGCTTCGCCATCGCGGCGCCGTAGGCGTCGTCGACCGATTTCATCAGCGCGCCGATGCCCGTCTTCTCGAGCGCCGAAACGTAGTGGAATTTAGCAAAGTCCAAAAACTTGAGCTTGCGCGTCAGGTCCGCCTTAGTGCGCTCACGCACATGGGAGTCCAGACCGTCCCACTTGTTCACGCCGACGACGAGCGCACGGCCCTGCTCGACCACGAAACCCGCGATGTGCGCGTCCTGCTCCGAGATGTCCTGCTGCGCATCGAGCAGAAGGATCACGACGTTGGCGTCCGCGATGGACTGCAGCGTCTTCACGACCGAGAACTTCTCGATCGCTTCGAACACCTTGCCGCGGCGGCGCAGGCCTGCCGTGTCGATCAACGTGTATTTGCGGCCTTGTCGCTCGAAATCAACATAGATCGAATCGCGCGTCGTGCCGGGCATGTCGAACGCGATCACGCGCTCCTCGCCGATCAGCGTATTCACGAGCGTCGACTTGCCGACGTTCGGACGCCCGACGATCGCAATCTTGACGCCGTGCTTCGCCTTCTCTTCGTCCGTTTCTTCCGGCTGATCCTTGTACGCGATGTCGAGCGCATCGTTGATCATCTCGACGACGCCGTCGCCATGCGCGGCCGAGATCGCGCGCGGATCGCCGAGACCGAGCTCGTAGAAGTCCGCTGCGACCGCCGAGTACTTCATGCCCTCGGCCTTGTTCACGACCAGAAAGAGCGGACGGCCGGTCTTGCGCAGATAGTCGGCGATCGCCTTGTCCTGCGGCGCGAGTCCGTTGCGGCCATCGACGATGAACACGACGATATCGGCCTCTTCGACCGCCTGACGCGTCTGCCGCGCCATCTCGTGCAGGATGCCGTCCTTCGCCACCGGCTCGAAACCGCCCGTGTCCACGACGAGATACGGACGTTCGCCGCCCACGCGACCTTCGCCGTAGTGGCGGTCACGGGTCAGGCCCGGCAAGTCCGCGACGAGCGCGTCGCGCGAGCGCGTCAGCCGGTTGAAAAGCGTCGATTTCCCAACATTGGGGCGCCCGACGAGCGCGATCACGGGTTTCATCTGATTTTGTTCAAGGTTGAACGCAAGGCGAACGCGGAACGGGCGGTAGAAACGTCTCGTTGCGTTCCGCTACGCCGCGCAATGGCTGCGCTTGTCGCAAATTAGCATGGATTCGGCTTGCCGCACGCGAGGCGCGTCGGTTGGCCGGATGATCGGCGGTCGTTCGCCGGTCTTGCCTCGTTCGAGGCTCTCTTGCGCGGCGCCTTCGCACGACGCGCTCGTTCTTCTACCCTGCTTTTGCAAGCGGGTTTTATCGCGATGCGCGCGCGGCGCGACGCTTCTTTCTCGTGCGGCTCGTCGTGGCGAGCCTGCCGCGCCGCCGGACATCGACGGCGCGCTTTGCTGCTCAAGGCTGCGAGCGCGCGTCACGCGCTCGCAGCCCGGTTTTCACTCAGTTGCCCGGACGGAAACCGTAGAGATCGCCGTCATGCGTCTGCACGACGAGCGTGTTGCCCGCCAGCACAGGCGCCGCGGTGATCGCGCTGCCGTCGGTCGGTGCGCGGCCGATGACCTGGCCGTTTTCCGTGTTCAGGAAGTGCACGAAGCCCTGATAGTCGCCCACGACGACCGCACGGCCGAGAATGTACGGCACGCTGACGCTGCGGTTCTTCAGCGTATCCGTCTTCCAGATCTGCGAGCCGTCCGTCGCGCGGAACGCGTTCACGACCGACCAGTCGTCGCCCGCCGCGACGATCTGCTCGTCTTGTGCGAGGCCGCTGTCGCTTGAGAAATTCTTTTCCCACACCGGCTGGCCCGAGTTCGCATCGAAGCAGCCGATGCGGCCCTGGAACGTCACCGCGCAGGTCTGCGCGCCAACGAGTCCCGGCGCGCCGGTCACGTCATTGATACGCTCGACTTCGGTCACGCCCTTCGGGTACGACACTGGCGCCTGCCAGTACGCATCGCCCGTTTGCAGGTTGATCGCCGCGAACGTGCCGCCGGGGAAGCCCGCGAGCACCGCCTGATTGCCGGCGAACGTCATGCCCGCCGCGACACGCAGGTTCAAAGGCACGGCGCGCAACTGAAAGACCCACCTTTGCTCGCCCGTCTGCGCGTTGAACGCGATGACCTTGCCGTCGATCGTGCGCACGATCACGAGATCGTTGCCGACGAGCGGCGGCGAGACGATCTCGCCGGGCGCCGTGGCCGTCCACAGCAGCTTGCCGTCGGAGCCGAGCACGTCGACCTGGCCCTTCAGACCGCCCACGGCCGTGAGATTGCCATCGCTGCCGACGCCCGCGGACAGATCGTCCTTGAGCTTGATGCGCCAGACGTCCTGACCGGTCTTCGCATCGATTTTGGCGACGGTGCCGTTCGTGCCCGCGGCGAAGACGTAATCGCCGACCGCGACCGGCGAGAACAGATACCGGCCCGCCTTGCCGACGCTCGCCTTCCACGTCTGGTTGACGCTCAACACCGGCTTGAAGTCCGCGAGCGGTGTCGGCACGCGGCGTTCATCCTTGGTCGACGAGCAGGCGGCCAGCAAGACGGTCATCGCGCAAGTGAGCGGCACGGCGTAGCGTTTCAAAAAAGTCATCGGTGGACGCAACATGAATTGGTGAATTGGGTTGATCGGCGCCGGCCGCCGCGTCGCTGCATCGCGACGCCGTGGCGGGCGGCTTGATTGACTGATGTGCAGGATCGATCGATACCGATTGAAACGATGCGGATCAGCCGCCGAGCGCATCGAGCTTGAACTGGATCAATTGACGCGCGGACGTGTCGTTCTCGGGCAGCGTCTCGAGCGCGACCTTGTAGGCCGCGCGCGCGTCGTCGCGCTTGCCTTGCGCGGCGAGCAGGTCGCCACGGCGATCCGCGATCACGCCCTTGAACGCATCGAGCGGTTGATCCGCGAGCAGCTTGAGGCCTGCGTCGTAGTTCTTCTCGTCGAGCAGGACGAGCGCGAGACGCAGCTTCGCGATCTGCTTGTACTCGTCGTCCTTCGCGTGGTCGATGGCCCATTGCAGCTGCGTCTTCGCACCCGCCGTGTTGCCCGCCATGTAAAGCGATTTCGCGGCCGCGAGCGCGCTCATCTGCGCGTAACCCGTGCCGCCGAACTTGTCTTCCATGTCGGTGGCAACACGCGTGACGAGCGCCTGATCGTTGGCGTTGACTGCCTGCTGAAGATGGTCGTAGAGCACCGATGCTTCGGCCGCCTGACGACGCTGCCAGAAATTCCATCCGTTGTACCCGGCCCCAATGACGAGCGCCACGAGCACAACCCACGTCGTGGTGTTACCCCATTTGGCCCACCAGGCCTTTACGCTTTCAAGTGATTCTTGTTCGTCGTGATAGCTCATCGTCCAGCTATTCCTTCCTGCGTTTCAATTCCCTCAACGAGCACCGCGCGCGATGCCGGATTGTGTCGATCCGGACCGCGGCGAACGGCAAAATGGGCCTGTATCTCAGGCGCCCTCGTCATCGGCGGTTGCAACCATCGCATTGATTAGGTATTCGGTCAAGTCTTCCGCCGGAACGTTCACTTGCTCGTTCTTTTGGCTGTCGGAGGTTTCGTCGCCCGAACGGCGCAGCGGTTTGACGCCGATCATGCCTTGCGCGAGTTCGTCCTCGCCGAGCACGACCGCGAAGGCCGCGCCGCTCGCGTCGGCCTTCTTCATCTGCGACTTGAAGCTCGCGGACGCGCCGTCCGGGCTGCAATGCAGGATGACGTCGAGGCCCGTGTCGCGCAGACGTTCGGCGACGATGAACGCGTGCTCCGCCGCCTTTTCGCCCTGATGCACGACATACACGTCCGTGCCTTCGGCTTCCGGCACGAGTTGCTCTTCCTTCAGCAACTCGAGGATGCGCTCGACGCCCATCGCCCAGCCGCACGCGGCCGTCGGCTTGCCGCCGAGTTGCTCGATGAGCGGATCGTAGCGACCGCCGCCCGCGACCGTGCCCTGGGCGCCGAGCTTGTCGGTGACCCATTCGAACACGGTGAGGTTGTAATAGTCGAGGCCGCGCACGAGACGCGGATTGATCTTGAACGGAATGTTGTTCGCCTTGAGCAGACGCTGCACGCCTTCGAAGTGCTTGCGCGACGCGTCACCCAGAAAATCGACGAGCTTCGGCGCGTTCTGCGCGATCTCCTGCATCGCCGGATTCTTCGTGTCGAGCACGCGCAGCGGGTTCGTATAGAGACGGCGTTTCGCTTCTTCATCGAGCGAATCGGCATGCTTCTCCAGATACGCGATCAGTTCCTTGCGATGCGCCGCGCGCTCTTCCGCCTGACCGAGCGAGTTGAGTTCGAGGCGAATGCCGGTGAGCCCGAGATCGTCCCAGAGACGCTGGCACATCATGATGATTTCGGCGTCGGTATCCGGACCCGCGAAGCCGAGCGCTTCCACGCCGACCTGATGGAACTGGCGATAACGCCCGCGCTGCGGACGCTCGTGACGGAACATCGGGCCGACGTACCACAGGCGCTTGGGGCCGTCGTACAGCAGGTTGTGCTCGATGGTCGCGCGCACGACCGCCGCGGTGTTCTCCGGGCGCATCGTCAGATGCTCGCCATTGAGCGCATCCGTGAAGCTGTACATCTCTTTCTCGACGATATCGGTCACTTCGCCGATACCGCGCGTGAACAACTGCGTATGCTCGACGATCGGCGTGCGGATGTTCTGATAGCCGTATGCGCGCAGCATCGACTTGACGGTGGTTTCGAAGAAGTCCCACAACGCGGCATCCTGCGGGAGGATGTCGTTCATGCCCTTCACACCGCTCAGTTTCTCGAGCCGTTTCTTCTGTTCAGTCATCTGTCTTCAAAGGGTTGCGGTGGACGTCTCTTCACGCGTGGCTGCACCTTGCCCGTAGGTGCGCTCGACATAGTCGCTGACGATTTGCTGGAATTCCTCGGCGATGCGCTCGCCGCGCAGCGTCTTCACCTTCACGCCGTCGACGAATACGGGCGCGGCCGGATTCTCGCCCGAACCCGGCAAGCTGATACCGATGTTCGCGTGCTTCGATTCGCCCGGTCCGTTGACGATGCAGCCCATCACCGCGACGTGCATCTTCTCGACGCCGGGGTACTGGTCGCGCCAGGTGGGCATCGAGCTGCGCAGGTAAGTCTGGATTTGCGACGCGAGCTCCTGGAACAGCGTGCTCGTCGTGCGGCCGCAGCCGGGACATGCGATGACCATCGGCGTGAACGAGCGCAGGCCCATCGTCTGCAAAATCTCCTGACCGACGACGACTTCGCCCGTACGCGCGCCGCCCGGTTCAGGCGTGAGCGAGATGCGAATCGTGTCGCCGATGCCCTCCTGCAGCAGCACCGAAAGCGCCGCCGTCGACGCGACGATGCCCTTCGAGCCCATGCCCGCTTCGGTCAGGCCGAGGTGCAATGCGAAGCTGCAACGCTTCGCGAGTTCGCGGTACACGGCGATCAGATCCTGCACGCCGCTGACCTTGCACGAGAGGATGATCTTGTCGCGGCCGAGACCCAGTTCGACAGCGCGTTCCGCAGAGCCGATCGCCGATTGAATCAGCGCCTCGTACATGACGCTCTGCAGTTCCCACGGCGTCGAGCGCGCGGCGTTCTCGTCCATCATGCGCGCGAGCAGATCCTGGTCGAGGCTGCCCCAGTTCACGCCGATGCGCACCGGCTTGTCGTATTTAATCGCGGCTTCGATCATTTGCGCGAATTGCGTGTCGCGCTTCGCGCCCTGGCCGACGTTGCCCGGATTGATGCGGTACTTCGACAACGCTTCCGCGCACGCGGGATAGTCGCGCAGCAACAGATGTCCGTTGTAATGGAAGTCGCCGACGAGCGGCACGGTCACGCCCATGCGATCCAGTTGCTCACGGACATGCGGCACGGCCGCGGCCGCTTCCGGCGTGTTCACCGTGATGCGCACGAGCTCGGAGCCGGCTTGCGCCAGTTCCTTGATCTGGATGGCGGTGCCGATCGCGTCGGCGGTGTCGGTGTTGGTCATCGACTGGACGCGCACGGGCGCGTCGCCGCCGATCGTCACGAGCTGTCCGCCCCAGCGCACATCGACCGCGTGCGATGCGCGGCGCGTCAACGGACCGCCGAAGACCGGCTCGGTCGAACAAATCTTGCTGCTGATCAGGGATTGAGCTTCGGATTGCATCGAAAAACCCTTTGGCAACCTTTTCGCCGATGCGGCGCCGGGTTGCGTGTATGGAACCTCGAACGGGCGACACGGCTTGCACCGTGACGCCCCTGACTTGTTCGCCGCTCAGCGAACCGATCGACCTCGCCGACTCAAGGCAGCGAGAGACGCGCGACGTTTCCGCGTGCGGACGAGTAGCGCTTGGCATCGACGGGTTCGTCGTCGACCGACAACGATTCGACGCCCTTCACATTGCCGACGGTCACCTTGAACGGCGCCTCGCCTTCCACGCGCTGCGTGCTGCCCGCACGGACGAGGCCGGAATAGAGTTCCTTGCCGTCCTTGCCGCGCACGCTGAACCAGCTATCTTCCTTCACTTTCAACTCGATCGCGCCCGAGCCGCTGCCCGCGACGGCAGGCGCGGACGCCACCACAGCCGGCGCGGTCTTCGCAGCCGATGCGGGAGTAGCGGCAGCCGGCGCGCTCGCGCCCTGCACCGCCGACAACGTCGATGACGAAGCCGGCAGCGCGTTCGTGCCGAGCGGACGCGGCATCGGCTGCTCGCCGGGCGCGGCCGCCACTTCGGGCAGCGATGCTTCGCCGGTGTTCGCGGCCGCTGCCTCGTCGGGCGTCTGCGTGGACGATGTACCCGCCGATTCGTTCGACGGCGATGGCGATGTCGACGACAAGCCCACGCCCGTGGTCGCCTTCAGACGTGCGAGCCAGTTGCTCGATTCGCCGCCGGTGTGCCACGTCACGAGCGCCACCAGAACGACGATGATGGCCAGGACACCCCACATCCATGAGCGCTTGCGGCTCGAGGAATTGCCGAGCGGCACCGACACGCGACCGCGCGGCAGCCCTCCGCCCGCCGATGCCGGCACTTTCAGATTGTGCTCGATCTCGCCGCCATCGCGCCGGAAAGCCTGCGTGAAGGGCGCGGGATCGGCGCCCAGAATTTTCGCGTAACTCCGCACGATGCCCGCGGCAAATGTACGATCGGGCAAATGACTGATATCGCCCGCTTCGAGCGCGAGCAATTTTGTCGGCGAAACTTTTAGGCGCGCGGAGACGTCGTCGATCGACCATGCTTTCGCCTGACGGAGCTGCGCGAGACGCGCGCCGACCGCCTGTATCGAGTCCAGAGGCCCCGCCTGGCTCGCATTCGACGCCGCCCCTTCCGCGCCGGCCTGACCGTCGTACTGACCGCCGGACCGGTTGCCGGAATGACTGCCAAAAGGCGTCGGGTGCTGCGGCTCACTCATGCCAAATTCCTCGCATCGATTCTTTCATATAGCGCTGTTGCGTTGTCCGGTTCGAATAAACCACGTGAACGATACAACTCCAGCGCCATTGCAGACCGCTTTATAACAAAATGTTCGGCTTTTAGTGCCGTATCCCGACGTTTGCTGCGCCTTTCGCTGCGGCTTCGTTCAGTTCAGGCGCGCCGTCAGATCGCCCGCACCTCGATAGTCTTGCTGCCCGCGCGGCTCATGCGTTCGGCAAGACGCGTGCGATCCTGCACCGCGCCCGCGAGCTGGCCGCAGGCAGCGTCGATGTCGTCGCCGCGCGTCTTGCGCACGGTAGTGACGACACCCGCGTCCATCAGAACCTGCGCGAATCGCTTGATCTGCTCGTTTTTGGAGCGCGTCAGACCCGATTCCGGGAACGGATTGAACGGAATGAGGTTGAATTTGCACGGCACGTCGCGCGTCACGGCGAGCAGTTCGCGCGCGTGCGCCTCGGTGTCGTTGACGCCGTCGAGCATGCAATATTCGAACGTGATGAAGTCGCGCGGCGCGACCTTCAGATAGCGCTGACACGCCGCCATCAATTCGCGCAGCGGGTACTTCTTGTTCAGCGGCACCAGCATGTCGCGCAACGGGTCGTTCGGCGCGTGCAGCGATACTGCCAGCGCCACGGGCAGATCGGCGGCGAGACGGTCCATCATCGGCACGACGCCGGAGGTGGAAAGCGTCACGCGGCGGCGGGAGAGCCCGTAGGCGTTGTCGTCGAGCATCAGGCGCATGGCCGGCACGACGGCGTCATAGTTGAGCATCGGCTCGCCCATGCCCATCATCACGACGTTCGTGACGACGCGCTCGCCCTTGCCCGGCCCGCCGACTTCGCGTCCGAGCGACTTGCGCAGCGCGAACTCCGCCATGCGCAACTGGCCGATGATTTCGCCGGTAGTCAGATTGCGGGAAAAGCCCTGCTTGCCGGTGGAACAGAACCGGCAGTTCACCGCGCAACCCGCCTGCGAAGACACGCACAGCGTGCCGCGCGTTTCTTCGGGGATGAACACGGTTTCGACCGCGTTGCCGTTGCCTACGTCGATCAGCCACTTGCGTGTGCCGTCGGTGGAAACGTGGTCGCTGATGATGTCGGGCATCGCCATATTGGCGCGGCCCTTGAGTTTTTCGCGCAGCGATTTCGCGAGATCCGTCATGCCGTCGAAATCGTCGGCACCGTATTGGTGGATCCAGCGCTGCAATTGCTTGGCGCGAAACGGCTTTTCGCCCAGGCTCGCGCAATACGCGGTGAGCCCGGCGGCGTCCAGATCGAGAAGATTGACGGTGGTGCTGCTCGTCATGTCGAGTTCTGCCATTTCAGATTGCGAAGCCCGGACTATGTCGTCCGGGACCGTTCGCGCCAATTCCTGCTTCTTTCAACTGCTTGTTTCTGCGTCGAGGCGCGATGCGCGCGGCGGCCAACAGACCGACGCGCGGTACAACGCGAAAATTAACGCGAGTAGACGTTCACTTCCGGGAAGAAGAACGCGACTTCCTGACGCGCCGTTTCCGCAGCGTCCGAACCATGCACGGCGTTCGCATCGATGCTGTCGGCGAAGTCGGCGCGGATCGTGCCCTTGGCCGCCTTTTTCGGATCGGTCGCGCCCATCAGGTCGCGGTGCTTGGCGATTGCGTTCTCGCCTTCCAGCACCTGAATCACGACCGGGCCGGAAATCATGAATTCCACGAGGTCCTTGAAGAACGGACGCGCGGCGTGCACGGCGTAGAACTTTTCCGCGTCGGCGCGCGACAGATGAACCATGCGCGACGCAATGATCTTGAGACCTGCGTTCTCGAAACGGCTGTAGATCTGGCCGATAACGTTCTTTGCTACCGCGTCCGGCTTGATAATCGACAGGGTGCGCTCGATCGCCATGAAAAACTCCAAAAAATGAACGGTTTACGGATTAAAACGAATCGACAATT
Organism: Caballeronia jiangsuensis; assembly: GCA_000648925.1. GTDB lineage: Bacteria > Pseudomonadota > Gammaproteobacteria > Burkholderiales > Burkholderiaceae > Caballeronia > Caballeronia jiangsuensis. The sequence goes on from JFHF01000011.1 coordinate 40,579, forward strand.
GTAGCACGAAGCAAGGTATGATTGCGATTGAAACCTTACGGCACCGTAAGAATCAAACCCTGCGAGGACTTAAACGTCCGGACGGCCGAATCAGCCTTTGGAACTATTGAAATCGGCGCGCGCCGGGGCCATATTGGAGCCGAACGCTGCATTGCAACGGGGACTGCGCGGGCGGCTGGCGCAGCAAAGCGGTCCTAATACTGGCTTAAGTCCGCGCACCTTATCATTCGTGTGTGACGGATGTCGCGGGAAGACCGAACGACAGACAATTGGAGCAAGGAGAAACCATGAACGAATCACCCTACAGCTTTGGCCGTAATGGCAGCGTCACCTCGGTCGAGGTACGCAACCGCGTGCTGCGCAACACCTACTGGCTGCTCGCGCTCTCGATGGTGCCGACGGTGCTCGGCGCGTGGGTCGGCGTCGCGACGGGCTTCTCGCTGTTCGCGGCCACCAGCCCGGCGATGAGCTTCATCGCGTTCCTCGCGATCGCGTTCGGCTTCATGTTCGCCATCGAGAAAACCAAGGAAAGCGGGATGGGCGTGCTCGTCCTGCTCGGCTTCACGTTCTTCATGGGCCTGATGCTTTCGCGCCTGCTGAGCTTCATTCTGGGCTTCTCGAACGGGCCGCAGCTCATCATGATGGCGTTCGGCGGCACGGGCGTGATCTTCGCCGCGATGGCGACCATCGCCACCGTCAGCAAGCGCGATTTCTCGGGTCTGGGCAAGTTCCTGTTCATGGGCGTGATCGTCATTCTGCTCGCCGCGTTCGCGAACATCTTCCTGCAGTTGCCGGCCCTGATGATGACGATCTCCGTGCTCGCCATCGTTATCTTCTCGGCGTACATGCTGTTCGACGTTCAACGCGTGGTGAACGGCGGCGAGACGAACTACATCAGCGCGACGCTCGCGATCTACCTCGACCTGTACAACGTGTTCACGAACCTGCTGGCGCTGCTCGGCATTTTCGGCGGCAACCGCAACTAAGCTTCGGTTCTTGCCAAAGCAATAAAAAAACCGGCCTTCGGGCCGGTTTTTTTGCGTCTGCTTCATTCGAATCAATCACGCTCGAACAACGCGATCGACTCCACGTGCGACGTGTGCGGGAACATGTTCACCACGCCCGCGCCCTTCATCCGGTAGCCCGCTTCGTGCACGAGCAGGCCGGCGTCGCGCGCGAGCGTCGCCGGGTTGCACGACACGTAAACGATGCGCTCCGGCAACGGCCCATCGCCGGACTGGGCGATGTCCGCGAGCGCCTTCGAAACGGCGAGCGCGCCTTCGCGCGGCGGATCGATGAGAAATTTATCGAATTGACCGAGCGCGCGCAGGTCGTCGGCGGTGATTTCGAACAGATTGCGGCACGCGAACGACGTGTGCCCGTCGACGCCGTTCGCCTTCGCGTTCTCCAGCGCGCGGGTCGTCAGCGCCTCGCTGCCTTCGATTCCGACAACCTCGCGCGACACGCGCGCGAGCGGCAGCGTGAAATTGCCGATGCCGCAGAACAGATCCAGCACGCGATCCGACCTTTGCGGTGCGAGCAGGCTGAGCGCACGGCTCACCAGCACGCGATTGATCTGGTGATTCACCTGCGTGAAATCGGTCGGCTTGAACGGCATGCGGATATCGAATTCCGGCAGCGTGTACGCCAGTTCGCGATCCAGCGGATAAAACTGATAGACGGTGTCCGGCCCCTTCGGCTGCAGCCACCATTGAACGTCGTGTTCGTCGGCGAAGGTGCGCAGCAGCGCTTCGTCGGCTTCGGTCAGCGGCTCCAGAATGCGCAGCACGAGCGCCGTCACGTCGGAACCGACCGCGAGTTCGATCTGCGGCATGCGGTCCCGAATCGACAAACCCGCCACCAGATGACGCAGCGGCACGAGCATCGCGGAAACGTGCGGCGGCAGCACTTCGCAGCTCGTCATATCGGCGACATAGCTGCTCTTGCGCTCGTGAAAGCCGACCAGCACGCCGCCCTTCTTTTCGACGTGCCGCACGGTCAGGCGCGCGCGATAGCGATAGCCCCACGACGGCCCGTGAATCGGCCGGAACATGGTTTCCGCGCGCAGCTTCGACAGATGTTGCAGGCTGTCCTCGAGCACGCGCTGCTTCACCGCGATCTGCGCGCGCACGTCGAGATGCTGCATCGAGCAGCCGCCGCATACGCCGAAAAACTGGCACTTCGGCTTCGCGCGGATCACGCTCTCGCGCAGCACGCTCACCACCTGCGCTTGCTCGAAGCTCGGCTTCCGCCGAAAGCTCGAATAGCTCACTCGTTCGCCCGGCAGCGCGCCTTCGACGAAAATGACCTTGCCCGGCTCGCCGTTCTCGTTGACCGTGCGGCCTACGCCGCGCGCTTCCATATCGAGCGACTCGATTTCGAGCTCGGGCGCGACAAAGTCGGGATCGGGCGTGACGAACTTCGCCGGCGCGGCGCGGCGGCGATTCTGGGTTTTGCGAGCGGCTTCAGACACCTGCGTACTTCCTGGCTAACGAATTGGCAAAGGCGAGATTGTAGACGAACGTCACGACGTCGCCGCGCCTAGTTCCCGAACGCCGCGAGATACTCGGCCCAATGCGGCGACGATTCCTGCGCGAGCGCGTTCTTCACGAAGTTGATTTCGTCGGCGTACTCGCCGGGCGTGAAGCCGCCGCGCATCATCTGAAAACGACAGTACATCAGATACGTATTGACGACATCGGTCTCGCAATAGTTGCGGATTTCGTCGATCTGTCCGTCGCAGTACGCGTCCCAGACCTTGCCGCCGTCCATGCCGAGCTTGCCGGGAAAGCCGCACAGCTTCGCGAGCGCGTCGAGCGGCGCGTTGGCGCGCGCCTGATACATCGCGAGCACGTCCATCAGGTCGATGTGCCGCATGTGATAGCGGCTGATGTAGTTGTTGAACTTGAATTCGCGGTCGTCCTGACCGAGATCCCAGTAACGCGGCGCGGCGATGCCGTGCACCAGCGCGCGGTAATGGAGCACGGGCAGATCGAAGCCGCCGCCGTTCCACGACACGAGTTGCGGCGTGTACTTCTCGATCACGCGATAGAACGACTGGATGAGCGCGGCCTCGCCATCGGCGGTCGTGCCGAGCGAGCGCACGCGAAAGCCGCTGTTGTCGCGAAACACGCAGGAAATCGCCGCGACGCGCTGCAGATGATGCGGCAGAAAGTCGTTGCCGACGCGCTCGCGGCGCGCCTCGAACGCATGTTCGGCCACCTCGCGGTCGGAAAGATCGTCGGGCAAATCTTCGAGACGGCGAATGCCGTCGACATCGGGGATCGTTTCGATGTCGAAAACAAGAATCGGTGTCATTGAATCCTGGAACGCGACGCCCTGCCGGTGCCGGGCGTCGTCGAAGCGTTAAAGCACGGCGTCCTTGCGAACGCCGTTGGAGGCGAAAAAGCGCTTGAGCCGCACGAGCGCCTCTTGCTGGATCTGGCGCACACGCTCGCGCGTGAGGCCCATTTCGTCGGCGAGTTCTTCGAGCGTCGCGGGCTCGATATGGTTCAACCCGAAACGCCGCTCGATCACGTGCCGGTGTTTGTCCGACAGGCGCGACAGCCACAGGCGCGTCAGCGATTCGAGCTCGCGATGCTGCACTTCGGCATCCGGCGACTGACTCTGGTCGTCGGAGAGAAGATCGAGCAGGCTGCTGCCCGGATCGAGGTCGAGCGGTGCGTCGAGCGAAGCCGTGTGCTCGTTGAGCGCGAGGATATCGGTGACTTCCTCCGGCGTCTTGCCGGTGAGATAGGCGATGTCGTCGATGCTCGCGTCGCGCCGCTCGGGTGCGACGCTGTCGTTCGAATTGGCGGAATTTTTTTCCAGATGGCGCTTCGCGCGCAGCACCTGATTGAGTTCGCGGATCACGTGCACCGGCAGCCGCACCGTGCGCGCCTGGTTCATGATCGCGCGTTCGATGCTCTGGCGAATCCACCAGGTGGCGTAGGTCGAAAACCTGAAGCCGCGCGTCGGATCGAATTTCTCGATGGCGTGCATGAGGCCGAGGTTGCCTTCCTCGATCAGATCGAGCAACGGCACGCCGCGATTCAAATATCCCTTCGCGATGCTGACGACGAGCCGCAGATTGCGCTCGATCATCACCTGCCGCGCCTCGAATTCCCCCGCCTTCGCGAGCCGCGAGTAGCGCTGCTCTTCCTCGACGGTAAGCAGCGGCTTCACGCTGATGCGGTTCAGGTAATGCTGAATGGTGTCGGCCGTGAGTTCGGCCTGCAAAAGCGAGCGGAAGTCGTCCGCGTCGGGAGCGGAATCGTTTGCGCCTTCACCCGGTTCGTCGCTGCTCTTTCCCCGGCTGCCGCCTTCTTCCTCGGAGTCGACCTCGACATCGACGTTATCGATGTCGTCATCATGAGTCGAAGCACCGTCCTCCACCGACACTTGCAAAGGTCGGCTGATCGTCTCAGTCTCGGCTTGCGGCAGGCGGCGCTTCGTTTTTGGCATGATGGTTTCGCTTTATTGCGGCGGCAAATACTTCAGTGGGTCAACAGGTTTTCCCTGCCGGCGAACTTCGAAATGCAACATCACGCGGTCCGAATCGCTGTTCCCCATCTCAGCGATCTTCTGCCCTTTAGTTACCGCGTCCCCTTCTTTTACCATCAAAGCGCGGTTATGTGCGTACGCGGTGAGAAAAGTCGCGTCATGTTTGATGATAATGAGATTGCCGTAGCCGCGCAGCCCATTTCCGGAGTAAACCACTCGTCCGTCCGCCGACGCGTTGACCGGATCTCCCGCCGCACCGCCAATATTCAAACCCTTGTTCTTCGCGTCATCGAACGTGCCGAGGATCGGTCCGCGCGCAGGCCAGATGAACGCCGGCTGGCCCGTGGGCGCCGTCGCGTTCGCATCCGCGCCAGGCACACCCGGCACGCCGGGCGCCGATGCCATGCCGGCCGCCGCACCTGCCGTTCCGGGCGCGGCGCCCATGCCCGAATTCGCACCGTAATACGGCGGCTGCGCGGTCGCGCCTGGCTGCGGCGTCGCAGAGCCGGTCGCGCCGTTGAGCGGCTGCGTCTGCACGCCGCCGCCTACGATCGGCGCAGTGGCCACACCGGGCGTCGCCGCCGCGAGATTCGCGCCCGGAGGCGCCACGCGCATCAGCTGGCCGACTTCGATCTGATTCGGGTTGGTCAGGTTGTTCCACGTCGCGATGTCGTGATAATTCTGACCGTTTTCCAGTGCGATCCGATATAGGGTGTCGCCCGGTTTTACACGGTAATAGCCTGGCGGCGGCGGACCGTTGTCCGGCGTCTGGGCCGCCGTCGTGCCGATGGGCGCGCCCGTTCTGTCGACGACCGGCGCCATGTCCATGCGCGTCGAACACGCCGCCAGCGCGGACAACGCCAGCACACACACGCCGCGCTGCGCCGCGTTCAGGCGTTGGCCTGCACTTCCTTCTTGCAAAGCACGCAGGATACTCATCGGGTCAAATCACTCCGGATTTTAAGGGTACAAAAAAGACGCGATCGAGCTGCTCTTCCCGCCATTGCGTCGCCGACACGCGCGTGACGAGCGTCAGCACCTGCGACTGCGCGGCCTGCGATCCGACCGGCGCGACGAGCTTGCCGCCCACCGCCAGTTGATCCAGCAGAGCCTGCGGCACGTCGAGGCCCGCGCAGGCGATCACGATTGCGTCGAAGGGCGCGGCCGCGGGCAAGCCCAGGCGGCCGTCGCCGTAATGCAGCCTGATGTTCGGCACGCGCAACGGCCGAAGGTTGAGCTTCGCGCGCTCCGACAGCGGGCGCACACGCTCGATCGAATAAACCTCTGTGGCGACCTGCGACAGCACCGCCGCCTGATAACCGCAACCTGTGCCGATCTCCAGCACCTTGGTCAACGCCCGCCCCGTCGCGACCAGCTCGATCATGCGCGCCACGACGGACGGCTTCGAGATCGTCTGGTGATGACCTATGGGCAGTGCGGCATCTTCGTAAGCCTGCGCGGCGAGCCCCGGATCGACGAACATATGGCGCGGCACGACCGACATCGCGTTGAGCACGCGCGGATCGGTCACGCCGTTCGATCGCAGGCGTTCGACCATGCGCTCGCGCACCCGTTCCGACGTGAGCGTCTGCGTGCTCGCCAGCGCGACATTGGGCGCGCCTTTCTTCGGCGCGGTGGCGGTGGCGTTCAGATCGCGCTCGGCGGGACGCGCGGCCGGGCGCAAGGCGCTCGTGCGCGGGGCGTGAGACGCATGATGCGTCGTCGCGTTCTTGCTCGCGGACGGAACCGGTTTCGCGCCGGTTGCGGGCTTCGCGCCGGAACGCGCCGGAAAAACCGAAGTGGCCGGCTTTGCGGATGCCGCCGCCGTCGCGGGATTCTTCATCGGTGCGTTCGCCGCGCGCGATGGTCCCGGCTTGGCCGGTTGCGCGGGCGTCGACGACTTGAGCGCTGAAACGGCGGCTTGCTTGCCGCGCGCATCCTGCGGACGGCTCGCGGACTTGCGCGGCTCGCGAACCAGATCCGCGAGCGCCAGCGGAAAGCGCTTGGCGCGCTCGTCGCTCATGTGCGACCGCTCCCGGCCCGCGCCCATTCGCGCGTCTCGGCCATGAGCTTCGTATGAGTCAGATCGAGTTGCAGCGGCGTGATCGAAACGAAGCCGTTCGCGACCGCGTGGAAATCGGTGCCTTCGCTCGCGTCGAGTGCATCGCCCGACGGGCCGATCCAGTAGATCGGGTTGCCGCGCGGATCGCTCTGGCGAATCACCGGCTGCGAAGGATGACGCTTGCCGAGGCGCGTCACGGTCCAGGCGCCGAGCTGATCGTAAGGCAGGCTCGGGATGTTCACGTTCAGCAACGGATGGCCCGGCATCGGATGTTCGAGGAAATGCGCGACGATCTCGGCGGCGACGCGCGCCGCGTCTTCGAGATGAAGCCAGTCGCGCCCGACGAGCGAAAACGCGATGGCGGGAATGCCGAACATGAAGCCTTCGGTGGCGGCCGCGACCGTGCCCGAATACAGCGTGTCTTCGCCGACGTTCTGCCCGTTGTTGATGCCCGACACGACGAGATCCGGCTGATGCTCGAGCATGCCGGTGAGCGCGATGTGCACGGAATCGGTTGGCGTACCGTTCACGAAGTTGAAACCGTTGGGCGCCTGATGAACGCTCAAGGGCCGCGACAGCGTAAGCGAGTTGGACGAGCCGCTGCAGTTCTGCTCGGGCGCCATCACCGTCACTTCGCCGAGCGGCTGCAGGACCTCGTGCAGCACATTGATGCCGCGCGCCAGATAACCGTCGTCGTTGCTGAGTAGGATTCGCATCCGACGATTGTAACCGAGGAAAGTGGCGCGACGACGACTCGAAAGCTCGCTCCCGACGACGTCGCTGCCCTACACTGAGCCCACTTCAACGCTTTGCACGAGACCCGGACAAGGAGACGCGATGCGCGCCGTACGATGCAACCAACACGGACTACCCGACACCCTTTCGATCGAAACGCTGGCCGACCTGCATCCGGAAGCGGGCGAAGTCGTCATCGACGTGAAAGCGGCGAGTGTGAACTTCCCCGACGTGCTCATCATCCAGAACAAATACCAGTTCAAGCCGCCGCTGCCGTTCACGCCCGGCGCGGAGTTCGCGGGCATCGTGCGCGAGGTGGGCGCGGGCGTCAAGCGCCTGTCGCCGGGCATGCGCGTGGCCGCCTATACCGCGCAAGGCGCGTTCGCCGAGCAGGCGCGCGCGAAGGAAGCGGATTGCATCGTCTTGCCCGATGACGTCGATCTCGCCGACGCCGCCGCGTTCACGCTCGCGTACGGCACGTCGTATCACGCGCTCGTCGATCGTGGGCAACTCAAGGCCGGCGACACGCTGCTCGTGCTCGGCGCGGCCGGCGGCGTCGGTATTGCGGCGGTCCAGATCGGCAAGATCGTCGGCGCGCGCGTGATCGCGGCGGCATCGAGCGCGGAGAAGCTCGCGTTCTGTCGCGAGCATGGCGCGGACGATGTCATCGACTACGCGAAAGAAGACTTGCGCGAGCGCGTCAAGGCGCTGACCGGCGGCAACGGGCCGGATGTCATTTTCGATCCCGTCGGCGGCGCGTATGCGGAACCCGCGTTTCGAAGCATCGGCTGGCGCGGGCGGTATCTGGTCGTCGGCTTCGCGAACGGCGAGATTCCGAAGCTGCCGCTCAATCTCGCGCTGCTGAAAGGCGCGAGCATCGTGGGCGTGTTCTGGGGCGGTCACATGCAGCGCGAACACGCGATCGCCGACCAGGAATTCGCGACGATGGTCGACTGGATCAAGGCGGGCAAGCTGCGCCCCGTCGTCACGAAACGCTATTCGCTCGATGACACGCCACGCGCCCTCGACGACATGATGAATCGCCGCGTGACCGGCAAGATCGTGATCGAGCCGTGATGCGCGCGCGTCAGAGCTTCTCGGTTTCGCCGCTTTTCGGCTGCCACTTCATGAGCCGTCGCTCGACCAGCGCGACGAGGCCGTCGAGCACCAGCGCGAACGCGGTCAGCACGAGGATGCCGGCGAACACCGTGTTGATGTCGAAGGTGCCTTCGGCCTGCAAAATCAGATAGCCGACGCCGCGCGCCGAGCCGAGATACTCGCCCACCACCGAGCCGACGAACGCCAGTCCCACCGACGTATGCAGACTGGAAAACACCCAGCTCGTCGCGCTCGGCAGATAGACGTAGCGCAGCAACTGCTTGCGATTCGCGCCGAGCATGCGCGCGTTGGCGAGCACGACCGGGCTCACTTCCTTCACGCCCTGGTAGACGTTGAAGAACACGATGAAAAACACGAGCGTCACGCCGAGCGCGACCTTCGACCAGATGCCGAGCCCGAACCACACCGCGAAGATCGGCGCGAGAATCACGCGCGGCATCGAGTTGGCGGCCTTGATGTAGGGATCGAGGAGCGCGCTCGTCGTGGGCGCGAGCGCGAGCCACAGTCCCACGCCGAGCCCGAACACGGTGCCGATGACGAACGCCAGCACGGTTTCGATCAGCGTCACCCACAGATGGATGTAAATCTCGCCGCCCGTGAACCACTCCCAGATGCGCACGAGCACCTTCTGCGGCTCGCCGAAGAAGAACGCGGCCTTGTTGGCGTCGTCGAAATAGAAAGGCGGCAGAAGCGTCGGGCTCGTCAGCGCGTACCACAGCACGAAGCACGCGAGCAGCAACAGCCATTGCCACACGATGAGATTCGCTCGATTCGGGCGCAGCTTGTTCCACATGATCGTATTGTCTTATTCAGCGGCGGGCTTCAGTTGCTGCTGATAGCCCTTCAACACTTCCTCGCGCAGCACGCCCCAGATCTGCGCATGCAGTTCGACGAAGCGCGGATGCGAGCGGATCTCGGCGACATCGCGCGGGCGCGGCAGATCGATCACGAATTCGCCGATCGGATGCGTGCCCGGCCCCGCCGCCAGCACGACGACGCGGTCGGACATCGAGATCGCCTCGTCGAGATCGTGCGTGATGAAGAGCACGGCCTTGCGCTTCGCGGCCCACAGGTCGAGCAGCTCGTTTTCCATCAACTGACGCGTTTGAATGTCCAGCGCGGAGAACGGCTCGTCCATCAGGATGATGTCGGGATCGAGGATGAGCGTCTGCGCCATCGCGACGCGCTTTCTCATGCCGCCCGACAACTGATGCGGGTAGCGATCGCCGAAGCCGCCGAGACCCACGCGCTTTAGCCACTCCTCGCCGCGCGCGTCGGCTTCGGCCTTCGGCACGCCGCGGAACACGAGGCCGGCCGTCACGTTGTCGAGCGCCGAGCGCCAGGGCATCAGTGCATCGGCCTGGAACATGTAGCCCGCGCGCCGGTTGATGCCTTTCAGCGTTTCGCCGAACACGCTCACCGTGCCCGACGAAGGTTCGAGCAGCCCCGCAGACACGTTGAGCAGCGTGGACTTGCCGCAGCCGGTCGGCCCGACGACGGAGACGAACTCGCCCGGCGCGATCGCAAGGCTCGTATCGCGGACCGCGGTATAGCGGTCCTTGCGATTCTCGCGCGACGAGAACGTGCAGGTGACGTCCGCGAGCGCGAGCGCATGGTTCGAAATCGACGACATCGATCAGACCTTGACGGAGGCGAGCGCCTTCTTGACGAAGTCGTTGGTCCAGGTCTTCGACAAGTCGATCGGCTTGCCCTTCACGGTTTCGTCGAAGGCTTGCAGCGTCTTGAGCGAGGTCGCGGGACCGTCGGCGGGCATCAGGCCGTCCGGCGACAACGCTTCCCGCACGTGCTGCCACGAGTCGAGATAGAGCGCGCGATCGCCGAGCAGATAGCTTTCCGGCACGGTCGAAATCAGATCCTTGCCCGATGCCGCCTGCAGCCACTTCAGCGCGCGCACCATCGCGTTGGTGAGCGCCTGCGTCGTGTTCGGGTTCTTCGTGATGAAACTCTGCGATGCGTACAGGCAGCCCGCCGGCATGTTGCCGCCGAACACCTTCACGGTATCCGCGAGCGTGCGCGTGTCGGAGACGATGCGGATATCGCCCGCGCGATCGAGCTTGGTCATCACCGGATCGAGATTGGCGATGGCGTCGATCTGGCCGGATTGCAGCGCGGCGATCGCGCCCGCTCCCGCGCCCACGCCGATGAACGACACGTCGCTCGCCTTCAGCCCGGCCTGCGCGAGAACGAAGCTCGCCATGATCGACGTCGACGAGCCCGGCGCCGTCACGCCGATCTTCTTGCCCTTCAGATCCGCGACCGACTTGTAGTTCGGCATCGTCTTCTTCGACACCGCGAGCACGATCTGCGGCGCGCGTCCCTGCAGCACGAACTCGCGGAAGTACTGATTTTTAGCCTGCAGCAGGAGCGTGTGCTCGAACGCGCCGGACACCACATCCGCGCTCCCGCCGACCGCCGCCTGCAACGCCTTCGCGCCGCCCGCGAAATCGGCGATTTCGACGTCGAGCCCTTCGTCCTTGAAGTAGTTGCGGCGCTCCGCGATCGTGAGCGGCAGATAGTAGAAGAGATTCTTGCCGCCGACCGCGATCGATACCTTCGTCTGCTCCGGCTTCGTCTGCGCAAACGCGAGCGGCATGGCGGACCATGCCCCGGCCGCAATCGCGGCGCCGCTCGCGATGAACGTTCTGCGTTTCATCGTGTTTCGTCTCCTTGGAATTCTTGTTGTCTGCTAGCGCGCGTCAAATCACTTTGGCCGCCCGCAGCCGCGCAATATCGTCGGCATCATACCCGAGCGTTTGAAGTACTTCATCCGTGTGTTCACCGAGTTGCGGACCGAGCCAGCGCGTTTCGCCCGGCGTGTCCGAGAGCTTCGGCGTGACGTTCGGCAGCGTGATGTCTCGGCCGTCCTGCCACGGAAAACGTTGCAGCATCTGGCGCGCGATGTATTGCGGATCGGTGAACATGTCGGCGACGCTGTAGATGCGCCCGGCCGGCACGTCGGCGGCGTTGAGCACGGCGAGCGCCTCGTCGATGCTGCGTGTCGCGAGCCACGCGGCGATGGCGTCGTCGATTTCCTGCGTGCGCGGCACGCGGCCATCGTTCGATGCGAGCGCGGGATCGTCCGCGAGGTCCGCGCGGTCGATCGCGTTCATGAGGCGCTTGAAGATCGGATCGCTGTTGCCGCCGATCACGATGCTGCCGTCGCGGCACGGATAGGTGTTCGACGGCACGATGCCCGGCAGCGATGCGCCGGTGCGTTCGCGCACCATGCCGTACACGCCGTATTCCGGGACCACGCTTTCCATCATGTTGAAGACGGCTTCGTACAGCGCGACATCGACGACCTGCCCCTTGCCGCCGTTCACCTGCCGATGATGCAGCGCCATCAGCGCGCCGATCACGCCATGCAGCGCGGCAATCGAATCGCCGATGGAAATGCCGATACGCGGCGGTGGCAGGTCCGGGTAGCCGGTGATGTGCCGCAAGCCGCCCATCGATTCGGCGATGGCGCCGAAGCCCGGCCGGTCGCGATATGGCCCGGTCTGGCCATAGCCGGACAGCCGCACCATCACGAGACCGGGATTCTCGGCGGACAGCACTTCATAGCCGAGCCCGAGCTTTTCGAGCAGACCGGGCCGGAAGTTCTCGACCACGATATCGGCTTCTTTAGCAAGCCGGCGCACGATCTCCTTGCCATCCTCGGCCTTGAGATTCACCGTCACCGATTTCTTGTTGCGCGCCTGCACCGCCCACCAGAGCGACGTGCCGCCCACCTCGGGATAGAGCTTGCGCCACTTGCGCAGCGGATCGCCGCCGTTCGGGTCTTCGACCTTGATGACATCGGCGCCGAATTCGCCCATGAAGCGCGCGGCGAACGGCCCGGCGATGAGCGTGCCGAGTTCCAGCACCTTGACGCCGGCGAGTGGTCCCGTCGTTGCGTTCATGGTTGCGTCTCCTTTTTTTGCTGGCTTTTTTTACAGCGGAATATCGAGCGGCTTGAAGCGCGGCGTGCCGTCGGCGAGCGTCTCGTTGAACATTTGCGCGGGACGCACCCACAAGCCGCGTTCGTGCGGCCACAGATGTTCGTAGACGATCATCGCTTCCTCGGTTTCCGAGTGCCGCGCGACGCCGATCACGCGATAAAGACCGCCCTTGTAGTGACGGTGGGTCGCGAGCGCGAGAGCTTCGGTTTCTGTCATCGGTATGGTGTCCTGCTGATGGTCGCGTTCAGACCGAGCGGCGATCGAGCATCGCGCGCGCGATCGTGCCCGCATCGACATATTCGAGCTCGCCGCCGACGGGCACGCCGCGCGCGAGCCGCGTCACCTTCAGCCCTTTCGACTTGAGCGTCTGCGCGAGATAGTGCGCGGTCGCCTCGCCTTCGTTCGTGAAGTTGGTGGCGAGCACCACTTCCTGCACCACGCCGTCGAGGGCGCGACCGATCAGGCGTTCGAAGTGAATTTCCTTCGGCCCGATGCCGTCGAGCGGACTCAAGCGCCCCATCAGCACGAAATAGAGCCCGCGATATGTGAGCGTCTGCTCGAGCATGATCTGATCGGCAGGCGTTTCGACGACGCACAGCAAGCCCGGGTCGCGTTCCTCGTCGCTGCAGACTTCGCAGATGTCGGCTTCGGTGAAGGTGTTGCACTTCTCGCAGTGCTTCAGATGCTCGGTCGCGAACAGGAGCGACGCGCCGAGCTTCTCGGCGCCCGCGCGGTCGTGCTGCATCAGGTGATAGGCCATGCGCTGCGCCGACTTCGGTCCGACGCCGGGCAGCGCGCGCAGCGCCTCGACGAGCGCCGACAGGGCGGAAGGTTGTTTCATGTGTCCTCATGACGCGCCGAATTCGCTTCGGCGCGCGCGGTTTAGAACGGCAGCTTGAAACCCGGCGGCATCGGCATGCCGGCGGTCATGCCGCTCATCTTCTCTTGCGTGGTGGCCTCGGCCTTGCGCACGGCGTCGTTGAACGCTGCGGCGACGAGGTCTTCCAGCATGTCTTTGTCGTCGGCGAGCAGGCTCGGGTCGATGGACACGCGCTTGACGTCGTTCTTGCAGGTCATCGTCACCTTCACGAGACCGGCGCCGGACTGGCCCTCGACCTCGATCAGCGCGAGCTGATCCTGCATCTTCTTCATGTTTTCCTGCATCTGCTGAGCCTGTTTCATCAGCCCGGCGAGTTGGTTCTTCATCATGGTTCGGCTCCTTACTGGAAAACGTGTGGCGAAAGCGCGCGCGATACGCGCGCTCGGAATTCAGTGGCTAAGCGCGGCGTCGATTCACGACGGGTTCGCGCCCGATGCGGAGATCGGCTTGATCGAACCCTGCACGATGCTCGCGCCGAAATCGCGGATCAGCGATTGCACGAACGGATCCTGTTTGATCTCCTGCTCGGCTTCCTGCTGGCGTCGCGCGCGGTCGGCGGCATCGAGCGCGGCGGCGGTGCGGCGCACGGGCGCGACGCTCACGCTGACTTCGATCGCGCGGCCGAGCTTTTCGGCGAGCGCGGCCTTGAGCTTCGTGACGTGCGAGACGTCGGTGTACATCTGCACTGCGACCGCGAGGGTGACGGAATTCGCGTCGCAGGCGGTCAGTTCGCTGTTGAACGCCAACTGATACGCGACGCCCTTCAGCGGCAGATCGACGGCGAGCGCGGGCCATTCGACCGACACGCCGAGCGCATCGAGCGGCACGGCAGGCGGCAGCGGCGTCATGTCGATGACGGGCGCGGGCTTCGCGACGGGCTCGGCGTTAAAGCGCATGTCGTCGGGACCGCTGTCGAAGGCGGGCACGAAGCCGTCGTCGGGCGGCATGAAGTATTCGTCGTCCGATCCTGCCGGCGGATAGTCGTCGGGCGGCATGTCCTCCCACGGCGGCACGACGCCGGACTTTGCGGCGGCGGGTTTGGGCTCGGCCGCCACGGGCGCCGACGGTGCTGCCGGCGCGCGACGAGGCGTGGGCACCGGAACGGGCGCAGCCGGTTTCGCGACGGGTTTGGGCGCTGCCGCGGCCGGTGCGCCGCGTGCGCCCCGATCGGATGAAAGACGCATGCCGGCGCTGCGCAGCACGTCGAGCGCAGCACTCGCGCCGCTTGCGCCGCGCGACGTCGCGGGCTCGGATGCGCGCGCAGCTTGAGGCGCGGCTTCTTCCACGGTTTGCCGCGCGGCGCTCGGCATCGGCGCAGGCTTCGCAGGTACAGCCTCGCTCGTTTCGATGGGCGGCGCGGGCTTCGCGCTTTCGATCGCGGGCGTCTCTTTCGCCTTGACGACGACGGCTTCCACGGGCGGCGGCGACGCTTTCGCGACAGGCGCGGGCGCGATCGCCCGTTCAGCCATTGCGCCCGCGAGCGCCGCGGTGCGCGCGGGTTTCGCGCTTGCCGGCGCGCTGACGGCCACACCGCCGCCCGGCCCGCCCGCCGGTTCGAAGGCGAGCATACGCAGCAGCGTCATCGTGAAGCCGGCGTATTCGTCGGGCGCGAGACCGAGTTCGCCGCGTCCGACCGTTGCAATCTGGTAGAAAAGCTGAACCTGCTCGGCGGAAAGCGTCTCGGCGAAGCGGCGGATATCCGCGGCTTCCGGCCATTCATCCAGCACCGACGACGGCGCGAACTGCCCCCACGCGATGCGATGCAAAAGACTTGCGAGATCCTGAAGAGCCGTCGAGAAGGACAGGCTGCGCAGCGCCATTTCGTCGGCGATCGCGAGCACGCCGGGGCCGTCGCTTTCGGCGAGCGCATCGATGAGACGGATCAGATAACTTTGATCAAGCGCGCCGAGCATGCCGCGCACGGCTTCCTCGGTGACCTGGTTCGCCGAATAGGCGATGGCCTGATCGGTCAGCGACAGCGCATCGCGCATGCTGCCGTCCGCCGCGCGCGACAGAAGACGCAGCGCCTGCGACTCGAACGGAATGCTCTCCTGCTGAAGAATGTTCTCCAGATGCGACACGATATGTCCCGCCGGCATCTGCTTCAGATTGAACTGGAGACAGCGCGAGAGCACGGTGACCGGGATCTTCTGCGGATCGGTCGTCGCGAGAATGAACTTCACATGCGGCGGCGGCTCTTCCAGCGTCTTCAACATCGCGTTGAAGGCGTGGTTCGTGAGCATGTGCACTTCGTCGATCATATAGACCTTGAAGCGCGCATCGACGGGTGCGTACACCGCGCGTTCGAGCAGCGCCGCCATTTCGTCGACGCCGCGATTGCTCGCCGCATCCATTTCGACGTAATCGACGAAGCGGCCTTCGTCGATTTCCCGGCACGCACGGCACACGCCGCACGGCTTCGAGGTCACGCCGGTTTCACAATTGAGCGCCTTCGCGAAGATGCGCGAAAGCGTCGTCTTGCCGACGCCGCGCGTGCCCGTGAAGAGATAGGCATGATGCAGGCGGCCGCCGTCGAGCGCGTGCGTGAGCGCACGGACGACGTGCTCCTGGCCGACGAGCGACTCGAACGATTTCGGCCGCCATTTGCGTGCGAGAACTTGATAGGTCATGCGCGAAATTGTATCAGCAACGACCTTGCGCAAACGCCGCTCCGAAAGGCTGCCGAGCCACCCGGACAAGCGGTGCGGACGCGCGAAAACATGCCCCGCGACGGCGCACAGTACAGAGAACGAACGAGGGAAAACGAGAGAGGAACGACAGAAGAAAGCGGAAGGTGACGAGCCCGACCCTCGGCACTGGTGGAAAACGGCTGTGGCTGCTTCGTTCCCGACCTGACCAGGTTGACCGCGCCACCATGCGAGGAGGCCCGTCACGACGAATCATACCACGGGGCCGGCCGCGCCCGGAAGGCGCCCGATGAAATGCGCGGACCTTTGCGGCGCCCTCTTGCGCTTCGTGTTTTCGGCCTCAGATGCGCCCTATCGGTACCCGGCAACGGATAGCAAAGTAGGCTAAGATGACATTTGAATAACCCGGATGTGGTGCATCTTGCCCTTCCTCGGATCATTCGCCGCCGTTTGCGAGCCGTTCTGGCGCACGGCGTGCGGGCCGAATCCTGGCCGTTGGCGACGAAAGTTCTTTTCAGTTTTGGTGTATCGTGGCGAGCATTCAAACGCGGGCCTCGAAACAATTGAGGTATTCAGACAATGAGCGAATCAATCAAGCACATCAGCGACGCTTCTTTCGAACAGGATGTCGTCAAGTCGGATAAACCTGTCCTGCTCGACTTTTGGGCGGAGTGGTGTGGTCCGTGCAAAATGATTGCCCCGATCCTCGACGAAGTCGCGAAGGATTATGGCGATCGCCTGCAAATCGCGAAGATCAACGTGGACGAGCATCAGTCGACGCCGGTGAAGTTCGGCGTGCGCGGCATCCCCACGCTGATCCTTTTCAAGAACGGCGCGGTCGCCGCGCAGAAGGTCGGCGCGCTGTCCAAGTCGCAACTGACCGCGTTCCTCGACAGCAACCTGTAACGGCATCACCGGCGGGCGTCGGCATCCAATGACGCCCGCCTCTGCATTCGCAGCGCCGCATCGGCACCACCGAGAAGCGCAAACGTAATGCAGCCGATGTTGTCACGCGACAACATCGGCCGAAAAGCCCCGCCCAAAGCCAACCCGAGGCTCGCGCGGCGTGTGCTATGCTAGAATCACAAGAGTTCAAGAAGTATTAAGTCTCGAGCGGTTCCGCTCACCTCTTCTCCCAAATCTTTCTGTCGCACCTCTCTCCCCGGCGGGAAATCCGTATGCATTTATCCGAGCTCAAGTCTCAGCACGTGTCTGCACTGATCGAGATGGCCAATGGCCTCGAGATCGAAAATGCGAACCGCCTGCGCAAGCAGGAACTCATGTTCGCCATTCTTAAAAAGCGCGCCAAGGCTGGCGACACGATTTTCGGCGACGGCACGCTCGAAGTGCTGCCCGATGGCTTCGGCTTTCTGCGCTCGCCCGAGACTTCGTATCTCGCGAGCACGGACGACATTTACATCAGCCCGTCGCAAATCCGCCGCTTCAATCTGCACACCGGCGACACGATCGAAGGCGAAGTGCGCACGCCGAAAGACGGCGAGCGTTACTTCGCGCTCGTGAAGGTGGACAAAGTCAACGGGCAGCCGCCCGAGGCCTCGAAACACAAGATCATGTTCGAGAACCTCACGCCGCTGCACCCGAACAAGCCGCTGCCGCTCGAACGCGAAATGCGCGGCGAGGAAAACGTCACGGGCCGGATCATCGACATGATCTCGCCGATCGGCAAGGGCCAGCGCGGCCTGCTCGTCGCGTCGCCGAAGTCGGGCAAGACCGTGATGCTTCAGCACATCGCGCATGCGGTGAAGGCGAATCATCCGGACGTCATCCTGTTCGTGCTGCTCATCGACGAGCGTCCGGAAGAAGTGACGGAAATGCAGCGTTCGGTGCGCGGCGAAGTCATCGCCTCGACCTTCGACGAACCCGCCGCGCGTCACGTGCAGGTGGCCGAAATGGTCATCGAGAAGGCGAAGCGTCTCGTCGAAATGAAGCATGACGTCGTCATTCTTCTCGACTCGATCACGCGTCTCGCGCGCGCCTACAACACCGTCGTGCCGGCATCGGGCAAGGTGCTGACGGGCGGTGTCGACGCCAACGCGCTGCAGCGTCCGAAACGCTTCTTCGGCGCGGCTCGCAACATCGAGGAAGGCGGTTCGCTCACGATCATCGGCACGGCGCTCATCGAAACGGGCAGCCGCATGGACGACGTGATCTACGAAGAGTTCAAGGGCACCGGCAACATGGAAGTGCACCTCGAACGCCGTCTCGCGGAAAAGCGCGTGTATCCGTCCATCAACCTGAACAAGTCGGGCACGCGCCGCGAAGAACTGCTCATCAAGCCGGACCTGTTGCAGAAGGTCTGGGTGCTGCGCAAGTTCATCCACGACATGGACGAAGTCGAAGCCATGGAATTCCTGCTCGACAAGATCCGTCAGACGAAGAACAACGCCGAGTTCTTCGACATGATGCGTCGCGGCGGAGGCTGATTCCGCTTCGCTGCTTCAGGACAGAAAACCGCCTGCTTAGTCAGGCGGTTTTTTATTGGCGCTCTGCGTACAATTCGCAACTGTTCCAGTCCTCCCGTTCGACGCATGGCCAACCTCTTCTCCCGCTGGTTCGGCGCGCAACGCCGCGAGCGCGCGCTGCGCAAGTACGCGATCGACGACGCGCTATGGCAGCGCACCCTCGACACGTACCCGTGCTTCGGCCATTTGAATGCGGACGACCTCGCACGTCTGCGCGAAACCGCGAGCCTTTTCATCGCGCAAAAGGAATTCTCGACTGCGCACGATCTCGAACTGACGGATCAGATGGTCGTCTCGATCGCCGCGCAAGCCTGTCTGCCGGTGCTCAATCTCGACCTCGATCTGTATCGCGGCTGGGTCGGCGTGATCGTCTATCCGGGCGAGTTCATCATCAGGAAGACGGTCGAAGACGAAGACGGCGTCGTGCACGAAATCGAGCACGATGCGAGCGGTGAAGCGTGGGAAGGCGGCCCCGTCGTGCTCTCGTGGGAAGACGCGCAGATGGCCGACGGCTCGGACGCGTACAACGTCGTGATCCACGAGTTCGCGCACAAGATCGACATGGTGACGGGCGAAGCCGATGGCCATCCCCCGCTCTTTCGCCGCTGGCACGCACCGCTCGACACGACCGCCTGGGCCGATATCTTCGACAACGCGTACGACCAGTTTTGCGCGCGCGTGGACGCGGTGCCGGAGCGGCGCTGGAGCCGCTTCGAGCGCGACTCGCTGATCGATCCGTATGCGGCGGACCATCCGTCGGAGTTTTTCGCGGTGTGCAGCGAGGCGCTTTTCGTGACGCCGCAGGCGTTCGAAGCCGGGTATCCCGAACTTTACCGGCTGCTCGCGCGCTATTACCGGCAGGACCCGGCGGGCGTCGGCGCGCTCGGCGCATGAGTTCCGCCGCGACCTCCGGAAAAGATGTCAAGCGCCTGATTTTCTGGCATAATCGCCGTTTTTCGACCCCAGGCAAGTGACTCGACCGGCACTCAGCAAGTGCAACGGGTTGGCTACCGCCAGATACCAGGAAAGACCATGAAAGAAGGCATTCACCCGAATTATCGCGAAGTCCTGTTCGTCGACATGTCGAACGACTTCCGCTTCGTGACCCGTTCGACCATCCAGACGCGCGAAACGGCCGAATTCAACGGCAAGACGTACCCGCTCGCGAAGATCGAAGTGTCGTCGGAATCGCACCCGTTCTACACTGGTCAGCAAAAGATCATGGACACGGCGGGCCGCGTCGAGAAGTTCAACAACAAGTTCGCACGCTTCTCCACCAAGAAGTAAGTCGGGCTTCAGACCAGTTTGGCCGGTCAGCAAAAAGGGCAGCTTTGGCTGCCCTTTTTTGTCGCCGGTCGCTTTTCGTCGTCCGTGCATCGCCTTTGCTGCATTTGGTAAGCGTTGTTGCGCCCGGTTACGGCGAGCATCGATGAACCGCCCTTAACGCCGCCGCGCGACTACAATGCCGGTTTGCTCCAGCACCAGACTCGCTTTGCGCGAGATCAGCGGACCGTTTTCCATCAAGCCATCTCGCATGCGATCTGTCGTTCGTCTGACCGCCTCCGCCACCAGCGCATTGCCGCGCTGGCTGTTGCTCGCCATCTGTATCACCTACGCGTCGTTCGGCCTCTTCGGCCGCGATCCGTGGAAGAACGAGGATGCGGCAGGCTTCGGCGTCATGTGGACGATGGCCAACGGCGACGCGCGCGACTGGCTGCTGCCGAACCTCGTCGGCAAGGCGCCCACCGCCGACGGCCCGCTGATGTACTGGCTCGGCGCATCGGCCATTCGGCTGCTGAGCCCCTGGGTCGATGCGAGCAACGCCTCGCGCATCGTCACGGGTCTGCTCTTTTGTCTGGCCTGCGCGTTCGTGTGGTATTCGGCCTATCTGCTCGGCCGGCGCGACGAGGCCCAGCCCTTCAAATATGCCTTCGGCGGCGAACCGGAGCCACGCGACTACGGCCGCACGCTCGCGGACGGCGCGCTCCTCATCCTGCTCGCGTGCTTCGGTCTCGCCGAGCGCGGTCACGAAACCACGCCGCAGCTCGCGCAGTTTGCCGGCACCGCGATGCTCCTCTACGGCCTCGTGCGCAGCCTCGACAAGCCAATCCACGGCGGCCTCGTGTGGGGCGTGGCGATCGGCGTGGTCGGACTGTCGAGTTCGCCGGTGCTCGTGTTCGCGCTCCTGCTCTGCACGCTCGCGATGACGATCATCGTGAAGCAGGTGCGGGCCGCGCCGCTCCTGATCTTCGGCCTGCCGGTCGCCATCGTGCTGATCGCCGCGTGGGTGCTGCCGACCCTGCATTATTTCCCCGATGACGGCGAATGGTGGCTGCGCCAATGGTGGCGCAACAGCTTTTCCTTCTTCTCCGGCACGCCCGGCGCGATCTTCGGCTACGCGATCAAGAACCTGCCGCTCTTCACGTGGCCCGCGTGGCCGCTCGCGATCTGGGCGTTCGTCAGCTGGGGCGGGATGCGCCGCTCGCCGCACGTCGGCGTGCCGTTGTCGATCATCGGGCCGCTGCTCGTGCTGGTCGTCCTGCAGGCGCACGAGACCAACCGGCTCTTCATGCTGCTCCTGCCGCCGCTTTCGGTGCTCGCGACCTTCGCGCTGCCCACGTTGAAGCGCGGCGCGATCAACGCGATCGACTGGTTCGCGATGCTGAGCTTCACCATCATCGGCTCTCTGGTGTGGCTCGTGTGGACCGCGGGCATGTTCGGTTTCCCCGCGTCGATGGCCCGCAATCTCGCGCGTCTCGCGCCGGGCTTTCATCCCGAGTTCAAGCTGATTTCCTTCGCGTGCGCGGTCGCCGTGACGGTCTGCTGGTTCCTGCTCGCGCGCTGGCGGCTCGCGCGTCATCCGAAGGTGCTCTGGCGCAGCGTCGTGCTGTCGAGCGCGGGCACCACGCTCATGTGGGTGCTGCTCATGACGCTGTGGCTGCCGGTGGTGAACTACAGCCGGACGTATCGCGACGTGGCCGAGCAGATCGCCGATCATCTGCCGCCCGACTACACCTGCATCTCGCCCGTGCGCCTGGGCGACGCGCAGATCGCCACCTTCGCCTATTTCGGCGGCATGCACTTCGCGTTCGACGAGGACTGCGACGTGATCCTGCGCCAGGACCCGGCGGATTACGGCGAGCCGTCGTCGATGTCCGCGTTCCAGTGGAAGCTCGTCTGGGAAGGCCGCCGCGTCGCCGACCGCGACGAGCGTTTCCGCCTCTACGTGCGCATCGAGCGCCCCACGCCGCCAGCGAAAAAGCCGCTGCGTCCGAAGAGCCTGCGCCGGGCGCAGTAACGCGATGCGCGCGATGTCGACCTCCACCAGCACGACCGGCATGCTGCGCGACGTGCGCAAGATCGCCGCGCTCGCATGGCCGGTGTTGATCGGCCAGCTCGCGGTGATCGCGTTCGGCGTGATCGACACCGCGATGGTCGGCCGCTTCTCCGCGACGGATCTGGCCGCGCTCGGCCTCGGCGGCTCGGTCTATATCTCGGTGTATATCGGCCTGACGGGGATTCTCGTCGCGTTGCAGCCGATCGTCGGGCAACTTTTCGGCGCGGGCCGCGAAAGCGAGATCGGCGAAGAAACGCGTCAGGCGTTCTGGCTCGCCGCCGTGCTCGCCGTGATCGGCTTCGTGCTGCTGTTCCATCCCGAGCCGCTGCTGTCGCTCGCGAAGACGCCACCCGCGCTGCACGACCGCACGGTCGACTATCTGCGCATTCTCTCGTTCGGCCTGCCCGCGAGCCTCGCGTTTCGCGTCTACAGCTCGCTCACCAACGCGGTCGGCAAGCCGCGCCTCGTGATGTTCCTGCAAGTCGGCGGACTCCTGCTCAAGTTTCCGCTCAACACATGGTTCATCTTCGGCGGCTTCGGCATGCCGGCGCTCGGCGGCCCGGGCTGCGCGCTCGCGAGCACGCTCATCAACTGGGTGCTCGCGATCGTCGGCATGACGGTGCTCGTGAAGTTCGAATTCTTCCGCCCGTTCGGCATCTTTTCGCACTTCTGCTGGCCGGTCTGGCGGCGTCAGCTCGCGCTCCTGCGTCTCGGCATTCCGATGGGCCTCTCGTATCTCATCGAAGTCACGTCGTACACGTTCATGGCGCTCTTCATCTCGCGCTTCGGCACCACGACGCTCGCCGGCCATCAGATCGCCGGCAATCTCGGCGCGGTGCTCTACATGACGCCGCTGTCGATCGGCATCGCGTCGTCGACGCTCGTGTCGCAGGCGCTCGGCGCCGGACGCTACGACGACGCCCGCTCCATCTCGCGTCACGGCATCGGCATGGCGTGCGTGCTCGCGCTCGCGTACGGGGTGATCCTGGTCGCGGCGCGTCCGCACGTGATCGCGGCCTATACGCCGGATGCGAACGTCATCGCGGCCGCGATGCCGCTCGTGCTGATCATCTTCTTCTATCACCTCTGCGACGCCCTGCAGATCACCACCGCGTTCATCCTGCGCGCGTACAAGGTGACGCTCGTGCCGACCGTGATCTACGCCATCGCGCTGTGGGGCATCGGGCTCGGCGGCGGCTATCTGCTCGGCTTCGACGTGGGCGGCGGCGTGCCCGAGTGGCTGCAAGGCGCGCGCGGCTTCTGGATCGCGAATTCGGCGAGTCTGGGCGTCGCGGGCGTCGGCCTGTTTCTCTACTGGCGGCGCGTGAGCGCGCGCCATCTGAACAACGTCGATCCGACCTGAGCCGCTCGCATCCGATTCGATGATTTGTGTAGAAAAACATCGGCGGCTCGCATCGTCGGAAAGAATGACGTAAGGCTCCAGTAGAATTTCGCGTCGAGGGAAACTCGGAGCGAGTGGATGAGCCGCATTACAACGTCACAAAAAAAATGGATTCTGGCCGCAACCACGCTGATCGCCGCGCTCGGACTGGGCGCCGCGTTTCATCGAGCCGATGCCGCGCGCATCGCGAGCGTGTCGCCGCAAGGCAAGGTCGCGCAAGTGCGGCAGGTCGTCGCCAAATTCGACGAACCGATGATCGCGTTCGGCAGCGCGGCGGCGCCCGCGCCCGGGCAGGTCACCTGTAGCGGCGCGAGCGCTTCGGATACGGCGGGCTCGCAGCGCTGGATCGACGCCAAAACCTGGGCCTTCGACTTCGAGCACGATCTCCCGCCCGGCGTGCGCTGCGCGCTCGATCTCGCGGACGGCCTCAAGTCGGTCTCCGGCACCGCGCTGTCCGGCCCGCGCCACTTCGCGTTCCAGACGGGCGGCCCGTTCGTCACGCGCATCATGCCGAGCTACGGAGACATCGAAGAAAATCAGGCTTTCGTGCTGCGCCTGAACGGTCCCGCGACGCGAGCTTCGGTGCTTCAGCATGTGTGGTGCGAATCGAACGCGCTCGGCAACCGGATTCCGGTGCACGCGGTCGATGACGCCACCCGCGCCGCCCTGCTCAAACATTTCCGGCTGGACAAGGAAAGCGATCGCGTGCTCACGCTCGCGTGCCAGCAAACGTTGCCGTCGGCGACGAAGATGCAGCTCGTGTACGGCGCGGGCGTGACGGGGCCAAGCGGCATCGCCAACGATGTCGAAAAGCGCTTCGACTTCACCGTGCGCGAGCCCTTCACGGCGAGCTTCTCGTGCGAGCGTGAAAACGCGAAAGCGCCGTGCACGCCGCTGCGCCCGCTGCGCCTGAACTTCAGCGCGCCGATCAGCCGCGCCGACGCGCAGAAGTTCGTGCTGCACGGCCCGAAAGGCAACGCGTCGCCCAGTTTCGACGCGTCCGACAAGGACGCCGAAGTGAGCGCCGTCGAGTTCGCCGCGCCGCTGCCCGAACGCGCCGATCTCACCATCGACGCTCCCGCGAATCTGAAAGACGCGAGCGGCCGAACGCTCGCGAACGCCGACCTCTTCCCGCTCAAGACCGCGACCGCCGCGATGCCGCCGCTCGCGAAGTTCTCGTCGGGAACGTTCGGCATCATCGAGCGATTCGCCGAGCCGGACATGCCCGCGATGCTGCCGGTCACGTTGCGCCACGTCGAAGCGGACCTGCATGTGCAGGGGCTGAATTCGGGCACGTCGCAAATCACGAAGCTCAAACTCGACGCCGACACCGACATCCGCCAATGGATGCGCGCCGTCGACATGTTCGACGGCATCTCGATGTCGCGCTCGACGATCGAGGAGCGCATGCCGCAGATGCTCGACAACGGCATCGCGCCGGTCGTCATCCCGAACAGCGACGGCTCGTCGTCCAAGGATCCGCAAATCGACATCCGTTCGCTGTCGATGCTCGCGAAGCAGCGCGGCGTCGAAACCCTCACCCTGCCCGCCGCCGATCCGAAAGCGCTGCGGCCTTTCGAAGTCGTCGGCATTCCGCTCACGAAACCGGGTTTCTATGTCGTCGAACTGGGCTCGCCCGCGCTCGGCGCGTCGCTGCTCGGCAAGAATCAGGCGATGTACGTGCGCACGTCGGTGCTCGTCACCAATCTCGGCGTGCATTTCAAGCAGGGCCGCGAAAACAGCCTCGTGTGGGTCACGACGCTCGACAAAGGCAAGCCCGTCGCCAACGCGGACATTCGCGTCACCGACTGCAACGGCGACGAAATCGCCACCGCCAAGACCGATGCGCAAGGCATCGCGAAGATCGGCAAGCCGCTCGCGGCCACGCGCGAATGCAACGAGCACAGCCTCGCGTGGGGCGGCTTTTTCGTGTCGGCGCGCGTGAACGATCCCGTCACCGGTCCGGACATGGCCTTCGTGACATCGGACTGGAATCGCGGCATCGAATCGTGGCGCTTCAACGTGCCGACAGACATGAGCGCGACGCGCACGACCCGCGCGCATACCGTGTTCGACCGGACGCTCCTGCGCGCGGGCGAAACCGTGTCGATGAAGCATCTGCTGCGCGTCGAGACACTTCACGGCTTCTCGTTTCCGTCGAGCTATCCGGGCCGCGTGACGATCCGGCACGTCGGCAGCGGACAGACCTGGCATTTGCCGCTCAAGTGGGCCGCCGATCACAGCGCCGATTCGACCTTCACCGTGCCGGTCGCGGCGAAGCTCGGCGAATACAGCGTGACGCTCGACAACGGGGCCGCGTCCGCGAACGACGACCAGGACAACGACAACGCCGTCACGCAGTCGTATGAATCGGGCAGCTTCCGCGTCGAGGAATTCCGCCTGCCGGTGTTCAAAGGCTCCATCACCGCGGGCGACGCCAAATCGCCGGGGCTCGTCGCCGCGCAGGAAGCGCCGGTCGCGGTGCGGCTCGAATATGTGCAGGGCGGGCCGGCGTCGAATCTGCCGGTGCAGGTGTCCGCGCTCGTGCGCGATGTCGCGCCGCCCTTCGCTTCTCAATATGAGGCGTTCAGCTTCGCGCCGTATCGGAAGCCGTCGAACGACGGCGCCAGCGCGCCCGCCGAGGACGAAGACAGCGAGCAGGAGGATCACGCAACGACGAAGCTCATCGCCGACAAGCTGCGCGTCACGCTCGATCGCGACGGCGCCGGCAAGGTCACGGTGAAGCCGCTGCCGGCCGTCGATTCGCCGAAGCGTCTCGCGCTCGAAGCGAGCTTCGCCGATCCGAACGGCGAGGTTCAGACGATCAGCGGCGGCACCACGCTCTGGCCGGCCGCGGTGGCCGTCGGCGTGAAGGCGGGACATTGGGTGTCGGTCGGCGGCGCGCTGCCCGTGCAGGCGCTCGCGCTCGATTTGCAGGGCAAGCCGCGCGCGGGCGTAGCGGTCGAAATCAAGGCCGTGGCGCGCGTGATGTCGAGCTCGCGCAAGCGCATGGTGGGCGGCTTCTACGCGTACGACAATCACACCGAGATCAAGGATCTCGGCACGCTGTGCAGCGGCAAGAGCGACGATCACGGCATCGTCTCGTGCGACGCGAAGCTCAAGGAGCCGGGCAACGTCGATCTGATCGCGGTCGCGAAAGACGGCGACGATCGCGTGGCCAACGCGAGCACATCGGTATGGGTCACGCGCGAGGACGAGTTGTGGTTCGGCGGCGAGAACACCGATCGCATCGACGTGCTGCCCGAGAAAACGAGCTACGAGCCCGGCGAGACCGCGCGCTTTCAGGTGCGCATGCCCTTCCGTTCGGCGACGGCGCTCGTCGCGGTCGAGCGCGAAGGCATCGTCGAGACGCGGGTCGTCGAACTGAACGGCAAGGATCCGACCTTCGAGCTGAAAGTCGAGAACGCGTGGGGGCCGAATGTCTACGTGTCGGTGCTCGCGTTGCGCGGGCGCATCCGCGAAGTACCGTGGTATTCGTTCTTCACATGGGGATGGAAGGCGCCGGTCGAATGGGCGCGCGCGTTCTGGTACGAAGGCCGGCAATATCAGGCGCCGACTCCCCTCGTCGATCTGTCGAAGCCCGCGTTCCGTTACGGGCTCGCGTCGATCAGGGTCGGCACGGCGTCGCACAGGCTCGCGGTCACCGTGAGTCCGGATGCGAAGTCGTACGCCGTCCGAAGCCGTGCACACGTGAAGCTCAAAGTCGCGCTGCCCGATGGCAAGCCCGCGCCTGCCGGTACGCAAATTGCGGTTGCGGCCGTCGATGAAGCATTGCTCGAACTCATGCCGAATCAAAGCTGGGACGTGCTCGACGCGATGCTTCAACAGCGAGCATACGGCGTCGAGACGGCGACCGCGCAAATGGAGATCATCGGAAGACGTCACTTCGGACGCAAGGCGGTGCCCGCGGGCGGCGGAGGCGGACACAGCGCGACGCGCGAACTGTTCGACACGCTCTTGCTGTGGAATCCGCGCGTGACGCTCGACGCGAACGGCGAAGCCAGCGTCGATGTCCCGCTGAACGACGCGCTCACGCGCTTTCGGATCGTCGCGGTCGCGGCGGTCGGCGCGGGGCAGTTCGGCACCGGCAGCGCATCGATCCAAAGCACGCAGGACTTGCAACTGATCTCGGGATTGCCGCCGCTCGTGCGCGTCGGCGATGCGTTCCGCGCGCAGTTCACGCTGCGCAACACGACGGCGCGAACGATGCGCGTCGTCGTCACGCCGCGCGCCGGCACGCTCGCGCTCGACGCGCGCACGGTGGAACTCGCGCCGGAATCGTCGCAGGAAGTGGCCTGGGACGTGACGACGCCCGATGTACTCGGCGCGAGTTCTTCCGCGAGTCTCGACTGGAACGTGAGCGCGTCGGAACAAGCCGGGCCGAAGGCGAGCGATTCCGTGAAGCTGACGCAAAAAATCGTCGCGGCGGTTCCGGTCACAGTGCAACAGGCGACCATCGCACAAGTGGACGGCACGTTCAGCGTGCCGGTCGCGCCGCCCGCCGACGCGAGCACATCGAGCGATGGCACGGTGCGCGGGGGCATCGCGGTGTCCTTGCAGCCGAAGCTCGCCGATGGCCTGCCTGGCGTGCGCCGCTGGTTCGAGCGTTATCCTTATAACTGCCTCGAACAGCAGACCTCGCGCGCGCTCGGCCTGATGGATGCCGCGCAATGGCAGGCCGTGCTCGCGAGGATGCCGTCGTATCTCGACCGCGACGGCCTCGCGAACTACTTCCCGCCCGCCGACGACGAGCGCCCGACCGGCAGCCCCGCTCTCACGGCGTATCTGCTCGCCGTCGCGAATGAAGCCGCGAAAGAGGACAGCCGCTTCGCCCTGCCCGCCGATCTGCGCAATCAGATGGCGGCGGGCCTCGCGAACTTCATCGATGGCAAGATCGAACGCAAGTTCTGGGCGCCGCGCAACGATCTCGACTTCGAGAAGCTCGCGGCCATCGAAGCCTTGTCGCGCTATGGCCTCGCGCAGCCGCGCATGCTCGGCTCGATCACGGTCGCGCCGGATCAGTGGCCGACATCGGCGGTGCTCGACCTCTACGCGATCCTCTCGCGCGTCGATGGCATTCCGAATCGCGACGAGATGCGCGCGCACGCCGAGCAGGTGATCCGTGCGCGCCTGACGTATCAGGGCACGCGTTTAACCTTCACGACCGAGCGCGAAGACAATCTCTGGTGGCTCATGACCGGCACCGAGACCAACGCCGCGCGCACGGCGCTCATTTTCGCGGACGCGCCCGGTTGGAAGGACGAGATGCCGCGCGTGGTCGCGGGCTTGCTCGCGCTGCAGACGAACGGCGCGTGGCAGACGACGACCGCCAATCTGTGGGGCGCGCTCGCCGTCGGCCGATTCTCGCGGCTCTTCGAAAGCACGCCGGTGACGGGTCGTACCTCGATCGAACTGGGCGGCTCGACGCAAAGCGTGAACTGGGGCGCGCCGGCGTCGAGCGCGCCTGCATCGGCGACGCCGGTGACGAAGACGGCCAGCGCGCGCAGCGTCATGCTGCCGTGGAGCAGCGGTTCGCTCGCGCTGACGCAAGACGGCACGGGCAAACCGTGGGCGACGATCGAAAGTCTCGCGGCGGTCGCGTTGAAGGCGCCGTTCGCGGCGGGCTATCGCATCGCGAAGACCGTCACGCCGGTCGATCCGGCCGTGAAAGGCGTGCTCTCGCGCGGCGATATCGTGCGTGTGCATCTCGACATCGACGCGCAAAGCGACATGACCTGGGTCGTCGTCAACGATCCGATTCCCGCGGGCGCGACGATTCTCGGCTCGGGCCTCGGACGCGACTCCGAAGCGGCGACTCAGGGCGAAAAACGGGATCGCGGCGCGTGGCCCGCGTTCGTCGAACGTGGCTTCGACGGCTACCGCGCGTACTACAACTATCTGCCGAAGGGCAAGCTGACGGTCGAATACACGATGCGGCTGAACAATCCCGGCACGTTCGGTTTGCCGCCCACGCGCGTCGAAGCGCTTTACGCACCTTCGTCGTTCGGCGCGTTGCCGAATGCGCCGGTGGTCGTCAAGCCGCTTGCCGCGAAGTGATGTCATGAAACGCGCCGCCGGCCTCGTCATAGCGTGCGTTCTTTCGGCGGCGGCGCACGCGTCGCCGAGCTTCGACGACGTGCGCGCGAACTGGCGCAGCTCCGACTGGGTGCTGCTCTCCCGCGACGGCGAGCCGCTCGCCCGCACGCGCATCGATAAGAGCGCGCGGCGCGGCGACTGGGTCGCGCTCGCGGATGTATCGCCGGCGTTGCGCGAAGCGATCGTCGTGTCGGAGGACAAGCGCTTCTACGAGCACGCGGGCGTCGACTGGCGCGGCGCCGCGGCGGCTGCGTGGGGAAATCTATGGAACACGCGCACGCGCGGCGCATCGACGGTGACGATGCAGCTCACCGGTCTCATCGACGCCGACAAATCAGCGGGCCGGCGCTCCATCGGCGAAAAGGCCGAACAGACGATCGGCGCGCTGTGGCTCGAACGAACCTGGCGCAAGGACCAGATTCTCGAGGCGTATCTGAATCTCGTGCCGTTTCGCGGCGAGATCGTCGGGTTGTCGGCGTTGTCGCAGACATTGTTCGGCAAGGCGCCGTCCGGGCTCGATGAACGCGAGGCCGCGCTCGCCGCTGCGCTCGTGCGCGCGCCGAACGCGCCGTACGCGAAAGTCGCCGCGCGCAGTTGCGTGATCCTGCGCGATATGCAGACGCTGCACGGCGTCGCGCGAAACGTCGATCCATGCGTCAATCTCGATAGTTACGTGCAGCTCGCGCTCACGCGCACGGCCGCCGCGCCCGCCTACGCACCAGGCGACGACGCCCTCGCGCCGCATCTCGCGCGACGTATCGCGAGCGAGGCGCATCCGGCGGCGGGCGCGCGCGTGCGCTCCACGCTCGATGCGCGTCTGCAACGCTTCGCCCGCGACACGCTCGCGCGAACGCTCGCCGAACTGAACGCGCGCGCGCATCCGCGTAACGTGCATGACGCGGCCGCCATCGTGATCGACAACCGCTCGGGCGAGGTGCTCGCGTGGGTCGGCTCGGCGGGCGGTTTGTCGAACGCGCCGGAGGTCGATGCCGTAGTCGCGCCGCGTCAGGCCGGCTCGACGCTGAAGCCCTTCCTCTATGCGCAGGCGTTCGACGAGAAGCGCGTCACCGCCGCCACGCTGCTCGACGACGCGCCGCTCGATCTCGCGACCGGCGGCGGTCTCTACATTCCGCAGAACTACGATCACGATTTCAAAGGCTGGGTGAGCGTGAGAACGGCGCTCGGCTCGTCGCTGAACGTGCCGGCGGTGCGCACGCTCGTGATGGTCACGCCGCATCGTTTCGCGAAGACGCTGGTCGCGCTCGGCATTCCCTTGTCGCAGGCGGGCGATTACTACGGCTTCAGCCTCGCGCTCGGCAGCGCCGACGTCACGCTGGCGACGCTCGCCAACGCCTATCGCGCGCTCGCGAACGGCGGGATCGCGCGCCCCTTCTTCGATCTCGCCGACCATCGGCCGACGAACGCCGAGAAGCGCGTCTTCAGCCCGGAAGCGAGCTTCATCGTCACCGACATTCTCGCCGACAACAACGCGCGCACGCGCACCTTCGGCTTCGACAGCGTGCTCGCGACACGCACCTTCAGCGCGGTCAAGACCGGCACCAGCAAGGACATGCGCGACAACTGGGCGGTCGGTTTCACCTCGCGATACACCGTGGGCGTGTGGGTCGGCAATGCCGACGGCGCACCGATGTGGGACGTGTCCGGCGTGACGGGCGCGGCGCCGGCATGGAACGCCATCGTCAACTATCTGAACCGGCGATCGGATAGCCGCCCGCCGCAAGCGCCGCCGGGCGTCGTGACGACGCGTGTCACGTATCAGAACGATCTCGAACCCGCGCGCAGCGAATGGTTCGTGCGCGGCACGCAGATGAGCGCCATCGGCCTCACGGCGAATGCGTCGCAGAGCGCGCGCGGCGGGAATGCGGACGCACAGGCCGCACGAATCGGCGCGCCCACGGACGGCACGATCTTCGCGCTCGACCCGGACATTCCGCCCGCGCGGCAGCGCGTATGGTTCGAGCGCGCGGACAGCGGCGCGCGCCTCGCGTGGCGGCTCGATGGCAAGCCCTACGGCCACGACGCCCGCGCGGCGTGGCTGCCCTGGCCGGGCCGTCACGTGCTCGAACTGGTCGATGCAAAAGGCGCGATCGTCGATAAGGTCGGCTTCGAGGTTCGCGGCGCGTTCGCGAAAACGGCGGCGGGCGCGTCGAAGTGATGTGCGGCGCGCACGCCGGCAGAAACGGCGCGTCATCCATCCTGCGTTTCGCAACGTTAAAGATTGTGCGGAAGCGCAATGCGCGCGGCGGGGGTCGTGCACAATGCGATCCGTTTTCGTTCGGAACAGGTTTTTGCCCTATCCTTAACGGCATCTTCCCGATCGGCCCGAACTTATCGATTCATCCTTTCTCTTTAGCCCGGAGTGCCGTCATGCTGAAAAAGCTGCTGATGCTGTGCTTAGCGTTCATGCTGTCGATGGGAGCGGCCTTCGCCGCGGTCGATGTCAATACCGCAGATCAAGCCGCGCTGGAAGCGGTGAAGGGTCTGGGTCCGGTGAAGTCGAAGGCGATCGTCGACGAGCGCACGAAGAACGGCCCGTTCAAGGACGCCGACGATCTCGCGACCCGCGTCAAGGGGCTCGGCACCAAGTCGGTGGCGAATCTGGAGCAGAACGGCCTGACGATCGGCGGTTCGTCGCTGCCGCCCACAGGCAAGACGTCGAAGCCCGCGACCTCATCGACGCAAGGCGGCAGCGCCGCGCCGAACTCCACGGTGAAGTCATCGACGGCGGCCACCGCCGCGACGTCGCCAGCGGCCACCACGGCGCAGACGCCGGCCACGGCACCCGCTGCTCCCGCATCGGGCACGAAGGCATCGAAGAAATCGAAGAAGGAAAGCGCGGCAGCAGCGACGACGAGCGCATCGGGCACGATGGCCGCGAGCGACGCGAAGCCCGCCAAATCGAAGCGCAGCAAGAAAGATAAGGCCGCCAGCGCCGCGGCCGCCAGTCAGTAATTCTTCGGGGAACCTTGTCGAAGGGAAATTGCCTTCGTTTGACCATCCTTGAACGGCCGCTCGCGGCCGATGCCCGCGCCGCCACGCCCGGTTTTTGAGCCGGACGCGGCGGCAAGGGCGAACCCACCCCCGCAACCTCTCGTAGTGAGACAGCCATGAGCCTAATCGATATCCTCGCCTCCTCCCTCGGCAATTCGTCGCAACAACCAGGCGGCCAGCAGGGCCAGTCCGGCCAGGCCGCGCTGATCGCGGCGGCGCTCGCGTTCGTCAACAGCCAGCCGGGCGGCATCATGGGCCTGATCCAGCGCTTCCAGCAACACGGCGCGGGCGATGTCGTCCAGTCGTGGATCGGCACCGGCGAGAACAAGCCCATCAGCCCCGACACGCTCACCAACGTGCTGGGCCAGGACAACGTCGGCGCGCTCGCGCAAAAAGCCGGCGTCTCGGGCGATCAGCTCTCGGGCATGCTGGCCACGGTGCTGCCGCATATCGTCGATCGCGCGACGCCCAATGGCGAAGTGCCGCCCGAAGGCCAGCTCGATCTGACCGGCGTGCTCGGCTCGCTCGGCAGCCTCACCGGTCTCTTCGGCAAGAGCGAAGAGCCGAAGCAGGGCTAAGCGCGCTGTTTCGATTCGCATCGAAAGAAAGCCCCGCAGGCATCGCGCGCGGGGCTTTTGCTTTTCGGATCGGGTTTCGAGCGAACGAAAAAAAGGGCAGCGAATCGCTTCGTTGCCCTTTTTGTATGAACGGCCGTCCCGCATCCGGGACGACCGGACCGCGCCTCAGTGCACGACGCGATCGAACACGAACTTCCCTTCCCGCACATCGACCGGAATGACGTCCTTCGGTCCGAAACGCCCCGCGAGGATCAGCTTCGCGACCGGATTCTCGATCTCCTGCTGAATCGCGCGCTTCAGCGGCCGCGCGCCGAACAACGGGTCGTAGCCGACCTTGCCGATCTGCTCCAGCGCCGTATCCGACACTTCCAGTTGCATATCGAGCTTCGCGAGACGCTCCTGCAGACGCTGCAACTGAATCTTCGCGATCGACTCGATGTTCGTGCGATCGAGCGCATGGAACACGACGACATCGTCGATACGGTTCAGGAACTCAGGCCGGAAGTGCAGCTTCACTTCTTCCCAGACGGCATCCTTCACCCTCTCCTGCGGCTCGCCGACCATGCCCTGAATGACTTGCGAACCGAGGTTCGACGTCATCACGATCACCGTGTTCTTGAAGTCGACGGTGCGGCCCTGGCCATCGGTCATGCGGCCATCGTCGAGCACTTGCAGGAGCACGTTGAACACGTCCGGGTGCGCCTTCTCGATTTCGTCGAGCAGAATCACGCTGTACGGCTTGCGACGCACGGCTTCGGTCAGGTAACCGCCTTCTTCATACCCGACATATCCCGGCGGCGCGCCGATCAAACGAGCGACGCTGTGCTTCTCCATGAACTCGCTCATGTCGATGCGGATGAGATGATCCTCCGAATCGAACAGGAAGGAAGCGAGCGCCTTGCACAGCTCGGTCTTGCCGACGCCCGTAGGCCCCAGAAACAGGAACGAGCCATACGGACGGTTCGGATCGGACAGACCCGCACGCGAGCGGCGAATCGCGTCCGCCACCGCGCCGATCGCCTCGTCCTGGCCGATTACGCGCTCATGCAGCTTGCTCTCGATCTGCAGCAGCTTCTCACGCTCGCCCTGCATCATCCGCGATACGGGAATGCCGGTGGAACGCGACACCACTTCCGCGATTTCCTCGGCGCCGACCTGCGTGCGCAGAAGACGCGGACGCGTCGGATTGTTCTGCTCCTGCGATTCGGCCTGCGTCACCTGCTTCAGGCGCGCTTCGAGTTCGGGGAGCTTGCCGTACTGCAATTCGGCGACTTTTTCGAGCTTGCCTTCACGCTGCAAACGCGTGATGTCCGCACGCACCTTCTCGATTTCTTCCTTCAATTGCGCGCTGCCCTGCACGGCCGCTTTTTCGGCAGTCCAGATTTCCTCGAGATCGGAATACTCGCGG
This sequence comes from Caballeronia jiangsuensis, assembly GCA_000648925.1. Classification (GTDB taxonomy): domain Bacteria; phylum Pseudomonadota; class Gammaproteobacteria; order Burkholderiales; family Burkholderiaceae; genus Caballeronia; species Caballeronia jiangsuensis. Next base: position 74,825 of record JFHF01000011.1, read on the forward strand.
TTCAGCCGATCGATTTCCTCTTCGATCAGTTGCAGACGCTTCTGCGACGCTTCGTCCTTCTCCTTCTTCACGGCTTCGCGTTCGATCTTCAACTGGATGAGACGGCGGTCCAGCTTGTCCATCTCTTCGGGCTTCGAATCGATTTCCATCTTGATGCGCGACGCGGCTTCATCGATCAGATCGATGGCCTTGTCCGGCAAGAAGCGGTCCGTGATATAGCGATGCGACAGTTCCGCGGCCGCGACGATCGCCGGATCCGTGATCTCGACGCCGTGGTGAAGCTCGTACTTTTCCTGCAAGCCGCGCAGGATCGCGATGGTCGCTTCGACCGACGGCTCATCGACGAGCACTTTCTGGAAACGCCGCTCCAGCGCCGCGTCCTTCTCGATGTACTTGCGGTATTCGTCGAGCGTGGTCGCGCCGATGCAGTGCAGCTCGCCGCGCGAGAGCGCCGGCTTCAGCATGTTGCCCGCGTCCATCGCGCCTTCGGCCTTGCCCGCGCCGACCATCGTGTGAATTTCATCGATGAAGACGATCGTCTGGCCTTCGTCCTTCGCGATGTCGTGCAGCACCGCCTTCAGGCGTTCTTCGAACTCGCCGCGATACTTCGCGCCCGCGAGCAGCGCCGCCATGTCGAGCGACAGCACGCGCTTGCCCTTGAGCGTTTCCGGCACTTCGCCGTTGACGATGCGCTGCGCCAGCCCTTCGACGATCGCCGTCTTGCCGACGCCCGGCTCGCCGATCAGCACCGGATTGTTCTTCGTGCGGCGTTGCAGGATCTGGATCGAGCGGCGAATTTCGTCGTCGCGGCCGATCACCGGATCGAGCTTGCCCGCGCGGGCGCGCTCGGTCAGATCGACGGTGTATTTCTTGAGCGCCTCGCGCTGGCTTTCGGCGTCCTGGCTATTGACCTGCGCGCCGCCGCGCACGGCGTTGATCGCCGCTTCGAGCGCTTTCCTCGACAGGCCGTGCTGCTTCGCGAGACGGCCCGCTTCGCCGCGGTCGTCCGCAACGGCGATCAGGAACATCTCGCTCGCGATGTACGTGTCGTTGAGCTTCTGCGCTTCCTTGTCGGCGGCGTTCAGCAGGCCCGCGAGTTCGCGGCTCACCTGCACATTGCCGTCCGTGCCCTGCACTTGCGGCAAACGGTTGATCGCGTCGTTCAGCGATGTCTGCAGCGCCTGCACCTGAACGCCCGCGTGCGACAGCAACGAGCGCGCGGACCCGTCCTGCTGCGCGATGAGCGCCGCAAGCAAATGCACCGGTTCGATGTACTGGTTATCGCGTCCGACCGCCAGGCTCTGCGCGTCGGAAAGCGCTTCCTGGAATTTGGTGGTGAGTTTGTCGATTCTCATTTTTTGAAAGCTCCAATTCTGAATACGACCAAAATGAGGCGCTTTTTGTCACTTTCAAGCACGCTTTGGCTCGAAAAGTGCAGTTTTTTGCTCTTCGACAATGACGGCGTCGACCGACTCCAAGCTCAGGATTGACTGCGGCCTTCGGGTTTTGTTCAGCGCGCGATGCGTCCCGGCGCGTCAGGACGAGGCGCGCACCGGCACGAACGCGCCCGCCGGAACCGGCGCGATGCTGACGATGCCGAGCAGCCGCGCGAGTTCGTTCGCCGGATGCGCGAGTTCGCCGATCGTATGCTTGTCGAGTTCGGCGAGAAAGGCATCGCGCGCGGCCGCGAGCACGCCGCGCAGACGGCAGCTCGGCTGAATCACGCAGCGCTGACGCGTTGCATCGCCCTGATCCGCGAAGCAGCCGACGATCGCGAAATCATTCTCGGTCTTGCGCACGACGTCGCCGATCGTGAGGTCGCGCGACCGCGATGCAATCCGCAGGCCGCCGTTTCGGCCGCGCACGGTTTCGACCCAGCCGAGCTCGCCGAGTTGCTGGACGATCTTCATCAAGTGATTCTTCGAGATGCCGTATGCATCCGAAATTTCCTGAATCGTCGAAAGGCCCGAAGGTCGAACGGAGAGATAAAGCAGAACACGCAGCGAATAATCGGTGTAATCGGTGAGTCGCATGATTTCGCGCGTATAGAGTTGGATGCAAAGGCGCATCGGTGATTTGACGGAACGCGCGTCTCGTCAAAAAATCCGCGCAAGGACAGAGAGCGATGTTTAAATCGACGCTGCATGAAACGCAAACGAACGTCCATGCGATTCGGACAACCGAGGGCGCCTGAGCACGGAAGCACCATTTTGCGTCATCTTGATATCCTCCGTCAGCAAAATAACCGATCAACTCTTTCTTTGTTTCGCAGATCGACGATGACCACCGAACACGCCGCCACCGACGCTCCGCGCGAGCGCGAACCCAGCGAAGCCAACGTCCGCGCGCTGGTCGAAGCCTTTTATCGCCGCGTCGACGACGATCCGCTGCTCGGACCGATCTTTTCGCGCGCGCTCACGGGACGCTGGGACGAGCATCTCGCCAAGATGACGACGTTCTGGTCGAGCCTCGTGCTCGGTTCGAAGCAATATCGGGGAAACGTGCAGGAAGCGCATCGTCCGATCGACGATATAGAGCCGCGCCACTTCGCGCGCTGGCTGTCGCTGTTTCTGAATACGGTCGAGTCGCGCTACGAGCCGGCCGCCGCCGTGCAGTTCATGGAACCGGCGCTGCGCATCGCGCAGAGCCTGCAACTCAGCAAGTTCGGCTGGGAATATCAGATTCCCGTCGAGCAGCAGGAACTGCTCGCGGCGCTGAAGCGTCAGCGCACGGGCGATGCGCCCGAACCGCGCTTTCCCGAGCGTCCGGACGCGGAGCCGTTTCCGGCGAAGTTCATCGGCAGATCGGCCGACGACAAGTAACGCCGATCAGGACGGATCGTTTTTCCAGCGCGCGAGCGCCGCATCGTCGGATTCGCGCGCGTCGACCCAGCGTTCGCCCGCCTCGGTCTTTTCCTTCTTCCAGAACGGCGCCTGCGTCTTGAGATAGTCCATCACGAAGGCGCACGATTCGAACGCGTCCGCGCGATGCATCGCCGTCGTCGCGACGAGCACGATCTGATCGAGCGGCTTCAACTTCCCCACGCGATGCACGATCAGCACGTCCGAGCCGCGCCAGCGCTCGCGAGCCTGATCGGCGATCGCTTCGAGCGATTTTTCCGTCATGCCGGGGTAATGCTCCAGCTCCATCGTTTCGACGGCGCTGCCTTCGTTCAGATCGCGCACCGTGCCGACGAAGCACGCGACCGCGCCGACCTTCGGATTGTCGGCGCGCAACGCGGCCACTTCCGCGCTGATGTCGAAATCGGCTTCCTGCACGCGGACTTTGGAACGCGTCGACATGTCAGCCACCCGTGACCGGCGGGAAAAACGCGACTTCGCAGCCTTCGGTGATGCGCTGGCCCGGATTCGTCATCACGTGATTGCACGCCATGCGCAACGCGCGGCCTTCGGCGAGCGCCTCTTCCCACACGCCGCCGCGCATACGCAGCCAGGCGCGCACATCGCCGACATTGACCACCGTGTCCGGCACGCTGACCGTCTCGTTCGCGACGCCCAGCGCCTCGCGCACGCTCGCGAAAAACCTCAGTTCGACTTTCATATCAGTTCTGAAAATGGGATGAAGCGCACGATCTCGCCGGCGCTGATCGCATGATTCGGCGGATTGTCGATGAGACCGTCGCCCCAGACGGTCGATGTCAGCACGGCCGAACTCTGGTTGCCGAAGAGATCGAGCCCGCCCGACTCGTTCACGCGCGCGCGCAGGAATTCGTTGCGGCGATCGCCTTTTTTCTGGCTGAAGTCGGCGCGCATCGAGTGGACGCGCGGCGTGACATTCGTCACGCCCGCGAGACACAACAGGAACGGCCGCACGAACAGCAAAAACGTGCAGAAACTCGACACCGGATTGCCCGGCAAGCCGATGAAAAATGCCTCGCTTCCTTCGTCGCCGCGCCGCACCGCGCCGAAGGCGAGCGGCTTGCCCGGTTTCATCGCGATCTGCCACATCGAGATGCGCCCTTCGGCTTCGACTGCCGGTTTCACGTGGTCCTCCTCGCCGACCGACACGCCGCCGCACGTCAGGATGAGATCGTGGTCAGTGGCCGCGCGCCGCAGCGTTTCGCGCGTCGCATCCAGCCGGTCCGGCACGATGCCGAGATCCGTCACCTCGCAGCCGAGCTTCGCGAGCAGCGACCGCAGCGTGAAGCGGTTCGAGTTATAGATCGCGCCGGGTTCGAGCGGCTCGCCGGGCATCCTCAGTTCGTCGCCGGTGAAGAAGATCGCGACGCGCACCCGCCGCACGACATCGAGCTGAGCGCAACCAACCGACGCCGCCAGCCCGAGCGCCTGCGGCGTGAGGCGCGTGCCCGCGGGCAGAATCACCGAATCGCGCCGGATATCCGCGCCTTGCCGCGTGATCCACTCGCCTGCCGCGGGCGTCTGCGCGAACGCGACGCGACCGTCGTCCGTTGCGTGCGCCATTTCCTGCATGACGACGGTATCCGCGCCGGGCGGCACCGTCGCGCCGGTGAAGATGCGCGCGGCCGTGCCCTCCGCGAGCGCTGCGGCCGCGTGACCCGCCGGAATGCGCTGCGACACCGGCAACGCGACGGGCGCGCCTTCGCTCGCGCCGGCGAGATCGGCGGCGCGGACCGCGTAGCCGTCCATCGAGCTGGTGTGCATCGGCGGGACGTCGAGCGGCGAGGTCACGTCGGCGGCGAGCACGCGGTTCAGCGCGTCGAGCGTGCCGACGCGCTCGCGGCCATCCACCTGACGCGCGGCGTCGAGCAGACGGCCGAGCGCCTCTGCGGTGGCGAGCATCGGAGGACGGCTGGAAGCGGCTGGCGTGGTTGACATGGCGTTCATCGTGAAAAGGGACACTGCAATTCCGGTCAACTATTGTAGCGAGAAGGCAGGCGTCGCACTGCCGGCTCCAGGCAAACCGGTCATGCGGTGCGACTGATGCCGCAAACCATGTGCGTGCCTCAAAGCCGCCGCGGCACGGTGATACACTCGCAGGCACACTTCCCACGTCCATTTCCATGAAATTCTGTTCCGTCTGCGGCCACGAAGTCGGTCTCGCCATTCCGCCTGGCGACAACCGCGAGCGCTTTGTCTGCAACAATTGCGGCACGGTTCATTACCAGAATCCGCGCAATGTCGTGGGCACCGTGCCGGTGTGGGACGACAAGGTGCTGCTGTGCCGCCGCGCGATCGAGCCTCGTTACGGTTACTGGACGCTGCCCGCCGGCTTCATGGAAATGCAGGAGACGACGAGCGAAGGCGCCGCGCGCGAGACGCTCGAGGAAGCGGGCGCGCGCGTCGAGATCCAGAGCCTCTTCACGCTGCTCAACGTGCCGCACGTGCATCAGGTGCATCTCTTCTATCTGGCGCGGCTGCTCGATATCGAAGTCGATCCCGGCGAGGAAAGCCTGGAAGTGAAGCTCTTCGAGGAAAGCGAGATTCCGTGGGACGAGATCGCGTTCCCGACGGTCGGCCAGACGCTGCGCTTTTTCTTCGCCGACCGCGCCGCCGGCAATTTCACGCTGCATACGGGCGACATTTTCCGCACGCTGCGCGACGGCTGATCGCACGCTCGCCGACATCACAGAACGCCGCCCCCCCGAGAACATGGTTCCCTGGCTCGCCGACGACGATCCCTTCCCGCCCGTCGAGCGCGCGCTCGATGCGGCGAGCGGCGCGCCGGGCCTGCTCGCGGCAAGCGCGGATCTTCTGCCCTCACGCCTCATCGACGCTTATGGGCGCGGTATCTTCCCGTGGTATTCGGACGGTCAGCCCGTGCTGTGGTGGAGTCCCGATCCGCGCATGGTGCTCTTTCCGGCCGAGTTCAAGGTGTCGGATTCGCTGCGCAAGACCCTGAAGCGCGTCGTGCGCGATCCAATCTGGGAAGTTCGCGTCGACGACGATTTTTCCGCCGTGATGCGCGCCTGCGCGGACACGCCGCGCGACGGCCAGCGCGGCACCTGGATCACCTCGGACATCGTGGACGCGTACACCACCTTGCATCGCGCGGGCAACGCCCACAGCGTCGAGACGTGGTACGACGGCGTGCGTGTGGGCGGGCTTTACGGCGTGTCGTTCGGGCGCATGTTCTTCGGGGAATCGATGTTCGCGCACAGAACCGATGCGTCGAAAATCGCGCTCGCGGCGCTCGTCGGACACTTGCGCCGCAATCAAATTGAGATGATAGACTGCCAGCAGAACACGTCGCATCTGGCGTCGCTGGGCGGCCGCGAGATCGCGCGCCGCGCGTTCGTCGCGCATCTCCGGCGGGCCACGGCGGAACCGGCGATCGGCTGGCGCTTCGACAAATCCGTCCTGCTCGACGTGCTGGCGCGCTGAACGCTTCGCGCGACGCCCGAGCGACAAACGTAATGCAGCCGCCATGCGCGCGCCCGAAAGAGGATTGCGCGCGCCGGTCGGCAACGACGAGACGACGCCTGCGAGAGCCGCCAACGTGACACATCCGAACGAGCTGCCGCTGTCACCGCTTTCCGCGCTGCAATTCTATGCAACAGCGCCCTATCCTTGCAGTTATCTGGAAGGGCGCGTCGCGCGCTCGCAGGTCGCCACGCCGAGCCATCTGATCAACTCCGACGTCTATACCGAACTCGTCAAGGCCGGTTTCCGGCGCTCGGGCGTCTTCACCTATCGTCCGTATTGCGACGGCTGCCGCGCCTGCGTGCCGGTGCGCGTGCCGGTCGCGCGCTTCGTGCCGAACCGCACGCAGCGGCGCGTGTGGAAGCAGCACGGCGATCTGGTGGCGAGCGTCGCGCCGCTGCATTACGACGAAGAACACTACGCGCTCTACATGCGTTATCAGTCGGCGCGGCATGCGGGCGGCGGCATGGATCGCGACAGCCGCGACCAGTACGAGCAGTTCCTGCTGCAAAGCCGGATCAATTCGCGTCTCGTCGAGTTCCGCGAACCCGTCGATCCGGCGCATCCGGATGCGCCCGGCGTGCTGCGCATGATCAGCATGATCGACATCCTCGGCGACGGGTTGTCGTCGGTCTATACGTTCTTCGAGCCGGACATGCCGAAGACGAGCTTCGGCACCTTCAACATCCTCTGGCAGATCGAGCAGGCGAAAAGCCTCGACCTGCCGCACGTCTATCTCGGCTACTGGATTCGCGAAAGCGAAAAGATGGCCTACAAGGCGAATTTCCGGCCGCTGGAGGGCCTGATCGACGGCCGCTGGACGCTGCTCGATCCCGCGAACACGCAGTCCGCCGGCGCGCTGCCGATGCCCGGACGCATCCACGGTCCGGGCCAGCCGAAATAGCCGCCCAAGCACTTCCGGCAGAGCCCGACCGGCCCGCCGTCCAAAGCCGCTAAAATAGCGGTCTTAAAAAAATCCGCCGTCGCCGGCTTTCATTTCGTGTTCAGTTCCCTCTATCCGATCGCGCGCTCGCATCTTTTCAAGATGGACGCGGAAGACGCTCATCACCTGACGCTGCGCATGCTGGGCGCCGCCGGCCGCACCGGACTCGCGGGCATGCTCGCCAAGCGCGGCCCCGATTCTCCCCGCACCGTCATGGGCATCACGTTCCGCAACCCGGTCGGCCTCGCGGCGGGCCTCGACAAGGACGGCGCGTGCATCGACGGGCTCGCCGCGCTCGGCTTCGGCTTCATCGAGGTGGGCACCGTGACGCCGCGCGCACAGCCGGGCAACCCGCGTCCGCGCATCTTCCGTCTGCCCGACGCGAACGCGCTCATCAACCGGATGGGTTTCAACAACGGCGGCGTCGATCAGTTCGTCGCGAACGTGAAGGCGGCGCACTATCGCGGCGTACTGGGCCTGAACATCGGCAAGAACGCCGATACGCCGATCGAGCGCGCCGCCGAGGACTATCTCTACTGTCTCGAACGCGTCTATCCGTTCGCGAGCTATGTGACGATCAACATTTCGTCGCCGAACACGAAGAATCTGCGGCAGTTGCAGGGCGCGGGCGAACTCGATTCGCTGCTGGGCGCGCTGAAGGAGAAGCAGACGCGGCTGTCCGACCTGCACGGCAAGCTCGTGCCGCTCGCGCTCAAGATCGCGCCCGATCTCGACGACGAGCAGATCAAGTCGATCGCGGGCACGCTGCTCGCACACAAGATCGACGGCGTGATCGCGACGAACACAACGCTCTCGCGCGCCGCCGTGACCGGCATGAAGCACGGCGACGAAGCCGGCGGCCTGTCGGGACGTCCGGTCTTCGATGCGTCGAACGAGGTGATCCGCAAGCTGCGCGCGGAAGTCGGGACCGACGTGCCGATCATCGGCGTAGGCGGGATTTTCTCGGGCGAGGACGCGCGCGCGAAGCTCGCGGCGGGCGCGTCGCTCGTGCAGATTTATACGGGGCTGATCTATCGCGGCCCGGCGCTCGTGCGCGAATGCGTCGAAGCGCTCGCGTGAGGCCGCTGATCGCGCATATAGACATGAACAAACGATATGACGCGGCGATTGCATTCTTACTATGATCGCCGCATCTGATAAAGACGCTGTGCCCATCAAGAGGAAAACAACACAATGAAACTGTCCACGCTCAAGAAGCTCGTCGCCGCCAGCCTGATCGGCGCGGCATTCACCGCCGTCACGACGGCAGCCCACGCCGACGACCTGCTCGATCAGGTCAAACAGCGCGGCACGCTGCGCGTCGGCCTGGAAGGCACCTTCCCGCCGTTCAACTCGAAAGCGCCGAACGGCGAGCTGGTCGGCTTCGATGTCGATATCGCCAAGGCCGTCGCCGCGAAGCTCGGCGTAAAGCCCGAATTCGTCACGACAGAATGGAGCGGCATCATCGCGGGCCTGCAGGCAGGCAAGTTCGATGTCATCGTGAACCAGGTCGGCATCACCGATGCGCGCAAGCAGACGCTCGACTTCTCGCCGGCGTACACGTATTCGAACGCGCAACTGATCCAGCGCTCGGACGACAAGCGCGAGTTCAAGACGCTCGACGAGCTGAAGGGCAAGAAGCTCGGCGTCGGTCTCGGCACGAACTACATGGACATGGCGAAGTCGGTGCCGGGCATCGATGTGAAGACGTATCCGGGCGCGCCCGAGTATCTGCGTGACCTCGCCGCCGGCCGGCTGGACGCGGCGCTCAACGACCGCCTGATGCTCGCGTATCTGCTGAAGAATTCGCAACTGCCGCTGCGCACGGGCGCGAATGTCGGTGCGGGCAATCCGTCGGGCATTCCGTTCAAGAAGGGCAATCCGAAGTTCGCGAAGGCCCTCGACGACGCGATGAATCAGCTCGAAGCCGATGGCACGTTCACCAAGATCTCGGACAAGTGGTTCGGCATCGACGTGACGAAGCCGGCGAAGTAAGCCAGCATTGTTCTGCTGGTCGGGGCGGCATCGGATGACGGTGCCGCCCTTCGTTTTTTCGCTGCCGGTTTATGATGTGCGCTTTGCGCGCGCCGATCGGTTCAATTCGCGCGCCGGCTCCTCACCGCATTCCCGTTCATGTCCACGACTTCCCTGCTCGTTCAATCGGCGCCCGTGCTGGCGCAAGGCGCGCTACTGACGATCAAGTTCGCGCTCTACTCGATGTTCTTCGGCCTCATCGCGGCCGTGGTCCTGGCGTTGATGGGCATCAGCCAGAGTCGCGTGCTCGTCGCGATCGGGCGCTTCTACGTGAGCGTGATGCGCGGCACGCCGCTGCTCGTGCAGATTTTCGTCATCTACTATGGTTTGCCGAGCCTCGGCATCTCGCTCGAACCGACGCCCGCCGGCGTGATCGCGCTGTCGGCGAACGTCGCGGCGTATCTGTCGGAAAGCATGCGCGGCGCGATTCTCGGCATCCACGCCGGCCAGTGGCTCGCGGCCTATAGCCTCGGGTTGTCGCGCACGCAGACGCTGCGCTACGTGATCGGGCCGCAGGCGCTGCGCATCGCGGTGCCGAGCCTGTCGAACAGTCTCATCAGCCTGATCAAGGACACGTCGCTCGTGTCGGTCATCACCGTGACCGAGTTGTTGCGCAGCGCGCAGGAAGTGATCGCGGCGACCTATCAGCCGCTGCCGCTCTATCTCGCGGCGGCGTTCGTCTACTGGATCTTGTGCAGCGTCCTCGAATTCGTGCAGCGGATTTTCGAGCGGCGTCTCGCGTTGCCGGGAAGACATTGACGAAAAAGCCGCTTAAAAAGCGGCTTTTTCTTATCAGTCGGTCTCGAAGGGAAAGCGCAGATTCAGATCGCGCCGTGCCGCGTCGATGATCGCGATCATGCGCATCGACATCGCGTGCGGCATCACCGGGCTTTCGGTTTCGCCCGCGCGCAGCAGCTCGCAAAAATGCGCGGTTTCGTAGTTGAGGCCGCCGCCCGTGAAAGGCTCGTCGAGTTCGATCTTGCGTCCGTCCGTGTAGGCGATGGTCGCGCGCGCCGGATTCCACCAGTTTTCGTGGATGGTCACCGTGCCGAGCGTGCCGCCGATGAGCGCATCGCCGCGGCCTTGCAGATCGAGTCCACAGAACAATTGCGCGATGCCGCGTTCGTGGCGCACGTTCAGGCTCGCGAACACGTCGACGCCGGTCGCGCCGAGGCGGCCGATGGTCTGAACGTCGAGCGCCTCGCCGAGCCAGTCGACCGCGAGAAACGCCTCGTAGATGCCGATGTCGAGCAGCGCGCCGCCGCCCGCTTCGAGCGTGAACGACGGATGATCGAGCGGCACGTTCGCCATCGAGCATCCCGCGCGCACGAGCCCGATCTCGCCGATCGGATCGCGCTCCAGATGCTCGCGCAGACGGCGATACAGCGGATAGAACGGCGGCTTCATCGCTTCCATGAAGAGCAGCTTCGCCTCGCGCGCCGCGTCGATCATGCGCTGCAAATCGCGCGCGTTCACCGCCGCGGGCTTCTCGCACAGCACGGGCTTGCCCGCCGCGAAGGCGCGCAACGCGTATTCCGGATGACTGTCCTGCAAGGTCGCGATGTAGAGCGCATCGACATGGTCGAGCATCGCGTCGAAATCGGCGAATGCGCGCGCATCGAATGCATCGGCCAGCGTGCGCGCCGTTTCCTCGCGACGCGACCAGACCGCTGCGAGCCGCGCGCTCTTCACATGCGTGAGACTGTCGGCGAAGCGCCGCGCGATGCGTCCCGCGCCGACGATGCCCCAGCGTATCGTTGCTGCGTCGATGTTCGTATCGGTCAATCCTTCCTCCATGCGCCAGGTTCGTGGTGCGACGCATTGTGCCTCATTGCATCGCATGACGACTTCGCACGGCGCGCGCAGACGGCAAAAAGCCGGGACATGTCCCGGCTCCGTGCTTGCGGCTCAGCCATCATCGACCGACGTGCTACGAACGCGTCACACCCCCGCGGATGCATTCACGTTCGGCGCGGCGGGCTGGCTGTTCACCCGTTCCAGCGAGAACGCACGGCCCACTTCTTCCGCCGCCAGATCGACGAGCGCGCGCGTCGCGGATTCGGCCGCGGCGGAATCCTTCGCCTCGATCGCTTCCACCACGCTTTTCTGCGCCGCGAGCGTCGCTTCGCGCACGGATTCGATGCCATCGACGATCGGATTGACCGTCACCAGCGCGCCGCGCACGATCGCCGTCATCTGACGAAAGAACTGGTTGCCGCTCGCCGCCACGATGCGCGTGTGCAGAACCTCGTCAGCCGCCTGATACTCCGGCTCGCCGACCTGCAAACGCGAGAGCGTGTCGAACGCGTCGCGGATTCCGGCGATTTCGTCCGGTGTCGCGCGCGCCGCCGCCAATGCGGCCGCACGCGGCTCGATCAGCATGCGGAATTCGATTACATCGCGCAAAAATGTCTGATCCGGCTTGGCGCGAAATCTCCAGCTCACCACATCCTCGTCGATGAGACGCCAGTCGCTCATCGGACGAATCCGCGTGCCGGTCTTCGGCCGCACGTCCAGCATGTGCCGCGCGAGCAGCATCGAGAGCGCCTCGCGCATGACGGTGCGGCTCACGTCGAACTCCTTCGAGAGGATGTCCTGCGGTGGCAGTATCGCGCCATATTTTTGCTCGACGATGCCGGAAACCAGTCCGTCCATGACCTTCGCCACCAGCGATCGCTCTTTGTTGTCATCCATCTCGCTTCTCCCCTTCTCGCCTGTTCCGTAGCCGTATGTATGAGCGCATCGCTTTCGCTTTCCCCGGGCTGCGAAAGGCACGACGAGTTCCCGACAGGTCCATTCGTCGTGCTAGATACGTTGCGTCTTCGTTGCTTCGAATGCCAGTTGGGAAATTCCTGACAGGGTAATCCCTCTGACCTCGATATCGATATTTCGTTTTTTTCTTTCTTCTGCTTTCGCGTGTATCTGCTGCGCTCGCGCCGCGCGCGCGCAGTCATTCATCAGGGAAACTGAAGAATGGCGGCGTCGCAGCGCGGCAAGTGCGTTTTTTGCAGTCCTTGATCTCCTCGGACCGATCATGCACTCATTTGAGCAAGCATCTCGTAGGCGTTCTGTGCGAACGCGAACGGAAGGCCGATGGGAAAGTCCTTTTGTATGATCGGATGGTTTGGACGAAAGTACCGTGGCGCGGTGCGAGCGCGGGGATTTGTCAGCGCTATGCTTAAATCGCGCCATCTGTCGTCCGGGGCCTTCGCGCATCGAGCGCGAGCTGACGGCGGCTCATCGATTCGCGCTCCTTGAGCGTCTGCTGGTAGACCGCCATGTACTCGCCGCAGACTCTTTCGACCGAAAGCGGCTGCAGGTTTTGCCGCGCACGCGCCGCGAGCTGGCCGCGTGCCTGCCGGTCGAGCAGAAGCCAGCGCAGCTTCGCCGCCGCCTGTTCGATGTCGCCCGCGGTCACGAGCACGCCCGCCGCGCCGTCGTCGAGCATTTCGGGGATGCCGCCCACGCGCGTCGCGACGATCGCGCAGCCCGCCTCGCGCGCCTCCGCGATCACGAGCGGCCCCGGATCCTCGCGCGACAGGAGCGCGAAGATATCCGCGCTCGCCAGATAGGGCCGCGCATCGGCGACGAAGCCGGTGAAGTGCGTGACCTCCGCGATGCCGAATTCGGCCGCGAGCGCTTCCATCGAAGCGCGCTCGGGGCCATCGCCGACGAGATACAGATGCGGCTCGGACATGAACTCCCGCTCGCTCGCGGACTGCTCGCGCACGAGCGCGAACGCCTGCAGGAGATCGGCGATGCCCTTCCTGCGATACATGCCCGCCACGCAGACGATGTTCGGATGCTTCAGGCGCACCGGCTTCGCGGCGGGCCTGCACACGAGCCGCGGCGCGCCCACGGCGCCGTTGAGCACGATCGACATGCGCGCGGAATCGATACCGCGCGCCTGCAGATCCATCGCGACGGCGCGGCTCACGGCCACCATGCGATCGCCCGCGCGCACGAGCGATGCGCTCTTCTGCAGTTCGTGATGCACCGTCGTCACGAGCGCGAACCGGCGGCGCATGCTGCCGAAACGCGAAATGAGCGCGCCGGTCATCATGTGCGCATGGACGATCTCGGGATCGAAGCGATCGATGAGACGATTGAAGCCCGCGATCATCGACGGCACGCGCCAAGGCTGCCGCGACTGCTGTAGCGGCACATGCGTGATGCCGTGACGGCGCAAGAGCGGCTCGAAGCCGCCGCCCGACGATGCGACCACGACGTCCTGACCCATGCGCGCCTGCATGCAGGCGAGATCGACCATCATGTTGACGGTGCCGTTGCCGATCGTCTGCGCGTGATTGGCGAGATGGACTATTCGCATGAGATAGGCTGTTTGTACGCTCGCCGGTATTGGCCGGCGGCGTTGATCTTATTGTTTCGAGGACACGCTTCGAGGCGGCCTGCGCCACCTCGGTCGATGTTATTGCGTTGTTCTTGCCTCGATGCCCGGACGGTCCACGCCTTGTGATGACTGATGCGTTGGCTTCTGTCGCCGCGCGCGGGTTGCAGCGCACGCGGCACGTCTCTGGTGGCGCTTAGAGCGTCTCTGGTGGCGCTTAGAGCAACTCGTACGTGGTGGCGTGCTCGCTCGGCGCGAACAGCGTCTTGCTCGCGCCGACCGTCTCGCGCGGCTGCCGGCTCTTTCTCGTCAGACCGATGAAGGGCATGCCGTGCTCGAGAAACGGACCTTCGGTCTTGCGAAAGCCGAACGCCTCATAAAAGCCTCGCAGGCTCACGGGTGCGGTCAGGCGCACGCCGCGGCCCGGCCAGCGCTCGGCGGTCACCGCAAGCACGCGTTCGATGAGCGCGTGCGCGGTGCCATCGCCGCGGCGCAGCGGGCTCGTCAAGATCTTGTCCACCACGACCTCAGGATCGTCGGCATCGCCTTCGTGAATGCGTGCATAGGCGAGGACGGGCATCGAACGGCTCATGTCTTCGGCCGCGAATACATGCGTGCCGGTTTCATCGCGGCCATCCGGATCGAGATGGACATGCGACTGTTCGACGACGAACACCGCACTGCGCGCGCGCAAAATCAAATAAAGCTCACGCGCAGTGAGTTGTTCGAAATCCAGGGTTTTCCAGTTCATCGATTATCTCCATGCTTTACCGGTAATTACCGGCGTTGCGACGATTAAACGTTACGTGCCAACCCGCCTGAAATCGGTGCGCCATCGCACCGACCCAAGCCTCGCGCGCCTTTCAAATAAGCTCGACCACACGCAAAAAGGCGTCCCGGGGAAAAAGACGCCTGCCCGACGAACGAAACGACCGCGCGACGGCCCTCTCAAACGGGCCGCCGCGCGCGTCGGCACGCGTCGATAGCGCTCGCGTAATACGGCACCTTCATGGGAAAATCACAATGCATACCGCCATCGAACGCGACAGAGACGCACAACGAAAAGGACACTCGCTCACCCGCGCGCGCGGTATCGAACGCCGGCCTTGCCGGCCCGAGGTCACGGCATGAGCGCGTTCCATACGAGCGGTGTGACGGATTCAGGCGCGAGTCGTTCCCGCGTCGTATCGCTCGATCCCTTGCGTATGCGTGCGCGGCGCCATCATGCGCATGCGCTGCATCGCGGCGAGCGCATCTGGCGCGAAGCCGTCTCGCCGGCCGATCTATGGATAGAAATCCTGCACGGCAACGGCCTCGAACCGCGCGCCGCGCTCGCCTTCACCGTTGCTCAGGACTTCGAAGCCGATCAGTTCACGCTCGGCAAGCTGCCGCCGGACGACATCGAAAAGCTTTACGGCCTGCAGGTGCAGGAGCTTTCCGTGTTCGATTCGCTCGAAGAACGCGCGCTCGTGCAGACACGCCGCTCGAACATCGTGCTCGTCGAAGTGGATGCGTTCTTTCTGCCCGACATGCGCACGGTTTCCTATCATCGCGAGCATGAGAAGACGACCATCGGCATCGATGTGATCGATCCCGATGCGCGGCGGCTAGGCTACTTTCATCACACGGGTTATCACCTTCTCGACGGTGACGATTACGATGGCGTATTGCGTCCGCACGCGCCGCAGCCGGCGCTCTTTCCGCACGTCGAATTCGTCAAGCGTGTACGCGAGCCGATGTCCGGCACCTCGCTCGCCGAAGTCTCCGCCGACGCGCTGTGCGCGCATCTGTTGCGCCGTCCGATGCATAGCCCCATCACCCGCTGGCGGGCGGCGTTTCCCGAGCATGTCGATACGATGATCGCGCGCGGCGAAGCGTATGCGCGCGTTTATGCGTTCAACATGATGAGGCAGCTCGGCGCGAATTTCGAACTGCTCGCGCACTACCTGCAATGGATGCGCGATCAGGGCTTCGATATTCCCGTTCAGACCCACGCGGGCGCACGCAAGATCGCAAGCGAAACGATGGTCATGCAATGCCGGCTCGCGCGCGCGCTTTCGCGCGGCCGTCACGATCTTTGCGAAGCATCGTTCGACGCCATCGAGGATGCGTATGAACGCGTTATTCCGCCGCTTGCGAATATCGTGTGCTGATCGCTCGAAGACGCACGGATTACTCGTCGATTCGTATAAGCAAACACATTCGGTAAAAACATACTTGAAGCCTTGTTTCAAGGGGTTTTTCACTCGCTTACGTTCGCGCCGTATATTCGCTTCGTGACCTCGTTATGTCTTTGCTGCAATTTTGGCGAGGCTCGTTTCGCGCGCGTAAATCGGTTCCGCATGAAATTGTCCCCGATGAAACATTTCGCGGCACCTCGCTTTCCGCCGAACCCGCATATTCGAAACGATCGATCCGACGAAACACGCGCAAACGTTTTACGGCGAAATGCCGCTCGATGCGGCGCAGCGGGGGTTCCCGCAAGCCCTGTGTGAGCTATTGCACGCCTAAATACACGCTTCTCGCGTGCGAACGAGCGCGGCTTCACGCACCGACTTTTCACTTCGTGCAATCGGCGCAACGTTTCCGGTTCATGCAACGCACGGCGGCAGACTTTTCCGCCTGCCCGCAAAGCCCCGCCCGGCAAGGCTTCGCGGGTAATCAAGCGCCGGCGGGAATAACGCGCGTTCGATAGCCCACGAAGCCCATGGAACACGGATGAATCATTTTTAATTGTCCCTACGAAAGCAGGTGTGCTGTCGAAGGGATGTCGACCTGTGAGGCTTGTCGCACGGTGGTCGGAAAAGCCTGAACCGTCATTCGGGGGGATTGCACTGATGAAACTCATCGGTGCTCACAGGCATTCCTAAGACCACCGATGTTCAAGACTGAAACAAAAACGCTGCGCTGCGCTGCATCACGAAAAGTGCATGAGTTATGAGGCCCCGCCAGCATTGCGATTGCCCGCACTGGCACAGTCCTCGCTAATAGAACCTCGCAACCCGGAACAGCGCGAACAACAAACTCGAATACACGCGCAAACGGGCCGCTACGGGGCTGGAGTGATGCTTCATCGAGTTGGTCGCAAGCGACGACATTCGAAAACGGTCACACCAGTAAATAAAAATTGAAGCGCAACGCGCGAAGTTACGAGAGAGAACAAATCATGCTGACCCTCCAGTCCGACCTGCACGGCAACCATCTGCTTGGCGCACTTCCGGCGCACGAATGGCAGGCGCTCACACCGCATCTCGAACTCGTACAACTGCGCACCGAACAACTGCTCTGCGACTCGGGCCAACGTATTCATCACGTCTATTTTCCGACGACGGCGATCATCTCGCTCTTGCACACGATGGAAGACGGCGGCTCGGTCG
Source organism: Caballeronia jiangsuensis (assembly GCA_000648925.1). GTDB lineage: Bacteria > Pseudomonadota > Gammaproteobacteria > Burkholderiales > Burkholderiaceae > Caballeronia > Caballeronia jiangsuensis. The sequence continues at coordinate 91,889 of JFHF01000011.1, forward strand.
AGATCGCCGCGGTGGGCCGCGAAGGCATGACGGGCGTGCCCGTGCTGACCGGCGGCGAAACGATGCCGACGCGCGTGCAGGTGCAATGCCCCGGCTTCGCCTATCGCATGAGTGCGCAAGCGCTGCGCGAGCAATTCGGCCGCTCGGACTTCCTGCGCCGCCTGATGCTGCTCTATATGCAAGCGCTGCTTACGCAAGTCGCGCAGACGGCCGCGTGCAACCGGCATCATTCGTTGAACAAGCAACTTTGCCGCTGGTTGCTGATCGAAATCGATCGTACCGCGTCCAACGAATTGCAAGTCACGCAGCAACTGATCGCCGACATGCTCGGCGTGCGCCGCGAAGGCGTGACCGAAGCGGCGGGCAAGCTTCACGACGCGGGACTGATTCATCACAGCCGCGGCTGCATCAAGGTCGTGGATCGCGAGGGGCTCGAAGCCCGCGCCTGCGAATGCTACGGGCTCGTCAAGCGCGAGTTCGACCGTCTGCTCCCGCGTCTTCGCGCAACCGAGGCGGTATCGGCCTCAAGTGTCTAACGGCTTGGATTAATGCAAGAAAAAAATCACGATTTGTTTTCATGGCTGGCACGTTGTCTTGATGTCTGTCTCATCATCGCGGGCGGATTGATCGCGCATGACGTACGCTTTTCATCGCTCGATTTCAGCGATATCGAAAGGCTGCTGATCGCGTTCAACTCCGCACTCGCCCTTCTGCTCTTCCCCGCGTTTGGCGTGTACGAAACCTGGCGTGGCAAGCCGCTCGCCATGATGCTCGCGCGCGTCACGCTGGCGTGGATGGCCGTGGTCGCGGCGGGCCTCCTGCTCGCATTCACGCTGCATCGCATGGACGCCGTGTCGCGTCTGTGGTTCGGCTATTCCACGCTCATCTCCGGCGCGCTCATCATCGCGGCGAAACTGCTGGTGTATTCGGGCTTGCGCCTGATGCGCGGACGCGGCCTGAACCAGCGCACCGTGGCGATCGTCGGCGCGCAGGGTTTCTCGCGAACCTTGCTCGCGCATCTGGGCAGCACGCCCGAGCAGGGCTTCACGCCCGTGTGCGTGCTCGACACGACCGGCGACACGGAACTGCAGGCAACCGGCGCCGACGGCGTGAACCCTCCGACGACAGCAATCGGCACCGGAGGCAATCGTTTGCCTGTGCTGACCGACTTCGACGAGCTGGTGGACAAAGTGCGCGCCGAGGAGATCGACGAAGTGTGGCTCGCGCTGCCGCTGTCGCAGGAACACACGATCTACCGCTTCGTGCACGCGCTGCGGCATGACTTCGTGAATCTGCGGCTGATTCCGGACACGCGCAGCATCTCGCTCTTCAATCATTCGATGACCGATGTCGCCGGACTCGCGACCATCGACCTGACGACGTCTCCGCTCGGCACCTTGCAGATGTGGCCGAAACTGCTCTTCGACCGCCTCTTCGCGGCAACCGCGCTACTCGCGCTTTCACCGCTGCTGATCGCGATCGCGATCGCCGTGAAGGCGACGTCGAAGGGTCCGGTGTTCTTCACGCAGCATCGCAAGGGCGCGGACGGCCGGCCGTTCCGCATCTACAAATTCCGTTCGATGGGCGTGCATCGGGAGACCACGGGCAGCGTCACGCAGGCGACGCGCAACGATCCGCGCGTGACGAAGGTCGGCGCGTTCCTGCGGCGCACGAGTCTGGACGAGCTGCCACAGTTCCTGAACGTGCTGTTCGGGCATATGTCGGTCGTGGGTCCGCGCCCCCATGCGCTGGAACATGACGACCTCTACAAGGATCTCGTCTACGGCTACATGTTCCGTTACCGCATCAAGCCTGGCATCACGGGCTGGGCGCAGGTGAACGGCTATCGCGGCGCGACGGAAAAAGTGGAGAAGATGCAGAGCCGCGTGAAGTTCGACCTGTTCTACATTCACAACTGGTCGTTCTGGTTCGACATCAAGATCGTCGCGATGACGATGTTCAAGGGATTCATCGGACGCAACGCGTATTGATCGACGCGACAGCAGAAAGCCCGGCGATGCCTGCATCGCCGGGCTTTGTTTTTACTTGTAGTCGATTCGCTCGACGCCCGTTTCGGTGCCGAGCAGACAGATGTTCGCGCCGCGCGCGGCGAACAGCCCGACCGTCACGACGCCCGGCCACGCGTTGATCTGCGCTTCGAGCGCGCGCGGATCGGTGATCGAAAGGCCTTTCACGTCGATGATCTCGTTGCCGTTGTCGGTGATGAAAGGCGCGCCGTCCTTCGCCACGCGCACGATCGGCACGCCGCCCAGCGCCGCTAGCTTGCGGCCGATCGCGGTGCGGGCCATCGGCACGACTTCGACGGGCAGCGGGAACGTGCCCATCACCGGCACGCGCTTGCTCGCATCGGCGATGCACACGAACACGTCCGCCACCGACGCGACGATTTTCTCGCGCGTGAGCGCGCCGCCGCCGCCCTTGATCATCGCGCCGCTCGCATCGATTTCATCGGCGCCGTCGACGTAGATCGAGAGCGTTTCGATGTCGTTCAGATCGAACACCTTGAAGCCGTGCGATTCGAGCCGCGTGGTGGTCGCGAGCGAGCTCGACACCGCACCGCGATAACGCGACTTCGACTTCGCGATGGCGTCGATGAAACAATTCGCCGTCGATCCTGTGCCGACGCCGATGATCGCGCCTTCCGGCACGTTCGCGTTCACGTAGTCGGCGGCGGCCTGGCCGACCAGTTGCTTGAGTTCGTTTTGAGTCATGGGAGCAGTGCTGCTTATCGGAGAAAACTAAGATTTTATCGGAGCGCGCGAAGCGCATCCGCCGATCATGCAATCGCGTGCAGGAAACCGAGGGGATCGTGCGTGCGCGCAACCGATGCGATGAACGCGAACACGACGATCGCCAGAACGCCATAAACGGCGCGCGCGCCCTTCGTGCGGCCGCGCTTCAGCGCGAACGTGCCGAGCACGATATAGACGACGAGGCCCGCGATCTTCGCGCTGAGCCACGCGGCGTTCGCCGAGAAGCCGATGATCGCGACCAGCGCGATGGCGCTCGCGAGCAACAGCGTATCGATGATGTGCGGCAGGATTTTCGTCGCGCGCGCGCTCAGAAGCCGCGAATTCGTCAGCATCCAGATCCAGCGCAGCACGAAACCGGCGATGGAAAGGCCCGCGCAGGTCATGTGTAACGCGCGCATCGGCAGAAAATAGTCGCCCATCGCGAGCTCCCTTTTAGTTGGCGAAGTACTTGTCGAGCAAGGCCTGGGCGATGGCGTAGCTTTGCGCGTCCGCGTTGCCCGCGTAGTCCGACGGACGGAAGTGCATCTGGAACGCGCTGAAGACGCGGCGGGTCTTGTCGTCCAGCACGCCGTCGGTCGCGATGTCGTAACCGTAGCGCTTAAGCTTTTCCTGCAGCGCGCGCACATCGGCCGGGGCTTTGGGATCGCGTCCAGCGAGATGCGCGGCGACAGTCGCATCGTCGGGCCAGGCGCCCACGCCGGCATCGTAGAGCGCGCGCCACGGGAAAAGCGGTCCCGGGTCGATCTTGCGTTGCGGCGCGATGTCGCTGTGGCCGACGACGCGCGTCGGCGGGATGTTGTAGCGCGCGACGATATCGCGCGAGAGTTTGACGAGCGCGTCGACTTGCGCGGGCGGATACGGCTGCCATACGCGCTCGCCGTTTTTCTCGCCGATAGGCCCGAGGTTCACGTTCTCGATGCCGATCGAGGACGCATTGAGTTCCGTCGCGCCTTGCCATGAGCTCACGCCGGCATGCCAGGCGCGTTTGTCTTCCGGCACCAGTTGATAGACGACGGGCTCGCCTTTCTCGATGCGCGGCGCGTCGGGGACGACGTAGTGGACGCTGACTTCATCGCCTGTCAGGACGGTGATCGATCGCGCTTCGTCGATCTCCGTGTAGTGCATCACGAGGAAACGGATGCGAGAGTCGGCGTTTTTGGCGTGGTACCGCGTGTCGGCGATGTAGGTGCCGCGGTCTTGCATCGTGGTGGTGCAGGCGGTAAGGATGCACATCGATATCGATGCGGCCAGGCCGAGCGCTCTCTTCATACCCGTCACGATTGCCCTTCCCGGATCGAACGCACGTGCATCCAGTGAATCTGCAGCGCTTCGGCACTTGGACGTTGCCCGGGATGTTTCGGCAGACGGAGCAAACGTCCTTCGAGCGAAGCGTATTCGCTTTCGCGCAGTTCCGGAGCGATCGACACTTCGTGAGTGGCTGGATCGATCGCGATCAGCATGCGGTCGTAAAGCGTGTGCAGGTCGGCGCGTAGTAAGAGTCCGTTGCGGGCGTCGTTGGTTTTCGGGCCCATGTAGCCGCATATGTGAGCGGCTTCGAGGACTGCTTCGACCGCGCAGTTCGTGAGGGCGCAGCGGTGTTCATAAGCATCGAGCAAGGCCCGGCGGAACGCGGACTGGCCCTGACGCGTGACGATGGCCGCGAATGTTTTCTTGCGGGCGTCTTCTATGCTCGAAGGATCGAAAGCTCCGCTTGCTTCGACTTGCGCTTCGGCCTCGGCTTCGGTTCGGGCGAGCAAATCGCTTTCTCGCGGTAAGGCGCCCCGAACCGTCGTGGGCCGCGTCACCTGAAAACCCATGCTTTCCAGTTTCCGCGCAACCGTGAGCGCGCCGCCACTGAAGGCCTTCGCACGCAATGGTCCAGCGGAAGGAAATTGATAGCCATGCGCCGCGCCAGCGACGGCCTTCGAATCGTAACGCCGCTCGCCCACGGCGACGAAATAGTCTCGCGCTTCCTTGAAACCGTATTTGTCGAGAAAAGCGGATCGACCGATTCGATCGAATTCGTCCAGCGCGGCACGTACCGCGGAGGGATCACTAAGTCGATTCAACGCCATGAACGATGTCGATGTTCGATGCTTTCAATGGACGATGTGAAGGCCGACATCGGTCCTTACTTCTTCACCGCCCGCTGCCTCACCGCCTCAAACAAACAAACCCCGCTCGCCACCGACACATTCAGACTCTCGACCGTCCCCGCCATAGGGATATTCATGACCTCATCGCAGGTTTCCCGCGTAAGGCGTCGCATGCCCTCGCCTTCCGCGCCGACCACGATCGCGACCGGGCCGTCCAACTTAGTCTCATAGAGCGAAGCCGTCGCCTCACCCGCCGTTCCGATCACCCACACGCCCGCGTCCTTGAGCTCGCGCAGCGCCCGCGCCAGATTCGTCACGGTGATGTACGGCACGCTGTCCGCGGCCCCGCTCGCCACTTTCGCCGCCGTCGCATTCAATCCGGCGGAGCGGTCACGCGGCGCGATCACCGCATGCGCGCCCGCCGCATCCGCGACGCGCAGACACGCGCCGAGATTATGCGGATCGGTGACGCCATCGAGCACCAGCAGCAACGGCGTGCCCGAGATGCCATCGAGCAGTTCGGCGAGGTTCTGCGCAAGCGGCAGATCATTCGCGCGCGCGACGATGCCCTGATGCTGAATGTTGCCCGCGAGCCCCCACAGACGCGATTCGTCCGCAGCGATCAGCCGCACGCCCGCTTCCTTCGCGGTCCGCAGAAAGTCCTGCATGCGTCGATCCTTGCGTGTGGGGTCGTACAGCACCTCCTCGATCGAGGATGCATCCGCGCGCAAACGTGCGGTCACTGCGTGAAATCCGTATAGAACCTTGAGACGTGACATGACTGATTCGAACCTTCGGTGAAATCTTGAAAAGCACGACGCGGTCCGATGCACGAAGCGTCGGACCGCGCGTATTCGATGGCGGCAGTGTTGCGCGCCGCCCTAGCGCTTCTTGCGCGCCGGCCGCCCCTGCGGCGCCGACTTCGACGCCGCTCCACGTTTCTTCGCCGCCGCGCCGCCGCGCGGACTTGCGGAAAGCGGCTCGCCCTTCTTCGTGCCGCCGCGAGCGCGCGTGCTCGGCGCGTCGTCGTCGCTGAAGGGGCGGATGCGCGGTCCCGCTGCGCCATTGCCGACGCTCGCGACATCGCCCGCACCCGCCGACGGACGCGGCGACGGCGGCTTCACCGGCGTATCGCGGACGAGCCGGAAATCGATCTTGCGCGCATCGAGATCGACGCGGCCCACCTGCACGCGCACGCGATCCGACATCCGGTAGCGGATGCCCGTGCGCTCGCCGCGCAGCTCGTTCTTGATCTCGTCGTACTGGAAGTAATCCGAGCCGAGTTCGGTCACGTGCACGAGACCTTCGATGAAAAGCGAATCCAGCTGCACGAAGATGCCGAACGACGTCACGCCGTTCACCATGCCGCCGTATTCCTCGCCGAGCTTGTCGCGCATGAAGTAGCATTTGAGCCACGCCTCGACGTCGCGCGAGGCTTCATCGGCGCGGCGTTCGTTCGACGAGCAATGCAGGCCCAGCTCTTCCCAGATCGCGACGCTGTTGCGCGCACGGCCACGCGCGGTGTCGTCGGCTTTCTGCATCTCGCGCGCGGCCTTCGTGAGACCGGTGCTCAGCGACACATCGTGACCGATGTCCGGCAGATACTTCTTGCCCTGCAAAATCGCGTAGATCGCGCGATGCGTGAGCAGGTCGGGATAGCGTCGGATCGGGCTCGTGAAGTGCGCGTACGCCTCATACGCGAGACCGAAATGGCCGATATTGTCCGGGCTGTACACGGCTTGCTGCATCGAGCGAAGCACCATCGATTGCAGCATCTGCGCATCGGGCCGGTCGCGAATCTGCGCGATCAGTGCCGCGTAGTCGCTCGCGTGCGGTTTCGCGCCGCCGGTCAGCGTCAGCCCGACGCCGCGCAGGAACGTGCGCAGATTCTCGAGCTTCTCTTCCGTCGGCCCCGCATGCACGCGATACAAACCCGGATGCTTGTTGCGCTTCAGGAAATCCGCCGCGCAGACGTTCGCGGCCAGCATGCATTCCTCGATCAGCCGATGCGCGTCGTTGCGGTGACGCGGCACGATCTGCTCGATCTTGCCCTGCGAGTTCACGACGATGTACGTCTCGGTCGTATCGAAATCGATCGCGCCGCGTTTCTGACGCGCGGCATGCAGCGACTTGTAGACGCCGTAGAGGTCCTGCAACTGCGGCAGGATATCGGCGCGCTTGGCCGCTTCCGGACCCTTCGTGTTGGTGAGCACGGCCGCGACTTCGGTGTACGTGAGCCGCGCCGACGAATGCATCACGCCCGGATAGAACTGATACGCCTTGATTTCGCCGCGCGCCGTGATGACCATGTCGCACACGAGCACGCAGCGGTCGACATTCGGATTCAGCGAGCAGAGACCGTTCGACAGCTTTTCCGGCAGCATCGGAATCACGCGGCGCGGGAAATAGACGGATGTGCTGCGATCGAGCGCATCGACGTCGAGCGGCTCGCCGGGGCGCACATAGTGCGACACGTCCGCGATCGCGACCAGCAGGCGGAAGCCCTGGCCACGCCCGACGGCGACCGGCTCGCAATAGACGGCGTCGTCGAAGTCGCGCGCATCTTCCCCGTCGATGGTGACGAGCGGCACATCGCGCAGATCGACGCGATGGCGGATATCCACCTGACGCACTTCGTCGGGCAGCTTGGCGGCCGAGGCCAGGGCGGCGTCGCTGAACTCGTGCGGCACGCCGTATTTGCGCACCGCGATCTCGATCTCCATGCCGGGATCGTCGATATCGCCGATCACTTCGGCCACGCGTCCGAGCGGCTGCGAGTGACGGCTCGGGAAATCCGTCAGATCGACGGACACCACCTGCCCGACCTTCGCCTTCTTCGGATTCTGCGTGATGAGGATGTCGTGGCCGATGCGCTTGTCTTCCGGCACGAGAATGAGCGCGCCGTTCTCGTTGACGAGGCGACCGATGATGCGCTTGTTCGCGCGATCCGTCACTTCGACGATATGCCCTTCCGGCCGCCCCCGCCGGTCATACCCGACGATGCGCGCCAACACGCGGTCGTTATGCATGACCTTCTGCATTTCGCCGTTGGGCAGGAAGAGATCGTCCTGGCCGTCGTCGCGGATCAGGAAGCCGAAGCCGTCGCGATGTCCCTGCACACGGCCCGCCACGAAATTCGACGGATGCGTAAGTTGATAGTGGCCGCGCTTGTCGAGGCGGATTTGCCCGTCGCGTTCCATTGCCGCCAGTCGCTTGAAAAATCCTTCGCGCTCCTGGCGCTTGATCGACAGCGCCTCGGCAATGTCGTTCGCGGCATGCGGTGTCTCGCTCGTGCGCAGCACGCCGAGAATTTCTTCGCGGCTCGGAATCGGATACGGATATTTGCTCAAGGGCGTAGTCGTGTTTTTTCTCGTTGGATGGGACTTTTGCGGTGCTTTGCAACCAATAATGCGGTCATCGTTGCGGGCCATTCTAACACCCGTCTTTTAAGCCTCACGGGGCTGGCGAGCCGATACGGCGCGGCCGGCGTGCCGTTACACGCATTGCGTCGAAATGCTTGACAGTCACAATGGGGTCGCTATAATGGCGTTCTTTGCTGCTGACGTAAAACGAATTGCAGCAAATTGCAGTACACGCACCCTTGCCCAGGTGGCGGAATTGGTAGACGCACTAGGTTCAGGTCCTAGCGGTGGCAACACCGTGGAGGTTCGAGTCCTCTCTTGGGCACCAGATGTTTGGAAAAGCCACCTTCGGGTGGCTTTTCCTTTTTGTGCGGAGACTGTGTTTCTGATACCGACAAGTCATATGACTTTACGGTTGACACGGTGCCCGTTCCCGCTAGAATAGCGGGCTTGCTGTACCCCTTGGCCCAGGTGGCGGAATTGGTAGACGCACTAGGTTCAGGTCCTAGCGGTGGCAACACCGTGGAGGTTCGAGTCCTCTCCTGGGCACCAAGGTCCCTCTTTAGCGAGACGCTCGTTCGAGCGCATCGCACGCAAAAACCCCACGCATCGACGTGGGGTTTTTTGTTTTCCGCCTTCATTTTCGATTCGATCTTCTTTCGTTTCCGATTCGATTATCTCCGCGTCGAACGGTAAATGAATTGATCATCCGGCATCGATTATCCGGCCGCACGCACTCGCTCGCACGAACCTCGGCAAGCCCGCCCCAACTCGCCCGCAGCCGGTTCGTTAATTGCTCCGTCGCATTGCAACACTCGCCAATCGATTATTCGACCCGGAGAATCTGGCCATGAGTTGGACGCGCGAACAGAGAAACGTGACGGTTGCCGCCTATCTAGGCTGGACCCTCGACGCATTCGATTTTTTTCTGATGGTGTTCGTATTGAAGGATATCGCCGCCGAATTCAATACGAAAATCCCGGACGTCGCGTTCGCGATCACGCTCACGCTGGCGATGCGCCCGCTAGGCGCCCTGATCTTCGGCCGCCTCGCGGACAAGTTCGGCCGCCGTCCCACGCTGATGATCAACATCGCGTGCTATTCGCTCCTTGAACTGCTTTCCGGCCTATCGCCCAACTTGATGACGCTTCTCATCCTGCGCGCGCTTTTCGGCATCGCGATGGGCGGCGAATGGGGCGTCGGTTCCGCCCTGACGATGGAAACCGTGCCGCCCAAAGCGCGCGGCATCGTGTCGGGGCTTTTGCAGGCGGGATATCCGAGCGGCTATCTGCTTGCGTCGATTGCGTTCGGTGTGGTGTATCCGCTCATCGGCTGGCGCGGGATGTTCTTTATCGGCGTCGCGCCCGCGCTGCTCGTGATGTACGTGCGTGCGCACGTGCCGGAATCGCCGGCGTGGCGCGCGATGGAAAAGCGCCCGCGCCCCAGCCTCCTCGCCACGCTCAAGCGCAACTGGACGCTCTCGATCTACGCAATCGTACTGATGACCGCGTTCAACTTCTTCTCGCACGGCACGCAGGATCTCTATCCGACCTTCCTGCGCGAGCAGCATCATTTCGATCCGCATACGGTTTCGCTCATTACGATCACGCTGAATATCGGCGCGATCATCGGCGGGCTGCTTTTCGGGGCGCTGTCGGAGAAGATCGGCCGGCGAGTGACGATTTTCATCGCCGCGCTGATTGCGTTGCCGGTGCTGTATCTGTGGGCATTCTCGACGACGCCGGTCATGCTCGCACTCGGCGCTTTCCTCATGCAGATTTCGGTGCAAGGCGCATGGGGCGTGATTCCGGTGCATCTGAACGAAATCTCGCCCGATGAGATTCGCGCGACTTTCCCGGGCCTCGTCTATCAACTCGGAAACTTGCTCGCGGCTGTGAACGCGACGATGCAGGCGTCGCTCGCCGCATCGCACGGCAACGATTACGGCATGGCGATGGCAATCGTCGCGGGTGTCGTCGCCGTCGTGATCGCTGCGCTGATTTTCTTCAGCCACGAACGCAGAGGTATCGACATGACGCGCTCAGCGCGGGAAGCGGGCGCGCCAGGATGAGCGCGCCCTCGCCGAATTCAGACGCGCGAGAGCGAACGCGATCCGGCGGCGTTGCGTTGACGGACGCGCGCTGCCGGAAAGGCAAGGATGCGCAGCAGGAAATTTGCATTCCGGGGACGCAGCGCAACGACCCCGAGCAACTCCCTGCGATATCGATACGCCGTAGCCTCCGACAAGTTCACGCCACGCGAAACCGCCGCCACGGAGGCGCCATTCTGCAGCAACGCCAACGCCTGAAACTTCCGTTTCGGATCGATTCGTCCTCCGAAGTTACCGCTCGGCGATGCCTCGATCACGCGAATGTCCTTATGCAGGTTATCGAACGCCTCGCCGTCCAGCGATCTCGAGCGGTAAGCGTAGCCATCGGCTTCGTTGCTGAACACATACAGCCTGTTGTCGTAGATATAGCTCCGATCGATCGCGGCGACCTCTCTGAACAGAGAGTTTATATTTAGCTCTACCGGGTAAACACTTTTGTTTAGGAACACTTATTCTCCTGTTGCCGCTATTTCAGGGCAGGTGGTTGCTGCCTACAGGAGCATTCTGTAGCTTTGCGATCGTCATGAGCGGGTCCGCCAACGCGCTCACGACATCTCCTACTGGTCCCGGCTCCGCGCGAGCGGACCCGGGATCGACATCGCTCGCGCCCCGATCGGCAAGGCCGTCGCGCGAGCCGTCGATATTTTCAGCGTGGCCAGTTTCAATCCCAACCAGAAGGTTCTGAATTAAACCGATCTGGCAAGATTCGGGAGGCTCGCTTTATTCGTGTTCATCGGACGCCAGCAAACGAATCAGTTCCAGCCGGTTGTTTCGATCGACGACTCCGGAGACACATTGCCAGACACCAAGCAACCAGTTCATCACCGCTTCGGACACGCCCAGTTCGCGGCTGATCGCCGAGGCGGGCACGTCACGGTCCAGGAAAACCAGCGCCAGATACATCGCCAGCCGTGTCGGTTCACCGCTGATGGTCCGATACATGCCCTGTTCCCTGCCCCTGCGCGATTCCCGTAACCTCCTGAGTATCTCCATATCCAGCGGGACATGCACATAACTGATCTCCCCATTGGAACGGATCAACATGTAAAGCAAGTCACCCAGCATAAAAACCCAATCCGAAATACCGTGATCTTCGGGTGCTGCGCCAATATTTAGTCTGACTAAGCGATCCGTCTTCTCCATTTCCAAATATGCTCCCATGGCCACCATGCGCGTGGCAGGTGGTCACAAATGAAGCCCCCGCGTTGTGACTTGCTGTGGCGCGTCCTGGAAAGATTCACTCACAGCGCCCTTTGCCCCCCGCTTCGGCGGGGGTCAAGATTCATTCCGCCCATCTAGTTTGTTCAGCAATTCAAAGTAATCATCCACTTGGTCATTCCTGATATGACCGAAAAGAATAGCTGCCCGAATATTGGGGCACTGAAGTGTAGACGTCCTAATACGCACGGCGTTCGAATGAAAGCTCTAATAGCGACGCGTCCGCCCGAAACACGGCACCGTGGCATGAAAGGTGCTTCTACGCATAAAAACCCGGAGACCCGTGATGCCCGTGCTCTACGTCATCGCCTTCCTCGTGCTCGCCGTCGCCCTCACCTTCCTGCAGGCGCCCGCGCTCGCCTGGCTCGTCGGGCTGGCGATCTGGGTGGCCGTCGGGCCACTCATCGGCGTGACGGGCACAATCGGCGTCACGCTGCTCGCGCTCGTCTTCGTGCTTCCGGCGCTCATGCTCGCCGTCAGGCCGCTGCGCCGCGCGATCGTGACCCGCCGCGTGTTCGCGATGTTTCGCAAGATCCTCCCGGAGATGTCCTCGACCGAGCGCGACGCCATCGAAGCCGGCACCGTATGGTGGGACGCCGAACTCTTCTCCGGACGCCCGCGATGGGACAGCCTCCTCGAACACGGCGCACCGAAGCTGACGCAGGAAGAGCAAAGCTTCATCGATAACGAATGCGCGCGTCTGTGCGAGCTGTCGAACGACTGGGACACGACGGCGATCTGGCAGGACCTGTCGCCGCAAGCGTGGTCCTTCATCAAGGAACAGGGCTTTCTCGGCATGATCATTCCGAAGCGCTACGGCGGAAAGGCGTTCTCCGCGTATGCGCACTCGCAGGTCATCATGAAGCTCGCGACGCATTCGTCGGCAGCGGCCGTATCGGTGATGGTGCCGAATTCGCTCGGCCCCGCCGAACTGCTGCTGCACTACGGCACCGAGGAGCAGAAGAACCACTATCTGCCGCGTCTCGCGCGCGGCGACGAAATTCCGTGCTTCGCGCTCACCAGCCCGTACGCTGGATCGGATGCCGCCGCCATTCCGGATGTCGGCGTCGTGTGCCGGGGCCTACACGAGGGTCGCGAGACGCTCGGCTTTCGCGTCACGTGGGAAAAGCGCTACATCACGCTCGGGCCGATCGCGACCGTGCTCGGCCTCGCCTTTCGCGCGCTCGACCCCGACCATCTGCTCGGCGACGACGCAACGCCCGGCATCACCTGCGCGCTCATTCCGACGAACCATCCCGGCGTCAACATCGGACGACGGCACTGGCCGCTCAACGCCGTGTTCCAGAACGGCCCGAACTGGGGCGAAGATGTGTTCATTCCGATGGACTGGGTCATCGGCGGACGCGCGCAAGTAGGTAACGGCTGGCGCATGCTGATGGAATGTCTCGCCGCCGGGCGCGCGATCTCGCTGCCCTCGTCGAACGTCGGCATGGCGAAGCTCGCCGTGCGCGGCACCGGCGCCTATGCCGCCGCGCGCCGCCAGTTCCGCACGTCGATCGGCCGCTTCGAAGGCATTCAGGAAGCGCTCGGGCGCATGGGCGGCAATCTGTACGTGATGGACGCAGCGCGCCGCCTGTCCGCGCAGGCCGTCGATCTCGGCGAAAAGCCCTCGGTCATTTCGGCGATCGCGAAATATCACATCACCGAACGCGCGCGTAAGGTGATCAACGACGGCATGGATGTCGTCGCCGGCAAGGGCATCTGCATGGGGCCGTCGAATTTTCTGGCGCGTGCGTATCAACAGATGCCAATCTCGATCACCGTCGAAGGCGCGAACATCCTGACGCGCTGCCTGATCATCTTCGGACAGGGCGCGATCCGTTGCCATCCGTACGTGCTCAAGGAAATGGCCGCGACCCGCGAAGCCGACCCGCACCGCGCGCTGCGCGATTTCGACGACGCCTTCTTCGGTCACGCCAGCTTTCTCGCGTCCAACGCGATGCGCAGCCTCGTGTACGCGTTCGGCGGCGCCGCGCTCGTGCGCAAGCCCGCGCGCGCCGACGCGCGTCTTCTGCCCTACTACCGCGCCGCCACCCGCCTGTCGAGCGCGTTCGCATTGTTCGCCGATGTGTCGATGCTCGCGCTCGGCGGCGAGCTCAAGCGCCGCGAGCGTCTGTCGGCGCGGCTCGGCGACATTCTTTCGCAGTTATATCTGCTGTCCGCGACGCTCAAGCGTTTCGAGGACGACGGCCGCCCCGAGAGCGACCTTCCGCTCGTGCGCTGGGGCGCCGAAGATGCGCTCCATCAGGCGAGCGCCGCATTCGCAGGCTTGCTCGCGAACTATCCGAACCGCGCCGCCGCCGCGTTGCTGCGCGCGCTCGCGTTTCCGTTCGGCCTGCCGCACGCGCCGAGCGCCGATGTCCTCGGCAACGACATCGCGATGCTGATGCAGACGCCCGGCGAGGCCCGCGAGCGCCTCGTCGCGGGCTCGCACGTTTCGGCATTCGAAACCGATCCGATCGCGCGCGGAGAAAAGTTGCTCGCGCTCACGCCCGCCGTCGCGGCGCTGGAAGCGCGTCTGCGCGATGCCGTCAAGGCGGGTCAGGCCGAAGCGCTGCCGCAAAGCCCGCAGGAAGTGACAGCGTGGGCGCAAACGGCCGCGGAGCGCGGCTTCATCGACGAAAGGGAGCGCGCGCTGCTGGCCGAATGGGCGGCTCATGCGCGCGAAGCGGTGAAAGTCGATGATTTTTCCGCAGACTTCGGTATCCTCGAAGCATTGCAAAAGCGCAGCGCGGCACTCGAACGGCAATGGCCGGAAACGGTCGCCTGAACCACGCAGGCCCGAGGCCACGCCGCGCGCGCCCCGACGACCGATCGCCAATCGATGAAAGACCGCTATCTCGACTTCGTCAATTCGCCCTTCGGCACGAGCATCGCGCGTTCGCTCGGCCTGCCGCGTCCCGAGGTATTGCGCCGCCATCGCGCGGATCATGCCGAATTCGGCGGCATGGCCGCAATCGGCGCGGGACCGTCGCCCGCGCTCTTCGATGACCTGATGGCGGTGCTGTCCGCCATCGGCATGACGAGCATCGCGCATGAAAGCGCGTCCGGCTGGCTGCCGGTCGCCGCGCGCCACGGCGCGATGAGCGGCCGCTTCGAGCCGCGCGCCCGCGACACATCCGCGAGCGATCGTGTCGAAGCATTGATCTTCGATGCGACCGGCATCGACGAAAGCGGCCAGTTGCATTCGCTGTACGCGTTCTTCCACGACGCGCTGCGCTCGCTCGCCAGGAACGGGCGCATCGTCGTCATCGGGCGTCCGCCCGCCACGCGCGAAAGCGTGAAAGCCGCCACCGCCCAGCACGCGCTCGAAGGCATGACCCGCTCGCTCGGCAAGGAAGCGCGCAACGGCATCACGGCCAATCTGCTGCGCGTGGCCGATGGCGCGGATTTCGAATCGGCGCTGCGCTTCTTCCTTTCTCCGCGTTCGGCCTATGTCTCGGGCCAGGTCGTGACCATCGACGCGCCCGCTACCGCACCCGAAAGCTGGACGAAGCCGCTCGCGGGCAAGCGCGCGATCGTGACGGGCGCGGCGCGCGGCATCGGCGCGTCGATCGCGGCGGTGCTGGCGGAGCATGGCGCGATCGTCACCGGGATCGATATCGACGCCGCTCGTGACGCGCTCGATCAGACCATGCTGTCGATCGAAGACGCATCGCCCTCGGGCGGCGCACATGCGGCGCTCGTCGCGGACATCGCCGCGCCCGAAGCACCCGCCGATATCGCCGCCGCGCTCGCCGCGTCGGGCGGCATCGATATCGTCGTGCACAACGCGGGCATCACGCGCGACAAGACCATCGCCCGCATGAGCGCGGAGATGTGGGACAGCGTGATCGACATCAATCTGCTGGCGCAAGAGCGCATCGACGACGCCCTGCTCGCGCAAAACGTGCTGCGCGCGCAGGGACGCATCGTGGCTGTGTCGTCGATCAGCGGCATCGCGGGCAATCGCGGCCAGACCAATTACGCGACCTCGAAGGCCGGCGTGATCGGCCGCGTGCACGCGATGGCGCCGTCGCTGCGCGCGCGCGGCATCACGATCAACGCAGTCGCGCCGGGCTTCATCGAAACGCATATGACCGCGCGCATGCCGTTCGGCGTGCGCGAGGCCGGCAGACGGCTCAATTCGATGGGACAAGGCGGCTTGCCCGTCGATGTCGCCGAGACCGTCGCGTGGCTCGCGAGTCCGGGCAGCGCGGGCATCACGGGCAACGTGGTGCGCGTGTGCGGCCAGAGCCTGATCGGCGCGTGAGGGGCGACCGCATGCACGCACCGACCATGCCGCGCGCCCGCACCGTCGTCATCGATACCCTGCCGCCGCCCGCGAAGCTCTACGGACGCGCGCTGCCCGCGCTCTTCAGACGCGCGCGCGCGCCGGAGTTGCCCGCGCTCAGGCTCGTGCGTCCCGACGTCAAGCTCGACGCGGAGCAGGTCGGCCGCTATGCGCGCGTCTGCGGATTCATCCCCGAGCATGGCGTGCCGCTCACCTTCCCGCACGTGCTCGCGTTTCCCTTGCATCTGATGATGCTCACCGATCCATCGTTCCCGTGGTCCGCGCTCGGCGTCGTGCATCTGTCCAACAGCGTGCGGCTGCGCCGTCCGCTCACGGCGGGCCAGGGCTTGCGCATCGAAGTGGAATGCGGGCCGCTCATGCCGCATCAGAAGGGCCAGGCGTTCACGCTGCATACGCGCATTTATCGGCGCGGCGAAGCCGTGTGGGAAGGCGACAGCGTCTATCTGAAGCGCGGCGTGCGCAGCGAAAGCGCGGCACCGCCGATCGAAATCGCCGATGCTTCCGATGCGCGCGTGCCGCTGCTCGCACGCGAAGCGCGCTGGCAGCTCCCGCCGCAGCTCGGACGCGATTACGCGAAGGCATCTGGCGACTTCAATCCGATCCATCTGCATATGCTGAGCGCGAAAGCGTTCGGCTTTCCGCGCGCGATCGCGCACGGCATGTGGACGCTCGCGCGCACGCTCGCGGCGCTGCATCCGATCAAGCCGCTCGCGTCCGGACACGCGCACGGCGATTTCAAGTCGCCGCTCTATCTGCCCGGCGACGCCACGCTCTGGACCGCCGCGCCCTCGCCCGTCGCGCGCGATTTCGAAGTGCGCGATCTCGCGGGCGACCGGCCGCATCTGCGCGGTCATTTCGAATGGGAGCTGCCATGAGCGAAGCGCGGAGGGTCGCGATAATCGGCAGCAACCGGATTCCGTTCGCGCGCTCGAACACGGCGTATGCGAGCGCGTCGAATCAGGACATGCTGAGCTTTGCGCTGCAAGGTCTCGTCGATCGCTTCGATCTGCATGGCATGCGTCTCGGCGAAGTGGCCGCCGGCGCGGTCGTCAAGCATTCGCGCGACTTCAACCTGACGCGCGAAGCCGCGCTCTCGACCACGCTCGCGAAGGAAACGCCCGCCTACGACGTGCAGCAGGCGTGCGGCACCGGCTTCGAAACCGCGATTCTGGTCGCCAACAAGATCGCGCTCGGGCAGATCGACGCGGGCATCGCGGGCGGCGTCGATACGGCGTCGGATGCGCCCATCGCCGTGAACGAGCGCATGCGCAAGATCTTGCTTGAAGCGAATCGCGGACGCTCGGCGGGGCAGCGTGTCGGCGCGCTCGCGAAACTGCGGCCCGGCATGTTCTTCCGGCCGCTTTTGCCACGCAACGCGGAACCGCGCACGGGCCTCTCGATGGGCGAGCACTGCGAACTGATGGCCAAGCGCTGGAAGATTTCGCGCGAGTCGCAGGACGCGCTCGCGGAGGAAAGTCATCGCAAGCTCGCGGCTGCTTATGGGCGCGGTTTCTTCAACGATCTGATGACGCCGTACAAAGGGCTCGCGCGCGACAACAATCTGCGCCCCGATGTCACGCTCGATCAGCTATCGCAGTTGAAACCCGTCTTCGATCGCGACGCGGGCACGCTCACCGCAGGCAACTCGACGCCGCTCACCGATGGCGCATCGGCCGTGCTGCTCGCCTCCGAGCAATGGGCCGCCGAACGCGGACTGCCGGTGCAGGCGTTCCTCACGTTCTCCGCGACCGCGGCCGTCGATTTCTTCGACAAGCGCGAAGGCCTTCTGATGGCGCCCGCCTACGCGGTGCCATCGATGCTCGTACGCGCCGGGCTCGCGTTGCAGGACTTCGATTTCTACGAAATTCACGAGGCGTTCGCCGCGCAAGTGCTGTGCACGCTCGCCGCGTGGGAAGACGATGAATATTGCCGCACAGCGCTGGGTCTTGACGGCTCGCTCGGCTCGATCGACCGGACGCGGCTGAACGTGAACGGAAGCTCGCTTGCGACCGGACATCCGTTCGCGGCGACGGGCGGGCGCATCGTCGGCACGCTGGCGAAGATGCTCGCGAAAGCGCCCGAACGCGGCGACGGCAAGCCGTTGCGCGGACTGATCTCGATCTGCGCGGCGGGCGGCCAGGGCGTCGTCGCGATACTGGAGCGGTAAGCGGAAGAAGCAAAAAATAAGGCGCGCCAGTCGACGAAAACGAAGCGCGCCGACGGAGACACCACATGAGCCCGGGACAGACAGCGCCGCGCGGGGCTATTACGCCGCACGCGACGGACGGCATCTGGTACGCGTCGTATCCGCCGTATGTCGCGCACGACATCGATCCTTCGCGCTATCGCTCGCTCGCGCATTTCTTCGATGAGTGCGTCGAGCGGTTTCGGGATCGCGTCGCGTTCGTGAGTCTCGGCTCCGAGCTGACCTTCGCCACGCTCGGCGAGAAGGCGCATGCGTTCGCGTCGTATCTGCAAAGCATCGGCGTGAAGCCCGGCGATCGCGTCGCGCTGATGATGCCCAACACGCTGGTCTATCCCGTCGCGCTGTTCGGCACGCTGATCGCGGGCGCGATCGTCGTCAACGTGAATCCGCTCTACACGGTGCGCGAACTGAGCCATCAGCTCAAGGATAGCGGCGCGCAGACGGTCGTCGTGTTCGAGAATTTCGCGAAGACCGTGCAGGACGCGCAGCCGGGCTCGCGTGTGAGGAATATCGTCGTGACCGGGCTCGGCGATCTGCTCGGCAACGGCCTCAATGTGAAAGGCCGCGCGATCGATCTGTTCCTGCGTCATGTGAAGAAGCAGGTGCCCGCCTATGCCCTGCCCGATGCGGTCCGCCTGCCGCAGGCGCTCGCGCGCGGCGCGCGGCAGAAGTTCGAGCCGGTGCGCGTCGGTCATGGCGACATCGCGTTCATTCAGTACACCGGCGGCACGACGGGCGTCGCGAAGGGGGCGATGCTCACGCATCGCAATGTCATCGCCAATCTGCTGCAGGCGCTCGCATGGGCAGGCGGACAGCTCGTCGATGGCGAAGAGATCATCGTCACACCGTTGCCGCTCTATCACATCTATTCGCTGACGGTGAATGCGCTCGCCTTTCTCGCGATCGGCGCGCGCAACGTGCTGATCGTCAATCCGCGCGATATCAACGCACTCATGCGCACGCTGCGTCACGAAAACTTCACGGCGATCACCGCGCTCAACACGCTCTACAGCGCGCTCATGGACAACGACGCATTCCGCCAGCGCGACTTCTCCGCGCTCAAGCTCGCGATGGCGGGCGGCATGGCGACCCAGCGCGTGATCGCCGAGCGCTTCAGGGCGATGACGGGCCAGACGCTCGTCGAAGGCTACGGCCTCACGGAATGTTCGCCGCTCGTTGCCGCGACGCCGCTCGATGCCCACGGCGCGAGCGAATTCGACGGCACTATCGGCGTGCCGGTGCCCTCCACGCTCGTGCGCATGCGCCGCGACGATGGCGCATGGGCGAACGTCGACGAACCGGGCGAACTCTGCGTGCAGGGCCCGCAAGTGATGAAAGGCTACTGGAACCGTCCCGAGGACACGGCGAAAGCCATCGATTCAAACGGCTGGCTCGCGACCGGCGACATCGGCGTGATGGACGCACGCGGCATCATCCGGCTCATCGACCGCAAGAAGGACATGATGATCGTGTCGGGCTTCAACGTGTATCCAAACGAAATCGAGGAAGTGCTCGCCGCGCATCCCAAAGTGCGCGCGGTGGCCGCCGTGGGCGTGCCCGATCCGGTGACCGGCGAGCGCGTGAAGGCGTTCGTCGTGCGTCGCGACGACGCGCTCACGGTGGAAGAACTGCTGAAGTTCGCCCGTTTACACCTGACCGGCTACAAGGTGCCATCCTACGTCGAGTTCCGCGATGCGTTGCCGCTCACGACGATCGGCAAGGTGCTCAGACGCGAATTGCGCGACGCCGAATCGAAACCACGAAAATCGCAGGACTGACTTTCGGAGATGCTCATGCCGCGTGCGCGATGCCGCCAAGTTTCGGACTTGCTGCTCGCGTGCGCGGGCCTGTTGTGTCTCGTGCTCGCGCTCGCGTCTTCAGGTGCGCGCGCGGATGCAATCGAGGACGTCGCGCGCGTCGGTGAATTGAGCGTCGAGCAGCAGGCGCAATGGCTCTCGCGCTCCGCCGAGAGCGGCGCGCTCGCGAAACTCGACGACGCGCAACTCGTCGCCCTGTTTCGCTCGCTCGACGCGCGCACGCTGCCGCGCTATTTGCAGGACGGCCTGGACGACTTCCAATCCTGCGAGTTCACGATGCGCCGGCGCGAGCGCATCAAGGGCAAGTGGCCGAAGCGCTCGGATCACATGCTCGTGCGCGTCACGCGCGAGCCCTTGCGCATCTACGCAAAATGGCTGCCCGATGGCGCACATGCGGGCCAGGAAGTCATCTACGACGATTCCAAACGCCCCGACCAGCTCTACGGTCATCTCGGCGGCTTGCTGGGCGTCGTACCGATGTGGACGTCGGTGAATGGCGCCTTCGCCCGCGCGCAGTCGAATCATTCGATCCGCGAGCTCGGCATCGTCGCGATCACGCAGCGCTTCATCGAAGAAGGACGCAGGTTCGCCGAAGCGGGCATCACGAAGCCGTCAGATATCGAGGTGAAGATGATCGACGGACTGCGCGTCGTCGCGCTCACGTATGAAACGCCAACGGGACAGCCCGAGTTCTACGCGAAGAAGGAAGTGCTCGGGCTCGACCTCGAGCGGCCGGTTTTCCGCACGCTGGAGTCGTACGACAACGAGGGCAATATTTTCGAAAGCGTCGTGTTCGAGCGCATCGAGATCAAACCCTTCGACGATCTGACGTTCGACCCGAAGAATCCTGACTATCGCTTCTGACCGGCGCGCCGATGAAATGAACGCTGAACTCGTGACATCCGGTGTAACAACGTGCCACATCGCGCGCCGCGCATTTTAAGTTTCGCCTAAGAGTCGGCCGATAACCTTCCCGCACTCCATCGACATCAAGGTCCGCGCAGAGGCACCGCGCCAGAAGCGCCGCACATCGTCATGCAAACTTGAGGAATTCGTTCATGAACCTCCGCCGTCCGGCTTCCGCACCCGTGCGAGCCATCAAAAAGCTTTTGAGCCATCACGAAATCGCCACGTTGCTGTTGCTGTTTCACGCACCCATCGACGTGATGGCGGCTACGCCCGACGTCGCCTCGTTGCAGGAATACGGCTATGTCGAGATCGTGTCGCCGGACATGGGCGCGCCGAAACTGCGTCTGACCGAGGACGGCAACGCGGTGCTGCGCGGCCTGGGCGTCAAGTAAGGCGTCAGGAAGAACCGGGCAGCGGACGCCCGACTACGCGAACTCTGTAATAATCGGTCGATACTTTTCACCATCGACCAAGGAGCGATTCGCGATGTCCGCCCTCTCACCCATCGTGCAGCGTGTGCTCATCACCAACGACGACGGCATCGACGCGCCCGGCTTAGCCGCGCTGGAAGCCGTCGCCGCCGAACTCGCGCACGAAGTCTGGGTCATCGCGCCCGAGCACGATCAAAGCGGCACGTCGCACTCCATCAGCCTGCATTCGCCGCTGCGCGTGTCGCGCCAGGGCGAGCGGCGCTACGGCGTGCAGGGCACGCCCGGCGACTGCGTCGTGATGGGCGCGCGCCATATCATGAAGGACGCGCCGCCCACGCTCGTGCTCTCCGGCATCAACCGCGGCGCGAATCTCGGCGTCGAGACGATGTTCTCCGGCACCGTCGGCGCCGCGATGACGGGCCTGCTGCTTGGCTTGCCGTCGATCGCGCTCAGCCAGACCTTCACCGATCGCGAGAACGTGCGCTGGGACACGGCGCGCGCGCTCGCGCCCGGCGTGATCCGCCAGTTGCTCGCGATCTCCCACGACGCGCCCACCTGCCTGAACGTCAATTTCCCCGATTGCGATGCGTCCGCCGCCGGACCGCTCACCGTGACGCGGCAGGGCGTCGGCCTCGTGGAAGGCATCGATGTGCTGCCGCTCGTCGATCCGCGCGGCATCGACTATCACTGGCTGCGCTTTCAGCGCGGCCCGCGCCCGAATTCGCCCGATAGCGAAACGGCGGTGGTCGCATCCGGCCGCGTCTCGGTCACGCCGCTGCATTTCGATCGCACCGACGAGCGCACGTTCGCCACACTCGAAGCGGGTCTGAAAGGCGGCGTCTGAGTGTTGAGCGAGCGCCGCTAGAACGTTTCCTCCCAGACGGGAACGGGCGCTTTCTCGTATGCTCGGGCGATCACAACAAGGAGACGACATGACCCGTTCCATCGGCTCGCGCGGCGTGCGCGTGATGCTCGGCGCGCTTTGCGCCACCTTCGCCGCGAGCGTTTTTGCGCAAGCGGCGACGCCCGTCGGCACCTGGCAAACCATCGACGATCAGACCGGCAAGCCGAAAGCGATCATCCAGATCGTCGACGACGGGAGCGGCCAGTTGTCGGGCAAAGTCGTGCGCGGCATCGGCGAGTTCGATCACCCCGAGCGTCGCTGCACGGCCTGCACCGACGAGCGGAAGGATCAACTGGTCAAGGGCATGACGATCATTACCGGCATGCGGCAGAACGGCGATGCATGGGACGGCGGCCAGATTCTCGATCCCGAGAACGGCAAGCTCTACAAGTGCAAGATGAAGATGGAGGACGGCGGGCAGAAGCTCGTCGTGCGCGGGTATATCGGCGTGTCGTTGCTGGGGCGTTCGCAGACCTGGCTGCGCCAGCAGTAAGTTCCAGAAAGGACAAAGCCGGTCGAAGATATAGGTCTTCGACCGGCTTTGCTTATCTCGTGCGTTAGTTCGACGAGATCATGCTGCGTGACGGTGATGCACCTCGACCACTTGCACGCCTTCGGGCAAGCCGACACTCTCGGGCTTGAACTCCGGCGGCACGCGCATGCGCGATGTCATCAACGCATAGAGCGATTCTCCGGCCGGCCCGAATAGCTGCGACATGACGCGCAGCAGGACGCCCGACTCGTGCCACGTCTTGAACCGCCGATGACACGTCTGATACGACGGATATTTGCGCGGCAACGTGGACCATGACGCGCCGCTGTACATCACCCAGAGCACACCGTTGAGCACGGCGCGGGTGTTGGCGAGCGGCCGGCCCCGCAGTTCGAGACGAGGGCGCAGTTCGGGAAGCAGCGGTGCGACCATCTGCCATTCTTCGTCGGACATGTCGCGGTAGGGCTTCACGGTAAGTTCTCCAATTTGCTGACTGATAACCGGCATCGACGATACCGAGTACCCGAAAGCCGGCAAATCGGAGTGATCCGAATCTTGAAATAGTCCCCAAAGCCTTATGCCGATTGGCTAACCGCAGTTTTTTGATACTCGTATTAGGTCAGCGAAATATCCGCGACGCGCCGTGGCGCCTCCAGATACTCCTTCGACTGCATCTCGATGATGCGCGAAACCGTGCGCGCGAATTCGTTGGCCATCGGTCCTTCCACGTACAGCTCTTCCGCGGGCACGGCCGCCGACATCAGCAGCTTCACCTTGTGGTCGTAGAAGACATCGATGAGCCACGTGAAGCGGCGCGCTTCGGACGCCATGCGCGGCGTCATCTGCGGCACGTCCGACAGGATCACCGCATGGAACCGGTTCGACAGTTCGAGATAGTCGTTCTGCGAACGCGGGCCGCCGCAGAGCGTCGCGAAGTCGAACCACACGACGCCGTCGGCCTTACGCAGCGCCTTGATCTCGCGCTTTTCGATGTGCAGGATCGGGCTCTCGTCGGGGACGGCCGCGAGCTTCGCATAGTCCGCGCGCAACGCTTCGCTCGCCGCCGCGCCGAGCGGCGTGTGATACGCCTTCACCTGCGACAGCGTGCGCTTGCGGTAGTCGGTGCCGGCATCGACATTGAGCACGTCGAGATGCTGCTTGATGAGTTCGATCGCAGGCAGAAGACGATCGCGATGCAGCCCTTCCGGATACAGCGTGTCCGGCTCGTAATTGGACGTCATCACGAACTGCACGCCGTTCTTGAAGAGGCGGTCGAGCAGACGATAAAGAATCATCGCGTCGGCGATATCCGAGACGTGGAATTCGTCGAAGCAGATCAGCCGGTATCGTTTGGCGATGCGTTTCGCGAGTTCGTCGAGCGGATCGGCCTGCCCTTTCAGCTCTTCCAGCTCGCGATGCACTTCGCGCATGAACTCGTGAAAATGCAGCCGCGTCTTGCGTTGCACCGGCACGACGGCATAGAAGCTGTCCATCAAAAAGCTCTTGCCGCGCCCGACGCCACCCCACATGTAGACACCGCGCGGCAAGTCCGGACGCACGAGAAACTTCTTGAGCGCGTTGGAGCGGCGTGACTTGTATGCGACCCACTCTTCGTAGCACTGCTGCAGGCGCGCGACCGCCGCGAGCTGCGCCTCGTCCGATTGATAACCCCGCGTGCGCAGTTCGCTTTCGTAGTATTCGGTGACGTTCATCTTCTGCCGTTTGAAGTGACGAAGGCGAGCGGTTTGATCCGCTCGCCTTCGTGTGCGATGCCTGACTGCCCGAAGCCGAGCTCGATTACATGTTCAACGCGCGCTTGTCGACGGCCAGCGCCGCTTCGCGCATCACTTCCGACAGCGACGGGTGCGGATGGCAAATGCGGCCGATATCTTCCGACGCCGCCTTGAACTCCATCGCGACAACGGCTTCCGCGATCAGATCCGACGCGTCCGCTGCGATCACGTGCACGCCGAGGATCTCGTCGGTCTTCGCGTCGGCGATCATCTTGACGAAGCCTTCAGCCTTGCCGATACCCAATGCGCGGCCATTGGCCATCATCGGGAACTGGCCGGTCTTGATCTCGCGGCCTTCGGCCTTGAGCTGCTGTTCCGTCTTGCCGACCCACGCGATTTCCGGTTCCGTGTAGATGACCCACGGCACGCAGTTGTAGTCGATATGCGGCTTCTGACCATCGATGATCTCCGCCACCGCCACGCCTTCGTCTTCCGCCTTGTGCGCGAGCATCGGGCCGCGCACCACGTCGCCGATCGCGTACACGTTCGGCACGCTCGTCGCGCAATGATCGTCCACGTCGATGAAACCGCGCTCGTTCGCCTTCAGGCCGATGGCTTCCAGGCCGAGGTTATCGGTGTTCGGCACGCGGCCGATCGACACGATCAGGCGGTCCGCTTCCAGCGTCTGCGCGTTGCCCGCGTTGTCCGTGTAAGCGATCGAAACGCCATTGTCCGACGTCTTCACTTCGCCGATCTTCACGCCGAGGTGAATGTCGAGACCCTGCTTCTTGAACTGCTTCGCGGCTTCCTTCGCGAGCGATTCGTCCGCTGCGCCGAGGAACTGCGGCAGCGCTTCGAGCACGGTCACTTCCGCGCCCAAACGACGCCACACCGAGCCGAGTTCCAGACCGATCACGCCCGCGCCGATCACGGCGAGCTTCTTCGGCACGGCGTCGAACGACAGCGCGCCTTCGTTGTCCGCGACGATCTTGTTGTCGACCGGAATGTTCGGCAGATGACGCGCCTTCGAGCCCGTCGCGATGATCACGTTCTTCGCCGTGACGACTTCCGTCTCGCCTTCGCCCGACACTTCGATCTGCACGCCGGCAGCATCCTTGCCGGTGAACTTGCCATGACCCTTGAGCCACGTGATCTTGTTCTTGCGGAACAGGAACTCGATGCCCTTCGTCATCTTTTCGACGATGCCGTCCTTGCGCGCCAGCATCTTCGACACATCGAGCTTCACGTCCGACACGCTGATGCCGTGATCGGCCAGATGCTTCGACGCATTTTCGAATTCTTCCGACGACGCGAGCAGCGCCTTCGACGGAATGCAGCCCACGTTCAGGCACGTGCCGCCGAGCTTCAACGCGCCCGCCGGATTCTTCCACTTCTCGATACACGCAACCGTCTTGCCGAGCTGCGCTGCGCGAATCGCCGCGATATAGCCGCCGGGGCCCGCGCCGATCACGACGACATCAAATTCCTTGGACATGACTTTCCTTTGGTCTGGCTCCGCTCATGCAGAGCAGCCTCGTGCGATGCGCGCGAGCCTATCGCGCGCATCGAGGCGAATTGCTTTTTCTTACAGGTCCAGCAGCAGACGGGCCGGATCTTCCAGCGCGTCCTTCATCGCGACCAGCGACAGCACGGCTTCGCGGCCGTCGATGATGCGGTGGTCGTACGACAGCGCGAGGTAGTTCATCGGGCGGATCACGATCTGGCCGTTTTCCACCACGGCGCGTTCCTTCGTCGCGTGCACGCCGAGAATCGCGGACTGCGGCGGGTTGATGATCGGCGTCGACAGCATGGAACCGAACACGCCGCCATTCGAGATGGAGAACGTGCCGCCGGTCATGTCTTCGATCGACAGCTTGCCGTCCTTAGCCTTCTGGCCGAATTCGGCGATCTTCTTCTCGATGTCGGCGAGGCTCATCTGATCTGCGTTGCGCAGGATCGGCACCACCAGACCGCGCGGCGAACCGACCGCGATACCGATGTCGAAATAGCCGTGATAGACGATGTCGTTACCGTCGATCGATGCGTTCACGAGCGGGAACTTCTTCAGCGCATGCACGGCGGCCTTCACGAAGAACGACATGAAGCCGAGCTTCACGCCGTGTTCCTTCTCGAAGCGATCCTTGTACTTGTTGCGCAGATCCATGACCGGCGCCATGTTGACTTCGTTGAACGTCGTCAGGATGGCGTTGGTTTGCTGCGATTCGAGCAGACGCTCGGCGATACGCGCACGCAGACGCGACATCGGCACGCGCTGTTCCGGGCGGTCCTTGAGCCACTGATCGGCCGATGCCGGCGCCGACACTTGCGGCAGCGCAGGCTTGGCGGCGCGCGCGGGCGCGGCGGCCGGAGCGGGTGCGGCAGCCTTGGCAGGCGCCGGAGCCGATGCCGAAGCGGCGAGTGCGTCGCCCTTCGTGATACGGCCGTCGCGGCCCGAGCCCGAAACCTGATCCGCCGAAACGCCCTTCTCGGCCAGAATCTTTGTCGCGGAAGGCGAAGCAGCACCGCCCGCCGACGCTTGCGCAGCAGCCGGAGCGGCGGCGGCGGTCGTTTCCGCGACCGGCGCGGGCTTCACTTCGGCGTCGCCGGCAGCGGCGACGGCGGCAGGCGCTTCGCCCGCTTTCGCTTCGGTGTCGATCTTCGCGATGAGTTCATCGGCGGTGACGATATCGCCGTCGTGCTTGATCACTTGCGCCAGAACGCCCGCGGACGGCGCGGGCACTTCCAGCACGACCTTGTCGGTCTCGATTTCGATGAGGATTTCGTCCTGGGCGACAGCCTCACCCGGCTTCTTCTTCCATTGCAGCATGGTCGCTTCCGAGACCGACTCGGAAAGCTGGGGAACCTTGACTTCTACGATAGCCATTTCTGTATTGTCCTAATGCGTGTCTGTGTCTTCGAGCGTCGGGACCGGGCTGCGGCATGCGCGCCCGGTCTCTCGAGCGTTGCTTACTTCGCGATGATCTGCGCGCCCTTCAGGCGGCCGAACGCGCCTTCCACGAGCGCCTTCTGCTGCTCGTAGTGCTTCGCGTAGTAGCCGACCGCCGGCGATGCCGAAGCCGGACGGCCGCTGTAGGCCAGCTTCATGCCGTCGCGCATGCCTTCGCGCAGATGGTGCTCGACGTAGAACCAGGCGCCCTGGTTCTGCGGCTCGTCCTGCACCCAGACCACTTCCGTCGCGTTCTCGTACTTCTTGAGTTCAGCGTCGAACTGCTTGTGCGCGAACGGATACAGCTGCTCGATACGCACAATGGCGACATCGTTGCTCTTCGCTTCGCGGCGATGCGCGACGAGGTCGTAGTACACGCGGCCCGAACACACGACCACGCGCTTGACCTTCTTCGGCTCGATGCCCGCTTCGACTTCACCGATGACCGGCTGGAACGAGCCCTTCGACAGTTCCGTCAGATCCGACACGGCTTCCTTGTGACGCAGCAGCGACTTCGGCGTGAAGATGATGAGCGGCTTGCGGAACAGGCGGATCATCTGACGGCGCAGCAGGTGGAAGACCTGCGCCGGCGTCGTCGGCTGGACCACCTGCATGTTGTGATCCGCGCACAGTTGCAGGAAGCGCTCGATACGCGCCGACGAGTGCTCCGGGCCCTGACCTTCGTAGCCGTGCGGGAGCATCATCGTGAGACCCGAGACGCGGCCCCACTTCACTTCGCCCGACGAGATGAACTGGTCGATCACGACCTGCGCGCCGTTCACGAAGTCGCCGAACTGCGCTTCCCACGCGACGAACGTGTTCGGTTCCGCCGTCGAATAGCCGTACTCGAAGCCGAGCACCGCTTCTTCGGACAGCACGGAGTCGATCACCGTGAACTTGGCCTGGCCTTCCGCGATGTTCTGCAGCGGAATGTAGGTGCCGTCGTTCCAGCGCTCACGGTTCTGATCGTGCAGCACCGCGTGACGATGCGTGAACGTGCCGCGACCGGAGTCCTGGCCCGTCAGACGCACGGCGTAGCCCGATGCGACCAGCGACGCGAACGCGAGATGCTCGCCCATGCCCCAGTCGAGCTTGGCTTCGCCGAGACCCATCGCGCGGCGGTCGTTGATCACGCGCTCGACGAGCGGGTGAACCTTGAAGTTCTCGGGAATCGTCGTGATGCGCTCGGCGAGACGCTTCAGTTCGGCGAGCGGAACCGCCGTGTCGGCCGCGTCGGTCCACTTGCGGTTCAGGAACGGCACCCAGTCGACCGCGTACTTGCTCTTGTAGTTCGAGAGCACGGGATCGATCGTGTGATGGCCTTCGTCCATCGCCTGACGATATTCCTTGATGAACCGGTCGGCGTCGTCGGCCGTAATCACGCCTTGCTGCACAAGCTTTTCCGCGTAGACGGCGCGCGTGCCCGGATGCTTGGCGATGGTCTTGTACATCAGCGGCTGCGTGACGGCCGGCGTGTCCTGCTCGTTGTGGCCGAGCTTGCGGAAGCAGATGATGTCGACGACCACGTCCTTGTGGAACTTCATGCGGAAGTCGATGGCGAGCTGCGTGGCGAGCACGACGGCTTCGGGATCGTCACCGTTCACGTGCAGTACCGGCGCCTCGATCATCTTGACGACGTCCGAGCAGTACAGCGTCGAGCGCGCATCGCGCGGGTCCGACGTGGTGAAGCCGATCTGGTTGTTGATGACGATGTGCAGCGTGCCGTGCGTGCCGTAGCCGCGCGTCTGCGCGAGGTTCAGCGTTTCCATCACGACGCCCTGGCCCGCGAAGGCCGCGTCGCCGTGCACTTGCACCGGCAGCACTTGCAGACCTTCTTCGTCGCCGCGACGATCCATACGCGCCTTGGCCGAACCTTCGACCACCGGATTCACGATTTCCAGGTGCGACGGGTTGAACGCGAGCGACAGGTGAACGGGACCGCCTTCGGTGGCGACATCCGACGAGAAGCCCTTGTGATACTTCACGTCGCCGGCCGGCAGGTCATCGACGTGCTTGCCTTCGAATTCGGCGAACAGGTCCGCCGGCATCTTGCCGAGCGTATTGACCAGCACGTTCAGACGCCCACGGTGCGCCATGCCGATGACGATTTCCTGCACGCCGCTCTTGCCCGCGTGACGGACGACTTCGTCCATCGACGCGATGAAGCTCTCGCCGCCTTCCAGCGAGAAACGCTTCTGGCCGACATATTTGGTGTGCAGGAAACGCTCGAGGCCTTCGGCGGCCGTCAGGCGGTTCAGGATGTGCTTTTTCTTTTCGTTCGTGAAGTTCGGCGTCGAGCGGATCGACTCGAGCTTCTCCTTCCACCAGCGCTTTTGTTCAGGATCGCTGATGTACATGAACTCGGCGCCGATCGTGCCGCAGTACGTGTCGCGCAGCGCCTTGACGATGTCGCGCAGCGATGCCTGCTCGAAACCGAAGTACAGGTTGTTCGCGTTGAACACCTGATCCATGTCGGCTTCGGTGAAGTCGTAAAAGCCGGGTTCGAGTTCGGGGATCGCGGGACGCTCGCGGCGCTTGAGCGGATCGAGGTTCGCCCATTGCGTGCCGAGGAAGCGGTACGCGCCGATCAGCGACTGGACGTAGACCTGCTTGCGTGCGGTGGTGAGGTCGCCCGTGCTTTCGCGCGGCAGGAAGGCATTCGCCTTTGCGCGCTGAGCGAACGACTCGACGATGGGGCCGTGGGCCACGTCGTTGTGAGCCGTGCCGTCCGATGCGGGCACGTTCTGCAACGCATCGAAGTAGGCTCGCCAGGTCTCGGGCACTGACGCGGGATTATCGAGATATTGCTCGTACAACTCTTCGACGTACGGAGCATTACCGCCGAACAGATAAGAGTTCGACTGGAATTGCTTCATCATTTTACGCTCACCTTTCTTCGAGTTTCTCGAGGAAGTGCGGGTTAAGAAACCTTCCGCGCCACGGCCTGACCGTTTAGCGGATTGCGCGAATCAAGTCTGCTTGGAAGGACCTAAAAAGCGACAGCTAATCGAAGAAGCATAGCACAGAACGAATAGTCATATGACGGATCGCCGCATGTGCCTGCCGTCGTCATCCCACTGTCGTCATCCTCTACGCAACAAGCATGTGCGGGCTTTTGTGGGATACGCAAGGGTCTCTTGCATGACGACGGAGAAAGCAAAAGCCGCCCGAAGGCGGCTCTTGTTCTGTCGATGCGAATCGATACCTGAATCTTACTCGGCGTTCGCTTCGCGGCTCGCGCGGCGGCGCTCGTGCTCCTTCAGATGACGCTTGCGTAGGCGGATCGACTGCGGCGTCACTTCGACGAGTTCGTCATCGTCGATGAACTCGACCGCGTATTCCAGCGAAAGCTGGATCGGCGGCACGAGGCGCACGGCTTCGTCGGTGCCCGACGCGCGCACGTTGGTCAGCTGCTTGCCCTTGATCGGGTTCACGACGAGGTCGTTGTCGCGGCTGTGAATGCCGATGATCATGCCTTCATAGAGCGCATCGCCCGGCGACACGAACATGCGGCCGCGATCCTGCAGCTTCCACAGTGCATACGCGACAGCCGCGCCGTCGTCCTGCGAGATCAGCACGCCGTTGCGACGCTCGCCGACCGAGCCTTCCTTCACCGGCGCGTACGAATCGAACGTGTGGCTCATCAGACCCGTGCCGCGCGTGAGCGTCAGAAACTCGCTCTGGAAGCCGATCAGACCGCGCGCCGAAATCTTGTACTCGAGACGCGTGCGGCCGCGACCGTCGGAGGTCATGTCGAGCATTTCGCCCTTGCGGCGGCCGAGTTCTTCCATCACGCCGCCCTGATGCTGGTCTTCGATATCGACCGTCAGGTTTTCATACGGCTCGCACTTCACGCCGTCGATTTCCTGCAGCACGACGCGCGGACGCGACACCGCGAGTTCATAGCCTTCACGGCGCATGTTCTCGACGAGAATCGTCAGATGCAGCTCGCCCCGGCCCGACACTTCGAACGTGGTTTCGTCGCCGGTGTCTTTCACGCGCAGCGCCACGTTGTGATTCAGTTCCTTCGTGAGACGGTCGCGAATCTGGCGGCTCGTCACGAACTTGCCTTCCTTGCCCGCGAGCGGCGACGAATTCACGAGGAAGTTCATCGTGAGCGTCGGTTCGTCGACGGTGATCATCGGCAGCGCTTCGGGATTGTCCGGCGAGCAGATCGTCACGCCGATGCCGATTTCCTCGATACCGTTGATCAGCACGATATCGCCGGCCTGCGCTTCTTCGACCTGCACGCGCTCCAGCCCGTGGAACGACAGCACCTGATTGATCTTGCGATTGATGATCGCGCCGTCCGGACCCGAACGCACCGCCACCTGCATGCCGGGGCGAATGCGGCCACGCGCGACACGGCCCACGCCGATACGTCCGACATACGAGTTGTAGTCGAGCGACGTGATTTGCAGTTGCAGCGGGCCGTCCGGATCGGCCGGACGAACCGGCACGTGTTCGAGAATGGCTTCGAAGAGCGGACGCATGGTGCCTTCGCGCACTTCGGGCGAGAGACCCGCGTAGCCGTTCAGACCCGACGCATAAACGATCGGGAAGTCGAGTTGCTCTTCGGTCGCGCCGAGCTTGTCGAAGAGATCGAAAGTCTGGTTGATCACCCAGTCGATACGCGCGCCCGGACGGTCCACCTTGTTGATGACGACGATCGGCTTGAGACCCAGCGCGAGCGCCTTCTTCGTGACGAAACGCGTCTGCGGCATCGGACCTTCGACGGCGTCGACGAGCAGCAGCACGGAATCGACCATCGACAGCACGCGCTCCACTTCACCGCCGAAGTCGGCGTGGCCCGGCGTATCGACGATATTGATGTGCGTGCCTTCGTATTCAACGGCGCAGTTCTTCGCAAGAATCGTGATGCCACGTTCCTTTTCGATGTCGTTCGAGTCCATGACGCGCTCGGCGACCTGCTGGTTTTCCCGGAACGTGCCCGACTGGCGGAGCAACTGGTCGACGAGCGTGGTCTTGCCGTGGTCGACGTGGGCAATGATGGCGATATTGCGGAGGGCGCGAGTCATATAGAGATGTCTTGGTTGTGCGCCGTCGGAGCGAGTCTCTTCAGCGAGACGTCATGGCTCGGCAAACCCCCCTTGAAACCGTCATGCAAGCATGACTATGCGGGCCCGGCGCGGTGAGAACCGTAAATTATAGCACGCATGGATGTCGTTCCCTTGCAATAGGACTCAACCCGTAAGTCCTGGGTCTCGACCCCGCCCCGTCGCAGCCGCGCACGACCGATTGTTAAGCGGTTTCAGAAAAGAGTCTTGCAGCGACTGAAACGCTTGCCTATAATCCTGCCTAGTCAACTATTGCAATCGCACAATTATTTCCATGAGCGACGCTCCGAAATCTGCGGCCATCGGCGATTACGTGTTCGCCGAGAGCGTCGGCTACCTGATCGGCCGGGTGCGCTCGACCATGTGGAACATGGTCACGCAACACACGACGTCCGAACTCGGCATCACGAGCACACAGGCAAGCATCCTCTTCATGCTGGCGGTCGGCAAGTGCCTGACGGCCGCGGACATCGCCCGCGAATACGGAATCGACGCGAGCGCCGTGACGCGCCTCATCGACCGGCTGGAAAAGCGCGGCCTGCTCTCGCGTGTACGCAGCGAGGAAGATCGGCGCGTCGTGCGCCTCGCGCTGACGGACGAAGGCCAGGCAACGGCCGAGAAGATTCCCGCCATCTTTACGCGCGTGCTGGATAACCTGCTCGCGGGCTTCACGCCCGAAGAAGTGGGCTTCCTGAAAAGTATGCTGCGGCGGATTCTGGCAAATTCCTGCGATCCTTCCGTCGCGTCGCTGCTACATGGCAACGATAAGCCTGGTACGTCATTGCGATGACAAGCAAATTTGTCATCGCAAGCCTACAAAATGATTGCAACGTCCATCTTTAATTCTCTTCTCAAGAGACGAGATATGAACCACCTTTCCTTGTCCGCGCTGCCCGGCGAGCGTCGCGTGAAGAGCGCCGTGGCTGCCGCGATGGCTGCCCTCGCGCTCGCGGGTTGCGCGAACTACGCGGGCATTTCGAGCGACAAGCAGATTGCCGCGCCTGAAAACTTCGATGCCACGCTGAGCCTGCCGGGACAAGGCGGCCAGTGGCCGGCGCTCGACTGGGCGAAGCAGTTCGGCGAT
This sequence comes from Caballeronia jiangsuensis, assembly GCA_000648925.1. GTDB lineage: Bacteria > Pseudomonadota > Gammaproteobacteria > Burkholderiales > Burkholderiaceae > Caballeronia > Caballeronia jiangsuensis. The sequence continues at coordinate 125,366 of JFHF01000011.1, forward strand.
CCGCAGTTGCCGCAACTGATCGACGAGGCGCTCGCGGACAATCCGACCATCGCGCAGGCGCAGTCGCGCATTGCGAAGGCGTCGTCGTATATCGAGACGTCGCGCTCGGCGCTCTATCCGAAGGTCAACGGATCGTATTCGTGGACGCGCGAACTGTATTCGGCCAACGCGCTCTTCCCGCCTCCCTACGGCGGCACCTGGTACAGCGAGAACAACGTGCTCGCGAGCGCGTCGTGGGAACTCGACCTGTGGGGCAAGAATCGCTCGCGGCTGAACATGGCGGTGTCGCAGCAAAAGGCCGCCGAAGCGGACATGCAGCAGGCGCGCGTGACGCTGGCGACATCGGTCGCGCGCACGTATAACCAGCTTGCGCTGCTCTACGCGCTGCGCGACGTCGCCCAGCGCGAGATCGCAAATCGGCAGGACGTCGGGCGCATCACGAACGGGCGCGTCGCGGCCGGGCTCGATACCAACGTCGAGCGCCGCACCGCGGAAGGCAACGTCGCGACGAGCCAGACGAACTCGACCGAGCTCGACGGACAGATCGAGACCGTCCGCTATCAACTCGCCGCGCTGCTCGGCAAGGGTCCGGACCGCGGCCTGCAGATCGCTAAGCCCGTGATCAATCCGAACGTCAACGTGGCGCTGCCCGACAACGTCCCCGCCGACCTCGTCGCGCGCCGCCCGGATATCGTCGCCGCGCGCTGGCAGGTCGAAGCCGCGACGCACAACATCAAGGAAGCGAAGGCCGAGTTCTTCCCGGACATCAACCTCGCGGCCGGCTTCGGTTTCGACGCTTTCGGCTGGGGCCGCTTCCTGCAGGCGAGCAGCCGCCAGATCCAGATCGGGCCGGCGATTCATCTGCCGATCTTCGATGCAGGCGCCCTGCGCGGCCAGTTGAAGGGCCGTTACGCCGACTTCGAGGGCGATGTCGCAAATTACAATCAGACGCTCATCAATGCGATGAACGACGTCGCGACCAATATTTCCGCGATCCGCTCGCTCGACAAGCAGATGGCCGACGCCCAGCGCGCACTCGCGGCGGCGTCGAGCGCGTATCAGCTCGCGGTGATCCGCTACAAGGCCGGCCTGTCGCCGCAGTTGCAGGTGCTCAACGCCGACGAGAACCGCCTCGCCAACGAGCAGACCGTGACGAATCTGCGCCTGAAGCGCACCGATCTGCAAATCGCGCTGATCAAATCGCTCGGCGGCGGCTTCGACGCAACGAGCACGAATCTCGCGATCGGCGGCAACGGGCAGAATCCGGCGAGCACGCAGGCGGCGAATCAGGCCGCGCCGTCGAAGTAAGCCGCGCACAAGAACACGCATCAAGACCAATACGGAATATTCGGAGTCTTTCATGAGCGACCCTCAACAAACCGCCGCCGCGCCCGCGCCGAAGCAAAGCAACGGCAAACGCCGCCGGCTGATGATGCTGATCGTGCTCGTCATCATCATCGCCGCCGTCGCGTACGGGCTGTACTACTTCCTCGTCGCGCGCTTCCACGAAGCCACCGACGACGCCTATGTCAACGGCAACGTCGTGCAGATCACGCCGCAGGTCGTCGGCACGGTGATCTCGGTGAACGCGGACGACACGCAGACCGTGAAAGTGGGCGATCCGCTCGTCGCGCTCGATCCGGCCGACTCCAAGGTCGCACTCGATCAGGCCGAGGCGAATCTCGCGCAGACCGTGCGCCAGGTGCGCACGTTCTTCGTGAACAACAACCAGTACGAAGCGCAAATCGCGTTGCGCCGCTCGGATCTGTCGCGCGCGCAGGACGATCTGAAGCGCCGCATGCAGGTCGCGCAGACGGGCGCGGTGTCGCAGGAAGAAATCTCGCACGCCCGCGACGCGGTCCGTGGCGCGCAGGCCGCGCTCGACGCGGCCGAGCAGGAACTCGCGTCGAACCGTTCGCTCACGGCCAACACGACGATCGCGGATCATCCGAACGTGCTCGCCGCCGCCGCCAAGGTGCGCGACTCGTACATCAATTTCGCGCGCAACACGCTGCCGGCGCCGGTGACGGGCTATGTGGCGAAGCGTTCGGTGCAGGTCGGCCAGCGCGTCTCGCCGGGCAATCCGCTGATGGCGATCGTGCCGCTCAACGGCGTATGGGTCGATGCGAACTTCAAGGAAGTGCAGTTGAAGCACATGCGCCTCGGTCAACCCGTGGAACTGACGGCCGACCTGTACGGTTCGAGCGTCGTGTATCACGGCAAGGTCATCGGCTTCTCGGCCGGCACGGGCTCGGCGTTCTCGCTCTTGCCCGCGCAGAACGCGACGGGTAACTGGATCAAGGTCGTTCAGCGTCTGCCGGTGCGTATCCAGCTCGATCCGAAGGAACTGGAGCAGCATCCGCTGCGTATCGGCCTCTCGATGAACGTCGATGTGACGATCAAGAACGAGGAAGGCGGCCAGCTCGGCAACGCGCAGAACACGGTCTATCAGACCAACGTGTTCGACAACTACGGCGCGCAGGCCGATCAGGAAATCGCGCGCATCATCCAGCAGAACGCGGGCACGGGCGCGGGTTCGTCGGCGCAGAACACGCCGTCGTCGGCGCGCGGCAAGGCGACGAAGTCCGCATCCGCCGCCAAGCTGATGTAAGCGGATTCGCCTTATGTCTTCGCAAAACGTCGTTCATCCGCCGCTGTCGGGCGGAAAGCTCGTCATCGGGACGATTGCCGTATCGCTCGCCGTGTTCATGAACGTGCTCGACACGTCGATCGCGAACGTCTCGATTCCGTCGATCTCCGGCGACCTCGGCGTGTCGTCGGATCAGGGCACGTGGGTCATCACGTCGTTCGCGGTCGCCAATGCAATCTCGGTGCCGCTCACCGGCTGGCTCACGCAGCGCATCGGCCAGGTGCGGCTGTTCCTCGGCTCGATCATCCTGTTCGTGCTGGCGTCGTGGCTCTGCGGCCTCGCGCCGACGCTGCCGTTCCTGCTCGCCGCGCGAGTGCTGCAAGGCGCCGTCGCCGGCCCGATGATCCCGCTGTCGCAAACGCTCCTGCTCGCGAGCTATCCGCGCGAAAAAGCGCCGATGGCGCTCTCGATGTGGTCGATGACCACGCTCATCGCGCCGGTCGCGGGCCCGGTGCTCGGCGGCTGGATCTCGGACAACATCTCGTGGCCGTGGATCTTCTACGTGAACATCCCGGTCGGCATCGCCGCGGCGCTCGCCACCTTCGCGATCTTCCGCGACCGCGATTCCGCGATCCGCAAGGCGCCGATCGACACCGTCGGGCTCGCGTTGCTCGTGATTTGGGTCGGCTCGCTGCAGGTCATGCTCGACAAGGGCAAGGATCTCGACTGGTTCAACTCGACGACGATCGTCGTGCTCGCGCTGATCGCGGTGATCTCGTTCGCGTTCTTCATCGTGTGGGAGCTGACGGCGGAGCATCCGGTCGTGGATCTGTCGCTGTTCGAATTGCGCAATTTCACGGGCGGGACGATCGCGCTGTCCATCGGCTACGGACTCTACTTCGGCAATCTCGTGCTGCTGCCGTTGTGGCTGCAAACGGATATCGGCTATACCGCGACGAACGCCGGTCTCGTGATGGCGCCGGTCGGCCTGTTCGCGATCCTGCTTTCGCCGATCACCGGCAAGTTCCTGCCTCGAACCGATCCGCGCTACATCGCGACCGCCGCTTTTCTCGTATTCGCGCTGTGCTTCTGGATGCGCTCGCGTTATACGACGGGCGTCGATACCTGGGCGCTCACGGTGCCGACGGTGATTCAGGGCATCGGCATGGCGGGTTTCTTCATTCCGCTCGTGTCGATCACGCTGTCGGGTTTGCCGGGGCATCGGATTCCGGCGGCGTCGGGCTTGTCGAACTTCGTGCGCATCATGTGCGGCGGCATCGGCACGTCGATTTTCTCGACGGCGTGGGAGCATCGTTCGATCGTGCATCACGCGCAACTCGTCGAGCAGGCGAACTCGTATAACCCTGTCTTCGCAAACTCGATGCAGCAGATGGGCGCGCTCGGCTTCTCGAAGGATCAGACCTACGGCCTGTACAACAGCATGGCGACGCAGCAGGCCGCGCAGCTCGGCGTGAACGACATGTTCTTTATCTCGGCGGGGATTTTCGTCGCGCTGATCGCGCTGATCTGGATCACGCGGCCCGAGCGTTCGGGCGGTGGGGATTCGGCAGCGGCGGCATCGGCGGCGCACTGACCGAACTGCCGCTCGTGGAATGAAGAGAGCCCGGTTGATCGCTCAACCGGGCTCTTTTTTATTGCGCCGTGACGATCAATCGTTCGGGCGCGAGCACGCCTTCGCCCGCACGCGCCACGCCGAGCAAGCGACCGCCTTCTCGCGCATAGACACGCACGCGGCCTTCTTCGAGGCGCGTTTGCGCGACGTCCGCGAGCCGCAGCCGTTGGCCGTGGAGAAAGCGCTGGGTCGCTTCGTCGTTCAGTTCAATCGCGGGAAAGGTGGACAGCAGCGCGTCGACAGGCTGCAGCCGTGCATCGCGCTCCGCTTCGTTCATGCCAGCGAGTTCGTCGAGGGTGACCGCGTGCTCCAGCGTCAACGCGCCGACGCCCGTGCGCCGCAGCGCCGTCAGATGCGCGCCGCAACCCAGCGCCTCCCCGATATCTTCCGCCAGCGTGCGCACGTACGTGCCCTTGCTGCACGTCACGCGAAACGTCACGAGCGGCAGCGCGCATGAGATCAACTGCAGCGCGTGGATCGTCACCTGACGGCCTTCGCGTTCCACCGTCTGACCTGCACGAGCGTATTCGTAGAGCGGCTTGCCGTCGCGTTTCAGCGCGGAGTACATCGGCGGAACCTGCGTGATTTCGCCGAGAAATTTCGTCATCGCTTCGGAAACCGCGACGTCATCGCACGTTACGTCACGCGTGTCGATGGCCTCGCCTTCGGCATCGCCGGTCGTCGTGCGAATGCCGAGACGCATCGTCGCTTCGTAAGTCTTGTCCGCTTCGAGCAGGTCTTGCGAGAACTTCGTCGCCTCGCCGAAACAAAGCGGCAGCAAACCCGTCGCGAGCGGATCGAGCGTGCCGGTGTGGCCCGCCTTCTTCGCGAGATAAATCCGCTTCGCCTTGATGAGCGCATCGTTGCTCGACAGCCCGAGCGGCTTGTCCAGCAGCAGCACGCCATCCAGCGCGCGGCGCGGAATCTTCGGCCGCGCCTGTTTTTCCGTGCCACTCATCGCTTACTTGCCTTCCTGATCGTCGTCCGCGTCCTTCGCGCGCGAGGCGTTCGCTTCGTCGATCAGGCGCGACATCTCGACGGCCTTCTCGATCGTCTGGTCGTAGTGGAAATGCAGCGTCGGCACCGTATGGATATGCAGGCGCTTGAACAGCATATTGTGCAGATGCCCCGCCGCGTGATTCAAACCCTGCTCGGTCTGTTTCGGATCGCCGGTGAGTGTCGTGAAATAGATCTTCGCGTGCGCGTAGTCGGGCGTGAGCTCGACGCTCTGAATCGTCACGAGACCCACGCGCGGGTCTTTGACCTCGCGCATGAGCTCCGAAAGATCTCGCTGGATCTGGTCCGCAATCTGCACGTTGCGGTTCGGGGATGTCCGTTTTTTAGCCATGATGTCGTTTCCGTGTTTCTTTTCCTGCCGCCCGATGCAAAAAGGGCGGAGCGAGCCGCCAGGCTCACCCCGCCCTTTTATCGGCGGCTAGCGCATTACAGTGTGCGAGCCACTTCCGTCACTTCGAAGACTTCGAACTGGTCGCCTTCCACGATGTCGCTGAAGTTCTTGATCGACATACCGCACTCGAAGCCCTGACGCACTTCCTTGACGTCGTCCTTGAAGCGCTTGAGCGAATCGAGCTCGCCGGTATGGATCACGACGTTGTTGCGGATCACGCGCACCGACGAGGAACGCTTGACGACGCCGTCCGTGACCATACAACCCGCGATCAGACCGACCTTCGGCACGCGAATGACCTGGCGCACCTCGACCATGCCCGTCACCGTCTCGCGCTTCTCCGGCGCGAGCATGCCGGACATCGCCGCCTTCACTTCATCCACTGCGTCGTAGATGATGTTGTAGTAGCGGATGTCGATGCCGTTCGACTCGGCCAGCTTGCGGGCTTGCGCATCCGCACGCGTGTTGAAGCCGATGATGACCGCCTTCGACGCCGTCGCCAGGTTGACGTCCGATTCGCTGATCGCGCCGACCGCGCTGTGCACGATCTGCACACGCACTTCGTTGGTCGAGAGCTTCTGCAGCGACTGAACCAGCGCTTCCTGCGAACCCTGCACGTCCGCCTTGACGATAAGCGGCAGGTTCTGCACTTCGCCTTCGCCCATCTGCTCGAGCATGTTTTCGAGCTTGGCGGCCTGCTGCTTCGCCAGCTTGACGTCGCGGAACTTGCCCTGACGGAACAGCGCGATTTCGCGCGCCTTGCGCTCGTCCGGCAACACGATGACTTCCTCGCCCGCCGCCGGCACTTCCGACAGACCCTGGATTTCCACCGGGATCGACGGACCTGCCGTTTTCGTCGGCTTGCCGGTTTCGTCCAGCATCGCACGCACGCGGCCGTAGGCGCTGCCCGCGAGAACCACGTCGCCGCGATTCAGCGTGCCCGACTGCACCAGAATGGTCGCGACCGGACCCTTGCCCTTGTCGAGCTTGGCTTCGATCACGAGGCCCTTCGCGGCTGCCTCGACCGGTGCGGTCAGTTCCAGCACTTCGGCTTGCAGCGACACGTTTTCCAGCAGATCGTCGATGCCGCGGCCGGTCTTCGCCGACACTTCGATGAACGGCGAATCGCCGCCGTACTCTTCCGGCACCACGCCTTCCGCGACGAGTTCCTGCTTCACGCGGTCGGGGTTGGCTTCCGGCTTGTCGATCTTGTTGATCGCGACGACGATCGGCACGCCGCCCGCCTTCGCGTGGGCGATCGCTTCCTTCGTCTGCGGCATCACGCCGTCATCCGCTGCAACCACCAGAATGACGATGTCGGTTGCCTTCGCACCGCGCGCACGCATGGCCGTGAAGGCCTCGTGACCCGGCGTATCGAGGAAGGTGATGACGCCGCGCGGCGTTTCGACGTGATACGCGCCGATATGCTGCGTGATGCCGCCCGCTTCGCCCGCCGCCACTTTCGCGCGACGGATGTAGTCCAGCAGCGAGGTCTTGCCGTGGTCGACGTGACCCATGACGGTGACGACCGGCGGACGCGGCAGCTTCTCGGCCGTGTCTTCGGTGGCTTCGCCTTCGACGAGCAGCGCTTCCGGATCGTCCAGCTTCGCCGCGACCGCGCGATGGCCCAGTTCCTCGACGACGATCATCGCCGTTTCCTGGTCCAGCACCTGGTTGATCGTGACCATCTGGCCGAGCTTCATCATCACCTTGATGACTTCCGAAGCCTTCACCGACATCTTGTGCGCGAGGTCGGCCACCGAGATGGTTTCCGGCACATGCACTTCACGGATGATCGGCTCGGTCGGCGCCTGGAACGTGGTCTGATCCTGATGCTTGCCGCGACCCTTCGGACCGCCGCGCCAGCCGCGATCGACGCCGCCGCTCGAATCGCCACGGGTCTTCATGCCACGGCGCTTCGATGCGTCGTCCTGCTGCCAGCCGCCCTTGCCTGCCTTCTTCTTGTCACCAGCGCCTGCCGGAGCCGTCGATGCGGGCGTCGTCGTGCCAGGCGCAGCCGGCTTCTTCGCCGCTGCGGGACGTGCCGCCTGCGCGCCTTCCGGTCGCGCGGGCTTGTGCAGCGTGCCCTTCGCTTCGGCGGCCTTCGCCGCTTCCACCGGCTTCGGTGCGGGCGCAGGTTCCGGCGCCTTCACCTGCGCCTTGCGCGGGGTGTTCATCATTTCGCGGATGGCACGCGCTTCGGCTTCCGCCGCCGCACGACGCTTCGCGATGGCTTCCTGCTCCAGACGCGCCTTGTCGGCCTTTGCCTTCGCGTCTTCTTCCGCCTTCTTCGCGGCTTCACGCTGAGCAGCACGCTCGCTCGCGGCCTTCTCTTCCGCTGCCTTTTCGGCGGCTTCGCGCTGAGCGGTATCGTCCTGCTTCGGTTCCGGCTTGGCTTCGACCGCCGGTTGCGTACGCGCTTCCTGACGCGCGGACTGCGCCGCACGCGAGATTTCCGCCGCCTGAGCCGCAGCCGCCGCACGGCGCGCCGCTTCCTCTTCCTGCTTCTTGCGCTCGGCTTCCGCCGCTTCCTCGCGGGCGCGGCGCTCGGCTTCCTCGCGTTCGAGCTTCGCCTGTTGCTCCTTCAGCTCGCGCTCTTCGCGCTCGAGCTGCTCGGCGGCGTGACGCGCTTCTTCCTCGCGGCGCTGCAGTTCGGCCTCGTCGACTTCCGGCTCTTCGACGTGATTCGGCGACGCCTCGGCCTGCTCGAGACCGGGTTCGTCGCGCTTCACGAAAACACGCTTCTTGCGCACCTCGACCTGAATGGTGCGAGCTTTACCCGTTGCGTCGGATTGTTTGATTTCCGACGTATGCCGGCGGGTCAAAGTGATCTTGCGCTTGTCGGCGTCGGCGGAACCGTGCGACTTGCGCAAATGATCGAGCAGACGCGCCTTGTCCGTTTCAGACAGGTCGTCATTCGCGCTCGCTTTCTGGACGCCAGCCGCCTGCAACTGCTCGAGCAGGACGCCCGCAGGCATTTTGAGTTCCGCGGCAAATTGGGCTACGTTGTTACTCGCCATTCATTCCTCTTGATGCAAGGACAGATCCTTGCGGTTAGATCGGGGTCACGCGGCCAAACAGGCCGCCAAATATCAGTGCGCCATGGTCATTTCTCACTGGAACCAGTGTTCACGTGCTTTCATGATCAACGCCTTAGCGGCATCCTCTTCCATACCGGTCATTTCGACCAGTTCATCGACTGCCAGCTCCGCGAGGTCGTCGCGGGTCTGAATCTGGTGCTCCGCGAGCTTGGCAAGCAGCTCGTTGTCCATGCCGTCGAGACTCTTCAGCTCGAGCGCGACGCCTTCCACTTTCTCTTCGTTGGCGATCGCCATCGTGAGCAGCGCGTCGCGTGAGCGGTTGCGCAGCTCGTGCACGGTGTCTTCGTCAAAGGCTTCGATTTCGAGCATTTCGTTGAGCGGCACGTAGGCGATTTCTTCGAGGCTCGTGAAGCCTTCGTCGATCAGGATGTCGGCGACTTCCTCGTCCACATCCAGACGCGCCATGAACAGGTCGCGCAACTTGCCACGCTCTTCGTTCTGCTTCAACGCCGACTCGTCCGGCGTCATGATATTGATTTGCCAGCCGGTGAGTTCGCTCGCGAGTCTCACGTTCTGGCCGGCGCGGCCGATGGCGACGGCGAGCTCGTTTTCGTCCACGACGACGTCCATCGAGTGCTTTTCTTCATCGACGACGATCGACTGAACGGCTGCCGGCGCGAGGGCGCCGATAACGAACTGCGCGGGATCTTCCGACCATAGCACGATGTCGACGTTCTCGCCACCGAGCTCGTTGCGCACGGCCTGCACGCGCGAACCGCGGATGCCAACGCACGTGCCGATCGGGTCGATGCGCTTGTCGTAGGCGATCACCCCGATTTTCGCACGCACGCCGGGATCGCGCGCGGCCGCCTTGATTTCCAGCAGGCCCTGTTCGATTTCCGGCACTTCCAGTTCGAAGAGCTTCATCAGGAACTCGGGCGCGGTGCGCGAGAGTTCGATCTGCGGACCACGCGCGGTGCGGTCCACCTTTGCGATATAAGCGCGCACGCGGTCGCCCACGCGCAGATTTTCCTTCGGGATCAACTGGTCGCGGCGCAGCAGCGCTTCGACACGGCCCGACTCGACGATGAAATTGCCCTTGTCCAGGCGCTTCACCGAGCCGGTCATGATCTTTTCGCCGCGCTCGAGGAAGTCGTTCAGGATCTGCTCGCGCTCGGCGTCGCGCACTTTCTGCAGGATGACCTGCTTGGCGGCCTGCGCGCCGATACGGCCGAACTCGATCGACGGAATCGGCTCCTCGATGAAGTCGTCCACCTCTGCGTCGGGCTTCTGTTCCTTCGCTTCGAACAGCAGGATTTCCTGATCCGGCTCTTGCAGGCCGGCCTCGTCCGGCACGACGCGCCAGCGGCGGAAGGTTTCATGCTCGCCGCTCTCACGGTCGATGGCGACGCGGATATCCACGTCTTCCTCGAAGAGCTTCTTCGTTGCGGAAGCAAGCGCAGCTTCCAGCGCTGCGTACACGACGTCCTTGTTGACGTTCTTTTCGCGTGCCAGCGCATCCGCCAGCATCAATACTTCGCGACTCATTGTTTGCGGCTCCTAAAATCAACCTTGGGGACGAGACGTGCCTTATCGAGGTCCGCGAGCGTGAAATCGAGCATCGCGGCGCCGTCCTTCCCTTCAAATTCCAATCCGATTGTGTCGCCGTCAGGGGCGTGCAAGATGCCACGGAACGATTTGCGCCCGTCCAGCGGCTTTTTCAACGTGATGGAGACTTCGCTCCCCGCGAAGCGCTCGAAATCCGCCAGTTTCTTGAGCGGGCGGTCGAGCCCCGGCGACGACACCTCGAGCCGGTCGTAATCGATATTCTCGACTTCGAGCAAGTATTGGAGCTGGCGCGTGACCTTCTCGCAGTCTTCGATGGCGATACCAGCCGGCTGGTCGATATATATACGCAGCATGCCGCCTCCCGAACGCTCGAGATCGACAAGCTCGTAGCCAAGGCCCGAGACCGTGGTTTCTATCAATTCCGTCAGTTGCACAGTAACTCCAAGGTGTTTCGCGCGCTCCACGCAAAAACACCTGCGAGCGAGCGCCTTCATGCGGGCGCGCACCCCTGCTCCCGAGATGCCGAACCGAATAGCCAAAAAAAAATGGGCGCAACGCCCATCATCTTCAACCGAGGTCGCACCCGGGCAGCGAAAAAACTACGTGCCCAGCGACTTCATGATTTTAGCCATTTTTCAGGATAAACGCAAACGTAACGCGCGCTTTCAGCCCTGTTGAGCCCAATTTCACGTCGATTCATCTTCGTCATCCCGAAGAGTAAAGCGCATGTTTTCGCCATCGGAAACAGGTGCGGTCATCGCACCCGATCCCCGATGATGCTTTTGCATTTCATTGCGCTTTTACGGTGCTCAGCGGCCGCGCGAGCGATTGCGCGCGCCCCGGCCGGCGCCGCCGCCGCCCGGCTTGCCCTGCGACGGACCCTGCTGCGCGCCGCCCTGGCGATTGCCACGCGGCGCATTGCCGCCCGCGGCGCGCTTGCCAGCGCCGCTGCCGCCCATGCCCGGCGCGCCGCCTTGCGGACGAGCGCCGCGCGGACCCGGCCGGCCGCCGCCACCGTTGGCCCGATTACCGTTCGGTTCGTTGCCCGTGCGGTTGCCGTTGACTTCGCGTCCGCCGCGACGGCCCATGCCGCCGGCGTTGCCCGTCCCCGTGTTGGAGCCGAATCCGCCGCCCATGCCGCCGAGCCCGAAACCGCCGGCCACGCCACCCGGCTGACCGCGCCGTCCGCCGCGACCCGGCGTCTGCTGCTGGGTCATGCGCGAGTGCGAGCTCAGCACCGGTTCACGCGTGATGAAGCCCATCGACGTCTGCATCGGATCGGGTTGCACGCGCGGCGCCGCACTGCGTCCGCCCTTCTCGGCCGTCGGCAGCTTCAGGCCGACCGACTCCAGCAGACTGCGCACCTGGTTGTCTTCGAGCTCTTCCCAGCGACCGCGCTTCAGGCCGCGCGGGAGCGCGATCGGGCCGTGACGCGTACGGATCAGGCGACTCACCATCAGACCCGCGGCTTCGAACATGCGGCGCACTTCGCGATTGCGGCCTTCGGCCAGCGCGACGTGATACCAGTGATTCGTGCCTTCGCCGCCACCGTCCTGAATGCGCAGGAAGTTGGCGGGACCGTCGTCGAGTTCGACGCCCTTCAGGAGCTTCTGCTTCATCCCCTCCGACAACTGGCCGACCACGCGCACCGCATATTCACGCTCGACGCTGTAGCGCGGATGCATGAAGCGGTTCGCCAGATCGCCCGATGTCGTGAGCAGCAGCAGGCCTTCCGTGTTGAAGTCGAGACGGCCGACCGCGAGCCATTTGGCGGTTTTCATCGACGGCAGCTTGTCGAACACGGAAGGACGGCCTTCCGGGTCCGCGTGGCTGACGATCTCGCCCGTCGGCTTGTGATAGAGCAGGATACGCGGCGGCTTGCTCGCGAGTTTGCGCTTGAGCGGCTTGCCGTTGATGCGCACCTGATCGCTCGGCATGATGCGCTGGCCGATATGCGCCGGCTCGCCGTTCACCGACACGCGGCCGGCGATGATCAATTCTTCCATGTCGCGACGCGAGCCCATGCCCGCGTCGGCGAGCACCTTGTGCAGCTTCGGTGCATCGTCGTCCGGTTCCAGCACGCGCTTTTGCTGCGGGGCGTTGCGGCCGCGTCGCAGCATCGGGGCGCGCACGCCGCCCGAGCCGTTGTCGGCGTCGAAGGCCGGCGAGGTCACGTAGGCGAAGACGTCGTCGACGGCGGCAGCGGCCGCGCTCTCGACCGTCGCGGGTCCCGAATCGTTAGCGTTGCGTTTGCCGCCGCGCTTTTGCTGCGGCGGGTTCTTGCGCCGTCCGCCTTCACGCGGCGCGGATGCATCGGCCAGCACGACGGGTTCGTCCGCCGCTTCGGCACTGGCCTCGCCAGCATCGGCGCGCGCGTTTTTGCGGCCGCGCGGACTTGCGCCTTCGCTCTTGCGCGGCTTTGCGCTCGGGTCCTTGCGCGGAGTGCGCACCTGCGCGGCGACGACGCCATCGGGCGGCGTCTCGTTCACGGCGGCCGGCGCGCCTTCGGCGTCCTTGGTCTTCGCGACAGCGCGACGCCGTGCGATCAGGCTGCGCGGCCCGCGGCGCAGTCCGCGGCGCGGCCGGTCTTCGCCCTCGCCGCCTTCATCGGCGCGATCGGCGCGCGTGCGTTCGCCGGCGTCGGCCGACTCGGATGCGTCCGCGGCATGCGCCGGGCGCGCGGATTCAGGCGAATCGCTGTCGTGGGAGTGTGTCAAAACAACCTCAAATGTCGAATCGCGCGCCCGTCGCGGGCGCGTCTAAAAATCCGCTGATCGTTCCGGCTGGTCGTCTCGAGATGATCTTTATGGAGAGCCGGGTTGTGAGATCAGGGGCGTTGCAATTGCGTCAGGCGCGGCGCGCCGTCGGTTCTTCGGAGTCGTCGTCCAGTTCTGCGTCGTTCGATGGACTTGCGTCTCTTTCCTCTTCACGCGGCATCGACACGGGCGCGTCGTGCGTGCTGCTCAGCGACTGCGCGTGAATCCCGGGCGGCAATGCGACGCGCTCGTTCAGCGCGTCCGCTTGCTCCGTTCCGAGTGTTTCCTGCTGTTCTTCTGCCTGGTCCTGCTCTGCCGGGACATCGGCCGCGCTCTCATCGCCACCGGATGTCTCGGCTTCGACGGTTTCAGCCGACTGCGCCGCTTCAACGGGGTTGACCGGCGCGGCTGCATCGTGTTCCCCGCTATTCGCCGCTTCGGCCGCGTCGTGTGCCTGAGCGCTCGCCGGCTGCGCGTCCCCGGCGATGCTGTCCGGGAATTCGATCGAATGCTGCGCGAGCAGCGATGCCTCGAGTTGCGCCGCCGGATTGTCCAGCGCGGGCAACTCGTCGAGCGCGGTCAGACCGAGATCGTCGAGAAACTGCTTGGTCGTCGCGTACAGCGCCGGGCGGCCCGGCACATCGCGATGACCGATTACCTCGATCCAGCCACGGTCTTCCAGCTGCTTCACGACTTGCGTGTTCACTGTCACGCCGCGAATCTCTTCGATATCGCCCCGCGTAACCGGCTGCCGATACGCAATGATTGCCAGCGTTTCGAGTACGGCCCGCGAATACCGCGGCGGCTTTTCGGGGTGCAGCCGATCGAGATAGGCACGCATCGCCGGCTTGCTCTGAAAACGCCAGCCCGAGGCGAGCGCCACGAGTTCGACACCGCGTCCCGACCAGTCGGCCTTGAGCGCTTCGAGCAACGTGCGAACGGTATCCGCCGAAATGTCGTCGGCGAACAGCTTGCGCAATTCATTCAGCCTCAGCGGTTCCTGCGCGCAAATCAAGGCAGTCTCGAGGACGATCTTCGCCTCTTGGGTATTCATGCAGCTTGGGTCAACCCTGTATGGTCAATGATTCAATTCAAAATCGGGCTTGCGCAGGACCGAACGCCACCAAACTGGTGCGAACGATAAAGCTGGACGCGGAGTTTCAAGACGCGCTCGCCCGATTGTAATCGGTCATATTGATTGGGAGCACGCACCGGGGAGAGGCGATATTGGGCGATCGGTGAGCGAATCGCCGGGCCATCCCAGCCGGACGAGGTGGCGCTTTCATAGGCGAAAGCGCGTGACTGAGCGCCATATTACGCAAAAACAACCGGGGCGTAAAGGTGAACGCTTCAACCTCGACCCGACTCACTCGACGCCGGCACAGCTCACGCGACGGCGCGCGCCGCTAGGAAACGCTGCAAGCGCTCGACGCCGGCGTCGAGCCGCGCGGGATCGCACGCGTAACACCAGCGCACGAAACCCTCGCCTTCCGGGCCGAACGCGCTTCCTGGTGCGAGCCCGAGACCGGCTTCGCGCACGAGCGATTTGCACAGTTCGAGGCTGCTCCCCGCGCCCGGCAGCGAGAAGAACAGATACATCGCGCCGTCGGGCGCGCGGACGTCGACGCCTTCGATCGCCTGCAAGGCTTTCACCAGATGATCGCGGCTCGCGCGCAGATCGGCGACGAGCGTCTGCGTGAAGCGCTCGCCCTCTTCCACAGCGACGACGCCCGCCTGCTGCACGAACGACGGCGCGCACGAGGTGTTGTATTCCACGAGCTTGCCGAGGTCGTCCATCAACTGAGTCGGCGCAACGATCCAACCGAGCCGCCAGCCAGTCATCAGCCATGCCTTCGAAAACGAATTCACCGCGATCACACGCTCGTCGCGCGCGGCGAGATCGAGAAAGGAAGGTGCGACGGACACGCCGTCGCCGTAATACAGACGTTCGTAGACTTCGTCCGCGACGATCCAGATGCCGTGACGGCGGCAATGTTCCAGCACGATGCGTTGATCTTCGCGCGTCATCGTCCAGCCGGTCGGGTTGTTCGGCGAGTTGATCATCAGCATGCGCGTGTCCGGCGTGAGCGCCGCGAGCAGGCGGTCGAGATCGAGCGTCCAGCCGCGCGCATCATAAGTCAGCGAGACCGTGTCGACACTCGCGCCGAGGATCTTCGGAATCTCGACGAGATTCGGCCAGAGCGGCGTCACCGCGACGACCCGGTCGCCCGCTCCGACGACGAGTTGCGCCGCGAGCATCAGCGCATTCACGCCGGCGCTCGTGACGGCGATGTGCGCGGGCGTCGTCGCGCCGTGCAGCGCGCTCACGTAGCGACTGAGCGACTCACGCAGGGGCGCGATGCCGAGATTGTGCGTGTAGAAGGTGGCGCCGTCGGCAAGCGCGCGGCTCGCGGCGTCGCGAATGAACTGCGGCGTCACGCGGTCCGATTCGCCGAACCAGAACGGAAGCACGTCGGGTACGCCGAAGCCCGCGTTCGCGACCTCGCGGATCTGCGACGGCCTCAAGGCCCGCACCGCGTCGCGGGCGTTCGGCGCACCGGATCCGTGCACGCCAGCCAGCTGGCTCAGTTCGCTGATCACCGCTCCTTCCGACTCACTCATCGCTCGCCCCGTCGTCTTGTCTTAAAAACGGAAGTCTAACGCGTGTCCCGCGTTTTCCCAGTCGGCCGAACGGCCTAGGCGAGGTCTTCCGCACGTCTCGGCAACGACGCGATCAGCGACCAGACCGACTCCGCCGCCGGCGACAGCGAACGGTCGCGCCGGCGCACGAGCTCTACGGTCCGCTCCGCGCGCGGCTCGAGCGGCAATGCCACGAGCGACGAGTCCGCCGGCAGCGGCAGCGCCAGCCACGGCAAGACGCTTACGCCAACGCCCGCCTCCACGAGCCCGAACACGGTCGCCGAGTGACCGAGTTCCTGCACGACCTGCGCTTCGACGCCGTGCTCTTGCATCACGGCATCGATGATGGGCCGGCTCCCGGATGCGTAGTCGAGCATGACGAGCCGCTCGCCGGCGAGCGCTGCCCACGGCACCGCGGCCTCGCGCCCGAGCCGATGGTCGCGCCGCGCGACGAGACAGAACGAATCGGTCATCACGGGCTCGCCATGCAGGTCGTCGGAGGAAAACGGCCCGATCACCACGCCGAAATCTACCTCACCGGACTTGACCTTGCGCAGGACGTCGGACTGGACGTCATCGCGCAAACTCAGCGTGATCAGCGGAAACTGACGCAGGCACGTCGCGAGCACGCGCGGCATCAGCCGACACGCGACGGTCGGGCTCGCCGCGACGATCACGCGCCCGCGACGCTGCTCACCGAGATCGCGCACCTCGCGCAACGCTTCGTCGAGATCCGCCAGAAGACGCGACACGGTGCCGACGAGGTTCGCGCCGACATCGGTCAGCAGCACCTCGCGCGTGGTCCGGTCGATCAGCTTGAGGCCGATCTCCCCTTCCAGTTCGCGCACGCAGCGGCTGACCGCCGACTGAGTCAGACCGATCTCGTCGCCCGCGCGGCTGAAGCTACGCAGTCTCGATACTTCTATGAAGACGCGCAGTTGCCGCAACGTCACATTCAATGGCGCAGTCATTCAAAATGCTCATCAATTTGCCTGTTTCATGCGAAATTATAACGGCCTATTGGTGTGATTTCATGCGCGAACGTACGTTTCGCTGCGGTGCAGCAAATTGCCGAAACGCACGCTGGATGGGCCTATTGCACTTGATTGGTGATTGTCCCGATTTCTTAATCAGTCTGTTTCGGGTCTGATACGGGCCATGCTGACATCGCGTCAGCCTACTGCCATGCGGGTTTCCCGGATTTCGCGACATGCATGGCACGGTTCTCGCATTTCATTGCGCACAGAGGTCGGGGCCATACGCGGTTGTATTGAAACAGTCGTCCGCCGCAACCGCTCCGGCCTCCTTCCCAGGTATTCGTTTTTCGAATTCCGCCCAGAGTGCGCGGCGCGGGGCAGCGCACCGGGGTTAGCTTCGCTGAGGTGAGATATGGTGCTGTTCGACGATTTGAGAGATAACGAGTGGGCGCTGGTCGAGGCGTTGTTCTGTTCCGAGCCGGCGCGTAGCGAACGGCGTGGACGTCCGCGCGTAGAAGCGCGAGCCGTGGTCAACGCGGTTTTGTGGGTGCTGTCGACTGGCGAAGGCTGGTCGAAGTTGCCCGGACGCTATCCGTCCCCGCCGACCTGCCGCCGCCGCTTCGATGAATGGCAGGCGGACGGTACGCTGGCCGAGATCGTGAAGCGCCTTTCGAGCAACGGCCGCGAAGTGTCGTTGCGCGGGCGCATCGGTTCGAGCGCCGCGAAACCGCCGGCGCCGCCGAGTCGCGATCGTCTGCGCGGCGCGTTCTGGACGAACCCGGAATCGTGGCGCGCTCCGGCGAAGATGGCCTGAGCGGATTCGCTTCTCTTCGAGGCCGGCACCGCCGGCTTCAGCAGACGTTTTGCCTCTCGCGCAGGCCTTGGCCTGCGCGAAATCCAGTCCCTTCCGAATTCGTCGCGCCGACGCCACAGTCGGCGCAGGCCAGCCGTGCGGCCTGAGCCCTCGACGAAACAACTCTTTACCATTCCTTACAGCGCTACGGCGTATCACAGCATAGCTTGGTGAATGATCGAACAGGCCCCACGAAGGCTTCGAGGATTTCACCATGAAGGCATCGACTCTGCTCGTGCATGGCGCGTTCGTCGCGCTGACGAGCACTGCGGCGATGAGCCAGGCCCAGCCCCCGCCGCCTGCATCCGATTTCCACGTGACTACGAAGGCCTCGATGGCTGCGTCGCAGAACGCCGGCCGGAGTCGCGACGCCGCGCCACCCGCGCCGCGCGGCGATCTGCGGGGCGACATCGCGAGTAACGCGCGCCCGCGCCCGGATTCGGAACGCGATCCGCACTTGCAGCATCGTTGAATTCGCTGCAGGACGATGCGCGCTTCAAGGAACCACTTCGGCGCGCGCCAGTCACACCCCATGCCATGAACAGCGCGTGGCAACAGTGATATCCGGTCTGCCCGTGTCGTTCGCGATACGGGCACTTTTTTGGCTGAGCGTAGACTGCAGGCCGATTGTCGGCTTTTTCGTTTGACGACAACCCGCCCTCGACCGGTCTGTCGACTGTCGAAGGCTTCCGGGCTTAGCCGGAAGGACTAGACTCGCGCCTCCAGAACGGCTTCCTGACCGCCGAACGTGTAACGTTCAGCGCGACGTAAGTCCCAGTCGCTGGAGCGCTCGTCGCGCGACAGCCGCGAGAATTCGTGCTTGCCGCGCTCGGTGACGACCGCGATATCGACGGGAGCATGAAATCCAGGCGCGGGCGCCACGGTGCGCTGCCGGGTAAGTTCGAGCAAACCGAGCGCGCGCAGGAGGTCGAAAACGTTAGGACGTTTCGCCCAGGGAACCTGACGATACTGCGCACGGCGAAGTGCTTCGAGTACAACTTCGTTGGAATACGTGGTCATCTCGTTCTTTCTTCCTGTGCAGCCATGACGACGCCCGTGACGGTCGCAAAACGGGCCGCGACGTCGACTAAACGCGGCGCGCCGAATCTCGTCTGCGATGACGACTCGCAGCCGAATGTTTGGCCGCCGCTTGCGTTAGGTGCTGCTTTCTATTACAAGCCCCCGTTGAGAGCGCGCTAATCACGCGCTTTACTGCGACATCCGCCGATGCGTTCCAAAGCACGCGATGACGGAACGAATTGCCCTCAAACCAATACGTTACCCCAATCAAATTGGTTCTATTCACTTTATTGCTGCTTTTTTTTGCATTATTTGCGCTGTGGCGACGCCGCCGCACCCAGATCGCGATCGCCGTGGCGGCGCTCGCGTGGGCGATCGGCGCGGGCTGGCTTGCGACTCCGCTGCTCGATCTCGCGCAGCACGGCTATCGTCATACCGACGTGCCGTCGTTCGCCCCTCAGACGACGATGGTGCTGATGGGCGGCGGCACCGCTCGCAGCGACGCGGGACTCGTTCCGCAGTTCAATGCGATGCGCCGCATCGCCGCCATCGGAAAGCTTTATCGCGAGTGCCGCGAAACCGGCGCGTCGTGCAAGGTGATCCTGAGCGGCGGCGATCCGCAGCGCCACGGGCAGGCCGAAGCCGACAATTACGCGCCTTACGTGCTCGCAGAGGGCGTCGCTGCGGGCGATCTCGTGCGCGAGAATCAGAGCCTCAATACTTACCAGAACGCGCGCAACGTGGCCGGAATTGTGGGCCCCGCAGATGACAGCCGTTTGATCGTCGTCACATCCGCGTATCACATGCGGCGCTCGATGCGCGCGTTCGAGGCTTTCGGCTACGCTCCCGTGCCTTACGTGTCGGATGTGCGGCCCACTCGCGTCACCTTGCTGCCGCGTATGCGAGGTTTCGCGAACGGCGAACTCGCCATGCACGAACTCGTCGGGCTTGCGCGCTTCAATGTGTATCGCTGGTTGCATCTCTACTAGCCGGGGCGCGGGTCGAGATGCTAAGCACTCTAAAATAATTCGACGATGACGCCTGCGCGCTCATGACCAGCGTCAGCCGGACGCGCGACACACGGTTGCCCGATTCCAGGCTTATGATGCGGATTGTCTGATCGTCGGACGCGCGAGGCTCGCGACTGACGTCCCGCGAAGCGGCGGGAGCGATTTTTGCTCAGACGGAGGCGTCATTCCACCGGATCGGACAGACGATTCCCGGGTTCAACTGCCACTAGGAGGTAACAATGAAGAAAGTGTCCCTGGCTGTTCTGTTGTCCCTCAGCGCGGTCGCGTCGGGCGCTTATGCCCAGAGCGATCAGGGCGTGACCATGAGCACCGATCCTGCGAAGATCGCCGATATCGAATCGCGTGCGCAAAATTTGCAGACGCAGCAGGACAACATGCAAAACATGCGCTCGCAGGCGCCTTCGCACAAGTCGATGCATCACAAGAAATCGCCTAAGCCGGCGGCTGGCTCGACACAGTAAGCCCGGCTTCCCGCTGTAGGCACGGGGCCATTCACGCCGCCCCGGAACCGACACATCGGCTCCGGGGCGGCGCGGAACATATTTAATCGTTGTATTCGCCCAGCGCTCACGCGCGTGTCGCTCGATGCGACACCCAGTCTCCGCTCTCGATACACGGCTGTCCTGCGACGGCCGCAGCCGCCACTGGATAGATCAGGCAATCGATCCGATCCGTCCTGCCATCGACATTCACTTCCACGTGCAGTCGATGCGATCGGAACAAGCCTTCGACGCCCGGATAAACCTCTTCGATTTCATCGAGCACAGGCACGAGCGCATCGTCGATGCGGTAGACGTCGCCGCGAATCGGCGCGCCCTCTTCGTCGATCACGAGGCCTGGATACGTGCCGAAGTCGAATAGTCGCCCCTGCACATGCGCAGCGCCGATCCATTTCGGCATCGCGATGCCGTTGCGTCCGGCTGCGCGGTTGATATCGTTGACCTCACCGGCGCGTAGCGTGCCGTAGACAAAAACATATTGCATCGAAAACGCGCTCCTGTTGTCGGGAAGTTGACCTACGGCAATTATGCCCCGCGCAAAATCGCGGCGCGCTCCGGGGAGCGCTTTCGGCTACCATCGGCGCGTGCGTCCCGATGAATCCCGGACGCCCGAACACACTCCAACCGAGCGAACATGCCTACGTTTGTCGAATCGAGACCGTCGAGCGAGGAAGTCGAGCACCTCGACATTCCCGTCGAACATTCGCCGACGCTCGATCATCCGATTCGCGTGCGGTCGCGGCCGGTTCCTTATGGCGTGCGTATCGCGCTGCATACGCACCCCTGGGCGCAGGTCGCGTACACGTCGCGCGGCGTGCTGCGCGTCGCGACCGCCGATTCCACCTGGATGGTGCCGCCCTCGCGCGCGATCTGGGTGCCGCCCAATGTCACGCATGAAGTCGTGATCGTCGAGGATGCCTATTTGCGCACGCTGTATGTCGATGCGAGCGTCGTGCCGGCCGGACTCGGCGCGTGCCGCGTCGTCGAAGTGTCGCCGCTCTTGCGCGAAGTCATCGCCGCGCTCGACGAAGAATCGATTTCCCGTCAACGCGAGCGGCTGCTCGGCACGCTCGCGCTCGATGAGATCATCCGTTCGCAGCCGCTGCCGCTCTCCGTGCCGATGCCGAACGAAAAGCGTCTGCGCGCCTTGTGCAACGCCGTGCTGGCCGATCCGTCGCATTCGGATCTGGAACGCTGGTCGTCGGAAGCGGGCGCGAGCTCGCGCACCATCGCGCGCCTGTTCAGGCGCGAACTGGGTGTGAGTTTTTCGCAGTGGCGACAGCAGGCCGTCCTCGCGCGTGCAATTCCGTTACTGAGCCAGGGGCGCCCGCTCGCGCAAGTCGCGCGCGAGCTGGGCTATCAAAGTCAGAGCGCATTTTCCGCGATGTTCCGTCGTGCGTTCGGCGAGAGTCCGCGCGCATTTTTCGCGCGCGATACCCGCGATGATCGCGACACGCGCGAAATCGACGGCGCATAGGTACGTTTTCAGACGCGCCGCACCATGTGCCGGATCGCACCGAGCTGCGCGAGACGCGGACCCGCCGGCCGATATCCCAGACGAATGTAGAGCCGCGCCGCGGGGTTATCGACGAACACGCGCAACTGACATTCGGCGAGGCCGCGCGCTCTCGCCCATCGATGCGCCGTGTTGAGCAGGAACGTTCCCGCTCCGCGCCCGCGATAACCCTGCGCGATCTGCACATCGCGGACATGCAGCGAATTGTCTTCCTCGGTGACGCGCATGACTCCGATCGGAATCCCGTCCGCCTGCAAGATGAAATTTTCGGACTCACGCCAGCTGGAGAGGAAGAGATCGCCGCGCCACACGAGATTATGGCGACGGTAGTAGCCGACCATGTTGTCGTGCGTGAGGGCTTCGGCGAAGGCGAAGTCCGCCATGGTCGCCTGGCGCAATTGATAGAGCGAGAGGTCTTCGGTCGGGTCGAGCATCGCACGGGCACGAGAACAAGTGCCTAAACACTAAGACAGTGCGCGCGGGCTGGCAATGGCCATTATTACGGTCGAGTGCGAATCGAACGGGTACGAAAGGGAACGGCCCGGCGAGCGGGCAAAAAAAATCCAGCCGACGGGCTGGATTTTTTCGCACAACGATTTGGCGGAGCGGACGGGACTCGAACCCGCGACCCCCGGCGTGACAGGCCGGTATTCTAACCAACTGAACTACCGCTCCACTTCTTTGATCGACTCGCAGTGTCATCTGCGAGCCTTGCAGCGCTTTCTACTAGCAGCCGCCGATGTTCTGGCGTCCCCTAGGGGATTCGAACCCCTGTACTCACCGTGAAAGGGTGATGTCCTAGGCCTCTAGACGAAGGGGACTTCAACTTCTACACACTTTGCGGCGAAAAAAAACCGGCTCTCATTAGCCGGAGTGTTCCTGCTCGCAAGTTTGGCGGAGCGGACGGGACTCGAACCCGCGACCCCCGGCGTGACAGGCCGGTATTCTAACCAACTGAACTACCGCTCCAATTCTTTTCATCAACCCGCAATGTCACCTGCGAGTCTTGCAGCGCTTTCTACTAGCAGCCGCCGATGTTTTGGCGTCCCCTAGGGGATTCGAACCCCTGTACTCACCGTGAAAGGGTGATGTCCTAGGCCTCTAGACGAAGGGGACAGAAATTTGTGATTCTGTCTGTACTACGTTTCGCTTTGGCAACCTACCTGACGCCAATCAGCGAAGACCGAAATTCTATACAACTTCGTGTTACTTGTGAAGTATTTTCTGCGCTTTCCGATTCCGGTCAAACAGCTTCGCGCTACTTCATCTGTTCTTTGGTGGAGGTAAGCGGGATCGAACCGCTGACCTCTTGCATGCCATGCAAGCGCTCTCCCAGCTGAGCTATACCCCCTTGCAGAACAGAAACGAGATTGTATAGGGCGTTTTTGAAGCTGTAAATACCTTCTGACG
Organism: Caballeronia jiangsuensis; assembly: GCA_000648925.1. Taxonomy (GTDB): domain Bacteria; phylum Pseudomonadota; class Gammaproteobacteria; order Burkholderiales; family Burkholderiaceae; genus Caballeronia; species Caballeronia jiangsuensis. The sequence continues at coordinate 148,310 of JFHF01000011.1, forward strand.
ACTTAAGCGAAACTTTTTTGTCTCGCCGGACGCCAATGCGCGCAATGGATGACGCGCGATCGCCGCCGCGAGTCATCCGTCGTTGCGCAATCAGCCGTTCGCCTTTTCCAGACGCTTCAACACGGCATCGCGACCAAAGAGCATCAGGACTGCATCGATCGATGGCGTGTGGGTCGTGCCCGCGACCAGCAGCCGTACGGGCATCGCGAGTTGCGGCATCTTGAGCTTGTGCGCCGTGAGAGTCGCCTTGAGCGCCGCCGCGATCGCTTCCTTGCTCCACTCGACGTTCGCGAGCGCCGCACGCAAGTCGGCGATGGCCGGACGCACGGCATCGGTGACATGCTGCGCGAAGGCGTCCGGATCGATGGCGGGCTCGCGATAGAACATCGCGGCGTTATCGGCGATCTCCTTTACCGTCGATGCGCGATCCTTCAGAAGCGCGATCGCCTGATCGAGCGGCGCGCCGCTGTCGATGGCAGCGGCATCGATGCCCGCCTCCAGCAGGAACGGCTTCGTCAGCTCCGCGAGCCGCGCGTTGTCCGCTTCCTTGATGTAGTGCGCGTTGAGCCAGTTGAGCTTGTCGTGGTCGTACTGCGCCGGCGACTTGCCGAGATGCTCGAGATCGAACCATTCGACGAATTGCTCGCGCGAGAAGATCTCGGCATCGCCGTGCGACCAACCGAGGCGCGCGAGATAGTTCACCACCGCCTCTGGCAGATAGCCGTTGTCGCGATAGCCCGTCACGCTCATCGCGCCGTGGCGCTTGCTCATCTTCTCGCCCTGCTCGTTCAGCACGGTCGGAAGATGCGCGTACACCGGCGCCTCGCCGCCGAGCGCGCGCAGGATATTGATCTGACGCGGCGTGTTGTTCACGTGATCGTCGCCACGAATGACGTGCGTGATTTTCATGTCGAGATCGTCGACGACCACGCAGAAGTTATAGGTCGGCGTGCCGTCGGGACGCGCGATCACGAGATCGTCGAGTTCCTCATTCGAGATTTCGATGTGCCCTTTCACCGCGTCGTCCCAGGCGACCGCGCCGTCGAGCGGATTGCGAAAGCGCACGACCGGCTTCACGCCTTCCGGCACCGGCGGCAGCACCTTGCCCGGCTCGGGACGCCACGTGCCGTCATAGCGCGGCTTTTCGCCCGCGGCGCGCTGACGCTCGCGCAGCGCGTCGAGTTCTTCCGTCGACATGTAGCAGTGGTAAGCGAGCCCTTTCTCCATCATCTGCGCGACGACCTCGCGATAACGCTCCATGCGCTGCATCTGATAGAACGGGCCCTCGTCGAAATCGAGTCCGAGCCACGCCATGCCTTCGAGAATCGCATCGACCGATGCATCGGTGGAGCGCTCCAGATCGGTGTCCTCGATGCGCAGCACGAAAGTGCCCTTCATCTTGCGTGCGAACGCCCACGGATAGAGCGCGGAGCGGATGTTGCCGAGATGGATGAAGCCGGTCGGGCTCGGGGCGAAGCGTGTACGGACTTGGGTGGTCATTGCTGTTTACTCGATGAATGGCGGTGCGCGCTCGCGCTCGATTCCCGCTCAAAATGAGACGAAATTATACTCGCCGCCCGCTTTGCGCCGGTCCGCGCGCCTTTTGTTTTATGATGTGCGCGCTTTTCCCGATCTCCCGAAACACCCGCCTGCAACGCCCGCACGGACGGGCGTCCGGGACCCGCTGCACCGCCGGAGCACAACTTGAATTCATCGTCACCCCGTCTTTCGCGTCGCGCGTTCTCGCTCGCGGCCGCATCGTCCATTCTCGCCGCCTGCACGACCACGAGCGGCGGCATGTCGGGCGAAACCGCATCCGGCACACCGGTGGCGCCGCCGTCGAACACGGAGCCGCAGCGGCCGATGCGCATCGGTCTCGCGCTCGGTGGCGGCGCCGCGCGCGGCTTCGCGCATATCGGCGTGATCAAGGCGCTCGAAGCGCGCAACGTGCACGTCGATCTCGTCGCGGGCACGAGCGCGGGTTCGGTGATCGCGGCGCTGTACGCATCGGGGATGACCGGCATCGCAATCAACAAGCTCGCGCTCACCATGGACGAAGCCTCGATCAGCGACTGGGCGATGCCCTTTCGCACGCGCGGCATCCTGCAGGGCGTCGCGCTGCAAAACTATCTGAACAAGACGCTCGACAATCGTCCGATCGAAAAGATGGCGAAACCGCTCGGCATCGTCGCCACGGATCTGAAGAGCGGCCAGCCGATTCTCTTCCAGCGCGGCAACACCGGCGTCGCGGTGCGGGCGTCGTGCAGCGTGCCGTCGATTTTCGAGCCGGTGAAAATCGGGGATCGCGAGTATGTCGACGGCGGGCTCGTGAGTCCGGTGCCGGCGGCGTTCGCGCACAAGATGGGCGCCGATTTCGTGATCGCGGTCGATATCTCGGCGCGGCCGGAAAGCGGGCTCACGTCCAGTTCGTTCGACGTGCTGATGCAGACGTTCACGATCATGGGCCAGACCATCAAGGCCTATGAACTCGACAAATACGCCAACGCGGTGATTCGCCCGAATCTCGTCGCGATGAGCAGCAGCGACTTCAGCCAGCGCAACGCGTCGATCCTCGCGGGCGAGGAAGCGGTCGCCAAGATGTGGCCGACGCTGCAGCGCCAGCTCGCGGAGCGCGGCGCGCGGGTCTGAACGCTTTTCCCGCGCATCAAATGCAGCGAGGCCACGCAATATTGCGTGGCCTCGTGTCTTTTCAAGCGTCAGGATTTAGCGCAGCGTCTTCACCTTGCCGGCGGTCACATCGCCGGGCTGCCCGCCCCACGTCACGCGAAGATAGTTCGCCAGTTGCGCGATCTGCTCATCGCCGTAAGTGCTCGCGAAACCCGGCATCGCCTGCATGCGCTCCGCGCCCGGAAAGCGCTGCGCCTCGATGCCGTCGAGCATCGACGTGACGAGATTGCGCGGGTCGGCCTGACGCAAGGTCGAGTTGCCATCCATGCCCACCGCGACATGCGGCTTGCCCTGACCTTCGATTCCGTGACAGCCCGCGCAGGAATCGAGGTAGAGATGGCGGCCCGCGGCGAGTTGCGCCGTGTCGTCGAACTTGACGGTGACGAGCGGCGCGGGTTGCGGCGACGCGTCGCCGAGCAGATACGTCGCGAGCGCGCGCAGGTCCTCGGGATTCAGGTGCTGCGTGCTCAGATAGATCACGGGGTGCATCTCGCCGAACGCGGAACCTTGCTTCGCCACGCCGGTTGCGAAGAACGCCTGCAAATCCGCGCCCGTCCAGCCGCGCGCGGCAAGCGCGGCCGGCGTGATGTCCGGCGCGCCGATACGCCCGAGCGCACCGCCCTGCAACGTCTTCGCGCCCTGCATCTGGCCGAACGCGCCGCGCGGCGAGTGGCATTCCGCGCAATGGCCGAGCGCGTTGGCCAGATAGCGCCCGCGCGTCCAGTCGGAGGACTGTCCCGACGATGCATCCGGCAGCGTGTCCTTCAGAAACAGCATGTCCCAGAAACGCACGGCGAAGCGCACGCTGTATGGAAACTTGAGATCGGATGCGACGTTCGGAACCGCCGCGGGTTTTTGCGTCATCAGATACGCGTAGATCGCGTCGCTGTCCTCGCGCGACATCTGCCGGTACGACGTGTACGGCATCGCGGGATAGAGCTTGTGCTTCGGCGTCACGCCATCGTGCAGCGCGCCGTAGAACTCGTCGGCGCTCCACATGCCGATGCCGTGCTTCGGATCGGGCGTGATGTTCGTGCCGTAGAAGGTGCCGAATTGCGATTCGAGCTTCACGCCGCCCGCGAACGGCGCGCCGCCGGGCGCCGTGTGGCATGCGGCGCAATCGGCGGCATGTGCGAGATAGCGTCCACGCGCGATCTGTTCGGGCGAGCTTTTCAGCGGTGTCGCCATATCGTTCTGGCCGCCGCAACCGGCGAGCGCGAACGACGCTGCCACCAAAGGCGCAACGAGACGGGTCAGGATCGATCTCATCATGCGGCGTCCTTCACGAGTCCGGGCGTGGCGAGCACGAGATCCTTGACCGCTTCGTAGTAGCGCACATAGCCAGTGCAGCGGCAGATGTGCTCGTTCAGCGCGTCCATGATCGTCGCTTCGATCTGGTCCTTCGCGATCGGATTGCGCTTGAGCCTTTCGATCAGCACGGTCGTCGCGTTGACGAAGCCCGGCGTGCAATAGCCGCACTGGAAGCTGAAGTGTTCGAGGAACTTCTGCTGCACCGTCGACATTTCGACGACTTCGCCCTGCTCGTTGCGCTTCGAGTGGCCTTCGACCGTGCGCACGGACTTGCCGTCGAAGAAATGCGCGCCGTTGATGCACGTGCGCGCTTCCTCGCTCGTGCCGTCCGCGTGATCGACGATCACCACGCACGCGTGGCAGATGCCCTGACCGCAGCCGAGACGCGAGCCGGTGAGGCTGAGATACTCGTGCAGAAAATCGATCATCGACAGACCGGCGGGCACCTGCATCGGGCCGATCTTTTTGCCGTTGATCGTCATCGAGAGCGCGCGCGATTCGATGCTCGCGGCGGATTGGATGGCCGTCATGCGAGCACCTCCTGAATGTTTTGCGGCGCCACCGGCAGATCGGTGAAGCGATGGCCGATCGCATGAGCGATCGCGTTGACGATGGCCCCGACCACCGGAATCATCACCACTTCGGCAATGCCCTTCGGCGGATCGGTTTCGGAAAGCGGCGGCAGCACTTCGCCCGTCTGCTTCCACACGGCGACATCGCTCGCGAGCGGCAGGCGATAGCGGTTGAAGTTCCAGGTGCCGTTGCCGGGGCCGTCTTCGTAGAGCGGCAGATATTCGTGCAGCGCGTGCCCGATGCCCATCGCGAGGCCGCCCTGCAACTGACCCGACACGAGTTGCGGCGCGATCTGATTGCCGCACTCCATGATCGAATGATGCGAAAGCAATTCGACCTCGCCGCTCGATTCGCTCACGGCGAGTTCGACGAGCGTGCCTAGCGCGCTGTAATACGTGACCATCGCGTTGTTGCGTTGCACGGGCGCGATGAAGACGCGCTTGCGGTCGAGCACCGCGTACCCGTTGGGCGTCGCTTTCGCGGCGCGTTTTGCGTGGCCGTCGCCGAAGCGCAGCGAAAGACCGTCGAGCGGAAGGCGCACGATCTCGCCCGCGATGTCGAACTGCGCCTCGCTCCATTGCCAGCGGTTGAACGTATGCACCGCCGCGCCCGTGACGAGCCCGAGTTCGTGCGCCTTCTTCGCGAGTGCTTCGAAAGGAATCGGCCCGAGTCCGTCGGCGGAAAGTTTGCCGTCCGTCCAGCGCGCGTCTTCGATGCGCACGACGAACGATGTCGCCTGACCGCCGCCGATGCCCTGCCCCCAGATCGCGAGCGCCGCGGGCCAGATGCCGTGGCGGAAGATCACGCGCGCCGCCTCGTGCGTCGCGTGCGTGAAGTAGAACGCCGAGTTCGTCGCGCTCGCCGGCGACATATACGCGGGCGACCAGCGCGGATTCGCGCTCAGGCGATCCTGCTCGGCCTGCGACATGATGTACGGATCGCCGCTCGTGACAACAGGCAGGTCCGTCCAGTCGATCGTCGCCATGTGGACTTCGGCCGCGGGCTTGCCGAGCCACTTTGCGCACGCGAGCGCCTGCGACGTCGACGAACCGGTGCCGATCTCCGCGCCCGAATGATGCAGCGCGATGCGACCATCGACGGTGAATTCGATCCTGGCGAACGCGCTCTCCGCGCCCGTGCCGAAGTCCTTCTGCGTGCACGCGAAACCGACGCCGTAGCGCTTGCCCGGATGCGCGGCTTCGTATTCCGACTTGCGTTTCGCGCGCTCCGTCCAGAGCGGATGCGCCTGCGCGCGCCGAAGCACGTCCTCGGCGCGCACGGCGCCCGCCGGAATCGCGCCCTGCGTGTTCTTCATGCCGGTGCGCATCACGTTCTTCAGGCGCAGATCGATCGGATCGAGTTCGAGCGTGTGCGCGATTTCGTCGATCATCATCTCGGTCGCGGCCATACTCTGCAGCGTGCCGTAGCCGCGCGCCGAGCCCGCGTCCACCGCGCGCGATGCGATGGCGGTCGCGGTCAGATCGCTCTTCGGGATGTAGTAGATGGACTGCGCCGCCGTCGCACCGACCATCGCGACCGACGGCGAGAAGTTGCAGCGCCCGCCGCCATTGGCGACGAAATCGCCCTTGAACGCCTGAATCGTTCCCGACTTCCGGTCGATCGCCATGCGATAGCGCATGTCGAACGCGTGCCGCTTGATCGAGGTCTGGAACTGCTCGAAGCGATCGTTGGCGAGGCGCACCGGACGGCCATCGCCGTACAGCGACGCGAGCAGGCCGTAGAACGGCATGTTGTAGTGATCCTTCGAACCGTAGCCGACCGTGTAGCACGGATGCAGGAACAGGTTCTTCACCGCAAAGCGCGACTTCGCCGTCATCTCGATCGCGCTTTCGGCCACTTCATGCGGGCCTTGCGTCGGGATGACCATGTGCAGCGACTGCGTCGCCGCGTCGTACCAGCAGTTCGCGTTGTCGGGTTCGAGCGCGGCCGTGTCGACGGATTGCGTGCGGTAAGCGCGGTCCACGACGAGCCACCCGGCCGGCGGATGATCGAGCGCGTCGCCGATCGCGTTCGCATGGAACACGCCCTGCTCGTCGAGCTTGCCGTGCTCGGCGGCGCTCGCCCAGACCGGCTCGCGCTTCTTCATCATGTGCGGAAAGAGCGGCGTGTCCTTGAGACTGGAGAAGCTATCGTCGTCGTAAGGCGTCTTGCCGCCGACGCGCACGAAGCGGAACGCCGCCCACGGATCGCGCTCGATCGAACCGGTCGTCGCGCCGTAACGGATGACGCCGTCACGGAACTGGAGCTTGTCCTTCGCGAAGCGAAAACGCGCGAAATCGTGGTAGATCAGGATCGCGACCGCCTGCCCGAGATACGCCGGCGTCTTGCCGGTGGGCAGCAGCATGTCGCCGCCATAGAAGGCGGGGAACGCGAGCTTGTCGCGCGCGAGATCGTCCGCCGTGACGATGCGATCGGGCGCGAGGCCGCCGTCGAGCAGCGAGAGATCGAAACCCTCGTAGATGCAATCGGCACGCGTCGTGCGCAGGATCAGCGCGTGGGACTGGTCTTTCGGCCAATGCGGCATGTCCGCCGCGCGAACGTCACGCGCGAACACCTTCGCGCCCGTCACCTTCGCGATGCCGTCGATGCGAAACTTCGCGCCGCCGCTCGTCGCGTCCCACTGGACGGGAGTCAGAATCTTCTCTTCGAACAACGCGGCGAATGCACGGCTGCCGAGCGGCGCAACGAACACCGACACGCCAGCGAGCGCACTCGCTTTCAGAAAACCGCGCCTCGACAGGCCGAGTTTCCCCATTTACTTCTCCCCAAGTGATCGCCAGCGGATCGTCCGCAGCGGGACCGTTGCCCGCCGCCAGTTCGGCAATGTGAAATTTGTTTGCAATGCGAAGCATTGTCACGCGGGCGATTCCTTTTCCGAACGCGTGATCCAGCGGGCCGGAATTGATTGCCGACGCGCAGCGGGCGCGATTTTAAGTCGCAGGGGAAGGGGCAACAACGCTCGCAACGTCAAGTTCTGTCAAACATGAAAATCGCGAGCAAAAGCAAAACGGCGGCTCGCAATGAGCCGCCGTTCTTGGGAATGCAGGCAGGACCGGATCAGTAATCCGCGTCCTCGATCCAGGCCGCCTGGATCGCCTCCAGAATCTTTTCGTTGGACTTTTGTGGATCGTCGTCGAAACCATCCAGTTCAGTGATCCAGCGATGCAGGTCAGTGAAACGCACATATTGGGGATCGATATCCTGATGCGCGTCGGTGAGTGCCATCGCGATCTCCTGAGTATCTGTCCACTTCATGGGCGAGCCTCCTGTCAGTGATTTTCTTTGGCGTGATTGATGGAGTACCGCGGGATCTCGACCACCAGATCCTCGTCGGCAGGCACCATTGCCTGACATGATAACCGCGATGTCGGTTCGAGACCCCACGCTTTGTCGAGGAGATCGTCCTCGTCTTCCTCGGACGGCTCGAGCGCGTTGAAGCCTTCCCGGATGATGACGTGGCACGTCGTGCAAGCGCACGATTTCTCGCAGGCATGCTCGATCTCGATGCCGTGTTCCAGCAGGTTGTCGCAGATGCTCTTGCTGAGGTCGGCGTCGATCACCGCGCCATCCGGGCAGAGTTCCACGTGAGGCAGCACAACGATTTGAGGCATGGGACTGATTTTCCGTAAATGCTTGTTTGTTCGATAACCGCGCGACGATCAGACGTCGTCGAGCTTGCGGCCCGCGAGCGCGCGGCGGATGCTCTTGTTCATGCGCCGCGCGGCGAACTCGTCGGTGCCGGTGGCGAGCGCCTTCGTCGCGTCCTCGATCTCTTCGACCGAATCGCCGCTCGCGAGCGCCGTGAGGCCGGTCACGAGCGTCAGAATGTCCGCGCGCTCTTCGTCGTCGAGCAGTTCGCCATCGGTTTCGAGCGCGGCGTGCGTCGCTTCGATCAGACGCTCCGCTTCCACCTGCGCCTCGCGCAACGCACGCGCGCGCATGTCGGTTTCCGCGGTCTGGAAGCTCTCTTCGAGCATGCGGGCGACTTCGTCATCGGCTAGACCGTACGACGGCTTCACCACCACCGACGCCTCCACGCCCGATCCCTGCTCGCGCGCGAACACGGAAAGCAGCCCGTCCGCATCGACCTGATAGGTCACACGAATGCGCGCGGCGCCGGCGGCCATCGGCGGAATGCCGCGCAGCTCGAAGCGCGCGAGCGAGCGGCAGTCGGACACGAGCTCGCGCTCGCCCTGGACGACGTGAATCGCCATCGCGGTCTGTCCGTCTTTAAACGTCGTGAAATCCTGCGCGCGCGCGGTGGGAATCGTCGAGTTGCGCGGGATGATCTTTTCGGTGAGGCCGCCCATCGTCTCGACGCCGAGCGACAGCGGAATCACGTCGAGCAGCAGCCAGTCGTCGCCTTCGCCACGGCGGTTGCCGGCGAGCAGATCGGCCTGGATCGCGGCGCCGAGCGCGACGACCTGATCCGGATCGAGATTGACGAGCGGCGGCTGGCCGAAGAACGCCTCGACCGCGCGGCGGATGACCGGCATGCGCGTCGCGCCGCCGACCAGCACGACGCCCTTGATATCCTTGGGCCCGACCTTCGCGTCGCGCAGCGCTTTTTTCGTCGGCGCGAGCGTGCGCGCGACGAGCGATTCGGCCAGCGCGGCGAATTGCGCCTCGCTCACGGCGACGTCGATTTCGACGCCGGTGGAAAGCTTCGCCTGCACGCGCGTCTCGGGCACGTCCGACAGCGCTTCCTTCGCCGAGCGCACGCGATCGAGCATCAGGCGCACGTCTTCCGGCGTATCGAGCGCGATGCCCGCCTGCTCCAGCACATGGCGATACAGCGCGTGATCGAAATCGTCGCCGCCGAGCGCGGAATCGCCGCCCGCCGCGAGCACCTCGAAGACGCCCTTCGTGAGCTTCAGGATCGACAGATCGAACGTGCCGCCGCCGAGATCGTAGACGGCGAAAAGGCCTTCGGAACCGTTGTCGAGACCGTAGGCGATCGCGGCCGCGGTCGGCTCGTTCAGGAGGCGCAGCACGTTCAGGCCAGCGAGTTTCGCCGCGTCCTTGGTCGCCTGCCGCTGGGCTTCGTCGAAATAGGCGGGTACCGTGATCACCGCGCCGACGAGATCCTCGCCGAGCGTGTCTTCCGCGCGATAACGCAGCGTCGCGAGAATTTCCGCCGATACTTCGACCGGGCTCTTCACGCCATCGATGGTGCGAATCTGCACCATGCCGGGCGCGTCGATGAAATCGTACGGCGCGTTCTCGGCGCCCTCGACTTCGCTCTTGCCGCGGCCCATGAAGCGCTTGACCGACACGATCGTGTTGCGCGGATCGATGACGGCTTCTTCCTTCGCGGTCCGGCCGATGCGCCGTCCGCCCTTCTCCAGATAGCGCACCACCGACGGCAGCAGCACGTGGCCGTCCTCGTCGGGCAGCGCTTCGGGCACGCTGCTGCGCACGGCCGCGACGAGCGAGTTCGTCGTGCCGAGATCGATACCGACCGCAACGCGCCTCTGATGCGGCGCCGGGGCCATGCCGGGTTCTGAGATTTGCAGTAAAGCCATCGTTGGTCTTATGGGGTTATTGCGGCTGACTCGTCTTACGCGTGTTCCAGCCGCTCGATCTGCGCGCCGATTTCATGCGCCACGCGTTCGATGAACATCAATTGCCGCACCGCCTCGCTCGCGGCCTGATCGGATCTGCTGTCGATCAGCGCTTCGAGTTTCGTGAAGCGCACGCGCTCCTCTTCACGCAATTCGTCGAGCAGCGCTTCGAGCGCGCCGATGTTCTTCGCGCCCGCTGCATCCTCGATATTTTCGCGCCATTCCATCTGCTGCATCAGGAACGCGGGCTCCATCGCGGTGTTGTTCTCCGCGCCGACGTCGATGCCGCGCTGCGACAGCATATAGCGCGCGCGCTTCAACGGATCGCGCAAGGTCTGATAGGCCTCGTTCGCGTGCGTGGCCCATTGCATCGCGAGACGTTTCTGCGCATCGCCGGCCGCGGCGAAGCGATCCGGATGCACTTGCGCCTGCACGGTGCGATAAGCGTCGTCGAGTTTGTGCGGATCGACGGCGAACGTCTGCGGCAGATCGAAGAGGTCGAAGTGACTGTCGGTGAGCGAGGCCATGCTGTGTCTATGGTTTCAGTGTGCGCGAATGAAAAAGGCGGCACGCGCCGCCTCTTTTGCCGATGCCGCCGGCGTGATCCGCGTCAGACGCGGAACGATTCGCCGCAGCCGCACTCGTCCTTCGCGTTCGGGTTGTTGAACTTGAAGCCTTCGTTCAGACCTTCGCGAGCGAAGTCCAGCTCGGTGCCGTCGAGATACGGAAGACTTTTCGGATCGATCACGATCTTCACGCCCGACGTCTCGAACACGGTGTCTTCAGGCGTGAGCTCATCGACATATTCGAGCTTGTACGCCAGACCCGAACAGCCCGTCGTGCGCACGCCCAGCCGCAGGCCGACGCCCTTGCCGCGCCGCGTCAGATACTTCTGCACGTGTTGTGCCGCTTTATCCGTCAACGTGATTGCCATAGTCTTCGCTTCTCTCTTCGAGGCGCCACGCACCTGCATGGCGCCCGCTTTCGTCACTTAGGCCGCGTGCTGCTTCGCTTCCGTCGCCTGCGCTTCCGGCGCCACGACGCCATGTCGCTGCTTGTAATCGAGGACCGCTGCCTTGATCGCGTCTTCCGCGAGAATCGAGCAGTGGATCTTCACCGGCGGCAGCGCCAGTTCCTCGGCGATCTGCGTGTTCTTGATCGTCAGCGCCTGATCCAGCGTCTTGCCCTTCACCCACTCGGTGACGAGCGAGCTCGATGCGATCGCCGAACCGCAGCCATATGTCTTGAACTTCGCATCTTCGATCACGCCATCCGCGCCAACGCGGATCTGCAGCTTCATCACGTCGCCGCAGGCCGGCGCGCCGACCATGCCGGTGCCGACGGTGTCGTCGTCCTTCGAGAACGAGCCGACGTTACGCGGATTTTCGTAGTGGTCCAGAACCTTGTCGCTATAAGCCATGATTCAAACTCTCCTTTGTTCGGTGACGCGTGTCGCTCAGTGCGCGGCCCACTGGATGGTCGAGATGTCGATGCCGTCCTTGTGCATTTCCCAGAGCGGCGACAGATCGCGCAACTTCGCGATCTTGGTCTTCAGCAGGTTGATCACGTAGTCGACATCCTGCTCGGTGGTGAAGCGGCCGACCGTGAAGCGGATCGAGCTGTGCGCGAGTTCGTCGTTGCGGCCGAGCGCACGCAGCACGTACGACGGCTCAAGCGACGCCGACGTGCACGCCGATCCCGACGACACCGCGACATCCTTCACCGCCATGATCAGCGATTCACCTTCGACGAAATTGAAACTGATATTGAGGTTGTGCGGCACACGACGTTCCATGTCGCCGTTCACGTACACCTCTTCGATGTCCTGCAGGCCCTTCAGCAGACGGTCGCGCAGCATGCGGATGCGCTCGTTTTCCGTCGCCATTTCTTCACGCGCGATGCGGAACGCTTCACCCATGCCGACGATCTGATGCGTCGCGAGCGTGCCCGAACGCATGCCGCGCTCGTGACCGCCGCCGTGCATCTGCGCCTCGATGCGCACGCGCGGCTTGCGACGCACGTACAGCGCGCCGATGCCCTTCGGGCCGTACGTCTTGTGCGCCGAAAACGACATCAGGTCGACCTTCAGCTTTTGCAGGTCGATCTGGATCTTGCCCGTGGCCTGCGCCGCATCGACGTGGAAAATGATGCCCTTCTCGCGCGTGATCTCACCGATCGCCTCGATGTCTTGGATCACGCCGATTTCGTTGTTCACGCTCATCACCGACACGAGAATCGTGTCCGGGCGGATCGCCGCCTTGAGCTTGTCCAGATCGATGAGACCGTCGTCCTTCACGTCGAGATACGTGACTTCGTAGCCTTCGCGTTCCAACTCGCGCGTGGTGTCGAGCACGGCCTTGTGCTCGGTCTTCACCGTGATGATGTGCTTGCCTTTGCTCTTGTAGAAGTGCGCGGCGCCCTTGATTGCGAGGTTGTCCGATTCCGTTGCACCCGACGTCCAAATGATCTCGCGCGGATCGCAATTCACGAGCGCCGCGACGTTCTCGCGCGCTTCCTCGACCGCACGCTCCGCGTCCCAGCCGTACTGATGGCTGCGCGAGGCCGGATTGCCGAACTGCTCGCGAAGATACGGGATCATCTTGTCCACCACGCGCGGATCGACGGGGGTCGTCGCGCTGTAGTCCATGTAAATGGGCAGGTGGGGAATATCGTTGTTCATCAGTCGCTCCGGGAAATCGGTCAAAGCTCTTGGCTGGGATGCCTTCTATCTGCGCGCCCGGCTCTCGTGCCGGCGCAACGCCTATGTCATCCGGCCAGGTTGAAAATGGAATTCGGACCCTTGGGCGCGACGCGCGCGGCCTCTACGCCAGCCGATTCGGCGCGCCGGTCACGCAGCACCGTCGACGAACCTTCGCGTGCGCGCTGCTGGTCGACCAGATCCTTCAAGGAGACGGAATCCAGATACTCGACCATCTTCTGGTTGAGCGTCGCCCAGAGTTCGTGGGTCATGCAGTGGCCGTCGTGCTGCTTCGTGCCTTCGCACGTGCCCTTGCCGCCGCATTGCGTGGCGTCGATCGGCTCGTCGACCGCGATGATGATGTCCGCGACCGTGACGTTCTCCGCGCGGCGCGCGAGGTTGTAACCGCCGCCCGGTCCGCGAACCGATTCGACGATCTCATGCCGCCGCAGCTTGCCGAAGAGCTGTTCGAGATAGGAAAGCGAGATGCGCTGGCGCTGACTGATGCCTGCCAGCGTCACCGGGCCCTGCTCCTGGCGCAACGCCAGGTCGATCATCGCCGTGACGGCGAAACGGCCTTTCGTGGTGAGTCTCATAATTGGGGGCTAACGCTAATACTCGATGATTTTCGTCAAGTATAAATATCCCACAGTTTTAGTCAAGTATCCGGGACGAGATAAGTAGCTTTTTAACTGGTTTCTTCGGCACTCGCGCGGCTGGCGAGCGGGCGCGGGCTGTCAGGCCGTCAGTTGGGCACGCAAGGCCTTCAGCAAGCCCTCGCAGGCGTCCTCGCACTGATCGAGCACTTTTTCGAAACCTTCCTCGCCACCGAAGTAGGGATCGACGACGACGCGGCTGTCGTCGTTCGTGGCGAACTCCATGAGCAGGCGAATCTTGTCGCGATACTCGGGCGGGCAAACCGCCGTCAATGCGGTAGCGTTCGCATCATCCATGACGATGAACAGGTCGAAACGCGCGAAATCGGCGGCGGCAACCTGACGGCCGCGCAGCGTCGACAAATCGTAGCCGCGCTTCTTCGCCGCTTTCTGGGCACGTTCGTCCGGCGGCTCGCCGATATGCCAATCGCCCGTGCCCGCCGAATCGATGACGATCCGCTCAGCGAGCTTCGCGCGCTCGACGAGGTCGCGCATCACCACTTCCGCGCTGGGCGAGCGGCAGATGTTGCCGAGACAGACGAAGCAGATCGCGATCGAGTTCATCTAAAGCCGGGAAAAGTGGTGGCGCCCGGCGACGTCGACTGAGACAGCCGCCGGAATGCGTCCGCGATTATACAAAGTGACACACTTTCTCGCCCAACCGGGCATTCCGGCATTGGAACGCGCTCACCGCTCGTCGCGATGGATGTCGTGCGTGACGAAGCGTGATTCGCCGTTGGGCATGTCGAGCCAGTCGCGATGCGTAAGCGTGCGGCGCATGTCGGCGAGACCGCTTTCCCAGTGCTCGCGCATCGTCGAAAGGCCGAACTGGTAGTCCTTGTAATGGCCCTCGTATTCCTTTTGCCGGTAGATCAGGTGAATGATGTTGTAGCGCTTCGAACACGCCAGTTCGGCGGCAAGCCTGCACCATTCGTCACTCTTCCGAGTTTCTTCGGGCACGAGGTCGAGCACGTGCTGCAACACGTTGCGGTAGCGCTGCGAGCGCTGCATCTGATCCGTGACGAGGCGCGTGCGGCTCGAAAACTGCACGTCCTTCACGCGTCCCATTACGTCGACGATGCTGTCCGGCACCGGACCGCGCGCGCTCCACAGATCGACCTGGAAAGCGAGCGTGTCGCGTCGCGGCGTCGCCTGCGCGATCTCATAAAGCGGCGTGTTCGACATGAGGCCGCCGTCCCAGTAGAACTGGCCATCGATCTCGACCGCGGCAAAACCCGGCGGCAGCGCGCCGGATGCGATGAAATGCTCGGCGCGCAACTCGATCTGCGTGTTGTCGAAATAGGCGAAATTGCCTGTCGCGACATTCACCGCGCCGACCGAAACGCGCGTCTCGCCGGAGTTGATGCGGTCGAAATCGCAAAGACGCTCGAGCGTGGCCTTGAGCGGCGTCGTGTCGTAGTAGCTCGCGGTTTGCGGCGAGCCCGACGCGATCGGCGACGGCGGCGGAAAGCGCGGAATGAAAAAGCCCTTCTGCCCTTCGACGACTGCGCCCGCGGCCTGCAACGCGGTGAAGGCCTTGCGAATCTCGTCGCCGGAATCGAAAAGCGCGCGCTCGACGAAGGCGGGCAACGGGAAACCGAATGCCGGCTGGCAGATCGTCTCCCAGAATTCCAGCAAACGCGTCACGCGATGTTCCGGCGCATTACCCGCGATGAGCGCCGTGTTGAGCGCACCGATGGAGATGCCGGCGATCCAGTTCGGATGAATGTCCGCCTCGTGAAGTCCTTGATAGACCCCCGCCTGATAGGCGCCGAGCGCGCCGCCGCCCTGCAGCATCAGCGCGATCGTCTGATAGGGTGGCAGGTGGATCCGGGACTGCGCGCGCGCTTCGGCCGAAGCTGACACGCGCACCGCGTTTTCGTTCTCGATTTCCGACATCCCGCGTGTTCTCCCTTATTGCATGAACCAGCCGTGGCTCACGACGAACGATTGCCCCGTCAGCGCCGCCGTCTCGAACGCGGACAGGAAGAGCACGGTCTGCGCGACATCTTCGACGGTGGTGAACACGCCGTCCACGGTGCCGCCCAGCATCACGCGCTTCACGACTTCCTCTTCGCTGATCTTCAGTTCCTTCGCCTGCTCGGGAATCTGCTTGTCGACGAGCGGCGTGCGCACGAAGCCCGGACAGACGACGTGCGAACGCACGTTATGCTTCGCGCCCTCCTTGGCGAGCACGCGCGCGAGGCCGAGCAAACCGTGCTTCGCGGTCACGTAGGCCGACTTGAGCGGCGACGCCTCGTGCGAATGCACCGAGCCCATGTAGATCACGACGCCGCCGCGATCGTCCTTGTACATGTGCTTCAGCGCGGCTTTGGTGGTGAGGAACGCGCCGTCGACATGGATGGCCATCATCTTCTTCCAGTCGGCGTACGCGTAGTTTTCGATCGGATTGACGATCTGGATGCCCGCATTCGACACGAGGATGTCCACCGAGCCGAGTTCCGACGCGGCGCGATCGATGCCCTGATTCACCGCATCTTCGTTCGTCACGTCCATCGCGATGCCGATGGCCTTTCCGCCCTGGCCGCGAATTTCCTCGGCGACCGCGTCCGCGCCCGCCTGATTCAGGTCCGCGATGGCGACTGCCGCGCCCGCGCCGGCGAGCGTGAATGCGATCGCGCGGCCGATGCCGCTCGCCGCGCCCGTCACGACCGCGGTCTTGCCGTCGAGCTTACCGTTTGAGGACATGCGAACCTCCTATCCAGTGGAAGACATCAGGTGAATGAAAACATCTGTCAGCACGACCATCAAGCTGGCCGTTCGGCATAGGAAAGCTCGCGTGAAACATCAGAATGCCTACGCCGTTCGGCCGACTGTTCATGAATGTCCGGGAGCGGCTATTGTGCATGAAGGACGCAGTGCGCTGCAGCGTAAGCCGGGCGTCATGCATATTGCGGCGGGCGGCGTCGGCTAGAATAGGCCCCCTTCCCCGCACCTTTTCATTCCTGTTTTTTCACGCCCCGCGCGGGCCTCTCGCCATGCTCAGTTATCGTCACGCCTTTCATGCGGGCAATCACGCCGATGTGCTGAAACACGCAATCGTCATTCAGATGCTTCGCCATCTCGGCCTGAAGGACAAATCGTATTGGTACATCGACACGCACGCCGGCGCCGGCGTCTACTCGCTCACCGAAGGCTACGCGGCGAAAAACGCGGAGTTCGAAACGGGGATCGGGAAGCTCCAGGATCGGGACGATCTGCCGCCGCTCCTCTCTGACTATGTCGATGAAGTGAAGGCGCTGAATCCCGACGGCGGTCTGCGCTTTTACCCCGGCTCGCCCTATCTCGCCTGGCGCACGATGCGCGAGCAGGATCGCATGCGGCTTTTCGAGCTGCACAGCACGGAGATCGACGTGCTGCGCCACAATTTTCGGGATGCCGGCCGGCGCGCGATGATTTACGAAGGCGACGGCTTCGACGGCATCAGGGCGCTCCTGCCGCCGCCGCCGCGCCGCGCGCTCGTGCTGATCGACCCGTCTTACGAGGACAAGCGCGACTACGCCCGCACGCTCACGTGTCTCGAGGAAAGCATCAAGCGTTTCGCGACGGGAACGTACGCGGTCTGGTATCCGATCGTCACGCGCATCGAGTCGCAGCGCTTCGCCGACCAGTTGAAAGCCATCCAGCCGAAGGGTTGGCTGCATGCATCCCTGACTGTGCGAAAACCGCCGACTGACGGCTTCGGCCTGTTCGGCAGCGGCATGTTCGTGATCAATCCGCCCTACACGCTGGCGAAGGAACTGAAGGCATCACTGCCCTATCTCGTCGATGCGCTCGGCGAGGACGACAACGCGTCGTTCAAGCTGGAGCATCGCGCGGACTGAGCCTTCCCAGCGATCAGGGATGAATTGTGCGCGGAACTCGCGGCCGTAATCCGCCGCCGGGTTGCGTAGGTACGGTGCTTTGCCCGTTCGAGTATTCGACGTAGGGTGAAACCACGATCGGCGGCTCGGCCTCCTGCGGCAGGCCGGGGAGTGTCGCCATCGGCACCATGCCGGGACCGCCGAGCGGCCCGCTCTGAAGCACGGTTCCGCTGACGCCACTATGGATACCGGTTTGCGTATCGAGCACAAGAGGCTCGCCGCCCGGCTTGGCGAACGTCGACTGCGAGCCGAACAAAGCTGCGGCGATCGCGACGCAAACACATGCGATTCTCGCGACGCGATCGCGGATGCGTTTATTCGTCGTGTCGTTGATGTGGCCTGGCATCGTGCGCTCTTTTATGTAGACGAAACTGCTTTACCTTACCCCGATGGCAAGCTTTAGGCTAGGCGTGCGGACTCGGAAGCAGCTTCGCAACCGCCCTTTTCACAGGAGATACGATGAAATCGAAACGAATCGCGCTTGCCATCTTCACCGCCCTCTGTAGCGTAAGCGCGATCGCACAGTCCGCCGCGCCTGCGAGCGATGCGATGCCGGGGATGAACATGGAGCAGCACGCGCCGAAGCCCACCGACGTGTCATCGACCGCGGCATTTCAAGCCGCCGATCAGAAAATGATGTCAGGCATGTCGGGCGTCGAATACATGGGCGACGCCGATCGGGATTTCGTCGCGCACATGATTCCGCATCACCAGGGCGCGGTGGAAATGGCGAAGGTCGAATTGAAATACGGCAAGGACGCGAAGCTCCGCAAGCTTGCGAAGGACATCATCGCTTCGCAGGACAAGGAAATCGCGTTCATGAAGCAGTGGCTGGAGCAGCATCCGCCTAAGCATTGAGGCTCTGCCGCACGTGCCGCAATAGAAACGCAAAAGCCCCGCAATGCGGGGCTTTTCAATTTTACGTTCGGCGTTTTCGACGCCAGGAACGAAACGCTTACGCGTTGTAGCCGTTCGATTCGAGCGAGCGGATGCGCTTTTCGAGCTGGACGATGTCCGTCGACTGCGCGAGATACGCTTCACGGCGGCGTTGCTCAGCGGCTTCAAACCAAAAGCTCAGTTTTTCGATCAGAAATGCAAACATGATGTTCTCCAAGGTCTTTAACAGATCCCTGGCAATTCGGGTCAGGGATTACCCGCACTAGGGAATACCCGGATTATAGAGGAGAACGGACGCGCCGGGGTAGTGAAATGCTTGAATACCGTGCATTCGGTTTCGGAATGGTGCGGGCAGATATCTGCGCTAAAGCACTGATTTTTCGGACAATTAGCGCGACTTTTCGCATCTTTATGCGCCATATTGGTGCATCACTGCGCCAACTTGTCCAGAATCGGGCAATCCGGACGGGCATCGCCATGACAGTGGGTCGCCAGATGTGACAGCGTGTCGCGCATTTCCGTCAACTCGGCGATTCGCCGGTCCAGCTCCGCGACGTGCTCCAACGCGATCGACTTCACCTCGGCGCTCGCCCGCGACCGGTCGTGCCATAACGCAAGCAGCTTGCGGATATCCTCGACGAGAAAGCCGAGCCGACGCGCCTGTCGCACGAAGCGCAGCGCATGCACTTCCGGATCGCCGTACACGCGATATCCGGACGACGTCCGCCCGACCGGATTGAGCAAGCCGACGCTCTCGTAATAGCGGATCATCTTCGCCGTCACACCCGAGGCGCGGGCCGCTTCGCCGATGTTCATCGTTCGCTCCTGAAAAAATGTCATCCCGACTCTACACCTTCCCATCATGGCAAGGTATACGATGACGCTGATCCGCGCTTTTTAAAGAGGAAACCGCAATGACCGAATTCGAAGTTCAGGGCATGAGTTGCCAGCACTGCGTCGCGGCCGTGACGCGCTCGATCCAGGAAATCGACCCGCAGGCGCAGGTTCGCGTCGATCTGGAACGCGGCACCGTCGCCGTCGAGTCCGGGAAATCGAGCGACGCGCTGAAGGAAGCCATCGACGAGGCAGGCTACACGGTCGTCGGCGTCGCGTCGGCATGAAGGGGAGCGAAGGGTTCACCGTCGCGCTCATCGGCGCGTCGGGATTGCTGGGCCGCGCCATCGCGGGTGAACTGGCGAGCGCGCCCGGCGCGAAAGAATGGCGCATCGTGCGCACGGCCCACAGCCGCGCCGACGCACGGAACGCGAAACTCGATCTGCTCGACCGGGACGCGGTGTCCGCCTTCTTTCGGGAGTTCGCGCCCGATGCGATCGTGGTCGCGGCGGCGGAGCGGCGTCCGGACGTCTGCGAAAACGATCCGGCGCTCGCTCGCGCACTGAACGTCGATGCGCTGAGCGTGATCGCAAACGAAGCGCGTTCGCTCGGCGCATGGATCCTGTCGATTTCGACGGATTACGTGTTCGACGGCACCGCCCCGCCCTATTTTCCCGACGATGCGCCCGCGCCGCTCAACGCCTACGGGCAAAGCAAGCTGGACGGCGAACGCGCGTTGCTCGAGAGTGACCCGGCGTCCTGCGTGCTGCGCTTGCCGCTGCTTTATGGGCCGTTCACGGACTGGAACGAATCGGCGGTGACGAGCCTCACGCCTGCAATCGTGAAATCAGCCGATGCGGCGAGCCCGCCCGCGTCGATGGACGCCTGGGCGACGCGCTATCCGACGTTCACGCCCGATGTCGCCGTGGTGATCCGCGAGATGCTCGAACATCATGCGAAAGGCGCGACGATCTCCGGCATCACGCAATGGTCCGGCGACGAACCGATGACGAAGTTCGACATCGCCCAACGCATCGCGCGAGCGCTGAAAGTTAACGCGAAGCTCGTCGCGCAGCACAAGCCGACGGACGCGACGCCGCGTCCGCGCGACTGTCATCTCGATTCCGGACGGCTGGAAGCGCTGGGCATCGGCCGGCACACGCCGTTCGACAGCGCGATAGCCGGGCTGCTCGCCAGATATCCGGACTTCCCGGATCAGTGAAAATCGCGGCTCGGCGCAGCGAGCCGGCCGAGCAGCGCGCTATGGTCTTCGAGCCGTTGCGCCACCAGATGACGCACCTCGCCCTCCATCTGCCAGACGCCGTGCACGCCGAGCAGCGACGCGCCGAGCAGCACTTTGCGCTGCTTCTCGACGAGGCCCGGCCAGACGATCACGTTGATCGCACCGGTTTCGTCCTCGATCGATACGAAGATCGTGCCGTTTGCCGTGCCCGGCCTTTGCCGCACCGTCACGATGCCGCACGCGCGCACGAAGCGTCCGTTTCTGATGTCCGCGAGTTCGGCGGCGGTTTTGAAACGCAGGCGTGAAAGCTTGTCACGCAAGAGCGCGAGAGGATGACGATTGAGCGTGAGTCCGAGGCTCGCGTAATCGTCGACGATTTCGCGGCCTTCCGATGCTTCCGGCAGCAGGAGCGGCGCCTCGCTCATCGGCGCATCGCGCAGCAATTCCGGCGCGCGCTGTTGCGCAGTGACCGCCCACCACGCCTGACGTCGATGCCCCGCGATGCTCGCCAGCGCATTGCCCGCCGCGAGCGCTTCGAGTTCGCGTCGTGACAGGGCGGCACGACGCGTGAGATCGTCGACATCGACGAATGGCGCTTGCGCGCGCGCTGCCATGATCCGCTCGGCCGCCGCCTGCGGAAGACCCTTGATCAGTTGCAGGCCGATCCGCACGCCCGGCCCTTTCGCCCCGTATTGCCGTCCATCCAGCTCGACGCGCTTTCTGAGTCTGCGCGCCGCGCGCTGCACGGTCTTCCGAAACACGCGATCCGACGCGGCCGCGCCATAGAACTGCTGGCGCCGCCGCTCCTTGCCGGCATCGAACACGACCCGCTCGCCAACGCCGGACCGCGCTTCCAGCACCGACTCCCAATCGCTCAGGGAAACATCGGGCGCGAACACCGGCACGCCGTGACGCCGCGCATCCTGCACGAGCTGCGACGGCGAATAGAAACCGAGCGGCTGGCTGTTCAGCAAACCGGCCAGAAACGCCGCGGGCTCGTAACGCTTGATCCACGCGCTGATATAAACGAGCAGCGCGAAGCTCGCCGAATGACTTTCCGGAAAGCCGTATTCGCCGAACCCCTCGATCTGCTTGCACACGCGCGCGGCGAAATCGTGCTCGTAGCCGCGCGCAAGCATCTTCTTCATCAGATCGGCCTGATATTTCTCCAGATGACTGCCACGGCGCCACGCGGCCATCGCGCGGCGCAACTGATCGGCCTGCTCCGCCGTGTAGCCCGCTGCGACCATCGCGAGCTTCATCACCTGCTCCTGAAAGATCGGCACGCCGAGCGTGCGGCCGAGCACCGGCCGCAGTTCCTCTTTCGGATATTCCTCGTCCTCCAGCCCCTGTTTGCGGCGCAGATACGGATGCACCATGCCGCCCTGAATCGGGCCGGGCCGCACGATCGCCACTTCGATGACGAGGTCGTAGTACTTCTGCGGCCTCAGGCGCGGCAGCATGCTTTGCTGCGCGCGCGATTCGATCTGAAACACGCCGATGGTGTCCGCGCGGCAGCACATCTCGTAGACGGCCTTGTCCTCGCGGCGAATATGCGAGACCCCGAAACCCGGCACGCCGCGCCGCAACGCGACGAATTCGAGGGCGCGCCGGATCGCCGACAGCATGCCGAGCGCGAGCACGTCCACTTTCAGGAGCTTCAGCTGATCGATGTCGTCCTTGTCCCACTGAATCACGCAGCGGTCTTTCATCGCGGCGTTTTCGATCGGTACGAGCCGCGACAAACGTTCCCGCGCGATCACGAAACCGCCGACGTGCTGCGACAGATGCCGCGGAAAGCCACGCAACTCGCGCGTCAACCGGATGAGATGCTTCGTGACGTGCGAATCGTCGCTGAAGCCCGCTTCCCTGAGATAGCCCGCCACCGCCGACGGTCCGTCCCACCATTGTTGCGACTTGCCGATGCGCTCGATTAGCGACGCATCGAGCCCGAGCGCCTTGCCGACGTCCTTCAGCGCGCTGCGCGTGTGATACGTGATGAGCGACGCCGCCAGCGACGCGCGATGCCGCCCGTACTTCCGATAGATGTACTGGATGACTTCCTCGCGCCGCTGATGCTCGAAATCGACGTCGATATCGGGCGGCTCGTTGCGCGCCTGAGAAATGAAGCGCTCGATCAGCAAGCCCATCCGGACCGGATCGAGCTCAGTGATGAACAGGCAATAACAGACGATCGAATTGGCCGCCGAGCCGCGTCCCTGACACAGAATATTCTGGCTACGCGCGAACGAAACGATGTCATACACCGTCAGGAAGTACTTCTCGTATTCCAGCCTGGCGATGAGCGCCAGCTCTTTTTCGATAAGACCGATCGTCTCGGCATCCATGCCGTTCGGCCAGCGTTGCAGCGCACCCGCGATCACCCGTTTGCGCAGATAGCTCGCGGGCGACTCGCCGGGCGGCACCAGTTCCTCGGGATATTCGTACTTGAGCTCGTCGAGGGAAAAGGTGCAACAGGCGGCCACCTTCAGCGTTTGCCTGATCGCCTCCTTTGGATACAGCGCGCCGATGCGCAGCCGCGTGCGCAGATGCCGCTCCGCGTTCGCTTCGAGCGCGTAGCCGCATTCGGCGAGCGGCCGGTTCAGGCGAATCGCGGTGAGCGTGTCCTGCAAAGGCTTGCGCGAGCGCGCGTGCATCAGCGCGCCGCTCGCCGCGACGAGCGGCAATCCGCTCGCTTCGGCGATCACGCGACACGAAGCAAGCCGCTCGTCGTCGCTGCCGTCCTGCCAGAGCTCCAGCGCGAGCCACGCACGGCCCGCGGCAAAACTGGCCAGCCAGTGCGCGCAATCGAGCGTATCGGCGAGCGTCGCCGATCTCTGCGGCACGAGAATCAGGATGCAATCGGGCAAGTGCTTCAGATGCGCGATATCGCCGCGCAGATCGGCCGCGTTGGATGACGCGGCCGGATCCGTGAAGTCCTCCGGACCTATCTTGTAGCTGCCCTTGGGCGAACGAGCGCGCGCTTGCGAAATCAGCTCCGACAGATTGCCGTAGCCCGCCCGATTCGTCGCGAGCGCGATGAGCGTGCAGAACGGCGCGCCGTCGGCATCGGTAAGATGCAATTCGCTGCCGATGATCAGCTTCAGATCCTGCTTCTTCGGCGGCGGCTCGCCGGCAAGCTGCGCGGCTTCGGCATCGGCGCGCGCCTTCGCTTCGATGTCCTTGATCGCGGCATGCGCACGCACGACGCCCGCGAGCGAGCATTCGTCCGTGATCGCGAGCGCGGTGTAGCCGTGCTCGAGCGCTGCCGCAGCCAGCTCCTGCGGATGCGATGCGCCGCGCAGAAACGAGAAGTTGCTCAGGCAATGCAGTTCGGCATAGCCGGGCAACAGCGCCGAGGCCGACATTGCGCCGGGAAATGCGGCCTTGTCGTCGCCTTCGTCGCCCTCGCCCAGGCCGATGATGTCGCTCAAATCGTCCATGTCGGCATCATCCGAAAAAACCGTGCAGAAACCAGTCGCCGGTGAGACGTTCGCGATACAGCCAGAACATGCGGCCGCGATCGTCAGCGGCGACGTAGTAATCGCGCTGGACGCCATTGCCGTCCCACCATCCCGCCTCGATACGCTCGGTCCGGCTGATCAGCTTCAGCGGGCGTCGATAGAACGGCCGCTCGTTGCGCAAGATCAGCTTCTGCGGCGTTTCGAGTATCCACGACGGACGGGGCTGCGAAGGAACGACCACATCGGGAAGCTCGAGCGGCCCGTCGGATTCGGTTTGCGCTTCGGATTCCGCTTCAGTCGGCGTATCGGCTTTTACCACCGCTTGCGTCTTCGCCGATTTCTTCCCGCGCTTCGGCTTCGTTTCGCCTGCGGGCTTATAAGCTTCGACCGTCATCGCCGCTTCGGGCCGGTGATCATCTCGCGCGACCAGTTGCACGACGCTCTCCGCGCCGAGCCGCGCGCTCAGGCGTTCGAGCAGTTGCGCCATCGATTCGCTGTCGGAACCGGGCATCGGAAACAGGGTCTCGGCCGGCGGCGCATGCTCGCTGACCTTGTCGGCGAGAAGCTTCATCTCGATGACGGGCGCTGCGAGCGTCGTCTGATTCAGCTTCTCGCGCAGCAGCCAGAGAATGTGATCGGCTTCGCGTGTCGGTACCGCCCACGCCACCTTGAACGTCGACGTTTTCGGCGCGTGACGGGTCGCCAGCTCGTGTTCGAGCAACAGCGAAAATTCGCTGACTGCCGCATGGTGCGCGCTCAGCCAGCCGGCGAGTTGCAGCACGAGCCGGCGGGCGGCGAACAGCAGCGCCTCGGCACTTTCCACGCGCGCCTGCAATTCGAGCCGAGCCTCGAACGACGCCGGCGCACAAAACGCCTCGCGCGGATCGGGCGCCTGGCCGTACGCTTGTGCGAGCCATTGCAGAACGCCTTGACCGAACCGTCGCGCGACGCCCTTGCGTGGCAGCCGACGCAAATCGGCGAGCGTTGCGCAGCCGATCTGCTCAAACACGTTGCCATGCGAATGCGCCGATGGGATGAGCGATACGGGCAACGCATCGAGCACATGGACGAGCGTCATCTCTTTCACGATGCGCACGCGCCGCGCGACACGACGCGTGCGCGCGTGAGCCAGCAGCCATGCGCCCCACGCTGTCGGCGCGCAGCCCATACGCGAAGTGAAGCCGCATCCTTTCACCGTCGATGTCACCTTGGACAGCAACGCGCGCAAACCGCCGAAAAGCCGCATGCTCCCGCCGACTTCGAGCAGCACCGTGTTCGCATGGGCCAGCACGACTTTGGGCGTAAATGCGAGCAACGCCAGCGCAACGGCTTCGAGCGCGTTCTGCTCCTCGCGAATATCGACGGCGAGCAGCGTCAGTTGCGGCGCGAGCGCGAACGCATGCGAGCGCGTGCTGCCGGGCCGCACGCCGAGCCGAAACGCGACGAGATCGGGCATCAGGATGCGCGCGTGATCGGCGAGCGCGAAGCATGGCTGATCGATATCGCTGGCGCATACGTCATTTGGCGTCGATGTTGCTCCAGGCGAGATCGAATTCCCCGATGCCGAGGGCATCGAGGGCGGCCTGACTGCTTCGAGCGATAAAAGCGGCAATGTCACCGCTATCCACAACATGTTTGACCTCTCGTGCTTTCCTTGCCTGATGCGCACGACGAATATGTTCGGGCAGAGCAGGCATCTGCAGCGGCAAGCTCAACTGCAACGGCTTGCCCAGCAATGGACCACGCCGCTTGATGATGTCGACTTCGAGCATGACGGCTTGCATCCATTCGCGACGGTTCATCGTCGGTGCGCTGGCGGGAAGTATCGGTTTGCAGACCATGCGCAATGGCGCGGCGGATGATTGCCTCGCCGCTTTGAGCGGACGGAACAGGAACGCCAGCGACCGCGCTTCCTGAGCCGCCACCTGCAGCCTTCGCAGCGCTTCGGGGCGTACTTGAGGCAGCCAGATCAGCACGGCGCCGATGCCTTCCTGCTTCAGCGACTGTTCCGCAGCCCAGAGCACCTGATCTTCGGGCGCCTTGACCCAGACCAGTTTGTCGACCGCGATTTTCATTGCCCGAAACGCAGCCAGATTGGGCTTCCACGGCGGCGCGATAAAGATGACGGAGCGGGCCTTGCTTACTGTCAGTTCTCGAAGCATGTGCGCGAGCAATCTGATTTCGCCCACGCCGCTCTCTTCGATCAGCAATTCGGTGACCGTGCCGGGCATCCAGCCTGCGCCGGGCAAGGCCAGGTCAAGCGTCCGAAATCCGCTCGAGATGATGTTCGAGTCGGGATCGTTGATCGGACTGCCCTGCCAGATCTGACGCTGCAGATGCGAGGTCAGCCCGATGTCGAGCAATGAAAGTGCTGCACCCATGAGTTTTCCCCGTCCAGCGCGAATGCAAGGGCCTGCTCATGGTTCGAGCACTCAGCGATCTTTGGTTTTACTGTATATTTATACAGTATTTTGAGGCGGGAGGGTAAACATCTGGCGATGCACGAGAGTGCGTTGCCGGAGCACAGAAGAGAGATTCGAGGAGGAATTGCTGGCGTTCGTGCAAATTCGCCGCACC
>JFHF01000012.1 GCA_000648925.1 Caballeronia jiangsuensis
AAATAACACCGACTCGTAGCTTCTTGACTCTGAGCGGCGTGGCCGCGCATCCAGCGCAACCGCCAGTGCGAAGCTCGGAATCAGCGTAGAACTTGTCTTTACATCCAAAGCTCACTGAGCGCGAGAGCTATAGCAAATGCGCCTTGGCCACCGCGACTAAACCCTGATTCCAGTCCAAGGACGCAATCATGTTTTCGAGCAGTTCTTGGCCCATTTCGTTTTTTTCGTAATAGTCTGGGCCTCGCTCGACAAGCCACTGTAGCGTGCGAGAGCAGTCGTGGCTCGACGCCAGCATCCATTCCTTCCGCTCTTCGTAGTGCCGCTGTCTAGCGGCCTCGTACTCGTCTTCGCTACCTCCAAGGAACGCGAGGTCTTCACGCGCGTCCTTCTTTCGAATCATTATGTTGTCAATACGCCACTTTTGCAGGGCCTCGGTAATTCCTTGATTGCCGACGACTGCGAAGTTGAAGCCTAAGCTTTCGATTGCGCCAGAGCGTTCAGCGTCGTTATTTTCAATCCCGTCTGAAATGAATTTACCAAATCTTGCCTCATATCCTTTCATTCCTCCTTCGAAGCGGCTTAGCCCGGTAAGGACAGCGGCAGCAACACGTGCGGTTCGAGCGTCCGCGACCCAAATGTCATCCAAAACATCGCATAGAAATTCACGGAGCATTTCTCGACGTCCTTCGTCTTTGCCTCCGCGAATTATTTCAGCTAAGCGTGCCGTGTTCGCGCGCTTGAAGTCCATTTCTTCCAAGATCAGGCGTAAGTCTCCTTTTTCCTTCACGAGAGGTAGCTTTTCGCTTAAAGGGATCGCCCGAAACACTTCTTGATTGAGGGAAGTTCGATAGAGACGAGAGCGAAAATAGTTCTCGACGAAATTGGAAACGCCTTCAACCGCTTGGTTGGCAACAGGAGTCGCGAACGCCACAACCCAGCCAAGTTCTGGGTTCTTTGCTGCCAAACCTAGTAAGCCATTTGAAAGTGATTGGCCCGCAACCTTGGTGACAGTTTTAAGGCGTTTCGGCTCAAGCTTCACGGCATCACCTCCGAGCTAATGTTCTCTCAATCCTACCGTGAAGTCGTGTACCCGTTAAATTGTTTCTGTGGGGAGCACACCTAGGGAAAGCAGCGGGGTTGAGGGCTAGCGTGAAGGCTTGGACCACACTGGTTTAGCCATTTGTCGGGGATCGGACGTGGTCCAGCTGCCTTTCGCTTACGTCTTGGACCGATAGAAACTTTTCACCGGCCTCGCATAGGACGATTTCGCACGAGCAAGGGATGCAGAGAACATGCTCGATCTACGCGAACCTCTTGTCGTCAACGGAGCACCTCCTTCGCTTATGAGGTGCGCTACCTAGCCAACAATACATACGAGTCGTGACGTGCCAACGCGCGAAAACATTGCGCGTCGGCGTTCGTTAAAACAGAACGCGCCGTTCTCAAGTCTCGAAGATGCGTTGCACGAGTGTTGATTTTCGCCCCTTCACGGACCCTGCGAAACCGCCCATCGACGCGTCTACAGTCGAACAATCTTGTGAGTATTTCTGGACTTGCAGCAAACCTCATGTGTCGTCGGTGTCGCACTCAAGAAACAGGCTCACTTGGAGCGCTGCGATATGGACGGTCAGCGACTGCGTCCAAAAGACTGCGCGTTATCGGGCGGGTTGGAAGCGCCGGCTGTACCATGTTCAAACAGGGTCGACCGAAGAAAAACGAAGGGAAGACCGACGCAGTGCTTCCCGCCACTATTCGCGCGCGCCCCCACGACTTCCATACACAATCTGTCGAGAAGAGACATGAACAAGCCCTGTATTATTTCGGTTGCCATCACAGGATCACTGCCGCGCAAAAAAGACAACCCGGCAGTTCCCATTACAGTGATTTAGCAGGTCGAATCGACTCAAGCGGCGTTCGAGGCTGGTGCGACGCTTGTACACCTCCATGTGCGCAACGACGACGAGACGCCCACGTCGAATTCAGATCGATTCGCGCTGGTTCTGGAGGGAATCCGTAAGCACGCGCCAGGCATGATTACACAGGTGTCCACCGGCGGTCGTTCCGGTGCCGGCAATGAGAGAGGAGCCATGCTTTCGTTGCGACCTGATATGGCGTCACTGGCGACGGGTTCCGTCAATTTACCGACTCGGGTCTACGACAATCCGCCGGACTTGATCAATTGGCTTGCCTCGGAGATGAAAGCCTACGGAATCAAGCCAGAAGTGGAGGCGTTCGACCTATCGATGATCTTCCACGCAGCTGCGATGCAGGCGGCAGGCGCCATCGTTGGTCCGTTGCACATCCAGTTCGTGATGGGCATTAAGAACGCAATGCCAGTTGATCGCGAGGTGCTTGAGTTTTACGTGCGAACCCTACAGCGCCTCTCACCCGATGCAACTTGGACTGGCGCCGGCATCGGACGGCACCAAGTGACGATGGCTCGGTGGTCTCTGGAGCTTGGAGGGCACTGTCGAACTGGGCTGGAGGACAACGTGCGAATGGACAAGAACACGCTTGCGCCGTCGAATGCAGCGCTCGTTCGTCAGATCGCTGAGCTCTGTCAAGAGCTTGGTCGTCCAGTTGCGACTGCCGCTCAAGCACGGGAAATTCTAAGCCTAAACTGAGCGACTTCCGAAACAGAAACAGAGTAGGGAGGAAGGGGCGTGAGGCTCGGCGACGCATTTGAGCGTTGCCGCCTTCTTTGCATAGTTGCGCCTAGGGCGCCCTGCTCAACCGTGGGCAATTCTAGCGATTGTTCGCGCACCGAAACCGAATTGGGTGAAAGAGACAAACTGGTGTAGCAGCCTCGACGCAATGCGAAGATGGCGGAGGCTTGGTTGTTGCAGCGCCTGGCAATGAAGGAGCGTTGCAGCTGGGTTTCCCTGTTGCGAGAGAACGGTTGTTTCGGCAGAAGCAATGGGCTGTTCTATGACGTCCCCCAAGGATTGTTATCTTGGTCTGCTTGTCGGTATGTTGACAGTGGTCTCCACAGTGCCAGGCGGCTAATTTCGGGGAAGGAATAGGACGGCTATGGCGTGTCTGGCAGTCGCAGCTAAGTGGCCTGTCCGAGGTCAGCTTGAGGAAATGCAGGTCTTTAGGATCACCTGAGAACAAGGCTCGGAACCGTTGCTATGAGAGGATTGCTATACACCGCGTGTAGCTCGCTTGGACTGGAAGCGGCCCGGCAGGGCACGAGGGAGCTACCTTCCTAACACGAGGTCAAAAAATGAAACGGTTTGTACTGTTGTTCATCGGAGACGGCGAGAAGCCGGCGGGCGATGTAAAACGCATCATGGCGCTCCCCGGACATCAAGGTAATTGATGCAGAGAATGCCAACATGATGGTGGTTGAAGGGCCAGTTGATGTCCAAAGAAAGGTCAATAGAATGGCGAACTGGATAGCGAGTGAACAGACGGTCATTCCTAGCCCACAACCACATCGTTATTTCTGAACTTAATCGACATGATTGAAGAGGCCGCGTGTGCGGCCTTTTTTCATGCATCAAACAACATGCGATAACCCATGATTGATCTCTAGGCGTGTCGCCGATACCATACACCAACGAGTTTTGAGGTTGGTTGGCGCGCACCATATAAATGGCGAACACCATCACGGATAGGGCAACGTAAGCCACGCGAATCAAACGCCCAAGTTCTCGCTGGATTTCAAGCGGCAGATCGTGAGGGCGGCGCTCGGTCCGGAGGCATCTGCCGCGCTCATCGCACTTGCGCACGCCAGCAATGCCAACCTGCTGTTTAAATGGTGGGCTCCGCTATCGGGCAGACGACTGCGGTGTCCTGGCTCGTCATCAATTGAACGTGGTCAACGACCAGCGCGCGGTGAGCATTACCTCGTCAGAGAGCGCCATCGTTCAGGCTGTGGGCGCGGTTGACACCGCTCGACAAGGGTAAGCCTGTGAATCTGCCGCTGCGGACATATCCGCACTTCACCTGCTTCGGTGAGGTTAAAGGACGTTCCCGTGTAAAGCCGTTTTCACATCAAAATCCCAATACTCACACAACCGGTCGATCCATAGCCAGCGAAATGCCGGCTTCGCGGACATGTGGCCGCAATTTAAAGTCTCGCTATACGGTTCATCTTTAACTGCCAGCCCTCAGTACCATGACCCACACGCCCAAGCTCGCTTGCGAACAAGGCCACTATCAATACTGGACCACGAGCGATGTTTACACCTTTGCCGTCTTCAACACCCGGTCGGGATGTGAGGAGCAGGATATTGAATTGCGTGCAACCCCGAATTTTGAGCGCTGGGAACGGTTCGTTACAGCGTTTTTTGAGGCACTGAATCACGCTGGTGAATCCTTGGTTGCAATGCCCAATTTTCGACCCGTTGACCATGCGTTTTTACGACGTCGGCTTGCCGCTGGTTTCTTGAAAGACTACATCGAAGAAAAAGCCAAGCGTCACCAAGCGCTGGATGTGTTGCTAAAAAATGGCCTCACCTTCGATGAGGCGTGGGCAATGATAAATGGTGTACGCTAGCGACCGCTTGCTTTGCTTGGTGCTGTTTGTCAGCGACGGGCTATCCGGACTTTCATGTGGAAACCGCTTCGCACGCAGCTCCATCTCACTGAAGCTGCTCATGCACTGAAATACGAATCGGACACGCTTGAGTCGGCGGGACTACTTGCGGCTTGGCGAATCGTTCAGCATGCTCGCATACCAGCCCAAAAGGAGTAAATCACGCGACGCCCTCCGGATGTCTGTTTGGCCGGAGAACGTCTCCGGCCCCGACTCCGCGCTGCATTGACGTCGGCGTGCTGAAGATGCCCGGACTGCCGGCACTTGAACGTGACTGAGCGCTGCGGTTTTCGTCCACGTTTCCGCAGGCTGAATTCGGCTCGGATGGTTACACGGCGATGACCTTGGTGCAGCGAAACCCGAGACGCGATTAAAGTTTCCTAAGCTTTGCTTCTATGGATGTAAGTTTGCGACTGGCGGCTGTTGAAAAAATTTCGTGGAACACTTAAAAAATCATTAGACCAGCCGTTAACCTCTATAGATCAAACTCTATAGAAGGGATTCATGGCGAAAATCTACTTGGTCGTCGTCAAACCCGATCACGTTGCATCTAGCGTTGTCGACACCGATCATCTTCCGGCAGGTGTAAATTCAGATTTTGTTGAACATCCGTGGCAACAGGGTGCAGATATCATGACCTATCTCCAAGAGGATCTCGGCCGCACGGCGTCCTGCCTGGATGAATTGGCAAGTAACAACTTGAGCTTGAAAGCGAAGGAATTTTTCTCGAGTATCGCAAGCCTTTGGGAAAATCTCCCGCCACCTGCCGATGGAGGAGCCAAAGACGGTATTTTTGCATGTATCGATACCGGAGAAAAGGAGAGTCACTTTCTCCGGACCTCACCAGAGGTGGCTTTAAAAATGTATCGGGATCTTCGCCAAATTCATCGACGAAACAAATAGTTATGTCTATCGTGCACCCACGGTGACTGCGCACGATCAATACATGAGTTTGAAAGTCCGAGAACTTTGGGTCGCTTGCGGCGACGCTTCATAGATTCGTGTCGCCGCAATGTTTGTAACCCTAACCGATCCTGTATTTTTGTAATGTCTTCCCCATGTTCAAGCGAGTTTGTTGCCGCTGTTGCCCATAGCCTGTGAACGCCTAATCTCTGCACTTTAATCTGTACGCTTACGATGAACCTGCGACCGGAATTGGACATCAGCGTTTTTGACCGCCGGCTCAAACAAAATGCACGGAAATCCAACCGCTCCACCATAATCGCTGCCGGCCTCGCATAGCAACGCCAGTTCAGGCAGCGAGTTACTTCGCTTTTGAGCCGGCCACGCAACACGCTGACGTCGCTTGTCGCTGATCACTTGGTCGGACCGGCAGGAACGGAAAGACGACCAGCTATGCGATGCACTTTACTTCTTGGAGTTTTAAAAGCTGTTCCCGTCTCGGCGGACGAGATCAACGGTTTACTCGACGCCGAACTCGAAACAGCTTGCGCCTGTGCACGAGACGAGGCGCAGGAGACCAACCATCCCGAGATCAGTACAAGAGCGGCTGCCACTCCGATCACGCTCTCAATCACAAGCCATCTACGTTGTTTTTTTCGATATGCCGCGAGTTCCGCCACGGACTTTGCGGTTAGTTCGTTTGCCCGCGCAGCATCGACCTTTGCTGACATAAGCTGGAGTTTCAGAGCGTGCACGAAATTGCGCAATTCCTTCAACTCACCGCGGATAGTTTGCGAGGAGGTTGCGAGTTGGTCTGCTCGTTCCTGCTGGGCTGTATTGGCCACTCTCAGTCCCGCCGCTTCCTGCTCCGCCTTATCGAGGAGCTTACGGGCGTGTTCACGCTCTGCCCGGAGGTCTGCATTTGCCGTGAGTAGCTTCTGTTCCAATCCCTGGACCAACACTTCAAGATAGGGTTTGGAGCGCCTGTCGCTGATCACGGTTCCTGCCAGAAAGTTGCCGGCCTTCTGAAGAGTGCTACATACCCAGGCAATATGCTTCTCCTCTCGATCCTTTGTGCTCTCATCTTCATATTGATATTTCGCGAAGTCAGGTAATTTGACTTCAACGACAGGCAACTCCAGCTCCCTTAAGCGCTTTTCCTTCTCTGCCGGCACGAAGTGCTGATGATAGACCTCAACATATACTTCACCGGCCCACCGCATTGCCAGATCTGTCGGTGAAGTGAACCGTAGGTATGCATCAGCGAAGTAAGCGTTGCCATCACGCTCGATTTTCTTCTCTATTTCACCATGTTCAACACTGACTTTGTGACGGCCGAGGTCACCAAGCCTGAGCTCAGTTTCTGTCAGTCTCGCGATCGCTTTTTTGAATAGTAGATGTGACAGTGATTCACCCGGCCCACCTTTGGACTCGTCAGCTTTGTTTCGATATTTAAAAAATGTCGTGCCGCTCTTCAGAACCACGTGGTCCATTGGCAATCTCGCTCCCGACCTGTGCGGGCTCCAATATGTTTTGCCAAGCGGCTTGCCCCCATGCGGAATTCGCGCAATGCGTTCCTGACAAGCGCTCACATGGTCTGATCCAGTGGCATTTACATACGCCCAAGGGTGCTCTACATTAGCCATCTTCTTATTCCGTACGTTCTGGCGCTTCACGCATTTATTTAGTTCACTCGACCTGAGGTCAATCGGATTGCTGACTACGCAATGTGCGCTTTGCAGGCGTTCGCGCTTCAATCCATTTTAAAAAACGGAACGAAGCTCGCGGACGTATTTCGACGCGGTTCGTCGTAGACTGAGTTCGGTTCGATAGGTCAGCGCCACCTACATTACATTAGTATGCTTATCGAATTGAGTGTTTATTATTCCCGTGCAGACAAGAATCTTTCTTCTTAAAAGAAGACTGAGGAGCTCAATATGGCGTTATGCATATCGAATGCCCATGGTTCGTCAGTAGGCGGTTAGCGCTTGAGTAGTCCCGTGGGCAAGCACGGGACCACGCCATCCGCCGGGTTGTAAGGCGTTACGCTCTGCGCTCTGGGCATTTTGAGCAGTCCTGGAGCGCACCAGACGAGGATCGTCCCAAAAACAAGGCACGACGAGAAGTCGTGCCTTATCAAACCAGTAGAAGAGTTCTCTTCGCGAGTCGTCAGTGGATACCGCTTGCGCCTGCAGAAGCTGCCGTTGTCAGAACCGTCCCTCGGCGTACTAGTTTGGCTTGAGCGGAGCCTTTATACTGCTCTGTTACCAAGATGTGGACGAGTACCTGACTAAGAGGAATTCTAGGAATGTCTGTGGTTGCCTGCAACTGGACAATACCGCTTGCAGCTAAATCAATCATTTTGTCCCATCCCTCTTCGAGGGTGTTGGTGCTAGTCCGCCCTCTGAGCAAGTTGGTCTTCGGCGCTTCGCTCGAAATGTGAGCTTTCCCGAAAGCAACCGTCTTGCTGCGACCAAGACCATTCACCACCTCAAAAGCATACGGAACAACCTGACGCTTGAGCCATTTGTCGAGCGCCTGCCACACCTCTGCATCGGTCACATCTGCAAGCCAATAAATCTGGGTGCCGCCAAGTTGAAGACGAAGTGTAAGGATGTCGAGGTCGTCGATCGCCATTTTTCCGAAGCCGAAACAGGTCGACTCGTGTTCCGTGCCAATCGCTTTGAAGGTTTTGGCATTCGTGGGCGACGTGAGAATCGGCAGGTCCGAGGGTAGTCGGCCTTTGAGGCCGTTTGCGATGCCTATGTGACGGGCAAGGCGGAGTTCGCTGAAGGCAAACAGCGTGTCACTTGCGTGCTGCATTTGAGAATGTCCTGTCTAGTTGAGCTGTTGGCTGCATCTGCTACTGCGACGTGATTTACCCGCGTACGTCGCGCTCGGCACCATGGGCATGGTGCGCGAGTACGTCCAGTCACGCTACATATAGCGAGTGCCATCGAACCGACGCTTTATCTAAAATTTTGCCTTCGTTGCGGTTGGTCGAAGATCCACGCGGCGCGCGCTAGGGCGGCGAGCAGCGCAGGATGTAGGCTGATTGTGAAGCTGGTCAGCGGACATCGGATAGGCAAGGTCCCGCTGCGAATCCCTGCGCGTTCATTTTCCTTGCTACTTTCGGTAACCGCTGCGCTTAGCTCAACCGTAACCAGGATTCGTCAATTTCCGACGCAAGTTCATCAGATTTAGGTTACGACGCGTGCAACTAGAAGGGAATGTCAACAAGGTCTATCATCTCAGCGGCGCTCTCGGCGCGGCTTGACTGGCCGCTTTCAAGGAACGTTTGACGCCAAGCGTCAAGCCGTGCCATCACGGCTGTATCGAAGGTTCCGGTAGTGCGCACAAACTCTTCGCCGAATTGTTCTTTCGCGCGAGCTTTCAAACCGCTGTGGGTCTCAGCGGATGTGATGGTGCGGACATAAGGATCGACCCATATTTCGGCCTCGTTCGGGGTCAGAAAGGAAACGATTCCCTTTAGGACGCGCAGTGTTCCAAA
Source organism: Caballeronia jiangsuensis (assembly GCA_000648925.1). Taxonomy (GTDB): domain Bacteria; phylum Pseudomonadota; class Gammaproteobacteria; order Burkholderiales; family Burkholderiaceae; genus Caballeronia; species Caballeronia jiangsuensis. Next base: position 8,958 of record JFHF01000012.1, read on the forward strand.
AGTATGGACGCGGGTAGGTCGCCCAAGGAGGAACTCCGTGACAAGCGGTTGGTGTTGTTTTGCCACATATTCGATATCTGACGCGACGAAAAACGCCTCGCAGTAGCGGGCGACGAAATCGCCATCCTCCTCACGGAGGATTCTGACAAACTCCGCCGCGACTCTGGTTTGGACTTCGTGTGATACCTGCTCCAGCGCGACTCGGAACGCGCCACGGAGCCGCTCCGGCTCGTCATCGAAGAAATCTGATTCGTAGTTTCCCGTCATGTATGCGTCCGGAATCAGACTCAGAACCAGCCGCTCCCGCTGACTTTCGTTTGCCTCGAGAATGAGGTGTTTAACAATGGTCGTTGAGTTCGCATCACGTCGCACCTTCGACACAATTTGTTCAGCGGTCAGCCCGACCGATTTCCTCCTGCTTCGAGCCAATTCCTCGACAATCATCTCGATGAGTGTTTTCGCGATTGTGGCACTGCTCTGGTCCGGCGCTGGCTCCTCTAGGCGTACCACGCGGCCTGGATGAATTAGATTCCTGTACGATCGGATCACACTACACAGGTCTGCGGTCCGATCCGACAAAACTTTCTCTTGGCGACAAATCGTGATGGCTTCGGCAAGGTCCATTCGAAGGGGGTCTTTTGGAGACCGCGACGGATGGCTGCTTGAAAGCAAATAATCGATCAACAAAGACTCTACAACACTGCCTGCGAGTACTTGGACGCTCTTCCACGCTCCTACCTCTAGACATCGCTCCATTTCGGAAAAATCGCGCTCAAGAGAAAGTCTAAATTCTTTAAGTGATATGAAATCGAAGCTTGCCAAAGGAGTTCCCCGGTTTTGCGGATCGGTTGCGAATCTGGTGTCAGTGCGAAGCATATTGTAGTCAGACGCGGCAGGTCTTCTGTTCTTGGCCTCCGAGGCGCGGCTAGCGTAATTCTAAATCATGCATCGAAAGCGACAGTAGGGTGCGTCCTATACAGATTCAACGCGAAACTGTTGATTTGTTTGCAAATTCTGTATCGCGCGCAAGGAGGTACTTATGACGCTTCAAGAGGTCTACCGCCGCAAGACGGGCGCAGCAAGCGAAGCAACGGAAGCGGTTGGCGCCGTTGAAAGCCTTGAGCTCGAGTTAGCCCTAAGCGCCATTGCAAACTTCGCGCATGCGGATGCGACCGTGGTAGCACATTGCCTTGCCCTAATTTGCGATTGTGAGATTGATTCCTTGCGAGCGGCATTGGCCGACCAGCCGATTCTCAGCTGTTGGCGAAATCAAAAACCTTGGCGTCTAGGTCTTGAGATTTGGGAGCAAGAGACTAGTCTCACAAAGAGGGATTGCCATGACTAGCCCATCCAGCGTTGACAATATCAAGATGCTGAAAGAACAATGCGTAATCATAGTCGGCGCAACAATCAGGGAAAGGCTGCTGGCTGAGACTGCGGCGACTGAGGATGAACGCAGTTTGCGCAAGCACGCTGCGAATCAAATGCGCCTAGCCGCCGATAGCCTTGCTCACGGCATTGCATTTTTGAGGTCTGTACACTGATGTTGGTGGGCATGCTCCAAATGAACACGCGAAATCGTCTTTATCAGATCTTCGGGCATCTGCGCGCTAGGGAGTCTGCATCAAGATGGCGACGAAATAGCGCCCGCATTTCTTAGGCCTGCTGGGATCAAGTCCGTCATGCGAGCGCCACTTGGCGAATAAAACGGAGTGCCTGCATCAGGAAACGAAACATCCCTCAACGACAGATTTTCCGATTGGACAATCCGTATATCGTAGATGCCGCAGCCGAACTCATCAACGGGCTCTACGCTCAGCACTTATCAAGCACCGCGTGCGAGTCGCAGGCTGAAGGTTCTCCAGACCTAAACGCCGGGTTGTTGCGTGCAAGCGTCCGTCTCGACGGAGCATCCGCAATATTCGACGTGCTCACGCGAGGAGACCTCTCTATCTAACAGAGGGCAATACCTAAACGTCGGTGCCATCACGAAACGGGGTAATGTCGGGTTCAACGACTTTTAGGGCTGAGTGCATCACTGCAACCTCTGTAGTAAAGATTTCTTTTGCAAACACGAACTACGGGTTCAGTTTTGTTTGCACCGTGTTTGCTAAGTCTTTGATTCCAAAGAGTACGAAAGCGATGGTTCAACCGGCGGCACCAGTCAGGTGTCGCGCAAGCGAAGCCGGGCGTGTGATTGCCGAGGGCACAGAGGTCAGCGTAGACGTAGTGTGGAAAGAAAAAACAACGTAGATTCAACGGGTTAGGGATCTGAAGTCAGGTTTGTTTGCAAATGCGGGTCTGAGGGAATTGGTGGCAGGACAGTTTTAATAGCATCAAAACGCAAGAACAGGTCTGTTTGCTCCGAAACAGTTTTTCTTTGCAAACAACCACCAGAACGGCCATTTTTGCGTCCTGCTTCACGCGCCATCAGTTTTGTTTATCGGCACATCGATGGCGCGAATCCGGCGCACACCTCGCCGCGCCCGTCCCGGCGGGCTTCCCGCACGCCGAAACCCCATGCATATAAACAGATTACTGGTTAACGCGTAGTACCTGCGCCGCTCCCTTCGTCGCTACCCTTCGGGCTTCAGTTTCTCTAAAGCAAGCCCGCTCGGCCACGCATTCAGAAGGAGTAGCGCACATGGCACGGATCATCGGAGGCATTGCCGCCTCGCACACACCGACTATCGGTTTCGCGTTCGACAAGAACAAGCGCGACGATCCCGTCTGGGCGCCGATCTTCGAGAATTTCGCGCCGCTCGCGAACTGGCTCGCGGAAAAGCAGCCCGATGTCATCGTCACGATCTACAACGATCACGTCACGTCGTTCTTCTTCGATCACTATTCCGCGTTCTCGCTCGGCGTAGGCCCGGAATGGCGCGTCGCGGACGAAGGCGGCGGCGCGCGCGATCTGCCGCCGATCAAGGGTCATCCGGCCTTTGCCGCGCACATCGGCACGTCGCTGATGTCCGACGAATTCGACATGTCGTTCTTCCAGAACAAGGCGCTCGATCACGGCTGCTTCTCGCCGCTCTCGATGCTCTGCCCGCACAAGCCCGAATGGCCGGTCAAGCTCGTGCCGCTGCAAATGGGCGTGCTGCAGTTGCCCGTGCCGAGCGCGCGCCGCTTCTACAAGCTGGGTCAGGCGCTGCGCCGCGCGATCGAAAGCTATCCGGAGGACATCAAGGTCGCGATTCTCGCCACGGGCGGTCTCTCGCATCAGGTGCATGGCGAGCGCGCGGGCTTCAACAACACGGCATGGGACGCGCGTTTCCTCGATCTCTTCGAGCGCGATCCCGAACAGCTCGCGGATATGACCATCGCCGAATATGCGGCGCTCGGCGGCTACGAAGGCGCCGAAGTGATCATGTGGCTCACGATGCGCGGCGCGTTGTCGTCGAATGTCGTGTGCAAGCATCGCAGCTACTACCTGCCGTCGATGGCGGGCATCGCGACCGCGATCTACGAAGGCGAGGACAGCGAAACCGAACCGGCTATCGTCGAGCGTCATCGTCAGAAGATGGCCGTGCAGCTCACCGATGTCGAGAAGCTCGAAGGCACCTATCCGTTCTCGATCGAAACGGCGGTGCGCGCGTATCGCATCAACGAGTATCTGCATCGCATGGTCGAGCCCGCGCATCGCGAGGCGTTCAAGGAGAACGAGGAAGCGAGCTTCGAGGCGGCCGGTCTCTCAGAACACGAGCGCGATCTGATTCGCCGGCGCGACTGGCGCGGCCTGCTTCATTACGGCGTGATCTTCTTCATGCTGGAGAAGCTCGGCGCGGTGACGGGCGTATCGAACCTGCATATCTACGCCGCGATGCGCGGTGAAACGCTCGAAGAATTTCAGAAGACACGCAACGCGCCCGGCGCGCTGTACTCGGTCGCGGGCAAGGGCGCGGGCAAGCTCGACTGGGACAAGTCGAAGAACTGAATAAAAGAGGAGACAGGAGACAAACATGGCTATCGGTAAAACCATCGACATCAAGGGCTTCATCGACGAACGCCCGATTTCCGCCTACCAGTGGTTGCTGGTGGCGCTGTGCTTTCTGATCGTGACGGCCGACGGCATGGACGTCGCGATCATGGGCTTCATCGCGCCTTCGATCATCGCGGACTGGCATATCTCGCGCCCCGCGTTCGGCCTCGTGATGAGTGCGGCCCCGATCGGTCTCGTGATCGGCGCGCTCGCGGCGGGACCGGCATCGGATCGCATCGGACGCAAGTGGGTGCTGATCACCTCGGTGTTTCTCTTCGGCGTGTTCACGATCGCCACCGCGTTCACGAATTCGCCTTCGAGCATGGCGTTGCTGCGCGTGCTGACCGGCATCGGCCTCGGCGCCGCGATGCCCAACACGACGACGCTCCTCTCCGAATACGCGCCGCAACGCAAGCGCGCGCTACTCATCACGATCATGTTCACGGGCTTCAATCTCGGCTCGGCGCTGATCGGTTTCCTCGCGGGCGGTTTGATTCCGGCGCATGGCTGGCGCGCCGTGCTGATCTGCGGCGGCGCGCTGCCGCTCCTGCTGATTCCGCTGCAAATCTGGCTGCTGCCCGAATCGGCGCGTCTGCTCGCGGTGCGCGGCGCGACCTCGGCGCGTATCGGCAAGGTGCTCGGCCGCGTGTGTGGCGCGCGCTTCGACGGCAATGAAACGTTCGTATCGAACGAGCCGCCGCTGCCCACGAAGAAGCCCATCGGCGTATTGTTCTCGCAGGGCTATGGCCTGATGACGGCGGCGCTGTGGATCACGTATTTCATGGGGCTGCTCGTGATTTATCTGCTCACCGGCTGGCTGCCGACGCTGATGAAGGACGCGGGTCTCACGGTGTCGTCGGCGGCGAACATCACGGCGATGTTCCAGATCGGCGGCACGATCGGCGCGATCATCGTCGGCTGGATCATGGACAAGGTTCGCCCTGCGCCCGTCATCAGCGCGGCGTATCTCGGCGGCGCGGTCTGCGTGCTCGGGCTGGCGTGGATCGGCGCGTTGTCGTCGTCGCTTGCCGTGCTCGTGTTCGCAGCGGGCTTCTGCATGAGCGGCGCGCAAACGGGCCTCAACGCGTTCGCACCGAGCCGCTATCCGACCGTTGCGCGTGCAACCGGCGTGAGCTGGATGCTCGGCATGGGCCGCTTCGGCAGCATTTTCGGTTCCGCGTTCGGCGGCGCGCTGCTCGGCCTCGGCTGGGAGTTCGGCGCGATCCTCGCGATGCTCGCCGTGCCCGCAACGCTCGCCGCGATCTCGATTCTCGTCGCGCAACGCACGCGTGCCGACGAAGCGCACGCACAAACGACCGCAGCACATTAGTACCTGGAGTAAAGGATGATCATCGACATTCACGGCCACTACACGACCGCACCGAAGGCGCTGGAAGCGTGGCGCAACCGGCAGATCGCCGCCATCAAGAGTCCTTCGGAGATGCCGGGCGCATCGGAGCTGCATATCGGCGACGATGAACTGCGCGAATCGATCGAAGCGAACCAGCTTCGTTTGATGCGCGAGCGCGGCCTCGATCTCACCGTGTTCAGTCCGCGTGCGAGCTTCATGGCGCATCACATCGGCGACTTCGAAGTGTCGAGCACGTGGGCCGCGATCTGCAACGAGCTGTGTTATCGCGTGAGCGAGTTGTTTCCCGACAGCTTCATTCCGGCGGCGATGCTGCCGCAGAGTCCGGGCGTCGATGTCTCGACGTGCATTCCCGAGCTCGTGAAGTGCGTCGAGCAATACGGCAATGTCGCGATCAACCTGAATCCCGATCCTTCAGGCGGGCACTGGACGAGCCCGCCGCTCTCGGACCGCTACTGGTATCCGATCTACGAGAAGATGGTCGAGTACGACCTTCCCGCGATGATCCACGTGAGCACGAGCTGCAATGCGTGCTTCCATACGACGGGCGCGCATTATCTCAACGCGGACACGACCGCCTTCATGCAGTGCCTCACGTCCGACCTGTTCCGCGACTTTCCGACGCTCAAGTTCGTGATTCCGCACGGCGGCGGCGCGGTGCCGTATCACTGGGGACGCTTTCGCGGTCTCGCGCAGGAGCTGAAGAAGCCCTTGCTGAAGGATCATCTGCTGAACAACGTGTTCTTCGATACCTGCGTCTATCATCAGCCGGGCATCGACTTGCTGACGCGCGTGATTCCCGTCGACAACATTCTGTTCGCGAGCGAGATGATCGGCGCGGTGCGTGGCATCGATCCTGAAACCGGGCATTATTTCGACGACACGAAGCGCTATGTCGAGGCCGCGCAGATCGAGTCCGAAGCGCGCTACAAGATTTACGAAGGCAACGCGCGCCGCGTGTATCCGCGCCTCGATGCGGCGCTCAAAGCAAAGGGACGTTGATATGTACGAACTGGGAGTGGTGTATCGCAACATCGATCGCGCGAACGCGGATGCGGCCGACAAGCTCGGCGCGCTCGGCTCGGCGACCGTGCACGAAGCGATGGGCCGTGTCGGCCTGATGAAGACGTATATGCGGCCGATCTACACGGGCGCGCAGGCGAGCGGCACGGCTGTCACCGTGCTGCTGCAACCGGGCGACAACTGGATGATGCACGTCGCCGCCGAGCAGATTCGTCCGGGCGATATCGTCGTGGCCGCATGCACGACCGACAACACCGATGGCTTTTTCGGCGACCTTCTCGCGACGAGCTTCAAGGCGCGCGGCGCGCGGGCGCTCATCATCGATGGCGGCGTGCGCGACGTGCGCATATTGACCGAGATGAACTTCCCGGTCTGGAGCCGCGCGATTTCTGCGAAAGGCACGGTGAAGGCGACGCTCGGTTCGGTGAACATTCCCGTCGTGTGCGCGGGCGCATGGGTCACGCCCGGCGATGTGATCGTCGCGGATGACGATGGCGTTGTCGTCGTGCCGTCGGCATCGGCGCAACAGGTGCTCGACAAGGCGGTGGCGCGCGAGGCGTTCGAAGAAGAGAAGCGCGCGAAGCTCGCAAGCGGCGTGCTCGGCCTCGACATGTACAAGATGCGCGAACCGCTGGAAAAAGCGGGCTTGCGCTATATCGACTGATGCGCATGAGCATGAACGGCATTTCTTCGATGGCCACGCGCCAGGTGCTCAACGATCTCGCGTCCGCATTCGAAGCGAAGTCGGGCGAGCGTGTCGCGATCGAATCGGTGGGCGGCGTCGCGGCGCTGAAGCGGATCGAAGAAGGCGAGGCGTTCGATATCGTCGTGCTCGCTTCGGACGCGATCGACCGGCTCGCGGCGGCGGCGCGCATCGATGCAACGAGCCGCGTGCGGATCGCGCGCTCGGGCGTGGCCATCGCGGTGGCGAAGGGCGCACCGCGTCCCGCTATCGACGATGAAGCCGCCGTGCGCGAGGCCGTGCTCGCGGCACGCAGCATCGGTTATTCGACGGGACCGAGCGGTGTTTATCTGACGCGCTTGTTCGAGCGCTGGGGCATCGCGGAACGCATCGCAGCGCGCATCGTGCAGGCGCCGCCGGGTGTCGCGGTGGGCGCGCTCATCGCGCGTGGCGAAGTGGAGCTGGGCTTCCAGCAGATGAGCGAGATGATCGGCGTCGAAGGCATCGATGTGCTCGGCATGTTGCCGCCGCAGATACAAACGCTGACGATGTTCGAGGCCGCGATTTGTGCGAACGCGAACGCGAACGCGCCGCAACTCGCGCGCGCGTTCCTTGCGTTTCTCGCTTCGCCCGATGCCGACGGCGCGAAAGTGCGCCACGGCATGGAGCCTTGCTAGTCACATCGAGCCATCATTCGGCCACGGCATAACGTTCGAGCCAGTGCGCATACGGCGCGGGCAACGCCCACGACGGCTTCTCCACCTTCAACTGCTTCGCGGCGTGATACGGCCAGTGCGGATTCGAAAGATGCGCGCGGCCGACCATCACGAGATCGAGCTGACCCGACTCGACAGCGCGTTCCGCGTTCGGCGGCGAATCGAATCCCCATGCCGATGCAACCGGAATCTCCGCTTCCCGGCGCACACGCTCCGCGATCGGGCCGAGAAAAGCCGGTCCCCACGGAATGCGCACATCGGGCGTCGAGAAGCCGACGCTCACGCTCATCAGATCGAGTCCCTTGCGACGCAGCGTCTTCGTCAGTTCGATGGATTCGTTCAGCGTGACTTCATCGCGGCCATCGTATTCGATGACACCGAAGCGCGCCGTCAGCGGCAAATTCTCCGGCCACACTTCACGCACCGCATCGAAGGTCTCGACGATGAAACGGCTGCGCCCCGCGAGATCGCCGCCGTATTGATCGTCGCGCTGGTTCGCATCCACCGAGAAGAAGCTCTGCGCAAGATAGCCGTGCGCGAAGTGCAGTTCCAGCCATTCGAAGCCCGCTTCGCGCGCACGACGCGTAGCCGCCGCGAAGTCCGCCTTCACGCGCTCGATGTCTTCGAGCGTCATGGCCTTGGGCATCTTCGGCAGCCCCGCGCCGAACGCGACGGCCGAGGGCGCTAGCGTGTCCCAGCCGCGGGTGTCGTCGGGGGAGATGTGATCGTCGCCTTCCCACGGACGGTTCGCGCTCGCCTTGCGGCCCGCGTGCGCGATCTGGATGCCGGGCACCGCGCCCGCCGCCTTGATCGCCGTGGCGATCTTCTTCATGCCTTCGATGTGCGCATCGTCCCAGAGGCCCGTGCAGCCGGGCGTGATGCGGCCTTCCGGCGAAACGCCCGTCGCCTCGACGATCACGAGGCCCGCGCCGCCTCGCGCGAGGCTCGCGTAATGGCTGACGTGCCAGTCGTTGACGAAGCCGTCGATGGCGCTGTACTGGCACATCGGCGGAATGGCGATGCGGTTGCGCAACGTGACGTCTTTCAGTTTGAACGGAGTGAAAAGTGCTGACATACGGGTTTTCTCGAATTGAGTTGAGGCCTGCAATTTAACCGTTCAGTGTCATAATGAAAACTATCTGGAGATTATCGATTCGATAAAATTTTGTGATACTCAATCCGCAATGGCTGCGCACCTTTCTTGCGCTCGTCGATCTCGGCAACTTCACGCGCGCCGCCGAACGGCTCGATTTGACGCAGGCGGCCGTGAGCCAGCACCTTCGCCATCTCGAAGACGCGCTCGGCGTGCTCGTGATACGCCGTCCGCGCGGCATCGAACTGACGCCGGCGGGCAGGGCGTTGATCGACTATTGCGAAGAGATGGAACTGGTGGGCAAGCGTCTCGCGTCGCGTCTGTCGGATAGCGAGGACGAAGCCGGCGAGATCGGCCTCATCACGCCGGGCAGCATCGGGCTCGTGCTGTTTCCGCTATTGCTGGACTTGCAGCAGCAGCGTCCCGAATGGAAGATGCGTCATCGGTTCGGGCCGGATTCGGAAGTGCTCGAAGCCGTATTGCAGAGCCGCTACGATCTGGGCATCGTCACGTTGAAGCCCGACGATCCGCGCCTTGCCGCGAGCAAGTTCATCGAGGAGCCGCTCGAACTCGTCGTGCCCGCGAATGCGGATGTGCATGAATGGAGCGATCTGGAACGGCTCGGCTTCATCGATTATCCGGACGGGCACATGATGGCGAGCCGCTTGCTGAGCCGGCGCTTTCCGGGCAATCCGGGCGTCGGCAGTCTGCGAAGGCAAGGCTTCAGCAATCAGATCAGCCTCATCCTGGAGTTCGTCGCGCGCGGGCTCGGCTTCACGGTGATACCGCGTTATGCGCGCATCGCGTTCGGCAAGCCGGAAGCGATAGGCGTCGTGGAGTGCGGCGCGCCTGTCGTCGATACGCTGTGGCTCATTCGCCGCGCGGAATGGCCGCTGCCCGCGCGTTGCGCGCGGGCCGTGGAGTATCTGCGGGAACGTGTCGGCGTTCCCGCCATGCAGGCCGATACGAAAAAGAAGCGCCGCCGCTAGTCAATGCCCCCAGCGCAGCACGAGCGGATCGAGCTTGCGCGCGACCTTGAGCAAGCCTTCGCGCACGGCGGGCGACATCGGCGCGAGCGGATGACGCACCGCATCGGAGCGAATCACGCCGCCTTCCTTCATCAAGGTCTTGCACGCGGCGAGACCGCATTGCCGGTTCTCGTAGTTGATGAGCGGAAGCCATTGTTGATACAGATCGGCGGCTTTGTCGGTGTCGCCCGCGAAGTAGGCATCGACGATCTTGCGAATGCCGTCCGGATAGCCGCCGCCCGTCATCGCGCCGGTCGCGCCCGCGTCGAAGTCGGGGATCAGCGTGATCGCCTCTTCTCCGTCCCACGGACCGACGATCGCATCGCCGCCGAGCTCGATCAGTTCGCGCAGCTTCGATGCGGCCTGCGCCGTTTCGATCTTGAAGTACGACACGTGCTCGACATCGCGCGCGAGCTTCGCAAGGAACGATGCGGAAAGCGGCGTGCCCGCGACGGGCGCGTCCTGAATCATGATCGGAATATCGATCGCATTCGACACTTCGCGATAGAACTCGTGAATGCCGCGCTCGCCGACGCGGATCGTCGCGCCGTGATACGGCGGCATGATCATGACCATCGCCGCGCCCGCGTCCTGCGCGGCGCGGCTGCGCTCGGCACAGACGTGCGAGCTGAAATGCGTCGTCGTGACGATCACGGGCACGCGGCCCGCGACATGTTCGAGCACGGTGCGCTGAACGGTATCGCGCTCGGCATCGGACAGCGCGAACTGCTCGGAGAAGTTCGCGAGTATGCAGACGCCGTGCGAACCGGCGTCGATCATGAAATCGATCGCGCGCTTCTGGCCTTCGAGATCGAGACGGCCTTGGTCGTCGAAGATGGTCGGGGCGACGGGAAATACGCCGCGATAAGCAAGTGCAGCCATTGAAGTGTGTCTCCTGTGATTGGTCTAGATGCGATAGAGCGCGCTCGCATTGTCGAAGAATAGCGCGAGGCGTTCTTCCCGCGTGCGATCCGCGACGATGGTCTTGAAGCCCGCGAAAAGATCATCGAGCGTGACGACGAGACTATCGACCGGAAAATTGCTCGCGAACATACAGCGGCCCACGCCGAAGCTTTCGATCGCATCGCGCACGATGCGTCCGTTGCGCGCGACGCTCCAGCTTACGCCAGCTTCGCCGATGCCCGATATCTTGAGCCATACGTTCGGCCATTGCGCGAGCGCATCGAGCGCGGCGCGCCATGCGGCGAGCGCTTCGTCGCTGCGATCCGCGGGCAGGCCCGTATGGTTCACGATGATTTTCATCTGCGGAAAATCGCGCGCCAGTTCCGCCGCTTCGCTGAAATGCCACCACGGCGCCTGCAATTCGAACATCAGGCCACTTTGTGCGAGCAATGCATAGCCGTGCCGCCAGCGCGCGCAACGCATCGAGCCGGGCGCCGCGAAATCCGCGCGATGCTCCGCGCGTGCAACGGTCTTCGGCTTGTGACGCACGCTGCGCACGAGCGGCATCTCGCGATACGCGTCGATCGTATCGGCGACATCGTCGCGATCGAGCCAGATCTGCGCGGCCATCGCGTTCGGCAAGCCGGTGCGCTCGTGCAATGCGGTGGCCCAGCGCGCCTCGCCGAGCACGTCGCGCGGGTCCCATTCGCCTTCCATCATCACCGTCTTCACGATGCGATGATTGCCCGCCTGCGCGAAGTAATCGTCGGGCAGGAAGTTCCTGCAGATCGCGGCGTAATCGCCATAGCGAAACGGAATGCGCGGCAGATCGCGCAGCCACGGATGATAGTTGCGCGCCACGTCCCAGAAGTGATGATGTGCGTCGACGATGGGCAGGTCCGCGTCGTCGCCGCTTTCCAGGAAGCGCTCGCGCAAGGCTTCGATGCGCTCTTGCATCATGGCGTCAGCTCAGGCGGTCTTGCGCCATGCGCACGACGATGTCGAACGCTTTCTGCGTTGCGCCGACATCGGCACGGCCCTGGCCGTGGATATCGAACGCGGTGCCGTGCGCGGGCGTCGCGATCGGCACGGGCAGGCCGCCGTGCACAGTGACGCCGCGCCAGAAGCCCATCAGCTTCATCGCGATCTGACCTTGGTCGTGGTACATCGTGACGACGCCGTCGAAGACTTTCTGATCGCGTGCGCGCACGAAGATGGTGTCGGCGGGGAAGGGGCCTTGCGCGTCGTAACCTTGCGCGCGCGCGTGTTCGACGGCGGGCGCGATCACGTCGATTTCCTCGCGACCGAACGCGCCGTTATCGCCGTTATGCGGATTGAAGCCGCAGACCGCGATGCGCGGCGCTTCGATGCCCGCGCGCTTGAGGCCATCGCGAATCAGTTGCACCGCGCCGACGATGCGCTCCTGCGTGAGCTTCGCGCTCACGTCCTTCAACGCGATATGCGAGGTCACGCGCGAGGTCCACAGTTCGTCGAGCACGTTGAATTCGCAGAATGCGCCGCTGAAATCGAGCTGGCGCGCGAACCATTCCATTTCGTCGTTCGTCTCCATGCCGGCCATGTGCAGCGAGGTCTTGTTGACGGGCGCGAAGAGCATCGCCTGCGTGCGGTTCGCGCGCGTCGTCGCGAGCGCCTGTTTGAAGGCTTCGAGGCTGTAGCGGCCGCCGCGTTCGGTCGATACGGCGCGCTCGTAGGGGGCGTCGTCGGGCAGGCGGAAGTCGATGAGCGAGGGCACGTCGGTATCGCGCGCGGCGGCATCGACGCTATCGACCAGTTGATAGTCGAAACGTTGCTGCGCGATCTCCATGCCGTGATCCAGCTCGCGCTTGTCGCCGATGATGACGAGATCGGCGCGCGCGCGATTCTCCGGCTTCGCGACGAGGCGCGCGATCAGTTCGGGACCGATGCCGGCGGGGTCGCCGAGAAGCACTGCGATGAGAGGTTTCATGTGTATAGGGTCTCGTGATCGTTGTTAGCGGGTGCGGCGCAGATCGATGGCGATCGAACCGAAGATATACACCAGCGCGCACGCGCCGTAAAAATGCAGCACCGCATCGAAGGAACCGGTGCGCTGAAGAATGAAGCCCGTGATGAGCGGAATCGAAATCCCGCCGACGCTGCCCGCGCAGTTCATGCACGCACCGAGCAGGCCGACGCGTCCGGGGCTTGCGAGCAACGAAGGCAGGCTCCAGTAGAGGCTGCCCCACATCAGCAGGAACGATGCGCCGCACAGCACCGCGACCGCGACGACAGGCGACGTGATGCTCGGCAGCGAGGCGAACACGGCGAGCGTGACGAGCCCCGACACGGCGATCATGCTCTTCACGACCTTGCCGCGCGAGAAATTCATCGCGCACAGCGCATCGCACAGAAAGCCGCCCGACAGCGAGCCGAGTGCGCCGGCGAGGAAGATGAAGAAGGTCGCCGCGCCGATCTGCGACAGGCTCAAACCGCGCGCCTGCGTCAGATAGCTCGGGCCCCACGTGAGCAGGCCGAAGAAGATCATCGCCCAGCTCATGCGGCCGACGCACATCGCGATGGTCGAGCGCAGCGGCAGCGGCGCATCGTCATGGCTTGCGCGTGCGGCGCCGGACACGGCTGGTGCGCCGTCGCGGATATGCGCGAGTTCCGCGCCGTTCACGCCCGGATGTTTCGCGGGATCGTCGCGCAGATAGCGCCATGCGAGCCAGCCGCACGCGATGGTCGCGAGTCCCGCGACGACGAACGCGGTGCGCCACGAGCCGAACATGAGGATCAGATTCGAGATAGCGAGGCCGCCGATCGCCGCGCCGAGCGGTGAACCTGCATCCATCAGCACCGCGCCGCGTGCGCGTTCGGTGCGCGACAGCCAGAGCGCGTTGAGCTTGCTACCTGCCGGAAAGAGCGGGGCTTCCGCGCCGCCGAGACCGACGCGCAGAAACAGCATCGACAGGCCGCCGGTGGCCGCGCCCATCGACGTCTGAAAGATTCCCCACAGGACGGTTGCGCCTGCCACGACCTTGCGCGGCCCCAGTTTGTCGATGAGCCAGCCGCCCGGAATCTGCAGGAGCGCATACGACCAGAAGAAGCTCGACAGCACGAGCCCCTGCATCGCGGGCGAGAGTGCGAACTCTTTCGCGATGGTGGGCATCGCGATGGAAAGCGAGATGCGGTCCACGAGGTTGATCAGCGTGATGAGAAATACCACGCCGAAGATGCGCCAGCGTACGCTCGTCGCGTGTTCGGACGAGGCGGCGTCGCGCGCCGCGTGTGATTCGATCCTGCTCTCCATGTCTGTCTCCTGATGGTGTCGGGCTGCATTGGCCCTGCATCATTGCGTCATTCGATGATGTTGAAGTCGCTCAGATGCTTGTCGGACAGCGTGATGCCGAGGCCCGGCGTTTCATCGGAGAGTTGCAGATAGCCGTTCTCCGGCTGCGGCTCGCCGTCGAAGATGTAGTAGAAGAGCTCGTTGCCCACTTCGACGTCGAACACGGGGAAGAACTCGGACATCGGGCTCGCGGTGCTCGCCATCGTCAGGTGATAGTTGTGCATCTGGCCCGCGTGCGGAATCACGGGAACGGACCACGCTTCGGCCATCGCGTTGATCTTGCGCGCGGCGGTGATGCCGCCCACACGGTTCGTGTCGTACTGAATGACATCGACGGCGCGGCGTTCCAGCAGATCCTTGAAGCCATAGCTCGTGAACTCGTGCTCGCCGCCGGATATCGGCACGATGTTCATCTTTTTAAGCTCCTGATAACCTTCGACGTCGTCGCCGATCACGGGCTCTTCGAGCCAGCGCGGATTGAATTCGGCGAGACGCGGCAGCATGCGGCGCGCGTATTCCAGCGTCCAGCCCATATAGCATTCGAGCATGATGTCCACATCGTCGCCCGCGAGTTCGCGCAACAGGCGGACCTGCTCCAGATTCTTCGCCATGCCTTTCGGGCCGTCTTTCGGGCCATAGCCGAAGCGCATCTTCATCGCGGTGAAGCCTTGATCGAGATAGCCTTGCGCTTCCGCGAGGAATGCGTCGCGGTCGTCGTTGTTATAGAGCTTCGACGCATAGCACCAGATCTTCTCTTTCGTGCGGCCGCCGAGCAGCTTGAAGACGGGCTTTTTCACGGCCTTGCCCATGATGTCCCATAGCGCAATATCCACAGCGGAGATCGCCGCCATGCCGATGCCCTTGCGGCCCCATGCGAGCGTGCGCCGATACATCTTCTGCCAGATGTATTCGTGATCGAACGGATCTTCGCCGATAGCGATGGGCGCGAGATATTCATCGACGATCTGTTTGGCGACGCGCGGCGCGAGCGCGCAATTGCCGATGCCGACGGTGCCGTCGTCGCATTCGATCTCGACGACGAGCCAGCCGTGAAAGCGGAACGAGCCCATTGCGTCGCCGCGTTCGTAGAGTACATCGACGGCGTTCGTGCAGAAGTGCGATTGCGGCGGCACGACCTTGCCTTTCCATTCGAAAACGCGTGCGCGGACATGCTTGATCTTCATCTTCGGTGTCTCCGGTCTATTCGGATTGGGCCGCTGAAACGAGGGTTTGCGCGGCTGTATCGGGTAGCGCTAGTGTGCGAAACTCCGCGATAACTGACCATTGAATTATTTGCATCAGGCTATTTCCTGGAGTTATCGCTCGCATGATCGCGCCCGCCCCGACCATACGCAAACGCCTGCGTCTGCGTCATCTGCAATTGATGATGGCGCTCTCGGAGACCGAATCGCTCAGAAGCGCCGCCGACGAACTCGCGATGACGCAGCCCGCCGCGACCAAGGCGCTGAAGGAACTGGAGGACACGATCGGCGCGACGCTGTTCGTGCGTCATGCGCGGGGCATGGAGCCGACGATTTACGGCGAAGCGGTGATGCGATACGCGCGGGTCGTCTTCGAGGATCTCGATGAGCTGCGCGAGGAACTGGCGGCGATCGAGGCGGGCGATATCGGCAAGGTGCGTATCGGCGCGGTAATGGCGCCGGCTCCCGATCTGCTGACGAAGGTGATCGTGGAGTTGAAGGAAGCGCATCCGCGCTTGCAGATCAGCGTGCAGATCGATACGAGCGATGTGCTCGTGCAGGCGTTGCAGCAGGATCAGCTTGATATCGTGGTGGGGCGCATTCCTTACGGTTTTTCCGCGCTCGATTTGACGTTCGAGACCTTGTCGGAAGAGGCGCTGACGATCGTTGCGCGGCCGGAGCATCCGGCTGTCGGGATGGCGGCGAGGCCGAAGCTTGCGGATCTGGCGAAGTATCCGTGGATCGTGCAGCCGCATCCGAGTCCGATGCGGCAGATCATCGATCAGACGTTTCGCGAATCGCGGGTTGCGCCGCCGGTTAGCACCGTCGAGACTTCTTCGATTCTTACTACCTTGTCGTTGTTGCGGGACTCGGACATGTTGGCGGTGCTGCCAAGTTCCGTCGCGGACTATTATTCCGCTTTGGATACTATTGCTTCATTGCCTACGGGGTTGAGGGGGCGGCTCGCGCCCTATGGGTTGATTCTCAGGAAGAACAGGCGGATTAGTCCGGCGACGCAGCTGGTGATCGAGGCGATTCGGAGGGCTTGAAGGGTTGGCTTTTGGTTTTCGCTTGTGCTTTTGTGGAATCCTGAATTCGTGTCGGTTTATTAGCACTGCCCCTGTGCGGGGCGGCAGTCACTTTCTTTGCTGCTGCAAAGAAAGTAACCAAAGAAACAGCTATCCCCAGCCTAAGCACTTCACGCCGGCCGCGGCACAGACGATTGGCCTAATGGCCCGGCAGTAGCGAGTGCCCCCGCAAGCAGACAAGGGCTTGGACCGCGCACGGTCTGACATATCGCACCACAGAACGAACTGGTTCAGCACCAAATAGCTCCGGCCCGCTACGCGGCCGATGGGTCAATCGGGTTCGCGCGCGCTCCCTCTTCGGTTTCCCTCGCATACCCAACGGCAGCGCGCAGCGCTGTGCCGAAGCTGTTTCGTGCTGAACCAGCGCACTGAATCGTCTCGGGCGGCAGACCGTGCGCGAGCCAAGCCCGATTGGGCCTTTGGGGGCGACACTTAGGCGAGGGCCACCGCGGGCTGGCAAGCATGGCCAAACTACGTGTGACCGCGGGCCTAAACGAGCTGTTTCTTTGGTTACTTTCTTTGCAGCAGCAAAGAAAGTGACTGCCGCCCCGCACAGGGGCAGTGTCAATAAACCGACACGAACCCGGGATCCGGCGGCAACCATCGCGAAGAACCCCTACCTCCCAAACTCCAACTCCTCCCGCGCAGTACCATCATCCGAAGCAGAACCCGCCCCCCGATCCAACGCAATATCCGGCCGCATAAAAAACGTCATCACGATCCCGACAGCGAGCAACCCAAGCGACCCTGCAAAAGGCAACGTCCAACTCCCGGTCCGATCGACGACAAACCCGAACACGATCGGCGAAAAAATCCCTGCGATAGCAGATCCCGCATTCACGAGCCCACTCGCGATCCCGACGTGCTTCGGCGTAATGTCCATCGGCACGGCCCAGATCGGCCCGATCGTCATCTCCAGAAAGAAGAACGACAAGCTCAACGACGCCGCCATGACCGGCAGCGACTTCACCACCATCACTGGCGCGAGAAACACGAGCGCACCGAGGAACGCGACGATGATCATATTGCGACGCGCCGAAACCACACTGCCCGTGCGCTTCAGAATGCGATCCGAAATCACCCCGCCCGCCGTATTGCCGACGACGCCCGACAGAAACACACCCGCCGAAAAAAGCGCCGAACTCTTCAGATCGAGTCCGCGTCCGTGCATGAAGAACGTCGGCAGCCACGTGAAGAACAGCCAGCCCGTCCAGCCATAGCAGAAGTAGACGATCATCGTCGGCGAAATGCGCTTGAGCAGGCGGCCCCAGGGCGTCGGCTCGCGCGTCTTGTCGACGGCGACCTTGTCTTCAGGCGGCAACTCGGCTTCTTCCTCGGCCGTCATATGCCGATGCTTGCGCGGGTTATCCGCGAAGTACCACGCATACACGACGACCCACACAGCCGTCAGCGCGCCGACAAGCACGAACGACGCACGCCACGAAGCAAACGCGACGAGCAACGCGATCAAAGGCGGCGTGAGCGCATTGCCGAGTCGCGAGAACGAATGCGTGAGGCCCTGCACGAAACCGCGCTTGCTCGCCGGATACCAGTTGACGAGCGCGCGCGCCTGCGCAGGCAGCGCCGCGCCTTCGCCGACGCCGAGCAACATGCGCGCACAGAACAGCGACACGACACCGCCCGCGAATCCCGTTGCGATTGTCGCGACGATCCAGATCGATGCGCACAGCACGAGCGTCGTCTTCGCGCCGAAGCGGTCGCTGAACCATCCGCCGATGACCTGGCAGATCGCATACGTGTAAGCGAAAGCACCGAACACGAGGCCGATGTCGGTATTGGTGAGATGAAGGTCGTCGCGTATCAGGCCCGCCGCAGCGGACAGGTTGACGCGATCGAGATACATGATGAAAGACATCGCGCACATCAGCGCGAGAACGGAGCGTGTAACTCTGGGGCGATGCAGCATCTCTTATGTCTCCTCCGAGGCTTGTTGCGCTCTTGTTCGAGGACGGACCGCATGTCGATCCGACGCATCGCAGTCTCGCGAAAACAGCGATAGCCGTCTATTGAATTCGCCTCATGAGGTGATTACCGGCGGTTATGGCTCGCGCAAAAAGCACGCGGCTCGCGTCCCGAAGGATCGCGAGCCGCGCATCGTCCAACCGCGAAGCTGCTTCAGGCCGCCGCGCGCATGCCTTCGTCGTGAAGACGGAAGGTCTCCACCGCCGTGCGCAACGCGCCCGCCTGATCTTCCAGCGACTGCGCCGCCGCCGCCGCTTCCTCGACGAGCGCCGCGTTCTGTTGCGTCACCTCGTCCATCTGCGTGACGGCGCGCGCCACTTGCTCGATGCCGCTGCTCTGCTCTTCCGAAGCCGCCGCGATCTCGCCCATGATGTCCGTCACGCGCTGCACCGCCGTGCTGATCTCGGTCATCGTGCGGCCCGCTTCGTCGACGAGCGCAGTGCCCGATTGCACGCGCTCGACCGAGTTGTCGATCAGTTCCTTGATCTCCTTCGCCGCCGCCGACGAACGTTGCGCGAGCGAGCGCACTTCGCCCGCCACGACCGCGAAGCCGCGTCCTTCCTCGCCGGCACGCGCCGCTTCGACCGCCGCGTTCAACGCCAGAATGTTGGTCTGGAACGCAATGCCTTCGATGATCGTGATGATGTCCGCGATCTTCGAGGAGCTCTGGTTGATCTCGCCCATCGTCGTCACGACCTGCGACACGACATGGCTGCCCTTGCCCGCGATCTCCGACGCGTTCGCCGCGAGCACGCTCGCCTGACGCGCATTGTCGGCGTTCTGCTTGACCGTGCCCGTCAGCTCATCCATGCTCGACGCCGTTTCCTGAAGCGCCGACGCCTGCTGTTCCGTGCGCGAGGAAAGGTCCACGTTGCCCGCCGCGATCTGCTTGGTCGCGGATGCAATCGATTCGCTGCCGCCGCGCACCGTGCGAACCGTATCGATGAGGCTCGACTGCATCGTCGCGAGACCACGCAACAACTGGCCCATTTCGTCGTTCGATGTCACCGTCACGTTGCGGCGCAGATCGCCGGTTGCGATCGCATCGAATTGCGCGAGTGCGGCATCGAGCGGACGCGAAATACGGCGGCGCAGCGAGATCCACGTATAGAAGGCCGAAGCGACGCCGAGCAGAATCGCAACGATGCAGCCGGCGCGAAACGTGCCGAACACTTCCTCTCCGTGGTCATACGAAGCCTTCGCCTGTTCGAATTGCAGCTTGCGCAGCAGGACGCCCGTCTTCGCGAACTCGGTGAACACGGCCTGCATCGCGCTCGCGTCGTCGATGATCTTCGCCTGATCTTTCGCGCGGACATCGGCATAGCCCGCGTCGATCAGCTTTTGCAGCCCGAGACGCTGCTCGTTGAACTTGTCGGCGAGCGCTTTTTCTTCGGGGCCTTGCGGCAGGCTGGAATACTTCGTCCATGCGTCGTCGGAGGTTTTGCGCATCAGCGAGCCGCGTCCGATCGCTTCTTCCGCCGCGGGCGTGCCGACGTTCAGTGCCGCGCGATCGAACGAGAGGCGCTCGCGCGCCATGAACATTTCCGCATTGCCGACCGACACCGCGCTCGGCATTTCATTCGTGAAGAGGTCGTACGTGACCGCGTTGGACCGGCCCATGCCGATCACTCCGACGAGGCCGATCGCGATCAGCAGCGCGCTCAGAAGCGTCATGGCCAAGGCCAGTCGGCCTTTTATTGTCGAAAACATAGCTCTCTCAAGGTGGCTGCATCGCAAAGGCGCAAGCGCGCTCGGGCGGCGATGCTTCGCCTGCTGCGCGGCCGCTGGAATCCATCGGCTGGCCTGTATAACGACAGCAGGACAAGGTCCTTTAGTGAGCATTTAGTGAGCGAGTAAAACGTTTTTCAAAACGCTTACGCAGAAAAAGCCCTGTTTACAGGGCCTTTTCGCTGTGGGTCAGGGTTTGCCGCCGATCCGGTCGAATGTCGTCAGCAAATCGGCCAGTGATTGTTTACAGGCTGCTTGCTGCGGCGTCTTCGCGCGCAGCGCTTCCAGTGCACGATCGATCGCCTTGTCTACGACATGCCAGTCGCTCGCGGCACGCGGCTTGAGCGACGGCTCCGCTTCGTCCCACGAGACTTCGAGGTCCTTGATGCGCGCTTTCGCGCCGGCGAGATCGCCCTTGTCGACGAGCGTCGCGGTATCGGCGGCGATCGTGCGAAACGGCGTCAGGTCCCCGAGCTTCGATGCAGCATGCGCCGTGCCGATCGCTTCGAATCCGGCCGACGTGATCGAGCCTGTGAAGGCGCTGATGGCGACGGCCGCGCAAAGCGCCGCGCCCGCGATATGACGGGATTTCATGGTCTTCTCCTTGGATGAGGTCAGGCAGGATGCGAACCGCCGCGCCGACGCCGTGCCTGGCTCGTGTGATCGAGATAAGTCACATAGGCGACGAGCGCGACGATGATCGCGAGAAAGAGGGCGCTGGTGTAGATCGTGCCGAATCCCATGCCGCCGTAAGTACGCGGCTGCGACATGAGATCGCCGAGCGATGCGCCGAGCGGGCGCGTCAGGATGTACGCGATCCAGAACGCGGCGACGCGATTCATGCCGAGAAACGCCGCCGCGCCGGTGATCGCAATGAGCGCGGCGAAGATCAGCACGCCGAGCGGGAAGCCGAGACCGAGCGCTTCGGTGGCGAGATCGCCTGCCGCGGTGCCGAGCGCGAAGGTGCAGAGAATCGCGCACCAGTAGAAGAGTTCGCGCCGCCGAGTGTCGATCGAACGTATGGAGAGCGAATGCTCCGTGCGATGCCAGATCGCGAAGATGAAGGCGAGCAGCACGGCGAAGCACGCGGTGCTCGCGTAGAGACTCACGCCCGCGCTGTCGGTCAGCGCATCGGTGATCTGCGTTCCCGCGATGCTGATCAGCACCACCGTGAGCCAGTAGAGCCACGGCACCATGCGGCGCGTGCGCATCTGCATGAATAGGACTGTGGCGAGCAGCGCGGCCGTGATCGCATCGGTCACGATGACGCCGAGTCCCGCGTTCACCGCGAGATAGTCGGCACCCGTTTCGCCGACGGTCGTCGACATGATCTTGATGATCCAGAATGCGAGCGTGACTTCGGGTACCTTGTTGAGCATCGCGGGCATGTGTCGCCTCCTCGTGTCGGTGCGAGCGCGCGAACACCGCGCGTCGTCATCGCGAACTGTGTGCGCCGATACTTAGTGCGCGCTTAGGTAACCGCGAGGCAACCGCAGCCCGAAAACCGTCCTAAACTTCATGCGGGCTCACGAGGGGAATCGCCGAGCATGTCCGCCGACGCACCGCATCTTCGTCTCGCCGACGAAATCAAGGTCTGGCCGCTCCTGCGCGCGACCATCGCGCTGTTGCCGTTCGTCGTGCTCGCGCTCGCAACCGGCAACGACTTGTGGATGAAGGCATCGCTGCTCGCGATCGGCACCGTGATCGGGGAGGACAGGCTCGCGCTTAGGCCGCTCGGTGTCCTCGCGCATGGGCTCGCGATCATCGCCGGAACGTATCTTCTGCTGCTTGCCGAACGGGTTCCGGTGTTCTTCGTCGTCGCGTGCATGTTGCTCGCGGCGGGCGTGATCCTGCTCGTGTCGCGCGGCAAGGAATTGCGCGCGCTCGGCAACTGGACCTTCGTTCCCGTGCTCATTCTCGCGAACGAACTTCAGGGCGGCCGCACCATCGATGCGCTGTTGCGCGAAGTACCCGCCTCATTGCCTTATCTGCTCGTCGCGCTCGTTCCGGCGCTCGTGTCGGCGCATATCCGCTCGCGCGGCAAGCCCGCCGCGCGCTGGTCGAATCTCGACGATTTCGGCGAGCGCGCGCCCTTCGGCGAAGATCTCGCGGCGATGCTCGCGAGCGTGGGCATCGCGGCGGCGATGGTCGTGCTCTGGCACATGGACCGTGCGCAATGGGTGATCTGGGGCGCGGCCAGCATCGTGACGGGTTCGGTCGATACGGCGCGCACGAAGCTCGCGAACCGCGCGTTCGGCGTGATCGTGGGCGTGCCGATCGGCATCGTGCTCGGGCGGTTCGTCGTACCGCATTCGGACATCGCCGTCACGCTCGCGACGCTCGCGGCCTTCCTCACGCTCGTCGCGTTTCAGCGCTACGTCGTCGGATATTTCTTTCGATGCGTGTTCGTGGCGCTCGCGATCATGCTGGCGAACCAGTCCGCCGCCGATGCGTTCGAGCGGCTCACGCACGTGCTCGCAGGCGGCGTGATCGGCATTGTGTGCGTGTTCGGCGCGCATGCCGTGGTGCGGCGCTTGTCGCGTCGATAGTCGCCTATCGCGAACGACGGCAGCATCGTCGCGACCCACATGCCGACGAACGCCGCCGCCGCGCGCAGCCACGTGCGCCCGCACATCGGCGTGAACGCAGGCAGGAGCATCGAGCCGCCGGGCATCGGCAGATCGCTCATCGATGATATCGGCGTGTGTATCGCGCAAGTCACGATCACGCCCGCCAGCAACACCAGCGCGGCCATGACGACAAACCGGCGTCGCGAAACGCACATGCTCTCTCGTTCGATGATCGCGGTCAGCACGTTCATGATGTCATCCCCTTGCGTTCGTCCGGTGCGCGTCGAGTACGGTGTTAGATTAGTCGCGGGCATGCACGGCAAAGGAGTGACAAGTGTGTCGGGATTCGCATGGATTCACTGATCACGGCGGCGGCGCGCGCGCTCGCGGCGGGTGATCCGCTCGGCGCGCTGAACCGGATCGCGCTGCGCGAGGACGCGAGTGCGCTCGCGTTGCGCGGCATCGCGATGGCGCAGCTCGGCGACTTCGTGCGCGCACGTGCGCTCGTGAAAAGCGCGGCGCGTGCGTTCGGTACGAAAGAGGCGCTGGCGCGTTCGCGATGCATCGTCGCGGAAGCGGAAATCGCGTTGGCATCGCGCGATCTCACGTGGCCCGCGAAGGCGCTCGATCACGCACGCGCGATTCTCGAAGCGCATGGCGATCACGTGAACGCAGCACATGCGCGCTATCTGGAAGTGCGCCGCGCGCTGCTCATCGGACGGACCGACGATGCCGAGCGCATGCTCGCCGGGCTGAATCCCGCATCGCTTCCGGCCGCGTCGCGGGCCGCGCATGAGCTCATCGCGGCAGGCATCGCGATGCGCCGTCTGCACACGCAAGCGGCGCACGCCGCACTCGAACGCGCGACACAAGCCACGCGGCAAGCGGGCATTCCGGCGCTCGCCGCCGAGGTCGAGAGCGCCTGGCGCATCCTCAGCACGCCGGCCGCGCGTCTCGTCGCACACGGCAACGAGCGGCTGCTCCGGCTCGAAGAAGTCGAGGCGCTGTTTGCATCGAATACGTTCGTCGTCGATGCATGCCGTCTGTGCGTGCGCGAGAACGGCACGTCGATATCGCTCGCGACGCGGCCCGTGCTCTTCACGCTCGCTCGGATGCTCGCGCAGGCATGGCCCCACGACGCGCCGCGCGATGCGCTGATTCTGCGCGCGTTTCGCATCAGGGAAGCGGACGAGACGCATCGGGCGCGGCTGCGCGTCGAGATGGGCAGGCTGCGCACGATGCTGCGCGCGCACGCGGGCATCGATGCGACTTCGCGCGGCTTCGTGCTGAAGCCGCGTCATGCGCGCGAGGTGGCCGTGCTCGCGCTGCCTGTCGAGGACGAGTACGCGCCGCTGCTCGCGTTTCTCGCCGATGGCGAATCGTGGTCGAGCTCGGCGCTCGCGATCGCGCTCGGCGCGAGTCAGCGCACGGTGCAGCGCTCGCTCGATGCGCTCGCCGCGAGCGGCAAGGTGCAATCGTTCGGACGCGGTCGCGCGCGCCGCTGGACCACGCCGCCGATGCCCGGATTCACGACGACCTTGTTACTCCCCGTCGGGCTCGCGAGTGATTAGCATGAACGCACGATCAATCATCAGGAGGACGTCGAAATGAAGCGCGCAAAGGCTGAAATCATCCGCGAATACGGGCCTTTTCCGGATGTCGAAGGTGTGCACGGCGTCACCTGGGACGGCGAGCGTGTGTGGTTCGCGGCGGGCGATACGCTCAATGCTTTCGATCCGGACAGCGGCAGGACAGAGCGCTCGCTGAACATCGCGGCGCATGCGGGCACGGCCTTCGATGGCGAGCATCTGTTTCAGATCGCCGAGGACCGCATCCAGAAGATCGATCCGAAGACAGGGCGCGTACTCTCGACGATTCCCGCGCCGGGCGGCGGCGCGGACTCCGGCCTCGCGTGGGCGGAGGGCACGCTCTGGGTCGGGCAATACAACGAACGCAAGATCCATCAGATCGATCCGGACAACGGCGCGATCCTGCGCACCATCGAGTCGAATCGCTTCGTCACGGGCGTCACGTGGATCGACGGCGAACTCTGGCACGCCACCTGGGAAGGCGACGAGAGCGAGCTACGCCATATCGATCCGCAATCGGGCGAGGTCATCGAGCGGCTGGAGATGCCCGAAGGAATGGGCGTGTCCGGGCTGGAATCCGACGGACATGAGCGCTTTTTCTGCGGCGGCGGGCGCACCGGCAAGGTGCGGGCCGTGCGCAAACCGAAGCGCGGCTGAACCCCGCTTTCGTCCGATGTTGCGACACGGCGCGGCGATCTCTGCCGCCGCGTTCCTTACTAAAGACTTCCTCCCTCACGCCGATAAACACCGATCAAAGCCATCATCAGAACAGGGCCAGAAGGTGCAGAGAGGCGCCAACGATTTCCTCGGGACCATCGGCGAGAACGTCGCCAGGAACCTGCCGTACATCGAACATGCACGTCGTTTCGATGGGCTCGGTCTCGCTCCGCTCGGCGTGCTCATCGCGGCGTGCGGCACCTTCTTCGTGCCGCTGCCGTGGAACGTGCTGCTCGCCGCGCTCGTCTTCGGCGCGACGATCGTCGTGCATCGCATGCAGGTGACGAATCGTCAGATCTTCGTCGCGCGGCAAGTCGCGCATGGGCTGCTTTCCATCGCCGAGGACTGCCTCAAGCTGCTCTCGCTCGAAGGCCGCATCATGTGCATCTCCGATGTCGGCAGGCGTCTCATCGAAGCGGACTGCGCCGAAGATCTCGTCGGCATCGACTGGCTCGCGCTCTGGGACGGTCCCGATGCGCGGCAGGCCTTCGAGCGCGCGAAAGCGGGCGAATCGACGTCGTTTTCCGGCACGTGCCGCACGATGACCGGCAAGCTGAAATGGTGGACATCGACGTTTGCGCCCGTCTACGGCGAGCATGGCAAGGTCACGGCCGTGCTGTGCAAATCGCGCGACATCACCGCGGAAGTGGATCTCATCGACGAACTGCGCGGCAACGCGCGCGTGCAGAAGGACATGGAAGATCACGTCGATGCCGTCTTCTGGACCGCGACGCGCGATTTCCGCGAACTGCTGCACGTGAGTTCCGCGTTCGAACGCATGTGGGAAATGCCGATGTCCGCGCTCGAAGCCGATCAGACCGCGTGGTCGCAGCGCGTGCATCCCGACGATCTGCCCGCGCTGCGCGAGGAAATGCGCACGGCGCTGAACACGGGCGCCGCGACGCAGAGCTATTTCCGTCTATGTTTGCCGCACGACCGCACGCGCTGGGTTCGCGCGGATATCTATCCGGTGACCGAGGACGGCGTGGTGTCGCGCGTCGTGAGCGTGTGCGTCGATGCCACCGACGAGCGCCAGCGTCTTCAGGAACTGCATCGGCTCGCGAACACGGATAGCCTCACCGGCCTCGCCAACCGCAACGCGATGATGGATGCGCTCCTGAAACGCTGCGAAGCGGGCGCGGCGTTCGCGTATCTCTTCATCGATATCGATCGCTTCAAGTCCATCAACGACACGGCGGGCCATATCGCCGGCGATGCCGTGTTGCGCACGATCGCGCGACGCATCCAGGAGACGCTGCCCGAAGGCGCCGTGGCCGCGCGTCCGGGCGGCGACGAGTTCACGGTGATCCTGCCGGGCGTCTTCGAACAGGAAAGCATCGCGCGCGCGTGCCGCAAGCTCTCGCTCGCCTGCCATCGTCCGATCAAGATCGAATGCAAGAGTCTGACGATGACCTGCTCGATCGGCGTCGCGCTCTATCCGGAGCACGGACGCACGCCCGAAGCGCTCTTCATCAGCGCCGACATGGCGATGTACGCCGCGAAGCGCGCAGGCCGCAACACGTTCCGCGTGTTCGGCGATCGCGAGAAGGACGATCTCGCGCGCGCGCATCTCGAAGCCGAACTGCACGGCGCGATCCGCGAGAATCAGTTCGTGCTGCACTATCAGCCGCAATATCGCGTGGATTCGGGCGAGCTCGTCGGCGTCGAGGCGCTCTTGCGCTGGGACCATCCGCAACTCGGGCTGCTCGCGCCCGGCGCGTTCGTGCCGGTGCTGGAAGAGAGCGCGCTCATTGTCGAAGCGGGGCACTGGGTCATTCGCGAGGCCGTGCAGGCCGCGTCGCAACTCGCGCTCGCGCTGCCGCAGGCGTGCTCGGTGGCGCTCAACGTGTCGCCGAAACAGTTCCGCGATCCGCGCCTCGTGTCCGTGCTCAGGCACGCGATCCGGCGCGGCTGCATCGACTCGAACCGCATCACGCTGGAGATCACCGAATCCGCGCTGATCGACAATGTGGACGACGCGCAGGAAGTGCTCTCGAACGTGCGTGCGATGGGCGTGCGCATCGCCATCGACGATTTCGGCACGGGCTATTCGAGCCTCAGCTACTTCGCGCGCTTCCGGCCGGACGTGCTGAAGCTCGACAAATCCTTCGTCGATAACATCGCGACCGACGCGATGGTGCGTACGGTCGTAGAAGGCGTGATCGATCTCGCGCACAAGCTCGGCGTGACGGTGGTCGCGGAAGGCGTCGAGACGCAGGAGCAACTCGATACGCTGCGCGAAATGAACTGCGACAAGGTGCAGGGCTTCCTGCTCAGTCGTCCCGTGCCGCTCGCGAACCTGATGGCGCAGGCCGGCGCGGAAGAAGCCGCGGCGCTGCGCTGACACCGGCGTTATCATCGCGACACTCGCGCATGCGAGCCGGAGACAACCGATGAACACTTCATCCTTACGCGTTTCGCTGGCGGTGCTCGGCTTTTCGATCAGCACGCTCGCGCTCGCCGATGCCGCGCCGCCGTGTCCCGGCGCGAACGATGCGAACGCAGGCAAGCTGGTTCAGGTTCGCGATTTCACGCCGGTCAGCAAGGAAGGCGGCTCGTCGCGTTTTCTCGGCTCGCGGCTGCGTTCCGCGCGCAACACGATGAAGGTGGATCAGAACGCGTCGGCGCTGGCCGAAGGCATCGTCAGCAAGCTCGGCGCGAAGGGCATCGGTGCGTGTCATATGACAGCGGATTCGCCGCCGCCGACTTCGGGCTGGCTCGTGACCGGCGAATTCGACGAAACGCTGACGTCGGGATTCGGCTCCGCGTTGCCGTCGATGGGTTCGTCGGACAAGAAGCCCAACACGCACGTCACCGTGCAGCTCGCCAATCTCGCCGCGAGCCCGGACGCGCCGCTCACGCAGATCGATACGAGCAGCGAGCTGAAGGGGCAGAAATCGGCGGCGGCGCCCAAGCCCTACGGCGCGGCGGCGCGCTTCGTGATCAACACGGCCGAATCCATCTCCTCGCTCGACGATCTCGCGGCAAAGATCGCCGATCAGATCGCGACGGAGAAGGCCAAGCTCGACGCCACGCCGCAGTAACGCGAATCACAGCGCAAGAACTGGAGTGCCGGCGCGCGCCGCATCCGTGACGATGAGCTATCTCATCCGTCACGGAGCCACGTCGATGCGCTTCCCCGCTTCCTTCCAACGCCTCGCCTGGTCGAACCTGCTTGCGCAATCGGCGGAGCAGATCGGCCTTGCCGCCGCGCCGCTCGCCGCCGTGTTCGCGCTCGGCGCGTCGGCGGTCGATATCGGTTTATTGCAGAGCGCGCAGACGCTGCCGTTCCTGCTTCTCTCCATTCCGCTCGGCGTGATCGCGGACCGCCGTTCGCGCCGCACGTTGATGGCGACGGCCGAATGCGCCCGCGCGCTCGCGATGGCCTGCGTGCTGCTGCTCGTGTTCTCGCACGCATTGACGCTGCCGTTGCTCGCGCTGCTGGGCTTTCTCGGCGCGACGGGCACGGTCGCCTACAACGTCGCCGCGCCCGCGCTCGTGCCGGCGCTGGTCGAGCGAGCCGCGCTGCCCGCCGCGAACGGGCGCATCGAGCTGGCGCGCAGCGTCGCGTATTCGGCGGGGCCGGCGCTGGGTGGGCTGATCGTCGGATGGATCGGCGCGGGCTGGGCGTATGGCTGCGCGGCGGGCTTGTCGGCGGTGGCGGCGATGCTGCTCGCGGGATTGCGCGAACCGGCGCGCAAGAACGCCGCCGCGCGTCATTTCCTGATCGAGTTGCGCGAGGGCGCGCGTTTCGTCGGCCACGATGCGCTGCTGCGCCCGATGCTCGCCACCGCCGTGTTCTTCAACATCGGCTTCTTCATCTTGCAGTCGGTCTATGTGCCGTATGCGGTGCAGCGGCTCGGCCTGAGCGCGTCGGCGGTGGGCGTCACGCTCGGCGCGTATGGCGTCGGCATGGTGTGCGGCGCGCTCGCGGCGCCGGCCGTGGCGCGGCGCATCGCGTTCGGGCGCATGCTGCTCGTCGGGCCGTTTTGCGGGCTGGCCGCATCGCTCGTGATGGTCGGAACGCTCGCCGTGCCGTCGTTCTGGCTCGCGGCGTCGAGCTTCTTCCTGCTGGGCGCGGGGCCGATTTTATGGACCGTCGGCTCGACGACGCTGCGCCAGGCCATCACGCCCGCGAACATGATGGGCCGCGTCTCGGCGCTCAACAGCACGGCGACTTACGGCGCGCGGCCGCTCGGCGCGCTGCTCGGCGCGGCGATCAGCGCGCGCTTCGGCATGGGGCCGTGTCTCGTCGCGGCGGCGGCGGGCTTTGTCGTGCAGGCGTGGATCATCGCGGTTTCGCCGGCGGCGCGTCTTTCCGGCGTGCCCGAGGGCGCGCTCGTTTGACGCCCTCCGTGGGCGGATGAGCGAACATCGGCATCCGCCTGAGAATCCAGTCGAGCAGTTCCTGCGGTCCCGCCGCGAGCGGCCGCCCGGTCTTCACGAGCAGCTTCGCCTGCGCGCTTTCGAAGAGCGGATGCGCGATTGGGATCGTCGTCAGCTCGCCGCTCGCCAGTTCCCGATACGCGGCGAACTCGCCGATCAGCGTCATGAAATTCTCCGCGGCGACGAAGCGCTTCAGCGCGCCGAGCGAGTTCGTCGTGAGCGTCGGGCGGATCGCGAGGTTGTCGGTCGTCTCCAGCATCTTCACGACATGGCCGATGCCGAAACTGGGCGGCATCAGCGCGAGCGGATAGTCGAGCAGATCGCGAATGCGCGCGACGCCGCCGCGCAGCGCGAGCGGATGATCGCGCCGCGCGAGCAGCACGACCGGCTGCGGCGAACTCGCGCGACTCTCGATGCGCTCGTGCGGCGGCGGATTGTACGCCAGGCCGATATGCGCGCGGCTTTGCGCGACTTCTTCCAGCAGATCATCGACGGCGAGCATCTGCATGTCGATTTCGAGGCGCGGATAGCGCGCGCAGAACGGCGCGAGCACATCGTCGACGAGCGTATCGACATAGCCCTCGCTCACCGCGAGCCGGATCTGGCCTTGCTGCAATCCCTTGAGCGCATGCAACTGGTCCTCGAGCTTCTCCTGCTGCGAGCGATAGCCGCGCCAGAATTCGAGCAGATGAAACGCCGCCTCGGTCGGCCGCACGCCGCGCGGCTCGCGCTCGAAGAGCCTCGTGTCGAGTTCGTCTTCGAGCAGTTTGATCTGCCGCGCGATCACCGACGGCGACGTATTCAGATGATCCGCCGCGCCGCGAATCGTGCCGTGCGACAGCACTTCATGAAAGTAACGCAGGCGCTGCTGATTGATCTCGCGCATCGTTATCGGCTCCGTGTTGCTCACAGAGCAACGATACGTGAACTTAGTTGCTCTTGCCAGCACAGTCGCACGCGCTCAACATCGCCTTACCCGATAAGGGGGAGACAAACCAGGAGACGCGGATGTCGACGATACAGACCCTGCGAGGCGGCGATGCCGTTTCGGCGCTCTACAGCAGAATCAACTGGCGGCTCCTGCCGCTGCTCATCGCGTGCTACATGTTCGCGTATCTGGACCGCGTGAACGTGGGCTTCGCGAAACTTCAGATGCAAAGCGATCTCGGCTTCTCCGATGCAGCGTATGGCGTCGGCGCCGGGATCTTCTTCATCGGCTACGTGCTGTTCGAAATTCCGAGCAACCTGATGCTGCCGAAGATCGGCGCGCGCCTCACGTTCAGCCGCATTCTCGTGCTGTGGGGCATCACGTCGGCGTGCATGCTCTTCGTGCGCAACGTGCCCGCGTTCTACGCGATGCGCTTCCTGCTCGGCGTCTTCGAAGCGGGTTTCGCGCCGGGCATGATCTATTACCTCTCGTGCTGGTACGGGCCGAAGCGCATGGCGCGCGCGATCGCGCTCGTGTTCGTCGCGGGGCCGCTCGGCGGCGTCGTCGGCGGGCCGCTCTCGGCGTGGCTGATCTCGTCGCTGGCGGGCGTCGGCGGACTGGCCGGCTGGCAGTGGATGTTTCTCGTCGAAGGCCTGCCGTGCATCGCGCTGGGTGCGCTCGTGTGGCGCGTGCTCGCCAATCGTCCCGCCGATGCGCGCTGGCTCACGCAAGACGAGCGGCGTCTCGTCGAGGCAGAAGTCGGCGGCCATGGCGGCGCGTCGCATCGTATCGATTCGTTCAGGGAAATCGCGAAGAATTCTCGTATCTATCTGCTGGCGATCGCGTACTTCTGCATCATCTTCCCGATCTACGCGATCAGCTTCTGGCTGCCGACGCTCATCAAGGAGCAAGGCGTGAGCGACACGATGCATCTCGGCTGGTACGCCGCGATTCCCTATGTCGCCGCCGCGATCGCGATGTATGCGGCCGCACGACGCTCCGACAAGGTCGGCGAGCGCCGCTATCACAGCGCGCTGCCCGCGCTCGCCGCCGCCGCGCTGCTGGTGATGACGCCGTATGCATCGGGCAATCTCGTCGCCACGCTCACGCTGCTCACGCTCGCCACGGCCTGTATGTGGATGGCCTACACGGTCTTCTGGGCGATTCCGTCCGAGACGATTTCCGGCCCGGCCGCGGCGGGCGGCATCGCGCTCATCAACACGATCGGCCTGTCGGGCGGCTTCTGGGGCCCGGCGGTGATCGGCTGGGTGAAGTCCGCGACCGGCAGCACGAACGGCGGTCTCGTCGTGATGGCGTGCATGGTGGCGCTCTCATGCGTGCTGATTCTCTCGAACAGGCGCACGGTCGCAGCGGCCGAGGCGCGCACTGCCTGAACATCAACCGACACTATCGAGGACAACGATCATGAAGATTTTGATCGCAGGATTCCAGCACGAAACGAACACTTTTGCGCCGACGAAGGCGAGCTATCAGAGCTTCATCCAGGGCGAGGGATTTCCGCCGATGGCCCACGGCGACGATGTATTGAAGCTGCGCGACGTGAACGTGCCGATCGGCGGTTTCATTCAGTGGGCCGAGGCGAACGGGCACGAACTGATGCCGGTGATCTGGGCGGGCGCGAGCGCATCGGCGCATGTGACGGAAGATGCATACGAGCGCATCGCGGGCGCGATCGTCGATCGTATTCGGGCGGGCGGCTTCGACGCGATCTATCTCGATCTGCACGGCGCGATGGTCACCGAGCATCTCGACGACGGCGAAGGCGAGTTGCTGGCGCGCGTGCGCGGCATCGTCGGCGACGACATGCCGCTCGTCGTGTCGCTCGATCTTCATGCGAACGTCACCGCGCGCATGGTCGAACTCGCCGATGCGCTCGTCGCGTATCGCACGTATCCGCACGTCGATATGGCGGAGACCGGCCTGCGCGCGGCGCATCTTCTGGCAAAGCGAATCGAACATGCGAGGCCGTTCAAGCGCGCGATGCGCCGCGTCCCGTTCCTGATTCCGGTGAACGGCATGTGCACGCTCGTCGAGCCGGCGCGCGGCATGTACGGCACGCTCGAATCGCTCGAAAAGGACGATGTCGTGTCGCTGTCGTTCGCGCCGGGTTTCCCCGCGTCGGACTTCGACGAATGCGGCCCGGTGTTCTGGGGCTACGCGCTCGATCAGCAAGCCGCCGACGCAGCCGTCGATGCGCTCTATACGACGCTCGTGAACGACGAAGCGCGCTGGGACGTGCCGTTTCTTTCGCCCGACGAAGCCGCACGCGAAGCGATCGATGCGAGCCGCGACGCGACGAAGCCCGTGATCATCGCGGATACGCAGGACAACCCCGGCGTCGGCGGCGACTCGAACACGATGGGCATGGTCCGCGCGCTGTTGCGCAACGACGCCCGCGACGCGGCCGTGGGCGTGATCTGGGACGAGCACGCGGCGCGGGCTGCGCATCGCGCGGGCGTCGGCGCGCGTATCGCGCTCGCGCTCGGCGGCGGCTCGAACGTGCCGGGCGACGCGCCGCTTGAAGGCGAGTTCGAAGTCGAGTATCTGTCGGATGGGCGCTTTCGCTTCGATGGCCCGATGCTCAACGGCATGTCGGGCGAGCTCGGGCCGACCGCGTGTCTGCGTATCGGTGGCGTGCGCATCGCGGTGAGCAGCATCAAGATGCAGGTGTTCGACCGCAATCTCTTTCGCGTCGCGGGCATCGAACCGGAACGCATGAAGATTCTGGTGAACAAGAGCTCGGTGCATTTTCGCGCCGATTTCGAACCGATCGCGGCGCGCATACTCGTCGCGAAGTCGCCCGGTCCGATGGCCGCCGATCCCGCCGATCTGCCGTGGCGCAATCTCGATGCGCGCATGCGCGTGCGCCCGCTCGGACCGACGCTTGCCGCGTTGCGCGCATCGGCCGCATGATCGATCGCGCTCATTTCCGCTCATTGAATACGTCGAAAAAAGGAGAATCCCACTATGCCGGATGATCAGATCAACACATGGCGCCGCCGTTTTCTCGGCACGACGATCGCGAGCGTCGGCGTCATGCAGCTCGGCTTGAGCGACCTCGTTCATGCCCAGACCGCCGCGCCCGCGAAGCCGTCTGCCGGCTTTGCCCAGATACGCCAGATCGATGCGGGCGCGCTCAACGTCGGCTATGCGGAAGCGGGCCCGGCGAACGGTCCCGCGGTGATCCTCGTGCACGGCTGGCCGTACGACATCTACAGCTTCGCCGACGTCACGCAGTTGCTCGCCGCGCAGGGTTATCGCGTGATCGTGCCGTATTTGCGCGGCTACGGATCGACGCGCTTTCTCTCCGCCGACACGCCGCGCAACGGCCAGCAAGCGGTGATCGCGGTGGACATCATCGCGCTGATGGACGCGCTCAAGATTCAGCAGGCGACGTTCGGCGCATTCGACTGGGGCGCGCGCACCGCGAATATCATCGCGGCGCTGTGGCCCGAGCGCGTCAAGGCGATGGTCTCCGTGAGCGGCTATCTGATCGGCAGCCAGCAGGCGAATCGCGCGCCGCTGCCGCCGAAGGCCGAGTTCGCGTGGTGGTATCAGTTCTACTTCGCCACCGATCGCGGCCAGGCGGGTTACGAGGCGAACCGTCACGATTTCAACAAGCTCATCTGGCAACTCGCCTCGCCGAAATGGAAATTCGATGACGCGACCTATGACCGCTCGGCGAAATCGTTCGAGAATCCGGATCACGTCGCGGTGGTGATTCACAACTATCGCTGGCGTCTCGGGCTCGTGCAGGGCGAGGCGCAATACGACGCGCTGGAGCAGCGTCTCGCGACCGCGCCGACCATCGGCGTGCCGACGATCACGATGGAAGGCGATGCCAACGGCGCGCCGCATCCCGATCCGTCGGCGTATGCGAAGAAGTTCACCGGCAAGTACAAGCATCGGAATGTCGCGGGCGGCATCGGCCACAATCTGCCGCAGGAAGCGCCCAAGGCTTTCGCGGATGCGGTGATCGAAGCCGACCGGATGTGAACGCGGCGCCGCGTTTCTGACTGTGCGGTCGGGCGGGCGCGGCGTGCCCGCCGCGACCTCGAATCGAGCCATTCCACGCTTTCAGGCAATAGACCAAACAATTACATCAGCCTGTCAAACGCATTTCACATTCATTTCCTAAAGTAGCGCGTCAACCGGTGCATCAGGCCGCAATGGCCTGAAGCAGGGACTTTCGTCGCCGGTACACAACCCACAATCAAGGACTTGAAACCACACATGGCGCAGCGACTCGACCTTTCCCGCCGCAAAGCTCTCAAGATTCTCGCCGGCGCGCCGATGCTGCCGCTCGGCGGCGCGGCCGCCGCTTCGCTGCTCGCCACCGCGTGCGGCGGCAGCGACAGCAACGCAGCCGCGCCCGCGACCGCACCCGTGCAGACGGCCGCCTTCACCACGGCGACATTCACCGGCATGGCCGCGCCGACGCTCGCCGATCCCAACGCGATGGCAAAGACCACGGTCGCCTCGACGATGACCGTGAACTTCAGCGACGGCAGCAACCGCGCCTACAAGCTCGCGTATCAGCCGTTCTTCATGACGGGCGATGTCGTGCCGAACACGACCGGCGGGACCATCGTCGCGGGCGGCTACTTCGATATCGCGAATCAACCGATCATCGACCGCTCGACGCCGGGCAAGGAACGCCAGTTCTTCTCCGATTGCCCGGACGGCACGTCGCTCATCAAAATCGACAATCCGACGGTGAAGGGCGTGAAGGGCAACGCCGTGTTCGCGGTCGTGCAGTTCGAATACACGACGCGCGATCAGAGCGCGGCCAGCATGTACGGCCGCCTGCCGTCGCCGATCGCCGTGCTCACGCTCGATCAGGACCCGGCAACCGGCAAGCTTTCGCTGGTGAGCTACGCGAACGTGGATACGTCGAAGGCGAACGGCCTGTGGATCACGTGCGGCGCGAGCCTGTCGCCGTGGAACACGCATCTGTCGAGCGAAGAGTACGAGCCGGATGCGGCGATTGCATCGAAGGATGCGCAGCTCAAGGCCTACAGCAAGAACCTCTACGGCGACGAAACGAAGGCGCGTCCGTACCATTACGGCCATGTGCCGGAAGTGACCGTGCATCCGGACGGCACCGGCACGATCAAGAAGCACTATTGCCTCGGCCGCATCTCGCACGAGCTGATTCAGGTGCTCCCGGACAAGCGCACCGTGATGATGGGCGACGACGCCACCAATGGCGGCGTCTTCATGTTCGTCGCCGACAAGGCGGCCGATCTTTCCGCCGGCACGCTGTACGTCGCGAAGTGCGCGCAGACGTCGTCGGCGGGCGCGGGTTCGGCCACGCTCACGTGGCTCAACCTCGGTCACGCAACCAGCGACGAAATCGAGAATCTCGCCAACACGCTGACCATCGCCGACATCATGGATGTCGTCAACGACGAAAAGGTCGGCCCGACGCTGGACGCGAGCTACACGCGCATCCACTTCGGCGGCAAGTTCAACTGGATTCGCATCAAGCCCGGCATGGAAAAGGCGGCCGCGTTTCTGGAAACGCACCGCTACGCCGCGCTGCGCGGCGCGAGCATGTGCTTCACGAAGCTCGAAGGCACGACGGTCAACGCGAAGGACAAGATCGTCTACTCGGCGATGTCGCAGATCGTCAAGTCGATGGTGAAGGGCGACGCGCATTCGACGGACATCGCCGTCGATCGCGCCATCACCGCCGGCGCCGTCTACGCGTTCAACCTGAAGGGCGGGCAGCGCGATCTCGGCGGCGCCGCCATCGACAGCGAATGGGTGCCGGTCGATATGGCCGCGCCCGCTGCGCTCGTCGGCGAGGATATTTCGTCCGATGCGCTCGGCAATCTCGCGAACCCGGAGCGCGTCGCGAATCCGGACAACGTCAAGTTCTCGGAGAAGCTGCGCACGCTATTTATCGGCGAGGACAGCGGCGCGCACGTCAACAATTTCCTGTGGGCGTACAACGTCGATACGAAAACGCTGTCGCGGATTCTGTCCGCGCCTTCGGGAGCGGAATCGACGGGCCTGCACGCGGTCGACGAGATCAACGGCTGGACCTACATCATGAGCAACTTCCAGCACGCGGGCGACTGGGAAGCGGCGCTGCACGGCAAGGTTCAGGCGACGCTCGATCCGCTCATCCGCGCGAACTACAAGGATCGCTTCGGCGCGGCGGTCGGTTATCTGACCGCCGATCCGGCGTCGATCAAGCTGAGCTGATCAAAAGCAAACGCCGCGACCGGTGGTCGCGGCGTTGTCGTTCTGGCCGAGCGAATGCGCGCGGGCGCGCGCTTCGCGTGAAATCAGCAGCGCTGATCGCAGTCGATATATTCGAAGCCCGCCGCGATCGCGAAGCGGATCGCTTCTTCCACGTTGGGAAACTCGCCCGGCAGGCGCACGGAACGCTCCATTCCGTTCAGATCCTGGATGCGCGCCGTCGCGGCAAACACATTGCCCTGCCGAACCGCTGCCGGCGTGACCATCATGTCCCTGTAGCTGAAGACCATTTCTCTCTCTGCCCGATGTTGTCGGCCCGCGCGGTGCGGCTGCGGGACACTCGTCTTGGATGTCGAAAGGCCCGAACGATCGATTGTCCGGCGCCTTCTGATTCAGGTTATCGGCACGAGTGAACGTTTCTTTACGTGGAGCGCTTAAAACCCGCTGGAGGAAGGCCTCGAACCGCCGATCTATTGGCCGGGGAACGGCGCGAACGCCTTGCCGCAATCGACCGGCGCGGCGCTCGCCGGGCCGGCGGCGGCGCGCGTGACGCTCACGCCGCTGCCCGCCGCGAAGGGCAGCGACGTGCCGCCATCGCCGATGCTGACGAGCGCATCCGCGACCGTGAAGCTCGACGGCGCGACATCGGCGATGACGTTATTCAGCGAGATCGTCAACGGATTGACGACGGGCGGATTCGGCCCGCCGGCCGCACCCTGCAAAACCGGGCTCGCGGAATTGAAGCCCTGGAACGTAAAACTCGACGCATTGACGATGCGCACGCCATCGAGCGCGATATTCTGGAAGCTCGGATAGAGCGCGCCGTTCTTCGTCGCGCT
Organism: Caballeronia jiangsuensis; assembly: GCA_000648925.1. Classification (GTDB taxonomy): domain Bacteria; phylum Pseudomonadota; class Gammaproteobacteria; order Burkholderiales; family Burkholderiaceae; genus Caballeronia; species Caballeronia jiangsuensis. The sequence goes on from JFHF01000012.1 coordinate 46,343, forward strand.
GTAGTACGGCGAGAAGATCAGCGCTTGCGGCGCACCGTCCGACGACGACTGCGGCATGCGGATGCACACGTTCGAATAACGGATGTTCGACACCAGTCCGCCGCGGCTCCAGTCCGACTTGATGCGCAGGCCGTTGTCGGCGCCATCGATCACGAGATCGTAGACGTTGACATTGCTCAGGCTCGGCAGGATGCCGTTCACCGGCGCGACGTCCGGATTCGCCGCGCCGTTGTCCGTGCCCGCCGTCTCGCTGCCAATCGACATGCCGTGCCCGGAATAGAAGCGGCTATGCGCGACGGTGATGCCGTACGTGCGGCCGTTTGTCGTGCCGGTGCCGCCCTTGATCGCCATGTTGTCGTCGCCGGTGCGGATCGACGTGTACGCGATCAGCATGTTGCTCGCATCGCCCGTCAGCTTGCCCGGATTGCCGGGATTGCTCGTGATCGGGCCGGAGCTGCCCGGATCGATGCCATCGGTGTTCTTCGCCGTATCCGGGCTGTACGGCATGCCGAGATAGTTTGTCATCGCTTCATAGGCGGCGCTCGGCGTGTAGATCTTGACGCCCCACGCCGTGAAACCTTCGACGCCGCTCGGCACGACGTGAAACTTGGGCGCGTTCTGCAGCGTCACGCGATACAGCGTGAAGTTGCGGCCATTGCTGATCTGGATGAGACGCGGATTGTTCTGCGCCTGGTTCTGCACCTTGTTCGCCATCCAGCCGATATCCCACCAGCTCATCGTGCCGTTGCCGTCGGGGCGCTTCATCAGATTCGGATCGTTCGCGACGCTGCTGATCAGCGGACTGCCGCCGCGTCCATCGATGACGCCATCGCCGACCACCGCGCCGTTCGCGATCTTGCTCGCGTTGATGAGCGCGAGACAGCCGTTGTCGCTCGGCGTGATGATGCCGCAACTCGCCGTGCCCTTCACCTTGTCGTACTGACGCGGATCGCGCGAGGCGAACAGCGTGACGCCCGTGTCGATCCAGAGCGTCACGCCGCCCGGCAGATTCAGCGCCCCGGCGATGAACGCGTTCGCGCCGTCCGGGCCTGTCACGAGCCGCACGGCCTTGTTGGTCGCGAGACCGGTGCTCGACGGGTTCTTGCACGCGTCGAGCGCCGTCTGGATGCGCGCGGTGTCCGGAGCGGTATCGGCGGCGTCGGCGCTATCGGGCAGAAGGCCGTTCGCTTGCGCGGTCAGCGTGGCGGGCAAGGTCGCGCAGATCTGCGGCGCGAGCGGCAGCGCGGGCTCGGGCGGCAACGCGGGATCGTAGGTCGTCGTACCGACCGGATATCCCGAGGGCGCATCGGATTTCTGTACCGACGCGGGCGACGCATCGGCGCCGTCGCCGCCGCAGGCGTTGAGCGTCAATGCGATCGAAGCAGCGGCGAGCCAGGCGACGCCGGTTCGGGCCAGCGCGGAAAGAGCGGGGTTCTTGTTCAATTAGTCAGCCTCTTGAAAGCGATCGAATCGTCGATGTCGTATGACATCGTTCGAATATTAGGCATCCGAATGAAAATGCCGATACTTGGTGTTCGCCCTTAAGCCATTTCGACAACCGATGCGGCACCGATTTGTGCCGACTTCATCGGATGGTGCTAAGGTGCAGCCAATCGTTTTCTCTCAACCGGGCAGGGCCTACATGGAGTTCAGTCGGCCATGAAAGTTCGTCTCTGGAAAGCGGCAGGCCTTCTTCTCGTCACCTCGGGCGCATGGGCGCAAACGACCGTCACGATGTACGGTCGCATCGATGGCGGCATCGAATATCTGAATCACATCGCGAACGGCACGGGCGGCAGCGCCTCGCGATGGAGCGCCGAAGGCGGCGACTGGGGCACCAGCATGTGGGGCCTCAAGGGCAACGAAGATCTCGGCGCGGGCCTGAGCGCGGTCTTCGACCTCGAAACGGCCATCCAGATTATGAACGGCACCACCGGCGGCGGACGCCTGTGGTCGCGCCGCGCCTATGTCGGACTGAACTCGAAGACGTGGGGTCAGTTGCAGGCGGGCCGCAATCTCTTCATCGACAGCGACGGCGTGTGGGAATTCGATCCCTTCGTGCAGCAGGCGGTGTCGTCGGCGTCGCTGGTGCGCGGGCGCAACTGGCAGCAGACGAGCAATAACATCGAGTACCACAGCCCCGTGTTTCATGGCTTCGACGTGCAAGGTCAATATGCGTTCGGCAATCAGCCGGGCGCGTTCAATTCGGGCGCGCAGGGCGAGTTCGGCCGCTCCGAAGGCATCATGCTGACGTATCACTCTCCGGTGCTCGACGTGCGCGGCATCTACGACGAACTGCGCAGCCAGGACGGCAAGCTCGACAATATTTTTCAGGCGTCGCGCGAGTACTTCGTCGGCGCGAATCTGAAGGTGGACAAGTGGAAGGTGCAGGCCGCCTACACGCATTACGCCGCGCCGGATTCTCCCGCGGGCGTGGCCGACAGCGCCGATCACTACTGGCTCGGCGCGACGTATCAGGCCACGCCTGCCTGGGCCGTCACCGCGGCGGGCTTCTATATTCACGTGGGCCAGGGCGCGGGCGATGCAGCGCACGATCCCGCGAGCCACGCGATGCTCTACGCGCTCGGCACGACCTACAACTTCACCAAGCGCACCTTTCTGTACGGCACGGTGGCATACGTGCGCAACAGCGCGAACGGCACGTTCTCGGTCTTCGCGACGCCGCGCGACGCCGAACCCAGTACGAGTCCGATAGCGGGCGAGTCGCAGACCGGCGCGTACATCGGGATGATGCACGTGTTTTGAAACGCGTTGCGCCGATTACGCCCGCGCCTGCTTCAGCCAGTCCGCGAGCGCGATGTTCCCACGGCGCGCAACGCCGGTCGGCACGAGCGAGTCCTCGACGATGGTGCCGCCGAAGTACGTCGCTTTCGGATCGACGACGATCTCGCGCGCATCGCCCTGCGCCTTCAGATACTGGCCGACGATCCGATGCAGCGGCCCACGCTCCGGCCCCGCGATATCGACGATGCCATTCGACGGCGCGGCGAGCGCGACATCGGCGACGATGGCCGCGACGTCATCCGCCGCGATCGGCTGGAACTGTCCTGTCGAGAGATGCACGCGGCCGTCCTGCGTGCCCGCGTCGGCGATGCCGCCGAGGAACTCCATGAACTGCGTCGCGCGAATGATGGAATACGGCAGGCCCGATTCCGCGATCGACTGCTCCTGTGCGACCTTCGCGCGGAAATAGCCGTTGTCCGGCATGCGGTCCGTGCCGACGACCGACAGCGCGACATGATGCTGCACGCCCGCCGCGGCTTCGGCCTTCACGAGATTCGTGGTGGATGTGCGGAAGAACGCCATCACGTCGTCGGGCGCCCATGAAGGCGCGTTCGATACATCGATTACGACTTGCGCGCCGCGAAGCGCTTCATTCAATCCTGCGCCGGTCACCGAATCCACGCCGTTGCGCGGCGACGCGGCGATCGCCTCGTGACCCTTCGCACGCAGAATCGCGACGGTTTTCGCGCCGATCAAACCCGAACCGCCAATGACGACGATCTTCATGATGCACCTCTCGGTCAAGTGAAAGTGAAGTCATTGTGTGAGAATGATGGCTTAGCAGAAAGGGACAAGAATCATCGAATGGACTAGGCCATGCCGCAAACCAGAAATGCACTGACGATCGAAATCGACCGGCACGAAGCATCGCCGATTTATCTGCAGATTTGCGAGCGCTTCAAGGCCGCGATCGCGGCGGGTCATCTGAAGCCGGGAGATCGGGTGCCCGCGTTGCGCGGCCTCGCGACGCAACTGAATACGGCGCGCGGCACCGTCGAGATGGCCTATAACATTCTCGTCGATGAAGGTTACTTGCAGATGCGCGGCGCGGCGGGCACGTTCGTGTCGTCGTCACTGCCGGGCGCGGTTACGCGATCCGCCACGCGCAAGAGCCGCGAGCGTGCGGACGCGCCGCGCACCAAGCGCGTCGAGCCCGCCGCCGATATCGGCAACGATGCGAAGCCCTTGCGTCCCGGCCTGCCCGCGCTCGATGCGTTTCCGCGCAAGGTATGGAGCAGGCTCGTCGCGTATCGGGCACGCAGCGGTGATCTCGCGGCACTCACGTATCCCGATCCTTCCGGTTATCGGCCGTTGCGCGAGCGCATCGCGACATATCTCGGCCTGTCGCGCGGCGTGGAGTGCGTGCCGGAGCAGGTGTTCGTGACGAACGGCTATCGCTCGACGCTCGAACTCATTCTGCGCAGTCTCGCGAAGCCCGAAGACCGCGCGTGGTTCGAAGAGCCGGGCTATCTTGCCGCGCGTAACTTTCTCGTCGAAGCAGGCGTGCGGCTCGTGCCGGTGCCGATCGATCACGATGGGCTCGACGTCGATGCAGGCATCGCACTCGATGCCGATGCGCGCTTCGCGTTCGTCACGCCGTCGCATCACAGTCCGCTCGGGGTCGCGCTGACGCTTTCCCGACGCATGAAGCTGCTCGACTGGGCGAGCCGTGCGGGGAGCTGGATCGTCGAGGACGATTACGACAGCGAGTTTCGCTATGTCGGCCGTCCGCTGCCCGCGCTGAAAAGCCTCGATCGCGACGATCGCGTGATCTATTGCGGCACGTTCAGCAAGGTGCTGTTTCCGGGCCTGCGGCTCTCTTATGTGGTGGCACCCGAGCGGGCCGTCGCGCGCTTCGGGCAGCTCACGAAGAGCATGAATGCGGGATCGCCCTATCTGTTGCAGGCGGCGGTGGCGGACTTCATCGCGCAAGGGCATTTCGCGCGGCATCTGAAGCGTATGCGTGCGCTGTACGCCGAGCGGCGCGCGCTGCTCGCGAATGCGATTCTGAAGGCGTTCGGCGATGACGTGACCATCGACTTGCCGACCGGCGGCATGCATCTCGTCGCGCTTTTCCGCAAGGGACGCGCTGGTCCCATCGACGACTTGGCGATGGCCGCACGCGCGCGCGAAGCCGGGCTCGCGGTGCTGGCGCTGTCGGCGTGGTATCTGAACGGGCGCACGAAGCATACGTTGCGCGGGATGGTCGTCGGCTTCGCGAACGTCGCCGATGCCGCCGAAGCAACGCGGCTCGCGCGCATGCTTCGACGAGCCTACGACGGTTAGAGCGTGATGGCGTCGTCAGAAGCGAAAAACGCGTGCCGCGCGATGTCATCGCGCGCGCGTTGCAGCGCTTCGGCCACGGCTTCATCGCCGCGCACGAGTCCTTGCAGCAGGAGAAAGTGCAGGCTTCGCAAGCCGATCGAACCGAGCGCGTAACGCAGATACGGCGTGAGGAAATCCGGCTGACGCGCGTGCTCGCCGCTATGAAAACCGCCCGATCCGACGATCACGAACGTAGGCCGGTCGCGCATCAGGCCGATCTTGCCTTCGGGCGTGGCCGCGAATGTGCGATGAATGCGCAGCACGTAGTCGATCCACAGCTTCAGCGCGGCGGGCACGGTGAAGTTGTGCATCGGCGTGTTGATGATGAGCGCATCCGTGGTTTCGATCTCGCGGACCAGTTGCTCGGATATGTCGAACGCGCTCGTGTCCGGATGACGCGACGTAACCGCGTGCGCATAGTCCCGCGTGACGGGCGGCAACGGCTTCGCGGCGAGATCGCGTTCGACGACTTCCACGCGCGCGGTCTTCTGCAACATCTCGATCATCTCCAGCGCGAGCCGATAACCGTTGCTCGCGTCGCCGTGCGGGCTCGCGTTGATGAAGAGCACTTTCATCGCGCGGCCTACTTGCCGTTGACGGCGAGCGTCTCGACGAAATGCATGCCCTTGGCGAGCAGGCCGTTGCGAAAGTAGAAGCGCTGCGCGAGCGCCCTTTGCAGGCCGGTATCGAGCACGAAATGCGCGCAGCCCGAATGAAGCGCGATCTCGCGGACCTTGCCGAGCAATAGCGCGCCGATGCCGCTGCGTTGCAGCCGCGCTGTGACCACGAGATCGTCGAGATAGACGAAACGCCCGTACAGCGTGTTCGTTTGCGTTCGATAGCCGGCGAGACCGAGGATCGCGCCATCTTCGTCGCATGCGGCGAGCAGGCGATAACTTTCCTCGCGTTGACGGCGCATTTGCGCGGCGAACGCGTGCGCGCCGGTGAGATGCGGGCGCAGTTCCTTCATGACGTCGAAGGCGCGCGTCCAGTCGTCGGGCGTGTCGAGATGCCGAAAGGCGATCGAGGTGTCCATGCATGTTCTCCATGTGTGTGACACCTACGATATCCGCGCGATGACCCAGGCTGAAGGGCCAAGAATCGAGCTTTCGACTAGGCCATCCATTCAGGCCAGCAACCGCGCGATGAGGTCTTGCGTCGCTCGCGCGCCGTATTTGCGCAGCAGGCTCGCGCGATGGATATCGACCGTGCGCGGACTGATATTCAGCTCCTTGCCGATCTCCTTGCTCGTCATGCCGTGAACGAGCAGAGCGGCGACGTCGCGCTCACGTTCGGTCAACATGCTCGCGTTATCGGATTGCTTCGTGCCCTGCGTCAAGTCCGTGAAGGTCCAGATCGCAAGCTCGAAAGGCCGCTCCGGGTTATATCCGAAGCCGCAGACGGTGACCCAGAAATGCGTTCCGTCGATGCGCCGCATGATGCGGTCGTCGCTGAAGAACTCATGCTTGGCGAGCAGCGGCGCGAGACGGCGGCCGGTGGTGGAAAAGTCCTTGCGCTGCGGATAGAGCTTCGAGAACGACTGATCGATGATGTCGTCGCGCGTCGCCCTGAAGAGTTCCAGCGCTCTCGAATTGCAGTCCACCATGACCCGCTCTCTCGCAACGATGACGGCAACGGGCAAATGCCGGAACAAATCCTCGTAGTCGAGTTTGGGCGTCGGGTCGGTCATATCGGGAAGCTTGCCGCGTCTGGCGAAAAGTTATCGTAACACCGAGGTCAGATAACTTTTCGCACAGGATCGATGCCGACGCGAATCACACGTTCCACACTTCACCGAATACACGGAGCCAGTTTTCGCCCATTACTTTCCTGATGCGCGATTCGCTCCAGCCCGCCTTCTCCATCGCTGCGGTGAGATTCGGGAATTCGCCGATCGTGCGGATGCCTTCCGGATTCACGACCTTGCCGAAGTCCGTCAGACGGCGATAGCGGCCCTTGTCGTGCGTGATCCAGTCGAAAAATTCGGTGCTGTAGCCTTGCGTGAAGTCCGTGCCGATGCCGACCTTGTCTTCACCGATCAGATCGATCGTATATTCGATCGCTTCGAGATAATCGTCTACGGTTGCGTCCGCGCCTCTTCTCAGGAACGGCATGAACATCGTCACGCCGACGAAGCCGTTCGCATCGGCAATCTCTCTCAACTGCTCGTCCGTCTTGTTGCGCGGATGCTCTTTCAAACCTGAAGGGCAGCAGTGCGAGTAAGTGACAGGCTTTTTCGAGCAGGCGATTGCATCCGAAGAAGTCTTCGCGCCGACATGCGAAAGATCCACCATGATGCCGACACGATTCATCTCCTGAATCACTTCGCGGCCATACCCCGACAAGCCGCCATCGGGTTCATAAGAGCCAGTGCCGACGAGATTCTGCGTGTTATAGCAAAGCTGAACCACGTTGACGCCGAGTTCCTTGAATACCTCGATATAACCCAGGTTATCCTCGAACGCATACGAGTTCTGAAAGCCGAAGATGATGCCGGTCTTGTTCTCTTTCTTTGCGCGCAGGATATCGTCGGTGGTGCGCACGAGCGTGAGAATCTCGCTGTACTCGCGGATCTGCTGCTTCATTTCCGCGATGTTGTCGATGGTCTTCTGGAAGTCGTCCCACACCGACACGGTGCAGTTCACCGCCGTGACGCCGCCCTTTCTCATGTCCTCGAATACGGAGCGCTCGAACTTCGAGATGTTCAATCCGTCGATGATGATGCTCGAATCGTGAAGGCTACTCATTGCGTCGATCCTTTCGGTATCGTGGTTGAGCGTGCCGCAGTGCTTGCGCCTGCGCTTGCGTGGCCTGCTTCCTCGAGCGCGGTTTTCGATGTCTCGCGCAACGAGAGGCCGCCGATCATCGCGAAGATCGACACGGCGATCAGGTAATACGCCGGCGAGAGGTTCGTTCCCGTCGCGGAGATCAGCCACGTCGCGACGAGCGGCGCGGTGCCGCCGAAGATCGTGTACGCGAGGTTGTAGGTGATGGCGGATGCGGTGTATCGGGTCTTGGTGGCGAATACTTCCGACAGCAGCGGGGCAGTCACGACGCCCGACAGCACGGCGCCCACGGCGAGCAGCGCAACGCCGACCAATGACCGCGACAGTTCGCCCGATCCGCCGAGCGTGAAGGCGGGATAGACCGAGACGATGATGAAGATGCAGGTGCTCGCGATGGTCGCGCGGCGGCCGACGCGGTCGGAGAAAAGGCCGGCCAGCGGGCACAGCGCCGCCGCGAAGAAGAGTGCGAGCACGGTCACGAGCAGCGAGGTTCCGCGAGACAAGTGCCCGGCGACCTGCATATAGGTCGCGAAATACGTGGTGAATGTATAGAAGGACAGCGCCGTGACCGAGACGAACGCGCCGAGTCTCAGGATGTTCCCGGACTGCGAATGCAGCGTTTCCATCAAGGGCGCGTGAGCGACGTCCTTGTTGCCTTCGAGCGCCTTGAATGCGGGCGTTTCATGCAGATTCACGCGCAGATAGACGCCGATGAGACCGACCGGAGCCGCGATCAGAAACGGGATGCGCCAGCCCCAGTCGACCATCGCCGCGGGCGACAGCGAAGACTCCAGCGCATAAGCGACGACCGCCGCGCACGCGAACGACGAGAACGTCGAAACCGGAACGAAGCTGCCGAAGAACGCGCGACGGCGGCGCGGCGCATGTTCCATCACATAGGCGCACGCGCCTGCATACTCGCCGCCCGCGGAGAAACCTTGCACGCAGCGGATGATCGTGAGCAGCAGCGGCGCCCAATAGCCGATGCTCGCGTAAGTCGGCAGCAGCCCGATCAGCGTCGTGGCGCCCGCCATCATCAGGATGGTGAAAGCGAGGGTCCGCTTGCGGCCGATCCGGTCCCCGACGACGCCGAAGAAGAGGCCGCCCAGCGGCCGGAACGCGAAGGCAACCGCAAAGACCGCGAAGGTCTTCAGAAGCCCGACCGTCGGGTCGCCGCTCGGAAAGAACTCGCGGGTCAGGATGGTCGCGAGAAATCCATACGCGGCGAAATCGAACCATTCGACGAAGTTGCCGATGGAAGCCGCGGCTATGACGCGTCTGAGCGTTTTGGTATCGACCTCTTGGGCTGCTTGATTCGGCATGGCGCTTGACCCCTTTCTCTTGTCGGAATCTTTCCGAGTTGAAAAAGAGCGTAAGCGCTCAAATTACTTAGGTCCATACGTGTCAATTACCTAGGTAATCGGTTGGCCGCGCCACCGTCGGCGCGGCCGGACGCTTATTGCTGGAGCCATGCCTGCACTTTCTCCGGATGCGCATCGACGAACTTCTTCGCCGCCACGTTCCAGTCGTTCGTGGCATTGCCGTCGAGTTCGATCGCTTCGACATCCGCGAGCGTCAGCTTGAAGTGCCGGACGAAGACATTGGCGCGAGGAAATTTCTGCGCGAACTGCTTCGACCCGAAGCCGTGAATCTGCTCGTCGCCGCCCAAGACGCCTTTGGGGTCCTTCAGATAGCGCATCTTGTACTTCTGCCACAGCCAGTGCGGGCTCCAGACCGTCGCGACGATCCAGTTCTTCGCCGGATAAGCACGCGAGACCGCCGTCAGCATGCCGGCCTCGCTCGCACGGACAAGGTTATAACCGGCGAGGTCGTACTCCTTGAGCGCTTTCTCCGAGGCGACCATCTCGCCCGCACCCGGCTCGATGCCCTGAATCGTGCTGTTCAGCTTCGCCTTGACATCGGGCTTGTTGAGATCGGCGATCGAGGCCACCTCGCTCTCGGGCACGTAGTCCGGAACCGCCCATCCGATCTTCGCTCCCGAGTAGATGGTGCCCAGATCCTCGATCTCGTTCTTGTAGCGGGCGAAGTAAGCCGCGTGCGTGACCGGAAGCCAGGCGCCCAGCATCAGGTCCACGTCGCCCCGGGCGAGGCCCTGAAACTGAATGCCGATATCCGCGTTGACCAGCGTGACGGGCTGCTGCAGCTTGGTTTCCAGAACGTACTTCGCGGTGTAGACGACCGCCTGGGTATCGGCCCAGTTGGTCAGCGTGATCTTGAGCGGCTCCGCGGAATACGCGGACATGGCGAACGTGACTGCGGACACGGCGGCGGCAGCCTTCATGACGAAGCGTACGGACAAGGCATTCTTCATTCTACGTTCCTTGTATCGGGTTGGTTTGATGAAGACCGGGTGCGCTAAAGTCTCCTGACGAATACGCATCGCTGCAAGCGACGCCCTCCAGTCGGCAGTATTCGGGCGCATTAACGCGCCGTCAATGTTCTTCGACTCGCCGGGCGCATCGAATCATTTGCACGGCATTGTGTGCGAGAGGGTTTACATGTAGAAGAGCGGGTCGATGTTTTGCTAAGCAGCGAGCGGCTATGTCAGCGCGCATCCACACGGTGCTGCTTGCAAAAGATGATCGCGCAAACGATCAGACACATCGTCGTATTGCCGACGTTGAGCCAGAACATCGCTTCAGGTACGCCGTCGTTCCGTTCGAGCAGCATCAGCGCGAATGTCCCGTTGCTCAGCACCCAGCATAGCCAGGTCAAGAGGCTATGACTTCGCGCGTCGGTCGGCGTGCAGACGAGTCTGACGATCGTGGGGACGTAGGTCAGCACGCGAGCGCCGTTCCAGAAGAGGAACATGCCCGTCAGGATATCGGTGTAAAGATCGTGACCCATCGCGCTCACCCGGAACGACAGACTCATCCGGAAGAACGAATCAGCACGCGCGGATTGAACGGGAATGCGACCGCGCAACTTCCGCATGAATGCATCGCGCGCAATCGCCTGCTGACCTTTCCCGCGCCTTCCCGCAAGATTTCAGCAGCGTTCCAGATCCCTCGTAAAGCCGGCCATTTGCAAGGCTGTCGGCCACGCTCGCGCGGGTCGCGGCAAAGCCACGAATAGTCGCCTCTTTGGCGCTCTTCTCGGGCTTTTGTCCGCGCCGGCCATCGATACACTTTCCGACGTAATTTCGAACTCAAAGCAAAAACAAGGAACGGCGATGGCCGACGCTGTGGATCATTACTTCGTGGGCCTCACGCAGCAGGCTTCGGCCGGCGGGCTCGCGCGTCTGCGCGGTCATGGCGCGACGACGATTCCGGCATCGCGCGTGTATCCGGTCGGCGCGCGCTTCAAGGCGTTCGTGCATCCGCTCGTCACGTTGCTGAGCGACGACGAGCGCGTGCGGGACATCGTGCTGCGCCCCGTGCTCGGGCGTTATGGATCGAGCCAGGAACTGTCGGTCGGTCTCGAAGTGAAGGCGGCGGTCGGCTTCGATGCGGCCGCGCTCGCCGCTGCCGTGTTCTCGCTCGCCGATGCCGCCGCGCAAACCGATGCCTTCGTCGGACGCGTGCTGCCGCCCGGCGAATGGACCGACAACGCGCGGCCCGGTCTCACCGTGATGTTCCGCGAGCCGCGGCGCATCGCGGATACGGTCGAGCTGGTGCGCCAGATCGTCGAGTTTCCCGGCGAAGGCTGGGCCATCGACGGCTTCACGATGATTCCCTCGGTGCACAGCCGCATCGGCATCGTGCAGGGCCTGCGCTATATCTTTCTTCCCGAGATCAGCATTCGCTGGGACGTCGATTTGCGCGAACGCCTCGGCGCGGACGAGCACGAGATCGACGTGATCCTGCTCGATCAGGCGACGCGCATCGGACGGCTGTGCAAGGAGTTGCAGCAGGACCCGACGATCGCCTCCGCGTGGCTGAGCTGGTTCGACATCATGGTCGCGGGCATCGAGGATTATCGCGAGGTCATCGGCGTATTGAAGGCGGAGCAGGGCGCGCGCATCGCCGATCCGAAATCGATGACCCGCATGGTCTTCTCCGAAATCCTTCAGTTGACGAGTTCCGGCGTGCTGCAAAAGCGCCTCGAACAGCTCGGCTACGCCGGCACGCGCGAGGCACGCGCGGGCAGCGTCGCGGCCTGAACGGGAGATTCGACGTGACCACAATCCGCATCAACGTTAAACGAAAGAGCGTATGTCCGATCTGACGGCGGCCCTGTTCGCCCGCTACAACCGTGTGATGCGCATCGCGTTCGTGGGCGTGCTCATCGTCGCGTGCGCGCTGGTTTATCTGCAATACACGATGACGCTCGCGGCGCAGACATCGAGCGTCAGCCAGCGCATGCAGGAACAGGCGATCGCGCTCGATGCGCTCGTGCGAAGCAGCACCGACGCCGTCAACTCGATGCGCATTCAGGGCGAGACATGGTTGCGCCTGCATCCGCAAGGCGCGGCCGATTCGCCCTTGCTCGCCGCGCTGCGGCCGGGCAAGGAGCCGGACAGCATCCAGCTCGACGCGTTGCCTGCACCGTGGACCGCCGCCGATGCCGGCAATCTCACGGGCCTCGTCGGTGCGCGCACGCCCGCGCTCGATCGCGAGCTCGAGATGGCGCTGAGTCTGAACGGCACGTTCAAGACGATCATGGCCAACCTGCCGGGCGCGACGTGGGTCTACTACACGTCCGCGCGACGCTTCATCAATATCTATCCGTGGGTCGCGTCGAAAGACTTCTTCTACGCGGACTCGCTCAAGCAAAAGGAATTTTTCACGGAAGTGCAAACGGCGGCCGATCCCGATCACGCCGTCGTGTGGACGCCCGTTTATGTCGATGAAGCCGGCAAGGGCGTGATGGTCACCGCATCGGCGGGCGTGTTCGATGCGGGCCAGTTTCGCGGTTCGGTCTCGCTCGATCTGACGCTCGGCTGGCTCAACCAGTTCGTGCGCACCTGGCCGCCGGGACTGGGCCGCATGTTCATCGTCAACGATCGCGGGCAGTTGCTCGCGGACCCGGAACTGGTGCGCGACGGCGCGCAGCAGGTGCGATCGGCCGACGAAGCCTTTCCGCCGTCATTGCGTAGCGATCTGCAAAGCGTGCTGAACGATGCGGACGGGCGTCTTTCGATTCGCGACGGCTATTACATCGAAGCGGTCGGCATCCGACATGCGCCGTTTCGACTCGTGCTGCTGCTGCCGCGCTGGAACCTTCAGCGCGTGGCGCTGGAGACCGGCGTGCCGAGCGTGCTGGTGCTCGTGCTGAGCCTGACGCTGATGCTCATGATCGCGAGCCGGATGACGTATCGGGATGCGATCGTGCCCGCGCAGAAGCTGGTGCGCTATATCCAGGACGAAGACCGCGGCTCCGTCAAGTCGATTCCGGATATTCCGCAGGCATGGCGTCCGTGGTTCCTCACGATCCAGAACGTGTTCAACGCGCATACGAAGCTCGTTTCGATCCAGCAGGAACTCGACGTCGCGCGGCGCATGCAGCAATCGATCGTGCCGACGCGCTTTCCATCGCGGCCCGACTTGCAGATGTTCGCGCGCATGATTCCGGCGCGGGAGGTCGGCGGCGACTTCTACGATTACTTCTGGCTGTCCGATCAGAAGATCGGCATGGTGATCGCCGATGTGTCGGGCAAGGGCGTGCCCGCCGCATTGTTCATGGCGGTGGCGCGCACGCTGCTGCGCGCGATCGCGCCGAGCGCCGCGAGCCCGGGCGCGTGTCTCGCGCTCGCCAACGATCTGCTCGCGCAGGACAATGAAGCGACGATGTTCGTGACGCTGTTCTACGGCATCCTCGATACGGCGACGGGCGAACTCGAATACGCGAACGGCGGGCATAATCCGCCTTATCTGATCGGTCCGGACGGCGAGGTGTCGCAATTGCCGGGCACGGGCGGCATGGCGCTGGGCGTCATCGAAGGCACGCCGTTCAAGGAAGGGCGCGCGCATCTCGAAGCCGGTTCGACGCTGCTGCTCTATACCGACGGCGTCACCGAGGCGTTCAATCCCGCCGACGAGGAATACGGCGAACTGCGCCTCGCGCGGCATCTCGCGGGCTCCAATGGCGCGGATGTCGAAGTGCTGCTCAAGCGCCTCTTCGACAGCGTTAATCAGTTCGCCGACGGCGCGCCGCAATCCGACGACATCACCTGCCTTGCGGTTCACTACGGGGCTTCCGGGTCGAAGACAGCATGAACGCGACCGACACGCTCGACACGCAACTGGATCCGAAAGCGCCCGACATCGATGCGCTGGTGAATCGCTTGCAGACGCTCTTCGATGCGCGCGGCCTGCCGCCCGCGCTGTTCCAGAGCTTCGCGATGGCCTTCGACGAAGTCATCTCGAACATCGCGGCATACGGTTCGGCGCACGGCGCGATCCGCGTTCACGTAACGATCGGCGCGGACGAAGTGCATGCCGAAGTCATCGACGACGGCGTGGCCTTCGATCCATTGAAGCTGCCCGATCCCGATGTGACGAGCGAACTCGACGATCGCGCGATCGGCGGGCTCGGCGTCTATCTCGTGCGTAAGATGATGGATCGCGTGGCTTATGAGCGTCGTGAAGAATTGAACTGCCTGAGCTTTCGCAAGCGCATCGCCGCGAAGCCGGACGCTTGAAGATCTACCGAGGAAACCGATGAATATCAACGAAACGCATGAAGGCGAAGTACTCATCATCGCCGTGGATGGACGCATCGACAGCACGACGTCGCGTCAACTCGAAGACGTGTTGCCCGAGCGTGTGCAGGCGACGCCGCGCGTGCTGCTCGATATGAGCGACGTGCAATACGTCAGTTCGGCCGGCCTGCGCGTCTTGCTGAAGGCCGCGAAGAGCGCGCGCAGCACGGGGCATGAACTGGTGCTGACGGGACTCTTGCCGCAGGTTCATGAAGTGTTTCAGGTGATCGGCTTCGATTCGCTGTTCCGCATTGTTCCGGATCGCGCCGCCGCGATGGCCGCGCTGGCGGCGTGACGATTCGGTGTTGCATCGCGATAAGCCGTCCGAAGCAATCGGCGATCTCTGTCTGCTATGCCACACAACCTCGCCGGTTCTGGTTTCGTATCGTGTGAGCGCCACCTATTCTGAAGCGTTCCGAAGGTGCGGGAGATGCACATGCCGACGATTGCATACGATGCAAGACGTGTTGCCCTGTACTCGCCGCAAGACGATGACACGATCTTCGATGATCGTGTCGAGTACAAGGCTTCGGCGCTCGCTGCGGAATTCGCACGACTCGCCTATGTCCATGCCGAAGACTCTCCACTTCAACTCGACCGGCTACGGCAGGCACTCTCGAAGGTGCGATTCGGCGAACCCAAGCTGTTCGATGAACGGGATACCGGTACTCAGGGTTTCGGCGCGCTCCGCGAAGCAGACGGCCTGGCCGTCGTGTCGTTTCGCGGAACGGAACCCGCGGAACTCACGGACATCGCGGTCGATCTCGAAGCGAGCCTGACGCCCTGGAACGAAACCGCCGGGCGGGTTCACGATGGCTTCGCTGCCGCCACGAGAAGTATTCTTCCCGCCGTGCTGCAATGGCTGGATGAGACGAAGAACGCCAGAAAGCGGCTCGTGCTCACGGGCCATAGTCTCGGCGCCGCGATTGCGACGCTGGCCGCGAGCGTATGCCGCGCCGATGAGCTCATCACGTTCGGATCGCCGCGCGTCGGGAATGCGGACTTCGCCGCGACGCTGGCCGAGGTCGCCATCACGCGATTCGTCGATTGCTGCGACCTCGTCACCGAATTGCCTCCCGAACTGGGCGGATACATTCATGCGGGACCCATGACGTTCATCGACGCCGACGGCACGCTGCACGCTGCGCCCGAGCCGTCGTTCGTGCAGGCCGACCGCGAGGCGGCGCGCATCGCTTATCTTCGCGAGTATGCGTGGAAGAAGGGCAACGTCATGATCAGGGATCTCGCCGACCATGCGCCGATAAACTATATCCGCAGCCTCATTCCTTGATAAGCCGACGAGCGCCGCAACGCGTCAGGACTTCGGCGCGAGCCACGAATCTTCGGCTTCGATACCGTCCGGCTCATACGTCCACGTGATCTTCTCGTACGTGAACGACACGTCTTCCATGTGGCCCATCTGCTTGTTGTCCGGCGACAGGCAGTTCGGCGTCCACGACTTCATGTTGGTCAGAATCGCATTCGACAGCTTCACGGTGTAGTACTTCTCTTCCGTGCCCTTCGGCGAAATGCGATAGAACTCCAGCGACACGTCCTTCATCTGCTCGCCGGACGTCAGCGCCTGATACAGCTTCGGCGAGGACTTGTCGATTTCCTTCGTGAGCGTCATCGCCTGGTGCACGCGCTTGCCGGTGGGCAGGCCCGTTTGCGGGCTCTTCGGAATTTCGATGGTGTGATCGACAGCCTGAACGAGGATCTTTCCTTCGTGACCCTGAACCTTGGTCGAGCCTTCGATCTTGCCTTGGTTCTGGCCTTCGAGTGAGAGGTAGCACGGCATCGGCATGATTTTTTTCTCCGGTTGTTTGGCGCAGTTCGTTCTGCGCATGGGATGAATTCTCGGCGCGCGCCGTTACGGCCGCGTTTCAGAAAAACGGGCTCAGGTTACAAACGAAACATGAGGCTCACGCCACCTCGTTGAAGCGCCCGAGCGCGGACGCGCGGGTGTCGGTGACGTTGAGAATGTTGAGAAATCCGCTGACTTCGAAAACTTCGCGGATCTGGTCGTGCATGCCGCACAGGACGAGCCGTCCCGCGGATTGTTTGAGGCGCTTCGCGGCGATGAGCACGACGCGCAATCCCGCGCTGGAGATATAGCCGAGCGCGCTCAGATCGAACAAGACCTGGTTGGTGCCCTGATCGAGACGGCGCTGGATTTCGGCCTCGACCTGCGCCGAGTTCGTGCTGTTCAGCGCGCCTTCGAGGCTCACGATGAGCACGTCGCCCTGGACTTCATACTGGTTTGCCACAATGGTCTCTCACGCAATGGCGATGCCGCTGTCCGCCTGGCTTCAGAAGTTCTCGAAGCATTAACGGCAGAAATCAAAAGAACCTTATGGATAGGTGAAGCGCATTGCCGCATTCCGGCCGCCCTAAAAACAGCTTCAAGAATCCGAAAGCGCGGTCGTTAATGCCCTGAGCGACAGGAAGTTCAGCGTAGCACGCAGGCCATGCGCCCAATGCGCGAAAAGAGCCCGGAATCCGGTTCTCTTTGCGGCAATGACCCGCTATACGCCGTGAGATCGTTCCGTGTCGCCAGCAGCATGCAATGAGTGAGCGGCGACGGCATTCGCGCACGATCGTGCTGACGCTGTTCAAAGCGGCTCGAATATTTCATCAACACTTTTGGTATTGGGTTAGGGGGTAGGCATGGCATCTGACGGTTCAGTCGCTCCTAAGGAGCGGGTCAATATTGTGTATCGTCCGGCCACCGGAGATGCCAAGGCGGAAGTCGAATTGCCGCTGAAATTGCTCGTGCTCGGCGACTTCACTTTGCGCGACGACGATACGCCGATCGAAGACATGAAGCCGGTCAACGTCGACAAGGACAACTTCAACGAAGTACTCAAGGGGCAGAAGCTCTCGCTCGATCTCGCGGTGCCGAACCGCCTCGACGCGAACGCCGATCCGGAAGCGCAGATCGCGATGAACCTGAAGTTCGAGTCCGTCGACGATTTCTCGCCGGATGCGATCGTCGAGAAAGTGCCCGAGTTGCGCCAGATGATCGCCTTGCGCGACGCGCTCAAGGCACTGAAGGGCCCGCTCGGCAACATTCCGGATTTCCGCAAGCGCGTTCAGGAACTGATCGAAGACGAAGGCGTGCGCGCGCGTCTGATGAGCGAACTCGGCATCGAGGAAAAGTGACATGAGCGACATGGAAAAGCAACAGACAGCGACAGCCGCACCCGAGTCCGACGCAAGTCTCTCGCTGCTCGATTCCCTGATCGAGTCGGCGCGCATCAAGCCGGGCGACGAAGCGTATTCGATCACGCGTCAGGGCATCCAGGCGTTCATCTCGCAACTGCTGGAGCCGCAGAACGCAGTCGAGCGCATCACGCAGGCGACGGTCGACAGCATGATCGCCGACCTCGACCAGAAGCTGTGCGCGCAGGTCGATGCGATCCTGCATCACGCCGACTTCCAGAAGATGGAGTCGGCATGGCGCTCGCTCAAGTTCCTCGTGGACCGCACGAATTTCCGCGAGAACGTCAAGATTCAGTTGCTGAGCGTAAGCAAGGGCAAGCTGCTCGAAGACTTCGAGGACGCGGCGGACATCACCAAGTCGGGTCTCTACAAGAATCTCTATACGGCTGAATACGGCCAGTTCGGCGGCCAGCCGTTCGGCGCGATCGTCGCGAACTACGAGTTCGGTCCGGGCACGCAGGACGTGAAGCTGCTGCAGAACGTGGCGAGCGTGTCGGCGATGAGTCATGCGCCGTTCATCGCCGCGGCGGGTCCGCATTTCTTCGGCGTCGATACCTACGATCAGTTGCCGAACCTGAAGGACCTTTCGTCGATTTTCGAAGGCCCGCAATTCGTCAAGTGGAATGCGTTCCGCGAATCGGAAGACGCGCGTTACGTCGGTCTCACGCTGCCGCACTTCCTGCTGCGCGTGCCGTACGGCGCGGATACCGTGCCGGCCAAGAAGTTCAACTACAAGGAAGACGTATCGGGCGGCAACAGCCAGTTCCTGTGGGGCAACGCGGCGTTCGCATTCGCTTCGCGCCTGACATCGAGCTTCGCCGATTACCGCTGGTGCGCCAACGTGATCGGACCGCAGGGCGGCGGCACGGTGGGCGACCTGCCGGTGTACACGTACGAGTCGATGGGCGAGCTGCAAAACAAGATCCCGACCGAGGTGCTCATCTCCGAGCGCCGCGAGTTCGAGCTTGCGGAGCAGGGCTTCATCGCGCTGACGATGCGCAAGAACAGCGACAACGCCGCGTTCTTCTCGGCGAACTCGGCGCAAAAGCCGAAGTTCTTCGGCAACACCAAGGAAGGCAAGGAAGCCGAGCTGAACTACAAGCTCAGCACGCAACTGCCGTACATGTTCGTCGTGAGCCGTCTCGCGCATTACATCAAGGTGATCCAGCGCGAGAACATCGGCACGTGGAAAGAGCGCGTCGATCTGGAAAGCGAACTCAACACGTGGATTCGCCAGTACGTCGCGGACATGGACAACCCCGCCGAAGGCGTGCGCAGCCGTCGTCCGCTGCGTCAGGCGGAAATCGTCGTGGCCGATGTCGAAGGCGATCCGGGCTGGTATCGCGTGGATCTGAAGGTGCGTCCGCACTTCAAGTACATGGGCGCGTCGTTCACGTTGTCCCTGGTCGGCAAGCTGGACAAGAAGTAAGCGGAACATCGCTGGAAAGCGCGCCGTGTTTCATCTGTAACGCAGCGCGGGAGAACTGAAACCGACCGGTAACGGGCCTCCTGCAACATGTGAAACATGCGCAGCACACAAGAGCTGAGCGAAACGCCGGGGCCGCAAGGTCGCGGCGAAACAACCGAAACCCAAACACAGTTTGCTACCCAACAGGGGAATTATCATGCCGATGCCGTGCTACCTCACTCTCGAAGGCCAGAACCAAGGCAAGATCGAAGGCTCGACCAAGGTTCAGGGTCACGAAGGAAAGATTCTCGTCCAGGCCGTCGATCACACCATCGAAATTCCGAAGAGCCCGCAAACGGGTCTGCCGACCGGCAAGCGCGTGCATCTGCCGATGACGCTCACGAAGGAAATCGACAAGTCGTCGCCGAAGCTGTTCCAGGCGCTGACCTCGGGCGAGCAGATGAAGAACGTCACGCTGGAGTTCTACCGCATCTCGCCGAAGGGCACGGAAGAGAAGTACTACACCGTGAAGCTGTCGAACGCGATTCTGACGAACATGAAGTCGTGGACGCCGAACTGCCTCTCGCCGGAAAACAAGCAGATGGGTCACATGGAAGATATCTCGTTCACGTACGAGAAGATCACGTGGACCTTCGATCCGGACGGTATCGAAGCCGAAGATTCGTGGCTCGCGCCGAAGTCCTGATTCGCATCTGAGCGGGGGCAATGGTGAGAGAGCGCCGGCTGCTGGAACGGATCGCGAGCTGGAGCGCGGGTGAAGCGCGCACCAACGAGACCCAGGTGGATGTGCTCGTCGATTCCGTGATGGGCCATCTGAGCCGGCTGCTCAACACGCGGCAAGGCAGCGTGCAGATCGATCCGCAATTCGGCGTGCCCGATTTCACGAACCTTGCCGGCACCACCGCGATGGGCTCCACGCGCGAGATCGAAGAGGAGATTCGCCGCATGGTCCTGCGCTACGAGCCGCGCATCAAGTCGCCGCGCGTCACGCTCAATCGCGAGGAAACCGATGTGCTGTCGATCCGCTTCGCGCTCGAAGGTTCGCTCGAAGTGGACGACCGCGAAATTCCGCTGCGCATCTCGACGACCGTGGGCGCGAATGGGCGCGTCAGCATCGACTGATTTCACGCCGTCACTCTCTTTCTTATCCGGATTCAGCCGAGTCGGTCACGCATGTTCAATCGATACTATCAGGATGAGCTGAACAAGCTGAAAGGCCTGGCCGCCGAATTCGCCCGCGCGAATCCGGCGATCGCGCCGATGCTCTCGGGCACGTCCGCCGATCCGGATGTCGAGCGCCTGCTCGAAGGCGTCGCGTTTCTCACGGGCCTCACGCGCCAGAAGCTCGACGACCAGTTTCCCGAGTTCGTTCAGGAACTCACGAATCTGCTGTTTCCGCATTATCTGCGGCCCGTTCCGGCCTCGACGCTGATCGGCTTTGCCGCCAAAGGTCCGCGCACGCAGGCGTCGCGCGTGGCCGCGGGCACCGAGCTCGCGTCCGTGCCGGTGGATGGCACGTCGTGCCGCTTTCGCACCGCCTGGGATCTCGATGTCGAGCCGTTGCGCATCGCCGAAGTCAATTTGCTGAGCCACGCGGGCGCGGCGCCCGTGCTGATGATCGACTTCGAAATGGACGGCGGCGCGAGCATCGCGCAATGGAACGGCGATTCGATTCGTCTCTTCCTGAACGGCGGCCATGTCGATGCATCGAAGCTACTCTTGCTGTTGATGAACCACGTCACCGACGTGCGTATCGCGAGCGGCGGCGAGCGCCTTTCGCTCGGCGCGAAAAGCCTGCGCACGAGCGGCTTCGACGCGGGCTTGCTGACCTATCCAGGTCACGCGTCGAGCGGCTATCGCACGATCCAGGAATTCTTCGCGCAGCCGGAAAAGTTTCTCTTCATCGACATCACGGGAATCAGGCGCTGGACCGCGAACGCGAACGGCACGAGCTTCAGCATCGTGATGACGCTCGATGCGCTGCACGACTGGATGCCCGAGATCGACGCCGAAAGCTTCATGCTCAACGTGGTTCCGGCGATCAACGTGTTCGCGCATGTCGCGGACCCGATCACGCACGATCACCGGGCGACGGAATATCGCGTGATTCCCGAAGGCCGCGATCGCCGTCACTATCAGGTGTATTCGGTCGATCAGGTGCTGGGCTATCAGCAGGGCCGCGCGCAGGAGCGCGTGTATCAGCCGTTCAGCATGTTCCGTCACGACGGGCGCGGCGCGCAACTGAGCTACCGCACGACGCTGAAAAGCGCGAACGTCGAGCGCGGCAGCGACGTGTATCTGTCGCTCAACTATCCGCCTTCGGAGACGCCGCTGCCGGAGACGCTGTCGATTCGCGTCACCTGCACGAACCGCGCGTTGCCGGAAGGCCTGAAACCGGGCGATATCAACGTGCCGACCAGTTCGTCGCCCGATCAGATGAGCTTCACCAATATCCGCGCGATCACGCCCGCGCAGGACCCGCCCGCGGGCGAGGAACTGCTGTGGTGCCTGCTCTCGCACGTGTCGCTAAATCTGCTGTCGCTCGCCAGCGCCGACAACCTGCGCAAGCTGCTCGGCCTTTACGTATTCGCCGGGCGGCAGGGGCAGGAGTTGTCGAACCGGCGTCGCATCGAAGGCATCGTCGATGTGACGGTCACGCGCGAAACGCGGCTCGTCGGCCGTGGCGGCATGCAGCGCGGCCAGTTGATCCGTATCCGTTGCCGTGAGGACCATTACGCCGGGATCGGCGATCTGTATCTGTTCGGTTGCATGCTCGAGCGATTTCTCGGCGATTACGCCGGCATCAATTCCTATACGCGCGTCGAGCTCGAAGACACGCTCTCAGGGAAAGTTTTCAAATGGCCGCCGAGACTCGGACAACAACCGATGCTGTGAAGGCGCTGCTTCTCACCAACGGCGAGAAGTATTCCTACTTCCAGGCGATCCGGCTGCTGCGGCTCTACGACCGTCACACGGGTCTGAATCAGGAGAACCTGCGGGTGCGGCCGCGGCTCGGGCTCGGCTTTCCCGAGAACGACATCGACCGCATCGAGGCGATGCCCGAAGGCGGCTATCGCATCACGGCGAACTTCTTCGGCCTGTACGGCGTGGCGTCGCCGCTGCCGACGTATTACACCGAAGACCTCTTCGAGGAAGAGCGCGAAGGGCATCACGTCACGCGCGATTTTCTCGATATCGTGCATCACGCGCTGTATCCGCTGCTCTTCGACGGATGGGCGAAGTATCGCGTCGAGCAGCGCATCGTCGAGGATCGGCACGAGGCGTCGCTCAATCAGTTGTACGCGTTCGTCGGTCTGCACGATCCGGATCTGCGCGTCGATCTGTTGCCGGGCAGCGCCGAACTGCTGCGTTACGCGGGGCTGTTCAACCAGCGGCCGCGCTCGGCGCTCGGGCTGAAAACCCTGCTCGCCGATGCCTTCGCCCCCGCCGATGTGAACGTGGTGTGCGGCGTGCTGCGCGTGGTGCCGATTCCCGCCGATCAGCGCTGGCAACTCGGACGGCAGCAAAGCTGTCTGGGCGAGGACGCATGGCTCGGCTCGGAGATCGACGATTACGAAAGCGCGATCCGCATCGAATTCGCGAACGTGCCGCAAGCGCTTTTTCATCAGATGCTGCCGGGCGGGACCGCCCATGCGCGTCTGCGCTTTTTCACGCGTTTCTATCTGACCGATCCGCTCGATGTCGAAGTCGGGCTGCAACTGCGCCATGACGAAGCAGGCGCGGCGCGCACGGGGCGCGGCGCGTGGTCGCGGCTCGGTTTCGATACATGGCTCAACCCCGGCGAGGCGAAGCTGCCGACGCGGGTTCATTACGCTCTTTAAACCCACTGCTGGCCGTTGCTGGAAAGACTAAGAGGAAAACTAACATGCTGCTGGTCGAACTGAAGCCCCTGGTGGGCCGCCTCAACGGCTTTTGCAAACAGGCGCTCGAAGATGGCGTCGGGTTGTGCGTGTCGCGCGGTCATTACGAGATCACGGTCGAGCATCTGCTCGTCAAGCTGTTCGACGATCAACAGGCCGATATCGCGCTCCTGCTGCGTCAGCACGATGTCGAGGCGGCGCTGGTGCAACGCTCGATCAACCTGTCGCTCGAACAGATGAGGACGGGCAACGCCGGCCGTCCCGCGTTCTCGCCGCTCTTGCTCGAATTGCTGCAGGACGCGTGGCTGATCGCATCGGTGGACCTGCAGGAGCCGCGCATCCGCTCGGGCGCGGTGCTGCTCGCGTTCCTCGCGCGCCCGACCTATTACGCGACCGGCGACTACGCTCCGCCGCTGCGCGCGCTGAATCGCGAAACGCTGATCCGTTCGTTCGACGCGGTGTGCGGCGGTTCCGTCGAAGCGGGCACGCGCGAGACGCTCGGTGACAGCGTGAGCGATGCGTCCGCGCCCGCCGGCGGCGACGGCAGCGCGATCGCGCGCTTCTGCGAAAACTTCACCGAGAAGGCGCGCGCGGGCAAGCTCGATCCGGTGTTCGGCCGCGATGCCGAGATTCGCCAGATGGTCGATATCCTCGCGCGACGCCGCAAGAACAACCCGATTTGCGTCGGCGATCCGGGCGTCGGCAAGACGGCGGTCGTCGAAGGGCTGGCGCTGCGCGTGGTCGAAGGCGACGTGCCCGATTCGCTCAAGGACGTGACGATCCTCGGTCTCGACATGGGTCTGCTGCAAGCCGGCGCGAGCGTGAAGGGCGAGTTCGAGAATCGCCTGAAGGGTGTCATCACCGAGGTGAAGGCGTCGGCGAAACCGATCATTCTGTTCATCGACGAAGCGCACACGCTGATCGGCGCGGGCGGTCAGGCCGGTACGTCGGACGCGGCCAACCTGCTGAAACCGGCGCTCGCACGCGGCGAGCTGCGCACGATCGCCGCGACGACGTGGGCCGAATACAAGAAGTACTTCGAAAAGGACGCGGCGCTCGCGCGGCGCTTCCAGCTCGTCAAGCTCGATGAACCCGATCTCGATACCGCCGTGCTGATCCTGCGCGGCCTGAAGGAGAAGTACGAGGACGTGCACAAGGTCGTGCTGCGCGACGATGCGATCGTCGCGGCGGCCGAATTGTCGAGCCGCTACATCATGGGCCGCCAGTTGCCGGACAAGGCCGTCGATCTGCTCGATACCGCCTGTGCGCGCGTGAAGGTGCTGCAAAGCGCGAAGCCGGACGTGCTGGAGAACACGGAGCGCCGCATCCAGGCATTGCAGCGCGAGAAGAGCGGGCTGGAGCGCGACGCGGACAACCAGCAGCCCGTCGACCTCGCGCGTCTTCGCGAGATCGACGAGGAACTGCCGAAGCTCGGCGCGCAAGCCGAAGAACTCCGCGCCTTCTGGCAACGCCAGCGCGACGCCGCCCGCGCGCTGCTCGATGCGCGCGCGGCCCGTCACGATGCGAAGGCGGCCGGCGCGCCCGCCGACACGCTGGAGGCGCTGTCGCGCGACATCGCTTCCGCCGCCGACGCGTTCAAGGCGGCGCAGGGCGATCAGCCGCTGGTTCATATCGATGTCGATCCGGACGTGGTCGCGCGCGTGATCTCGGACTGGACCGGCATTCCGGCGGGCAAGATGCTGCGCGATCAGGCGCAGAGCGTGATGCGCATGGCCGACACGCTGAAGGCGCGCATCCGCGGCCAGGACCACGCGATGGAGCAGATCGCCGAAGTGCTGAAGACCGCCAAGTCGGGCCTGAAGGACCCGGATCAGCCGATGGGCGTGTTCCTGCTCGCGGGTCCGTCGGGCGTCGGCAAGACGGAGACGGCGCTGTCGGTGGCGGACATCATGTTCGGCGACGAAAAATCGACCACCGTCATCAACATGAGCGAGTTCCAGGAGAAGCACAACGTGAGCCGGCTGATCGGCTCGCCGCCTGGATACGTCGGTTATGGCGAGGGCGGCGTGCTGACCGAAGCGGTGCGCCAGCGCCCGTATTCGGTCGTGCTGCTCGACGAAGTGGAAAAGGCGCATCTCGACGTGATGAACCTGTTCTATCAGGTGTTCGACAAGGGCATGCTGTCGGACGGCGAGGGCAAGGAGATCGACTTCTCGAACACGGTGATCTTCCTCACGTCGAATCTCGCGACCGATGTCATCACCGAAATGACCGCGGGCGATGACAAGCCCGATGCGGCGACGCTGCTATCCGCGGTGCGGCCGATCCTGTCGAATCACTTCAAGCCCGCGCTGCTCGCGCGCATGACCGTGATTCCGTATTTCGCGCTCGCCACCGACGCACTCGCGGGCATCGTGCGCCTCAAGCTCGACAAGATCGTGAAACGCGTCGCGCACAACAACAAGATGCGTTTCACCTATACCGATGCGGTGGTCGCGCAGATCGCGGCGCGCTGCACGGAAGTCGAAACGGGCGCGCGCAACATCGACTTCATTCTGCGCGGCACGGTGCTGCCGCTGATGTCGCAGGAAATCCTCACGCGCATGGGCGAGGGCGTCGCGCTGCCGGAAGTGGCGCTCGACGTGAACGAGAGCGGCGATTTCGCCGTGACGTTCCCCGGCGCGCCGGCCTGAAGTTTCAAACGTAACGCGGCTGAAATCATGCGGTGACTGAGCGCCGCAAGAATAACGAGCATCACCTGTACGGAGATTCAAACATGAACGCACTGTCCGACCGGATTCTCGCCAACAAGCGCTTCGATTTCACGTCCGAAGCGTTCGGCGCGGACAAGTTCGCGGTCGTCGAAATGGAAGGCTTCGAGGCGATCTCGCAGCCGTTCCGCTTTGTCCTCACGCTGGTGTCGGACGATGCATCGATCGATTTCGACACGATGCTGAGCCATCGCGCGTCGTTCGTGATCTACGGCCCGGAAGGCGGCATCCGCGCGCCGTATCACGGCATCCTCGCGGAGTTCGAGCAACTGCATCGCGCGGACGGTTATGTGTTCTATCGCGCCGTGCTGGTGCCGCGCCTGTGGCGGCTGTCGCTCTTTCGCATCTCCGAGGTGTATCTCGACGAGCGTCCGATCACCGACACCGTGCGCGGCGTGCTCGAAACCGGCCGCCTGAATTCCGCCGACTACGAATTCCGGCTCACCGGCGACTACCGGCCGCGCACCTTCGTCTGCCAGTATCAGGAGACGTATCTCGACTTCGTGTCGCGCTGGCTGGAGAAGGAGGGCGTCTACTACTACTTCGATCATTCCGGCGGCGCCGACAAGCTCGTCGTGATCGACGACAAGATCATGCACGCGGCGGACGCGCTCCCCGTCGCGTATCGTCCGGACGATTCCCTCGACACCGGCCTCGCCGCCGATTCGGTGCGCGACTTCGTGTGCCGCCAAAAGCCGCTGCCGCATGAAGTGGTTTTGCAGGACTACAACTATCGCAAGGCGACGGTGCAGTTGAAGGCTCGGGCGACCGTGTCGGATGCGGGCATCGGCGAAGTCATGCTGTACGGCGAGAACTTCCGCGACCAGCAGGAAGGCGACCGCTACGCGAAGCTGCGCGCGCAGGAACTCGTCTGCGGCGGCAAGGTGTATTCGGGCGAAGGCACCGCGCTCGGCTTGCGCAGCGGCTTCTTCTTCACGCTCGGGTTTCACTATCGCGACGACTTCAATGGCCGTTATCTCGTCACCGAAGTGCATCATCAGGGCTCGCAGGCGGGCGCGCTGCTCAACGGCGTGACGAGCCCGTACAGCGAGGGCGCGCGCGGCGGCGAGATCGTCTACCGCAACAGCTTCCGTGCGATTCCCGCCGCGACGCAGTTCCGCCCCGAGCGCACGACGGCCAAGCCGCGCGTGGCCGGCACGATGAACGCGACCATCGACAGCGAAGGCAGCGGCGAGTACGCCGAGCTCGACGAGTACGGCCAGTACAAGGTGCAACTGCCGTTCGACAAGACCGACAAGAACGCCAACAAGAGTTCCGCGCGGCTGCGCATGGCGTCGCCGTACGCGGGCACGGACCACGGCATGCATTTCCCGCTGCACAAGGATGCGGAGGTGCTGCTGTCCTTCATCGACGGCGATCCGGATCAGCCGGTGATCGTCGGCAGCCTGGCGAATTCGGAGAACAGCAACGTCGTCACGCAGCAGAACGCGCAGGCGAACCGCATCGCGACGGCGGGCGGCAATCAGTTGCACATGACCGACAGCAAGGGCAAGGAAGCCGTGTGGCTGCATTCGCCGTTTCACAACAGCACGATCGGCATCGGCTCGACCGACGTGAACGGCGGCGGCAGCCTGTGGACCAGCACGGCGGGCAGCTCGGAAAGCGTGACGGTCGGCGTCAGCAACTCGCTGTTCGCGGGGACGAAGAATTCGCTCACGTTGTCGTACGAAGGCTCGCTGTCGGCGTCGATGACCACGAAGGCGTCGTTCGGCGCGAACGTGTCGTTCGGTCTCAGCACCAACGTGAGCTGGAACAAGGGCAAGAGCATCACCGTGGACGATTCCGACACGGTCTCGCTCAAGACCTCCGGCAAGCTGCAGGGCGCGGAAACGGTGCTGATCTCGGGCGGCCAGGACCCGATCATCAAGACGACGGTCGATGGCGTGAAAGACTCGATCAAGGGCGCCGTCGCGATGAGTCTCGCGGTGAACGCGGTGATCGCGGCGGACGCGGGCATCGCGATCAGCGCGGCCGACGACGCCGGCGGCGGCTCGGGCAAGGTCGCGCCGTGGACGCCGGGCAGCTACGGCGTCACGGCGGCGCAGACCGCATTGGGCGGGGCGCTCACGTCGATCCTCGCGCACAAGGTGCTGTTCGACGGCGCGAAGGCGATCGCCGCCGCGAGCGAGGCCAAGCCGCTCTACGCCAGCAACATCGAGCTCGGCATTTCGGGCATCAAGGCGACTGTATTGCCGTTGCCCGGCATCGGCTCGACGCTGAATATGTCGCAGTTCGGCAGCGAGCTGTCCGTGGCGAGCGGGCCGGGGGTGTCGTCGAGCGTGGAGGTCGACAGCCTGCAAGTGGTGCTCAAGGCGGGCGGCGCCAATACGACGTGGGTCGATGGCGACGGCGCCGGCACGCGCGCCGCGACCATCAAGATGACGGCGGTGTCGAACCTGACGGCCACTGCCGGCGCGGACCTCGGCCTGAAGGCGACCGGCGCGCTCTCGGCGGAGGCGGCCGGCAACGTGTCGGTGAAGGGCTCGAAGGTGACCATCGACGCACTGGACAAGGTCGCGACCATCGCCACGAACGTGAACGTGGAAGCCGCCAACGCATTCAGCGTGACGGCCTCGCAGGTGAAGTTCAACGGCTCGACGGTGAAGTTCAACAGCGCGCTGATCCAGTTGGGATGACGGCATGAAAATCCTCAAGCCCGATAATCTCGCACTCGTCTATCGCGGTCTGCGGCTCGCGCGGCGCGACGTGCTCTCGATCGGCATGATCGCCGGCTTTCGCTTCGACGACGCCGGCCTCGATGGACTGATGCCCGAACCGGACGTGTGGGCCGCTGTCGCCGGCGCGCTCGGCAAGAACGCGATCCTCGACGAAGGCTATCCGAAGCCCGTCGGCGAATATCTCATCCACGGCGCGGCGCATGCGCCTGCGGGCACGCAGGTCGTGCAGCAGCGGGTCAGCGCGCGGATCGGCGCGCTCGGCAAGTCGCTCGTGGTCAGCGGCGAGCGCCGGTTCAATGCGCTCGGCCTGATCTCGGCGGCCACGCCTTACGCGCGCATGCCGATCGAACCCGCGACCGCGTTCGGCGGCGCGGGCTGCGCCGACAATCCGGCCGGCAAGGGTTATGCGGAAATCGACGACGCCGACGGCACGCGCATCTGGCCGCTACCGAACGTCGAGAGCGAAACGCGGCGCATCGCGAGCCGTGGCGATCGCGCGGCGCCGGCGGGCTTCTGGGGTTTCGCCAGCGACGCGCCCTTGCGTCGTCAGCATCTGGGCGCGTGCGACGAGCGCTGGCTCAAAAGCGAGTGGCCGCATCTGCCGTCGGACACCCGGCCCGAGTTCTTTCTGAGCGCGCCGTCCGATCAGCGTCTGCCCGGCTATTTCACCGGCGACGAGCGCTTCGAGATCGTCAACATGCATCCGCGTGCGAGCGTGCTTAAGGGCGCGCTGCCGCGCCTGCGGGCGCGCTGCTTCGTCAACGCGAACGATACGCTGACCGAAGTGGCCGCTCATGCGGAGACGCTCTGGCTCTTTCCCGAGCTGGAATGCGGCGCGGTGCTGTATCGCGCGCTCGCCAATATCGCCGATACCGACGCGAGCCAGGTGACGCACGTGATGGCCGAATGGGAGCGTCAGGGCGATGCGCCGCTGCCGTTCGAGCATTACCGCGATGTGTTCCGCGAGCGGATCGCCGTGGCGGTTCCCGCGCGCGCGGCGGCTGCCGTCGAACCGGCCGAGGCTGCCGCGCCTGTCGCGATGCCGCTAGCTGCGGCCGCACCTCAGGCAGCGGCGGTTTCGTTCGACGCCTCCGGGCTGTCGGCCGTGCAGACGCAGACCGCGGCATTGAACAGCGAGAGCCGCGCGCTGATGGCGAAGTTCGGCAAGACCGACGCCGATATCGCGCCGTATCTGAAGGACGCCGCACCGGAACGCGTGCCGACGCTGGCCGAAGTCAAGGCGAGCGTCGCCGAACTGAACGCGGAAACCCGCGCGCTGATGCAGAAGTACGGTGTCAAAGATGCCGACGCGGCGCGCTATCTGAACCAGCCGGAAGCCAACGCCAGCGCCGCCGATCTGCCCGGCATGCTCGCGCGGCTTCAGGCGGAAACGCAGCAGCGCCTGCGCGAGGCCGGGTTGTCGGAGGCGGATGTGCGTCGTCGACTGGCGAGCCGCCCCGAACTGGCCGAAACGCTGCCGCATCTCGCGCCGCCGGGCATCGTGTCCGCAGCCGATTTCGCCGGGCTCGCCGCGCTGGCCGCGAAGCCGTCCGCGCCCGCCATCGACATGCCCGCCATCGAATTGCCCGAGGCCGAAGCGCCCGCCGTCGTCCAATTGACGCGCGAAGACGTGATCGCGCGGCACGCTGAGCGCGCGAGCCTCGCGGGTTACGACCTGAGCGGCATCGATCTCTCGAAGCTCGATCTGTGCGGCGCGGATTTCTCGGGCGCGGTGCTCGACAAGACCTCGTTCGCGGGCAGCCGTCTCGCCGACGCCGATTTCACGCAAGCGCTGCTGCACGGCGCCGACCTGAGCGAAACCGATCTGCAACGCGCGCGATTCACGCAAGCGAGCGCGGCGGCGAGCACGTTCGCCAAGGCGGACCTGCGCGGCGCGCAACTCGCCGACGCCGATTTCACGGGCGCGGATGGCTCCGCGTCGAAGCTGAACGAGGCCGATCTGCGCGGCGCGATCTTCGATCAATCGAAGCTCGCCGGGGCTGATCTGTCGGCGTGCCGCGCGCAGCACGCGAGCTTCACCGATGCCGACCTGAGCGGCGCGAAGTTCATCGGCGCCGATCTCGTCGCGGCGAGCTTCAGCGGCAGCCGTCTTGCGGGCAGCGATTTCTCGGCAGCGGTGTGCCGTCAGGCGGAGTTCTACGGCGCGCACGCGCAGCAAGCCCTCTTCACCGATGCCGACCTGAGCCAGTCTCGCGCCGACGCCAAGACCTGTTTCGACGACGCACGCTTCACGCGCACGCGCCTCGTCCGCGCCGCATGGGACGGCGTGCAGATTCGCCGCGCGAGCTTCGAGCGCGCCGTCATCGATCACGCCGATCTCGGCAATGCGCAGGCGCAGGCGGCACGCTTCGGCGCGTCGTCGGCGAAGGGCGCGCGCTTCGACAAGGCCGACCTGAGCGGCGCCGATCTCGATGCCGTCAACCTGTTCGGCGGCTCGCTGCGCAAGTCGAACCTCAAGGGCACGCTGCTGCGCCACGCGAATTTTTACGGCGTGGACTTCGACGGCGCGCAGCCGACTATCGCGAGCCTCGAAGGCTCGAACATCGATTGCACCATCCTTCAATTCAGGCCGCCCGTCATATGAGCACGACGACTCCCGCCATCCGCATGCGCATGAGCGCCGACGAAGCCCGCGCGATGCTCGCCGCGCAGCGTCTGCTCGCCGACGCCGATCTGTCCGGCGCCGATCTCTCAGGCATCGACCTGTCCGGATGCCGGCTGCAAAACGTCGCGTTCGCAGACGCCAATCTGACGAACGCCGTGTTCGCCGATGCCGATTTCCAGGACGTGTCGTTCGCGCACGCAAAACTCGATGGCCTGCGCGCGCAACAGACGCGCTTCGAGAACGCCGACTTCGGCGGCGCGAGCGTGCGCGACGCGGATTGCGCGTTCGCCGCGTTCGATCGCTGCGACTTCGGCGGCGCATCGTTCGCGGGCGCGAGCTTCGTGCGCGCCGATGCGCACGGCTGCCGCTACGCACAGACCGACTTCACCGGCGCGAACCTGCATCGCTTCACCGCGATGGACGCGGATCTCACGAGCGCGCGTCTGACCGGCGCATCGCTTGCGCAAGCGTATCTGCGCGGCGCCGACCTGAGCGGCCAGGATTTGCGCGGCTGCGATCTGACGATGACGATCCTCGACGGCGCATCGCTGCGAAAGGCCGACCTGTCCGGCATCGCGCTCGATCGCACGAGCTTCGTCGGCGCGCAATTGCAGGACGCGACGCTACGCGGCGTGCGCGCGCACTTCGCGGCGCTGCTCAACGCCGTTTTCGAACGCGCCGATCTCACCGACGCGGTCTGCGAGATGGTCAACGCGAGCGAGGCGAACTTCGCCGCCGCGCGCGCCGATGCGTCGCGCTGGAATCAGTCGGTGCTGAGCGCGAGCGTGTGGCAGCGGGCATCGCTGAAGGCGGCGCGCTTTGCGTACTGCGATCTCTCGCACGCGAATCTGTCCGGCGCGGATTGCACGCGCGCGGACTTCGGCAACGCCAATCTGCATGCGCTCATCGATCAGGGCGCGCAACTGAGCGGCGCGTCGTTCGATGGCGCGCGCCGCACCGATCCCGCGCTCGCGCGCGCCGAGCAATGGCAGCCGCGCGTCTGACATGAACCTCATCCAAGGAAACACGGCCATGAACCGTACGCTCGTCACGATCGCCCGGCCCGGCGACGATCCCGCCGTCCAGCTCACCTACGCGACCGTGACCGGCCGCGCCGACCGCTGGTTTCTGTTCGACGCCGCTGGCCGCGCGCCGCTGCGCGCGTTGCGCGCGGAAAGCTGTCTCGTCGAGCCGGAGTGCGGCGACACCGTGCTCGTCGCCGCGAGCGGCGCGAACGCGATCTCCTACGTGCTCGCGGTGCTCGCGCGGGCGCAGCCATCGTGCGCGGCGCTCGTGCTGCCCGGCGACGTCGCGCTGCACACGGATCACGGCGCGCTGCGCGTGGAAGCCGACAGCGTCGACATGAAAGCCGCGCGCAGCCTGACAATGCAGGCGCCCGAGATCGCGATGACGGGCGTGCGCGGCGAGATCACGTTCCATCGCATGGAGGCGGCGATCCAGCAGTTGCAGGGCCGTTTCGGCGCCGTGAGCACGGTCGCGCAGCAGATCACGAGCACGGTCGGACGCCTGATCCAGCGCGCGCGCGACAGCGTGCGCCGGATCGACAACGCCGACGAGACGCACGCGGGCCGCGTGCGTATGCACGTCGAGGAGCGCATGCACGTTTCCGCCCGCCACGCGACGATTCTGGCCGAAGGCCAGGTGAAGATCGACGCCGACAAGATCGATCTCGGATAGGAGCCGACATGTTCGCAGTCACCAAAGCGGGCGGCCAGTGCATGGCGATGCCCGACGTATGCAAGACGCCCGCGCCGCCCGCGCCGCCGATTCCGATTCCGTATCCGAACATCGGCATGCCGCCGATGGGCAATCCCGCGACCGTCAAGGTGCTCGTCGGCGGCATGCCGGCGCTCACCAAGTCGTCGGAGATTCCGCTGAGCTCGGGCGACGAGGCGGGCGTCGCGGGCGGCGTCGTGTCGGGGAAGATGATGGGCAAGGTCCAGTTCATGATGGGCAGTGTCACGGTGAAATTCGAAGGCTCGCCCGCCGTGCGGCTCAGCGATCCGACCCAGCACAACGAAGGCAACATGGTCGGCGCGGTGCTCGCGCCGAGCCAGTCCGTCGTGATGGTCATGAGTTGAACGAGAGGAAAAAACCATCATGAAAACCGTCTGGATCACCGCGTTCGACAAGGAAAAGGACGCCGCGCGCGTCGCTGCCGTGTCGCAGTTGCTCAAACGTTACGGCCTTGCGACGCAAGGCCACTTCTGGGTCGATGAACCCGCGAAGCTCGCATGGCGCGCCGGCCTCGACGCGCTGAACGCCGCGCGCGCCGATCTCTGGCTGATCCTCGCCGACGATGCGGCGCTCGCGAAGCCGTCGATTCGCTACGGCCTGTCGGTGTTCGCCGCGAGCCTGCGCGAGGCGCGCGGACCCGGCTTTCCGATGGTGCTGTCGGGCGCAGCGGGCATCGAGAGCATGCCGGCGCTGCTCGGCGGCGCGACCGTGCTGGTCGAGAACCATCCGTCATGGCCGGCGAAGATCGTCGCGCGCGCGAATCTCGCGAAGGCGGGCGAGCCGCAGGATCATCGTTTCGAGGTGGTCGGCGAGGAGCAGCTCGGCCAGTGGTTCGCCATCGGGCCGCGCGAGGGCGAATGGCAGGGCGTCGTGTTCGGCGTTCATGGCGGCGGCGCGACGATCGATTTTCAGGCGGTCGGCCCGCGCGGCAAGCTGCCGGAGAAAACCGTGCTGGAGTTCGCGCAGGAAGGGCTGACGCTGCAGGTCGGCGAGCGCGAATTCACGGCGTGGGCGGTGCGCAACCGCCTCGGCGCGGACGATGTCTATTACGCCCGCGTGAAAGGCACGCCCGAATCGATCCTTTTCATGCCGTACACCGAAGACAGCGAAGCCAGCGCGACGATCCTGCCGCTCGTCTGACGCCGTTTTCCCGGCAGGCTTCGAATAAGGCCGGAAAACCGCCTTTTTTCGCCGCATGAGCGCGACGCAATATCCGGAGAATGGGTGGCAGTGGGTAATGCTCGACGGCACATGAAAGAGGCACCGGCAATGGCTGTGGCTGTTATGAAAAACGATGCCGCGACGCGCGGCAAAAATCGCGGGCGCGCAATGCGGCGGATGGCGTCGCTGGCATGCGCGGCGGCCGTGCTCGCGCTGACGGGATGCGGCAGCGCGCCGCCGAAAGACCCGCTCGCCGACGTCACCTGGAGCTACGCGACCGACGCGGTGATGTTCGAGATCACCGCCGATCCGGGCCTCAACCAGTACGACGGCCAGTCGCATACGCTTCTGCTGGGCGTCTACGAGACCGGCGATGCTCAGGCGTTCCGCAATCTCTCCGCCGATCCGAACGCGCTCGCCGAAACCATGGCGACGGGCAAGGTGCCGCAGACGTTCTCGCAGTTCTCGCGCTATGTGGTCGCGCCGGGCCAGCATTCGTATCTGATTCTCGACCGCGCGCAGAGCACGCGCTCGATCGGCCTCGTCGCGGGCTACGCGCAGTTCGGCGTGGCCAACGCGGCGCGCCAGTTCGACGTTTCCGTCGTCACGAAGACCTCGGGCTTCATCTTCCGCACGCATACCAAGCTGCCGGGGCCGCTCGTCGTGCGCCTCAACCTCGGCGCGCAAGGCATTCTCAACGCCGAAGTGCAGCCCGGCGGCCCGGATGCCGCGACGCTGCAGCGCGCGCAGCAACTCGAAGGCGGCGGCAAGGAAATCCGTTTGAGCGACAAACCGGCGGGCCAGGACGGCTCCGGCGCCACGACCGGCGTCGTGGGCGCGGCGAGTTCGCAGGACACGCCCTTGCGCAAGCTCAGCAACTAGACATCGATCCCATCGCATGGACCATAACAAGGGCATCTACTGGCATCAGGGCATGTTCATGCAGCCCCAGCACTTTCAGCTGGCGTCGCTGCACGAGCAGTTCCGCAACAAGCCGGTCGTCGAGACGGGCCTGCCGCATTTCTGGGGCGCGGGCGCGCTCGATATCGCGACGGGCGCCATCGCGAGTCAGACCATCGAAGTGCGGGCGGCCAGGCTGATCTTTCCGGATCGCACGTATGTCGAGTTTCCCGGCAACGCGGTGCTCGCGCCGCGTTCGTTCGACGCGAGCACGATCGGCGAGGGACGCGCGCTGACGGTCTATCTCGGCGTGCGCAAGTTCGCCGCCGAAGGCAACAACGTGACGATGTGCGCATCGCCCGATGACGCCGCCGCCGCGCCGACCCGCTACGCGAGCCTCGAACGCCCGGCCGACGTGCCCGACCTGCATTCGGACGGACCGGCCGCGCCGGTGCATACGCTGCTGCACGTGCTGAAGGTGTTCTTCGAGGGCGAGACCGCCAATCTCGGCCAGTACGATCTGATTCCGGTTGCGCAGCTCGCGCGCATCGGCGACACGGTGACGCTGTCGGAGCGCTTCATCCCGCCCGCCTACGCGCTTGCCGGCTCCGACGCGCTGCTGCGCATCGTGCGGGAGATTCGCGACGATGTCGTCGGCCGCGCGCATCATCTTCAGGAATTCAAGAATCCGCGCGAGTTGCAGAAAGCCGAGTTCGATCCCGGCTACATGATGCTGCTGCTCGCGATGCGCACGCTGTCGCGCGCCGCGCCGAACCTCGTGCATCTGACGCAGACGCCGACCGTGCATCCGTGGCATCTGTACGGCGAGCTGCGCAGTCTCGTCGGCGAACTGAGCGCGTTTTCCGAGCGCTTCGACATGCTCGGCGAGGCGCAGGACGGCACGCCGGGCCTGCCCGCCTACGATCACGCCGATCTCTACAACTGCTTCTCGCGCGCGCAGGCGCTGATCGGTTTCCTGCTCGGCGAGATCGCGATCGGGCCGGAGCATCTCGCGGTGCTCGACTATCGCGACGGCATGTTCGCGGGCGATCTGCCGCGCGCGTTCTTCGACCGGCGCAACCGCTTCTATCTCGTGCTGCGCACGGAGCAGGCGGCGGCGCAGGTCGTCGACGGCGCGCTCTATGACGCGCGTCTCGCCAATGCCGCCGATGTCACGCGGCTCGTCGCGCACGCGCTGCCGGGGCTGGAGCTGATCCATCTGCCGAACGCGCCGCAGGGCATGCCGCGCCGCGCGTCGTCGAACTACTTCCGGATCGAGCAGGTGAGCGAGCTGTGGGACGCGGTCGAGCGCGACGAGAACATCGCGCTGCAATGGCCGGACGCGCCGCAGGATCTGCGCGCCGAAATCGTCGTGCTGCGGAGATAGCATGACGCTCGCCGATACCCTCATCCCCCTTTTCGCGCAGGTCCGTGCGTTCTCGCGCTCGCCGATGGGCGATGCCGCGAGCCTGACCGCGCAACTCGATGGCGCGATCGCGGCCGCGCGGTTGCGCGCGCATGACGCGGGCTTTTCGCAGACCGACATCGACGAGGCGCTGTTCGCCTTCAACGCGTGGGCCGACGAGCTGCTGCTCACGACGCGCTGGGACGGCGCGGCGCAGTGGCAGCGTCATCTGCTGCAACGTCGCTACTCGAATGTGAGCAACGCAGGCGTGGTGTTCTACGAGCGCCTCGCGCAACTTACGCCTTCGCAGTTGGCGGTGCGCGAAGTGTTCTATCTGTGTCTCGCGCTCGGCTTCGGCGGGCGTTATGCGTACGACCGCAACCAGAAGACGCTGACCGACATCCGCCGCACCAATCTCGCGATGCTGCTGCCCGACGCCGAACAGCTCGGCGCATCGGCGCGCGCGTTCCTGTTTCCGGACGGCTATCACGTCGCTGGCGATGACGCCGCGGCGCGCAAGCCGACCGCGCGCGCGCGTTTCGCCACGCGCCTCACGCGCGGCAAGGTGACCGCCATCCTGTTACCGCTCTTCCTGCTGGCGCTGCTGTATGGCGTGTATCACACCGTCGTCGCGCAGTCCGTCGATACGCTTCTCGCGCAGATCCATCTATGAAAACGCTGGGCATCGCATTGCTGTGGCTGTTGACGCTGATCGTCGTGGCGCTGGTCGGCTGGGGCGTCGTCCTCTATTTCGGCTGGCCGCTGTGGGTCGCGCTCGCGATCTTCGTCGGCGTGTTCGCGCTGTACTTCTTCATCGCGTTCGCGCGCCGCATGATCGTGATGATGCGTTCGCGCAGCCGGCTCGCGGCTCAGAGCGCCGCCATCCATGTCGAAGCGCCTGCCGCGTCGCCCGAAGCGCTCTTGCGGCGCAAGTGGAAGACGGCCGTCGCCACGCTGCGCCATTCGAATTTGCGCAGCAAGGGCGATCCGCTCTACGCGCTGCCGTGGTTCATGGTCGTGGGGCAATCGGGCACCGGCAAGACCACCGCGCTCACGCGCGCGCGGCTTTCGTCGCCGATCCAGAAGATCAGCCAGCAGGCGAACATCGGCCAGACGGCCAATTGCGACTGGTGGTATTTCGATCGCGCCGTCGTGATCGATTGCGCGGGACGTTATGTGCAGGCGGAGGACGTCGAGCAGGATCGGCGCGAATGGGAAGTCGGTCTCGATCTGCTCGGACGCTACCGGCCGCGCGAAGGCCTCGACGGCCTCGTGCTCGCGGTCAGCGCGGACCGGCTGATGGTGCCCAACGCCGATACCTTCGCCGATGAAGGACGCATCGTGCGGGCGCGCATCGAGCAGTTGATACGCATGTTCGGCAAGCGCTTTCCGGTCTATGTGCTGGTCACCAAGTGCGACCGGCTCTACGGCTTCGAGGAATGGGCGAAGACGCTGCCCGCCGACGCGCTCGATCAGGCGATGGGCTATCTCGCCGAAGAGAGCGAGGCGGGCGTGGCGGGCGCATCGGGTGAAAGCGCGTTCGTCGCGCGGGCGTTCGATTCGATCGGCGCGCGGCTGCAGGCGCTGCGTCTCGCGCTGGTATCGCGCGAAGCGCAGGCGTCGCCCGAACTGCTGATGTTCCCGAACGAACTGGCGCAGTTGCAAAACGGCCTCACGATGTTCCTCGGCACCTGTCTTGCCGACAGTCCGTATCTCGAACGGCCGCTGTTGCGCGGCATCTTCTTCAGCAGCGGCCAGCAGGAAGGCGGCGCGATGTCCGCGCTGATGGGCTCGCTGTTGCCGGCGTCGCCGTCGCATGCGGGCGACACGGCGGGCGTGTTCCTGCACGACTTCTTCGGCCGCATCCTGCCGCAGGACCGCAACGCCGCGAAGCCGACCTTGCTCGTGCATCACTGGCGGCGCGTCACGCAGAGCGTGGGCGTCGTCGCGTGGGTGCTCCTGCTCGCGATGTTCGGCATTCTGCTGTCGGTGTCCTTCGCCGGCAACAGGCAGACGCTCGCACTCGTGCAGAGCGCGCGGCCCGACAAGGTCTCGCTCAATGGCAATCTGTTCCACGACGCCGCCGCGCTCACCTATTCCAACGACGTGCTGACGCAGGTCGCGCAGAACGACCGGCGCTGGATGTCGGGCCTGCTCGGCAACGGCGCGGGGCTCGCCGCGCTCGAAGCGCGTCTGCATGACGTGTTTGTGCAGCAATATCGGCAGGCGATCCAGCCCGCGGCCGACCAGAGCCAGCAGACCTCGCTCGCGTCATCGGGAGGCCAGGCGGGGCAGCCGGTCGAAGCGGCGCGGCAGGTGCTGAATCTGGCGCGCTCGATTGCGCTGTTGCGCGCGCGGCTCGACGGCGCGGATCGCGCGACGCTCGAAGCGATGCCGCAGCCGGTCGCGTCGCCGCTCTATACGGCGCAATTGAACGCGCAGCTCAACCCGCTCACGATCTCGTATCTCGTGTGGTCGCCGAAGGATGCGGGCTATCTGCGCGATCGGCTGAAGGATCAACGCGCGCTGCTCGATCAGGCCATCGCCGCCGATCCGCAGATGTCGTGGCTCGTCGGTCTGGTGCCGGACGGCGGCGATGTCGCGTCCGTGCGTGCCGCCGATTTCTGGGGCGGCAGCGCGCAAGCCGCGACCACGAGCATGCAAACGGCGAACGGCAGCGTGACGGGTGCCAGTGCGGGTGCCAGCGCGGGTGCCAGCGCCACGAACACGACCGGCGTGACCGTGCCCGCCGTGTACACCGTCGCGGGCCGCAAATCGCTCGACGATCTCGCGAAGCAGATTCGCGCGGCGCTCGTCGATCCCGCGCAATTCGACCGACAGCGCGCGGCGTTCGACGACTGGTATCGCACCCAGCGCGTGATGGCATGGCAGAACTTCGTCGAGGCATTCACGAGCAACGCGAC
This sequence comes from Caballeronia jiangsuensis, assembly GCA_000648925.1. GTDB lineage: Bacteria > Pseudomonadota > Gammaproteobacteria > Burkholderiales > Burkholderiaceae > Caballeronia > Caballeronia jiangsuensis. Next base: position 85,660 of record JFHF01000012.1, read on the forward strand.
GCCGTATTCGGGCGAAGCGGGCTGGCGTTCCGCGCTCGGCATCGTGAGCGGGCCGGCGAGTCCGTACTTCCGCCTCGTCGCGCGGCTCAACGAGGAATTCGACGGCGAGCGCGCCGATGCGCCGCTGCCCGGCTGGATCGTCCTCGCGCGGCAATTCCAGCAGTTGCGCGAGCAGACGACCCGCATGGGCGCGGCGAATCAGGCGGTCAGGATGGCGGGCGCGATCAACGCGGTCGGGGCATCGGCGATCAAGGACGTGCTCGCGGGCGCGCCGCAACGCGGCAGCCAGGCGGTTGCCAACAACCTCGGCGCGGTCGATGCATTGACGCAATATCTGGCGGGACTGAATAAGCTCGCGATCGACAGCGGCGCGGGCAGCGGCAAGAGCTATCAGCTCGCGGCGGACTTCGCCCAACTGGCGACGAGCGCACAGCCGCAGCCGTCCGAGATGATGAACGCGCTGCAGCCGCTCACGCAGTTGCGCACGCTCATCGGCACCGGCGATGGCTCCGACATGCTGACGTGGCGTCTCATTCGCGGTCCGTTCGATTTTCTCGCGGCGTATATCGAACAGCAGGCGTCGTGCGAATTGCAGCGCGGCTGGGAATCGGGCGTGGTGTTTCCGCTGCAGGGCGCGACCGACAAGAGCGCCGCGATCGATCAGCTCTTCGGCGCGAAGGGCGCGGTCTGGGCGTTCGCGGACGGCGCGGCCAAGCCGTTTCTGACGCGCAATGCGAGCCGCTACGGCATCGTCGAGACGCAGGGTTTCAGCGTGCCGTTCACGTCGGGCTTCGTGCCGATGCTCAATGGCGCGTTCGGACGTCAGCTCGCGCAACAGCAATCCGCCGCGCGCAGCGCTGCCGACAAGCAGGCGCAGCAGCTTCAGGCGCAGAAGGCGCAACTGGACGCGCAACAGGCGCTCGATCAGCTCGACCGCACGCTCGCGACGGCGAAGCAGCAGGCCGATGCGGCCCGCGCGCTGTCGGTGCCGCTCACGCTCACGGCGCAGCCGACCAACGTCAACGCCGATGCGCAGGCGAAGCCGTACGCGACGATTCTCACCGTGCAATGCGCGTCGGGCGTGCAGACGCTGAACAACTACAACTTTCCGGTCAGCACGAGCTTTGCGTGGACGGCGGGACAGTGCGGCGATGCGCGTCTGCAGATCAAGATCGGCAATCTGACCTTGAATCGCAACTATGCGGGGCCGCTGGGCGTCGCGGCGTTCCTGAAGGATTTCGCGGATGGCCAGCGTCAGTTCACGCCCGCCGATTTTCCGGCGAGCGAGTCGGCGCTCAAGGCGCTCAACGTGCAGTCGTTGACGGTGAGCTTCTCGGTGACGGGCGGCGATCAGGTGACCGACGCCGCGCACAGGATCGAGCTCTACGAGACCTTGCAGAAGACGACGGCGCAACAGAAGCAGCAGATTCAGGACGCGCAGACGCAGCGTCAGCAGATGAACATCGTCGATCAGCTCGCGGTGATGAGTCCCGGCATGCCGCCGCTGCCGGCCATCGTGCCGACGGTGGCGAGCACGCCGGTGACGCTGGCCGAACTGGGCTTGCCGGCGACGATCGGCGCATGCTGGCGCGGTCAGACGCCGTCGATGATGATGACGGGGCTTTGAGGGCGGCGCGCGGGGCGGATCACGTAATCAACCGCACCGCGATCGCCACATCCAGCGGTGCGATCCGCGCGAGCAGCGCCGCCGTCTCCGCTTCGTTCTGATCGTTGCGGCTCAGGATCGCGAAGGCGGCGCGCAATGCGTCGGCGGTGAGTTCCGGGTCCCACGACGCCACGCCGTAGCGATCCACTTCCGCGACGAGCGCGCGCGCGAATGCATCGAGGCGCGCGCCCGGACGATGCTCCAGCAGCAGATCGCACAAAGCCGTGCGCAGACGCAGGCGTGTGGCGACCGCGGCAGTTTTGTCGATGGCGTTTTGCAGACATTGCGCGGCGGCGCCGAGATCGTTGTCCGCGGCGAGCGCACGCGCACGCGAGAGCACCGTAAGCAACGGGTCCGGCGCGGCGGCCGCGCCCGCATCGCCACCCGACGACGCCAGCGAGCCGAGCCATTGCACCGTGTCGGCGTTCGCGAACGGCACGCCGTTGGCGAATTTCAGACGCTCGATGCCTTCCATCCGCGAGACGAATTTCGCGGTCTCGTTGCAGACTTCGCGACGCGCGGCGCTCCATGCATCGCCGAGCTGGGCGAGGGCCATCGCGGCGGCATGGTTCAGATCGAGCCAGAACGGATACGTCAGCACCTGCGTTTCGGCGAAACCGACGATATCCATGTGCGCCGCACGCGACTGCAGGTTGCGCAGGGCATCCTGCAACGGCGCGATCGGCCCGGGAAGCCGCGTCTCCGAGCCCTGGGCGTTCGGCGCGTGCTCGACGCCGGCCCACACGCCCACGCGCCGCAACCTGAAGCCGAGCGCGCTCGACGGCTCGTTCTGCGCGTACCAGTTGCCGATGGCCGCGAGCCGCTCGAGCGTTTCGTCGGTGGCGTGGACGGCGCTGTCGGATGAATCGACGGCGAGCGGCGCGAGCGGATCGGCCTGGATCGCGGGCGCGGCTACTGGCGCTGGCCGGGGCGCAGGGGCGGGAGCCGCAGCGACAGGCTCCGGCTCGACCACAGGCTCGACGACAGCCACAGGCTCCGGCTCCGGCTCCGCAACCTGCACCGTGCCGAGCAGCGCCCGCAGCGGTTGCATCGAAGGCGCGTCGGCGTCCTTGTCGGCGAGCACGCTGTCGATGCCCGCGAGCGCCGCGCGCAGACCATCGACGAGCGCGGCATCCTGCGGCGGCCAGCTCGACCAGTCGTGTTCCTCGCCATGCGCGCGAACGCGGTCGATCAGCCATTGAATCGCGTTGCGCCGCGCGCGCAGCCGCGCGACCGGCGGATAAAGCTGCTCCCAATGCGTGGCGAGCAGTCCTTCGAGCATCTGCGCGCCGTCGTTCAGACCGGGCAATCCGCGCGTGATCAGGAGCGCGCCCGTCAGATAGCTCGCGACGAGAATGTCCTTGCCCTTGCCCGCCAGCAGCCCCGACGACAGTTTCACCACCTGTTCCCAGTCCGGCGCGCCGCTCGCGGCCGGATTGGTCAGTTTGGCGATTTCGTTTTGCAGCAGATCGAAGTCGGGATCGTCGCGCACGTCGACGCCGCAGGGCTGCGCGTCGCTGATGGGTTGCAAGCCAAGGCTCTTGAAGTCGGTCACGGCGTTCTTTGCAGGCTGATGAGAGTGAAGGGACGCGCTCAGGTCCACAGATGTTCGATATCGGTATCGAAGATATAGCCCGCGCCGCGCTCGGTGCGCAACAGCGCCGGTTTCTTCGGATCGGTCTCGATCTTGCGCCGCAGCCGCAGAATCTGCACGTCGATGGCGCGATCATAGATGTCATCGAAGGCGCGCGTGCTTTCGAGCAGCTTTTCGCGCGTGATGATGCGGCCCGGCGCGTTCAGAAACGTGACCAGCAGATTGAACTCGGAATTGGTGAGCGGCACCGTCGATTGATCCGAGGCGCTCAGGCGGCGCGTGTTCAGATTCAGCGTCCAGCCCGCGAAGCGATACGCGTTCGGCAGCTTGCCGCGCGTGAGCGGCGCGGCGGTCGTCGCGCCCGCGCGGCGCATCACCGCGCGCATGCGTGCGAGCACTTCGCGCAGCGAGAACGGCTTCACGATGTAGTCGTCCGCGCCGAGTTCGAGTCCCATCACGAGATCGGCTTCGTCCTTGCGGCCCGTGATGTACATGATCGGCACCTGCCCCTGCGTTTGCATCTGCTCGCGCCAGCGGCGCGCGAGGTCGGTGCCGTCGCCATCGGGCAGGCCGAGATCGAGTAGCACGAGGTCGTAGCGCTTCGCGGCGAACATGCCGATCGCCTCCTGCGCGCTCGCGGCGCCATCGGCCTTGTAGCCGTGTCCGGAGAGATATTCGATCAGCAGGATACGCATCGAATGATCGTCGTCGACGACGAGGATGCTGTGTTGCGGCTGCAGAGTCATGAGAAGTCCTTCAGGGCTGATGCGGCGGCGCGTGCGAGCGACTCGCGGTCGATGGGCCGGCTCAGGACGACGACACGCGCGGCGAATCCGATGTCGTTCGCGGGCAGGCTGTCGGCGGCGGCGATCACGAGCGCGAGGTCGTCGTCGGCGTGGGCGGCCGCGTCGTGCGCTTCGTGCGCGTCGGCGTAACCGATCGGCTCGAAGCCCATTTCGGCGAGCCAGTCCTCGCAGCGTTCGCGCGAGCCGGGATCGGCGTCGATCAGCATGACGCGTTCGCCATTTCCGAGCGATTCGAGCGGTTCGGGGGTTTCGTGACGTTCGTGCGGGGACGAAGACACGGGCGCTTTCGTCAACAATGGCAGCACGAGCCGAAAGCGCGTGCCGTCCGGTCCCGTCGCGATGGCGACGCCGCCCTGATGCTCGCACGCGACGCCCGCGACGATCGCGAGGCCGAGGCCCGAGCCGCCGCCTTTCGCGCGCACGGAAAAGAACGGTTCGAAGAGATGCTGGAGATGTTCGGCGGGAATGCCGGGGCCGTCGTCTGCGACGTCCACCCACGCGATGGCGCCCGGCGGCGTATCGCCGATGGCGAGCGGCTCGTCCATCGCGAGCGCGCTGCCGACGCGCAGCACCACGCGCGAGCGCGCCGCGAGGCTGGCGTTGCTCGCGAGATTCAGCACGGCGCGCACGAGCTGCCCGCCGTGCGCCGCGACGAACAGGCGCGAATCGGCGCCCTCGAACTCGATGACGACGCCGTTGCGGCACAGCGGCCGCGCAAGCGTGACGCTTTCCCGCACGATCGTCATCAGATCAAGCGATTCGCGCACGCGATCCCCGCGCCGCGCCGCCAGCAGGATTTCCTCGGTGAGTTCATAGCCGCGCGCCGATGCGGCCTGCACTTCGCGCAGCGGTTTGCGCGCGGCCGAGTCGTGTGAGAGCCGGTCGCGGGCGATTTCGGCGTAACCGTCGACGGCCGCGAGGATGTTCTTGAAGTCGTGCGCGACGCCGCCCGCGAGCAGCCCGAGCGATTCCATCCGTCGTCCGCGCTCCAGCCGAAGCGCGAGCTGCCTGCGCTCGCGCACGGTGACGGCCACGAAGAACGTGAGGATCGCGAGCCCGGCCATGTCGATCTGCAGGTTCCACGCGCTTTCGGCGTTCTCGTAGTGATACGGGCCGAGCTTCATCAGCGTCAGTCCGACGCCGAGCACCGCGGCCGTGCCGAGCGTCGTCGCGGCGGCGGCCAGTCCGCCGTAGATGGCGGTGCCGGCGAGCAGCAGCGAGACGACCGCGCGCTGCACCTGTTCCGACACATGCAGCGCCGCCGCGCCGAGCAGCAATGCGACGACCGCGACGCTGCACGCGAGCGCGAAGAGCGGTTCGGCATGACGCGCGTTGCCCGCGTCCGCCGGCGAACGCGCGCGCCACGCGAGCACCGCCGGCACGAGCACCAGCACCGCGACGCCGTTGCCGACGAAGAGCGTGCGCCATTCGCGCCACCAGCCGTCGTGACCGAGGTCGCTGGCGAGCGTCGCGCCGAGCATCGACGTGACGCCGATGCCCGCGAGCGGGAGCAGCAGCAGGAAGCGCATCAGGCTCGTGGTGGTGACGATCGTGCCGCCGGCATCGACATAACGCCGGCCGAGCCACGCGCACAGCGCCACTTCGAGCACGTTCAGCACGCAGAAGCCGAGATCGCTGCGCCATGACGTGCTGCTGAAATCGCCCGTCGCAGCGATCGCGATGAACACCGCGAGCAGGTGGATGGGCCAGCGTCGCGGAGCCATCGGCCAGAGTATCGCGATGGCGATGGCCGGCGCGGGCCACGCGATCGCGGCGAGCGTGCCCGCGCTTTCCAGATGCGCGACGGGCCGCGCGAGCAGATAGCAGAGTATGCCGAGCACGACGGGATCGGCGAACGCGCGCAGCGTGCTCGTCGATGGCGCGGGTGCCGGTGTCGGACGAGGCAGGTGCGGATCGCGCCCGCTGGTTCCGCGAAAGAGATTCGCTAGAAAGTTCTGCCGGATGGAGAGTGACATGAGCAGTGAACGAGCGGGCAGGGCCGATGTTTTACGTCGATGAAGGCTTCATCGAATGACGATTCCTCCGTGATTATTTCGGCAAAAACAGGGGGAACTTGAATGGGTAGTTACCGCGCCGGCAACGCTTGCAATTCGCCCGACCGTCGGATAAGGTCACCAGCGCCTTCGGTCAGGACCGCCTGGGCGAGTCGGAAAACAGCGCCGCATCGCGTGGTCGAAACATCCCGCGCGGACGCAATGAAAACGGCACATGCGTTCGGACAAGTCATCACCTTCGATGGAAAAAAACGCGATGAACGATTCGACCCGCCCGCCGGCGACCGCGATCACGACGAACATCACGTTGCGCGCGGGCATGGAAGAGCCGTTCGCCGCCTGGCAATCCCGTTTCACGCATACGGCCACGCAGGCAGCGGGATTTCTCGCACTCGACATCGCGCCGGCGTTCGCGGGTTCATACGACTGGCGGATCATCCATCGATTCCGCTCCCCCGAGGCGCTCGAAGGCTGGCGCACGTCCGTGCTGCGCGCGCATCTGTTCGCCGAACTCGCACCGATGCGCGATCCCGCGACCGCCGCATTCGACGACGAAACCGTGCACTCGCTCGATCCGCTTTCGTGCGTCACGGAGGTCATCATGACCGTCGTGGAACCGGGCAAGGAAGGGGTTTTTCGGGCGTGGGCGGAAACCATTCAGGCGAGCCAGTCGAACTTCCCCGGCTACATGGGAACGCTGGTTCAGGCGCCGGTATCGGATGAGATGCAGTACTGGACGACGCTCGTGCGCTTCTCCACGCCCGCGCAACTCGATGCATGGCTCGGCTGTCCCGCACGTAAGCAGTTGCTCGAACAGGTCGAACCGCATATTGCCAGGTGGAAAAGCTACCGGATGGCAAGCCCTTTCGCCGGCTGGTTTCCGGAGACGGGCAAGCGGTCGCCGGCGGCCTGGAAACAGTCGGCGCTCGTGCTGCTCGTGCTGTTTCCGGTCGTGATGCTCGAACTCAAGTTCCTGAGCCCGCTGCTCGCGGGGCAGCATGTGGCGATCGCCACGTTCATCGGCAATGCGATCAGCGTGTCGCTCGTGTCGTGGCCGCTCATGAAGATCGCAGTGCTTTGCATGGGCTGGTGGCTGCGCCCGTCGCCTGCGCGGCGCTGGCGTCGCGAAGCGCTCGGCGCCTGCACCATGCTGACGCTCTATATCATCGAACTGGCGATATTCATGCTCGTGTTCTGAAGCGCGATGTGAACGGTCAGCGCCGCTGCCGTACCGATAATCGAGCGTCTACTGCTGCTGACGTTTGATGTAGATGCGGCGATAGATGATCGTCCAGACCGTCAGTCCGCCATACACGACGTACCGGACCCACGTGGAGAGCCGGCCCGCGTCCGGCTCGGTCAGCGCGAGCGTGATCCACAGGCGGGCCAGATTCTCCCCGACGAGGCCGATGCCCCACACGACGGTCATCAGCCGGATGGATCTGGCGAGCGCCGGGCGCGATTGCCATCGCGCATCGAATTCCGCCTCGCCGCCCTGCTTTTCGCGCGACATCGTCGAGCGCGCGAGATAGAACACGAGCGGCCGCTCGAGAAAGAGCGAAAGCAGAAACAGCACGCCGATGATCCCGCTCACGGCGGGGTCGCGCGCTTCGCCCATCCAGCGCGACGCGCCGGACAGCAGCACCATCAGCGACATGGCGATGCCCGCCAGCACCAAAGCGCTCAGCGCGTCGAAGTGCCGGTATCGCACGACATCGATGATCATCCACACGACGAGCGGCACAGCCGAAGCGATGAGCGCGTCCACCACGCCGTAACGGCCGATCGTGATCCGGTAGGCGAGCGCCGGCAAAGCCACGTTCACGACGAACGCGAGCGCATAACGTGCGGACGGAATCATCATCGATCTCTCCCGGTCATGCCGTTTCTTCCGACGGATCATCGATACGTCCCTGATCCGGGATCGTGTTGCGGTATCGGCGCGAACGACTATGCTTAGCGATGCATCTCTCCCGACGTTTTCGTGGCATTCCCAGCTCACGTCAAGAAGGAAACGATCATGTCCACGCAAGCCTATGGCTACGATATTCTGCACAATCCCCGGCTCAATCAGGGTTCCGCTTTTTCGCAGGAGGAGCGCCGGAAATATCGCCTGGAAGGATTGCTGCCGCCCGGCGTGACTTCGCTGGAGATTCAGATCGCGCGCACCCATGCGCAACTGTCGAATCTCGACAACGACCTGCAACGATACCTGTTCCTGTCCGACCTGCAGGCGCGCAACGAGACGCTCTTCTATGCGCTGCTCATGTCGGACCCGGCGACTTTCATGCCGATCGTCTATACGCCGACGGTCGGCGAAGCGTGCCAGAAGTTCGACCATGTGTTCAGGGCGACGCGCGGTCTTTATGTGCCGATCGACGCGCGCGGCCGCGTGAAGGAATTGTTGCGCAACTGGCCGGAGCAGGATGTCCGCTTCATCGTCGTGACGGACGGCGAACGCATTCTCGGACTCGGCGATCTCGGCGTCGGCGGCATGGGCATTCCGATCGGCAAGCTCGCGCTGTATACCGCCTGCGCAGGCGTGCCGCCATCGGTGTGCCTGCCCGTCACGCTGGACGTCGGCACGAACAACGCGTCCCTGCTCGACGATCCGCTCTATCTCGGCCTGCGGCACGAACGCGTGCGCGGCGAGGACTACACCGCCTTTGTCGATGAGTTCGTGGAGGCGGTGCAGGCGCTCTATCCGAAGTGCTGCATCCAGTGGGAAGACTTCGCCAACTTCAACGCGGTGCCCTTGCTCGCGCGCTTCAAGGACAAGGTGTGCACCTATAACGACGATATTCAGGGCACCGCCGCCGTGGCGCTCGCGGGTATCTATGGCGCGCTGCGCATCTCGAAGCAGAAGCTGACCGACCAGCGCTTTCTGTTTCTCGGCGGAGGATCGGCGGCGACGGGCATCGCCGAACTGATCAGCGCGGCCATGGCGCTGGAGGGTCTGGATATCGACTCGGCTCGCAAGCGCAACAGTCTCTTCGACATCAACGGACTGATGGTGCAGTCACGCACCGATCTCGCCGATTTTCAGAAGGTCTTCGCGATCGATCATGCGCCGATCGACACCTTCGTCGATGCGGTCCGGACGCTGAAGCCGACGGGCATCATCGGCGTGAGCACGGTGCCGAAGCTCTTCAGTCAGGCGGTGATCGAAGCGATGAGCGAGATCAACGAGCGCCCGATCATCTTTCCCTATTCCAATCCGACGTCGCGTTCCGAGTGCACGGCGGAAGAGGCGTACCGATGGTCCAACGGCCGCGCGATCTTCGCGAGCGGCAGCCCGTTCGAACCGGTGCAGATAGAAGGCCAGCAGTTCGTGCCGGGGCAGGGCAACAACGTCTATATCTTTCCCGCGATGGGCATGGCGGTGTTCGCCACGGAGGCCACGCGCGTGACGGAGGACATGTTCATCGTCGCGGCGAAGGCGGTGGCCGAGCAGGTCAGCGACGAGAGCCTCGACAAGGGCCTCATCTATCCGCCGCAAAGCCGCATCCTGGAGGCGTCGATGCATGTCGCCGCATCGGTGGCGGCGTACATCTTCGATCATGGCTTCGCGCGTGTCGAGCGGCCCGCCGATCTCGCCGCGCATATCAAGTCGGCCGCGTATGCGCCGGCTTATCGGCCGCTCTAGCCGGAGCGTGTGAATCAGCGATTCGGCAGCGCCGCTGTCGCGATCTCGCTCGCGCTGTCCAGTTGTTCGACATGCCAGCACGTGTCGATCAGCGCGCGCGTCTGCTGCTGCGTGAGAATGCCGTCGGCCAGATCCGAGAACTTCGTTTCGAGCTGCTGATCGGTCATCGGCACCTGCGTGCTGCCGATCGCGTGCTCGATGTATTTATGCAGCTTGCGCCCGTCCTTCAACGTGATCGTCATGTCGACCTGTTCCGGCTTGATGTTCGGATCGACGATCGCATTCACCTTGTCGCGCAGTTCGACCGTCTTCGGGTCGCGCACCTTGGCGTCGCTGAACTGCTTCTCGCCGGCAGCGCCGTCGATGATGGCGATCGCCACCGCGTGATAGATGCTGAACTTGCCTTCGAGCCCGATCTGCGGCGTCTTCTTGCCCGTCAACTCGATGACGAGCGGATGCACGCGAAGATCGATGCGCTCGATCTGATCCGCGCTCAGGTGCTCCTGATTGCGTAGCTGGATCGCCGCATCGATCGACGGATGAATGACGATGCCGCACGCGAAGGGCTTGTACGTGTTCAGCGTCGATTCCCAGTGCGAGCCGAGAGAGTCTGTGATCTCGCGATAGTCCTGCTTCGTGCTGATCGTGTTGGCCCAGCCGCGTTTCGCTTCGATCATGCCGTCCGAACTCGTGTAGTTCTGGGCTGCGAGCAGCGCCGCGAAGATGCCGTTCGCGGCGGCGCGCCCCGGATTGAAGCTCTTGTTCATCGAGCCGAAGGACTCGCGCAAACCCACCGGCTGCGATGCGGCGAGGCCGAGCGCCCACACCATCTGCTCGACGCTCAGTCCCATCAGTTTGCCCGTCGCCGCAGCGGAGCCGAACACGCCGCATGTGCCGGTGATATGCCAGCCGACATCGTAATGATTCGGATACACCGCGTTGCCGATGCGCAGTTCCGTTTCGACGCCCAGCACGAGCGCGTTGAGAAAGTCCTTTCCCGTGACCGGACGATATTGCGAGTACGCCAGAATCGCGGACGCGACCGGTCCCGCCGGATGGATGATGGTCTTCAGATGCGTGTCGTCGTAGTCGAAGATATGACTGCTCACGCCGTTGATGAACGCCGCGTTCATGATGTCGAAGCGCTCGGTGCGGCCCAGCAGATTCGCCTGCGGCGGCCCGGAGAACGGCGTGAGCGCGGCGACCGCGCGATTCACCGTCTCGTCGTGCGATCCGCCCACGGCGACGCCGACCCAGTTCATCAACGTCCGCACGCCTTCCTTGCGCACCGGCGCGGGCAGATCGCGATAACCGGTTTTGACGATGAATTCCGCGAGGATGCGCGTGACTCTGGGTGGCCGCGCGTTCGCGCCGCCGCCGGATGATGCGGGTGAGGCGGCGGCGTTGCTCGCCTGCGCAAACGCCGCGTTGCCGGCCGTCGCCGACGCGAATGCGCCCGCGGCGCTCGTCACGAGAAAGCCACGGCGATCGATGATGGGCATGGGACATATCTCCTTGTGCGGGCGGTCCGCCGGAGCGGAAGATGTGATCCGCGAGCAAGTATCATTCCGCGCGAGGACAGGCATCGAGGGTTTTCCCCGATGCCCGCCCGTGTCGATTAACACTGCGATGCATCGTCGTAGAGATGTGTCCAGTTTCCCACGTCGAAGGAGAACCCAGCATGACTACCGGCACCATCCGACTTCACCGTGTCTTGCGCACGACGCCCGAACGCCTCTATCGCGCGTTCCTGGAACCCGATGCGATCGCAAGATGGCTTCCGCCTTATGGCTTCACCTGTCAGGTCCATCATATGGATGCACGTCAGGGCGGAACCCACAAGATGTCGTTCCGCAACTTCGGCACGGGCAACGGCCATTCGTTCGGCGGCGAGTATCTCGAACTGGTGCCCTTCGAAAAGATCCGCTACACGGACCGCTTCGACGATCCGAACCTGCCCGGAGAGATGCAGGTCACCGTCTCGTTGCGGCAGGTGTCGTGCGGAACGGAACTGAGCATCGTGCAGGAGGGCGTGCCCGAAGTCATTCCGGTGGAGATGTGCTATCTCGGCTGGCAGGAGTCGCTGGTGCAACTGGCAAGGCTCGTCGAGCCCGAGATTCCCGACTGACGACGACTGCGACCGATCGGCTAAGATACTGCGCCCCGCATCATCAATTCATTAACGTGGAGTGCTTTTCGTGATCCAGCCGAGCAACGTATTCAAGGACAACCTGGCCCAGATGCCCGCCATCGATGGCATCGAGCGTATCGATCTGGTCGACGGCAAGGGCGAAGTAGTCGCGAGCATCGAGAACAAGCCGGGCAAGCAGGGCTCGCTCGCGGTCTACAGCTATCTGAAGCAGACGTTCGGCACGCTCGACGCGAAGGCCGCGGAGCACGGTCTCGCCGTGTTCGCCGAACATACCGCCGATGCGCGCAATCGTCCGGGCGCGCATCCGAATGTCGATCGCCTGCTCGCGGTCGCCGATGGCGGCGAAGCGCTGCGTATCGACGTGATTCAGGCGAAGTAAGAATCGGGCCCGTTCCGCCATCGACGGAACGGGCCTTTCAAACGAATCAGACGCGCAACTCGACGCGCTTGATGTCCTTCACGATCACGAGATAGCTGAACACCGTGATCAGCGCATTGATGCCGACGAACGCGAGCGCGCCGTTGAACGAACCCGACTGCGCGACGAGATAGCCGATCACGATCGGCGTCACGATGCCCGCGACATTGCCGAACATGTTGAAGATCGATCCCGAAAGCCCGATGGCTTCCTTCGGCGACGTATCCGCGACCACCGCCCAGCCCAGTGCGCCGATGCCCTTGCCGAAGAACGCGAGCGACATCAACGCGACCACGACCCAGTCCGTATCGACATAATTGCAGCCGATGATGCACGACGACAGCAGCATGCCGCCGACGATCGGCGCCTTGCGCGCCAGCGTGAGCGAGCATCCGCGCCGGATGAGGCCATCGGAGATGACGCCGCCGAGCACGCCGCCCGTGAAGCCGCAGATGGCCGGCAGCGAAGCGACGAAGCCCGCCTGCAGGATCGTCATGTGACGCGCCTGCACGAGATAGATCGGGAACCACGTGAGGAAGAAGTACGTGAGCACGTTGATGCAGTACTGCGCGAGATATACGCCGAGCAGCATGCGGTTCGTGAGCAACTGCTTCACGACCGGCCAGCCCACGCTGTTCGATGCCGCCGTCGATGCGCCGCCCGCGCGCCGATGACCGCGCACGAGACCGCCGCCTTCCTCGATGTACTCCAGTTCCTGCCTGTTCACGCGCGGATGGTCCGCCGGGTTCTTCATCACGGAGAGCCACGTGAGCGCGAGCACCAGACCCGCGATGCCCATCACGATATACACCTGATGCCAGCCGAACGCGTGCGTGAGCCACGCCATCAGCGGCGTGAAGATGACCGCCGCGAAATACTGCGCGGAATTGAAGATCGCCGATGCCGTGCCGCGCTCCTTCGTCGGGAACCAGCTCGCGACGACCTTTGCGTTGGCCGGGAACGCGGGCGCTTCCGCCGCGCCCATCGCGAAACGCAGCACGAAGAGCGCCGTCACGGCGGTTGCCGCGCTGCCGAGCAGGCCGATGGAGCTTTGCAGCAAGGTGAAGAGCGACCACAGGAAGATGCTCGCCGCGTACACGCGCCGCGCGCCGAAGCGATCGAGCAGCCAGCCGGCGGGCATTTGCGACAGCACATACGCCCAGCTGAAGGCCGAGAAGATGTAACCCATGCGGATCGCATCGAAACCGAATTCGGCGCGCATCGCCGAGCCGGTCACGGACAGCGTTGCGCGGTCCGCGTAGTTGAACGTCGTGATCACGAAGATCAGCAACAGAATGAGATAGCGCACGCGGGTGCGCTTCATGACGTCCGCGGGATTCGCGGTGCGGCTCAGCGACATGGACTTCCCCTTCATTTCGATCGTGCCGATGCACGGAGGGCCGCGTGTGCGGCCCTCATGTGCGAAGCGGTTTCCGCGCTTCGCCTGTCTCCCTTCGTGCCGCTTACTGCGCGCCGAGCTTCTTGATCAGCACGTCGAGCTGTTCGAGCTCTTCTTCGGTGAGATCGGTCAGCGGCGCGCGCACCGGACCCGCGTCGTGACCGACGAGCTTCGCGCCCGCCTTGACGATCGACACGGCATAGCCCGCCTTGCGGTTGCGGATCTTCAGGTACGGCAGGAAGAAATCGTCGATCAGACGGCCGGTGGTCGCATGGTCTTCCGCGGCGATCGCGCGGTAGAACTCCATCGCCGTCTTCGGGATGAAGTTGAACACCGCCGACGAGTACACCGGCACGCCCAGCGCCTTGTAGGCGGCTGCGTAGACTTCGGCCGTCGGCAGGCCGCCGAGATACGAGAAGCGCTCGCCGAGACGGCGGCGGATCGTCACCATGTTCTCGATTTCGCCGACGCCGTCCTTGAAGCCGATCAGGTTCGGGCAGCTATCGGCCAGTTGCTCCAGCATGTCGGCGTTGAGCTTCGAGTTCGCGCGGTTGTAGATGATCACGCCCATGTTCGGCACGGCCTTGCACACTTCCTCGGCGTGGGCGCGGATGCCGTCCTGCGACGCTTCGGTCAGATAGTGCGGCATCAGCAGCACGCCTTGCGCGCCTTGCTTCTCGGCTTCCTGCGCGAACGCGATGGCCGTGCGGGTCGGGCCGCCCGCGCCCGCGAGGATCGGCACCTTGCCGCGGCACACTTCGGTGGCCGTCTTCACGATCTGCGAATATTCGGGTTGCGTCAGCGAGAAGAACTCGCCCGTGCCGCCCGCGACGAACAGCGCTGAAGCACCGTACGGAGCGAGCCATTCGAGGCGTTCCGCGTAGGTGTCCGCGCGGAAGTTGCCTTGCTGGTCGAAGTCCGTGACGGGGAAGGAGAGCAGGCCTTCGGAAACGATTTGCTTCAGTTCTTGCGGTGTCGTCATGATGTGAGTGTCTCGTTGGTCAGCGACCGGCGATTGCCGAGCTTATAGGTCATCGTACAACATGAGATGACATCGGACAACTGTTTTGAGCCAATAAAATCAACGGATGCGGGTAAATACTAGCCAAATATGACCGGCTATGTTGTAGGATGACATAACTCCAGCCGCAGCCGCGCGGTGCGTTCGCTCAAGGATTCGTCAGAATGAACCAGTCCCCTCTTTATATTCGCGTCCACCCGGACGACAACGTCGCGATCGTCGTCAATGACGGCGGGCTCGGCGAAGGCGCTACCTTCTCCGATGGCCTCGTGCTGCGCGAGCGCGTGCCGCAGGGCCACAAGGTCGCGCTGAAGGACCTCGCGGAAGGCGACGCGGTGATGCGCTACAACGTGGTGATCGGCTACGCGACGAAAGCGTTGCCGAAGGGAAGCTGGGTGAACGAGCACGTGACGCGTATGCCGGCGTCGCCCGAACTGCACGACCTGCCCATCGCGACGATCAAGGCGCCGGACGAGTCGCCGCTGGAAGGCTTCACGTTCGAGGGTTATCGCAACGCAGACGGCTCGGTCGGCACGCGCAATATCCTCGCGATCACGACGACGGTGCAGTGCGTCGCGGATGTCGTGCAGCACGCGGTCACGCGCATCAAGGCCGAATTGCTGCCGCGCTATCCAAATGTCGATGATGTCGTGAGCCTCGGCCACACGTACGGCTGCGGCGTGGCGATCGACGCCCCCGACGCGATGGTGCCGATCCGCACCGTGCGCAACATCGCGCTGAATCCGAACTTCGGCGGCGAAGTGATGATGGTGAGTCTCGGCTGCGAGAAGCTGCAGCCCGAGCGCCTGATGCCGCCGGGCACCATTCCGATCGCGGCAGCATCGGCGCAGATTGAAGACGTGGCCGATATCGGCGACAACACGCATGACGACAACGGCGGCGCGGTCGTGCTGCAGGACGAGGCGCACGTCGGCTTCGGCTCGATGATCGATTCGATCATGCGCATGGCCGACACGCATCTGAGGCGGCTGAACAATCGCCGTCGCGAGACGTGTCCGGCGGCGGATCTCGTGGTCGGCGTGCAATGCGGCGGCAGCGATGCGTTCTCGGGTCTGACGGCGAATCCGGCGGTCGGCTTCGCGACGGATCTCATCGTGCGCGCGGGCGGGACGGTGATGTTCTCGGAAGTCACGGAAGTGCGCGATGGTGTCGCGCAACTCACGGCGCGCGCGGCGAACGGCGAAGTGGCGCAGGCGATCATTCGCGAGATGCAGTGGTACGACGATTATCTGAAGCGCGGCGGCGCGGACCGCAGCGCGAACACGACGCCGGGCAACAAGAAGGGCGGGCTGTCGAACATCGTCGAGAAGGCGATGGGGTCCATCGTCAAGTCGGGCAGTTCGGCGATTTCAGGCGTGCTGTCGCCGGGCGAGAAGGTGAAGCAGAAGGGTTTGATCTACGCGTCGACACCCGCGAGCGATTTCATCTGCGGCACGCTGCAACTGGCGTCGGGCATCAATCTGCATGTGTTCACGACGGGACGCGGCACGCCTTATAGCCTCGCGGAAGTGCCGGTGCTCAAGGTCGCGACGCGTTCGGATCTCGCGCGCCGCTGGCACGATCTGATGGACGTGAACGCGGGGACCATCGCGACGGGTGAAGCGACCATCGCCGATGTTGGTTGGGAGTTGTTCAGGTTGATGCTGGATGTCGCGAGCGGGAAGAAGCAGACGAAGGCGGAGGCGCTCAAGCTGCATAATGCGCTTGTGTTGTTTAATCCGGCGCCGGTGACTTGATTAATTAAAGCGAAGTTTCCAGCAGCGTATTAAACGTCTATCTTCAGCGCAACATGCTCACACTGCGCTGATCGCAATCTGCTCCGAGCCAGGCATGCATGCCTCGATCGGAGCACTCCACACCTCGGCCTCTCCTCGACCGGCCTTTTTGGCGCGTCCTCTCCCGTGCTCTTGCTGATCCTCCAGATCATCAAGGCAGTCCATAAAACTGGCATACCGAACTAATTCGATTGCCATTTCTTGCGAATCGCTTTCATATTCGCCCGCCTTACTCGGCTCTCGACAAAACATCACACACTTTCGCCAGGCTGCACGCGTTTTGCTTTCGACTTTATTTGGGGCTCGGTTAAAATTGCTGCTACTAGGCTGACAATCAGCTTTATCAGTAGTCTTTAGTCCGCCTTTGCGTGGACAACCCCCAGAGAGCGCGTGTTTATTAATGCTTAATAGTAAGTTTTCCGAAATAAACGCGGTCCCAGATCCGGGTTTGACATCCCTGGTCAGCATTGCCCGATTTCACGGCATCGCAGTCGATGCCGATCAGTTGAAACATGCCGCCGCCAGCGGCACTGCGTTCTTCACCGACAAAGATCTGGTCCTCGCGGCGGGCAACATCGGGTTGAAGGCGCGCATCGTTGCGTTGCGAGCGGAGTCGCTCGCCACTTTGCCGCTTCCTGCTCTCGCCCTCGACAGGGATGGACGGCATTTCGTCATTGCGAAGTCCGACGGCAAGTCTGCTTTGATACTCGAAGCAGGTGCGGCGGCTCCGGAAATAAGGCCGCTGGATGAGATCATCGGGCGAAGCAACGGCTCCTTGATACTGTTTGCTTCGCGCGCTTCGCTGGCCGGACAACTCGCGCGCTTCGACTTCTCATGGTTCATTCCCGCGATCGTCAGATATCGCGGGCTGTTGCTCGAAGTCTTGGGCGTATCGTTGGTTCTGCAGTTGTTCGGCCTCGTTTCGCCGATGATGTTCCAGGTCGTGATGGACAAGGTCCTCGTGAACCGAACGTACAGCACGCTCAATGTCGTGTGCGTCACGCTTCTGGTCAGCGCGGCATTCGAAGTACTACTTACGGGCCTTCGGAACTACGTCTTTTCCCATACGACAAACCGTATCGACGTCGAGCTGGGCGCGCGGCTGTTTCGACATCTCGTATCGCTGCCACTGGGCTATTTCGGCGCCCGCCGCGTGGGCGATACCGTCGCCCGGGTACGCGAACTGGAGAACATCCGTAACTTCCTGACCGGCCAGGCCCTGACAGCCCTGATCGATCTGGTCTTTTCAGCCGTTTTTATCGGCGTCATGTGCATGTACAGCGTCTGGCTCACGCTGCTCGTGGTCGCGTCGCTGCCCGTCTATGCATTGATCTCGGGCTTTCTGGTGCCGGTTTTCCGGGTGCGCCTCGATGAAAAATTCGCGCGTGGCGCGGATAACCAGTCGTTCCTGGTCGAATCGGTGTCCGCGGTGGAAACCGTCAAGGCGATGGCAGTCGAGCCGCAGTTCGTACGGCGCTGGGAGACACAACTTGCCGCGTACGTCACCGCGGGCTTTCGCGTCAGTCAACTCGGCAACGTCGGTCAGCAATTGATTCAAATGACCGGCAAGCTCGTTTCGCTGGGTACGTTGTTCTTCGGCGCACGCCTCGTGATCGATGGCCGCATGAGCGTCGGTGAACTCGTCGCCTTCAACATGATGTCGCAGCACGTGAGCGGACCTGTCCTGCGCCTCGCGCAACTGTGGCAAGACTTTCAGCAGATCGGCATTTCCATGCTGCGTCTGGGCGACATCCTCAACACGCGCACCGAACTGCCGCCGAGCCGTCAGGCGCTTCCGGCTATACGCGGCGACGTCGTCTTCGACAACGTTCGCTTTCGCTATCGGCCCGATGGACCGTTCATCATCGATGGCATGACGCTCGGTATTGGCGCCGGTCAGACAGTGGGTATCGTCGGCCGCTCTGGCTCGGGCAAAAGCACGCTCACGAAGCTGCTTCAACGTCTTTACATGCCCGAGCAAGGCACGGTACGCATCGACGGCATAGACCTCGCGCTTGCCGATCCCGCGTGGCTGCGTCGCCAGATTGGCGTGGTGCTTCAGGAGAACCTGCTGTTCAACCGGTCTGTACGGGACAACATTGCGCTCGCGGACCCGGGCGCGCCGCTCGAAGCCGTCATTCAGGCTGCGCAGTTGGCCGGGGCGCATCAGTTCATCTGCGAATTGCCTGAAGGCTACGACACAAATGTCGGCGAGCACGGAGCGAATCTTTCCGGCGGACAGCGTCAGCGCGTGGCCATTGCACGCGCGCTGCTGACGAATCCGCGCATCCTGATCTTCGACGAAGCAACGAGCGCGCTGGATTTCGAAACCGAGCGCGTCATTCGCGACAACATGAAGGCGATCAGCGCCGGCCGCACGGTCGTCATCATCGCTCACCGGTTGAGCGCCGTGCGCCACGCCAACCTGATCATCGCGATGGATCGCGGGCGCATCGTCGAGCATGGCGATCATGACTCGCTCCTGAAGCACGGCGGCTATTACGCGCATCTGGTATCTCTTCAGGAAAGTTGATGTTTATTTCGTTGAAAGTTCAGTCGTTCATTGAGCTGTTGAGGCGTTACGCGGACGTCTGGCGCGCGGTCTGGGAAGTGCGCAGTCAACTCGAGCGTCCGCCACGCGACGCCGATCAGCTCGCGTTTCTGCCAGCGGAGCTGGAACTCGTCGAGACGCCGGTGCATCCCGCGCCGCGCTGGACCATGCGCATTCTGATGTCGCTGGCATTGATGGCGGTGCTCATCGGCCTGGTCGGAAGACTCGACATCGTGGCGACGGCGAGCGGTCAATTCATGCCGAACGCGCGTGTCAAGGTCATTCAGCCGGCCGTCACGGGCGTGGTGCGCGAGATTTCCGTACACGACGGCGAACGTGTCAAGGCCGGTCAGTTGTTGATGAAACTCGATACGACCCAGGCGGCCGCCGACGCCGACAAGGCGCGCGCCGCCCGGCTGGACGCCGCGCTGGCCGCAGCCCGCGCCAACGCCCTGCTTGTCGCGCAAAGCGAGGACCGCGCGCCGGTGGTTGCGCATGTGGACGATGCATCCGAGGCGCGCATGCAGGAGGCGCAGCGTCTTGCGCAAGGCGCGTGGCTCGAGTATCGCGCGCAGTATGGCAGTGCACAGGCCGAGTTGATGAAGCGTCAGGCGGAACTGACCACGACGCGGGCGGAAATCGCCAAGATCGCCGATACGGCGCCGCTCGCGCGTCAGCAGGCCGACGCGTACCGTGCGCTGCTCGACGACCGCTATGTCGCGCGCAGCGACTATCTGGACAAGGAGCAGGACGCGCTCAGCAAGCAGCACGAGTTGACGGCACAGCGCAGTCACGCGAACGAACTCGTGGCGGGCATTGCGCAACAGCGCGCGCAGATCGACACGACCGCATCGACGTTTCGTCGTACCCAGCTCGACGAACTGGAAAAGGCCACGCAATCGTTGACGCAGGCGCAGGCGGACGAGACGAAGGCGCAAACGCGCCAGTCGCTGTTGAGCCTGGACGCGCCGGTGGCGGGCACGGTACAGCAACTGTCGGTGCATACCGTCGGCGGGGTGGTGACTACGGCGCAGACGCTGATGAAGATCGTTCCGGACGATGCGCTCGAAGTCGAGGCCTATCTCCAGAACAAGGATATCGGCTTCGTGCGTCCGGGTCAGCACGCCGCGGTGAAAATCGAGGCGTTCCCGTATACGCGCTTTGGCTATCTGAATGGCACGATCAGCAGCATCTCGAACGATGCCGTGCAGGACAAGAAGCTCGGGCTGACGTTTCCCGTGCGCATCCGGCTCGAGACCAATCGCATCCACGTGGACAACCGCTGGATCACGTTGACGTCGGGCATGACCGTGGCCGTCGATATCAAAACGGGACGGCGCAGCGTCATCGGGTACTTCCTCGATCCTCTGCTTCAGACAACGCAGGAGAGCATGCGTGAGCGTTAAAAGACATCTGCGGATTGGTGCAAGCATCGGACTCTTGGCCTTCGCACACGTGGCGCAGGCATTCGACGTCCTTTACGCCGAACACGATATTTCCGCGACGCCGGCCGGCGCATTTTCTTCGGTATGCGCTTTCGATGGCGCGCCCCGTAAGCCACTGCAATTTGCAGAAGCTGTTGAGCGCGCGCTGTGCGGCAACCCACAAACGCGATCTCGCTGGGCTGACGTGAAGGCGCAGGCGGCGGCAGTGGGCACGGCGCGCGCCGCTTATCTGCCGACGCTTTCGGCAAACTGGCAGGGGCAGCGCGAGCACTCCGTGATTGACGTGAGAGATCATCCGACGCTGAGTTCGGACATGACATCAACCGTGCGGTCGGTCGGTGCGAATCTGACGTGGACCTTGTTCGACTTCGGTGCCCGCTCTGCCGCTCTGAATAGCGCCAATGCGCAACTCGATGCGGCTCGCGCGCTGCAAGACGCCACTTTGCAAACTGTTTTCGCTTTAACCGCTAAGGACTACTACGCTACGCAGACGGCGATTGGCGCGTCTGATGCTGCAAGAGATATCGAGCTCATGACGCGTCAGACCATGCTGGCGGCGCAGGCACGAGTCGACAAGGGCATTGCGCCAGTCACGGATGCCCTCCAGGCCCAAACTCAGCATGAGCAGGCGTTGGTCGCCCTGACCAAAGCCGAGAGCGATGCGCAAACCGCGTTGGGTTCGCTTGCAGCCGACATGGCGCTCGATCCGAGCGTGCCGCTGGATGTGCCGGCCATCAAGGAAGTGGACCTGCCGGGCCAGACTTTCGCTGCGTCGATCGAAGAGATGATCGATCAGGTAAAACAAGGCCACCCTTCCGTGCGCGCTGCGCAGGCGCAGTATGAAGCCGCCGTGGCGAAGATCACGCAGACGAGTGCGCAAGGGGCGCCCAGCATCAGCCTGATCGCGAAGTACAACCGGAACAACCAGCCGCAAAGCATCGGACTTGGTCAGCCGAGCTATCCGTCGACGGGACATGACGCTTATATCGGCGTGCAGGTGAGTATTCCGCTTTTTGAAGGATTCAGTCGGCACTACCAGGTCGATCAGGCGCGTGCGCAAGCCGAGCGGCAGCAGGATGTGCTCGACGATGCGCGGCAGCGTGTCGCGCTGGATGTATGGACCAGTTATCAGAGCCTGAACGGCGCGACGCGGAACATGCAGAACAATGCCAATCTGCTGGCAATCGCCGGCCGAGCCTGGGAGGCAGCCCGACGACGGTACGACGCTGGCGTGGGCAATATTCTTGAACTGATGAACACGCAATCGGCGCTTGCCAATGCAAAGCAGCAACGTCTTCGCGCCGTGGCGGACTGGGAGTACGCCCGCGTCGATCTGGCGTCGAAGTTGGGTGTGCTGGGGCAAGGGGACTTGTTGAATTGAGGCCGGAACCAACAGTCGACGACTGTGGGGATTTCTTATCCGCGAATCGTGAGGTCGCGCCGAAATGGCGTGACCTCGAATGCGATCCGTTCCAATCATACGGGAGCGGTGTTTATGACCTACTATTTAGGAAAATTATGAGCAATTCAATTTACCAGGTGTTTGGAGAGAGCGTGCTTGTCTCGGACGATAACCTTGTGGTTGAGGTAATGAATTCCGAATCCGCCGGCGTCTTCGTCGACGGTTCGTCTAACTTGGTGATTCTTGACGGTGACCAAGCGAGCGTCACCATCAGCGGCAACGGAAACACGGTAATTGGCTCCGGAACCAACAATTCGGGGTTCGCAATCTTTGGCGAGTCAACGGAAAATATTATTTCGCTTGGCGACTGGGCACACGTTCAGGACTCAAGCATCAATGGCGGCAATACGATCACAGTGGGCGACAACGGGCAAATTATTGCCAGCAAGAACGACACGATATATGCTGGGGTAGGCTCCAATATCGGATTTTGTGGCGGTGACGTCATTAGTGCCGATAACTCTTACATCCGGGCGAATCCTTTTGTCGACTCTTACAGTGGGGACATCAGCGTCAACGGGGACGCTAACCGCATCGAGGTGGGCGGCGGAACACTCGTTTTGAACGGTTCGAACAATTCGATCACTGCTTCAACCTATGTCGTGCGTCCGAACATTCGCGTGGAGGAAGAGACGATTAAAACAAGCACTGCGTCAATTGTTGCAGGCGTGAACGGGATGGTGCTTACGGGCGCCGCGAACGCGACAAACATCACGTTGACCGGTGGTGTGGCAACAGTAAACTTGGGCGACGGCAACGTCGTGACACTCTCTGGGATTAGTTCTGGCGCCACGGTTCAATACATTGACGCATCAGGCGCGACTACCGTTAGCACGCTTACGGATGCCAACGTTGAAAACACCGGCGGCACACTCTTTAACGTATCTGGCGACGCAACCGTTGGGCAGGACAACGCTTTCTTCGACGTCTTGAATGGCAACACGGCATTGAATGTCGCCGGCTCTGGCAACACTGTCTTCCTCGAAGCAAACGGAGATGACGTCAAAGTCGCTGGAGATGGCAACACGTTCATGGGCTCGGATAGTGAACGCTTTTTTGTTTCGGGTTCCGACAATTTGTTTTCTCTGGGGGAACGTGCGTTTGTCGAAGTAGAAGGACGTGGCAAAACCGTGTTCGGTGCGGACTATTCTGGAGCATCTCTTTCGGGGTCAAACAACTTTGTCACCGTTGGTGATCATGCCAGTGTTTCGGATTTTGGAGACGGGAACACGATTACGTTTGGTAACGACGCATACGGGCTTATATACGATGCCCACGTTACCATTAACGCAGAAACAGGTGGGCGCTTCTATCTTGAGAACGGTGGCACAATCAACTCCAATGGCGCAGACATTTTTGAAGGTGGTAGTGGCAGCGTGAATGGGGACTCTAACCGAGTCAATTTCACGGGCGATAACCTCAGTCTGACCGGCTCGAACAATTCAATATCGATGTCAACACTTGCTGGCGGAGTTTCGGTTGGAACTCGGCATGACGCCCAAGTCATAAATACTGCCACAGGGTCGTTCACCAACCTCGGCACCGAGATTGTGATAACCGGTAGCATCAACGTGAATTCCGTGAAATGGGCGGCGGGTGGTGTCGCCACAATCGATCTGGGTAGTGGAAACGTCGTCACGCTTTCTGGCGTGGTCTCAGGAACGAGCGTCAAATATATCGACAACTCCGGATCTGCTACCGTCGCGACGCTAACAGATCCGAGTCTCCTGCACGTGTCAGGAACGCTTTATAACGTGAAATCCGATATTTACACGGTCCAGAATAAATCGATTCTGGATGTCTTCAACGGCGCTTCGCTCTATCTCAGCGGCACATCGAATCAAGTGATTCTGGAAAGTGGCAGCCACGGCGGCTACGTCTCCGGCGACAAAAACACGATCGTCGGCAGCAAGGTGAGCGGGGCAACCGAGCGCATTGTGGGTAATGGAAATGTTGCGCAATTCGGAGCCAACAATACGGTTTGCAACGTTGGCGTTGGCAACACGATCACCGTCGGAGCGAACTCAGAAGTATATGACGCGTTTTCGGCTAATGTGAACAACGACGGCAGCAGCTACTTTACGACCATCAACGCTACTCAAGGAGGCGCGCTGATTCGGATCTATGGAAATGGCGAAACTGTTAATGCCAACAGCGCCACAATCCAAGAAATTTGGACTTCTATGGCTCGCGGTTCGAGCAGCATCAAGGGTAACGGAAACCTGATTGACGTAATCAGCTATGGCTGGGATATGGCCGGCACTATGCTTCTCAGCTTGAACGGTTCAAACAACACGATTCATCTCAATTCGGCGCCCGACCAGACGATCAAAACCACGACAGGCTCGCTCGTTGCGAAGAGCGACGAACTCGTGCTCACCGGCACGGCCGACGCGAACTCCATTTCGTTAGCCAATGGTGTTGCAACGGTGAATCTGGGCGGCGGAAACGTTGTCACGCTCAACGGCGTCTACTCCGGTGCGAATGTCGAGTACATCGACGCGTCCGGTAATGGCACGTGGTCGGTGCTTCAGGACTCCGCATCCGGTTTGTCGTCGATGCGCGCAGCCGGTGGCACGCAGGCCGACCCGCAAGTCAACCAACTGGTTGCGGCGATGGCTTCCTATTCGGCTGACAACGGCGGCGTCGGTGCGAGCGCGCAGACCTTGCGTAACGCGAACGTCCAGACCCTGGCTGCATCGGCAACGCTGCACTAAGCCGGTATCCAAGGCCCGAACGTGGATGATCTCATCCGCCTCGGCGTCTTGGATTTCACGTTAGAAGTTCAACGGTTGTGAAGCCGTTCGCCGCGGTTCCGGGTCTTCGGCCGGGAACCGCGGCTAAAGAAAGAAGGGCACGACCTGCTGAGCGCGCCAAATGTTCAAGCGTCGGAGTCTCTCCGAAAATCGAGACGCTCCAACTCGCATACAACCCGCTCGAAAACCTCATTCCAGTTCCCGCGCTCCCTTTGCGTGAAGATGCGCATGGTCGGATACCACGGACTGTCTTCGCGGTTGCGCATCCATCGCCAGCAGCCGGCGAAGCGATTCAGCAGCCATACCGGTTTGCCCATCGCGGCGGCGAGATGAGCGACGGAAGTATCGACCGAGATGACGAGATCGAGATTGGCGATGAGCGCGGCCGTGTCCGCGAAATCCTCCATCTCGTCCATCCAGTCGACAACCTTTGCGCGCTGATCGGACTTGAGCCGCTTGTCTTCGCTTTCCGGCTTTTGCAGGCTCACCCAGCACGCATGAGGCCAGTCGATGAGCGGACCCAGTTGGTCTGGAAAGATGCTTCTCCACTTATCGACGCCCAACCCCGCGTGTCCGCCTGCCCATACGAGCCCGATAGACGGCAAGGACGAGCGTTCGAGCTTTTCCAGGCGAGATGCGAATATCTGCGCGGCGTGTGGCGCTGCCGACAAATAGGGAATCGTGGCGGGTATGGTTTCCAGATTGGTCTGGAACGCCATGGGCATCGACATCAGAGGGATATACGAATCCCACTCCCAGAATTCTTTCGGTTCGTCGTCGAGCAGGATCAGGTTTGACCAGCGCCTGCCCAGCGAGTGGGCAAGTAGCCGCTGCAATGGCTTGGGACATACAAAGCCTACTTTGGCGAATCGTTCCAATACCATCGGAAGGTAGCGACAGAACTGCAAGGTGTCGCCGAAACCTTGCTCGGCAACCACGAGCAAGTGCTGATCGCTGCTATTCTCGAACGCTCCCGCCCACCGTCGAATGGGCCGCGCTGGTCTTGACGCCATGCGCTGTCCTGACGGAGACATCATGCTGACCCAACGATGCTCGAAATGAGGCCACGCTTCTTCGAATCGGCTTGCCGTTAATAAGGCATAGGCCAGATTCGATCGGTTCTCGAGATGGTTCGGATCAAGGTGCAGCGCTTGCCGATAGTGTTCGATGGCCGCGTCGATTTGATCCTGAATATGGAGGATGTATCCAAGGTGGTAATGTGCGGCGCTATCCTCAGGCATCAGCGCGATCACATTCCGATACGCGTCTGCTGCGTCTTCATACTGTCGATCGTGCCGCAGCGCGTCGCCCAGATTGTTGAACAGCAATGACGTTTCAACAGGGGAATATCGCCCGGTCGGGAATGCCAGACCCGCACGCGCTACCGTCGCGGCGCGTCCGAATTCTTCACAGCGTGTGAGTGCGTCGGACAGGAGTGAATGAGATGCGGGACTCGGGAAGATCAGCGTGGCTTCTTCAAAGCACGCCGCCGCGTCCGCGTCGCGCTTCATCTCCCGCGCGATGATTCCCTTGAGCAATAAGGCCCGACTGCGCTCCTCGATTCCGATGCACCGCGAAAGACACGCGTCCACGTGCTCCATCGCCGAGCCCCACGATTCCTTCTGAAATGCTTCGACAGACCGCATGTAGTGGCTGCGACTATCCTCACTGAAACAATCTAAAACACTCATACATTAACAAGTCGCGGGGATGATCTGGAGTCGCGACATCGCGCTCTTCGACAGCCGATTTTAGGGAAAACTATCAACGTAAAGTGTGATAAACAGCCGCAAATGCATCCGAATTCACTGTTGCGCCGCTTCTCACTTTCCGTGAGCCAAGATGCAACTCGCCGCTCGATCCAATAGAGCCCATCCACCCAATGACATCCCACCCCACCACGCCCCGACCATCCGCAATCCCCCGCACCATCTGGGCGCTGGGCTTCGTCAGCCTGTTCATGGACCTGTCGTCCGAACTGGTGCACGCGTTGCTGCCGATCTACCTCGTCACCACCATGGGGATGAGCGTCGCCGCGCTCGGCGCGCTCGAAGGCGCAGCCGAAGCGACCGCGATGATCGTCAAGGTCTTCTCCGGATCGTTGAGCGACTGGCTCGGACGCCGCAAGGAACTCCTGCTTTTCGGCTACGGCCTCGCCGCATTGACGAAGCCGCTGTTCCCGCTCGCCGATACCCCCGCGATGGTCGTGACGGCGCGTCTCATCGACCGTTTCGGCAAGGGCATCCGCGGCGCGCCGCGCGATGCGCTCGTCGCCGATATCGCGCCGCCTGCCATTCGCGGCGCCTGCTTCGGCCTGCGGCAATCGATGGACACGATCGGCGCGTTCGCCGGACCGCTCGTCGCGATCGTGCTGATGCTCGCGTTCTCCGATCACATCCGCACGGTGCTGTGGTTCGCGACCGTGCCGGCGTTCATCGCGATCGTCATCATTCTGTTCGGTGTTCGCGAGCCTGAACGTACGCACGTGAAAGGCGCATTCCGCACGCCGCTGCACTGGCGGTCGATGCGCGAGTTTTCCGGGCGCTACTGGTATGTCGTCGGCATCGGTGCGACGTTCACGCTCGCGCGGTTCAGCGAGGCGTTTCTGGTGCTGCGCGCTCAGCAAACCGGACTCGACACCGCCTGGATTCCCGGCGTGATGGTGGTGATGAGCCTCACCTATTCGCTGAGCGCATATCCCGCCGGCGTGTTGTCGGACCGCTGGGACCGGCGCGCGCTGCTCGCCTGCGGCCTCGTCCTCCTGATCGCAGCCGATGTGCTGCTCGGCGCGGGCTCATCGATGCTCACGCTGTTCGCGGGCGTCGCCGTGTGGGGACTTCACATGGGCTTCACGCAGGGCATTCTCGCGGCGATGGTCGCCGAATCCGCGCCGCCGTCGCTGCGCGGCACCGCATTCGGCGTGTTCAATCTCGCGAGCGGCGTCTGCATGCTGCTGTCGAGCGCGATCGCGGGCTGGCTCTGGGATCGCAGCGGCGCGCCGACGACGTTCTTCGCCGGCGCCGCCATCGCCGTGATACCGCTCGTCATGTGCGTGCTCGTGCCGCGCTCGGAATGACGCGTCAGGCCGCGTAACGCGCAGCCGGCGTGTCCGTGGACAGCTCCGGCGCCATCGCCTGCCGCGCGGCTTCATACGTATCCCACTTCGCGCCGTCGTGCAGCGATGGAATCGTCACGAACTCGCCGCGATCGAAGCCGACGAGCGCCGCATCGACCATATCGCCCGCGGACATGACGATCGCCTTGTCGAGATTCTCCAGCGGCAGGCCGCCCGTTTCCCAGAAGTCGGTGGCCGTCGCGCCCGGCAGCACCGCCTGAACATGCACGCCCTTGCCCGCCAGTTCGCGCTGCAGCGACTGGCTGAACGCGAGCACGAAGGCCTTGGTGCCGCCGTACACGCCGTTGAGAATCTCCGGCGCGATGCTGACGATCGACGCGATATTGATGACCGCGCCCTTGCCGCGCGCAACGAAGCCGGGCACCGCCGCATAAGTGAGGCGCGTGAGGGCGGTCACGTTGAGATCGATCATGCGCGTCATCGCGTCGACGTCGCTGTCGAGCAAGGGCGTATGCGTGCCGATGCCCGCGTTGTTCACGAGCAGCGTGATGCTCGCGTCTTCCTTCAGCTTCGCTTCGACGGCGGCGAGGGCGTCGCGGTCGTTCAGATCGGCATCGAGAATTTCGACGCTGCGGCGCGTCTCGTTCGTGATGCGCCCGGCGAGCGTCGCGAGGCGATCGCGGTTGCGGGCGACCAGAATGAGGTCGTAGCCGCGCCGCGCGAGCCGTTCCGCATAAACCGCGCCGATGCCGGAAGACGCGCCCGTGACGAGCGCCGTGCCGAGGTGTGTCTGCGTCATGATTTCACTCCGTCAGAAAACTGGTTGGATTGCGTGAGTGAATTCTGAGCCCGTTTGACGGTGGCGCAAATGACGTATAAGGTATGGATTCAGGACATCGGACGGACAAACGGACATGCATCGCGTCGGCTATTTGTTGAGCGAAGGCTTTCAGGTGATGGCGCTCGCGTCGCAATCGGTGTTCGAGTACGCGAACATCACCGCGGGCGAAGCGTTCTACCGCATCGAAAATTATTCGATCACAGGCGGCGAAGTGCACTCGTCGCTCGGCATGAAGATCGACACGAAGCCGGTCAGTCCGCGCATCGCCGTGGACACGTGGATCGCGACGGGCGTCAACGATCCGCTCGACACGCCGACGCCCGCCGACATGCTCGCGTTCCTGCGCCGGTCGGGCGGGCGCGCGCGGCGCATCGCGGGCATCTGCACGGGCGGTTTCGTGCTGGCCGAAGCGGGGCTGCTCGCGAACCGGCGCGCGACCACGCACTGGGCCTACGCGCGCGAGATGCAGCAGCGTTTTCCGGATGTGCGCGTGGAAGAAGACCGCATCTTCATCGTCGATGGTCCGGTATGGACGTCGGCGGGCATGACGGCCGGCCTCGATCTCGCGCTCGCGATGGTCGAAAAGGATCTCGGCGCGGAGATCGCGCGTTCGGTCGCGCACAAGCTCGTGATGCATCAGCGGCGCGCGGGCGGCCAGTCGCAGCATTCGGAGATGCTGGATCTCGCGCCGAAGTCGGATCGCATCCAGAACGCGCTGAACTTCGCGCGCAAGAACCTGAACCGGCCATTGACGGTCGAGGAACTCGCGGGCGAGGCGCATCTGAGCCCGCGTCAGTTCAGCCGCGTGTTCGCGCTGGAGACGGGGCAGTCGCCGGCGAAGGCGGTGGAGGGCTTGCGGCTGGAAGCGGCGCGCCTCCTGATCGAAAAAAGCCGCCATTCCCTCGAAACGATCGCGCAGGAAACGGGTTTCAGGGACCGGCGGCATATGCGCGAGGCGTTCATGCGCGGCTTCGGCGTGCCGCCGCAGGAAGTGCGGCGCGAGGCGCGGACGGAGGGCTGATGCGCCGCTCATTCATGCACTACAACGTCGAGGACAAGCCGTGTTGAAGATCGACCCAGAGCGCCTGCTAGGCGACCTCAAACACCTGCGCACGTTCGGCGCGACGGGGCCGGGCGTCGTGCGCCTGTCGCTGTCGCCGGTCGATATCGCCGCGCGCCGCTGGCTCGCCGGCCGCATGAGCGATGTGGGCCTCAACGCATCGATCGATGGCGTCGGCACCGTGTTCGGCCGCTCGCGTAACGCGGGTCCGGCGCTGCTCATCGGCTCGCACACCGACACGCAGCCGACGGGCGGCTGGCTCGATGGCGCGCTCGGCGTCGTCTACGGTCTGGAGATCGCACGCGCGCTCGCCGAATGTGACGAGACGCGCCATTTCGCGGTGGACGTCGCATCGTGGATCGACGAAGAGGGCACGTTCTCGGGCTTTCTGGGCAGCCGCAGTTTCGTCGGCGAAAACGTCGATGAAGCCGTGCGCGGCGCGCGCAATCGCGATGGTCTGCTGCTCGGCGAAGCGCTCGAGCAGGCGGGACTCGCGCAAGCCGCGCGCGTGCGCATCGATAAAACGCGGCACAAGGCGTATCTGGAGCCGCATATCGAGCAAGGCGGGCGTCTGGAGGCGCACGGCAAGTCGATCGGCGTGGTGACGACGATCGTCGGCATACGTGAGTTGAAGCTGCATTTCACCGGCCAGCGCAATCATGCCGGCACGACGCCCATGTCGATTCGCCGCGATGCGGGCGCGGCGCTCGTCGCGTTCATCGCGCGCATGGACGAAGCGTTCCGCCAGCTCGCCGATGCCGATACCGTGTGGACGGTCGGACGCATCGAGCTCGATCCGGGTTCGTTCAGCGTGGTGCCGGGCGCGGCAGACCTCTATCTGCAATTCCGCGACGCCAGCGCCGCGCGTCTGCACGCGATGGAAGCCGCGCTCGCCGCGCTGATCCGCGACTTCAACGCCGAAGGCCGGGCGAGCGTCGTCATGACGGACAGCGAGCCGCCCGAAGAACCCGTGACGATGGACACCGCATTGCAGACGCATCTCGCGAACGCGGCCGAAGCGCTCGCGCCGGGCCAGTGGGAGCGCATGCCGAGCGGCGCGTCACACGATGCGCAGGTCATCGCGCGTCATGTGCCGGCGTGCATGCTGTTCGTGCCGAGCATCGGCGGCGTCAGTCACGACTTCATCGAAGATACGGCCGAGGCGCATATCGTGCTCGGCTGCGAAGTGGCGGCGCGGGCGGCGGCGGACATTCTGCGGGACCTGCTCAGCCGAGCTCCGCGATGAACCGCGCGGCATCGCGCCATACGCCGAATCCCGACGCCGGGTTCATGTGCCCGACCTTGCCGAGATCGACGAGCCGCGCGCCCCAGTCGCGCGCCATGTCTTGGACGCGCTCGAAACGCGCCAGAGGATCGTCCTGGCTCGCCGCGACGACGCACGGAAACGGCAGGCGCTCGCGCGGACTCGGAAGCCATCCGTTCGCACGAAGCTCATCGAGCGTCGGATAGCCTTCGGGCAGCGGCGCATCGAAATCGGGCGGCGTGACGAGCAGCGCGCCCTGAATCTCGCGCCGCTGACGCTGCGCCCAGTGCACCGTGATCATCACGCCTGCGCTGTGCGCGACGAGCACGACCGGCCCCGTGATGTGCGACAGCTCCGCGTCGAGCGCGGCGACGCGCGCGCTGCGATCGAGCTTGTCGCGTTGCAGCGGCGGCACGGTGCGCACGTTCGGATGCGCCTTCGCGAAATGCGTCTGCCAGTGATCCTCGACGTGATCGCGCAGGCCGGGAACCATGAGAATCGTCGGCGCGTTCGGTGATGCGTTCATGCGATGAATATCCTTGTCGGTCACGAAAAGTAGTGCTGCGTGTCAGCGCGTGTTGTCTGCGAGCGCGCTCCAGTCTTCGTCGCGCAGATAGCGGCGCGCAGCGGGCAGCACGACGCCTTCGATGCGTCCCATGCGTTCCCAGGCGAACTGCGCGCACGCATGCAGGGTGTGATCGACGGGCTCGTCGTTCATGACCGATTTCGCGACGCGCGCGAGCATGTCCGCTTCGCGCCCGGCGAGGCGCGCGAGTTCGTCCAGTTCGGCATCGAGCGACGAGGTCCGCTCGCGCAACGCCGTCATGAGCGCGTGCTCTTCGCCATGTGCTTCGCGAAGACGTTCGATGGCACGCGCATCGGGCCGCGGCGTGCGCAGCACATCGTCGTAAGCATCCGAGCGCGTGCGATGCACGTCGAGCAAGGCGCCGAGCGCTTTCGCGACCATCGGGCGCGCGTCGCGCGGGCACACGAGCACGGCGACGCCGGGCACGGGCGGCACCGCGCCGCCGTGCGCGATGCACACGAGGTCGTACTCGCGCGCCGCCTGGCCGCCGCCTTCGGAGGTCGCGCCGCCGAGCGCCGCCAGCACCGACGCCGGCACGCCCTGCGCGCGGGCCGCCGCTTCGGCGCGGGCCAGCAGCGAAGCGGCTTGCCGATACTGCGCCGCATCGTCGTTTGCGCCCGCCTCCGGGCAAAAGAACGTGATGCGGGCGCCGAGCGATCGCGCGAGCTCGGACGCATGGCCGATCGCTTCGACGCACGCGTCGCTGCGTTCGATGGGCACGAGCAGGTGTCGGTACATGGTGAATCCTTCGGCTTGCGGTTGCACTGATGAATGCATCGTAGTGCGGGCATCGCTCGCGCGCCCCTCCCGTGTCGGGAGGGGGCTTGACGCGTGTGCGCTATCCGAACCATGCTAGGCTGATGACAAAAATTAAACGATGCCCACCGACTCCCCATCCACCGAACTCGTATTGAAGACCATGGCGCCGCGCGCGCCGTCGGGCCTGCTCGCGCGCGCGCGTTTGAACGCGGAAAGCGCCCGCAGCCAGATCGTGCTCGTGCAGGCGGGCGCGGGGTACGGCAAGACCTCGCTGCTCGCGCAATGGCGGCGCGAGTTTCTGGCGCGCGGCGCGGCTGTCGCATGGCTGCTCGCCGACGATCGCGACGACGCCGAACGCTTTCTGCGCGCGCTCGTCCACGCGATCCGCACGGGCTGTGCGCGTCCCGGCTTCGGGCGGCTCATCGCCAAAGGCGCGGGCGCGCCCGGCCCGTTCGATCTCGCCACGGCCTGGCTCGCCGAACTCGCGCAGTTGTCGCTCGATGTCGTGCTGATCGTCGATGAAGCGGACCGGCTGCCCGCCTCGGGCGCGCACATGCTCGATTACGTGATGCACAACGCGCCGCAGAATCTGCGCATCGTGGCGGCGGGGCGTCAGGGGCTCGACAAACCGGCGGCGGAACTGCTCGCGTACGGACAGGCGGAACTCATCGGTCCGGAGGCGCTGCGCTTTCGTGTCGACGACACCATCGCGCTCGTCACGCAGCGTTTCGGCGCGCGCGTGGATGCCGATGCCTGCGCCCGGCTCTTCGAAATCACCGATGGCTGGCCGCTCGGCCTGCAACTCGCGCTCACCGCGATGGCGCGCGCCCAGGACCCGCGCGCGGCGCTCGACAACCTCGCGGCGGGGCCGCGCGGCCTGCGCGAGCCGCTGGTCGCGGCGCTGCTCAGCGAACTGTCATCGGACGACGAGCGCTTTCTGGTCGAGATCAGCGTCGTGGACGTGCTGCATCCCGAGTTGTGCGCGGAGCTGACCGATGCCGCCGATGCGCCGCAGCGCCTCGCGCGGCTCGTGCGCGACACGCCCGTCTTCGTTACGGCGGAAGAAAGCGACTGGTGCCGTCTGCATCCGCTCGCGCGCGATGTGCTTCAGACACGGCTCGGCGCGCTCGCGGACGACGAGCGCGCGGCGCTGCACCGGCGCGCGGCGCGCTGGCTGGGCGCGCGCGGCATGCTCGAACAGGCGGCGCGTCACGCACACGCGGCGGGCGAGCGC
This sequence comes from Caballeronia jiangsuensis, assembly GCA_000648925.1. Lineage (GTDB taxonomy): Bacteria > Pseudomonadota > Gammaproteobacteria > Burkholderiales > Burkholderiaceae > Caballeronia > Caballeronia jiangsuensis. The sequence continues at coordinate 119,207 of JFHF01000012.1, forward strand.
GAACACGCCTACGAACTCGCGGAGCGCTCGCTGCACGATGCCGTGAAGCAGGGCCAGCTCGGCACCGTGCTCGACTGGCTGGAGCGATTGCCGGAAGACGAACTGGAACAGCGCCCGCGCCTGTGCCTCGCCGTCGCGTGGGCGCTCGCGCTGGGCGAACGTCATCGCGAGGCGGAGCGGCAGGTGCAGCGCGTGCTCGCATCGCCCGGCGCCGACGACGCCCTGCGCTACGAATGCGCGCTGATCACGAGCGCGGCCGCCTGGTACGCCGACGATCCCGACCGTTTCGTGGCGATCTTCGAGCCGTGGGCGCAAAAGCCGCCCGCCAAGGATTCGTGGCTCTCGCAGGCGCACGCGAACCGTCTCGCCGCCCGCGCGATGCTGCTCGGCGAACCCGCGCAGGCGCGCAGGCTCCAGCAGGCCGTGACGCGCGCGCAGATCGGCAAGGGGCTCGGCTATGTCGTGCGCTGGGGCGATCACATGGTCGGCCTGACGTGGCTGCAGGAAGGGCAGGTGAAGCTCGCCGAGAGCGTGCTGCTGCCCGCGCTCGCGAGCGCCGAAGAGGATCTCGGCCGGCGTCATCCGCTGACCTGTATGTTCGCGGCGACGTGCGCGTCGATCGCCTACGAGGACGATCGCATCGACGAGGCCGGCGCGCTGCTCGCCAATCGCCTCGACGTGCTCGAACACGCGGCGATGCCGGAGACGGTGATGCTCGCGTATCGCACGGCGGCGCGCATCGCGGCCTTGCGCGGCGACGAGCATCGCGCGCTCGATCTGCTCGAAATGCTTCACGCGATGGGCGTCGCGCGCAATCTGCCGCGTCTGTGCGCGACGAGTCTCGCCGAGCAGGTGAGCGCGCATGCGGGCCGTTATCGCGCGCAGACCTGCGACGCGCTGGTCGAGCGCATCGATGCGATCGTCGATGAACATGCGCCCGCGCGCGGACCGATCTGGCGCCGCTCGATGCACATGCTCCAGTCGATGGCGCACGGCGGCGCGGCGCTCGCGCGTCAGGACTGGCAGGCCGCGATCGAACCGCTCGCGCAGGCCGAACAGATCGCCGTGACGATGAAGCTCGGCCGCCAGCGCATCGAACTGATGGCCTTGCGCGCGTTCGCGCAGGAACGCGCGAGCGGCGACGGACACGCGCCGTTTCTCGAAGCGTTGAACCTCGCGCGCACGTATCACCTCGGGCGCGTGCTGATCGACGCGCACCCGGCGCTCGCCGACTGGGCGCGCCGCCTGAGCGAAGCTGGCGACATGAATGCGGGCGAGCGGCCGGTCGTGCCGCCGCATGTCGTGCGCGTGCCGCCGCGTTCCGGAGAAGGCGGCCCGCGCGCGTTGCCGAGCGTGATCCTCACGCCGAAGGAGCGCGAGATTCTCGAACTGCTCGCGCGCAACCTGAGCAACAAGGAGATCGCGCTCGCGGCGGCGGTCGGCGAAGGCACGGTCAAGTGGCATCTGAAGAATCTCTTCGGCAAGCTCGACGCGAGTTCGCGCAAGCATGCGGTGCGTCGCGCGCTCGCGCTCGGCCTGCTCGAAGGCGTGCAATGACGTTGCGCGGCGCGTCGATTGCGCAAATGGAAACAATCGGACGTTCGACGCCTGTGGATGCAACGGACGTGCGCCGCTTGTAATCGCCGCCGCCTAACATATTCTTGCTCAGTGTGATGACCCGAACCGGGGAGCGACCATGAGCGATGTACCCGCATTCGATGCAGGCGCGAACGTCAGAGCCGCCGCGAGCGACGTGCCCGGCTATGCGTTCCAGCATGACGTCGTGAGGAATCTCATTTGCCGTCAGGCGCGCTATCCGGACATCGCGACGCAGCAGGACTGGTACATGGCGCTCGCCTACAGCGTGCGGGACCGGATGCTCGCGCGCTGGGCCGCGTCGATGAAGACCTATGCGGCGAAGGACATCAAGGTCGCCTGCTATCTTTCGGCGGAATTCCTGATCGGCCCGCAACTCGGCAATAACCTGCTCAATCTCGACATGCAAGCCGAAGCGCGCGAAGCGCTGCACGCGCTCGGCCACGATCTCGACAGCCTGCTCGCCATCGAAGAAGAGCCGGGGCTCGGCAACGGCGGACTCGGACGGCTCGCCGCGTGCTATCTGGACTCGCTCGCGACGCTGGAGATTCCCGCGATCGGCTATGGCATACGCTACGAGTTCGGCATCTTCGATCAGGAGATCCGCGACGGCTGGCAGGCCGAAACCACCGACAAGTGGCTGCAAAAGGGCAATCCGTGGGAAATCGTGCGCCCCGATGTCAGCTACTACGTTTCCTTCGCCGGACACACGGAAAGCGAAACGGATGCCGATGGCCGGCTGCGCGTGCGCTGGATTCCGAGGCGGCAGGTAAAGGGCGTCGCGTGCGACATGCCGGTGCAGGGTTATCGCGTCGATACCTGCAACATCCTGCGCCTGTGGAAGAGCGAGGCGGTCGAGTCCTTCGACTTTCAGGACTTCAACGCGGGCGAATACTACGAGGCCGTCGAGGAAAAGGTCATCTCGGAGACGCTCTCGAAAGTGCTCTATCCGAACGATGAGCCCGAAGCCGGCAAGCGCCTGCGTCTCGCGCAGCAGTACTTCTTCGTCTCATGCTCGCTTCAGGACATGCTGCGCATGATGGATGCGAAGGGCACGTCGATCGACCGTTTCGCGGACCTTTTCGCCGCGCAGCTCAACGATACGCATCCGTCCGTCGCGGTGGCGGAGCTGATGCGTCTGCTCATCGACGAGCGTGGACTTTCATGGGATGCGGCGTGGGACGTCACGCGGCGCACGCTCGCCTATACGAATCACACGCTCCTGCCCGAAGCGCTCGAAACATGGGGCTTGCCGCTCTTTCAGAGCCTGTTGCCGCGCCCGCTCGAAATCATCTACGAAATCAATCGCCGCTTTCTCGACGATGTGCGCCGCAAGTATCCCGGCGACGATGCGCGCGTCAAACGCATGTCGCTGATCGACGAAACCGGCGACAAGAAAGTGCGCATGGCGAATCTCGCGACGGTCGGCAGTCATGCGGTCAACGGTGTCGCGGCGCTGCATTCGGACTTGCTGAAGCAGACCGTGCTGCGCGATTTCGCCGACATGTTCCCGGAGCATTTCCTTAACGTGACGAACGGCGTCACGCCGCGCCGCTTTCTGATGCTGAGCAATCCGGGGCTCGCGGGCCTGCTCGACAAGACCATCGGCGATGGCTGGCGCAGCGATCTCGCACGTCTCGATGCGCTCGCGGCCCACGCCGACGATGCCGCCTTTCACGAGGCATGGCGCGCGATACGGCGCGACAACAAGACCGCGCTCGCGGCGCGCATCAGGACCTCGACCGGCATCGACGTCGATCCGGATGCGCTTTTCGATATTCAGGTGAAGCGCATCCACGAATACAAGCGTCAGCATCTGAATGCGCTTTACATCATCACGCTGTACAGGCGCCTGTGCCGTGATCCCGATTCCGATGCGGCCTCGCGCTGCTTCATCTTCGGCGGAAAGGCCGCGCCGGGTTATGCGATGGCGAAGCTCATCATCCGCCTGATCAACGGCATCGCGGAAGTCGTGAACAACGATGCGAGCATCAAAGGCCGCATGAAAGTGGTCTTTTATCCCGACTTCAACGTGAAGAACGGGCACTGGATCTATCCCGCAGCGGACCTCTCCGAGCAGATATCGACGGCGGGCAAGGAGGCATCGGGCACCGGCAACATGAAGTTCATGATCAACGGCGCGCTGACGATCGGCACGCTCGACGGCGCGAACGTGGAGATTCGCGAGGAAGCGGGCGCGGAGAACTTCTTCCTCTTCGGCCTCACCGCGCAACAAGTGGACGAGTTGAAGCACACCGGATATCGCCCCGCGGATTACGCGCAACAGAACGACGACCTGCGCGATGCGCTCGATCAGATCGCGCAAGGCCGCTTCTCGCGCGGCGACAAGGAGATGTTCCGCCCGCTCCTCGATAACCTGCTGCACCATGATCCCTTCCTCGTGCTCCCCGACTTCGCCGATTACGTTGCGTGTCAGGATCGCGTGAGCGAAGCATGGCGCGACGCGCGGCAATGGACGCGCATGTCGATCATGAATACGGCGCGCTCGGGCAAGTTCTCGTCGGACCGTGCGATCGGCGAGTATTGCGAGCGCATCTGGAAGACGCGTCCCGTGAGGATCGATCTTGCTCAGTCCTGACGCGCACGGCCGGAAAAGCTATCGCACGCAGCCCGGCTCGCGCTTTCCGCTCGGCGCCACGGTCGTGCCGGGCGGCGTGAACTTCTGCGCGTTCTGCCGGCGCGCGACGCGTGTGGAACTGCTGCTGTACGCATCGGAGGAGAGCGCCGAGCCGTTTCAGGTCGTCGCGCTGACGAGCGAGGCGAACCGCACGTATCTCTTCTGGCATGTGTTCGTCGAAGATCTTCCGTTGCGCTGCTGCTATACGTGGCGCGCATATGGCCCGCTCGGCGTGCCGCAGATGAGCGACGAGCACGCGAGCCGCAAGGAACTGCTCGATCCGCACGCGCGCGGCGTGAGCGACCGCTTCTATCGCCGTCAGCATGCCGCCGATGCGCACGCGGCCGGTCACGCATCGCTCAGGGGCATCGTCACGGCGCCGCTCGACCGCGCCGACGACGATATCGAAATCCGCACGCTCGACGACGCGATCATCTACGAGCTGCATGTGGGCGGCTTCACGCGGCATCCGTCGAGCGGCGTGCGCCATCCCGGCACGTTCGCGGGTCTCATCGAGAAAATCCCTTATCTGAAGGCGCTCGGCGTCACGCACGTCGAACTGTTGCCGGTGATGGCCTTCGATGAACAGGACATTCCGCCGTTCGCCGCGGCCCGTGGCCTTTCCAACTACTGGGGCTACAGCACGCATAGCTTTTACAGCCCGCATCCGCGCTATTGCGTGGCGCCCGCGCGAGCGCCGCAGGAGTTCCGCGAATTCGTCGATGCCTTGCACGCGGCGGGCATTCGCGTGTTGCTCGATGTCGTGTTCAATCACACCTCGGAGGCGGGCAAGAACGGACCGGTGATCCATTTCAAGGTCTTCGCCAACGAGGCGTTCTATCAGATCGATTCGAACGATGCGCGGCACTATCGCGACTACACCGGCTGCGGCAATACGCTCAACTGCAATCATCCGCTGGTGTCGGCGTTCATCATGCGCTGCCTCGAATACTGGGTTCGCGAGCTCGATGTCGATGGATTCCGCTTCGATCTCGCGAGCGTATTCGTGCGCGGCGAGCACGGCGAATTGTTGCGCACGCCGCCTTTGCCGTGGGCGATGGAAGCATCGCCGGTGCTCGCGCGCGTGCCGTTGATCGCGGAAGCATGGGACGCGGGCGGCCTCTATCACGTCGGCTCGTTTCCGGGCATGACGTGGGCCGAATGGAACGGGCGTTACCGCGATGTGATCCGGCGTTTCGTGCGCGGCGATCCGGGCATCGTGGGCGACGTGTGCACGTGCATCGCGGGCAGCGCGGACCTTTATCAGAACGATGGCCGGCTGCCTGCGAACAGCATCAACTTCGTGACCTGTCACGATGGCTTCACGCTGAGCGATCTCGTGAGCTACGAGGCGAAGCATAACGAAGCGAACGGCGAGGACAACCGCGACGGCAGCAACGACAATCTCTCGTGGAATTGCGGCGCGGAAGGCGAGACCGACGACCCCGCGATCATCGGCCTGCGGCTGCGACAGGCGCGCAACTTCATGGCGATCCTGCTCCTGAGCCAGGGCGTGCCGATGCTGCTCGCCGGCGACGAAATCCTGCGCAGCCAGCGCGGCAACAACAACGCTTTCTGTCAGGACAACGCGCTCTCGTGGATCGACTGGCAACTCTCCGGCGACGCCCTCGACATGCTGCGCTTCGTGCGCGAGATGATCGCGCTGCGCAAGCGTCACGCGAGTCTGCGCCGCCGGCGCTTTCTGACGGGGCAGCCGTCGAACGGGCAGACGCACGCCGATGTAGCATGGCATGGCGAACGGCTCGATGCGCCCGCGTGGCACGATCCCGGCGCGCGCCTCGTGGCGTTCACGCTCGCGGGCCTGGCGGCGGGCGAGCCGATGCTGCACATCGTCTTCAACATGAACGACGACGCACGTGATATTGCTCTACCTGTGATCGATAGCGGAAGCTGGCGGCGTATCGTGGACACGGCGGCGCAGGCACCGCTGGATATCGTCGCCGATGTCGAGAGGGCGTCGGTCGAACGCGCTGCATGCCGGGTCGGCGCGCGCAGCGTCGTCGTGCTCGAATCGCGTTGATGTAAGGTGTTGCTGGACTGCGCGGAGTAAAGCGCCTTTAATGTTCGTGTACTGCTGAGTTGCTTTGTCCACCCACAGGAGGCGGCATGGATGCAGTCAGGGCCTTTCTCGAGAATCAGTCGCTGTTCGCGCTCTTCCTGACGATCGCGCTCGGGTATCTGATCGGCGAGATCAATATCAAGGGCGTGGCGCTCGGTTCCGGCGCGGTGCTGTTCGTCGGGCTCGCGATCGGCGCATTTGCGCCGAAGTCCGCGCCGCCGCCCTTGCTCGGCACACTCGGGCTGCTGCTGTTTCTCTATGGCATCGGCATTCAATACGGCGCGCAGTTCTTTCGCGGGCTCACCAGCCGCGATGGCGCGAAGGCGAACCTGGCCGCCTGCATCGGCGTGGTCGCCTCGGGCCTCGTCGCCTGCGGCCTGATTCACTTCGGTATCTCGCTCGCCGATGCGCTCGGCATGTTCGCCGGCAGCGGCACCAGCACGGCGAGTTTGCAGGTCGCGATCGCATCGATGAAAAGCAACGATGCCGCCGTGGCCTACAGCATCTCGTATCCGTTCGGCGTCGCCGGTCCGATCCTCTTCATTTACCTGCTCAACGTCACGCTGAAGGTGAAGATTCAAAAGCCGCCGGCGAAGCTGATCGAAACGGCGGAAATCGCGCTGAGAAACGCGAGCCTCTTCGGTCTGAAACTGTCGGAGCTTGCGAGCCGCCTGCCTTCCGGCGTGGTGATCGCCGCGGTGCGGCGCGCGCATCATAATCAGTTGCCCACGGCCGACTTCACGCTGCGCGCCGACGACGTGCTCCTCGCGACCGCCACCGACCGGCGTCTGCTCGACGAAGCCACCGCGCTGTGCGGCGAATTGCAGCCGGGACGCATGGCGAGCCATCGCGAAGACCTCGACTACATGCGCGTGTTCGCGTCGAATCCGGCGGTCGTCGGCATGGCGCTCGGCGATATCCGCTTTCCCGACGGCGTGAACTGCGCGGTCGCGCACGTGCGCCGCGGCGACGCCGACATGGTCTCGACGCCCGATCTGATCCTCGAAGCGGGCGACCGGGTCGGCCTGCTCGTCAATCGTACGCATCAGGCGACGATGCGCACGTTCTTCGGCGATTCGATCAAGGGCACGGCCGACCTGAGCTTCATCTGCCTCGGGATCGGCGCGGCGCTGGGCCTGCTCGTCGGCGCGATTCCGCTGCCGGTTCCCGGCCTCGGCGCGTTCAGCCTCGGGCTCGCCGCGTTGCTGCTGGTCGCGCTGTGTCTCGGCAAGACGCGGCGCAACGGGCCGTTCGTCTGGGTGATGCCGCTGTCGGCGAATCTCGTGCTGCGCAACCTCGGCCTCACGATCTTCCTCGCGCAAGTGGGCATTTCCTGCGGGCCGAAGTTCGTCGCGACCGTGGCCACGGCCGGGCCGATCCTGCTGGTCTTCGGTGTGATCACGCTGCTGGTTCTCGTGAGCGTCACGGCGGTGTGCTGCCTGTGGATCTTCAAGCTGCCCTTCGATACGTCGATCGGCGTGATCTGCGGCGCGACCGGCAATCCGGCGATCCTCGCGTTCGCCAATCGCGTCGCGCCGACCGATCAGCCCGACATCATGTACGCGATGATTTTCCCGTCGATGACCATCGTCAAAGTGCTTTTCGTGCAGATTGCCATATCGCTTGCCGCGGGTTAGACCTTGCGTCACCATGCCATCAAAATCTGAAGGAGCGCATCATGGAAGTGGCGATCTACAGCTCGACACCCTACGAGCGTGAGTATCTCGACGAAGCAAACAAGATCGAGAAGCATAAGCTCAGATACCACGACATGTCGCTCGATATGGACACGGTCGAGCTCGCGGCGGGCTATGGCGCCGTCTGCATCTTTGTCAACGACAAGGCGGACGCCGAGGTGCTCGAAGCGCTGCACAAGGGCGGCACGCGTCTGGTCGCGCTGCGCTGCACGGGCTTCAACAATGTCGATCTCGCGGCCGCCGCGAAGCTCGGCATCAGGGTCGTTCGCGTCGTCAATTATTCGCCGAACTCGGTGGCGGAGCACGCGGTTGCGCTCTTGCTCGCGATCAATCGCAAGGTGCATCGCGCGTATAACCGCACGCGCGATTCGAACTTCTCGCTCGACGGCCTCATCGGCTTCGATCTGTACGGCAAGACGGTGGCTGTCGTGGGCACGGGCAAGATCGGCTGCGTCTTCGCGAAGATCATGCAGGGCTTCGGCTGCAACGTGATCGGCTACGATCCGTATCCGTCGAAGCAATTCGAGGCGCTGGGGCTGCACTATGCGACCCCCGGCGAGATAGGCGAGCGCGCGGACATCGTCGCGCTGTTCTGTCCGCTGACGCCGCAGACGCATCACATCATCAATTCGGAGTCGCTCAGGCGTGCAAAGCGCGGCGCGCTGCTCGTCAACACGAGCCGCGGCGCGCTGATCGACACGGAAGCCGTCATCGAGGCGCTCAAGACCGGCCAGCTCGGCGGTCTCGCGATCGATGTCTACGAACAGGAAGCGGATCTTTTCTTCCGCGATCTGTCGAGCGAAATCATCACCGACGACATTTTCCAGCGGCTCGTCTCGTTCCCGAATGTCATCGTGACGGGACATCAGGCTTACCTGACCCGCGAAGCATTGACGACGATCTGCGAAACCACGCTGCAGAGCATTACGGCTTTCGAAAAGAACGCGCCTCTGGAAAACGAGGTGAAGGTCAAATAGCGGCGCTAGCCGATGGCCACCGGAGATTTGCCGAAAGAACGCGCGCGCGAGCCCGTGCTCGACACTGTGGATCGCGTGTCGGAACTGTGCTTCGGTTTGTTCATGGCGTTGACGTTCGTCGGCACGGTATCGGCGGCGACGGGCGGCGAGGCCGCGGGGCGCAAGATGCTGTACACGGCCATCGGCTGCAATCTCGCGTGGGGTCTCGCCGATGCCGTCATGTATCTCGTGCGCACGATCGCGAACCGCGCGCGCAGGCATGCGCTCGCGCTCGCCATACATCGCGAGCCCGATGCGGCGGCGGGCGTGCGCGCGTTGCGCGAGCGCCTGTCCGCGGCGCTCGACCCGTTCGTCTCCGACGCCGATCTCGAATCCATCCGCAGGCGCATCGCGGCAAGCGGCAGCCTGCCCGAACATGCGCGCTTCGTGCGCGACGACTTCCTCGCGGCGCTGGGCATTTTCATCATCATCGTGCTGTCGACTTTTCCTGTCGCCGCGCCTTTCGTCCTCGTCAGGCATGTGCCCACGGCATTGCTGATATCGCGCGTGCTGACGCTCGCGATGTTGTTCTTCTGCGGCTTCGCGCTGGGCGGCTATGCGGGCTGGAAAGGCTGGAAAGCAGGGCTTTCGATGATGGCGCTGGGCGTGCTCCTGACGATGGCGATCATCGCTTTAGGCGGGTAGTTAATAGCGCGAAGTGTGCGACGAATGATCGAAATAAACACCTACGTTGCCATTCTTGCAATCGATGAAAGGTTCGCATATCTTCGAGAAGTCAATCGATTCCCAAGGCCGGAATCGCCGCCACCCAATCCCGAAGTCATCCACACCGCAGCACAGCCTGTCGACAGGCGTATTTCACATCCTCACGAAACACGGAAAGCATGCGAGAGCCGCTTTCGCGATGACATTCATTGCGAACAACCACGGTGTCGTGTATCAAAAGAATTGCGGTGCGTCCGCGCAACCGCTCGCGAATCCGATCCGACGCATGCTCTCGAATCGCTCGAACCAAAGCAAGGAGTCGCCATGAATGCAAACAGATTGCGTGCGGGTTGCGCCATCGCGATCGCCGTGATGGCGCTCGATGCCGTTGCGCAGAACAAGCCGATCGCTTACCCGTCCAAAGGTCAGAGTGCGCAGCAACAGCAAAACGACGACGGCGCGTGCTATAGCTGGGCGAAGAGCAACACGGGCATCGACCCGGCGACCGCATCGGCGGCGCCGCCACCGCAAGGCGGCGCCGCCGTGGGCGGCGGCCAGCGCGTGGGCGGCGCGGCGCGCGGCGCGGCCGGTGGTGCGGCGATCGGCGCGATCGCGGGCGATGCGGGCAAGGGCGCGGCCATCGGCGCGGTAACGGGCACGATGGCGGGCGGCGCGCGTGCGCGACAGGAGAAACGCGCGCAGCAGTCGAATGCGCAAGCGCAGAGCCAGGGCGCAATGTCCACGTACTATCGTGCGTGGGCGGCGTGCATGCAGGGACGCGGCTACTCGATCCAGTAACGTCGTGCGGCGCAAATAGAACAAGGAGCGCGATCATGAAGCGCATGAGCTTCGTTGTCTTGTCGTGCCTTGCGATCTCCGCAAGCGCGCTTTCCGCCGAGCCCGAAAACGACGTGAGCGTCACGCGCGATGCGAACGGCGCCACGGTGCAGGGCGTCGCGAAGGTCACGGCGACGATCGTCGGCATCGATCCGGCGACGCGCACCGTCACGCTGAAAACGCAGGCGGGCAAGGTGATCGAGCTCGAAGTGACGAACGAGGCGCGCAACGTCGATCAGCTCGCGCTCGGCGATGTCGTGACGACGCAGTATCGCGAATCCCTGACGCTGAGTCTCGTCGACAAGAAAACACAGCCGTCGCGCTCGGAGAACGACACCGCCGAACGCGCGCCGCGCGGTGCGAAGCCGGGCGGCGAGTTAGGCCGCGAGGTGACGGTCATCGCGGATGTGATCGCCGTCGATCGTCATGCGAAGATCGTCACGTTGCGCGGGCCGCGGGGCCAAATCGTGGACTTGCACGTGCAGGACCCGGAGCGCCTGAAGCGCGTGAAAAAGGGCGATCAGGTGAAGGCGGTCTATACGGAAGCGCTCGCGATCTCCGTGGAGCCCGCCACGACGAAATAAGCGCAAACGCGGGAGAGACCCAATGAAAAGACGCGTCGCATTCACATTGACGCAGGGCGTGTGCATCGTCGCCGTCGCACTCGCCGGCTGCGCGCAGCCCGAACAGCGCGTGCAGCCCGGCATGGACCAGCAGGCGATCGTCGCGAAGCTCGGACCGCCGAAGGAAACCTACGACCTGCCCAACGGCGGCAAGCGCCTCATGTGGCCCACGCAGCCGATGGGATCGACGACCACCGCCGTCGATCTCGATGCGGCGGGCAATACGGTCAGTGTCCGGCAAGTGCTTCAGGAAAACGAGTTCTACCGGGCCGAAGTCAACAAATGGACGCGCAACGACGTGCTGATCGCATTCGGCCGTCCGTTCGAGACGGCGTACTTCAAGCGCATGGATCGTGAGGTGTGGTCGTATCGGTACATTCAGAACAACATCGACCACATGCTGTTTCATTTTTACTTCGACGCTCAGGGCGTCCTCAGACAGACGCAGAAGCAGCCGGACCCGAAATACGATCCGAGCCAGCGCAACGTGCTCTGACGCGGCGCGCTAGAAGCTGACGGCGAAGCCGAACGACACGCCGTGCACGTTGTGGCCGAACACGTAGCGCACCATCGCCCGCGTGCGCGTGATGACGACGGGATATCTGCTGCTGTCGAGTTCGAGCCCCACGCCGAGCGAGGTCAGATCGTTGAAGCCGAGCACGCCGGCGCTGTCGCCGAAATAATGCGAGTACGCGGTTTCGAGCACGTAGCGCACCGGCCGGTCGAGCGCGGCAAAGCCTGTGGGCGCACGCCAGCGCGCCCACAGGCTGAATTGCTGCGCGGTCGCCGATCCCTGCACCGCATCGGACGAGCTGCCGAAACTGCGCAGATAGATATCGGTTGCGCGGAGTTCGACATCGATCTCGTAGTGCTCGCGGTAATGCTCCAGATCGAGCATCAGCGAGCCGCCGAGACCGTACGCGTTGAGCGCGCCGTCTTCGAGGAACTGGAGATTGGTGTTGGCGACATGATTGAACACGGTCTGCGCGACACGCAGATCGCTCGCCACGCGGCCGACCATGCCGTTCAGGATCGGCCGCAGGCGCAGCTCGTCGGTGATCGGGAAATCCCAGCCGATGCCCACGGTCGTGCTCAGCGTGTTCCATTTCGCCGGCACCGGGCGTTGCTGATTGCCGTCGGTCGCGATGAAGGTCGGATCGTAGCGGCTGTAGGCGACGGTGCCTTCGAGATAGAGCGGAAACGACCGGCTGAGGGTAAAGCCGCCGCCGAGCTGCGTCTGGCCGAAGCCCGGATTGCCGCTCGCGCCGCTGTTGATGGAGAGCGAGCTCGTCGTGACGTCGGGCACCGCGGTGTACGACATGATCGCGAGCACGGCGTTCGCGTAGTTCTTGACGTTGGTGCCGACGACGGCCCTTTCCGGCGCGGCCTGCGCGTGCGCGACGGCAGGCGCGACGGCGAGCAGGACGAGCGCCGAAAAGTTGCGCAACCGGCTCGAAGACAGGATCGGCTTTCGCATGTGCGCAGCGCCCGGACGTTGAACGGCTGGTTGGTCGTACGTTGCATTCGGCCGCTCCGCCGATGCGTCATTGCATGCGCGGAGCCGTTGACCGATCCCACGGTCACCAGCAGAGAATGTAGTCTAACGATGGCCGCGCGCCAAGCCCGATGCATACGCGCGCGTTCATACGTCCTAAACTGGAACCATTCCGCGTAACGTATCGGGAGACATCGATGAGACTGAACGAGCCGCGCATGGTGGTTGCCTCGATCGGCGTGTTCATCTGGCTCGCCGGCCTTTACTTCACGATGCACGGCGTGCTGTATGACATCAAGCCCGAGTTCCGCTACGGCATGTGGGCGCTCGGCATCGGCATCGTGATCTTCGTCGTCGCGTTGAATCCGCTCGCGCAACGCAGATCGGGAAAGCGCGATCGATCGACCTGACCGGCCGTTCGTGTACTAGGCTATAGAAGCATCACAGAACTCAACGGAGAACTTCGCAATGGGTGACCTCTGGATAGGCAATGTAGACGAGTCCACGACCGACGACGAAATTCGGCAGTTTCTCTGCAATTACGGCTTTCCTCCGTACGATTCGATTCAGCGCGTGCCCGGCACCGGGGAACATCCGGCCGCGGTCGTGAGTTTCGATAAGGTCGAGCCGCACGTGCTGCGCACGTTTCAGCCGCGCATCCACAACATGTTCTGGAAAAATCGCACGCTCATGGTGCAGGTCGTGCCCGAGCGCAACGAAACCTGATGGACCACATGGGGAGCCAGCATTGAAAGAAGACAAGGCTGTCAGCGAATCGCGGGGCGTGCGCGAAGGCGCGAGCGTGCATGAGCGCCTGAGCCGGAAACAGTACGAGAAGGAGCTTGCGCGTCTGCACGCCGAGCTCGTCAAGCTGCAGGAGTGGGCCGTCTATACGGGCGCGAAGGTCTGTATCGTGTTCGAAGGGCGCGACGGCGCGGGCAAGGGCGGCACGATCAAGGCGATCACCGAGCGCGTGAGCCCGCGCATCTTCCGCGTGATCGCGCTGCCCGCGCCGACCGAGCGCGAGAAGTCGCAGATGTACGTGCAGCGCTATCTGCCGCATCTGCCGGCGGCGGGCGAAATCACGCTGTTCGACCGGAGCTGGTACAACCGCGCGGGCGTCGAACGCGTGATGGGCTTCTGCACCGACGAGCAGGCGACCACCTTCCTGAAGGGCGTGCCGCTCGTGGAGCGCGCGATCATCGACTCGGGCATCATCCTGCTCAAATACTGGCTCGAAGTCGGCCAGGAGGAACAGACGCGGCGTCTCGAAGAGCGCATCCACGACGAGCGCAAGATCTGGAAGCTTTCGCCGATGGACCTGCGTTCCTACAGCCGCTGGTACGACTATTCGCGCGCCCGCGACGACATGTTCGAAGCCACCGACACCGATCTCGCGCCGTGGTACGTCGTGCGTTCCGACGACAAGCGCCGTGCGCGCCTCAACCTGATCAGCCACTTGCTGTCGAGCATTCCCTACACGGCGGTGCCGCGGGAAAAGGTGAAGCTGCCCAAGCGCCAGAAGGCGGAAGGCTATCGCGAGAGCGACCGGCCGCTTCGTTACGTGCCCGAGCGCTTCTGAGCGCGATACCGGCGCACGGATATCGACATGCCGCCACGCGCGCCCATCGCTGCCGAATGGCTGTTTCACTACGAGAAACGATGGGCGCGCGCCGATACGCTGGCGGGCCTGACGGCGGCGGCCGTCGTCATCCCGAAGGCGCTCGCCTACGCGACGATCGCGGGCCTTCCGGTTCAGGTCGGTCTCTATACGGCATGCGTGCCGATGATCGTCTACGCGTTCACCGGATCGTCGCGCGCGCTTTCCGTCAGCACGACGACCACGCTCGCGATTCTCGCCGCGAACGCGCTGAGCATGACGGTCGGGAGCGACGACGCACAGGCGCTCGCCGTCGCCAGCGCCGCGCTCACGATGCTCGTCGGCGCGATGCTCGTCGCGGCGGCGTGCCTGCGCCTCGGCTTCGTCGCGAACTTCATTTCCGAGCCGGTGCTCGTCGGCTTCAAGGCGGGCGTGGCGATCGTCATTGTCATGGATCAGTTGCCGAAGCTGTTCGGCATCCACTATCCGAAAGGCTCGTTCTTTCATAACGCGGGTGCGTTCGTCGCGGGCTTGCCGCATCTCTCGGCGAGCACGCTCGTGCTCGCATTGCTGACGCTCGCCGCGCTGGTGCTGCTCGAACGCTTCGTGCCGCGCGCGCCGGCGCCGTTGTTCGTCGTCGCGGCGGCGATCATCGCAGTGGCCGTCCTCGACCTGCGCGCGCATGGCGTCGAAACGGTCGGCGCGGTGCCCGCGGGTTTGCCGTCGTGGACAAAGCCGGATCTGGCGCTTGCGTTGAAGCTGTGGCCGGACGCGCTCGGCATCGCGCTGATGAGCTTCACCGAAAGCATCGCGGCGGCGCGCGCATTCGCGCGCAACGACGAGCCGGTGCCCGACGCCAACCGCGAACTGCTCGCGACCGGCCTCGCGAACGCGGGCGGCGCATTGTTCGGCGCGATGGTTGCGGGCGGCGGCACGAGCCAGACGGCCGTGAACCGGCAGGCGGGCGCGCGCACGCAACTCGCGGGACTCGTGACGGCGCTCATCGCGCTCGCCGTGATGCTGCTGTTCGCGCCGCTGATGGCGTTGATGCCGCACGCGACGCTCGCCGCTGTCGTCGTGTTCTATTCCATCGGGCTTTTCAGTCCCGCCGAGTTCCGCGCGATCCTGAAGATTCGCCGCACCGAGTTCGTCTGGGCGCTGACGGCCTGCGCGGGCGTCGTGCTGCTGGGCACGCTGGAAGGCATCGTGGTCGCGATCGTCGTGTCGCTCTTCGCGCTCGCGCATCAGGTGTCGAATCCGCCGGTGTATGCGCTCAGGCGGATACCGGGCACGAACGTGTTCCGCCGCGATTCGTCGAAACATCCCGACGACGAAGCGTTTCCCGGCTTGTTGCTGCTGCGTCCGGAGGGGCGGATCTTCTTCGCCAATGCGCAACGTGTCGCCGAAAAGATCCGGCCGCTCGTGCGCGAGTCGGGCGCGAAAGTCGTCGTGCTGGACCTGAGCCGTGTCTTCGATGTCGAATACACCGCGCTCAAGATGATGATCGAAGCGGACGAGCGCCTCGCCTCGAGCGGCACCACGCTGTGGCTCGCGGGCCTGAATCCGGGCGTGCTCGCGGCGGTGCGGCGCTCTCCGCTCGGTGAACGGCTCGGCGAAGCACGCATGTTCTACAACCTCGAACATGTGGTGATGAAGTATCAGGAGATTGCTTCGGTCGATGGCGACGCCGGCGCGCGACGTTGAGTCGCCCCTTTTTGCCACTTCCCTGTCGCACATTGCGCATATATTTTAATGATGGTATTCAAGTCTTCGGTCCATGCGTTCGTCTTGCCGGCCGATGCATCCGCTTCCAGCGCCATCCCTTGCACGTTCTCTTCGCGGAGGTCACGTCATGCCGTATGCAGATCAACTGGCGCGAAGCCAGGAAATCGCGGATAAAGTCGCGCGCGTGTTCCAGAAGCGCGCTGAACTGGCGCAACAGCAGTTCAGCGAGCGCGCACACGATGCGGGCACGCGTCTTGTCGGCAACGGCGGCGCAGATCATTTCGACGGCTACGGCTACGCGCTCGATCTCATGCAGCGCTCGATTCTCTTCTGGGACACGCTGCGCCAGCGCGGCAACAATTTCATCGAGCAGACGAAGCGCGGTCTCGAACCGGTGCTGCATTTCGCGCATGAAATGCTGATCGATGGCCGCACCTTCGCGCGGCCCGTGAACTATGCGCTCTTGCGCATCGTGCCGCCCGAGGGCGTGATCATCGATCCGCTGAAGCGTCCCTATCTCATCATCGATCCGCGCGCGGGGCACGGTCCCGGCATCGGCGGCTTCAAGGACGATTCGCAAGTGGGCGTCGCGTTGCGCGCGGGTCATCCGGTGTACTTCGTCACGTTCTTCCGCGACCCGCAGCCGGGCCAGACGCTGCTCGACGTGTGCGCGGCCGAGCAGCAGTTCGTCAGGCACGTGCGCGAGCTTCATCCCGACAGCGCGAAGCCCGCGGTCGTCGGCAACTGTCAGGGCGGCTGGGCCGCGATGATGCTTGCAAGCTCGCAGCCCGACGATACCGGCCCGCTCGTCATCAACGGCGCGCCGATGTCGTACTGGAGCGGCGCATGGAGCGAAGGCGAGGGCGACAACCCGATGCGCTATTCGGGCGGCATGCTGGGCGGCACCTGGCTCGCGTCGCTGACGGCGGACCTCGGCAACGGCAAGTTCGACGGCGCGTATCTCGTCGAGAACTTCGAGAACCTCAATCCCGCGAACAGCTTCTGGGACAAGTACTACACGCTGTTCGCCAACATCGACACCGAGCCGCCGCGCTTTCTCGACTTCGAACGCTGGTGGGGCGGCTATTACCTGATGAACCGCGAAGAGATCGAATGGATCACGCGCAATCTTTTCGTCGGCAACAAGCTATGGTCGGGTGAAGTGAGCGGCGTGTCGGGCGCGTCCTTCGATCTGCGCGCGATCAAATCGCCGATCGTTCTCTTCGCTTCGATGGGCGACAACATCACGCCGCCGCAACAGGCATTCAACTGGGTCGCGGATATCTACGGCAGCACGGACGAGATCAAGGCGCGCGGACAGGTGATCGTCGGGCTGATGCACAAGAGCATCGGGCACTTGGGCATCTTCGTGAGCGGCAAGGTCGCGAAGAAGGAATACACGCAGATCGCATCGGTGCTGGAGGCGATCGAGTCGTTTCCGCCCGGTCTGTACGGCATGGAGATCGCGGAACGCAAGGGCGAGGGCGGCAAGACCGAATACGACGTGAGCTTTCACGAGCGCCGCCTGGAAGACCTGACGGCGCGCTTCAACCGCTTCGAACGCGTGGACGAGTTGCCGTTCGAAGCGGTGAAGCAGGTATCGGATTTCAATCAGCGCGCCTATGAACTGTTCGCACAGCCCTTCGTGCAGGCGATGGCCAACGACACCACCGCGAGCATGCTGCGCGCGTTTCATCCGTTGCGCGCGCAACGCTGGATGTTCTCGGATTACAACCCGTGGCTCGCAGGGCTCGGCCCCGCGGCGGAGGCGGTCAGGGCTGCGCGCAAGCCCGCCGCCGCGGACGAACCGCTGCGCCGTGCGGAGCATTGCGGCTCCGACATGATCAGTGCGGGCCTCGACTTCTATCGCGCGATGCGCGACGCGGCGACCGAAGCGATGTTCTTCTCCGTCTACGGCAACATGTTCTCGGCGCATCCCGCGCAACAGCACGAGCCCCGCGAGCATGTCGCCGATCCGCGCGAACTGCCTTTCGTCCAGGAAGCGCTCGCATCGATCGGGCATGGCGGATATGCGGAGGCCGTCGCGCGCGTCGCGTGCCTGCTGATGCGGCATGACGAGCCGCTGCCGCTCACGCGCATGGTCCTGCGTCAGACGCTCGCGGCCGACTACGCGGAATATCTGCCGCAGATGCCGCGCGATGAATGGCGGCGGATTCGCGGCGAACAGGAAATCGTCGTGCGCTACGAGCCGGAACAGGCGCTTTCGACCTTGCCCGATCTGCTCGACGATAACGACGACCGCAAGAAGCTCCTCACCCTGTTCGACAAGCTGCACGCGGATAGCCGCATGCAAGGCTTCGAACCGACGGCGGCGCAGCACGAGATGCTCGCGCGCATTCGCGCGGCGCTGCCCGTCAAGGCCGCGCGCGCGCCGAAACGTTCCGCGCCCGCGCACTGAGCCGCAGGCGGCGCATCGCACGTTCACACGGAGGCGGTATGAATCATACGCACGAGAAGTATGAACGGCTCATCGAGGTCTGCAAGGCGCTGCCGCCGCTCGTGGTGGCGGTTGCGCATCCGTGCGACCGGACATCGCTGGAAAGCGCGGTCAAGGCGCACGAGATGGGCCTGATCTCGCCGCTTCTCGTCGGGCCGCGCGAGCGCATCCGCGAGGTCGCGGAGGAATGCGGGCTGAACATCGCGGGCTTGCCGATCGTCGATGCGCCGCACAGTCACGCGTCCGCGGAAAAGGCGGTGGAACTCGTGCGCGAGGCGAAAGCCGAAGCGCTCATGAAAGGCAGCCTGCACACCGACGAAGTCATGGCCGCCGTCGTGAAACGCGAGGGCGGCCTGCGCACGCAGCGGCGCGTGTCGCACTGCTTCATCATGGATGTGCCGGGCCACGAGAACGTGCTCATCATCAGCGACGCCGCGATCAATATCGCGCCGACGCTCGCCGACAAGGTCGATATCGTGCAGAACGCGATCGATCTCGGCCACGCGCTGCGTCTCGAAGAGGTCCGGGTCGCGATCCTCTCCGCGATGGAAACGGTGAACCCGAAAGTGCCGTCGACGCTGGAGGCAGCCGCGCTCTGCAAGATGGTGGATCGCCATCAGATCACCGGCGCGCTCGTCGATGGTCCGCTCGCGCTCGACAACGCGATCGATCTCGAAGCGGCGAAGACGAAGAAGATCGATTCGCCCGTCGCGGGGCGCGCGAACGTGCTGATCGTGCCGGATCTCGAAGCGGGCAACATGCTCGCCAAGAGCCTCTCGTTTCTCGCGGGCGCGGATGCGGCGGGCATCGTGCTCGGTGCGCGCGTGCCGATCATCCTGACGAGCCGCGCCGATTCGCTGCAATCGCGGCTCGCGTCGTGCGCCATCGCCTCGCTCGTGGCGTTGAAACGCCGCGAAGAAGCGCAAATGGCGGGGTGAATCATGGCCGACGTCATTCTGGTCCTCAACGCGGGTTCATCGAGCATCAAGTTCAGTGCATTCGATGTCGAAGGCGAGGCGCTCGAACTCGTCATGCACGGACAAGTGGAAGGGCTCTTCAGTTCGCCGCATTTCGTCGCGTTCAATGCGAACGGCGAAAAGGCCGGCGAACATGCGTGGGGCGAGGGCGTCAGGCTCGAACATGCCGAAGCCATCGCGCATCTCGGCGCGTTCCTGCGCGGACACGGCGCGGGACATCGGCTGATCGGCGTGGGGCATCGCGTCGTGCATGGCGGCGCGCATTTCACGAAGCCCGTGCTGACGAACCCCGAGGTGCTCGACGCACTCGACAAGCTCACGCCGCTCGCGCCCCTGCATCAGCCGCACAATATCAAGCCGATTCGCATCATCGCCGAGCGCAATCCGGGCCTGCCGCAAGTCGCCTGCTTCGATACGGCGTTTCACGCGACGCAGGCGCCGCTCGCGCAGGCGTTCGCGCTGCCCGAATCGATCACGAAGAACGGCGTGCGGCGCTACGGCTTTCATGGTCTCTCGTACGAATACATCGCGAACGCGTTGCCCGATATCGCACCCGATGCGGCGAGCGGGCGCACGGTCGTCGCGCATCTGGGCAACGGCGCGAGCCTGTGCGCGATGCACGCGGGCAAGAGCGTCGCGAGCACGATGGGCTTCACCGCCGTCGACGGCCTCATGATGGGCACGCGCTGCGGCAATCTCGATCCGGGCGTGATCCTGTATCTGCTCGACGAGCTCGGCATGAACGCACGCGAGATCGAAGACCTGCTGTATCGACGCTCGGGCTTGCTGGGCGTGTCGGGCATCTCGGGCGACATGCGCGCGCTCCTCGCGAGCAGCGACGAACGCGCGCGCTTCGCCGTCGATCTCTACGTGTATCGCATCGCCCGCGAGATCGGCTCGATGAGCGCCGCGCTGCAAGGGCTCGATGCCGTCGTGTTCACGGCGGGCATCGGCGAGCATTCGAAAGAGATACGCCAACGCGTGTGCGAGCAGGCGGCATGGTGGGGCATCGAGCTCGATGCCAAAGCCAACGAGAGCGGCGGCCCGCGCATCAGCGCTTCGTCGAGCAAGGTGAGCGCGTGGGTGATTCCGACCAACGAGGAACTGATGATCGCGCGTCACGCATTGACGTTGATCGAAGGAGCATCCGCATGACGCTCACCGTGCCACAGCCCGTGCTGAAGGGCGCGAAGGCGCTCGTCACCGGAATCGCCAACGAGCATTCCATCGCGTATGGCTGCGCGAAGGCGTTCCGCGAACTGGGCGCCGATCTCGCCATCACTTACGCCGACGACAAGGCGCGGCCGTATGTCGAGCCGCTTGCAAAGGATCTCGAAGCGCCGATCTTCATGCCGCTCAACGCATCGAGCGAGGCCGAACTCGACGCGGTGTTCGAGCGCATCGCGAGCGAGTGGGGCACGCTCGATATCCTCGTGCATTCGATCGCGTGGGCGCCGAAGGACGACTTGCAAGGCGGCTTGCTGAACTGCTCGGCGGACGGCTTCGCGAAGGCGATGGACATCTCCTGCCATTCGTTCGTGCGCATGGCGCGGCTTGCTGCGCCGCTCATGAAAAACGGCGGCGCGATGTTCACGATGAGCTATCACGGCGCGAACAAGGTCGTGCCCAATTACAACGTGATGGGCCCGGTGAAAGCCGCGCTCGAAGCGTGCGCGCGCTATCTCGCCTACGAGCTCGGGCCGCAGGGCATTCGCGTGCATGCGATCTCGCCGGGCCCGCTCAAGACGCGCGCGGCGTCGGGGCTCAAGGACTTCGACCTGCTGCTGACCGAAGCCGCGGAGCGCGCGCCGCTCGGCGAACTGGTGGACATCATGGACGTCGGCTTCACCTGCGCGTTTCTCGCGACGCCTTTCGCGCGGCGGATGTCGGGCGAAACGCTTTATGTGGACGGCGGCGTGCACATCATGGGATGAAGCATGTTCAACTGGCTGTTCAGGCGCGAAGACACTACGTCGCGCGAGGACGTCCGGCAGGCGCTCGATCGCATCGTCGCGGTCGCGCCGCAGGTGAAGCTCGCGAATCGCTACGAGTCGCGGATCAAATCGGTCATCGGCAAGACGCTCGACCATGCGCATGAACTCGTCGGCGCGCTGCCCGCGCCGCGCGATGCGACGCCCGGCGCATGGGCGGACGATCCCTGTCTGCGCGCGAAGTTCGCGACGCCCGACGACATCACGACGGTCATCGGCGAGTCCCGCGACGTGCGCGACTGGTTCGACGGCAACATCGCCGCCGACTACGCCTTCGCGGTGCTGGGCGCGACGCTCATCGAGCGAAGCGTGCTCGTCTCGGCCGTCGAGAACGGCGCGATGCGCTCGGATGTCGCGCGCACGGCGGTGAGCTTCGAAGACAAGCGCATGCGTTTTTGCAGCGACACGGACGAAGCGCTCAGGCAGGAACTCGTGCAGCGGATCGTCGAACAGTTCGCGCTCGAAGCGATGTCGCGCGTCGCCGGTCAGGAAGCGCGGCGCGACGCGCTGCAGGAACATCGCGCGCTGCTGAGCGCGCGCATGCACATGCTCGGCCGGCGCGGCGCGGGCATGAGCCGCCTGACCGCCGCCACCGATGTTTCGGGCGACGCCTCACGGCTCCAGCGCGATTTCGAGGAAAACGAAGCCGCGCTCTCCGCGCTGGGTTCGCCCGCCGATTCCATCGAGACGCAGCTTCAGACGATCGTCGATCTGCTCGCCGATCCGGCGGCGCTCATCTCCGTCGCGCACCGCGAGCTGTGCCTGAACCAGATGAATCTGCTGATGGACACGCGCTGCGACGAACCTCATGCGGATATCGCGATCATGCTCGCGCGCCTGCCGACCCAGCCGCCGCAGACGCGTGCGGTGGAGATCGTGCGCATCGCGCGGCGCGATGTGCCGCCCGCCGGCGCCGCGTTCGACGAGGCCGCGCGATTCGTGCTGTGACACCCGGCGTTACTGAGGCACGCCGCCCTGAATCGCCTTCGCGATGTCGCGGCTCACGCTCGCGAGCGCGCGGCTATGCGCCGCCACGAGCGCATTCCAGTCGCCGCCGCTGACGGGCTCGCGCACGAGCGAGCGGCCGGTCAGCGCGTTTTCGTCGCCGAAGCGGCGCACGGACCAGTGCGCGTCGATCGTGACGGCATCGCCGGGAACGGATTCGAACTGCTGGATATCGACACGCACGCGCAAGGCCTGCGGGTCCGCCAGCGCGCGCGAGGCCGGCGCCACGCGATCGGAGCCGAGCAGCAACGTGAGATCGCCGGCGATGGCATCCGCGATGCCGCCGTTGAGCGGCGCGCCCCAGCGCGCGTATTCGTTGAACGCGACTTCGTTGCTCGTGCTGCGCGTGACGATCTGCGGCCGGTCGACGAGATCGGGCACCGTCACCGGCCCGACGATCACGGGCCGCGAGTTCGTGTGCGCGGCCGTCGCGGCGAGCGAGGGATCGGCGCTCAGACGGTAGAAGCTCGCTTGCGGCGAGGCACATGCGCCGAGCAGAGCGGCGAGCAGGAGGGAGAGCAGAGCGGGCCGCATCACTTTTTGTCCTCCGGCTTGCCGCGCAGCAATGCTTCCGGATGCTGCTGCAGATAGTCCGCGAGACTGCGGAACGAGGCCGCCGTGCGCGTCAGTTCGCGAACCGCTTCCGCCGTGTCCTGCTGCAGGCCCGAATCCGGCATGAGCGTCGAATGCGCCGCATCGAGCGCGGCGCGCGCGGCGGCGAGCGTGGTCGCAGCTTGCGGCACGACTTGCGTGTTGAGGCCCTGCATCAGCGCGGTCGTGCTGTTGAGCGTCTGCCGTGCACTCGCGGTGAGTTCCTCGATCGGCAGCTTGTCGATGCGCGTCATGATGCGGTTCATCGAATCCTGCAGCGATTCTAGGCCGCTTGGCGTCGTCGGCAATTCGGGCGGCGTGCGGCTCCAGTCGATGCTCGCCTTCTTCGCGGTCGGGAAGAAATCGAGCGAAACATACAACTGGCCGGTGAGCAGGCTGCCCGTGCGCAACTGCCCGCGCAGGCCGCGCGACACGAGCACGTCCGCGAGCGCGCGCCGGTCGGACACGACGCGTCCGCTCTTCGGCTCGACCGCGAAGCGCGACGTGAAGCGCTCCGGATAGAGCCTGATCTCGACCGGTATGCTGATGCGCTTCGTGACCGGATCGAAGCGCGTGTTGATGGCCGCCACCTCGCCGATCTGGATGCCGCGGAATTCCACCGGCGCGCCCACGGCGAGCCCGCGCACCGAGCCTTCGAAGTTGAACACGTAAGTATCGACGATGCGCTCCTGCACGCGCAGCGCTTCGGCGCGCGTCGGAAACAGGTTGAAGGTCGTGTCGGGCGGCGCCTCGGACCAGCTGAGCGACACGGCCGGCGTCTCGAACGCGAGCCCGCCGATCAGGATCGACACGAGCGATTGCGTGTTGACCTTGAGCCCGTCGGTGCCGAGCGTCACGTCGATGCCGCCCGCCTGCCAGAAGCGCGAGTCCGCGTTCACGTAGCGGTCGTAGGGCGCGTTGACGAATATATGCAGCGTGACGCCGCTGCCGTCTTTGTCGAGCTCGAAGGCCGTCACCTGGCCGACCTGCAGGCGGCGGAAATACACCGGCGTGCCGACATCGACCGAGCCCAGGTCCGTCGCCTTCAGGACGAACTGCCGTCCGGGCACGTCGCTCGCGAACACCGGCGGCGTTTCGAGGCCGGTGTAATCGCGCCGGTCCTGCTTCGCGTGCCCGATATCCATGCCGATATACGCGCCCGACAGCAGCGTGCCGATGCCCGACACCGAGCCGCCCGCCACGCGCGGCCGGACGACCCAGAAGCGCGTGTCGTCGACGAGCATGTTGGTCGCGTCGCGCGTCAGCTCGGCGGTGGCGACCACGTGCTTGTAATCCTTCGAGAGCGCGACCGACTTCACGAGGCCGATGTCCACGTCCTTGAACTTGATCTTGGTCTTGCCGGCTTCGATGCCTTCGCCCGTCTTGAAGGTGATCGTGACAGTCGGGCCCTGTTCGAGCACGGCTTTCGCGGCGAGCCAGATGCCGATGACCACCGCGATGGCCGGCACGACCCACACCCAGGGAATGCGCCAGCGCTTTTTCGGCGCGACTTCCGCATCGGGGATATCGCCGGGTGTGTTCATCGTCGTTCGTCCCGAGGCGGCGCGAAGTCCCAGATGAGGCGCGGATCGAACGACATCGCCGCGAACATCGTCAGCACGACGACCGCGCCGAACGCGATCGCCGCCGGACCGGCCTCGATCGTCGCCATCGCGCTGAACTGCACGAGCGCGACGAGCACGGCGATCACGTAGATATCGAGCATCGACCAGCGGCCCACCAGCTCGACGATGCGGTAGATGCGCGCGCGCCGCAGGCCTTGCTGCGTCATGCGCAGATTCGCGGTCGCGGCGAGATAGCCGATCGCGAGAATCTTGAGCATCGGCACGGCGATGCTCGCGATGAACACGATGATCGCGAGCGGCCACGATCCCGAATGCCACAGGTACGCGACGCCGCTCATGATCGTGTCCTTCTGCGCGCCGAAGAGCGAGCTCGTGTTCATCACCGGCAGCAGGTTCGCGGGGATGTAGAGAATCGCCGCGGAAATCAGATAGGCCCACGTGCGCGACAGGCTCGCGGGCTTGCGCAGATGCAGATGCGCGCCGCAGCGCGGGCAGCACAGATGGTCATGACGCAGCGTGCCGCGCGTGGAGAGCCCGCAATCGTGACAGACGCAGATGCCGCTCGCCGCCGCCGTGCGCCCGTGAAGCGGCGTGTCGGCGGGCATGCCGGGCGGCGCGCCTTCGATGCGCATCCACATCGCGCGTTCGTCGAATGCGGACGTCGCCGCGACGAGCAGCAGCATCAGCGCCGCGAGCGACCACAGCGCCGGCCCCGTGACCACCGAAGCGATATGCGCGAGCTTCACGACCGCGACCAGCAGGCCGAGCATCAGCACTTCGGTCATGCCCCAGTTGCGCGCGACGCGCAGCAGACGGAAGACGGCGTCGGCGTGCCACGGCCTGCGGTTCAGATAGAGCGGCAGCAGCAGCCACACCATGCCGAGCGCCTGCAGCGCGGGCATCAGGATCGTCGTGATGAAGATGAGGCCGGCGAGCGGCCACATGCCGTCGCGATAGAGCACGCGCACCGCGCCGATCAGCGTCGTCTCGACGACATCGCCGTTCACCGCGAGGCCGACGATCGGAAACGCGTTCGAGATCAGCCACAGCACGAAGGCGGCGAACGCAAAGGCGAGCGCGCGGTCGAAGCCGCGTCCGCGGCGGCGATAGAGCACCGCGCGGCAACGGCAGCAGCGCAGCGTGCCGCCAGGCGGCACGACGCCTTCGCGCTGCATCAGATCGCATTCGTGGCACGCGATGAGCGGCCGCGCTGCGCGATCGTCGGATGTGACCGTGTTCATTGCACTGTCTGGGAAGCGGGCTGGTCCGGCTTGGCCGTATCGGCGGAAGGCGTCGCGGATTGTTGCTGCGTCGTCATCTTGTCGGCCGCGACGACCCAGCCGCCGCCCATCACCTTGTAGAGCGTGACGAACGACACGAGCGCGGCGGCCTGCGTCTGCGCCTGCGAAAGCTCGGCGTTGAAGAGGCTGCGCTCGGCGTCGAGCACTTCGATATAGCTCGTGTAGCCGCCTTCGTAGCGCGCCCGCGCGAGCCGCGAATACGTGGCGAGCGCGGTGACCTGGCGGCCCTGCACTTCGAGTTGCTCGTGCAGTTTCTGCGACGCGATCAGCGCGTCGTCGACTTCCTGGAACGCGACCTGAATCGACTTCTGATACGTGAGCAACGCCGCCTGCTGCTGCGCTTCGGCCGACTGCACCTGGCCGGAGATATTGCCCGCCGTGAAGATCGGCTGCGTGATCTGCCCCGCGAACGCCCACACGCGCGCCGGCCCCGTGAAGAGCGACGAGAACTGGCCGCTCGCGGTCCCGAAGAGGCCGGTCAGCGAAATCTGCGGAAAGTAGAGCGCGCGCGCCGCGCCGATGAGCGCATTGGCCGCGACCAGATCCTGTTCCGCCTGACGCAGATCGGGGCGCCGCTCCAGCAGGTCAGACGGCAGGCCCGCCGGGATCACCGGCGTCGCGAGTTCGTTGAGCGTCCGGCCGCGCACGATCGGCCCCGGATTCGCGCCGAGCAGCACCGAGAGCGCGTCTTCCTGCTGCGCGATCTGGGTTTCGAGTTGCGGAATCACCGCGAGCGAGGCTTCGTATTCGGACTGGCTCTGCGCGAGTTCCATCTGCGAGACTTCGCCGCCTTCGAAGCGCAACGTGAACACATGCACCGATTCGGCGCGGCTCTGCGTCGTCGCCTTGGCGATTTCGAGCTGCTTGTCGAAGCTGCGCAAATTCAAATATGCCGACGCCACCGACGCCACCAGCGAGAGAATGGTCGCGCGCCGTCCTTCCTCGCTCGACAGCAGGTTCGCGCGCGCGGCCTCGGTGAGCCGCCGGTTGCGGCCGAAGAGATCGAGTTCCCACGACGCCGACACCGACGCCTGGAAGTCGTTGTAGACCGGCCCGAAGCCGTTGAGCGGCTGCGGCCCCGCCGCCGACGCGCGCTGCCTC
This sequence comes from Caballeronia jiangsuensis, assembly GCA_000648925.1. GTDB lineage: Bacteria > Pseudomonadota > Gammaproteobacteria > Burkholderiales > Burkholderiaceae > Caballeronia > Caballeronia jiangsuensis. Next base: position 146,190 of record JFHF01000012.1, read on the forward strand.
GCCGCCGACGCTCCCGCCGATACTTGCGGGAACAGCGCGGCACGGGTCGTCACGAACTGGCCCATGAACTGATCGACGCGCGCCGCCGCGATCTTCACGTCCTTGTTGTTCGCGAGCGCCGTCGAGATCAGATCGTTGAGCACCGGGTCCTGGAACTCCTGCCACCATTCGGTGTTCGCGGTATCGGCGACTTCGGCCGTGGCGAAGCGAAACGTCGCCGGCGTATCGACCGGCTGACGCGAATAATTCGGACCGAGCAGGCAGCCGGAGAGCGCTAGCGCGGCGGCGAAGCTGGCGAAAGTGCGCCGCATGTCAGTCTCCCTTGTCCGGGGCGGACGGCGAGGCATTCGAACCGCTTCCCGATGCGTTCTGGGACGGCTTCGCATCGGTGGCGGTGGGCGCTTCGTCGCCTTTCTTTTTCTTCGAGCGCGAGGACATCGTTTCCAGTCCCCAGAAGAACATCGGGATGAAGAACACGGCGATGACCGTCGCGCCGAGCATCCCGCCGATCACGCCCGTGCCGATGGAATGCCGGCTGTTCGCGGATGCGCCCGTGGCGATCGCGAGCGGCACGCAGCCGAGAATGAACGCGAGCGAGGTCATCACGATCGGGCGCAGGCGCTCTTCGGCGGCGGTCATCGCCGCGTCGTAGACGGACGCGCCCGCCTCGCGGTTCAGCACGGCGAACTCGAAGATGAGAATGGCGTTCTTCGCCGCGAGCGCGACGAGCATCGTCAGGCCGATCTGGAAGTACACGTCGTTGTTGAGGCCGCGCAGGAGAATGGCGAGCAGCGCGCCGAAGATCGCGAACGGCACCGCCATCAGCACGCCGAACGGCAGGCTCCACTTCTCGTACTGCGCCGCGAGGATCAGGAACACCATGATCAGGCCGAACACGAAGACGAGCGCCGACGAACTGCCCGACTGCTTCGCCTCGTAGGCCTCGCCGCTCCACCCGATGCCGTAGTCCGACGGCAAGCCCCGTGCGATATCTTCCAGCGCGTCTATGACCTGTCCGGACGCGTAGCCGGGCGCGGCGTTCGCCGTGATCTTCACCGCCGGGAAGTTGTTGAAGCGCGTGATGAGATCGGGGCCCGTCACATAGCGCGTCGTGACCATGGACTTGAGCGGCACCATCTCGCCGGACTTGCTCTTCACGAAAATCTGCGTGAGATCGTCCGGCTTCAGCCGGTACTGCGGCTCCGCCTGCAAGATCACTTGCCAGAGCCGGCTCGACCGGTTGAATTGCGACACGTAGAGCGAGCCGAACATCGTCTGCATTGCGCTATAGACGTCCTCGACGGGCACGCCGAGCGTTTCGGCCTTGTCGCGATCGACATTGGCGAGCATCTGCTGCGACGACGCGTTGAAGGTCGAGGTGACGCCCGTCAGTTCCGGGCGCGCCTTGGCCTTGGCGACGAAATCGTCCACGATGGCGGCGAACTGGCCGATAGTCGCATCGCCCTTGCTCTGAATCCACATCTCGGTGCCGCCGGTCGTGCCGAGACCCGGAATCGACGGCGGATTCAGCGGCACGACGATGCCTTCCCTGATCTGCGACAGATGCTTGTACGCATCGACGAGCACCGCGCGCGCGTTCTGCGTGCGGATATTGGCCGACTTGTAGCGTTCCTCGAAACTCTTGAAGCCGACGAAGAACGTCGACGAGTTGTTCTTGTTCTGGCTATCGAGAATGCTGAAGCCATCGACGGTCGTAATGCTGCCGACCGCCGGCTGCTTCATGAAGTACTCGGTCACGCGATCGGACACCGCGCCGGTGCGGTCGAGCGACGCGGCATCGGGCATGATCACCGCGCCGAGCAGATAGCCCTGATCCTCGGGCGGCAGGAACGCGGTCGGTATGTCGCGCATCATGACGACGGCGAGCGCGATCATGCCGATGAAGAGCAGCAGCGCAATCGCGAAACGCTTGATGATGAGCCGCACGACGCTCGTGTAGCCGTGCGTCATGCGCAGGAACTGGGCGTCGAACCAGCGGAAAAAGCCTTTTTTCTCGTGATGTCCCGGTTTCAGCAGCAACGCGGCGAGCGCGGGCGACAAGGTCAGCGCGACGATGCCCGAGATCACGACCGAGATCGCTATCGTGATGGCGAACTGCTTGTACATCTGCCCCGTGATGCCGGAGAGGAACGCCACCGGCACGAACACCGCGCACAGCACGAGCACGATGGCGACGACCGGCCCGGCCACTTCGTCCATCGCCTTCTTGGCGGCGGTCTTCGGATCGAGCTTGTGCACGGTCATGTTGCGCTCGACGTTCTCGATCACGACGATCGCATCGTCCACGACAATCCCGATCGCGAGCACCATGCCGAACAAGGTCAGCATGTTGATGGAGAAGCCGAGCGCCTCCATGCCCATGAACGTGCCGACGATCGACACCGGCACCGCGATCACCGGAATCAGCGTGGCGCGCAGGCTTTGCAGGAACACGAACACGACGATCACGACCAGCACGACCGCTTCGAAGAACGTATGCACCACGTCAGAGATGGACGCGCGCGTGAACTCCGTCGTGTCCATCGCGATTTCGTATTCGATGCCCTGCGGGAACGTCTTCTTCATCTCGGCGAGCGACGCGCGCACCTGCTTCGCCACGTCGAGCGCGTTCGCGCCCGGCTGCTGATAGACGGCGAGCACCGTCGCCGATTTGCCCTGGAAGCGGCTGCGGATCGAATAGTCTTTCTGCCCGAGCTCGGCGCGGCCCACGTCCTTCAGACGCACGATCGCGGCGCCGCCCGATTGCGCGCGGATGATGATGTTCTCGAACTCGGAGGGCTCGGTGAGCCGCCCGGTCGTCGTCACCGCGAAGGACTGCTCGACGGGCGCGCCGGTCGGCGATTGTCCGAGACGGCCCACGGCGAACTGCTGGTTCTGGTTCGCGACCGCGCGCTGCACGTCCGCAGCGGTGATGCCGAGCTGCGCCATGCGATCGGGCTTGAGCCAGATGCGCATCGCGTAATCGGGCGTGCCGAAGATGCTCGTCTGGTTCGCGCCGGGAATGCGCTTGAGCGCGTCGAGGACATACACGTTCGCGTAGTTCGCGATATACGTCGCGTCATAGCGCTCGTCGGGCGAGTAGATGGCGATGACCATCATGAACGCCTGCGACTTCTTCTGCACCTGCACGCCCTGCGCGGTCACCGATTGCGGCAGTTGCGGCAGCGCGAGATTCACGCGGTTCTGCACGTCGACCTGCGCGAGTTCCGGGTTGGTGCCGATCTGGAAGTAGGCGTTGATCGTCAGATTGCCCGTCGACGAACTCGACGAGCTCATATAGATCATGTTGTCCGCGCCGTTGACCTGCTGCTCGATCGGCGCGGCGACGTTGTTCGCGACCACGTCCGCGCTCGCGCCCGGATAGGTCGCGGAGATCGTGATCTGCGGCGGCGTGATGTCGGGATACTGCGCGGTGGGCAGCGCAAGCATGCACAGCGCGCCGCCCAGCGTGATGATGATCGATATGACCGACGCGAAAATCGGACGGTCAATGCAGAAATGTGAAATGTTCATTGGCCTCTTCCGCGCGACATGCTTCCGATAGACGTCAGATCAAATCACTTTTCGCCTGCGCTCTTCGTTTGCCCGGCCGACGCCTCCTGCGCGCCCGACGCCGGCGCCGCGGGTGCGGCCGTGACGCGAATCTGCGAATCCGCGCTGACCCGGATCGCGCCATCGACGATGACGCGCTCGCCCGCCTTCAGGCCGCTCGTGATGAACCAGTCGTCGCCATGCCATTCGCCGACTTCGACGACACGCTGGTGCGGCTTCGATTGCTCGTCGAGCACCCAGACGAAGTGGCTCTTTGCGCCCTGCAGCACGGCGCGCTGCGGCACGAGAATGGCGTTGGGCCGCACCGCGCCCACCACGCGCGCCTTCACGAACTGCCCGGGCCGCAGCGTGCCTTGCGGATTGGCGAACACCGCGCGCACGAGGAACGTGCCCGTCTCCGTGCTGAACGCCGGATTCGTGAAGTCGATGCGGCCGGTCTGCGGAAAGACCGAGCCATCGGCCTGAATCACGACCACATCGAACTTGTTGTCGGGCGGAAAGTGCAACTGGCCCGTCTTGATCTGCTCGCGATACTTCAGCAACTCGTTCTCCGAGATGCTGAAGTTCACCCACATCGGGTCGAGCTGATAGACGGAGGTGAGCAGGCCCGATTGCGTCGGCGTCACGTAGCTGCCTTCCTGCACGCGCGCGAAGCTGGAGAGGCCCTTGAGCGGCGAGCGGATCGTCGTGTAGCTCAGATTGAGCTCCGCGGTCTGCACCTCGCCTTTCGCGGCGATGACGGCGGCCTGCGCGCTCTTTTCGTTGCCGACGGCGTCGTCGAGATCCTTCTTGCTCAACGCGTTCATCGCCGCGAGCGGCTTCACGCGCGAGAGATTCTGCTGGGTGACGAGGAGCCGCGCATCCTGCTGCGCGAGCGAGCCCTTGGCGGTCTGCAACGCGGCTTCGAAGGGGCGCTTGTCCATGAGGAACATCACCTGCCCGGCCTGGACGAGCGAGCCTTCGGTGTACATGCGCTTTTCCAGGAAGCCGTCGACGCGTGCGCGTATCTCGACCTCGCGCGAGCTTTGCGTCTGCGCGGTGAATTCGAATTCGACGGGCGTCGACTGCGCGGCGACGGTCACGACAGTGACATCGACGGCGGGCTTCTGCGCTTCGGCTGGCGGCTTCCTGCACGCCACGAGCGCAAGCGACGCCATCGTGGCGATTGCGACGAGACGCAACGCGCGCATCGGGCGCGACGGTTGAGCGAACGAGCAGCAGTCCAGCATCTGTTCCGACACGAACGCCATAGGCGCCTCCCTCTTGGGATGGCCGATCGTTGATGAGCGAGCGCGCCCGGGAAGGCGCCTCGCCACGACATGCTCGCGGTTGCGTTTCAGCGAAGGCGTGCCTTCGCCATGCGATGAAATCGCGGGACAGGAATCTTGGGCGACGTCAGCGAGCGCGAGCCTGATGCTTTTGATGTGTCGTAGCTGCCTCCGGTTTTGGCGGTCGAGTTATAGCCAGAGATGCTCATTGTTTCGCCACGGTGTTGCGTGACGAGACTACTAATAGCCGAATACGGATGAAAACGCCATAGCGTTTAATGCCATTTCGACTGAGGCGGCGGATCGGGACGCGCAGCAATTACTGCCGGCTTTGGTTTGCAGGCCGACGGGATCGCCGGCTGCGGCGGGACGCTATGGATTGCTTGGCAGTCTGCCGAACGGGCGTGCCGGAATTCGAAACGCCGGGCGAGACTGTAGACAGTTTTGTCCGGCGTACATGCTTGTCACAGATGCCCGAACAACGCCCGCGGCCGGTCCCTCAACGTGCCCGCGAGCATCCTCAGGCCGCTGACGAGCTGATCGCGGCTTTCCGCGCACGCGAGATTGATGCGCACGCCATGCTCGATCTCCGAGCGGTCCACCGCGAACGCCGACGACGGCATCACCACCACGCCGCGCGCCTTCGCATTCGCCGCGAAATCGTCGGCGCGCCACGGCAGCGGCAGCTTCAGCCAGACGAACATGCAGGCCGGATCGGACTGCAACAGTTCCTGCGGCAGCAACTCGCGGGCGAGATCATGCCGCGCGCGAATCTCGGCGAGCTGCGCGTTCATGATGTGCTGCGCGGTGCCATCCTCCATCCAGACGGCGGCAATCAGCATCGATAGCGGAGCGGGCATCCACGCCGTCGTGCGCACGGCCTCCGCACAAAGCGCCGAATTGTCCTGCGGACTCAGCAGATAGCCGAGCCGCAAGCCCGGCGCGAGTATCTTCGAGGTCGCCGAGATATGGAACGTCAGTTCGGGGCACAGGCTCGCGAGCGTCGGCAGGCGTTGCGCGACGAGCGGGCCGTACACGTCGTCCTCGATGATCGCCACGCCATGCCGCCGCGCGACATCGACGAGCGCCATGCGCCGCTCGAGGCTCATCGTCGTGACGGTGGGATTCTGCAGATTCGGGACCGTGAAGATCGCCTTCACCGGCACGCGTTTGCACACGCGCTCGACCTCGTCGATGAGCAGGCCGTCGCGGTCGCTCGGAATGCCCACGATCTCGAACTGGAACACCGGCGCGAGAGCCTTCAGCCCGTAATACGTGAGCTGATCCGCGAGGATCACGCCATCCGTGCCGATCAGGCTGTTGAGCACCGCATACAGGCCGTGCTGCGCGCCGCTCGTGACGACGACCTGATCCGGCGTCGGCGCGAAGCCCGGCGCGCTCATCCAGCGCGCACCCGCCGCGCGCGCCCACGAAGGGCCCTGCGGCGGCTGATATTCCTGCAACTGCGCGAAGCGCGGATCGCGCGGCAGCTCGCCCATCGTGCGCGCGAGGCACGCGAGGAATTCGCCGGTCGCGGGCCGGTTCACCGTGAGGTCGATGACCGCGCTGCCCGAGCTCGCGGGCGGCGTCTCGACGCTCGGCATCGCGCCGCCGGTCACGAGCGAGCCGCGCCGCTTGCTGCCGATCACGAGGCCGCGCAACTGCAATTCCTTGTACGCGCGCGACACCGTGGACACATTGATGCCCAGGTCGCTCGCCAGTTGCCGTTGCGGCGGCAGACGGCTGCCGGGCGGATAGATGCCGCTGCGGATTTCCTTCTCGATGGAGCTGGATACCTCGATATAGGTCGATCGCTTGGTCGCGCCGTCGCCTTCGCCGTTCGCGCTCAGCGTCTGATCCTTGTCGGAAGCCATGAATCTCTGTCTCCATACAAACGATGCTTTGTCCGCGATTTGTGCGGAAGTCAGGCGATTCTAACCCAGAGTGGCCGCGATGCAATGCTCGCGTAAGCGCCAAAGCATGTTGAGGCGTGCTGAAGCGCTTCTGCAAGAGCCGCTCCAGCCGCACTCAGGGAAAATCCCATCACCACACAATAGCGTTTTTAATTGCACACAAAAAAATCTTGTGTGATTCTAGTATCAGAGTTTGTCTGGTGTGCGCTGTGTTTTGCATCAGCCGCGCGTCCGATTCATCCGATCTTTGTCCGCAGGAGATTTCCCCGATGTCCTTGCCTCAAACCTCTCAACCCCAGCTCGGCGCGGCGCTGCGCCAGCGTCACGTCACGATGATCGCGCTCGGCGGCATCATCGGCGCCGGTTTGTTCGTCGGCAGCAGCGCGACGCTCGCGACAGTCGGCCCGGCGGCGTGCGTGTCGTATCTCGTCGCCGGCATCGTCGTGCTGATGGTCATGCGCATGCTCGGCGAAATGGCGCTCGCCGTGCCCGGCGTCGGCTCGTTCACCGAATACGCGCGCATCGGCCTCGGCAACTGGGCCGGCTTCACGAGCGGCTGGCTCTACTGGTATTTCTGGGTGATCGTCGTCGCGGTGGAGGCCGTCGCGGGCGCCGCGATATTGCAGCGCTGGATACCGGCGCCGGTCTGGGTCATCGGCCTCGTGCTTTTGTCCGTGATGACCGTGATCAACCTGCTCTCGGTCAAGTCGTACGGCGAATTCGAGTTCTGGTTCGCGTCGATCAAGGTAGCGGCGATCATCGTGTTCATCGCCATCGGCGCGGGCTATCTGCTCGGCTTCGGGCACACGGGCAGCGCGGCTACGCATCTCACCGGCAATCGCGGCTTTCTCCCGTTCGGCGCGATGTCCGTGTTCGCCGCCGTGCCGACGGTGATCTTCGCGGTCGGCGGCGCGGAAATCGCGACTATCGCGGCCGCCGAATCCGACGATCCCGCGAAGAGCGTTGCCGCCATGACGCGCTCGGTGATCCTGCGCGTCATCACGTTCTATGTCGGCTCGCTGTTCCTGATCGCGTGCATCGTGCCGTGGGGCAGCATCGTGACGGGACATTCGCCGTTCGTCGCCGCACTGGAGACGATGCGCATTCCCTACGCCGCCGACATCATGAACGCGATCGTGCTCGTCGCCGTGCTGTCCGCGCTGAACTCGGGCCTGTATGTGTCGTCGCGCATCCTGTTCCGTCTCGCCGAACGCGGCGATGCGCCGAAGTCGCTGCTCAGGCTCACGCCGCAGAAGGTGCCGCGTCTCGCGGTGCTGCTGTCGAGCGTGGTCGGCTATGTGGCGATCGTCGCGGCGATCGTGTCGCCGCAGGGCGTGTTCCTGTTCCTCGTGAACGCATCGGGCGCGGTGATGCTGTTCGTCTATCTCGCGACGGCGCTCGCGCAGATCCGCATCCGCCGACGCATCCAGAAAGAAGCGCCCGAGCGTCTCACGCTCAAGATGTGGCTCTTTCCGTGGCTGTCGTATGCGGTCGTCATCGCGATCGTCGGCGTGCTCGCGGCGATGGGCGCGGACCGCGAACTGCGTCCGCAACTGATGGCGAGTCTTGCGAGTCTCGCGGTGGCCTCGGCGGCATACCTGTTCGCGGCGAAGCATCATCGTCGTCAGGAAGAGAGCGAGTCGGCGACGGGTTTCCTGTCACATGAAGGCGAGCTTGCATGGAAGGGGCGTGACTGATGTCGAATGTGGCGATCATCGGCGCGGGGTTCATCGGCATGGCGAGCGCGGCCTGGCTCATGCGCGACGGTCACGGCGTCACGCTGTTCGATCCGTCGGGCGTGGCGCAGGGCGCGTCGTTCGGCAACGCGGGCACCTTCGCGCCGTACGGATGCGTACCGGTGAACAATCCGACCGTGTTCCGCGATATCCCGCGATTCTTGTTATCGAACGACAGCCCGTTCAGATTGCGCTGGAGCTATCTGCCGCAACTCGCGCCGTGGCTCGCGCGCTTTCTGATGAGCTCGCGGCGCGCAAACTTCGAAGCGAGTGCGAGGGCGTTGTCGGCGCTGCTCTCGCGCGCGCAGGAAGGCTACGCGCCCTTGCTCGACGAAGACGGTCTCGCGCGTTTCGTGAAGCCGCGCGAGTGTCTGTATCTCTATTCGAGCGCCGCGTCGTTCGATGCATCGCGCGATTCGCTGAGTCTTCGCGAACGGCTCGGCGTGAGCTTCGACGTGCTCGAAAGCGGCGCGATCCGCGAACTCGAACCGCAGCTCGCACCGATCTTCGCGCGCGGCGTGCTGTTTCGCGATAGCTGGCATTTCACCGATCCCCCCGGTTTTCTGGAGGCCTTGTATGAACGGCTTGCGGCGCGCGGTGCGCAACTGGAACGCGCGAAAGTCGATGCGATAGAACCGGACGCGCAAGGCGTTTCATTGCGCGTGAACGGCGATGCGCGCCGCTTCGATCATGTTGTCGTCGCGACGGGCGCGCGCTCGCGCGAGTTCGCACATCAATGCGGCGACGACGTTCCGCTCGATACCGAGCGCGGTTATCACGTTCGTTATGCATCGGCGTCGAACCTGATATCGCGGCCGTGCGGCTGGGCGGAGCGCGGCTTCTACATGACGCCGATGAGCGACGGCATTCGCGTGGCGGGCACGGTCGAGCTCGCGGGCTTCACCGAAGAACGCAATCGCGCGCTGCTCGATCTCGTGACCGTGTCGTCGAAGCGCGCGTTGCCCGCGCTCGGCGCGCCCGATCGCGAATGGCTCGGTTTTCGTCCGACATTGCCCGATGGCGTGCCGGTGATCGGCGCGTCGAAGGCGAGCGAGCGCGTCGTGTATGCGTTCGGGCATCAGCATCTCGGGTTGACGCTCGCGGGCGTGAGCGGACGCATCGTCGCCGATCTGATCGCGCGGCGCGCACCGCCGCTCGATCTCGCGAGCTATCGCGCGTCGCGCTTTCACTGAGCGCGGCACGCATTCGCATGAGACCTGTTCGCGGTGTCGCGCCGCGAGCGGGCCGTATGAAAACTGGCGCGACGTCCAACCATGTGGAGCACGAACATGAACCGCCGCTTTTTGCTTTCGAGCCTTGCCGCAGGCGTGCTTGCCGCGCATATGCCGATGTCGTGGGCCGCCGATCCCGAAGTCGTGAAGATCGGATTCGTCGGGCCGTTGACGGGGCCGGTCGCGCGCGTCGGCAAGGATTTGCAGTACGGTGCGCAACTCGCGATCGACGAAGAGAACGCGAAGCATCCGACCGTCGGCGGCAAGCCCGTCAAGTTCGAACTGGAGGTGTACGACGATCAGGCCGATCCGCGCGTCGCGATTCAGGTCGCGCAGAAAGCGGTGGATAGCGGCATCGTCGGCGTGATCGGGCATTACAACTCCGGTTGCAGCATTCCGGCGTCGACCGTCTATCATCAGGCGAATGTCGCGATGATCACGCCCGGCTCGACGAACCCGCAACTCACGAAGCAGGGCTTCAAGAACGTGTTCCGCACGATGGGCCATGACGGCGTGGGCGGCGTGGTGGCGGGGCGCTTCGTCGTGGAGCAGATGAAGCCGAAGCGCATCGGCATCATCGACGATCGCACCGCGTTCGGGCAAGGTCTCGCCGATTCGTTCGAAAAGGGCGTGAAGGAGGCGAACGGCAAGATCGTCGCGCGTGAATACACCAACGACAAGGCCGTGGACTTCCGCGCCATTCTCACGACGATGAAGAGCCAGAACGTCGATCTGATTTTCTTCGGCGGTCTCGATGAACAGGGCGCGATGCTCGTCAAGCAGATGCGCTCGCTCGGCATGACGACGCAACTTTTCGGCGCGGGCGCGTTGAAGAGCAATGCGTTTCTTCAGATAGCGGGCACGTCGGGCAACGGCACGCAGGATCTCGAACCCGGTCCCGCGCTCGACAAGCTGCCTTCCGCGCAGGAGTTCGGCAAGCGCTACAAGGCGCGCTTCAATCAGGATGTGGAGCTGTATGCGCCTTTCGCCTACGATGCCGCGCTCGCGATGATCAAGGCCATCCACGATGCGAATTCGCTCGATCGCGGCAAGATCGTCGAGGCGCTCGCGAAGGTCAACGTGACGGGCGTGACCGGCAAGATATCGTTCGATCCGTACGGCGATCTGATCAAGCCGCCCTATACGCTCTTTCAGGTCGAGCAGGGCCAATGGAAGAGTTTGAAGACAGTCGGCGGAAGCGGCGTATGAGCTTCAGCGAAACCGTAGGCGTTCGCACGTATCGTTTCGACGATCTCGCAACGCTGCTCGCGAAGGCGAGTCCGCGACGTTCCGGCGATGAACTCGCGGGCATCGCCGCGGCGACGGAAGAAGAGCGCGCGGCGGCGAAGCTGGCGTTGTCGGCGGTGCCGCTGCGCGCGTTCATCGAAGATGCGTTGATCCCGTACGAAGACGACGAAGTCACGCGCCTCATCATCGACGAACATTCGAAGGATGCGTTCGCCGCCGTGTCGCATCTCACGGTGGGCGAGTTCCGCGAATGGCTGCTGGCCGATTCGACCGATACGGCCGCGCTCGTCGCGGTGTCGCCGGGGCTCACGCCGGAGATGGTCGCGGCGGTATCGAAGCTGATGCGCAATCAGGACCTCATCCTCGCCGCGAAGAAGCGCCCGGTCGTCACGCGCTTCAGGAACACGGTCGGCTTGCCCGGACACATGTCGGTGCGCCTTCAGCCGAATCATCCGACCGACGATGTGCAGGGCATCGCCGCATCGATGATCGACGGCCTCATGTACGGCTGCGGCGACGCGATGATCGGCATCAATCCCGCATCGGACTCGCCGCAGGCCATCGGCAAATTGCTCGCGATGATGGACGCGTTTCGCGAACGCTACGACGTGCCGACGCAGACCTGCGTGCTGACGCACGTGACCAACACGCTCGCGGCGATGGAACAAGGCGCGCCGGTCGATCTCGTGTTTCAGTCGATCGCGGGCACGCAGAAGGCGAATGCATCGTTCGGCATCTCCATCGCGTTGTTGCAGGAAGCGTATGAAGCGGGCTTGTCGTTGAAGCGCGGGACCGTCGGCGAGAATCTCATGTACTTCGAGACGGGGCAGGGCAGCGCGCTGTCCGCGAACGCGCATCACGGCGTGGATCAGCAGACGTGCGAGGCGCGCGCCTATGCGGTGGCGCGCAGGTTCAATCCGTTTCTCGTGAATACGGTGGTGGGCTTCATCGGTCCGGAGTATCTCTACGACGGCAAGCAGATCATTCGCGCGGGCCTCGAAGATCATTTCTGCGCGAAGCTGCTCGGCGTGCCGATGGGTTGCGACGTCTGCTACACGAATCACGCGGAAGCCGATCAGGACGACATGGACACGCTGCTCACGCTGCTCGGCGCGGCCAACGTGAACTTCATCATGGGCGTGCCCGGCGCCGACGATGTGATGCTGAACTATCAGAGCACCTCGTTTCATGACGCGCTTTATGTGCGCGATGTGCTCGGCCTGAAACGCGCGCCCGAGTTCGAAGCATGGCTGCAGGCGATTCAGATCACGAATGCGCGCGGCATGCTGCGGGAACAGACGCAATGGCCCGCGCTCGTCGACTGGATGAGAGCGTGATGAACGTCAGCGCTAATCCGTGGGAAGCGTTGCGCCGCTTCACCGATGCGCGCATCGCGCTCGGACGCGCGGGCAGCAGCGTGCCGACCGCGCCGCTGCTCGCGTTCAATCTCGCGCACGCGCAGGCGCGCGACGCGGTGCATCGGCCGCTCGATGTCCCGGCATTGCAGGACGAACTGACGTCGAAAGGATTCGAGAGCGCCACGGTTTGCAGCGCCGCGCCCTCGCGCGATGTCTACCTGCGGCGTCCCGATCTCGGACGCCGCCTGAACGAGACGAGCGCGACACAGCTCGAATCGCACACGAAGGACACGGACCTCGTGTTCGTCATCGCCGATGGACTGTCATCGAACGCGGCATTGACGCACGCGATTGCGCTCATCGAAAGGACCGTCGCGCGGCTCGACGGCTGGCGCATCGGTCCTGTCGTCATCGCGACGCAGGCCCGCGTGGCGCTCGGCGATTGCATCGGGTCGATCCTGAAGGCGCGCATCGTTGCCGTGCTGATCGGCGAACGACCGGGGCTCAGTTCTCCGGCGAGTCTCGGCGTGTATGTGACGTACGATCCGCGTCAGAGTCGCAGCGATGCGGAACGGAACTGCATATCGAACGTTCGCCCTGAAGGACTGGCCTACGATGCAGCCGCGTTCAAGCTCGCGTGGCTGCTGAACGAAGCGCGTTCGCGCAAGCTGACGGGCGTCGGCCTGAAGGACGACAGCGCGATAAGCCTGCCCGAGCGAACGATCGATCGCCTGTCGAGCGCATGACTGCGCATCCGATGCTCCGCGTAAACCCCGTCGAAAGAAAGTGCCTCGCGTAAGAAACGGGTAAGCGGACGCTTTTACCTTAGTCTCCAGCGCATCGAAAGCAAAACTCGCCTGAAAAGTATGCGCGAGGGCATTGCATGACGTCCCCGTCCGGGGATGTTCTTATTCATACGCATCGCTGACCGTTCGCGCGCCGCGCCGAACGCGGGCGTTTTCGCACGCAGAAAAGAGACATTCATGCAGGAGACGGAAATGGATCTCAAGATCGTAGAAAAAATCAAGTCGAGCGCCGCGTACGGCGAACTGGTGCGAAAACGCTCGAAGCTCGGCTGGACGCTGACGGCCCTCGTGCTGGTCGTGTACTACGGCTACGTGTTGCTGATCGCGTTCGACAAGGATCTGCTCGCCGCGAAGATGGGCGCGGGCGTGATGACCTGGGGCATGCCGATCGGCCTGTTCGTGATCGTCTTCACGGTCGTGATAACGGGTCTCTACGTGCGCCATGCCAACAGCACGTACGACGAACTCACCGACAAGATCAAGCGGGAGGCCGCATGAAGCCGCAACGTATCCTCGCATCGGGCGCGCTCGTCGCGGCTTCCACCAGCGCGTTCGCCGCGGGCGGCGATCTCGGTCAGGCGGTGAAGCAGGCGACCAACTGGACCGCGATCTGCATGTTCATCGCGTTCGTGATCGCGACGCTTTTCATCACCAAATGGGCCGCTAAAAAGACGCGTTCGGCGGCCGAGTTCTACACCGCGGGCGGCGGCATCACCGGCTTTCAGAACGGCCTTGCGATCGCGGGCGATTTCATGTCGGCGGCCTCGTTCCTCGGCATTTCGGCGGCGGTCTACAGCAACGGTTATGACGGCCTCATCTATTCGATCGGCTTTCTCGTCGGCTGGCCGATCATCACGTTCCTGATGGCCGAGCGCCTGCGCAATCTCGGCCGCTTCACCTTCGCCGATGTCGCCGCATACCGCTTCAAGCAGACGCCGATTCGCGCGTTCGCGGCGTCGGGCACGCTCGTCGTCGTGGCGTTCTATCTGATCGCGCAGATGGTCGGCGCGGGACAACTCATCAAGCTCCTGTTCGGCCTCGAATACTGGATCGCGGTGGTGATCGTCGGCGCGCTGATGATGGTGTACGTGCTCTTCGGCGGCATGACGGCGACGACGTGGGTGCAGATCATCAAGGCGTGTCTGCTGCTCGCGGGCGCTTCGTTCATGGCGTTCATGGTGCTGTGGCAATTCCACTTCAGCCCCGAGGCGCTCTTTGCGAAGGCCGTCGAGGTGCACGAGAAGAAGGAATCGATCATGGGCCCGGGCAACTTCATCAAGGACCCGATCTCGGCGATCTCCTTCGGCATTGCGCTGATGTTCGGCACGGCCGGTCTGCCGCACATCCTGATGCGCTTCTTCACCGTGCCCAACGCGAAGGAAGCGCGCAAGTCGGTGTTCTGGGCGACGACGTGGATCGGCTACTTCTACATTCTCACGTTCATCATCGGCTTCGGCGCGATCGTGCTGGTGAGCACCAATCCGATGTTCAAGGATGCGGGCGGCAAGCTGCTCGGCGGCACGAACATGGCGGCGGTGCATCTGGCGAACGCGGTCGGCGGCAACGTGTTCCTCGGCTTCATCTCGGCAGTGGCGTTTGCAACCATTCTCGCGGTCGTCGCGGGGCTGACGCTCGCGGGCGCGTCGGCGGTGTCGCATGATCTCTATGCGACCGTGTTCAAGAAGGGCAAGGCGTCGAGCAAGAGCGAGCTGAAGGTCTCGCGTATCACGACGATCGTGCTCGGCATCGTCGCGGTGGTGCTCGGCATCGTGTTCGAGAAGCAGAACATCGCGTTCATGGTGTCGCTCGCGTTCGCGGTGGCGGCCTCGGCCAACTTCCCGGTGCTCTTCATGTCGGTCCTGTGGCGCGGCTGCACGACGCGCGGCGCGGCGATCGGCGGCTTCCTCGGCCTGTTCTCGGCGGTCGCGATGACGGTGCTCTCGAAGGCCGTGTGGGTCGATGTGTTCCATTACGCGAGCGCGCCGTTCCCGTATGCATCGCCCGCGCTGTTCTCGATGGCGATCGGCTTCATCGGCATCTGGCTCTTCTCGGTGACCGACAAATCCGCGCGTTCGCGTATCGACAAGGCCGGCTTCGAAGCGCAGACGGTTCGCTCGGAGACGGGCATCGGCGCGGTGGAGGGCGCGAGCCACTGAAGTCCTGACGGCGGCGCGTTCTCCGATGCGCCGCCGCCGACGCGATTCGTATACCGGAGATGCCGGGCGCGTCGCGAATGGCGAGTAAAAAATGCGTTAAGCTCGATGCAACTGAAAGCACGAAGCTTCTTACGCATTGGAGCGAGCCATGGAATTGCAGTGCCCCAGTCTTTTCGAGCAATCGGCGTATATCGGCGGCGCGTGGGTCGACAGCACTTCGCTGCCACGCGTGCCCGTCACCAATCCTTCCACGGGCGAGATCATCGGCACCGTGCCGCAAGTCACGGCGGAGCAGGTGACCGAAGCCATCGACTGCGCGAACGCGGCCTTGCAGGACTGGCGCAACTGGAGCAGCCGCGAGCGTGCGTCGGTGCTGAGGGAATGGGCGCGGCTCGTCGAACATCATCGCGACGATCTCGCCATCATCCTGAGCACCGAGCAAGGCAAGCCGCTGCACGAAGCGCGTTCGGAAATCACGCAGGCCGCGAACTATCTCGACTGGTTCGCCGAAGAAGCGCGCCGCATCTACGGCGACAACATTCCCGCGCCGCGCCGCAATCAGCGTATCCGCGTGCTGCATCAGCCGGTCGGCGTGTGCGGTGCGATCACGTCGTGGACGTTTCCCTCTTCGATGGTCGCGCGACGCGTCGGCGCCGCGCTCGCGGCGGGCTGCACGGTCATTCATCATCCTGATCCGCAGACGCCGTACTCGGCGCTCGCACTGTGTGCGCTCGGCGAGAACGCGGGCTTGCCGCGCGGCGTGCTGTCCGTGCTGACGGGCGAAGGCGAGCCGATCAGAAGCACGCTGCTCGCGAGCCCCGGTGTGCGGAAAGTGTCGTTCACCGGTTCCATCGACGAAGGCAAGCGGCTGATGACCTTGTGCGCATCCACCGTGAAGAAGATGTCGCTCGAACTGGGCGCGAACTGCCCTTTCATCGTGTTCGACGATGCGGATATCGACCTCGCGGTGAAAGGCGCGCTCGATGCGCGATTCCGTCACTCGGGCCAGGCGGCGATGTGCGCAAACCGCTTTTTCGTGCATGAGGATGTGTACGAGACCTTCGTCGCGAAGCTCGTTTCGAAGGTCGCGCTGCTCAAGGTGAGCGACGGACTGGACGAAGGCGCGCAGATCGGCCCGCTTATCGACGACGCTGCGGTAGTGCGCATTGAAGGTCTCGTCGATGAAGCGGTGAGGCTCGGCGCGAAGATCGCGGCGGGCGGATCGCGTGTCGCGCCCGGATCGAACTTTTTCAGGCCGACGGTGCTGACGGGCGTCGATCCGTCGATGGGCGTGTGCGGCGACGAAGTTCTCGGGCCGATAGCGAGCGTGCTCCAGTTCAGGGACGAGGACGACGTCATCACGCTCGCGAACGATACGCGCACCGGGCTCGCGTCTTACTTCTACACGGCGGATATCAGCCGCGCGTTTCGCGTGATGGAGGCGCTCGAATGCGGGGTCGTCGGCGTGAACGATAGTCTCGTGTTTAATGAGGTCGCGCCGTTCGGCGGCATCAAGGAATCGGGGATGGGGCGCGAAGGGGCGTCGTCGGGGGTAGAGGAGTATCTGGAGGCGAAGTATGTTTGTTTCGGGAATCTGGAGGGCTGAAGTCTCGACCCGCCATCACTCCGGCGGCCTCACCACCAGAATCGGCAAATGACTATGCGTCAGCACCTTCTGCGTCTCGCTTCCGAGCAATAGCCCGCGAATTCCGCCGTGACCGTGCGAGGCCATCACGATGAGATCGCAGTGCCGCGACTTCGCCGTATCGAGGATCACTTCATAGGGATGCGATCCCGTGGGCGCTTCGGTATCGCACTCCACGCCCGCCTGTACCGCGATATTCCGCAGATTTTCGAGGTACACGCGAGCGCGCGCCTGATCGGCGGCCTGAACCTCGTCCTGATTCGCGCCCGCCATCTCGGCGCTATAAACGGTCATATGAAACGGCCGCATCATATAAAGACCGGTGATGCGCGCGCTGTTCTCCTTGGCGAGCGCAACCGCCATGCGCACCGCCGCCTCCGATAGCGCGGACCCGTCCGTTGGAACCAGCAAATGGTTGAACATGATGACGTCCTCCGGTTCTCTGGGGACACGAAGAGTAGAGTCGAATCGACGATTCCAGTATAGGCGAGTTCTAGCGACCCATTGCCGCGATAGCCTCCTCATCCAGACGCACGGACATGACGGGCGCTTCAGGCCCCACGTGCGACAGCTTCATCAGACGCGGCTGCAGCAGCAACGCCACGAGCCCGCTCCATCCCGTCTGATGCGATGCGCCGACGCCGCGCCCGTTGTCGCCATGAAAGTACTCGTGAAAGAGGATGAGATCCTGCGAGCGCGGATCGGCTTGCAGCATCGGATACGCGGCCATCACGGGACGCTTGCCATCGGCATCTTTCAGGAAGAGCGTGCTGATGCGCCGCGAGAGATCGTCGGCAATCTCGCTCAGCGAATGCATCTTGCCCGAGCCTGTCGGATGCTCGACGCGAAATTCATCGCCATAGTAACGATGAAACTCGTAGAGCGATTCGATCAGCAAATAGTTGACCGGCATCCAGATCGGTCCACGCCAATTGGAATTGCCGCCGAATACACGCGAATCCGATTCCGCGGGCAGGTATCTGATGCAGACCTTCACGCCATCGTGGTCGAAGATATAAGGCTTTTCGCAATGCACGCGTGACAATGCGCGCACGCCATAGTCGGAAAGGAATTCGCATTGATCGAGCGTGCGCCGCAACAGCGCTTTCATGCGATGTCCGCGCAATAGCGAAAGCAGTGTGGTGTTGCCCTTGCCGGGCTCGGTCCAGCGCGAGACGAGCTTCGCGAGATTCGGCCGATGATCGAGAAACCACGCAAGCCTTTCGCGCAGTCCCGGCAAATCGCCGTACACGCGCTCTTCGAGCACATGCACCGCGAAGAGCGGTATCAGCCCGACGATGGATCGAATGCGCATCGGCACGCGCGTGCCGTTCGGCAGATGCAGCACGTCATAGAAGAATTCGTCGCTGCGGTCCCACAAGCCCGTGTTGCAGCCTTCGCCGCAACTCACCGCTTCCGCGATATACAGGAAGTGCTCGAAGAACTTCACCGCGATCTCGACATACGACTCGTTGGCCATCGCGAGTTCGAGACCGATCTGCATGAGGTCGAGCGCATACGAGGCCATCCACGCGGTGCCATCGGCCTGATCGATGCGTCCGCCCGTCGGCAGCGGCTGCGAGCGGTCGAAGATGCCGATGTTGTCGAGCCCGAGAAAACCGCCCTGAAAGATGTTGCGGTCGTCGGCGTCCTTGCGGTTGACCCACCATGCGAAGTTGAGCAGCAGCTTGTGGAACATCACTTCGAGGAAAGCGTGATCGCCGATGCCGGTCATCTCGCGATCGAGCTCGAACACACGCCATGTCGCCCACGCATGAACGGGCGGATTCGCGTCGCCGAAGGCCCATTCATAAGCGGGCAATTGCCCGTTCGGATGCATGTAGCGCTCTTTCACGAGCAGCGATAACTGCTTCTTCGCGAAGTCCGGATCGATCGTCGCGAACGCGACCGCATGGAACGCGAGATCCCACGACGCGTACCACGGGTACTCCCATTTGTCGGGCATCGATACGATGTCGCCGTTGCACATATGCCGCCAGTCCGCATTGCGGCCCTGTCGGCGTCCTTTCGGCGGAATGGGCTGGCCCGGATCGCCGTCGTGCCAGCGCGTGACGTCGAACTGGTAATACTGCTTCGTCCATAACATGCCCGCGAGCGCCTGACGCTGCACGAGACGCGCATCGGCTTCATCGATATCGTGTTGCAGCGTCGCATAGAACTCGTCGGCTTCGGCCAGGCGTTGCGCGAAAAGCTGCGCCATGTCGAGCGGCGGATCGTTCGAAACCGATGCCGGACGCCAGCGCAGATACATCACGGAGCATTCATGCGGTCCGAGTTGCAAACACGCGTGCGCGGCGCTGCGCGTGCCATGATCGCGCCGGATCGCGTGCTCGTCGCCTTCGACGAGATAGTCGTTGAAGCCGTCCTTGAAAGGGCCCGCGCCTTCGATGCCGAAGATGCGACGAACGTTCGTTTCGTTCTCGCAAAAGAGCCATTCGACAGGCGTCTCCGTCGAGGCCGTCACCAGCATCGCGCCTTGCGACGGATTGTGCGCGACCACGCGCGCGCCTTCGCGCGCATCCTGCTCCAGCGTCAGCGACGGCTTGCCCCATTTGCTCGACCACGACCAGCGGTTGCGCGCCCAGAACTGCGGCAGCACATGAAGCGTCGCGGCCTCGTCAGCGCGATTTTCGACAGTCACGCGCATCACGACGTCATCGGCCGTGTGCTTCGCATACTCGACGCAGACATCGAAGTATCGATCGTTGTCGAACACGCCGGTATCGAGCACTTCGTATTCGGGAAGCTCGGCACCGCGCCGCCTGTTCTCGTCGATCAGTTGCTGATACGGATACGCGTCGTGCGGATACTTGTACAGCATCTTCATGTACGAATGCGTCGGCGTGCCGTCGAGATAGAAGTACAGTTCCTTCACATCCTCGCCGTGATTGCCTTGCTCGTTCGTGAGACCGAAGAGCCGTTCCTTGATGATCGGATCGCGCCCGTTCCACAGCGCGAGCGACACGCACCAGTCGAGCGGGTCGTTGCCGAATCCGGCGATACCGTCCTCGCCCCAGCGATACATGCGGCTGCGCGCATGGTCGTGCGGAAAGTAATCCCAGGCGGTTCCGCATTCGCTGTAATCCTCGCGGACCGTGCCCCATTGACGCTCGCTCAGATACGGTCCCCAGCGTCGCCACCGGTCGAGTTCGGCGCCATGCAGGCGAGAGCCTTCCCTGGTTTGCAGCAGATGGATTGCGCGTAGCGGTGGCATGCGACCTCCGGTCCGGATGACCATCCAATATGTTCGATGCGCGGCTTTCCGATGATAAGCGAAGTGAAAAAAAGCGCGGCGATTGCCGCGCTGCAAAAACTCATCGTGCCCGTTTCATCGCGTTCCCGCGCTTCTCAGCGAGATTCCGTCCGGATGAGGATTCGCGTCGTTCGTGTCTTCCGGAAGGAGATTGCCGTCCGCGAGCCGCTGGTCCGCTTCCGCGACCTCCGGATAACGCTCCGGATAGAGATGCCGTTCGCTGACGGCGGCATCGAACGTGCGCGACCATTTGGCGATCACGACGGTCGCAAGACTGTTGCCGATGGTATTGCACGTCGCGATCGCCATCGACATGAAGCGATACACGCCGAAGATCAGCGCGAGGCCTTCGACCGGAAGGATGCCCGTCGATGTGACGGTCGCGGCGAACACCACGAACGATCCGCCCGAGACCGTGGCCGCGCCTTTCGACGTCAGCAGCATCAGCAACAGAATGCCGATCTGATGGTCAAGCGTGATCGGCACGCCGTAAGCATGAGCGATGAACATCACGCCCATCGACATGAAGATCGACGTGCCGTCGAGATTGAACGCATAGCCCGTGGGCAGCACGAGCCCGACGGTCTGCTTCGCGCAACCGAGGCGTTCGAGCTTGATCAGGAGACGCGGCAATGCGCTTTCCGAAGACGCCGTGCCGAGCACGATGAAGATTTCGTCCTTGATATAGCGCAGAAAGCGCCAGAGGCTGAAGCCCGCGAGCTTCGCGATGATGCCCATCACCACGACGATGAACAGCGCCACCACCGCATAGAAGCTCACCACGAGTTGTGCGAGCGCGACCAGCACGGCCGTGCCGTTGCTGCCCACCGAATACGCGACCGCGCCCAGTGTGCCGAGCGGCGCGAGCTTCATCACGAGGTTGATGAACGAGAACAGCACTTCGGAAACGAGATCGAGCCCTTCGTTGATGCGCACGCGGCGGCGCTCGGGAATGGCGAGAATGCCGATGCCGACCATCACCGCGAGCACGACCACCTGCAACAGCTCGCCTTTCGCGAACGCACCGATGAAGTTGTCCGGCACCACATGCATCACGAACTCGGTGAAGCCTTGCGGCGCGGCCTTGGCGGCCGTCGCGGGCACGGCGCCGACAGCGACGGAGGTCATCGCCTTGCCCGTTTGCAGCAGATTGCCCGCGAGCAGGCCGACCGCGAGCGCGATCGTCGATACGACTTCGAAGTAGACGATCGCTCTCCAGCCGACGCGCCCCGCGCTTTTCACATCGCCCGCCGACGCGATGCCATGCACGATCGTGAGAAACACGAGCGGCGCGACGCCGGCCTTGATGAGCGCGAGAAAGATATCGCCGAGCACCTTCAGTTGCGCGCCGAACTTCGGAAAGACGAGACCGACCGCAATGCCGATCGCGAGCGACAAAAGCACCTGCATGCCGAGCTTGCGATACCACGGCAGCTTCTTCGGCGGTGCGACGGTCGTGTCGTCGTGTGATGCGGGTTCGTTATGCATCGCATGCTCCTCCATGTTCTTTACGTTCAGACTTCGCTCGACAGCGCGATGGCGCGATCCACCATCTGCGGCGCGAGTCCGAGATAGTTCGCGGGATCGGTCATGCGGTCGATCGCTGCGCGGTCGAAGTGCTTCGTCACTTCCGGCAACGCCGCGAGCGCCTCCGCGAGCGTGCCGCCTTGTTCGTTCACCGTGCGGCATGCGTCGTACACGATGTCGTGCGCCTGCTGACGTCCGGTGTAAGGGGCCATGCCCATCATCACGGCTTCCGCCACGATCAGGCCGCGGCTGATGCCGAGGTTGTGCTTCATGCGCGCTTCATCGACGATCAGGCCGCCGAGCATGAACTTCGCCTGATGCAGCGCACCCGACGTGAGAATGAAGCTCTCGGGAATCGCGATCCACTCCGCGTGCCACGGGCCGGTGGCGCGCTCGAAGTCCTGGATCATCGCGTCAACCATCAGGCCCGCGTGCTGCCGCACCGCTTTAGCGGCGGCCAGCATAAGCTCGCTCGAAATCGGATTGCGCTTTTGCGGCATGGTGCTGCTCGCGCCGCGTCCCTTCACGAAGGGCTCGTACACTTCCGCGAATTCCGTCGACGCCATGATCATGATGTCGATCGCGATCTTGCCGAGCGACCCCGTGACGAGCGCGAGCAGGTTGACCGCTTCGGCGAAACCATCGCGTGCGACGTGCCAGGTGGTTGCGGGCACGCCGAGCTTCAGTTCTTCGGCGAGCGCCTTCTGCACCGCGAAACCCTTGTCGCCGAGCGATGCCAGCGTGCCCGCCGCGCCCGCGAATTCGACGACGGCCACGCGCTCGCGCATCTGCGCGATGCGTTCCTGATGGCGATCGAACATCGCGAGCCAGATCGCGACCTTGTAGCCGAACGTCACGGGCAGCGCCTGCTGCAAATGCGTGCGGCCGGCCATCGGCGTATCGCGGTGCTTCTTCGCCAGATCCGCGAGAATCGTGCGCAATTCGCGTATGTCGCCGTCGATGGATTCGAGCGCATCGCGCACTTGCAGCGCGACGGCGGTATCCATGATGTCCTGAGTCGTCGCGCCCCAATGAACGTAACGTCCGGCGTCGCCGCACATGGCGACCATCTGATGAACGAGCGGCAGGATCGGATAGCCGACGATGTCCGTTTCCTCGCGCATGTGATCGAAGTCGATGCGCTCGATCTTCGATTCGCGCGCGATCACTTCGGCGGCTTCGGCCGGAATCACGCCCGCGCGCGCCTCGGCTTTCGCGAGCGCCACTTCGACATCGATATAACGCTGCACCAGCGCGTGATCCGAGAACAGCGCGCGCATTTTCGCGGTGCCGAACGCGTCGCGAAACAGCACGGAATCGAACACGGTGCTGGCCAGGGGAGAAACGGAACTCGTCATGTTGACCTCTTGCGGAAGCAGAATTGATCGGGGCAGGACAGGCAAATATGTCCGGACATATTCAGACTAATATGTTCGAACATATCGGGCAAGCTATGATTTACCCTGACCACCGAAAAACACCGCCAGAGCTGCAATGAACAGACCGCATTTCGCCGATATCGCGCGCGAGCTGACCGAGGGAATCGCGTCGGGCCGCTTTCCTGTCGGCTCCTATCTGCCGACCGAACTGGAACTTCGCGACCACTATCAGACGAGCCGGCATACCGTGCGGGCCGCGCTGCACGAATTGCAGCAACTGGGCCTCGTGTCGCGGCGCAAGAATGCGGGCACGCGTGTCGAGTCGATGCAGCCGCGCAACGACTTCCGTCCCTCGCTCGCGTCCGTCGACGATCTCGTGCAGTTCGGCTCCGAGCACTTGCGTCTCGTGCAATCGACGCAGCACATCGAGGCCTCGGCGAAACTCGCGAAGACCTTGCGTTGCGCGCAGGGCACGCCGTGGCTGCGCGTATCGAGCCTGCGTATCGATGGCGACAAGGACAGCCCGCCCGTCGGCTGGACGGACGTGTATATCGATCCTGCATACGACGACGTCGCCGAAGCCGCGAAGGAGAATCCGGATACGCTCATCAGCTCGCTGATCGAAGCGCGCTATGGGCGCGGTATCGACGAAATTCAGCAGGACGTGCGCGCGATCAACGTATCGGCGGAAATGGCGAGGCGTCTGCGCGTGGAGGCGGGCACGGCTGCGCTGGAGATCGTGCGCCGCTAT
Source organism: Caballeronia jiangsuensis (assembly GCA_000648925.1). Lineage (GTDB taxonomy): Bacteria > Pseudomonadota > Gammaproteobacteria > Burkholderiales > Burkholderiaceae > Caballeronia > Caballeronia jiangsuensis. The sequence continues at coordinate 170,056 of JFHF01000012.1, forward strand.
CTCGATGCGAGCGGCGCGACGTTCGAGGTGTCGGTGACGGTGCATCCGGCGGAGCGCTTCTGCGTGTCGATGCGGCTCAAGCGCTCGCCGGGCTGAACGCGTCTTTCGCGATCCGGGAACGCCGTCTTTCGACGTGACATCCAAGCCGGTATCCACAACGGAATGCCGGGAGACGTCACATGAAACTCATCCACACCGCATTGAGCGCGATAGTCGCATTCGCTGGCATCGCGGCTCATGCGCAAAATGCCGGACCGACCGATCCGCAGATCGCGGCTATCGTCGTGACGGCCAATCAGGTCGATATCGACGCGGGCAAGCTCGCCGAATCGAAGACGAAATCCAACGACGTGAAGGCGTTCGCGCAGCAAATGGTCACGGACCATAGCGGCGTCAACAAGGCCGCGACCGATCTCGTGAAGAAGCTCAACGTCACGCCCGAGGACAACCCGACGAGCCAGAGCCTGAAGCAAGGCGGAGACGCGAATCTCGCGAAGCTCAAAGCGCTTTCGGGCGGAAGCTTCGACCGGTCGTACATCGATCACGAGGTCGCCTATCATGAAAGCGTGCTCGATGCGCTCGACAAGACCTTGATACCTGGCGCACAAAACGAAGAACTGAAGGCGCTGCTCGTCAAGGTGCGGCCCGCATTCGTCGCACATCTAGAACATGCGCGGCATGTGCAGGCGGAACTGAAAAAGAGCGGAGCGTGAGATGCGCTGGCTTCTTTGCGTAGGCGCGCTCGTCTTCTGCGGCGAGGCGAGTGCCGCGACGTATGTCGTCGTGATCGAGCAAATGCGTTTCGAGCCGCCTGTGTTGACCGTTGCGCCCGGCGATCGCATCGTGTGGGTGAACAAGGATTTGTTTCCGCACACCGCGACCGCCGATAAAGCAGCCTTCGATTCGCGCGATATTTCGCCCGATGCGTCGTGGAGTTACGTCGCGCGCGAGGCGGGAACCTATGCGTATTCGTGCAGGCTGCATCCGACGATGCACGCGACACTGAACGTTCGATAGAGACGACGATGAGCGAGACCGCACAAACCCTCGTAGCCGACGATGATCTGAGCATTGCACGGCGCATCGTCGCGGGCGATCGCGCGGCGTTCGAATTGCTGATGCGCCGGCATAACCGGCGTCTGTATCGCCTCGCGCGCGCGACCTTGCGCAACGATGCCGAAGCCGAGGATGCATTGCAGGACGCGTATTTGCACGCGTATCGGTCGATGAGCCAGTTTCGCGGCGACGCGCAACTTTCCACGTGGTTATCGCGGCTCGTGCTCAATGAGTGTTTCGCGCGCATCCGGCGTTCGGCGCGGCGTCAGAACGTGATTCCCATCGTGGATGCGCCCGATTGGGTCGAACAGGCTGAAGCAATGACCTCGCACGACGATTCCGCGCCCGACGATGCGCTCGCGCGTTCGCAGGTTCGGGCACTGCTCGAAAGCAAGCTCGACGCATTGCCCGAGCTATTTCGCATCGTGTTCGTGCTGCGTTCGATCGAGGAGATGACGGTCGAAGAGACGGCGCAGTGTCTGAACATTCCCGAAGCGACTGTGCGCAGCCGGCATTTTCGCGCGCGCGGCATGTTGCGGGAATCGCTGGCGCAGGCGTTCGATCTCGCCGAACGCGACGTGTTCGAATTCGGCGGCGCGCGGTGCGATCGGATCGTCGAGCGGGTGCTATCGAAACTAGGCGATGGCGGTGCTTGATGACAATAAACAGGGCGGCTGCTTGCACAATAGCGGGAATCGTCATGCTGGCCGGCATTTCGGGCGCTGAAGCAAGGGCGATCAAGGTCATATCCGGAACTTATGGCGCGAATTGCGGCGCCGTGAACGGCAACGCGACGCACGATCTGACGCTTCAGTGCGACGGCCTCGATACGTGTCAGTACGTGCCTGACAGAACACGCATCGGCGATGCGACGCGCGCTTGCAGCAAGGATCTTCAGGCCGACTGGCGCTGCACGGACAGCGAATTCCACACCGCGATGCTCAGCCCCGAAGCGGGCACGAACAGCACGCTCGTGCTGAGCTGCGTCGAGCAAAACGGACCAGGGCACTGAGCGGCCCTAGGTTGAGCCTATGACCGGCAAAGTTATCTGATATTTGCGCGCTTTCCGGACACGCATTCAAATAGAGGTTAGGTCAAGCCTCTTTCTGAGAGCTTGTCATTATTCGGAGACGCAAGTGAAGATTCTTGTCCCAGTCAAGCGCGTGGTCGATTACAACGTGAAGGTCCGGGTGAAGTCGGATAACACGGGCGTCGATATCGCCAACGTGAAGATGTCGATGAATCCGTTCGATGAGATCGCTGTTGAAGAGGCGGTGCGGTTGAAGGAAGCGGGTGTTGCGACGGAAGTTATCGCCGTGTCGTGCGGCGTGACGCAGTGTCAGGAGACGTTGCGTACTGCGCTGGCAATTGGTGCGGATCGCGCTGTGTTGGTGGAAGCGTCGGAGGACTTGCAGCCTTTGGCCGTCGCGAAGTTGTTGAAGGCGCTGGTCGATCAGGAGAAGCCTGATTTGATCATCCTCGGCAAGCAGGCTATCGACGACGATTCGAATCAAACCGGCCAGATGCTCGCTGCACTGGCAGGTCTGCCGCAGGCGACGTTCGCATCGAAGGTCGTGGTCGCGGATGGCAAGGCGACTGTATCGCGTGAAGTCGATGGCGGCGCGGAAACGCTTTCTTTGCAACTCCCCGCAGTGGTCACGACTGATCTGCGCCTGAACGAGCCGCGCTACGTGACGCTGCCGAACATCATGAAGGCGAAGAAGAAGCCTTTGACGACGGTAAAGCCCGCCGATCTGGGCGTCGATGTCGCGCCGCGTCTGAAGACATTGAAGGTTGTCGAGCCGTCGAAACGCAGCGCAGGCATTACGGTGCCCGACGTGAAGACGCTGGTCGAGAAACTGAAGAACGAAGCGAAGGTAATCTGATGACGACTCTCGTAATTGCGGAACACGACAATGCCTCGATCAAGGCAGCGACGTTGAACACCGTTGCGGCTGCGGCGAAGATCGGTGGCGATGTGCATGTGCTTATCGCAGGTTCGAACGCGCAAGGCGCGGCGGACGCGGCGGCGAAGATCGCGGGCGTGTCAAAAGTGCTGCTCGCCGATGCGCCTCAACTCGCCGATGGCCTCGCGGAGAATGTCGAAGGCACGGTGCTG
>JFHF01000013.1 GCA_000648925.1 Caballeronia jiangsuensis
TTAGGTGCTGAACCAGCGCCCCAAAACATTTGGAGCGTCAGACCGTGCGCGATCCAAGCCCGATTGGGCCTACGAGGGCGACACTTAGGCGAGTGCCATCGGTGGCTGGCAAGCATGGCCAACGTGCGTGTGACCGCGGGCGTAAGCGAGCTGTTTCTTTGGTTACTTTCTTTGCAGCAGCAAAGAAAGTGACTGCCGCCCCGCACAGGGGCAGTGCCAATAGACCGACGCGACCACGGGACCGAGCGACAAAACCGACTAGGAACACCACTTGCGCTCGAAGTGAGAGCAAAACCTCACCCAAAACCCCCGGAGGAGTCCCCACAATGGCAACAAAGAAACAGCCGCCCGCGAGCGGCGTCGCCCGCACGCCGTCGCAAAGCAACACCAACAACAAAGTTGAAGCCCTAGAAACCTTCCGCAGCGACGCCACGAATCAGGCCCTGACGACGAACCAGGGCGTCAAGGTCGCCGATAATCAGAACACCTTGCGCGCCGGCGAGCGCGGCCCTTCGCTGCTCGAAGACTTCATCATGCGTGAAAAAATCACGCACTTCGACCACGAGCGCATCCCCGAACGTATCGTCCATGCCCGCGGATCGGCGGCGCACGGCGTCTTCACGGTGTACGAATCGCAGGCCGGACTCACCAAGGCCGCGTTTTTGCAAGACCCGTCGAAGGAAACGCCCGTCTATGTGCGCTTCTCGACCGTGCAAGGCTCGCGCGGCTCCGCCGATACCGTGCGCGACGTGCGCGGCTTCGCGGTCAAGTTCTACACGGAAGAAGGCAACTTCGATCTCGTCGGCAATAACATGCCGGTGTTCTTCATCCAGGACGCGATCAAGTTTCCCGATTTCGTCCACGCCGTCAAACCCGAGCCGCATAACGAAATGCCGCAAGGCGGGTCCGCGCACGACACGTTCTGGGATTTCGTCTCGCTCGTACCCGAATCCGCGCACATGGTTCTCTGGACGATGTCCGACCGCGCGATCCCCCGTAGTCTGCGCACGATGGAAGGCTTCGGCATCCATACCTTCCGCTTCGTCGACGCCCAGGGAAAAGGCCGCTTCGTGAAGTTCCACTGGCGTCCGACGATCGGCTCGGCGTCGCTGCTGTGGGACGAAGCGCAGAAGCTCGCGGGCAAGGACGCGGACTTCCATCGCCGGGATCTGTGGGAAGCGATCGACAACGGCGACTATCCCGAGTGGGAGCTCGGCGTGCAGATCGTCGAGGAAGCGGACGAGCACAAATTCGACTTCGATCTGCTCGATCCCACCAAGATCATTCCCGAGGAGCTCGTGCCGCTGAAGATGATCGGCAAGCTCACGCTGAATCGCAATCCGGACAACTTCTTCGCCGAGACCGAGCAGGTCGCGTTCTGCCCGGGGCATATCGTGCCGGGCATCGACTTCACGAACGATCCGCTGCTGCAAGGCCGTCTCTTCTCCTACACCGATACGCAGATCAGCCGGCTCGGCGGTCCGAATTTCCACGAGATTCCGATCAATCGGCCGCTCGCGCCGCTGCATAACGGTCAACGCGACGCGATGCATCGCCAGACGATCGACAAGGGACAGGCATCCTACGAGCCGAATTCGATCGACGGCGGATGGCCGAAGGAAACCGCGCCGGCCGCGGCGGGCGGCGGCTTCGAGAGTTACACGGAGCGCGTCGAAGGGTCGAAGATCCGCGTGCGCAGCCCGTCGTTCAAGGATCACTATTCGCAGGCGACGCTCTTCTGGAACAGCATGACCGATCCCGAGAAGGATCACATCGTCGGCGCGTATTCGTTCGAACTCTCGAAGGTCGAGCGCAAGCCCATCCGCGAGCGCCAGCTCGGCATCCTCGCGAATATCGACGAGACGCTCACCGCGCGCGTCGCCGCCAATCTCGGCCTGCCCGCGCCCAAGAAAAGCGCCGACGCCGATGAACTCGGCAAGTCGTCGGTGACGGAATCGCCTGCGCTGTCGATCGTCGCTAAGGCGAAGCCTTCCGTCAAAACGCGCAAGGTCGCGATTCTCGCCGCGCCGGGCGCCGACGCCGCGAGCATCAAGGCCGTGCAGGACGCGCTCAAGGCCGAAGGCGCGCACGCGAAGGTCATATCGCCGACGCTCGGCTCGCCGGCACAAGGCATCGAGGCCGACGCGACCATTCTCGGCATGCCGTCGATCATGTTCGATGGCGTGATCGTCGCGGGCGGCAAGGACAGCGCGAAGACGCTCTCGCAGTCCGGCGACGCGCGTCATTTTGTGCTCGAGGCGTTCAAGCACCTGAAGGCGATCGGCGCGATCGGCGATGGAGAGGACTTGCTCGCGGCCGCGCATTTGCCGAACGGCGAGGAAGGCGTGGCGGTCGGGAGCGATGCAAAGCAGGTGCTGAAGAGCTTCATCGAAGCGATGAGCAAGCATCGCGTATGGTCACGCGCCCAGAAGGCGGAGTCGGTGCCGGCCTGATACGCGCGCTAGTCGCGTTTCGCCGCCTGCGACGGCATGGGCCACCATCCCGTCGCAGGCGCGATTCCCTGTGTTTTTCCCACATCCGGCTCATCGACATGTTGCGCGTTTCGGGGCCGCGATCAACTCTTCGCGTGCACCGCGCGTTTCGTGTGTTTTAATTGAACCTCCGATCATCTCAAAAAAATGCGCGGCGATCCGTGGCCGCGATGGATGGCGCACAGAGGCATGAGTCGAAGGGATACCCGGTTCACCGAGAAAACGAAGCCAGGCGCGGGCCGCACGAGCCGGCGCGCGCGCGTGGCACTGGCGTGGTGCTGCGCGATGCTCGCGCTGATGCCCGGCACGCCGCGCGCCCAGCGCGCCGACTGGCTGGATACGCGCGTCACACAGGCGACTATCGTGGATACGATCTGCGTGCCCGGCTATGTGGACCGCGTGCTGCCGTCGTTCGAGCTTCAGATGCGCCAGAAGGAGCGGCTCCTTAAGCAGCGCAGCATCGATGCCTCGTTCGCGTCGGAATATGCGCTCGATCACCGTATGCCGGTGCTGCTCGGCGGCTCGCCGAATTCGCCCGCGAATCTCGACCTGCGCCGCTGGGAAGGGCGCGCGGGTCAGCGGCGAAAGGAACGGCTCGCCGTCTATCTGAAGCGCTGCGTCTGCACCGGCGACATCACGCTGAAAGACGCGCAGACCGCGATGGTAGGCGACTGGCCCAATCGCTATCCGAATCTTTCCAGCATGACGTGCAGCGGCTTCTGACCATCGATTCCGGCAATTGATTCCAGCCATCCGTCCGATTTAGAACATCTATTGAAAAAGGCGGAATGTCGCAGCACGCGACTGGCTTACGGGATTAGTATGGAGCTATCTCGAAATTCGCCGTGGAGTTGCCATGATGTTCGCGTATGTGTCCCTTTTCGTCGTCGGCACGCTTGCGGCGCGCGTGATCCTGAAGCAGCGCTCGCAGCCCGTGCGTGTGCGCGCAAGAAGGTGACGCCGATGAACCTGATCGTCTGGAACCTTCCGCAACGCTGCGCCGCGCGCGACGTGCGGCGCTTTCTGGAGCACGAGCTCGGCGGCTATGCGAGCGATATCGAAGTCCACGGCGCAGGCACCGCTCAAGCCTACGCGGTCGCGAGGCTCGCCACCGATGTGCCTTACATCGGCGAGGCGATCGCGCAAAAGCTGTGTCATCAGCGTTTTCTCGACGAACCCTTGCGCGCCCGGGCATCGCCTTCCGGCGACGCGTCCATCCGTTTGCATTGATTCGGGTGCGCGGTGCGCGCTGATTGCGCGCACGCGGCCGGAATGAACTTTGCTGAAGCTCCTCTGACGAACGTCATGTAGCGGCGAAGCCGGTGCTCGTGCGCACCGGCTTTTTTGTCGATGCGCGCAGTCTCGCGCACGCGCCGCTCGTTGTCAGAACGCAAAGCGGATCATTCATATCGATGCAGCAGGCAGGAAAGAACAAGACGCCGTTCGGCGCAAGGATTTTCGTGGGCGCGGTAGCAGGCGCGCTCGTTTCGATGGCGACAGCGGTTCATGCGCAGCCTCAGGCTGCATCGGGCGCATCGGGGACGATCGCGCAGGGACGCGTAACGGCGATGCCCGTCGCGCCCGCACCGCCGATGCCCCAAGGCGCTAGCATCCCGCACGTCGCGAGCGCGCCCGAACGCGCGCTTCCGGCGATGCCCGTGCCGATGCCCGCGCAACTCTCTCCGGAAGCGTCGGAGGCTGTCGAGGCTTCGGGCGCATCGGCAGCGAGTGCGGCGTCGGCGGCCAGCGCCGCGAGCGCGGCATTCGAAGCGCAGGCGCCTGAAGTGCCCTTGCCCGCGGAGCCGCCCGAACCCAACCTCGCGCAGCGCACCGACATGCCGCCAGCGGGCGCCTATGCGATGCGGCAGGACTTCGCGCAGCAGGTCGATCGGCGGCTCACCGTGCCCGTCGCGGATCAGCAAGCCTACGGCCGTCTGCTCCAACACGCGCTCGACGAAGACGGCCACGGCGATCTCGCCGACGAGTTCGTCGTGCTGGTCGATCGCAGTGCGAACGTGCAGGCGATCTTCGTCTACTTTCGCGCCAGGGCGGGCGATGCATGGTCAATGATCGGCGCGTCGCCCGTATCGACGGGCCGGCCCGGCACCTACGATCACTTCGTCACGCCGCTGGGCGTGTTTCAGCACGTGCCGGGCAACATGGACTTTCGCGCGGAGGGCACGCTGAACGAGTTCAAGATCCGCGGCTACGGCGCGCGCGACATGCGCATCTACGATTTCGGCTGGGCCGACGGCGAACGCGGCTGGGGCCGTGGCGGCAAGTCGCCGATGCGCTTCCAGATGCACGCGACCGATCCCGAGAAACTGGAGCCGCTGCTCGGCATGCGCCACTCGAAGGGCTGCGTGCGCATTCCGTCGACGCTCAACACGTTCTTCGATCACCACGGCATTCTCGATGCGCAATACGAGGCGCGCGCATCTGAAGGCGAGTCGATGTGGGTTCTGAAGGCTACGCGCAAGACGACGCCGTGGGCGGGCCACTATCTCGTCGTCGTCGATACGGGCCGGAAGACGCGGCCGGCGTGGTCGCCGGGTCCGGGCAAGGCGGTGCGCGCGCACATTCCGGCGGGCGCGGATACGGTCGATTGAACCGCGCCCGAAGCGCTATTTCGCGCGCGCGAGCAGCACGCCCGCGAGCGCGACGCCGAAGCCCGCGAGTTGCACGGCGTTGAGCGTCTCGCCGAACGCGAGAAAGCTTTCGAGCGCGGCGAGCGGCGGCGCGAGAAAGAGCAGGGCGGTCGCGCGCGATGCGTCACCGCGCCGGACCATCCACACGAGCAGTGTCGTCGCGACGCCCGAGAGCATCACGATGCCCCATGCGAGTGAGAGCCACGTCGTCGACGACGCGATGAAGCGATGCTCGCCGAGCGCCATCGCGAGTACTAGCGCGACGATCGCCGCGCCCGCGTTCTGCAACGCGCTGGCGCTGCGGATATCGGCGCGTGCGAGCGAGGTCTTCTGATACAGCGTGCCCGCGGTGATCGCGACGACGGAGAGCAGCGCGATCATCACGACGATCGATTGCGACGGGTGCCCGCCTCCTGCATGTTCGACGTGCGCGCCGCTCGCCGCGATTTTCGGCGCGAGCACGAGCGCGACACCGACGAGGCCGAGCGCGAGCCCGCTCCACGCGCGCGGCGAGAGCCGTTCGCCGAAGAGCCGCGCGGCGACGGCGGCTGTCAGAAGCGGCTGCAGTGCGCCGAGCAGCGCCATGATGCCCGCGCCGAGCCCTTGCGCGACGGCCCAGTAGCCCGCGCCGAGATAGACCCCTTGCAGCAGTGCGCCGGCGAACAGATGCCGGGCGATGTCACGGCCTTTCGGCCAGGGCGCGCGCGTGATGGTGGCGATCGCGAGAAACAGGAGCGTCGTGCCGGCGAAGCGCGCGAGGAGATACAGATTCGGATCGACGTAAGGCGTGATCGCCCGTGCGACGATGAAGCCCGTCGACCAGAGAAACACGAAGACGGGAGCGGCGAGAATCGAAACCATGTGAGGCATGCGGCAAGACGAGATGCCGCAGTATGCGATCGATGGGTTGCGGGCGTCTTGTCTAACCGTGCACTCGTCGGTGCGGGTGCGTTACTCGATCGTGAAGGTGTCGAGCGGTTGGTTGGCGCGTGGGTCGCGCTCGAAACGTCGCGATAGTTGCGCGTGCAAGCGCCTGGCTTCGTCGAGCGTGAGATCGATCCAGTAGGGATCGCCGGCTGCGTCGTTCAAGCGGACTGGAGGGAACTGGATTTCGATTACCACGCCTTTTTTGTACATCCTTGATGCCTCGTTTGGAGCTTCTTGCGAAGCGAAACAGTCTAGCGGATGAGTGTTCGGGGATTGCTTTCCCTGCGGAAAGAATGCATTGCTTTTGGCATGGTTGAGTTTGGTTCGCCGGATCCCGGTTTCTTAGTGGTCTATTAGCATTGCCCCTGTGCGGGGCGGCAGTCACTTTCTTTGCTGCTGCAAAGAAAGTAACCAAAGAAACAGTTCTCCCCAGCCTAAGCACTTCACACCGGCCGCGGCACAGACGATTGGCTGAATGGCCCGGCAGTAGAGAGTGCCCTCACAAGCAGATAACGGCTTGGACCGCGCACGGTCTGACACATCGCACCACAGAACAAACTGGTTCAGCACCAAATAGCCCCGTCCCGCTACGCGGCCGATGGGTCAATCGGGTGTGCGTGCGCTTCTTCTTCGACGGTTTCCCTTGCAAACCCATCGGCAGCGCGTAGCGCTGTGCCGAAGCTATTTGGAGCTGAACCAGCGCGCCAAGACGTTTGGAGCGGCAGACCGTGCGCGAGCCAAGCCCGACTGGGCCTGTGAGGGCGACACTTAGGCGAGTGCCATGGGCGGCTGGCAAGCATGGCCAAACTGCGTGTGACCGCGGGCCTAAACGAGCTGTTTCTTTGGTTACTTTCTTTGCAGCAGCAAAGAAAGTGACTGCCGCGCCGCACAGGGGCAGTGCCAATAGATCGACACGAAAACAGGATTCCCCGAAAGCCCAGCAAAAAAACCTTCACATCGATGTCACAGACCTCTGCAATGCTTGGGGGTTGAAGGTCACCCCCACCCATCCATCACCTCTACACGAGACACCCAAAAATGACCCGCGATTTCCGCCTCGCGCGCACCGTGCTGCCGGCGTTCGCCGCCGCCTTCACCCTGCTTGCCGCGATGCCCGTCCACGCCGCCGACGCTGTCGTCCTGTACACCGCCGACGGCCTCGAGAATCTCTACAAGGACGTGCTTCCCGCATTCGAAAAGAAGGAAGGCGTGAAGGTCAACATCGTCACGGCGGGCAGCGGCGAAGTGGTGAATCGCGCGACCGTCGAGAAGGATTCGCCCAAGGCCGACGTGCTCGTCACGCTGCCGCCCTTCATCCAGCAGGCGCAGCAGGGCGGCCTCCTGCAACCCTATCAGAGCGTGAACTACAAGAACGTGCCCGCCATCGCCAAGGCGCAGGACGGCGCATGGGCCACGTTCGTCAACAACTACTTCTCGTTCGCGATCAATCCGGAAGTCACGAAGACCGCGCCCAAGACCTTCGCCGATCTGCTGCATCCGAACTACTCCGGCAAGATCGCGTATTCGAATCCGGCGACGGCGGGCGACGGCATGGCCGTCATCATCCTGACCTCGGCGCTGATGGGCGAGGACAAGGCATTCGATTACCTCAAGTCGCTCGAGCAAAGCGCCAAGTTCCATACGAAAGGCACCGGCTATCTCGACGTGCTGCTCTCGCGTAACGAAATCGCATTCGCCAACGGCGATCTGCAAATGGACCTCGACGATGCCGCGAACGGCGGTCTCTCGATCAAGCCGCTCTTCCTGTCGCACAAGGCGGGCGAAGCGCCGACCACGTTCCAGTTGCCCTATGCGATCGGCCTCATCAAGAGCGGTCCGAATCAGGCTGCGGGCAAGAAGCTGATCGACTATCTGATGTCGTCGGAGGTGCAATCGAAAGTGCCCGATATCTACGGCATTCCGGGCCGCACTGACGTGCCGCTCGCGGGCAAGAACGGCGAAGCCGTCAAGCAGGCGATCTCCGGCGTGAAGCTGATTCCCGTCGACTGGAACGAAGTCATGCAGAAGAAGGCGGGCTGGACCGAGCGCTGGAAGACCGAAGTCATCGGCAATACGGGCAAGCAGACCGACGTCGTGAAGCCGAAGTCGTAACGTGAGCGCTCTTCCCAAAGAAGCGCCCGGCGTCCACTCGACGCCGGGCGTGCATATCGATCGTCTGACGGTGCGCTTCGGTACGCGCACCGTGCTCGACGATCTCTCGCTTCGCATCGGTCGCGGCGAATTTCTCACCGTGCTCGGCCGAAGCGGCTGCGGCAAGACCACGCTGTTGCGCTTCATCGCGGGCTTCGTGAAGGCCGATGCGCTCGCGGGCACGCTCACCGTAGCGGGCCGCGATCTCACGCACGTGCTACCGCATCAGCGCAATCTCGGGCTGCTGTTCCAGAGCTATGCGCTCTTTCCGCATCTGTCCGTGTTCGACAACGTCGCGTTCGGGCTGCGTGCGCGCAAGCTGAAGGCGGGTGAGGTCGCGAGGCGCGTCGCCGATGCGCTCAAGCTCGTGCAGCTTTCCGATGCCGGTCACGTGATGCCCGCGCAGCTTTCCGGCGGCATGCAGCAGCGCGTCGCGCTGGCGCGTGCGCTCGTCATCGAACCGGATGTGCTGCTGCTCGACGAACCGCTCTCCGCGCTCGATGCGAACCTGCGCGCGTCGGTGCGCAGCGAGTTGAAGGCGTTGCATGAGCGCCTGCCGAATCTGACGATCGTCTGCGTGACGCACGATCAGGACGATGCGCTCGTGCTCTCCGATCGCACGCTCCTGATGCGCGATGGCCGCATCGCGCAACTCGGCGCGCCGCGCGAGTTGTACGACGCGCCCAGCGATGCCTTCGTCGCGCGTTATCTCGGCGCGGCGAATCTGTTGCCGCCGCGCGTGGTGTATCCCGTCGGCGATGCGCGGCACGACGAGCGCGAACGTCTCGCGTGCATCCGTCCCGAGCGCTTCACCATCGTGCCGCTGGGCGAAGGTCCGTTGCACGGCACCATCGCGTCCGTTGAATGGTATGGCGCGGCGCTTTCCATTACCGTCGCGCTCGATGCGTCGCCCGACGAGCCCGTGCTCGTGACGGCGCAACGCGGCCATTCGCGCATGCCCGAGAAAGGCACGCGCGTGTCCCTTCGCTTCGAGGCTGACGATGTCGTCCTTGTTCGTTCCTGACAGCGTCGCGCGCAACGAAGGCGGCATCAGCGACGCGGATCTCTCCGCGCAATTCGCCGCGCACGCCGAAGAAGCGAAGCGCCGCGAGCGCAAAGGGCAATGGCATCTGCTCTTCATACTCGTGTTCGTGCTCGGGCCGCTCGTCGTCTATCCGCTCGCGCGGCTCGTGATGCTCAGCGTGACCGGCACGAACGGTTTCACGCTGCATGCGTACACCGCGTTCTTCGGCAACCCGGAAACGCGCGGCATGATCGGCACGACGTTGGGCATTCTCGTCGCGAGCGCGAGCATCGCTTCGTTGCTCGGCGTCGCGATCGCGTCGATGTTGTTCTTCAGGCCGTTCGCGGGCGCGCGTCTGCTCACGCGCTTCCTCGAATTGTTCGTCGCGTTTCCGTCGTTTCTGGTCGCGTTCACGCTGATCTTTCTCTACGGCTCGCAAGGGTCCGTCAGCATCGGCTTGCAGCGGATCTTTTCGCTCGAAGCGACGCCACTCGATTTCCTCTTCGGCATCGGCGGCGTGATCCTCGCGGAAGTCGTGTTCTATGCGCCGTTCGTCGTCCGCCCGACGCTTGCATCGTATGCAACGCTCGACATGCGGCTCGTCGAAGCAGCGAAAAGTCTCGGCGCCGATGGCTGGATGGTCGCGACGAAGGTCGTGTTGCCGCTCGCGTGGCCGGGCATCGCCGCGGGCACGATTCTCTGCTTCCTGCTCACGCTGAACGAATTCGGCATTCTGCTCGTGCTCGGCAGCGCGCATCTGATCACCTTGCCGATCGCGATCTACAGCGCCGCGACCGTCGATCTCGATCTGCCCACCGCGGCTGCCGGCTCGGTCGTGATGCTGCTGATGTCGCTGTCGCTCTATGCGCTATACAGGCGCGTCAATCGTCGCGCGGGAGTCCGCTGACATGCAGCTTTCGGTTTCGTCGCGATTCACGCCCGGCGCGTTCCTGCGCTTCGCGTTCACGGGCTTCGTCGCGCTCTTGTGCTTCTGGCTGTTCGTGCTGCCGGTGGTCGTCGTCGCCTTGTCGAGCGTCGCGTCGCACTGGTCGGGAACGATCCTGCCGGACGGCTTCAGCACGCGCTGGTTCGCGCGGCTTTCGTCGAGCGATCTCGATGCCGTGACCACGAGCCTCGAAGTCGGCCTCGGCGTCGCGTTCATCGGCACGGCGCTCGGTCTGTGGCTCGCGCTCGCGCTGGAAGGGCGCGACCGGCGCGGTCTCGGCGCGCTCGTCGATGCCGTCGCGATGATGGGCAGCGGCGTGCCGAGCGTCGTGCTCGGGCTCGCGGTGTTGATCGCGTATCACAAGCGTCCGCTCGATCTGTCCGGATCGGCCGCGATCGTCGTATTGGTGCAACTCGCGCTCGTGCTGCCGTTCTGCTATCGCTGCGCGGCCGCCGCGCTGCGTCCCGAGCTCACGATCCTGCGCGAGGCCGCCGCGAGTCTCGGCGCGCCGCCGCGGATGGTGCTCGCGCGCGTGGTATTGCCGCAACTCGTGCCCGCGATCCGCGCGAGCCTCGCGCTCGGCTTCGCGCTTTCGCTCGGCGAACTGGGCGCGACGCTGACCGTCTATCCGCCCGGTTTCGCGACGGTGCCGATCGTCGTCGTGGGGCAGGTCAATCGCGGCTACTATCTGCCCGCATCGGCGCTCTCGCTGATCCTGCTGGCCGTCTCGCTCGCGGCGCTTCTGCTGATCGCCGCCCGCGCGCCGCGCCGCTGATCGCATCGAAAACATACGGAATCCGAATCAAATTTCCTCTTCTCGAGAGGCCCGCGCGGTTGCCGGAAGCAATCCGCGGGCCTCGTCGCGGTTTCGGCGTGTCATACCAAAATAAATAAAACTGGCGTAACCTGCACGTTCAGGCACGTCCGCACCCGCTTGACCGGATCAGCGCGCCAATATGGGGCAACCGGTGTGAACTCCCGTCATGCTTTCGCGGTCGTTGCATATGTCGCAAAAACCGGAGGTTCCGATGACATCCGTCGACCTGGAATTCGACCAGCTCAACAGCACTGTCGATGCGCTCAGGCGCTCCATCTCGAACCGCCTGATGTACGGCGTCGGCAAAGATGCAGTCACCGCGCAGCCGCGCGACTGGCTCCATGCCGCCGAACTGGCGGTGCGCGATCGTCTCGTCGCACGCTGGATGCGCACCACGCGGCTGCAGTACGAGCAGGACGTGAAACGCGTCTACTACCTGTCGATGGAGTTTCTCATCGGCAGAACTTTCAGCAATGCGCTGCTCGCGCTCGGCATCTATGACGAGGTGCGCGACGCGCTGGCCGGGCTCGGCGTCGATCTCGCGACGCTCGAAGACCTGGAGCCGGACGCCGCGCTCGGCAACGGCGGCCTCGGGCGCCTCGCGGCCTGCTTCCTCGATTCGATGGCGACCGTCGGCGTGCCGGGCTTCGGCTACGGCATCCGCTACGAATACGGGATGTTCCGGCAGACGATCGTCGACGGCAATCAGGTCGAGATGCCCGATTACTGGCTGCGCGCGGGCAATCCGTGGGAGTTTCCGCGGCCCGAGGTCGTGTACACCGTGCACTTCGGCGGGCGCACCGTGCAGCACGAAGATCGCACCGACTGGATCGACACCGAGCACGTCAACGCGATGGCCTACGACACGGTCATCCCCGGCTTTGCCACGACGGCAACGAACACACTGCGCCTGTGGTCCGCGCGCGCGACCGACGAGTTCGACCTGTCCGCGTTCAATCAGGGCGACTATCGCCGCGCGGTGGAGGCGAAGAACACGTCCGAGCACGTGTCGCGGCTGCTGTATCCGGACGACTCGACGCAGGCCGGCCGCGAGTTGCGTCTGCGTCAGGAATACTTCTTCGTCTCCGCGACGATGCAGGATCTGATTCGCCGCTATCAGCGCACGCACACGCATTTCGGGCGGCTCGCGGAAAAGGTGGCGGTGCATCTGAACGACACGCACCCGGTCCTCGCGATTCCGGAACTGATGCGTCTTCTCGTCGACAGGCATCATCTGCCGTGGGACAAGGCGTGGAAGCTCATCCAGCAGATGTTCTCGTATACGAACCACACGCTGATGCCCGAGGCGCTCGAAACGTGGGACGTCGAGATGCTCGCGCGGTTGTTGCCGCGGCATCTGGAGATCATCTTCGAGATCAACGCGCAGTTCCTCAAGCAGGTCACCGAGAAGTTCGGGCGCGATGTCGAACTGATCCGCCGTATCTCGCTCGTCGACGAATACGGTCAGCGGCGCGTGCGCATGGCGCATCTCGCGATCGTCGCGAGCCACAAGGTGAACGGCGTATCGAAGCTGCACTCGCAACTGATGGTGCAGAACATCTTCTCCGACTTCGCGCGCATGTATCCCGAGCGCTTCACCAACGTGACGAACGGCGTCACGCCGCGACGCTGGCTCGCGCAGGCGAGTCCGTCGCTGTCCGCGCTCATCGACAAGCGGCTCGGACCGCGCTGGCGCACCGATCTCTTCGAGCTCGGCCGTCTGCGCGAATGGCGCGACGATCCCGAGTTCTGCAAGGCCTTTCACGACGCGAAGTTCGCGAGCAAGCTGCGTCTCGTGGAACGCGCCAAACGCGACGCCAATGCGATCATCAATCCGGAAGCGTTGTTCGACCTGCAGGTGAAGCGCATCCACGAGTACAAGCGGCAACTGCTCAACATCCTGTACGTGATCGTGCGCTACAACCGCATCCGCGAGAATCCGGAGCAGGACTGGACGCCACGCGTCGTGATGTTCGCGGGCAAGGCGGCGTCCGCGTACAAGATGGCGAAGAACATCATCAAGCTCATCAACGATGTCGCGAAGCGGATCAACGCGGACCCGCTCATCGGCGACCGGCTGAAGGTCGGCTTCATTCCGAACTACGGCGTGAGCGTGGCCGAACTCATCATTCCGGCGGCCGATCTGTCCGAGCAGATTTCGATGGCCGGCACGGAGGCTTCAGGTACCGGTAACATGAAGCTCGCGCTGAACGGCGCGCTGACCATCGGCACGCTCGATGGCGCGAACATCGAAATCTGCGATGCGGTCGGGCGCGAGAACATCTTCATCTTCGGCAACACGACCGATGAGATCGAGTCTTTGCGCGCGGCGGGTTATCGGCCGCGGCAGATTTACGAGGAGAACGCGGAACTGAAACTCGCGCTCGACCAGATCCGTCTCGGGCATTTCTCGCCGGAAGAGCCGCATCGCTTCTACGATATCTTCCACACGCTCGTGGACTGGGGCGATCACTACATGGTGCTCGCCGACTTCGACAGCTTCGACAAGACACAGACCGAAGTCGATCTCAAGTTCCGCGACAAGGACGCCTGGACGAAGAGCGCGATCGAGAATGTCGCGGGCATGGGCATCTTCTCGTCGGATCGCACGATCGCGGAGTATGCGCGCGATATCTGGCACGTGGAGCCGCTACAGGTGACCTGACGACGCGTTCAGTGCCGCGTGACACGGATCACGCGGCCGAGCGTCGCGTTGGGGAAATGCGCGGTGAGCGTGCCGATGACGTCGTTGATGTCTTCGCTGTCGGTCTCGACATAGAGCGTCGTGCAGTCGTGGAGGCGGCTCGTCTCGACGACGTACGCCTGCGCGAGCGCGCCGAACGCATACGCGAGCACTTCGCGCGCGGGTGACGAGTCGAGCCCGGGAACGGTCAGATCGAACGCGACGCAATGACGCGTTTCACGGCGGCGCGGCGAGCCGCCGCCGAGCGTATGGACGAGGGTGGATGAATCGGAAGAGGTGCGGAGGTCCATCGATGTAAGCCGTCCAGCGACGGCTCGTAGTGGCAACGCTTGAACTCTAGCGCCGCGCGCCTAAAGACCGGGCTAAAGAAACGCGCCGCCGCATAAACGCCGCATCAAATTCACGCTTGCGGCTTGGCGGGCGCGCCCGCTGCATGTTTCGCGACGGCTTCGCCGACTAGCGTCGCCACTTTGTCCGCGAATTCCTGATCCTTCGTGATGAGCACTTCGCGCTCGCCATCGGGCGTCACGACCATCAACTGAAAGATCACGTCCTGCGTGATCCACGTGAGATAACCCACCACGATGGTCATCACGCCGAGCACGAGCGCCGGGCCGGAGCCCGTGAAGATGCCCGCGACGAGCGCGACGAGCCCGATCAGCGCAATGATGACGGGCAGCGGCTTTTGACGCGGGATCTTCACGACGCGCGCCGTGCGCAAGTCGCGCAGCGGAATCATCTGCCCCGACGCCGACAGGCCGGCGCGCGAGAGCGTGACGCCGCGTTCGTTGAAAGGAGTGTCCATAAGTATTTCGTAGTGTTTTGCAGCCGATGAAACCGGGGAGCGTACCAGACCGCGTGTATCGGCGGCAGATTCCTGAAAGCGCGACAGGCGACTTTGGACAATCTTCCGCGCTGGCAGATGCCGGGCGATTTGCATATCGGAAAATTACGATATATACTTCGCAACAAGACGATTCGGACAGCCTGTGCTTGCCATTCGTCAGACGCACGAGCAACGAAATGGACATCGACGCAATTCACAAGGCCCTCGCCAACCCCCTTCGCCGTGAGATTCTCGAATGGCTGAAGGAGCCGGAGCGGCATTTTCCTGCACAGGAACTGCCGCTGTCGCATGGCGTCTGCGCGGGCCAGATCGATGGGCGCTGCGGCATGTCGCAGTCCACCGTTTCCGCGCATCTCGCGACTTTGCACAAAGCCGGACTCGTCACCACGAAGCGCGTTGGACAGTGGGTGTTTTTCAAGCGCGACGAAGCGGTCATTCAGGCGTTCCGCGATTCCATCGGGAATCTCTGAGTCTGCTTGCCCTACGGTGAACGTCTGTTTTCAATTTCATTAGGACACCAATTCATGTCGACACTCTTCGATCCGCTCAAGCTTGGCGCACTCACGCTCAAGAACCGCATCATCATGGCGCCGCTTACGCGTCAGCGCGCAGGCGTCGAGCGCGTGCCCAACGCGCTGATGGCGCAGTACTACGCCGACCGCGCATCCGCCGGTCTGATTCTGAGCGAGGCGACCTCGGTCACGCCGCAAGGCGTCGGCTATGCGGATACGCCCGGCATCTGGTCCGACGAACAGGTCGAAGGCTGGAAGCTCGTGACGAAAGCCGTGCACGACGCGGGCGGCAAGATCTTCCTGCAACTGTGGCACGTCGGCCGCGTCTCCGACCCTGTGTTCCTGAATGGCGAGCTGCCGGTGGCGCCGAGCGCGATCGCGGCGGGCGGCCATGTGAGCCTCGTGCGTCCGCAGCGTCCGTTCGTGACGCCGCGCGCGCTCGAACTCGATGAAATCGCGGGTGTCGTCGCCGCGTTTCGCAAGGGCGCGGAAAATGCGAAGCGCGCGGGCTTCGATGGCGTCGAAGTGCACGGCGCGAACGGCTATCTGCTCGACCAGTTCCTGCAGGACAGCACCAACCAGCGCACCGACGCTTACGGTGGTTCGATCGAGAATCGCGCTCGCCTGCTGCTCGAAATCGTCGATCAATGTATCGATGTCTGGGGCGCGGATCGTGTCGGCGTGCATCTCGCGCCGCGCGCCGATTCGCACACGATGGGCGACAGCGATCGCGCCGCCACGTTCGGTCATGTCGCGCGCGAGCTCGGCCGCCGCAAGATCGCGTTCATCGCGGCACGCGAGCATGAAGCGGCGGACAGCCTCGGGCCGCAACTGAAGAAGGCGTTCGGCGGCGTGTATATCGCCAACGAAGGCTTCTCGAAAGCAAGCGCCGAAGCGATCATCGCGCGCGGCGATGCGGACGCGGTCGCGTGGGGCAAGCCGTTCATCGCGAATGCGGATCTCGTGCGCCGCTTCGAACTTGACGCCGGTCTCAACGAGTGGAATTCGTCGACGTTCTATGCGCCCGGCGCGGAAGGCTATACCGACTATCCGTTGCTCGAAACGACGGAATAAGACGCTGCGCAGTCTGCGTCTCGATGTGAAAACAGCGGCCTCGGCCGCTGTTTTGTTTTGTCGACGATTCAGCAGCCGAAGCTTAGAACTTGTGGCGGATGCCGACGCGGAACGCGAGCTGGTTGTTCTCGCCCAGACCCGATGTGCCGAAGTAGCTCGACGACGAAGAGCCGATCGACGCCTGATTCTCCACGCCGTTGTTCGAGCCCGACGCCTTCTGATAGATCGCGAGCGCGTACACGTCGGTGCGCTTGCTCAACGCGTAGTCGAAGCTCGCGTCGATCTGGTGCCAGTGGCCCTTGAAGTTGTCGTACAGGTCCATGTAGGTGTAGCCGAGGCCTGCCGTCATCGCGGACGTGAATGCGTACTTGCCGCCGATGTCGAACGCGTTCAGACGCGAGCTCGAACCGACGATCGGCTCGAAGCGCGTGTTCGTCCACAGGCCGAAGACCGTCGCCGCGCCGAACGCGTAGTTCGCGCCGATGCCGAACGTGCGCAGGTCCTTCGCGTTGTTGGTCGTGCCGGTCGTGTTGATGTTGGCGATCGTCGAGCTGAATGCAGGCGTCGCAGCCGTCGGATAGCGGATGTCCGTGTACGCCGCGCCGATGCCGAACGGGCCGGCCTTGTAGTTCAGGCCGAAGCTGTAGGCGCGCGACGAGCCCGCGGTCGTCGTGGTGCCGACCGTCGTGTTGGGCGTACCCGCGAACGCGCCGGCCGTGTTCGAGAAGCCGTACATCGCGCCGAACGTGAAGCCGTAGAAGTTCGCGCTGGAGAACTTGACCGCGTTGTTGATACGGCTCGACGTCAGCTGGTCGAAGTCGTTCATGTGGTACGCGTAGTTGCCCGCGACGGTCTGGCCGCCGATCGAATAGTTCGAGCCGAGGTAGTCGGTGCTGAAGCTGTACTGGCGGCCCAAAGTCAGCGAGCCGACATTGTTCTGCGCGAGACCGACGTATGCCTGACGGCCGAATTCCGCGCCGCCCTGACCGAGCGCGCCCGTGCCGCTGTTGAAGCCATTTTCCAACGTGAAGATCGCCTTCAGGCCGCCGCCGAGATCTTCGGCGCCTCTCAGGCCCCAACGGCTGCCTTGCGCGACGCCGTCGTCGTACTTCACGAGGGAATCACCGGCGCGCGCCGGGCTGGTGGAGCTGTTGTTCACATAGCTGATGCCGGCGTCGATGATGCCGTACAGGGTGACGCTGCTTTGCGCGTGGGCGGACGTGGCGGCGAGGGCGGCAAAAGCGGCGAGCGCGGCGGTCGCCAAAAGATTCTTCTTCAAAACAAGCTCCGAGAGTTGGTTCGCGGTGTGGTCGTTGACAGTGTCTGCGGTGCGTCGCGCTCTGACGGCGCGTGGCGGCGACGGGCGCAAATGTAGCGATTGCCGAAGAAAGAAATATGACAGTGCTTTCAAACGGCTTGCCGTGTGTCGCACGTACAACACCGCTGAACGGGCACGGTATGCTTGCGGTTCGATGACACGCGAGCGAAATCATGGACGAGCAAGTAATCCGCGAACTGGAGGAGCGCCTGAAGAAGGCGATGTTGACGTCGGACGTGGACGCGCTCGATGCGCTATTGGCCGACGACCTGAGCTTCGTCGATGCGACCGGCAAGGTGTGGACCAAGGCCGACGATCTCAACGGGCATCGCTACGGCATGCAGCGCATCGAGAAGCTGGATGTGGAGGAGCAGAGCGTGCGCGTGTACGGCGGCTTCGCCGTCACGGTGACGCGTGTGGCGCTGTCCGGGACCTTCGCGGGCGCGCCGTTCGCGGGCAGCCTGCGCTACACGCGAACGTGGGGAGACATTGGCGGCGCGTGGAAGATCGTCGCCGCGCAATGCTGTCTCGCGCCGTTCTGACGCAAGCGCTTACGCCGACAGCAGCGACCCCGTGCGATACGCCTTCGCGCCCGCGATGCGCGCCACTTCGAGCCCGGCCGTCGCGAAGCGCGTGATATGCCGCGCGTACATCACGCCCGAGGTCGTGCATTTGAGCGTGGTCACGGTGTCGGTGAGCGGATCGATGATATCGGCGATCGGCTGGCCCGCTTCGATGAACGCGCCCACTTCCGCGCGGAACACGAGCACGCCCGACGCGGGCGCGACGATCGGCTCGGCGCCCGCGAGCGGCGTCGCGGGATGCTCGAGCGGCGGCAACTGCGGCATGGGCGCATCGATCACGCCGCGATGGATCAGATAGTTGACGATCGCCTGCGCGTCCTTGTCGGCGAGTTCGTATGAGACATCGTGCTGGCTGCGCAGCTCGACCGTCACCGAAATGCCGCCGTTGGTGATCGGGAAACGCTCGCCGTAACGCTGACGCAGATCCGACCAGCAGAAGCTGTGAATCTCGTCGAACGGATTGCCGACCGAATTCAGCGCGAGCAGCGACGCCTTCGCATCGAGATAGCGCGCGAGCGGCTCCACTTCGTCCCAGATCTCCGGGTTCGTGTAGAGATGCAGCGCGGCGTCGAGATCGCAGTGCAGATCGAGCACGACATCGGCGTCGAAGGAAAGCTTCTGCAGCGCGAGGCGTTGCGATTCGAGCTCGGTGTGCGGCGTCTGCTCGTCGAGGGCTTCCTTCATCGTGGCGCGCACCGCGAGTGTGTTCGCGTCCGCGTCCTTGCCGAGGCGCGCTTCGATGCGCGGCGCGATCAGCGCGGCGAGATCGTAAAAATTGCGATTGAAGTTGTGGCCGCTGTTGGTCTCGAAACGGCCCATCAGCGTGCCGTGCAGATGCTGCGAGAGGCCGATCGGATTCGGCACCGGCACGATCACCACTTCGCCGCGCAGTTTGCCCGCCGCTTCGAATTCGGCGAGCTGACGGCGCAGGCGCCACGCGACCAGCATGCCGGGCAGTTCGTCCGCGTGCAGCGAGGACTGGATATAGATTTTCTGGCCGCCGCCGGGGCCGTAATGAAAACTCGTGATGTTGCGGGAAGTGCCGAGCGTCGGCGAAATCAGGGGATGAGTTCTGGTTTGCATGTTGGTCGCGCGCAC
Source organism: Caballeronia jiangsuensis (assembly GCA_000648925.1). Lineage (GTDB taxonomy): Bacteria > Pseudomonadota > Gammaproteobacteria > Burkholderiales > Burkholderiaceae > Caballeronia > Caballeronia jiangsuensis. Next base: position 19,143 of record JFHF01000013.1, read on the forward strand.
GCGAATGCGCGGGTCTTGCCTCTGGGAATTGCCGGGCGCCGCGGTGTCTCCGTCCGTCGGCGTCCTACCGGACGTTCGATCTTAGCCGAAATCGGCGCGCCGGGCGCCCAAAAGGAAAACGGGCTCCGCGCCTTGAGCGCGGAGCCCGTTCGTCAGCCGGTCGGGCGTGAGCGTGAGGCTTAGCCGCCGTACACGTCGAAGTCGAAGTACTTCTTCTCGATCTTCTTGTACGTGCCGTCCTTGATGATGTCGGCGATCGCCTTGTCGATCTTCGCCTTCAGGTCGGTGTCTTCCTTGCGCAGACCGATGCCCGCGCCGTTGCCGAGCGTCTTCGGATCGTCGATGTTCTTGCCGGCGAAGTCGTAGCCCGCGCCGCGCGGCGTCTTCAGGAAGCCGATTTCCGCCTGCACCGCGTCTTGCAGCGCTGCGTCGAGGCGGCCCGAGGTCAGGTCGGCATAAACCTGATCCTGGTTCTGGTACGGCGTGACCGTCACGCCCTTCGGCGCCCAGTAGGTCTTGGCGTAGGTTTCCTGAATCGTGCCTTGTTCGACGCCGACGTTCTTGCCCTTCAGGCTTTCAGCCGTCGGCAGGATGTTGCTGCCTTTCTTCGCGACGAGGCGCGTCGGCGTGTTGAAGAGCTTGCTCGAGAAAGCGATCTGCTCGGCGCGTTGCGGCGTCATCGACATCGACGAGAGCACGCCGTCGAACTTCTTCGCCTTGAGCGCGGGGATCATGCCGTCGAAGTCGTTCTCGACCCACACGCACTTCGCCTTCAGACGCGAGCAGATTTCATTGCCGAGATCGATGTCGAAACCGACCAGCTTGCCGTCGGAACCCTTCGATTCGAACGGAGGATAGCTTGCGTCGACGCCGAAACGGATCGTCGAATAGTCCTTCGCAAGCGCCGGCGTGACGGCCGTGAGCGACGTGGCGGCGAGGAGGGACATCGTCAGTGCCGCGAGCAGTTTCTTCACTGTTTTAACTCCAAAGGGTGGTCAGTTCAGCCCGGAAGGTCTCGTATCCGGGCGTCCGGCGTGTCGATGAACGCCGGAGCATGGTTATTCCGCGGATCGTGTCCGCTCAGAATCGGCAGAAGGTTACCAAGCCAAAATAGTTCGGGAGCTAGTAAAAGCCCCGATAGCCGCGGCTTTAGAGGTTTCCCTCGTGTCAGCGTTTCCTGAGCGGATGATCTTTCAGGAACCACGAGAGCGCAAACGCGATGAGCGCCACGCACGCGGCGACGAGATAGACCGTGTGCATCGAGCTCGCGAACGCGTGCAAGTAATCGTCGTGCAAAGCGGGCGGCAGATGCGCGACCGCCTGCGGGCCGAGCGACTGCGGCAGTTCAGTGCCGGGCGGCATCAGCGTTTCGAGGCGCGAGCGCAGGCTATTTGAAAAGATCGCGCCGAACGCCGCCACGCCGACCGAGCCGCCGATCGAGCGAAAGAGCGTCGCGCTGGAGGTCGCCACGCCCATCAGCCGGAATTCGACGACGTTCTGCACCGCGAGCACGAGCACCTGCATCACCATGCCGAGCCCGAGGCCGAGCAGCGCCATGTAGACGTTCATGAGCGCGAGCGGCGTGTCGAGGTCGAGCGTCGAGAGTAGCAGCATCGCGGTGGAGACGAGCGCCGTGCCCATGATCGGGAAGAAGCGATACTTGCCGATCTTGCTGATGATCCGCCCGCTCACGATCGACGACAGCAGCACGCCGCCCATCATCGGCGTGATTTGCAGACCGGCCTGCGACGGCGTCGAGCCCTTCACGACCTGCAGATAGAGCGGCAGGAACGTGACCGCGCCGAACAGCGCGCAACCGACGATAAAGCCGATCAGCCCCGCCAGCACGAAGGTGCGCTCTTTGAAGAGCGAGAGCGGCATGATCGGCTCGGCGGCGAGGCGCTCCTCGTAGATGAAGCCGCCGATGCACACGAGCCCGAGCAACAGCGTGCCCCAGAGCTGCGGCGAGGTCCACGGCAGGAGCGTGCCGCCTTCGCTCGTGAACAGGATGATGCAGGTGAGCGCCGCGGCGAGAAAACCCGCGCCCATATAGTCGACGCGATGATTCACATGCGCGGTATGCGGCTTGAACACGAGCTGGATCACGGCGAGCGCGATCAGGCCGAGCGGCAGGTTGATGTAGAAGATCCAGCGCCACGAAAGATGCTCGACGAGAAAGCCGCCGAGCAGCGGACCGACGACCGTCGCCACGCCGTACACGCCGCCGAAGAGGCCCTGGAAGCGGCCGCGCTCGGCCGGCGGGATGACATCCGCGATGGCGGCCATCGTGATGACCATGAGCCCGCCGCCGCCGAGCCCTTGCAGCGCGCGCAGCGCGATCAGCTGCGTCATGTTTTGCGCGATGCCGCAAAGAATGGAGCCGGCGAGAAAGATCAGGATCGACGCCTGAAGCACGATCTTGCGGCCGAACTGGTCGCCGAACTTGCCGTAGAGCGGCACGACGATCGTCGAGCTGAGCAGATAGGACGTGACGACCCACGACAGGTTTTCGAGCCCGCCGAGATCGCCGACGATGGTCGGCAGCGCGGTCGACACGATGGTCTGGTCGAGCGCGCCGAGCAGCATCACGAGCATGAGCGCCGTGAACAGCAGCCCGACAGGCGGTTTCGATGCGATGCCGGTTTCGTCGGACGCTTTCGCGCCCGCGACGGCGGTTTGGTGCAAAGATGTCATGTCGACTGGGCGAATCCGCCGCCGGACGTGTCGCCCGGCAGATCGGATCGATTGCAATTAATTAACGTGAAAGTTAATATAGACGACGGAAGGAATCTCGTCAAATTCTTATATGGCAAACGATGTGTTGAACACTGGCGCGGGCGCGTCCGCACGCCCGTCGCCGCGCAAGAAACCCGGGCGCCCGAGCGGCGCGCACGGGGAGCAGGCCCGCGAGCAGTTGCTGGATATCGCGCTTGCGCTGTTCGCGCGGCAGGGCATCGGTGAAACGACGCTCGGCGCGATCGCACGCGAGGCGGGCGTCACGCCGGCGATGGTTCACTACTACTTCAAGACACGCGATCAGTTGCTCGACATGCTGATCGACGAGCGTTTCGTGCCGTTGCGCGTCGAACTCGCACGCGTGTTCAACGATCCGGACTCGGAGCCTGTCGATACCTTGCGCGCCTTCGTGGAAACGCTCGTCGCGACCGTCGACAAATATCCGTGGTTCGCGGCGCTTTGGGTGCGCGAGATGATCAGCGAAGGCGGACTGTTGCGTCAGCGCATGGCCGAGCGCTTCGGCGACACGCACAAGGATCGCGCGATCGAGCGCATTGCCGGCTGGCAGAAGGAAGGCAAGCTCAATCCGTCGCTGGAGCCGTCGCTCGTGTTCGCGTCGCTGTTCGGACTGACGGTGTTTCCGCTCGCGACGTCGCGCTGGCGCGGGGAAGGAAACCGAACTGTCAGCGCGGAGCAGCTCGCGCGGCACGTCGTCGCGCTGTTGATGAACGGGATTCAGCCGTATTGAGCGTGCCGTTCGTCGTGCTGGACGCCACGCACCCGACGAAAAAAGGCGTGTAGCGCTGCAAGTTGACATCCTGTATGCCAAAATCCGCAGGACGTACCCAATCGGCGGCCAATATTCGAATATGTCCGATACGCTCAACACAGTCGAAGCAGATCATGCGATGCGCAACTGGACGTACCGGTCGACGGGGCAGATTCCGATCGGTTCGGACCTGCACAAGCGGATGTTCTGCGAGATGCTGCTGACGACGCACAATCCGTACAAGCCCGCCGTCATCGACTGGCCGAAGCTCGATCCCGCGGCGCTGAAGCGCGTCACCTCGCTGCCTATCTGGGATATTGCCGTGCAGACCGAAGGGCGCGCGTCGATTCGCGTCGCGACCTACGCGGGCACCGTCGCGGATCCGCAGTTGCGCGAAGCCCTGCGCATGAACGGCGGCGAGGAAGCGCGGCACAAGCTCGTGCTGTCGAAGCTGGTCGAGGCTTACGGCATCACGCTTGCGCCGGAGCCGGCGTACCCCGCGCCCGCCGATCCGCTGCGCGCGTGGATGCTCACCGGCTACAGCGAGTGCATCGACAGTTTCTTCGCGTTCGGGCTGTTCGAGGCGGCGCGGCAATCGGGCTATTTCCCCGAAGAACTCGTAGAAACCTTCGAGCCGGTCATTCAGGAAGAGGCGCGGCACATTCTGTTCTTCGCGAACTGGGTCGCGTGGTATCGGCGCAGCTTGCCGTGGTATCGAAAGCCGTGGTTTCTGGCGAAGATCGCGGGCGTGTGGTTCTCGCTGATCCGCGACCGCATCTCGCTTGCGCGCGGTTTCGACAAGAGCGGTGCGGCGCAGGACATGAATTTTCCGGCGAATGTCGGCGATTCGGTGGCGGGCGATGTATCGGCTCGCTCGCTGATCGAACTGTGTCTCACCGAAAACGATCGCCGCATGGGCGGCTACGACGCGCGGCTCTTGCGTCCGGTTACCGTGCCGAAGCTCGCGCGCTTCGCGCTGCGCTTCATCAGGAAATAGGCTTCTCGCGCGCGGCGCTCGTTTGGAAGCGCCGCGACGCTTCCTCCACGTCTTGCCGGAACTGCGCGAGCGCGGCCAGTTGCGCATTCGGCGGCTGCAACGCCGTCCACAATACTTCCACCAGTTCGTTCGCCGTCGTTTCGATCTGAGTCTGACTCAGACGGCGCTTCGCGAGGGTCGCGTCCCACAACACGTGTTCCATCGGGCCGAATACGAGCGAGCGCAACAGGCGCAACGGCATGTCGTTGCGCACATGACCGAGCGTCTGGCCGCGCGCGAGCACGTCCATCAGCGGCGCGGTGTAGCGGCGCTGCAATTCCGTCAGCGTATCCGACAGATCGTGCTGTTTGCTGCGGCCTTCCGACAGCACCAGCGCGCACAATCCCGTGCCGTTCATCAGCATCAGCCGCATATGTGTTTTGACGATGAACGCGAACTGCTGGCGCACCGAGCCGTCGCGCGGCAGGCCGGTCTCGAAGGCATCGATGATTTCGTCGTACCAATCGGCGATCACGCGCGCGCACAACTCGCGCTTGCCGCTGAAATAGCTGAACACGGTCGCTTCCGAGATGCCGGCGCGTTGCGCGATCTCGGCGCTCGTCGCCGCGTCGTAGCCTTTCTCGGCGAAGACGTCGCGGCCCGCTTGCAGGATCTCTTTCACGCGCTGCTGCGATTTGACGCCCGTGGGCGTGCGGCGGCTGGTAGTGGTATGCGTGGACATGATGGCGAAGCGCGCGAAATAAATGTGAGCGTAGCTCAAAAATCTATTGACGGCTAGGCGATTTGAGCGTGAAATTGCCCCATCCCGCGGTTTGCTGCCCTGTGTGAGTGAAACTCAAATTTCAGGGCGCGCCGAAAACATCGCATCTGGAGGAGACATTCATGAGCAACGTACCCGGACTGAATTTCGCGCTGGGCGAAGACATCGACATGCTGCGCGATTCGCTCGCCAATTTCGCTGCGAAGGAAATCGCGCCGCGCGCGGGCGAAATCGACCACAGCGACCAGTTTCCTATGGATCTCTGGAAAAAATTCGGCGATCTCGGCGTGCTCGGCATGACCGTTTCCGAGGAATACGGCGGCGCGAACATGGGCTACACCGCGCATATGGTCGCGATGGAGGAAATTTCGCGGGCGTCGGCGTCGGTCGGGCTGTCCTATGGCGCGCATTCGAATCTGTGCGTGAACCAGATTCATCGCAACGGCACGGAAGCGCAAAAGCAGAAGTATCTGCCGAAGCTGGTGTCGGGCGAGCATATCGGCGCGCTCGCGATGAGCGAGCCGAACGCCGGCTCCGACGTCGTCAGCATGAAGCTGCGCGCCGAGGAAAAGGGCGATCACTACGTGCTCAACGGCACGAAGATGTGGATCACCAACGGCCCGGACTGCGACACGCTCGTCGTGTACGCGAAGACGGACATCGAAGCCGGTCCGCGCGGCATCACGGCGTTCATCGTCGAGAAGGGCATGAAGGGTTTTTCCGTCGCCCAGAAGCTCGACAAACTCGGCATGCGCGGCTCGCATACTGGCGAGCTCGTGTTCGAGAACGTCGAAGTGCCGAAAGAGAACATCCTCGGTCAACTGAATGGCGGCACGAAGGTGCTGATGAGCGGCCTCGACTACGAGCGCGCCGTGCTCGCGGGCGGCCCGACCGGCATCATGCTCGCGTGCATGGACGCGGTCGTGCCGTATATCCACGATCGCAAGCAGTTCGGCCAGGCGATCGGCGAATTCCAGCTCATTCAGGGCAAGGTCGCCGACATGTACTCGACGCTGCAAGCCTGCCGCGCGTATCTCTACGCAGTCGGCCGCCAGCTCGACACGCTCGGCTCGGGCCACGTGCGCCAGGTGCGCAAGGACTGCGCGGGCGTCATCCTCTACACCGCCGAAAAGGCCACGTGGATGGCCGGCGAAGCGATTCAGGTGCTCGGCGGCAACGGTTACATCAACGAGTATCCGGTCGGCCGGCTGTGGCGCGACGCGAAGCTTTATGAAATCGGCGCGGGCACGAGCGAGATCCGCCGCATGCTGATCGGCCGCGAACTGTTCGCCGAGACGATGTGAGGCGCGCGACATGACGATCATCGAATCGAAACTGAATCCGCGCGGCGAGGAATTCCGCACGAACGCGGCTGCGCTCGAAGCGCTCGTCGCGGACCTCAAACAGAAGATCGCGAAGATCGCGGAAGGCGGCGGACAAGCCGCACGCGATCGGCACGTGTCGCGCAGCAAGCTGCTGCCGCGCGATCGCATCGCGCAACTGCTCGATCCGGGCACGCCGTTTCTGGAACTGTCGCAACTCGCTGCGTACGGCATGTATGACGACGACGCGCCGGGCGCGGGCATCATCACGGGCATCGGGCGCATCGCGGGGCAGGAATGCGTCGTCGTGTGCAACGACGCGACCGTGAAAGGCGGCACGTACTATCCCGTGACCGTGAAGAAACATCTGCGCGCGCAGGAAATCGCGGAGCAGAACCGCCTGCCGTGCGTGTATCTCGTCGATTCGGGCGGCGCGAACCTGCCGAATCAGGACGACGTATTTCCCGACCGCGATCACTTCGGCCGCATCTTCTACAACCAGGCGAACATGTCGGCGCAGGGCATCGCGCAGATCGCCGTGGTGATGGGTTCGTGCACGGCGGGCGGCGCGTATGTGCCCGCGATGAGCGACGAATCGATCATCGTCAAGAATCAAGGCACGATCTTTCTGGGCGGCCCGCCGCTCGTCAAGGCCGCGACCGGCGAAGAAGTCAGCGCCGAAGATCTCGGCGGCGGCGACGTGCATACGCGTCTGTCGGGCGTCGTCGATCATCTCGCGCAGAACGACGCGCACGCGCTCGGCATTGCGCGCAGCATCGTCGGCAATCTGAATCGCGTGAAGACGCCGACGCTCGCATTGAAAGAGCCGCTGCCGCCGCGTTTCGACCCGCAGAGCGTCTACGGCGTGATTCCCGTCGATACGCGCAAGCCCTTCGACGTGCGCGAAGTGATCGCGCGCATCGTCGACGATTCCGCCTTCGACGAGTTCAAGGCGCGCTACGGCACGACGCTCGTCTGCGGCTTCGCGCATATCTGGGGGCATCCGGTCGGCATCGTCGCGAACAACGGCATTCTCTTCAGCGAATCGGCGTTGAAGGGCGCGCATTTCATCGAACTGTGCGCGCAACGCAAGATTCCGCTCGTGTTCCTGCAGAACATCACGGGCTTCATGGTCGGCCGGAAGTACGAGAACGAAGGCATCGCGCGCAACGGCGCGAAGATGGTGACGGCGGTTGCCACGGCGAAGGTGCCGAAGTTCACGGTGATCATCGGCGGCTCGTTCGGCGCGGGCAATTACGGCATGTGCGGCCGCGCGTATTCGCCGCGCTTTCTGTGGATGTGGCCGAACGCGCGCATCTCGGTGATGGGCGGCGAACAGGCCGCGTCCGTGCTCGCGACCGTGCGGCGCGACGGCATCGAGAAGAAGGGCGGCGCGTGGTCGAAGGAAGAAGAAGAGGCGTTCAAGGCGCCGATCCGCGATCAGTACGAGGCGCAGGGGCATCCGTACTACGCGAGCGCGCGTCTGTGGGACGACGGCGTGATCGATCCCGCGCAAACGCGCGACGTGCTCGGTCTCGGCCTCGCCGCGACGATGAACGCTCCCATCGAAGACACGCGCTTCGGCGTATTCCGGATGTAATGCCATGTTCAACAAAATACTGATTGCGAATCGCGGCGAGATCGCATGCCGTGTCGCGGCGACGGCGAAGCGCCTGAACGTTGGCAGCGTCGCTGTCTATTCCGACGCGGACGCGAAAGCCAAGCACGTCGATGTCTGCGACGAAGCGGTGCATGTCGGCGGATCGGCTGCATCGGAGAGTTATCTGCGTATCGAGCGCATCGTCGATGCCGCGAAGAAGACCGGCGCGCAGGCGATTCATCCGGGCTACGGCTTTCTGTCGGAGAACGAGGACTTCGCCAACGCGTGCGAGAAGGCGGGGCTCGTTTTCATCGGACCGCCCGTCGATGCGATTCGCGCGATGGGTTCCAAGGCGGCCGCGAAAGCGCTGATGCAATCCGCGTCGGTGCCGCTCGTGCCGGGCTATCACGGCGACGACCAGGACGCTTCGCTGCTTCAGCGCGAAGCGGACCGCATCGGCTATCCGGTGCTGCTGAAGGCGAGCGCGGGCGGCGGCGGCAAGGGCATGCGCGCCGTCGAGAAGAGCGAGGACTTCGCGGCCGCGCTCGCATCGTGCAAGCGCGAGGCGGCGTCGAGCTTCGGCAACGATCGCGTGCTGATCGAAAAGTATCTGCTGCGCCCGCGACACGTAGAAGTGCAGGTGTTCGCCGACAAGCACGGCAACGCGGTCTATCTGTTCGATCGCGACTGTTCGGTGCAGCGCCGCCATCAGAAGGTGCTTGAAGAAGCGCCCGCGCCGGGTCTGAACGATGAAACCCGCCGCGCGATGGGCGAAGCCGCGGTTGCGGCGGCGCGCGCGGTGGACTACGTCGGCGCGGGCACGGTCGAATTCATCATGACGCAGGACGGCCAGTTCTACTTCATGGAGATGAACACGCGTCTCCAGGTCGAGCATCCGGTGACGGAGATGGTGACCGGGCTCGATCTCGTCGAATGGCAACTGCGCGTGGCGGCGGGCGAGCCTTTGCCGCTCAAGCAGAACGAGCTGAAGGTGCACGGCCACGCGATCGAGGCGCGCATCTACGCGGAAAATCCGTCGCGCGGCTTCCTGCCGTCGACGGGCACGCTCAAGCACGTGCGCATGCCGCACGGGGTGGAGTTTTCGATCGACGGCGACGTACGTGTGGACAGCGGCGTGCGTCAGGGCGATTCGATCACGCCGTTCTACGATCCGATGATCGCGAAGCTGATCGTGCATGGTCGCGATCGCCGCGATGCATTGGCGCGCATGGCGCGCGCGCTGGCGGAATGCGAGATCGTCGGGTTGTCGACGAACGTCGAGTTCCTGCAACGCATCGTGAAGAGCGAGCCGTTCAGCGCGGGCGATCTCGACACCGGCCTGATCGAGCGTCATCACGATGCGCTCTTCGCGCCCACCCACGTTTCGCGCAACAAGGGACTTGCGCTCGCGTGCGCGGCGCTGCTCACGCGCGAAGGCGGCGAGGCGCATGGGCAGTCGCCGTGGGATGCGCTGTCGCACTGGCGCATGGCGGGCGGCTATAGCCAGGATTTGAACTGGCGCGCGCTCGATACGGACGAAACGCTGAAGGTCGTCTTCACGAAGAACGGCGAAAAGCGTCTCACGCTGAACGACAAGAGCGCGCGCTTCGACTGGTCGCACAGCGGCGCGACGTCATTCACGGTCCAGCTCGACGATGCGCTGATCAAAGGCCACGTCTTCACCGACGGCGACATCTTCCACGTCTTCCACGAAGGCGCTGCGTTCCAGTTCGAGTGGCAGAACCTGATGGCCCACGCGGGCGACGCCGAGCACGAAGGCCGTCTGACCGCGCCGATGCCGGGCAAGGTGATCGCGGTGCTCGTGGAGACGGGCGCGACGGTCGAGAAGGGCGCGCCGCTGATGGTGATGGAAGCGATGAAGATGGAGCACACGATCGTGGCGCCTTCGTCGGGCAAGATCGGCGAGATTCTGTTCGAAGTCGGCGATCAGGTCGCCGACGGCTCGCAGTTGCTCGTGCTGGAGGTCGAGCAGGCGGCTAGCGCTTGACCTTGGCGGGCGCGCCGAGCAGCGTCTCTTCGCTCTCGGTGCGCACCAGAATCTCCACGCGGCGGTTCAATGCACGGCCTTGCACCGTGTCGTTGCTGGCGATCGGCCGCAGCCACGCCATGCCTTTCGTCGCGATACGCTCGGCGGGCACGCCGCGCGCGATCAGCGCCTGCCCGACCGCCTGGGCGCGCGCATCGGAAAGCGTGCGGTTATAGGCCAGCGTGCCCTGGTTGTCGGTGTGGCCTTCGATCAAAATGGGCCGCATGCTGCGCTTCAACACCTGAGCGGCGCGATCGAGCATCGGCGAATAGCCCGCGCGGATGCTCGATTCGTCGGTATCGAAGAGCGGCGCCTCGGGCAGCCGCATCTCCACGCCCCCTTTGACCGGCAACATCGTGATGCCGTTTTGCGCGTTCAAACGATCTTCATTCGACCGGTTGAGGCCGGTCGAACATCCGGCGAGCCATATCAGCGACAGGCATGCACCCGCCATTGCGCGCCAGGTTTTTTCCTTCATTTTCAAGATCCTTCCTTCGATGCCGAGTCTCGATTATAGGGAGCGCCAAACGTGCCTTTTGTAAATAAAGTTGCTTGACTGCGCGCATAGAGTGGAATGATTCGTGCGTGATTACAATTCTGGCGAACGATTCATGTTTCGCCACCAATCGAACATCACGAAGAAGGACCATTCACTCATGCCGATCCAACCGCGCAACGACTCGAGCCCGGACTCATCCGAGCGCACCCGCAAGATGCAGCGCACGGCGTCCGCGGTGCTTTACGCGGTGCTCGTGCTGGTCGCGCTCTACACGGCGCGCACCTTCATTCCGGCCGTCGTCTGGGCGAGCGTGATCGCGATCGCGCTATGGCCCGCGTTCGGCTGGCTCGAACGTCGGCCGATGTTCAAGCGGCATCACAATCTGCTCGCGGTCCTGCTGACGGCGGCGATCGGCCTGCTGTTCGTCGTGCCGTTCTTCATCGTCGCGGCGCAGACGGTGAACGAGGCGCGCGACATGATCCACTGGTTCCACGAAGTGTTGCGCACCGGCATTCCGATGCCCGCGTTCATCGAGCATCTGCCGATGGGCTCGCAACAGGTCGGGCGCTGGTGGCAGGAGAATCTGGCGACCCCGCTCGAAGCGTCGCCGGCGGTGAAGAACCTGCACAGTGCGACCGTCGTCGCGATGACGCGGCACTTCGGCGGACGCGTGGTCCACGGCGTCGTCATCTTCGGCTTCATGCTGATGACGCTCTTCTTCGTGTTTCTGGCGGGCTCGAAGCTCGGCGAACAACTGCTCGCGGGCTCGCGCCGCGCGTTCGGTCCGGATGGCGCCGCGCTCGTGCGGCGCATGGCCGAATCGGTGCGCAGCACGGTGGTGGGGCTCGTCGTCGTGGGGCTGGGCGAGGGCGCGTTGCTCGGAATCGCCTATGCGGTCACGGGCGTACCGCACGCCACCTTGCTCGGTATGCTGACGGCCGTCGCGGCGATGCTGCCGTTCTGCGCGCCGATCGTGTTTCTAGGTTCGGCATTGTGGCTGCTTGCGCAGGGCTCGATGGTCGCGGCGATATGCGTCGCCGTGTTCGGGATGATCGTCGTGTTCGTCGCCGAGCACTTCGTGCGGCCGGTGCTGATCGGCGGATCGGCTCGGCTGCCGTTTCTGCTCGTGCTGTTCGGCATTCTCGGCGGCGCGGAAACCTTCGGGCTGATCGGGCTGTTCATCGGCCCAGCGTTGATGACGATTCTCGTCGTGCTGTGGACGGACTATGTCCTCGACAGGCGCTAGTGCGATTCAGCCTCGTGAATCAGCCGCGTTCCTGCACGCATACCCAGGGCGAAGTGACGACCGCCCACAATTGCGGATCGCGCGCGGCGAGATCGGCGGCCGTTTCGGCCTGCATGCGCTCGACTAGCCCGGCTGCGAGCCATTGCGTGACCTGTTGCGTATCGTCGGTGGCGACGGCTTCCGCGACGCTCACGAGATCGAGATCGCGCTTCACCCAGATGAGCTTGCCTTGCGCGAAGAAGCGCTCCAGTTCGGACCAGCCGATCTGGGCGGTTTCACCGAGGAGCTTGACGTAGAGCGGGCTGGGCGTGGGAGCGTCGGACATGGGAGAAGGCGCAGAAAAGACAAAAGGCGACCGACACTATAACGCAGTGCCGGACGCCCTTCGTTTCAAACGACTGCTGCGAGAAAGCTTTACAGGTCGAAGAACACCGTCTCGTTCGGGCCGCGCAGATGGATGTCGAAGCGATAGATCGTGCCCGACGAATCCGGCTTGGCCGATGCGCCCGCTTCGCGCTTCGCGATCAGCGTATGACGGCGCTCGGCCGGCACGCTCTGCAACACGGCGTCCTTCGCGTTGGCTTCGGTTTCGTCCTCGAAGTAAATGCGCGTGTACGTATGCAGCAGCATGCCGCGCATCAGCACGATGACATCGAGGTGCGGCGCGGAATCGTCGGCGGTTGCGCCCGGCTTCACCGTATCGACGATGAAGCGCAGTTTCGGGTCCGTGCCCGTGCCCACGCGGGCAAAGCCGCGAAAGCCCGACTCGCGCGCTTCCTGCGCGCTCTGCACATAGCGGCCATTCGCATCGGCCTGCGCGACTTCGATCAGCGCGTCGTTGACGGGCTTGCCTTCGGCGTCGAACACGTTGCCGACGACGGCGATATGCTCGCCCGGCACTTCACGATCCGCCGCCGATGCGGTGAAGAGGCTCTTCAGATCGAAGTTGTATTGCTCGGGAACGAGGCCGTAAGCGAAGTACGGTCCGACGGTCTGCGATGGGGTCTGTTTCAGCGTGGTCATGTTCGATTACTCCGTCGGCGTTTGATCCGGGCCGCGCAGCACGATGTTGAATTCGTAGCCGAGCGCGTAGTTTTCCTGCGTCGTGTCGATCGAGAAGGACGACACGAGACGCTTGCGTGCCTGCTCGGGAATGCCCTGATAGATCGGATCGAGGTCGAGCAGCGGATCGCCGGGGAAGTACATCTGCGTGACGAGACGCGAGCCGAAGTATTCGCCGAAGAGCGAGAAATGGATGTGCTGCGGACGCCACGCGTTCGGGTGATTGCCCCACGGGTACGCGCCCGGCTTGATCGTCATGAAGCGATAGCGGCCTTCGTCGTCGGTCAGGCAGCGGCCCGCGCCGAGGAAGTTCGGGTCGAGCGGCGCGTCGTGCTGGTCGGCCTTGTGGACATAGCGGCCCGCGGCGTTCGCCTGCCACACTTCGACGAGCGTGTTGCGCACCGGACGGCCGCCTTCGTCGAGCACGCGCCCCGTCACGATGATGCGCTCGCCGAGCGGTTCGCCGTTTTTCGCGGCGTTGCGGGTGAGGTCGTTGTCGAGCACGCCCAGATCGTCAGCACCGTAGACAGGCACGCGTCGGTTGCGCAGATTTTCCTTCAGCGGAATGAGCGGCAAGCCCGGGCTGCGCAGGATCGACGACTTGTAACCCGGCGACAGATACGCGGGATGGGATTCCCAATCGCGCGGTGTGAGGATGGGGGAGGTCATGTCGACTGTCTCCTGTATTTGGAAGTTGATTAGGATGTTTCTGACGGCTACTTTATAGAACGACGCAAGTTATGGAAAATGATGTTTCGTGCCATCTTGCATAACGGATCGTCATGGATACCGACTTCACCAACACCCGCGTCAAGTTCAGGCATCTGCAATGTTTTCTTGCCGTCACGCAGCTCGGCAGCGTGCAGCGCGCCGCCGATAGCCTGTCGATCACGCAGCCCGCGGTTTCCAAAACCATCGGCGAGCTCGAATCCATTCTAGGCGTGCGGCTGTTCGAGCGTGGGCGGCGCGGCGCGGTGCCCACGCGCGAAGGACGGCTTTTCGCGCCGCACGCGAGTGCATGCGTCGCGTCCCTGCGCGAGGGCGTCGACATGCTCCTGCGCGAACGCGGCGACATGCCCGGAACCATCGCGATCGGCATTTTGCCGACGGTCGCGCCGGTGCTGCTGTCGCCCGCGTTGATGTCGTTCCGGCAGCAATGGCCGGCGGTGTCGCTGTCCGTCTGGACCGATTCCAACGCGCTTTTGCTGGAGAAGCTGAAGGCGGGCGACGTCGATCTCGTGGTCGGGCGGCTGTCGGAGCCGGAGGCGATGCACGGGCTGTCCTTCGAGCAGATTTATCGCGAGCCGCTCGCCGTGGTCGTGCGCCGCGAGCACCCGTTGACGCTCGAAACGCCACTCACGCCCGCCTTGCTCGCGCGCTTCGTGATCGTCGTGCCGCCGTTCGGCACGTTGATCCGGCAATCGGCTGAAAGCGTGCTGACGGCATTCGGCGCGCATGCGTTGACGGCGCTCGTCGAAACCCTGTCGGTGTCGCTGGGGCGCTCGCTCGCGATGAACAACGACGCCGTGTGGTTCGTGCCCGCCGGCGCGGTCGAGCAGGACATCGCGCTCGGGCTGCTCGCCGCGCTGCCGATGCCCTTCGCCGGCACCGACGAGCCTATCGGCCTGATTCGCCGCAACGACGCCGCGCGCACGCCAGTGGAGGAAACGCTCGTCGATGCGCTGCGTGAAGCCGGCCGTTCACGCGCCAGGAGCAAATGACCGCAGACGACGGGCGGCGCGCAAGTTGCTGAAGCAGCATTTACCGCGCAGGTTTTGCGCGAAAGAAATACTATGACAAAAGCGGCGGGTACGAAGTGACTGCAACAAACGGCGTCGGCGGCGGTCACATCCGAGGTTGTCCGCCGCCTCCGTCGTGAACGTCCCGCCCCACACACGCGCCGCACTCGAACATGTTCGCAAGATGAAGACCGTACTGCTCGTCGACGACGACCCCGCCACCATCGAAGCCTGGACCCTCTGCATGCAAGGCGAGGAGTGCACCGTCTTGTGCGCGTTCGACGGCAACGGAGCGTTATCGATACTCGGGGAACAGAGGGTGGACATCGTCGTGTCCGACTGGATGATGCCCGGCCTAGGCGGCGCGCTGCTCTGTCAGACGATGAAGAACGACGCGACGCTCGCGCACATTCCTTTCCTGATGATTTCGGGGCATCCGAATCCGCCGGCTTTCGTCAGCTACGACGGCTATTTGCGCAAGCCCGTCGACATGGAGACGCTGATTTCCGCGGTCAATCGTTTGTGCGCCGCGAAGAAACGGCCCTTGTATTGAGCGGCGACTAGCGCAGTTCCGCCAGCGCCACGTCCATCTGGGACTGCGCGAGGCGGTTCAACTCCTGCGGAATCTGGCAATCGAGCGGCAGGCAGGGCGTGACGATCACGCGGATATGCCCGCCGCGATCCGGCCAGCCCTTCGCGGGCCAGACCTTGCCCGCGTCATGCACGACAGGCACGACCGGCACCTTCGTCGCGCACGCGAGGCGCACGCCGCCCGACGCGAGCTTGAGCGGCGCATCGTGCGCGACGCGCGTGCCTTCCGGAAAGATCACCACCGAATCGCCTTTCTCGAGCCGCGCCGCGCACTCGCGTGTCACGGCGGCGTGCGCCTGACGGATCGAGCCGCGATCGAGGCTCACCATGTCGAGCCCGCGCAGCACCCAGCCGAAGAACGGAATGTTCATGAGTTCGTGCTTGAACACGAAACTGATGCGCCGGGGAAAGAGCGCCATGAACGAGAGCGTCTCCCAGGTCGATTCGTGTCGCGACAGAATGATGCACGGCCCGTCGGGCAGATGCTCCAGCCCTTCGATCGAGCACGTGACGCCGGTGATGACGCGCATCATCACGACCATCGCGCGGCACCAGAGCTTCGCGAGCCGGTAACGCCCGTTACGCCCGACGAACGGAAAGAACGGCAGGATCAGGATCGACCAGACGATGCCGCTGCCGAGCAGATAGGTTGCAAAGAGCCACTTGACGAAGGTGCGTCGCATCGAAATTCGTGAGATGACAGGTGGATGACGAACATCCGGAATCCGCAAGCATAGCGTATCGGGCGAAACGCACCGGGCGATCATTTCGCGCCATGCGATGTCATCGAAGCGATGCAACAATGGAGCCCGATGAAGCCTATTCAGCAAGGAAGACGCAATGGACAATCAATCGCCGGTGCAGTTCGACGAAGGCATGCTCGACGTGGGCGACGGTCACTCGATCTACTGGCGCGCGCAAGGCCCGCGCGAGGCGCCCGTGATGCTCGTCGTGCACGGCGGCCCCGGCGGGGCGATGAACGTGAAATGGGCGGAGGTGCTCGAACAGGACAAATGGCGCGTCGTGTTCTTCGATCAGCGCGGCTGCGGCAAGTCCAAGCCGTTCGGCAAGCTGGAGGCGAACGGCATCGACGCGCTCGTCGGCGACATGGAAACGCTGCGCGTCGCGTTGAACATCGAGCAATGGGCGATCTTCG
The DNA here is from genome assembly GCA_000648925.1 of Caballeronia jiangsuensis. GTDB lineage: Bacteria > Pseudomonadota > Gammaproteobacteria > Burkholderiales > Burkholderiaceae > Caballeronia > Caballeronia jiangsuensis. Next base: position 35,667 of record JFHF01000013.1, read on the forward strand.
GCGGCTCGTGGGGCACGACGCTCGGTCTCGCATACGGCGTCGCGCATCCGGAGCGCTGCACGGGTTTTCTGCTGCGCGGCATTTTTCTCGCGCGGCGCGAGGACATCGACTGGTTCCTGTGGGACGTTCGACGCGTGTTTCCCGAAGCGCATCGCGCGTTTCTCGATGCGATCGAGGCGGCGTGCGGCGAGCGTCCCACGAATGCGCAGGAAATCCTGCGGATGACCGAAGCGCCGCTCGCGCGTTTCGACGAGGCGGGTACGCGGCTCGCGCGCGCGTGGACGCACTACGAGACCACGCTCTCTGTCGTCAACAAGCCGGAAAAGGAACCTGCCGAGGAAGAGAAGCGCCCGAGCGCGGAAGCCAACTCGGCCGCCATTTCGATGGCGCTCCTCGAGCGGCACTACATGGCGAACGAACTGCCGCCGGTGCCGCTATTGCCGCTCGTCGCGCGTATCGCGCATCTGCCTTGCCGGATCGTGCATGGACGCTTCGACATGGTGTGTCCCGCCGATCAGGCACTGGACCTCGCCGCGCGCTGGCCCGGCGCGGAACTGGCCGTCGTGAATGCGGCGGGGCACTGGACCTTCGAGCCTGGCAATCTCGCGGCGCTGCGCGCGGGCGCGGCGGCGCTTTCAAGTGCGATCGCGCGAGCGAAAAGCGCTACCGCCTGACGCTCAGAAAATCGCGGGCGCCGCTTCGGTCAGCTTGCGCCAGTCGAGGTCCGCGCCGATCACGACCGGCCTTGCGGCGTGCTGCGTCGCGATCGTGAGCGTCACGCAAAGCGACGTGCCCGTCACGGAGAGATAAGGCGCGCTCGTGATCACCTGCTGCGGCTTCGCGTGCGCATCGACGAAATACGGGCGATTGTCCCAGCGCCCGGTCGATGGATCCGCGATCGGCGCGAAGCGCTCGCTCGGCGCGATCGCCGCGGCGCCGGCGAGGCCCGGCATGAACTCGCGGCCGCCCCGATCGAGGAAGAAGCAACTGAGCGTGCACGGCAGCGCGAGCAGATCGGCACACGCGGATTCGGTCGTCGCACCCGATGCGAAGCGCCGCGCGGCCTGCGTGAGCCCCGCGCGATAGGGCAGCAAGAGCAGGTCGCCCGCGAGGCGCTCGGTGCGCCGCGTCTGGGCGAGCGTGTCGAACACGTCCTCGAAAAGCGGCGTCGCCACGCCGCGTTCGGCGAGTTCCGCCGATGGCATGCCGAACAGATAGCCTTGCACGAAATCGACGTTCGAGCGCGCGGCGAGCATCAGATCCTCGCTCGTCTCGATGCCTTCCGCGACCACGAACATGCCCGACTCGTGCAGCAGGTCGACGAGCTTCGGCATCAGCGCGTCGCGCATGTGGGCGCTCTTGGTCCGCACGAGACTGCGATCGAGCTTGACGATGTCCGGCCGCAGCGTGATCAGCCGGTCGATGTTGGAATGCCCCGCGCCGAAGTCATCGACCGCGACGAGAAAGCCCTGTGCGCGAAACGCGTGCGTGGCGCGCGAGATTTCCTCGACGTCCGTGCCGCCCGATTCCAGCACTTCGATCACCAGCCGCTCGGGCGCGAGTCCCGCTTCGCGCGTTGCAGAGGCGAGCCGCGCGGCGTAGCCCGGATCGGTGAAGGTCGCCGGATTGATGTTGAGGAAGAGCCACTGCGCGGCAGGCAATATCGACGCCGCGTTGCGCAGATGCGTGAGGTGGCTCATGCGATCGAGCTCGGTCAGCGTGCCCGCGACGATCGCCCGCCCGAAAAGATCGAACGGTCCGACGAGCGCGCCGCCGCCCGCATCGCCGCGCAACAGCGCCTCGTAGCCCACCTCGCGTTGATGCGGCAGGCTGTAGATCGGTTGCAGATGCGTGCGCAGCGCGATGCCGTCGACGATCTCCGTGTGTCCGGTCGCCACGTTCAGACGCGGGTGGACAGCGTGCGGGAAGCGTGCGCCGGCGGACGAATGCGCAAGGGAGCAGTCAGGTCGATTAACGGCACGGCAGTCACGCGTTTCGGTGGGGATGTGCGCAATATCGGCCGGTCGTGCGCAAACTTGAGCATCGAAGTCGTTCGGATGTGAGGAACGCTTTGGCCGTGTCCGGTTTGCCGCAAAGGCCCGCGCGACCTATCTTTGTTGGTGCGATGCTACGATCCGCCTGCAACTTAAGCCGGGCCGCGCCCGTCGAAAGCTGCAACGAACCCCTAGAGAGAGATATGGCGCAACAGAAAACCAATCCCAAACTCGAGCAGGCGCTGACGCGTGGCGATCTCGCGATCCGCCAGGCCAACTCGGGCCGCGCCACCGCCGTGCTGCGCGCGCTCGGCAAGATGATCGTGGAGGCGTCGGCGACGATCGGCGTCGAGGCGCACGTCGTCATCCACGACGGCGACAAGATTTACGATCCCGCCGACGGAGTGTGGCCGCAGCAGTTGCTCGTGTCGCTCGATGGTCCGGTCGAAGACAACGATCCGGACGAGATTCGCACGATCACGCTGCTCGCCGATACCCCCGCGACGATTTTCCGCTGCGAATGGCAACGCGCCGACGGCAATATCGGGCGACAAGAAGGCCGTCCGCTCGCGATGGTCGCTTTCATTACCGACGTGGATATTCCCTGGCTCGACGAAGACGACTGATTTTTTAATCCGTTTTGGCGGATTTCACACAGTCGACATGATTATGTTGTGATAGCGCGGGCGTCTTTTCAAAAGAACGCCCGCCTTTTTGTTTCGGCTTTTCCAGCGGTTTTAAATCCCATTCCCCGCGTGTTCGGCGTTTCGCACTTTCTGCGAAGAAAAAGTGTAAGCAAACGTTACCAGTTACTCTTTCTAACGTATTTTCCAGCGTTTACGCGATGCTCCACGAGGGTTCTGCGAACGCTATTCTCCTGATTGTCTCTCGCGTCGCCTGGTGGCTGCTCGCCCTCGTTCTTTCACTTTTGATCGGGCTCGCATATTCCTGTACGGCATATGGATATGTGGTTTTCGGCGGCTGCCGGCGACTGTTTTCCGCCGTTTAGAAGCTTTCTTCCACTCCTTTAGCCTGAAATTTGCTGAGAAACAGTGGCAAGCGCGCACCCCGTTATTTGACTTCGTGAGAGGCTCGTTTCGCCCGTGTAAGGAACCACTACAAAACCTCCTCGACACGCGGCACCTTTCCAATCGCCAAGAAAAAATGGGGTTTACAAATGGAACGTCTGAACCTTGCCACCAATGCCGCCGCTAACCAAACCGAATCGGCGGTTCGCCCAACTCTCACGGTCGTGCCCGCACTTCAGAAAAGCGAGCGCATGCCGTTTACTATCCGTATCGTCAAAGACGATGCTGGATTGCAAAAAGCCGTGAGCATCAGACGTTCGGCCTATGGGCGGCATCTGCCCGAATTCGCCGACAAGATGACGATCGAGCCTTCGGACTGGGATCGTGGCACGGCTGTACTTCTGGCGGAATCGAAGCTGGACGGCGCGCCGCTCGGCACCATGCGCATTCAGACCAATGCGTACGGTCCGCTCGCGGTCGAGCAGTCGGTGCGTCTGCCCGACCATCTGGCGACGAGCCGCCTCGCGGAAGCGACGCGTCTCGGCGTCGCGGGCGGGATGGTGGGCCGCGTAGTCAAGGTGGCGTTGTGCAAGGCGCTTTGGATGTTCTGCGAACTGCACGGGATCGATTACATGGTGATTACGGCGCGTACGCCGCTGGATCGGGAGTATGAGGCGATGCTCTTCAAGGATGTTTTCGGCGTAAATGAATTCCTGCCGATGTCGCATGTGGGCGGATTGCCGCATCGCGTATTGGCAAAAGACGTCGCCGCGGCACGTCAGCGCTGGGAAGAAGCCCGTCATCCGCTCTTCAATTACATGGTGCACACGCATCACCCGGATATCGATTTGCATTCTGTAGATTTATCTTTTGACTGGGAACCGGTACGATGCCCGGAAGCCCCGTTGATGGCTTACGGCAGGTGAAAAAGGCACGATCGTATTCAGGAAGGTAAAAGCGAATAACCGGATCGCAAAGCGATCCGGTAGGCCAAAAAGCGGCGGCGCACGGGGTTCTTCGGGCTCCGCCGCTGTCTGCGCCGGCGTATTTCGCGCTGGGCGCAAACGGGGGTTTTTCCAGGTATGGCGTCGGTTATTCCAGCTTCCTTATCGAGATTCAGACGCACGGGCTCGTGGATCGACGACGCGCTGTATGCAGTCGCCGTTTACGCCGTGCCGATTCTGATTTTGCTCGGTACGATCGCGACGCTCTATTTCCTGCCGCGCCAATATGAAACGCGCGGCGCGGTTCCGCTCGCACTTCACGTCGTCGCCGATAAAAGCGGCAACATGACGCCCGCCGATGCGCTCGACGCGCTGCAAGGCGCGGCGCCCGTTTCCCGTTACAGCACACGTCTTTCCGAAAAGCCGGTCTGGTTCAGTTTCACGACGCCGAGCATGAGCGCGGAATCGTCGACGGTCGTCGAATTGCCGTCCCGTCATGCGCAAACGCTTGCCTGCTGGAACGCGAAAACGCTCGCGCCGCTCGGCCAGGCGGATCGCGAAGGCGTGACCGGCGAAATGCGCGTGGTGAAGGCCGGCTTCTCCATTCAGGTCGGCCGTATCAAACAGGCCGAGAATATTCTGTGCCGCGGCACGTTTTCCGGTCCCGCGCAAATCAATGCCTACGCGTGGGAATGGCAGGGCTTGCGTAATTCGGCGCTCGACTTTCAGGAAAGTTCGGGGCTGATTGCCGGCGGTTTGCTGACGCTCGCGGTGTTCGTCTTCGTCACGGCGCTCATCAATCACGAATGGACCTACGTGATTTTCGCCGTGTGGCTCGTCGGCAATCTGCGCCTGTGCGCGAACGCGATGGGCTGGGACATGCAATGGCTCGGCCGCGTGCTGCCGTCGGACTTCATGCAGCCGTTGCGGCAATTCACCTTTGCCGCCTATTACCTGCTGACGGCCGCGCTATTCCAGCAGCTTTTCCGGCGCGAGTTGCGCGTGGTCGGTTATCGCTGGCTGCTGCGCGTGATCCAGTATGTCGGCATCGTGCTGCTCGCGGCCGCGTTCGCGCTGCCGTATGCGCTGTTTATTCCGACACTGTGGATCATCGCGGGCTTCGGCATCTGCGTGCTGCTGTTTTTTCTCGCGCGGCTCGTATGGATGGCGCGCTCGCGCACCGTGCTCTGGTATGTCGCATCGCTTGGCGTGGTGCTGTTCTCGACATTCTCTGAAGTGCTCGGCGCGGCCTTCGGGCTTAAGGTACTCGTCGGCGGCGTGAATACGGTGATGGCCGCGCTGTCGTCGAGCATGATGGCGGCTTTCGCGATCGCCGAGCAGATGCGCGCCGAACGCGATTTCCGCCGCCAGGCGCAGATGGAATTGCGCAATACCTACGAAGTCACGCCGATCGGCCTCTTCACGCTCGACGCCGACGGTCACTTCGTGCGCGCCAATCCCGCGTTGCGCGCGATGCTCGATCTGCAAAAGACCGACTACAAGGTGCGGCACTGGAACGACTATTTCGAGGCCGGCGCGTGGGGCGCATTGCAGGCGCTGGCGTCGAAGGGCAGCGACGGCGAACTCGAAATGGGCGGCTCGCCCGAGCGCGGCACCGGCGAGCGGCGTTATCTGTTGAAGGCGATCCGCTCGAACGGATGGATCGAAGGCTCGCTGCAGGACACGACGGAGCGCTCGAAGGCCGTCGAGCGGCTGCGCTTTCTCGCGGAACACGATTCGCTGACCGGTTCGCTGAATCGCCGCGGCGTCGAGAAGGCGATCTCCGCGCAGAGCGAAGAGACGCTGCCGTGGGCGCTGGCTTATGTCGATCTCGACCGCTTCAAGCTCGTCAACGATCTCTTCGGCCATCGCAGCGGCGACGAAGTACTGCGCCAGGTCGCGGCGCGCACGCGGGCGCATTTCGCGCGCAGCTACCCGGTCGGGCGTATCGGCGGCGACGAGTTCGTCTGCGTGATGCACGACACGTCGATCGAAGACGCCATCGCGCAATGTCGCGAGCTCATTTCCATTCTGTCCGACGCGCCGTATCAGGTCGGCAATCGCGCGTTCCAGGTGAAGGCGTCGATCGGTCTCGTCGAATGCTCGCAGGGCGTGCGCGTGCAGGACGCGCTTTCCCACGCGGATCGCGCGTGCCGCGAAGCGAAGAAGGTCGCGCATACGCATCTCGTCACGTATCGCAAGGGCGCGGCGGCGTTCGAGGAGCGCGCGGAAGAACTGAAGCTCGTCGAGACGCTCGGGCGCAATCGCCTGCCGCCGGGTCTTTTCCTCGTGATGCAGCCGATCATGTCGCTGTCCGCGCCGACCGAATCGCTCAACTTCGAAGTCCTGTTGCGCATGCGCGCACCCGACGGCGCGACGCTGCCCGCGGGCAAGGTGATCGTCGCGGCGGAGGAATCGGGCAATATCGCGGCGATCGATCGCTGGGTCATTTCGACGCTGCTCGACTGGATCGAGGTGCATCAGCAGCAACTCGGCAACACGCAGTTCATCTGCGTGAATCTCTCGGGCGGCTCGCTCAACGACGAGCAGTTCATGGAGGACATCTTCGCGCTCTTCGCGGCTCATCAGTCGATCGTGCACTACCTGTGTCTGGAGATCACGGAAAGCGTCGCGCTGCACGATCTGGAGAACACGCAGCGCTTCATCGCGCGCGTGCACGACATGGGCGGCAAGATCGCGCTCGACGACTTCGGCGCGGGCTACACGTCGTTCAAATATCTGAAGGCGCTATCCGCCGATGCGCTGAAGATCGACGGCGAGTTCGTGCGCTCGATGTGCGCGCATCCGGCCGATATCGCGATCGTCGAGGCGATCGTCGCGCTCGCACGCAATCTCGGCATGCGCAGCGTCGCGGAATGGGTGGAGGACGTCGATACCTTGCGCGCGTTGCAGGAGATCGGCGTGGACTACGTGCAGGGCTTCCTGGTCGCGCGGCCGCAGGACAGCTCGGCGATTCTCGCGGCGAGTTCGGCCGCGAGCTTCGTGAAGGATCCGGAAGTGATCAGTTTCGTCGAAGGTCTTTCGGAGCCGGTTCAGGCGACCGTGTTCGACTACGATTGGCACGCGCGCGCCTCGGGCACGCACTGAGCACGGCGCGGCTCAGACCGTCTTCATCTCGCTCAACACCTTCGCCGCCGCAATCGGGATGCGCGTGTCGTCCCATTGCGCGAGCCACTGAATCTCCTTGCGCGTGAAATACCCGGCGTGATTGCGCAGCGCGAACTGCAGCGAATCGACGATGTGATCGCGAATGATCTGCGGCGCGTTCTCGTCCTTGACGATCGCGTGGAGGGCTTCGAGTGTGCTCATGTGTGTTTGTCGGTGATGACGGTTCCCGTCGAACATAACCGACTAAAAATCGCGACAAAAATCGACCTGCATCGCCGCGCGGGGCAAGGAAAGGCGCTTGCTAAAATCGTCCCGGATGTCTTTACTAAATAAAAACACTGGATTTAATCGAACGGGGACGAACACATGATCGATGTACGGCGCGCCCGAGCGTCCCGAGAGGCCCGCGACGATGTCTGAGCGGCCCGCGCGCAAAGCCTCGGCGCATTCCGTCGGCTCGAATCAGCTCGGCATGCGCCAGTTCAACGAGCGCATCGTGCTGCAGGCGATCCGGCTTCACGGCGCGTTGCCCAAGGCCGATATCGCGCGCATGACGCGCCTGTCGATGCAGACGGTTTCGATGATCGTCGATCATCTTATCGAGGATGGACTCCTCGCGAAGGAGCCGCGTTCGCGCGTGCGCGGACGCATCGGTCAGCCGTCGGTGCCGATCTCGCTGCGCGCGGACGGCGCGTTTTCCATCGGCGTGAAAGTGGGACGGCGCAGTCTCGACGTGCTGTCGATGGACTTCGCCGGCAACGTGCGCACGCGCGAGACGCTCGAATATCCGTATCCCGATCCGCACACGCTCTTTCCCGCGCTGGAAGAGCGGCTCGCGCGCGTGGTCGGCGCGCTCGGCGACGGCGCGCGGAAGATCGCGGGAGTCGGCGTCGCGGCGCCGTTGTGGCTCGGCGGCTGGCGCGACTTCTTCGACACGCCGCCCGATGCGCTCGCGGCGTGGGACGACATCGACATCCGCGAACGCATCGAAGCGATGACCGCGCTGCCCGTGGAATTCGCGAAAGACACGACGGCCGCGTGCGCCGCCGAGCTCGTGATGGGTCAGGGACGCGGGCTGCGCAACTTTCTGTATGTGTTCATCGGCACGTTCATCGGCGGTGGGCTCGTGATCGACGGTCGCCTGCACGCGGGGCCGGGCGGCAACGCGGGCGCCATCGGCTCATTGCCGCTGATGAAACGCGGCAAGGGGCAACGCGCGGGGCAATTGCTCGATACGGCGTCGGTGTATGTGCTGGAGAAGGCGTTCGTTGCGGCGGGCGCACCGGCCGCCGCCGCGCACGACGAGCGCGCGTGCTCGCCGGCGTTGCGCGAACTATCGGACGCGTGGATGCGCGAGACGTGTCCCGCGATCGCGACGGGCATCGCAGCGTCGGCCGCGCTGCTCGATCTCGAAGCCGTGGTGATCGACGGCGAGATCGACCGGACCTTGCTGCGCGAGGTCATCGGCCGCACCGATGACGCGCTCGCCGCGTTCGACTGGCAGGGCATGACGCGCCCGCGTCTCGTCGAAGGGCAGATCGGCCCCGACGCCCGCGCGATGGGCGGCGCGATCCTGCCGCTTTATGCGCATTTCGCGCCGAAGCACGAGCTTTTCCTCAAGCCGCTCGAAACCTGAGTTCAGTCCAGCGAGAGCCGCGCGGCGAACGCGAGCAGCGCGGCGGAAAACGTCCAGCGCTGCACGGTCTGCGCTTTCGGATGACGGCGCAGCCAGCCGGAAATCCGCACCGCGCCCGCCGCCAGCGCGAGGTCGAACATGACGCCGACCGCGACCAGCACCACGCCCAGTTCCAGCACCTGCGACCAGACCGGACCGGACTCCGGCCGCACGAATTGCGGGAGCAGCACGGAGCAGAACAGCAGCGCCTTCGGATTGAGAATGCTGCTCAGAATGCCCTTGGCGTAAGCCGAACGCAGCGTGGATGCGGCGGCCTGACCGGGCGTCGCGTCGAGGCCGAATGCGGGCGAGCGGAAAATCTGGATCGCCACATAAGAGAGATACAGGCCGCCCGCGATGCGCACGCCATCGTAGAGCCACGGCGCGCTGCGCAAGAGCGCGGCGACGCCGAGCGCCGACAGCGTCACATGCGTCGCCCGCGCGGTGGCGAGCCCGGCGGCGACGGCGAGACCGTGTCGGAAACCGCGCGAGCCGCTCGTCTGCAGCACGAGCGCCATGTCCGGTCCCGGCAGCGCATAAACGACCGCCAGCGCGCCGATGAAAACCCAAAGTAAGTGTGCCGAGACCATGATTCGCTCCTGTTTCGATGGCTACATCGTGCCATTTCGGATGGAGCGTTTTCTGGCCTTTTTCATCAGTTTCATCTTATGGATTGCGGCTTTCCCCTAGAATAAATTGAAAATGAAGAGGAAAGCGCCATGACCGAAATCGATCGAATCGACCGCGCGATGCTCGTCGCGCTACAGCAGGACGGACGCATGTCCGTCGCGAAACTCGCCGAGCGCGTCGGCCTGAGCGAGACGCCGTGCGCACGCCGGCTCAAGCGCCTCGAAAGCGATGGCTATATCGAAGGCTATCGCGCGGTGCTGTCGCGCAAGGCGCTGGAACTGGGCGTCGTCGCCTTCGCGCAGGTGCGCTTCAGCGTGCACGATCGCGCGCTGTCGGATCGCTTCGAACGCGAAATTCAGGGCATTCCACGCATCGTGTCGTGTCACAACATTTCGGGCACGGCGGATTATCTTCTTCAGATCGTCGCGCGCGATCTCGACGAATACGGCGTCTTCATGCGCGACGTCCTGCGCACCTTGCCGGGCGTGACGGCCGTGGAATCGATGCTCTCGCTGCGGGAACTCAAACGCGACGGCGGTCTGCCCGTACCGTGACGATTGTCTATACAAGGATGACGCAAGAGCCACGCGACGGCTTCGGGATTCCCCTAATACACCCTAAGTTGTATATACAAGAACATGAGGACCATTCGACGCGAGCTATCGCTCGTGTCCTTCGACTCTCTCTTTTCTTGATGCGCAGGAGCATTCGTGACTTCATCTTCCCGTTTTCGCGACACCGAGATCCGCGCGCCGCGCGGCACGCAACTCAACGCCAAGAGCTGGCTGACCGAAGCGCCGCTGCGCATGCTGATGAACAATCTCGACCCCGAAGTGGCCGAGAATCCGAAGGAGCTGGTCGTATACGGCGGCATCGGCCGGGCGGCGCGCGACTGGGCGTGCTACGACAAGATCGTCGAGACGCTGAAACGCCTCGAAGCCGACGAGACGCTGCTCGTCCAGTCGGGCAAGCCGGTCGGCGTGTTCAAGACGCATGAAAACGCGCCGCGTGTCCTCATCGCGAATTCGAATCTCGTGCCGCACTGGGCGAACTGGGAGCACTTCAACGAGCTCGACGCGAAGGGCCTCGCGATGTACGGGCAGATGACGGCCGGTAGCTGGATCTATATCGGCAGCCAGGGCATCGTGCAGGGCACGTATGAGACCTTCGTCGAAGCCGGACGCCAGCATTACGGCGGCGAACTCAAGGGCCGCTGGGTGCTCACCGCCGGTCTCGGCGGCATGGGCGGCGCGCAGCCGCTCGCGGCGACGCTCGCGGGCGCGTGCTCGCTGAATATCGAATGTCAGCAGAGCCGCATCGATTTCCGTCTGAAGACGCGTTACGTCGACGAACAGGCGACCGATCTCGACGACGCCCTCGCGCGCATCCAGCGCTATACGTCGGAAGGCCGCGCGATTTCCATCGCGTTGTGCGCGAACGCGGCGGACGTGCTGCCGGAGCTCGTGCGCCGCGGCGTGCGTCCCGACATGGTCACCGATCAGACGAGCGCGCACGATCCGCTCAACGGCTATCTGCCGAAAGGCTGGACCTGGGCGCAATACCGCGACCGCGCGCAAAGCGATCCGGCGGGCACGGTGAAGGCCGCGAAGCAATCGATGGCCGAGCACGTTCGCGCGATGCTCGCGTTTCGCGAACAGGGCGTGCCGACGTTCGACTACGGCAACAATATCCGCCAGATGGCCAAGGAAGAGGGCGTCGACAACGCGTTCGATTTTCCGGGCTTCGTGCCGGCCTATATCCGTCCGCTCTTTTGCCGCGGCGTCGGGCCGTTCCGCTGGGCCGCGCTCTCGGGCGATCCGGAAGATATCTACAAGACCGACGCAAAGGTGAAGGAGCTCATCGCCGACGACGAGCATCTGCATCGGTGGCTCGACATGGCGCGCGAGCGCATCAGCTTTCAGGGCCTGCCGGCGCGCATCTGCTGGGTCGGGCTCGGCCTGCGCGCGAAGCTCGGCCTCGCGTTCAACGAGATGGTGCGCAACGGCGAGTTGTCGGCGCCGGTCGTGATCGGCCGCGATCATCTCGATTCCGGCTCGGTCGCGAGTCCGAACCGCGAAACCGAAGCGATGCAGGACGGCTCGGACGCGGTGTCCGACTGGCCGCTCCTGAACGCGCTCCTGAACACGGCGAGCGGCGCGACGTGGGTATCGATTCACCACGGCGGCGGCGTCGGCATGGGCTTCTCGCAGCATTCGGGCGTGGTGATCGTGTGCGACGGCAGCCACGAAGCCGATGCACGCATCGCACGCGTGCTGAACAACGATCCGGCGACGGGCGTCATGCGTCACGCCGATGCGGGTTACGACATCGCGATCGAATGCGCGCGCGAGCAGGGCCTCGATCTGCCGATGATCACGCGATGAAAACGCTTTGGCACCACTGCCACGCCGCAACGATGGTCGGAGGCAAGTATTCGATCATCGAAGACGCGGCGATCCTGACCGACGGCGCGCGCATCGAATGGATCGGGCCGCGCGCGGCGGCGCCGGAGATCGGCGACGGCGAGCGTGTCGATCTCGAAGGCGCGTGGGTGACGCCGGGCCTGATCGATTGCCACACGCATCTCGTCTTCGGCGGCGATCGGAGCGGCGAGTTCGAAGAGCGGCTCGAAGGCGTGAGCTACGCGGAGATCGCGGCGCGTGGCGGCGGCATCGCGAGCACCGTGCGCGCGACGCGCGAAGCCAGCGGAGAGGCGTTGTTCGAAGCCGCGAAACAACGCGCGCTCGGCATGATGCGTGAGGGCGTCACCGCGCTCGAAGTGAAATCCGGCTACGGGCTCGATCTCGCCAACGAACGCAAGATGCTCGCCGTGGCGCGGCGTCTCGGCGATGCGCTGCCGCTCACCGTGCGCGCGACCTGCCTCGCCGCCCATGCGTTGCCGCCCGAATATGCGAATCGCGCGGATGACTACATCGCCTATATCTGCGATGAGATGCTGCCCGCGCTCGTCGAAGAAGGTTTCGTCGATGCCGTCGATGCGTTTTGCGAGCACATCGCGTTTTCGACGCAGCAAGTGGAGCGTGTGTTTCGATGCGCGCGCGATCTCGAAGTGCCCGTGAAGCTGCACGCCGAGCAGTTGTCGTCCTTGCATGGATCGTCGCTTGCGGCGCGCTATCGGGCGCTGTCGGCGGATCATCTCGAGTACATGACCGAGGACGACGCCATCGCGATGGCGCAGTCCGGCACCGTCGCCGTGCTCCTGCCGGGCGCGTTCTACATGTTGCGCGAAACGCAGTTGCCGCCCATCGATGCGCTGCGGCGGCATCGCGTGCCGATCGCGCTCGCGAGCGATCTGAACCCCGGCACGTCGCCGGCGCTTTCATTGCGCATGATGCTCAACATGGGATGCACGCTGTTTCGCATGACGCCGGAAGAAGCGCTCGCCGGCGTGACGATCCATGCGGCGAGCGCGCTCGGATTGCAATCGACGCACGGTTCGCTCGAAGCAGGAAAGGCTGCGGATTTTGTCGCCTGGCGAATCGGCAGGCCTGCCGAGCTTTCGTACTGGCTCGGTGGCTCGTTGCCGAATCGCGTCGTGCGTGGCGGGGCAGAGATCGATTTCGAGCGCATCGCACGATAAACAAAACGCCTCGTCCGGGTTCGGACGAGGCGTTGCGCAAATAAAGAAACGGTGAAGCGTGGCGTTACGTGCGCTTGCGGATCATTCCCCAGACGACGAGCAGGATGATCGCGCCGATCACCGAGGCGATCCATCCCGCTGGCTGTCCCGGCTGATACCAGCCGAGCGCACGGCCGACGTACCCCGCGATGAGCGAGCCGGCGATGCCGAGGACGATGGTCATGATCCAGCCCATGTTGTCGTCGCCTGGTTTGAGCGCGCGCGCGATGAGCCCGACGACAAGTCCGACGATCAACGTACCGATGAATGCAAACATACGGTTGCTCCTTGACAGAGTTTTACGGCTTCTTAATTGCGTTGCCGATGGATTCCGGACGGTCCCGGTACATTCAAAGTAGCACGGCGCAATGCGTTTGGGTATGACACTGGCCGTCCGGCCAATCCTTCGAGCACGAACGATGCTCCGTGCATCGTCCAAGGTAAAATTCGTCGCATTGCCTCATTGCTTGCCTTGCTACGATATGACCGATTCCGAATTCCCTTCCGCCGACGACGCGATCCATGAAGATCGCCTCTGGCGCGACGACGGCTGGACCGCGCGCGTGATCAAGAACGAGGACGACGACGGCTGGGCCGTCGAAATGATTCAGGCGGGCGAAGCGGAGCCCGCGCTCGTTGGTCCGTGGACGATGGGCCGTGACAAGAAAAATCCGAAACCCCTCGATGCAAATGCGTTTCGCACGTTGGTCAAGACGGCGTCGGAAGTCTTGCGCCGCCACGAACAGCAGCGTCACGCGATGCTGAACAAGAATGTCACCGTCGATGTGCAGGGCGAGGACATCACCGTCACGCTGGAGATCGTTCCCGATGAGGACGATCCCTACGCCAATCTCAAGGCCTTCGATGCGTACGGCGCGCAACTCGCGCACGTGCGTGTGTCGCCGGCGTTCAAGCTCAGTAAGGCGAGCGCCGAGCGCTGGGCCGAGAACGATTTCGCGAAGCCGAACTGAATCGGCTGCATTGCGGCAATGGCGCGTGCCCAAAGTAAAACGCCGTCGCACTTTTGTGCGACGGCGTCGTGAAAAAGATTGCGCGAGTCGGATCGACGTTCAGCGTTTCCTGATGACGAACTCGATCCGGCGATTGGCGAAACGTCCGCTCGCAGTATCGTTTTCGGCAATCGGATTGGCGTCGCCATAACCCTTGGCCGTGAGCGATTGCGGCGGCACGCCGTTCCGCACCAGATAGCCACGGACCGCCTCGGCGCGTTCCTTCGATACTTCGAGCTTCGCCGATGCCGCACCCTGTCCATCCGAATAGCCTGCGACTTCGAGATTCACGATCGACCCCTTGGCTGCGCAACTCTTGAGCAATTGCGCCGTCTCGCCGAGTGTGGAATAGGCGCTTTCCGGCACTTGCGCACTCGAGCGAGCGAAGTTGACAACCTGGAGGTCGAGCACCCGCGTCAGCTTGTCGCCGGAGCAGGGCGTGTCAGTGGCGAGCAGGCTCTTCATCGCGCTGCGAAAGGATTGCGTCGCGGTGGCGACCGCGCCGTCGACGTCGAACGCCGCGACCTGGAACATGCCGCCGAGCGTCCGCTTCAGACGATCGGTCCAGCCGAGCTTCCCGTTCGCCGCCGTGCCGCTCAACTCCACTTTCGAGCCGCTGACCTTCGCTTCCGCGCCGGGCACGGCCATGAGCGGGAAGAAGTCGTTCAGGCGAGAAAGCCAGGTTGCCGGGCGTGTTTCGGGAACGACGGAAATGTCCGCCGTGAACGCCTTTCCAAAGCGGGCGGTCAATGTGTCGATCAGATGTTTCTTCTCTGCTTCCGTACCCACGGTTGCATCGATCGCCGGGGTGCCCGCTTCGTTGACGCTGAACAGCAACTGCGCGTCTTTCCAGGAAGCAGGCGTATCCGCCGGCGTGGAGGCCGTTTGCGGTTCCGACGCGGTTGTGACTGGCGTGTTCACGGACGTCGCCAGAGGGGCGTTATCTATCGCAGGCGTGTTCGCTAGCGTTGCGGACGAAGCCGGCGTCGACATTTCCGAGACTTGCAGCGTGGCCGGCGCTGCGCTCAGATCGACGCTGCTGCTGTGTGTAAAACCGCGGTAATAGACCAGCGCCAGAACGGCGGCCAAAATGCCGAAGAGCAGCCAGACCCACTTGTTCGACCGTTTCGGCGCGGTCTTGCGCACCGGTGCGCGCATCGGCGGCGGCGGCGCGGGCGGGGTGGCCTTGGAAGCCGGTGCGCTTTGCGCGGCTGGAGCGGGCGTCACGACAGGCGCCGGTGCGACTGCCGCCGCCACTGCGACATCGCCATCGGCACGCGATTCCAGGCTCGATGCGACCGTGTCGAGCCGCGGCGTGATGCAACTGGTGAAGCCCTCGGTGTTGCCGACGCCGATGGCCGTCGCAACTGCGTTCGACATCGACGTATTGATTTCGCCGACCTGATCGCGCAGCAGCTTGGGCACCTGTGGCAATCCCCATTGCGCGAGCAGGAAGTGGCGCTTCATGCTGCCGAACAGCACGGCGGCGACGATGCCCGCGAGCGCCGACGTAGCTTGCGTGGGAACGCCTGTCTCGGCCGAAACGGCGTCGCTCAGCGCATCGAGACGCCGGCCCGTCGCGAGCGCGGCGAGCGAGTGACCGTTGGCTTCGAGCTGCTTGAGGCCGCCGGTGGTCGCGATCAGCTTGGAGAGCTGTTCCCCGATGTGGGCATTGGTCTCCGGCTGCATGATGACGGAGTACACCGACTGCGAGCCGGGCACGAGCGTCGCACGGTCCATCAGCGATGCGACCAGGCCGGGCGCGATGCGTAGCGCGAGCTGCCGGACGACCTGACCGGGAATGCCGAACTGTTGCGACAACTGCTCCGCGATGTGTTCCGAGATTGCGGCATTCACCGCCTGGACCAGATTGATACTCATCGACTGAAATTCCTTTCTACATGAACGCTCGACGCAAGCGCAAGAGTGCAGTGGATTCTATATGCATAGTTATCCTAAAAAGAGTCATGCAAACTTCTTTACGAAACCGGTGCTTCAATGCGACTCGTGCGGCGTTGTCTTAACGTGCGCGCAGGCTCAATTCCGAGAAGAACTTGAGAATGCGCTTGCAGACGACGCCGAGCCACGACGGCTCGGCGGGCGCGCGTTCCGCATCCTTCACGGATAGCGCGATGATCGACAGCATGGAATGGGAGTTGATGAGCGTGCGGTACGACGCGTCGAGCGGCGACGTCCACGCGCAGGTGCGGCAATCGTGCTTCGGGCACGCGTTGCAGGGAGGTTGATTGCGATTCATTAGCGGAATCCGTCTGGGTATCCGCATATGATGTTCGATACGCTATCGTTAGGCGATCAGACCCGTCCGATAGAAGTCTTGGTTTCGATCTCGAAAATAGGACAAACTAGCTCGATCAATCCGGCACCGTTCCACTGAAAGGAGATGGCGATGCACTATTTGTTGATTTACGAACTCTGTTCAGACTATCTGGAGCGCCGCGCACAATTTCGCGATGCGCATCTCGCCCTTGCGTGGGCGGCGGTCGAGCGGGGCGACATCGTGCTCGCGGGCGCGCTCGATGCACCTGCCGATCGCGCGATGCTGCTGTTTCACAGCAACTCGCCCGCCGCCGCGGAAGATTTCGCGAAAAACGATCCGTACGTGACGAACGGGCTGGTCGATCGCTGGGAAGTGCGCAAGTGGAACACGGTCGTGGGCGCAAACGCAGCCACGCCCGTGCGATAGCGCAACGCGGGCATCAGGCGTCGGCGGTTTCTTCCTCGGGACGATCCCGGCGCGTCGGGCCGCGACGTTGCGCCGAACGATAGAGGCTCGTCAGCGTGTCGTCGAGTTGCTGCGTACGTTCGAAAAGCGCCGCGAGCCAGTCGACGAACACCGACACGCGCGGGCTCGCCTGACGGCTCTTCAGGAACGCCACCGACACCTTCAGCGGCGGCGATTTCCATTGCGGCAGCAACTCGCGCAACTGTCCCGAGCGCAGATATGGCTGCGCCGCGATGCGCAACGGCTGGATCAGCCCGAGGCCTTCGATGCCGCACGCGATGTACGCGTGCTCGTCGGCGACCTGCACGAAGCCGCGCATCTTCATGGTGACGGGCTCGCCGTCGACATCGAAATCGAAATCGGCGGGGCGACCGCTTTTCTCCGAGATGCAATTGACCGCGACGTGCTGCGCGAGATCATCGAGCGTTTCCGGCATGCCGTGCTTGTCCAGATACGCGGGACTCGCGCACGTCACCTGTTCGAGCATGCCGAGCCGGCGCGCGATCAGACCGGAATCGGGCAATTCGCCGAGCTGCACGCTGCAATCGACGCCTTCGCCGACGAGATCCACATTGCGATTGCCGATGCCGATCGACAGCTCGATCTGCGGAAAGCGCGCGTGAAACTCCGGCAGCGCGGGCACGACGATCGACGTCGCGACCGTATCCGGCATCTCGACGCGCAGCCGTCCGCGCAGACGTTCCTCGCCCGCGCCGAAGCCGGATTCGAGCTCGTCGATATCGGCGAGAATTTGCGCGCAACGCTCGTAATAAGCGGCGCCATCGACGGTGAGATTCAGGCGCCGCGTCGTGCGTGCGAGCAATTGCACGCCGACTAGCGCTTCGAGTTGTTGCACGGTCGTCGAAACACTCGCGCGGGGCATGCCGAGCGACTCGGCTGCACGCGTGAAACTGTTCGTATCGACGACACGCGTGAAGACACGCATGGCATGGACGCGATCGATCACGTTGAGTTTTCCTTTTATGACGATTGAGTGGCGATGCGCGGAAAAAGCGCTTCCGCCGCGACTATGAAGCTGCGGAAAAAAGGCGCATCGGCGATGGTTAGATCGTAATGACCGGAAGCGTCAACGTGAATACACAAAAGTGGAGGATTCTTGCCTGATCCTTTTTGACGGCGCAAACCACGTGCGTCACAGAGCCGGCATTTCGCCGCGCAGACGGCCCGTGAAACCCGTCATGTCCGCGCCGGATGGCGCCTGATAAAGGCGCAAGCCCATCTCCGGAAGGATCGACAGCAGATGATCGAATACGTCGCCCTGAATGCGCTCGTATTGCGTCCACGCGGTCGTCGCGGTGAAACAGTAGACCTCGACCGGGATGCCCTGCGATTGCGGTTCCATCATGCGGACCATGATCGCCATATCCTGGCGGATTTCCGGATGGCGCTGCAAATAGGCGAGTCCATACGCGCGAAACGTGCCGATATTCGTGAGCCGACGCCGGTTCGCGGGTTCGTTGGCGAGTTCGCCGAGATTGCGGTTCGCCTGCTCGACTTCGGTCTGCTTCTGCTCCAGATAATCGTGCAGCAGGCGAAAGCGCTTCAGGCGCGCAGTCTCTTCGTCGGTGAGAAAGCGCACGCATTGCGCGTCGATGCGCAAGGTTCGCTTGATGCGCCGCCCGCCCGATTCGAACATGTGCCGATAGTTGCGATAGCTCTCCGAAAAAAGCTTGTAGGTCGGCACCGTGGTCACGGTGTTGTCCCAGTTCTGCACCTTGACCGTATGCAGCGCGATGTCCTTCACGAAGCCATCGGCGGCGGCTTGCGGCATCTCGATCCAGTCGCCGATCCGCAGCATGTCGTTCGATGTGAGCTGCGTGCTCGCGACGAGCGACAGCAGCGTGTCCTTGAACACGAGCAGCAGCACGGCGGACAGCGCACCGAGACCGGAGAGCATCCAGAGCGGCGAGCGGTCGATGAGAATCGACAGCACGAGCACGCCGCACACGAGCGCGAGCCCCAGTTTGCCGATCTGGATATAGCCCTTGATGGAGCGCGTCTGTGCTTCCTTGCTTTCCGCATAGACGTCCTGCCACGCGGAAAGCGCGCTGCCCGCCGCGAAAAAGATGCAGACCCACGCGCCGGCGTGCGCGACGCGGCCGATGACCGTCGCCCAGTGCCCGATGCGCGGCACGTCGTCGATGCCGAGCGCGATCGTCGCGAACGGCACCGCATACCAGAGGCGATGATAGGCGCGATGCTTGATGAACGCGGCGTCCCACTTCTGATGGCCGGCGAGCACGAGCAGCCGATGCGCGACATACAGCACGATGCGCGCCACCACCCATTGCAGGAACAGCGCGATCAGCGCGAGTGCGACGAGACCCGCGAGCAGTTGCGCCCACGGATGAGCGGCGAGCAGATGCGGCAGCGGATCGGGAAGGAAGTCGAAATTCATACCGTTCGGTCAGGACTGGAAACGCGTGCGCATGATGGGCCATGGCGACGCGGTGCGCCCCGTATTGTGCATGATGGTGCACGTTCGATGCATCGGAAGCGGCGCGCCTGACCTTCTTATCGAAAACCCGAGTTCGATGAAAATGAATTTTTTTTGCGCGGCTTTTCGAGTAAATATACTTTCACCGCGTTTCATCGCCATGAGAGCGCAGCGCATTCCATGTCCCGTTCACTATCGGTTCGTGCGCCGGCGAGCGCCGACGATCTGATCTCCGCGCGCATCGCCGCGGCCATGCCGACGCTCACGCCCATTCATCGGCGCATGGGGGCGTTCGTGCTGGCGAACCTGTTCCGTTCCGCGACGATGCGCATCGATGAACTGGCGGGCGCCGTGGGCGCGTCGGTGGCGACGGCGAACCGTTTCGCGCGGGCGCTCGGCTTCTCGGGCTATCCGGCGTTTCGCGAGGCGCTCGTGCGCGGCTTCGAAGCGACCATCGCGCCGGTCGAGCGCCTGCGCACCGCGCTCGAATCCCCGGCGAGCGGCGCGGAAGTCTTCGATGCATCGCTCGCACAAGCGGCCGCGAATCTGCATCTTGCCCAAACATCCGTCGATGGCGCGAAGGCCGCAGCGATCGTCGACGCGATCCTCGCCGCGCCGCGCATCTTCGTGATCGGCTATGGCGCGAGCGCGTTCCTCGCCGGATTGATGGAGCACGGACTCACGCCGTATTGCGCGAACGTTCAGTCGCTCGTGCTGACGGGCGGACCGTCGCACGCGGCGCGCAAGCTCTTCACGGCGTCGCCCGGCGACGTGCTGATCGCAATCGCGTTTCCGCGCTATGTCGACGACACCATCGCGCTGGCGCGGCTCGCGCGCGATCACGGCTTGCGCGTCGTCGCGCTCACCGACAGCGCCGCGTCGCCGCTCGCGCAGGTCGCCGACCTGCTGCTCGCGATTCACGCCGAGCGCAGGCTGGCGGCGAATTGCGACACGGCGGTGCTCGCCGTCATCGAAGCACTCTGCGATGCGGTCGCGCATCGGGCGAAACGCTCGGTCGAGGCGGCATCCGGATTGACCGAATTCGTTCTGCCGTGGCTCGTCGCGCCGTCGATCGCCAAGGGAGCGCAGGCGGTCCACGCAACGCGCCGCACGGCCGCGAAACGACACACTCACACGGAACCGCGCGAAACATGAACGCTACACCAGTCATTGCCATTCACGGCGGCGCGGGCACGCTCCTGCGCCACGCGATGAACGCCGAAACGGAAGGGCGCTATCAAACGGCGCTTTCCGACATCCTGAGCGCGGGCGAGCGCATTCTCGCCGCTGGCGGCAGCGCGCTCGACGCCGTCACCGAAGCGGTCCGTCTTCTCGAAGACTGTCCGCTCTTCAACGCGGGCCACGGCGCGGTGTTCACGGCGGCCGGCACGCACGAACTCGACGCCTCCGTGATGGACGGCGCGACGCTCGAAGCGGGCGCGATCAGTTGCGTGACGCGCGTGAAGAATCCCGTGCTTGCCGCGCGCCGCGTGCTCGACGTGAGCGACCACGTGATGTTCACGGCAGAGGGCGCGGAAGCGTTCGCGGCGGCGCAAGGGCTCGACCTCGTCGATCCTTCGTATTTCTTCACGGAAGCACGCCATCAGCAATGGCTCAAGGCGCGCGGCACATCGGGCACGATGCTCGATCACGATGCGATGACGAAATTCGCGTTCGACAACGATCCCATCGATCCCGACAAGAAGTTCGGCACCGTGGGCGCGGTCGCGCTCGATGCGCACGGTCATCTCGCGGCAGCGACATCGACGGGCGGCATCACCAACAAGCAGGCGGGCCGTGTCGGCGATGCGCCGCTGATCGGCGCGGGCTGCTATGCGAACGATGCGACCTGCGCCGTCTCGACCACCGGCACGGGCGAGATGTTCATCCGCATGCTCGCGGCATATGACGTATCGGCGCAAATGGAGTATCGCGGCCTGTCGCTGGAAGACGCGGCCAGCGATGTCGTGATGACGAAGCTGCCGCGCATCGCAGGACGCGGCGGCCTCGTCGCCGTCGACGCGAAGGGCAACGTCGCGCTGCCGTTCAACACGGAAGGCATGTATCGCGGCTTTGCGCGCGTCGGCGAAGCGCCCGTCACCGCGATCTATCGATGATGAACGCGACCTTGCCCCTGCCCGAAAATCGCGTGATCGACGTGCGCGATCTGTCGGTCTCGTTTCGCTCGCGCTCGCGCACCATCGAAGCCGTGCGCAATATCTCGTTCACCGTGGATCGCGGCGAGACGCTCGCGATCGTCGGCGAATCGGGCTCGGGGAAGTCGGTCACGTCGCTCGCGCTGATGCGTCTCGTCGAACATGGCGGCGGGCGGATCGTCTCGGGCAGCATCGCGTTCAGGCGGCGCAACGGGCAAGTGCTGGATCTCGCGAAAGCGTCGTCCGCGGCGGTGCGCAGCGTGCGCGGCGCGGACATCGCGATGATCTTCCAGGAGCCGATGACATCGCTCAATCCGGTGTTCACGGTCGGCGACCAGATTGCGGAAGCCATCGCGCTGCATCAGGGCAAGAGCCATTCGGAGGCGCGCGCCGAAGCGCTGCGTCTGCTCGATCTCGTGCGCATTCCCGAATCGAAGCGCGTGTTCGCGCGCTATCCGCATCAGTTGTCGGGCGGCATGCGCCAGCGCGTGATGATCGCGATGGCGCTCTCGTGCAAGCCCGCGCTCCTGATCGCCGACGAGCCGACCACCGCGCTCGACGTCACGATTCAGGCGCAGATTCTGCAACTCGTGCGCGGCCTGCAGGACGAAATGAACATGGGCGTGATCTTCATCACGCACGACATGGGCGTGGTCGCGGAAGTCGCCGATCGCGTGCTCGTGATGTATCGCGGCGAGAAGGTGGAAGAGGCACATTCGGACACGCTGTTCCATGCGCCGAAACATGTCTACACGAAGGCGCTGCTCGCCGCCGTGCCGACGCTAGGCGCGATGCGCGGCACCGATCGTCCCGCTAAATTCCCGATCCTCGAAGTGGAGCCGGTGGATATCGCGCCCGACGATGCGAGCGCGTTGCGGCCATCGGAAGCGGTCGAGAAGGAGAGGCAGCCTGCCGTCGATGAAACCATCAGACCGATTCTGCGCGTGCGCGATCTGGTCACGCGCTTTCCGGTGAAGAGCGGCTTGTTCGGCCGCATGACGGCGTCGGTGCATGCGGTCGAGCGCGTGAGCTTCGACCTGCGTCCGGGCGAAACGCTCGCGCTCGTCGGCGAATCGGGCTGCGGCAAATCGACGACGGGACGTTCGCTGCTACGGCTCGTCGAAAGCCAGAGCGGTTCCATCGAATTCGACGGACGCGACATCAGCAAGCTCGAAGGCCATGCACTGCAGACACTGCGGCGCAATATCCAGTTCATCTTCCAGGACCCGTTCGCATCGCTCAATCCGCGTCTGACGGTCGGCTTCTCCGTGATGGAACCGTTGCTCGTGCACGGCGTCGCGAGCGGCAAGGAAGCGCAGGCGCGGGTCGATTGGCTGCTCGAAAAGGTCGGCTTGCCGCCCGAAGCGGCACAGCGCTATCCGCATGAATTCTCGGGCGGTCAAAGACAGCGCATCGCGATTGCGCGCGCGCTCGCGTTGAACCCGAAAGTCGTGATCGCCGATGAATCCGTCTCCGCGCTCGATGTCTCCGTGCGCGCGCAGATCGTCAATCTGATGCTCGATCTGCAGCGCGAACTGGGCGTCGCGTATCTCTTCATCTCGCACGACATGGCGGTCGTGGAGCGCGTGAGCCATCGCGTCGCGGTGATGTATCTCGGGCAGATCGTCGAGATCGGGCCGCGCGCCGCGGTGTTCGAAGCGCCGCGTCATCCGTATACGCGCAAGCTGATGAGCGCGGTGCCGGTCGCCGACCCGTCGCGCAGACACGCGAAACGTATGCTCGCCGCCGACGAGATTCCAAGCCCGATCCGTAAGCTCGGCGATGAGCCGATCGTCGCAAAACTGGTTGCAGTCGGACCAGATCATTTTGTCGCCGAGCATCACGTTGGCGGCGCTTACTAGAAGCACTTCAAAAAGGAGTCCAACGATGCCGTCCTTTCAATTGCGCGCGATGCTCGCAGCAAGCGCGTTCGTCACGCTGACCGCACTCGCGCCCGTCGCGGCGCATGCGCAAAGCACCGCCGTGATGGCGGTCGCCTCGACCTTCACGACGATGGATCCGTACGACGCCAACGACACGCTCTCGCAGGCGGTGGCGAAGTCGTTCTACGAGGGCCTCTTCGGCTTCGACAAGGACATGAAGATTCGCAACGTGCTCGCGACGAGCTACGAGGCGAGCCCCGACGCGAAGGTCTACACGATCCATCTGCGTAAGGACGTGAAGTTCCAGGACGGCACCGATTTCAACGCGGACGCGGTGAAGGCCGTGTTCGACCGCGTGACGAATCCGGACAACAAGCTCAAGCGCTATAACCTCTTCAACAAGATCGACAAGACCGAAGTCGTCGATCCGTATACGGTGAAGATCACGCTGAAGATTCCTTTCTCGGCGTTCATCAACGTGCTCGCGCATCCGTCGGCGGTGATGATCTCGCCGGCCGCGCTCAAGAAGTACGGCAAGGACATCGCGTTTCATCCGGTCGGCACGGGCCCGTTCGAGTTCGTCGAATGGAAGCAGACCGACGACCTGAAGGTGAAGAAGTTCGCGGGCTACTGGCAGAAGGGCTTGCCGAAGATCGACATGATCGACTGGAAACCCGTGGTCGATAACAACACGCGCGCCGCGCTCATGCAGACGGGCGAAGCGGACTTCGCGTTCTCGATTCCGTTCGAGCAGGCCGCGACGCTCAAGGCGAGCCCGAAGGTCGATCTGATCGCGGCGCCGTCGATCATTCAGCGCTACGTCAGCATGAACGTGCTGCAAAAGCCCTTCGACAATCCGAAGGTGCGCGAGGCGATGAACTACGCGATCAACAAGGAAGCGCTCGTCAAGGTCGCGTTCGCGGGTTATGCCGTGCCGGCCGAGGGCGTCGTGCCGCCGGGCGTCGATTACGCGGCGAAGCTCGGGCCGTGGAAATACGATCCCGCGAAGGCGCGCGAACTGCTGAAGGAAGCGGGCTATCCGAACGGCTTCGAAACCGTGCTGTGGTCGGGCTATAACCACACGACCGCGCAGAAGATCATCCAGTTCGTTCAGCAGCAACTCGCGCAGGTCGGCGTGAAGACGACGGTCGAGGCGCTCGAAGCGGGCCAGCGCGTGCAGCGCATCGAGAGCGCGCCCGATCCGAAGACGGCGCCCGTGCGCATGCTCTATATCGGCTGGTCGTCGTCGACGGGCGAAGCGGACTGGGCGCTTTCTCCGCTGCTCGGCGGCACGTCGTTCCCGCCGAAGCTCTTCAACACCGCGTACTACAAGAACGATCAGGTCGATGACGATCTCTCGAAGGCGCTCGCCACGACGGATCGCGGCGAGAAGGCTAAGCTCTACGCCGATGCGCAAAAACGCATCTGGGCCGATGCGCCGTGGATTTTCCTCGTCACGGAAAAGGTCGTGTATGCGCGCAGCAAGCGTCTTTCCGGCGCGTACGTGATGCCCGACGGCTCGTTCAGCTTCGACGAGATCGCGATCAAGTAATCGCTTTCGGCCGGGCGTGATTGCCCGGCCGCATCCGACAGAAAACGATGCTCAACTTCATCGCCAAACGCTTGTTAGGTTTGCTGCCGACGCTTTTCATCGTCGCGGTGCTGGTGTTCTTCTTCGTGCACATGCTGCCGGGCGATCCCGCGCGACTCGCGGCGGGCGCGGAAGCCGACGAAGCGACGGTCGCGCTGGTGCGCGCGGACCTCGGCCTCGACAAGCCGTTGCCGCAGCAGCTCGTGAGCTTCTTCGGCAAGGTCGTGCATTTCGACTTCGGCATGTCGACGCGCAGCAAGCGGCCCGTGTCGACGGAAATCGCCGAGCGCTTCATGCCTACCTTGTGGCTCACGCTCGCGAGCATGTTCTGGGCGGTGATCTTCGGCATGACGATCGGCATCGTATCGGCGGTGTGGCGCAATCGCTGGCCGGACCGGCTGGGCATGACGCTCGCGGTATCGGGCATCTCGTTTCCGGCCTTCGCGCTCGGCATGCTGCTGATGGAAATTTTCTCGGTGAAGCTCGGCTGGCTGCCGATCGTCGATGACGGCACATGGAAGGGCTACGTGCTTCCGTCGATCACGCTCGGCGCTGCCGTGGCCGCCGTGATGGCCCGCTTCACGCGCGCGTCGTTCGTCGAAGTGCTCGGCGAGGACTTCGTGCGCACGGCTCGCGCGAAAGGCGTTCACGAGCCGATGGTCATCGTGAAGCACTGTCTGCGCAACGCGATGATCCCCGTCGTCACGATGATGGGCCTGCAGTTCGGCTTTCTGCTCGGCGGCTCGATTGTCGTGGAGAAGGTGTTCAACTGGCCGGGCCTCGGGCGCCTGCTCGTCGATGCGGTCGAGATGCGCGACTATCCGGTGATCCAGGCGGAAGTGCTGCTCTTCTCGCTGGAGTTCATCGTGATCAATCTGATCGTGGACGTGCTCTACGCGATCATCAATCCGACGATTCGTTTCAAGTGAGGACACGATGAGCGTGACAGCCGAAAGCGCGGTGCATGCGCAGGAAATACGCACGCCGTGGACGGAGTTCTGGCGCAAGTTCAGGCAGCAGCACGTCGCGATGATCGCGGCCGTGTTCGTGTTGCTGCTGATCGTGATCGCGATCATCGCGCCGTATATCGCGCCTTACGATCCCGAGAATTATTTCGACTACGACGCGCTCAACGCCGGTCCATCGGCCGCGCACTGGTTCGGTGTCGATTCGCTGGGGCGCGACATTCTCAGCCGCATCCTGGTGGGCAGCCGCATCTCGCTGACGGCGGGTCTGCTCTCCGTCGTGCTCGGCGCGGTGATCGGCACGTTCTTCGGCTTGCTCGCGGGCTATTACGAAGGATGGTGGGACCGCATCGTGATGCGCATCGCGGATGTGCTGTTCGCGTTCCCCGGCATTCTGCTCGCGATCGGCGTCGTCGCGATTCTCGGCAACGGCATGGTGAACGTGGTGTGCGCGGTCGCGATCTTCAGCATTCCCGCATTCGCGCGGCTCGTGCGCGGCAATACGCTGGCGCTCAAGCATCTGACGTATATCGAAGCGGCGAAGAGCATCGGCGCGTCGGACTGGACGATACTCGCGCGGCATATCCTGCCGGGCACGATTTCGTCGGTGGTCGTGTACTTCACGATGCGCATCGGCACGTCGATCATCACGGCGGCGAGTCTGTCGTTCCTCGGACTCGGCGCGCAGCCGCCCACGCCCGAGTGGGGCGCGATGCTCAACGAAGCGCGCGCCGACATGGCGATGGCGCCGCACGTCGCGATCTTCCCGAGCCTCGCGATCTTCTTCACCGTGCTCGCGTTCAATCTGCTCGGCGACGGGCTGCGCGACGCGCTCGATCCGAAGCTCGACCGGCCATGACGCACATCGGTTCGCTCGAAGCGGGGCCGCGCGGCACGATCGCCGATGTCGCGGGCGTGACGGTCGGTCATTGCACGCTCGCTCAGGGCGCGGTGCAAACGGGCGTCACGGTGATTCGTCCACACGATGGCGATGTCTATCGCGACAAGGTGCCGGCGGCCGCCTGCGTGATCAACGGCTTCGGCAAGAGCGTCGGGCTCGTGCAAGTGGAAGAGCTCGGCGTGCTCGAAACGCCGGTCGCGCTGACCAATACCTTCGGCGTCGGCACGATGGTAAATGCGCAGATTCGCGCTGCGATCGCCGCGAATCCGCGGATCGGGCGCGACGATCCGAGCGTGAATACGCTCGTGTTCGAATGCAACGACGGCTATCTCAACGACATGCAGGCGCTCGCGATTAACGAAGCGCATTACATGAGCGCGCTCGATGCTTGCAGCGTCGATTTCGAACGCGGCGCAGTCGGAGCGGGGCGCGGCATGTCGTGCTTCGAGCTGAAGGGCGGTATCGGTTCGGCATCGCGCGTCGTGCGGATCGACGAACGCGCGTACACGACAGGCGCGCTCGTGCTCGCTAACTTCGGCCGTCTGCCGCAGCTCACGATCGCGGGCGATGCGCTCGGAAAGACACTGCTGGCATCGACGAAAGAAGCGAACGCGACGCCCGAGCAAGGCTCGATCATCATGCTGATCGCAACCGATGCGCCGCTCGACGCGCGTCAGTTGCGCCGCCTCGCGATGCGTTCCGCCGCCGGCCTCGCGCGCACCGGCTCGGTGTACGGTCACGGCAGCGGCGACATCGCGCTCGCTTTCACGACCGCTTACACCGTGCCGCACGATGCGGGCTTCATCACAGTGCCGCCGCTCATCAGCGATGCGCGGCTCGATCCTCTTTTTCAGGCCGCCGCCGACAGCATCGAGCAAGCGATCCTCGATGCGCTCTTCAGCGCGGAGACGGTCGCCGGACGCGATGGCCATCGGCGCATATCGCTCAGGGACGCATTGAGAACAAGACCATGAAAGTGCTGATCTCGGTGGATATCGAAGGCATCGCGGGCGTGTTCCATCCGGAGCAGACGCGCGCGGGAAACGCCGAATACGAACAGGCGCGCCGCTGGATGACCCGCGAAGCGAATGCGGCTGCGCAAGGCGCGTTCGATGGCGGCGCATCGCAAGTGTGGATCAACGATTCGCACGGCGGCTTTCGCAATCTGATGCCCGACCTGCTCGATCCGCGCGCACGTCTCGTGCTCGGCAAGCCGCGCACGCTCGGCATGATGGCGGGGCTGGAAGCATCGCCGGAAGTGGTCTTCATGGTCGGCTATCACGCGCGCGCGCAAAGCCGCGGCATCCTCGCGCATACGATCAACAGCGCCGCGTTCGCGCGCGTCACGCTCGACGGCGATGAAGTCGGCGAGGCCGGGCTGTACGGCAGGCTCGCTGAGGAACATGGCGCACGCATCGCGTTGCTCACAGGCGATGACGTCTTCGGCGCCGAGACGCTGCCCGCATTTCCCGGCGCGCGTTTTCTATGCGTGAAGACCGCGCACGGCTATTCGAGCGGCGTGACCGAAACGCCCGCAGCAGCATGCGACGCGATCCGGCTCGCCGCTCGCGAGACGATCGAAGCGGCCGCGTCGTCGGCCCATGCGAAGCGTTCGCCGATAGCCGAACATCGCTGCGAACTGCGTGCGCAGACGACCGCATTCGCCGATCTCTTCTGCCAGTGGCCGACGCTCGAACGCATCGATGCCGTGACGCTCGCCTTCGATGCGCCCTCTGTCGAACATGTCGTGCGGATACTCAATTGCCTTTCGGCAATGTCCTTCATGATACGGTGAGCGTTTGGACCAACGGCTCCGAGTATCGTTAGAATGGAGCCGTTCGCGTAACTGGCTCTGGTTTTGACGTCTTTTTGCAGACGATGCTCATGCACACGGTGAAGCTCGAACACAATGACGACGAGGTGCTCGACCCCGCCGATCCGCAACTCTTGGTGCGCGGTTCGCTCTTCATCGACGGCCACGATGCCGGATGCTGGGAAGAACGGCGCGACGGCACGTGGGCGGCGCATGTCCGGCACAAGAACGGCTGGATCGTCGAGGCAAGTCGCGGCGCGCTGATCGACCGGCTCGCGCGCGAGGCATAACGCAGTTAATTTCAAATCGATTTCACATAATTCATGTATCTGTCGATCATCGCCGTGGGGCTCGGCGGCGGCCTGGGATCGCTGCTCAGATGGGTCCTCGGCCTGCGCCTGAATGCGATTTTTCCGAATCTTCCGCTCGGCACGTTCGCGGCGAACGTCATCGCGGGCTACATCATCGGCGTGGCCGTTGCCTTTTTTGCGCGCTTTCCGGATATCTCGGTGGAATGGCGGTTGTTCATCATCACCGGGCTGATGGGCGGGCTCTCCACGTTTTCCACCTTCTCGGCCGAAGTGGTCGCGCATTTGCAGCAAGGACGGCTCGGCTGGGCGCTCGCTGAGATCGCGATCCACGTATGCGCATCGTTGCTGATGACCGCGCTCGGTATCGCGACGGTGGTCGTGGCTTCCTGAAGGACGTTCCTGCAGCGTAATCCGGCGATTCGATTTCCCGCGATTTGAACGTTTGCGCCCGCCCGATCCGACTCATTCCCGTACAAGTTTTTTCCCGCGTTTTCAACGCTTGACCCTCGCTGCCTCGGCAGCGGTTTTTTTTATTTGACAGTAACGAAGGTGATGAAATGCCACGGTTTCCGCTCATCGAAGTCAGACCGTATCATCCGAGCGATCTCGACGGTGTGATCGATTTGTTTCAACGCGCCGTTCGCGAAACGGCATCGGCCGACTATAACCAAGCACAGATCGAAGCGTGGGCGCAAGCCGACCGGGACGAGTGGGAACTCGCACGCTTGAACCGCCCGACGTGGGTCGGGCTCGTCGACGGCGAGCTCGCGGGCTTCGCCGATCTCGAGAAGAACGGCCTCATCGACATGATGTTCGTCGATCCGCTGCATCAGCGCAAAAGCGTGGCGACGTCGCTGCTCGCGCGCATCGAGGCCGAAGCCGACGAAATGGGCCTGAACACCCTGCACACTTATTCGAGCGTCACCGGACGGCCGTTCTTCGAATATTGCGGTTTCACGATGCTCCTGGCGCGGGCGATCATCGTGCGCGAGCAGCGCTTCGTCCAGTTTGTGATGGAAAAGGTGCTCGAACCGTGAAATCTGTATAGACAAGACGCATCTTTCTTCCGGGATGATCCTAGTGATATCCCGGATATCCCCTTGTTTCGTCCTTCGAGCCCGTTTAGACTTGAGTCTAACTTGTATAGACAGGACGAACCATGATCAAGCTTACGCCCGGAAAACTGACGCTCCCGCAACTGCGCCGCATCGCGCGTGGTTCGGACCCGCTGCAACTCGATCCCGCCAGCTTCGACGCCATCGACGCGAGCGCGCGTGCCGTCGCCGCGATTGCCGCGAAAGGCGATCCGGCTTACGGCATCAATACGGGCTTCGGGCGGCTCGCCAATACGCACATTCCGGCCGATCAGCTGGAACTGCTGCAGAAGAATCTCGTGCTGTCGCATGCGGTAGGCGTCGGCGAGCCGATGTCGCGGCCGGTCGTGCGCCTTCTGATGGCGCTCAAGCTGTCGAGCCTCGGGCGCGGTCATTCGGGCATCCGCCGCGAGGTCATCGACGCGCTCATCACGCTTTTCAACGCCGACGTGCTGCCGATCATCCCGATCAAGGGTTCGGTCGGCGCATCGGGCGATCTCGCGCCGCTCGCGCATATGTCGACGGTGCTGCTCGGCATCGGCGAAGTCACCATTCGCGGCGAGCGCGCGAGTGCGCTCGACGGTCTCGCGGTCGCGGGCTTGAAGCCGCTCACGTTGCAGGCGAAGGAAGGTCTCGCGTTGCTGAACGGCACGCAGGCGTCGGCGGCGCTCGCGCTCTACAACCTCTTCGCGATCGAAGACCTGTTCCGCACCGGGCTCGTCGCGGGTGCGCTGTCCGTCGATGCGGCGGCGGGCTCCGTCGTGCCATTCGATGCGCGCATCCACGAGCTGCGCGGCCATCGCGGGCAGATGGAAGCGGCCGCCGCGTACCGCACGCTGCTGAAGGGCTCGGGCATCAACCTGTCGCACGCCGATTGCGAGAAGGTGCAGGACCCGTACAGCCTGCGCTGCCAGCCGCAGGTGATGGGCGCGTGCCTCGACCAGATGCGCCACGCCGCCGACATCCTCCTAATCGAATCGAATGCCGTCTCCGATAACCCGCTGATTTTCCCCGACACCGGCGAAGTGCTGTCGGGCGGCAACTTCCACGCGGAGCCGGTGGCGTTCGCCGCCGACAACCTCGCGCTCGCCGCCGCCGAAATCGGCGCGCTCGCGGAACGCCGCATCGCGTTGCTGATCGACGCGACGCTCTCGGGCCTGCCGCCTTTCCTCGTACGCGATGGCGGCGTCAACTCGGGCTTCATGATCGCGCACGTGACGGCCGCCGCGCTCGCATCGGAGAACAAGACGCTCGCGCATCCGGCATCGGTCGATTCGCTGCCGACTTCCGCGAATCAGGAAGACCACGTCTCGATGGCGACATTCGCCGCGCGCAAGCTCGGCGACATCGCGAGCAACACGGCGAACATTCTCGCGATCGAACTGCTCGCGGCGGCGCAGGGTGTCGATCTGCGCGCGCCGCATCAGACGAGCGCGCCGTTGCTCGAAGTGATGAAGACGCTGCGCGCGCACGTAGCGCACTACGACCTCGATCACTACTTCGCGCCGGACATCGCCGCGATCGCGACGCTCGTGCAGGAAGGCGTCGTCGCGCAGCACAGCCCGCTCGCGTTCGCGTCGGAACAACCGGTATGAACACGCCTGCGTATCAGGAGATCAAGGACTACATTCTCCAGCGCATTCATATCGGCGAATGGAAGGAGGGCGATCAGGTGCCCTCCGAGAACGAGCTCGCACGCGAGTTCAAGGTCGCCCGCATGACGGTGAACCGCGCGGTGCGCGAGCTGACCGCCGAGCAGGTGCTCACGCGCGTGCAGGGCGCGGGCACCTTCGTCGCGCAGCCGAAATACGCGTCGACGCTCGTCGAGATTCGCAGCATCTCCGATGAAATCGTCGCGCGCGGCCACGTGTATAGCGCGCATGTGCTGCATCTGGGCGCATCGATCGTCGACGAGGCGCTCGCCGCCGAGATGCATCTGACGCTGGGCAGCCCGGTGTTTCATTCGCGCGTGCTGCACTTCGAGAACGACGAGCCGGTGCAGATGGAAGAGCGTTACGTGAATCCCAAGCTCGCGCCGGAATACGCGCGCCAGGATTTCACGACGATCACGCCGAACCAGTACCTGATGACGGCCGCGCCGCTGCAGCGCGTCGAATACCGGATCGAGGCGTCGGTGCCGTCGACCGAGATCCGGCTCTCGCTCGCGATGGCGGAGCACGAGCCGTGTCTGTTGCTGCATCGGCGCACGTGGTCGCGCGACGCGGTCGCATCGGTCGCGAATCTCTGGCATCCGGGCGACCGTTATCAATTCACGGGGCACTTCTGAACGCCATGATCATTCGTGCCGATTCGCTCATGCCGATGCCCTGGAAGAACGGCGGCGGCGTGACGCGCGAGATAGCGGCGGGGCCGCGAGGCACGTCGCTCGATGCGTTCGCGTGGCGTCTGTCGCTCGCGGACGTGGCCTCCGATGGCGCGTTCTCGTGCTTCGCGGGCGTCGATCGCGTGCTCGTGCTGCTCGATGGCGCGGGCATGCGTCTCGCGGAAGCGGACGGTCGCGTGCATACACTCGATGCGCCGCTCGCGATCGCGCGCTTCGCCGGCGAAACGCCGATTCACGCGACGCTGATCGAAGGCCCGACGCGCGATTTCAACGTGATGGTGCGCCGCGATCGCGCCCGCGCGACGGTGGATGTCCGTCGCGGCTCGTGTTCGCCCGACGCGCGCCACGATCTGACGTTCATCTTCTGCGTGCGCGGAAGCATCGATATCAAAGCCGATGGCGACGCGCGCCATAAGCTCGACACAGGCGACACGCTGCGTCTCGATCGTGCGGCGGCTCTGCGCTGCGAGGCGTCGGACGACACGATCTGGCTGCACATCGGCATCGACGATTTGTGAGCAGCCGCGCATCGACATAAAAAGGGAGACGGGAACATGAGCGCATTCTTCGCGGACCACGCGCGCTTGGCCGACGGCTGGCGGCGCAACGTGCTGCTCGAATGGAACGACGACGGCACACTGGTGCGCGTAGCGCCCGACAGCGCGGCGCCGGCGGGGGTCGAGCGGGCGAAAGGGCCGGTCGTGCCCGGCATGCCGAACCTGCACTCGCACGCGTTCCAGCGCGCGATGGCGGGACTCACCGAATATCGCGCGAGCGTCGCCGACACCTTCTGGAGCTGGCGCGACCTGATGTATCGCTTCGCCGCGCGGATCGGCCCGGAGTCGCTCGCTGACATTGCGCACTGGCTCTACATCGAGATGCTGAAAGCGGGCTACACGTCGGTGTGCGAGTTTCATTACGTGCATCACGCGCCCGGCGGCGCGCCTTATGCGAATCGCGCGGAACTTGCCGAGCGCGTCGTCGATGCGGCCGGGCGCGCGGGCATCGGCATCACGATGTTGCCGGTGCTGTACGAGCACAGCGGTTTCAACAAGAGCGCACCGCGCGACGATCAGCGGCGCTTTCTCAACACGCCCGATACGCTGCTCGCGCTCATCGACGAACTCGTCCGGGCGCGGCCAGAAAACGGCATGCGTCGTTACGGCGTCGCGCCGCATTCGCTGCGCGCGGTGTCGGGCGAATCGCTCGCGGCGGTGATCGAAGGGCTCGATGCCCGCTTTCGCCGTGCGCCGGTGCATATCCATATTGCCGAGCAGATCGCCGAAGTGGAGGCGTGTCTCGCGGCGACGGGGCAGCGCCCGGTGCAATGGCTGCTCGAACGTTTCAACGTCGATGAGCGCTGGTGCCTCGTGCATGCGACGCATGTCGATGCCGACGAATGCGCGCGTCTCGCGCACAGCGGGGCGGTCGCGGGCCTGTGTCTGACGACCGAGGCGAATCTCGGCGATGGCGTCTTTCCGTCGCGCGATTATTTCGATGCGGGCGGACGCATCGGTGTCGGCTCGGATAGTCATGTCGGCGTGGACTGGCGTTCTGAACTGCGTCTGCTCGAATACGGCCAGCGTTTGTGGCGTCAGCAGCGCAACGTGCTCGCGTCGCCGACGCAGAGCCGTCCCGCCGATCGTCTCTTCGATGCCGCGCTCGATGGCGGCGCACACGCGACCGGACGACCCGTCGGCGCCCTCGCGCAGGGCTTGCGCGCCGACTGGCTCGTGCTCGACGAAGCGCATCCGGGCATCGGCGGACATGCGCCCGAAACCTGGCTTTCGAGCGCCGTCTTCTGCGAACATGGCGATACGCCGATCCGCGATGTGTTCGTCTCCGGCCGC
The DNA here is from genome assembly GCA_000648925.1 of Caballeronia jiangsuensis. Lineage (GTDB taxonomy): Bacteria > Pseudomonadota > Gammaproteobacteria > Burkholderiales > Burkholderiaceae > Caballeronia > Caballeronia jiangsuensis. Next base: position 69,826 of record JFHF01000013.1, read on the forward strand.
AAGGTGATCGACGCGCGCCGGCACGCGCAGGAAGACGAAGCGCTGTTGCGCTATCGCGCCGCGTTGCGCGGCTTGCTCGATTGAGGTCATCCATGAACGAGTCTTCGATTTTCACGCTGGAACGCGGCAGCGCGCCGCTGCTGATTTCGATTCCGCACCGGGGCACGAGCATTCCCTGCGCGCTCGCCGAGGAGATGACGCCCGTTGCGAAACTCACCGAGGATTGCGACTGGCATCTCGAACGGCTCTACGCGTTCGCGCGAGAACTGGGCGCGTCGATCCTGACGCCGGAATATGCGCGATATGTCGTCGATCTGAATCGTCCGCCCGACGACGCGAATCTCTATCCCGGCCGCGACACGACGGGACTGTGTCCGGTCGATACCTTCGACAAGGCGCCGCTCTACAAGCCGGGCCACGAGCCGTCGCGCGAGCAGATCGACGCGCGCCGCGCGATGTACTGGCAGCCTTATCACGATGCGCTCGCGAGCGAACTCGACGCGCTGCGGAAGTCGCACGGAAGCGTGCTGCTGTGGGAAGCACACTCGATTCGCTCGGTCGTGCCGCGTTTCTTCGACGGACGTCTGACCGATTTCAACTTCGGGACGGCGGACGGTGCGTCGGCGGCGCCGGGGCTGGCCGAGCATCTCGCGCGGATCGTCGAGCGCGACGGCCGCTTTTCGACGGTGGCCAACGGCCGCTTCAAGGGCGGCTACATCACGCGGCGCTACGGCCAGCCCGAGAAGGGCGTTCACGCGGTTCAACTTGAGCTGACGCAGATCAGCTACATGGAAGAATCGTCGCCGTTCGCTTACGACGAAGCCAAGGCGAAAGGTATCCAGCCATTGCTGCGCGAGCTCCTGACGACCGCGATGACCTACGCAACGAGCGCATAGAACCTGGCGCGTGCATGGCGATTGGCTGGCGATGTCGTAATGACGAGCGGTCGTGCAATCGATTACGCGCGACTTCCGGAGCCAGGCGACGATGCGATTAAATAAATAAAAACAATGACTTAAATAAAACTGTAGAGACCTCGGCGTGCTTCGCCCAGCGAAACGCATTGTTGCGATCCCGACAATTATGTTTCGTGCAAATCGGGGTTTCCCCTAGGGCGGCTGCCTCCTACACTTGTCTTCAAGCGAAACGAAATCAGAAACCACTTAAAAAGCTTCCGATTCAGTTTCGATTTCAAAACAAGACTATTGGAGGTTCATCATGATCAAGGCATTCGTTCCCGCACTCGTCATCGCCACCGCTCTGGCCGCTCCGACTTTCGCGTTCGCGCAAAGCAACGGCCCGGTGACCCGCGCTCAAGTGCGCGCGGAACTGGTCCAGCTTGAAAAGGCCGGCTACAACCCGTCGACCGATCGCGTGGACTACCCGCAAAACATTCAGGCCGCAGAAGCGCGTGTGCACGCTGAGAACGGTGGATCGGCTTACGGTCCTTCGGTCGCCGGCACGTCGAATTCCGGCGCCCGCGTGAGCGCACCGATGTCGGGCCGTAACTCGGTCTACTTCGGCAACTGATCGAAGGCAGTAGCAGTGGCAGCAGCAGTGATTCGTTGTAGCGGTAGATGGTGCAGCAGCAAGCGTTGGCAGTAGAGCAGTATCTTGCGAGAAAAGCAGTAGCAGTACCGCAGTAACGTAGTAAGACAGTAGAGAAGCAAGCAGCAAGTCGAACGCCGGCCGCTATCGAGCGGCCGGCGTTTTTTATTGCGTGTTCCGGTCTGCTTCGACGCGCGGGGACACCGCGCCGCATGCGCGAAGCACGAGGCGCACGACTTCCTCCGTCTGCTCGTCGAAGGCCTTGCGCGTGAGTGCGCGCTTGCCCTTCAACGCGCGGATCTGCGCATCGAAGTCGGCGTAGTGCTGCGTGATCGCCCAGATCATGAACATGAACGTGTCCGGCTCGACGGGCGCGAGCAGGCCACGCGCGACCCAGCTTTCGATCACGATGACGCGCGTATCGAGCCACGGTTTCACGCGCTCGTTGAGGATGTCCTGCATGTGATGCGCGCCGTGGATGATCTCGCTCGCCCACACCTTCGAGCCGAGCGGCCTGCGTCTCGACAACTCCATCTTCGCGCGCACGTAGCCGCCGATCGCTTCGACCGGATCGTCGCTGCATTCGAAAGTGTCCGCCGCGCGATGCCAGTCCTCGAACAAATCTTCCAGTACGCGTCGATAGAGCGCGAGCTTCGTCGGGAAGTAGTAATGCAGGTTGGCTTTCGGCAATCCGGCACGCTCGGCGATCATCGCCGTGCTCGCGCCTTCCAGTCCCTTCTCCGCGAAAACCTCTTCGGCGCACGCCAGAAGTTGCGCTTCGTTGCTCTCGCGAATCTGCGCCTTGCGTCGCCGCAAAGGTGGCGCAGCGTGCTCGCGTTCGGTGATGCCGTCGGTCGCGTCGTCGTGTCTCATCGTCGAATTTTTCTGCCGTGTGTGCCGCATCGTGCCTCATTCGCGCCGTTCATGCACGCGGCGCTGCATCGCGTCGAAAATGGCGTCGCGGCCAGTGCTGGTCGATGCTGCATTGCAATGGCACGCTTATCGCTTAGGTTTGCTCCGTGTTTGTCCGCACACGAAAGACGTTGATTTGCTTATTTTAATCGGCTACAACCTGTCCAAATGGACAGGATTTGAAGAGCGCTCGAAGTACTGAAGAAGCGCGTCGTTTGCATCATTCATCGCATAACAGAAAGCGTGCACCGGGCGCGTGCAGCGTCGCACCGCAAACGCCCGGCATGCACGAAACGAAGTCACTCACATACGAAGTCGATCGTAAGGAGCGAGGCGAATGAACGTCGTAACGGATGCAATCAGAGAGGCTGGTCTCGATACGTCCATCAAGGTAAATGGTCAACGTCTGTGGGATAGCCTGATGACGATGGCCAAGATCGGCGCAACACCCAAGGGCGGCGTCTGCCGCCTCGCGCTGACCGATCTCGACAGGGAAGGGCGCGATCTCATCGTCAGTTGGGCGAAGGAGGCGGGCTGCACGGTGAGCATCGATCAGATGGGCAACGTGTTCATGCGCCGCGCCGGGCGCAACCCCGATGCGCTGCCGGTCATGACCGGCTCTCATGCGGATTCGCAACCGACGGGCGGCCGCTTCGACGGCATCTACGGCGTGCTCGGCGGACTCGAAGTGATCCGCTCGCTCAACGATCGCGGCATCGAAACCGAGCATCCTATCGAAGTGGTCATCTGGACCAACGAGGAAGGTTCGCGCTTCGCGCCCGCAATGGTCGCATCGGGCGTGTTCGCGGGCGTGTTCTCGCTCGACTACGGCCTTTCGCGCAAGGACGTCGACGGCAAGACGATCGGCGAGGAACTGAAGCGCATCGGTTACGCGGGCGATCTGCCGTGCGGCGGCCGCAAGCTGCATGCGGCGTTCGAACTGCACATCGAGCAAGGCCCGATTCTCGAAGCCGAGGACAAGACGATCGGCGTCGTCACCGATGCGCAAGGCCAGCGCTGGTACGAGATCACGCTGACGGGCCAGGAAGCGCACGCGGGCCCGACGCCCATGCCGCGCCGCAAGGACGCGCTGCTCGGCGCGTCGCGCGTGGTGGATCTCGTGAACCGCATCGGCCTCGACAACGCGCCGCTCGCCTGCGCGACGGTCGGCATGATGCAGGTGCATCCGAACTCGCGCAACGTGATTCCGGGCCGCGTGTTCTTCACCGTCGATTTCCGTCATCCCGACGATGCCGTGCTCGCACGCATGGACGCCGCACTGCGCGAAGGTGTCGCGCGCATCGCCGGCGAGATCGGCTTGCAGACCGAACTCGAACAGATCTTCTACTACGAGCCCGTCAGATTCGATGCCGCTTGCGTCGCGTCCGTGCGCGCGGCGGCGCAGCGCTTCGGCTATTCGCATCGCGACATGGTGTCGGGCGCGGGCCACGATGCGTGCTACCTCTCGCAGGTCGCGCCGACATCGATGGTATTCGTGCCGTGCGTAGACGGCATCAGCCATAACGAAATCGAAGACGCGAGTCAGGAGTGGATCGAGGCGGGCGCGAACGTGCTCCTGCACGCGATGCTCGAGCGCGCTTCCGAACCCGCTTCGTAAAGCAGGTCTCTTTTCGTCTTACGTTCAACGTCGTCCGCGCCATTGCGCGCGGATGACGGGCACTCGTTCGTCCCCACAAGGAACGCGCATGACCATAAAAATGACCGGCGATATCGCGAGCCATCGCCTCACGCAGGAACAGCTCGCATGTGAATTTTCGGACGTCGCGCCGTTGCTCGACGCCACCGCCGCGGCTGCCGCCTCGAGCCGCTGCCACTATTGCTACGACGCGCCGTGCGTGCAGGCGTGCCCGACGAGCATCGACATTCCGGGCTTTATCCGCAAGATCGGCAACGGCAACCTGAAGGGCGCGGCCGTCGATATCCTTTCGGCCAATCCGCTCGGCGGCATGTGCGCGCGCGTGTGCCCGACCGAGATCCTTTGCGAAGGGAGTTGCGTACGCAATCATCCGGGCGACGAGCCCGTGAAAATAGGCGCGCTGCAGCGTCACGCAACCGATTGGGCGATGGCCAAAGGCGAGCCGCTTTTCAAACGCGCGCCGGAGACGGGCCGGCGCGTGGCGATCGTCGGTGCGGGACCGGCGGGGCTTGCATGTGCATATCGGCTCGCGCTGGCCGGACATCAAGCGGTGATTTTCGATGCGCGTGAGAAGCCCGGCGGCCTGAACGAATACGGCATCGCCGCGTACAAGACGGTCGAGGATTACGCGCAGCGCGAGATCGAATGGCTGTATTCGATCGGCGGTATCGAGATCAAGGCGGGCCATGCGCTCGGCCGCGACTTCACGCTCGACGAATTGCGCAAGCAGTACGACGCGGTGTTCATCGGCTTCGGTCTTGCGGGCGTGCGCGAACTGGCGCTCGAAGGCGAGGCCTTGGACGGCGTGATGAACGCGGTCGATTTCATCGAGCAGGTGCGCCAGGCCGACGATCTCGCGACGGTGCCTGTCGGTCGGCGCGTCGTGGTGATCGGCGGCGGCAATACCGCGGTCGATGCCTGCGTGCAAAGCCGGAAGCTCGGCGCGACGAACGTGACGATGGTGTATCGGCGCGGCGTCGAGAACATGAGCGCGACGTGGGCCGAGCGCGAGTTCGCGCAGACCAACGGCGTGAGCATCGTCACGCACGCGAAGCCGGTGCGTCTTATCGGCGCTGACGGGCGCGTGACCGGCGTCGAATTCGAGCGCGACACGGAGCGTTTCGTTATCGATGCGGACATGGTGCTGAAGGCGATCGGTCAGACGCTCGTGCCCATCGGCATCGACCGCGCGTTGCTGACACTGGACGGCGGCCGCATCGTCACCGACGAGAACCGTCAGACGACGCTCGCGAAAGTGTGGGCCGGCGGCGATTGCGCGACCCACGAAGGACTCGATCTCACCGTGCAGGCCGTGCAGGACGGCAAGCTCGCGGCGGCGTCCATCGACGCGTCGTTCGAGCTGACTGCGATCAAAGCCGCCTGACCAACATAAGGAGCCGCATAAACATGGCCGATCTGACTTGCAACATCGCCGGCATCACATCGCCGAATCCTTTCTGGCTCGCATCCGCGCCGCCGACCGACAAGGCTTATAACGTCAACCGCGCGTTCGAGGCGGGCTGGGGCGGCGTCGTGTGGAAGACGCTCGGGCTCGATCCGCACGTCGTCAACGTGAGTTCGCGTTACGGCGCGGTGCAATGGAACGGGCAGCGCATCGCGGGATTGAACAACATCGAGCTGATCACCGATCGTCCGCTCGATGTGAACCTGCGCGAGATAGAGCAAGTGAAGCGCGACTGGCCGGACCGCGCGCTGATCGTCTCGCTGATGGTCCCGTGCAACGAGAAGGACTGGAAGCGGATCCTCACGCAGGTGGAGGACACGGGCGCCGATGCGGTCGAACTGAACTTCGGCTGTCCGCATGGCATGAGCGAGCGCGGCATGGGCGCGGCGGTGGGGCAGGTGCCTGAATACGTCGAGATGGTCACGCGCTGGGTGAAGGAAGGCACGAAGCTGCCGTGTCTCGTGAAGCTCACGCCGAACATCAGCGATATCCGCATGGGCTCGCGCGCCGCGTTCAAGGGCGGCGCGGACGGTGTGTCGCTGATCAACACGATCAACTCCATCGTCGCCGTCGATCTCGACGAGATGGCGCCGATGCCGACCGTCGATGGCAAGGGTACGCACGGCGGTTACTGCGGTCCCGCCGTGAAGCCGATCGCGCTCAACATGGTCGCGGAAATCGCACGCGATCCGGAGACGCCGAATCTGCCGATCTCGGGCATCGGCGGCATTTCGTCGTGGCGCGATGCAGCGGAATTCATGGTGCTCGGCGCGGGCAGCGTGCAGGTGTGCACGGCGGCGATGCACTACGGCTTTCGCATCGTGTCCGATCTCGCCGATGGCCTGTCGAACTGGATGGACGAGAAAGGCTACGCGACGCTCGACGACATTCGCGGCCGTGCCGTGCCGAACGTCACGGACTGGAAGTACCTCAATCTCAAGTACGACATCAAGGCGCGCATCGATCAGGACAAGTGCATCCAGTGCGGGCTGTGTCATATCGCGTGCGAGGACACGTCGCATCAGGCGATCCTGAAGGAGAAGGACGGCAAGCGGCATTTCGAAGTGGTCGATTCGGAATGCGTCGGCTGCAATCTGTGCATGCACGTGTGTCCGGTCGAGCAGTGCATCACGATGGAACGCGTCGATGCGGGCGAGTACGCGAACTGGACCACGCATCCGAACAATCCCGCTCGCGTCGATGCGGAAGAGCCCGCGAAAGCGGCATAAACATAACGTAGCGCTCGTCGCCGTTGAAACCCATGATCAACCGCACACTCAACCGGAGTGCATCCGATGAATCAGACAGCGCATAACGTCGAGACGAGCAGTCTGTATAACGAGGACCTCGCGCCGACCGGCCCCGCGCAGCGCACCTGGAAGTGGTATCACTTCGCGGCGCTGTGGGTCGGCATGGTGATGAATATCGCTTCATACATGCTGGCAGCGGGCCTCACCGATCAGGGCATGTCGCCGTGGCAGGCCGTGTTGACGGTCCTGTTCGGCAATCTGATCGTGCTCGTGCCGATGTTGCTGATCGGACATGCGGGCGCGAAGCACGGCATTCCGTACGCGGTGCTCGTGCGTTCGTCGTTCGGCACGCAGGGCGCGAAGCTGCCCGCATTGCTGCGCGCGATCGTCGCGTGTGGATGGTACGGCATTCAGACGTGGCTGGGCGGCAGCGCGATCTATACGCTCGTGAACATTCTCACGGGCAATGCCTTGCATGGCGCGGCGCTGCCGCTCATCGACATCTCGGTGGGGCAGCTCGCGTGTTTTCTCGTGTTCTGGGCGTTGCAGCTCTACTTCATCTGGCATGGCACGGATTCGATCCGCTGGCTCGAAAGCTGGTCCGCGCCGATCAAGGTCGTGATGTGCATCGCGCTCGTGTGGTGGGCGACGAGCAAGGCGGGCGGACTCGGTTCGATGCTCTCGGCGCCGTCGCAGTTCGTCGCGGGCGGCAAGAAGGAAGGGCTTTTCTGGGCGACGTTCTGGCCGGGCCTCACCGCGATGGTCGGCTTCTGGGCGACGCTCGCGCTCAATATCCCGGACTTCACGCGTTTCGCGCGCACGCAACGCGATCAGATGATCGGGCAGACGATCGGCCTTCCTGTACCGATGGCGCTGCTTTCGGTGATCTCGGTGGTCGTCACGTCGGCGACGGTCGTGATCTACGGCAAGGCGATCTGGGACCCGATCGATCTCACGAGCCGCATGACGGGCATCGGCGTGGGCATTGCGCTCGTCATCCTCACGCTCGATACGATGTGCTGCAATCTCGCGGCCAATCTCGTCGGACCGGCTTACGATTTTTCGAGCCTGTGGCCGAAGGGCATTTCGTATCGCGCGGGCGGCATGATTACGGCGACGATCGCCATCGTCATGATGCCGTGGAAGATTCTCGCTACCACGCAGGGGTATATCTTCACGTGGCTCGTGGGGTATTCGGCGCTGCTCGGGCCGGTTGCGGGGATTCTGATGGTGGATTACTTCTTTATTCGCGGCACGCGGCTCGATCAGCGAGAGCTTTTCGACGAGGACGGCGAGTATTCGTATAGCAACGGGTGGAACCTGGCGGCGGTCGTGGCGTTGCTCGTCGGCGTGTTGCCGAATCTGCCGGGGTTTTTGCATACGGCGTTTCCTGCTTCGTTTCCGGGGGTGCCTGCGTTCTTTAATACGCTCTATACCTATGCGTGGTTCGTGGGGCTCGTGCTTGCGGCTGTCGTCTATGGATCTTGGATGAAGTTGCGAGGGAGCCCTCGGGCGGGGGTTTTGAGTGCTTGATGTCTTTTTCGGTTTTGGTGGTGGATCCCGATTTCGTGTCGGTCTATTGGCACTGCCCCTGTGCGGGGCGGCAGTCACTTTCTTTGCTGCTGCAAAGAAAGTAACCAAAGAAAGCAGCTCGTTTAAGCCCGCGGTCACACGCACGTTGGCCATGCTTGCCAGCCGCTGGTGGACCTCGCCTAAGTGTCGCCCTCGAAGGACTTACCGGGCTTGGATCGCGCACGGTCTGCCGCCCGAGACGATTCAGCGCGCTGGTTCAGCACGAAAGAGCTTCGGCACAGCGCTACGCGCTGCCGTTGGGTATGCGGGGGAAACCGTCGAAAGAGAGATGGAGGTTTCAGCAAAGAAGCCCACGCAAACCCGATTGACCGGTCGGCCGCGAAGCGGGCTGGAGCTGTTTGGTGCTGAACCAGTTTGTTGTGTGGTGCGATGGTTCAGATCGTGCGCGGTCCAAGCCCTTGTCTGCTTGTGGGGGCACTCGCTACTGCCGGGCCATTAGGCCAATCGTCTGTGCCGCGGCCGGCGTGAAGTGCTTAGGCTGGGGATAGCTGTTTCTTTGGTTACTTTCTTTGCAGCAGCAAAGAAAGTGACCCCCGCCCCGGGGAGGGGCAGAGCAAATAGACCGACACGAACTCAGGATTCCACGAAAGCGAAAGCGAAAGTGAAAAGCAAAGCGAACGAACCAAAGCCAAGGAGGACACGACAATGCCAACATTGATTCGCGGCGGCACGATCATCGATGCAGACCGCACCTACCGCGCCGACGTGCTCTGCGCAGACCCCCAATCTGGCGGAACGATCCTCGCCATCGGCGCCGACCTCGACGTTCCCGCCGACACACAAACCGTCGACGCCGGCGGCCAATACGTAATGCCCGGCGGCATCGATCCGCATACGCACATGGAACTGCCCTTCATGGGCACAACCGCAAGCGACGACTTCTACACAGGCACAGCAGCGGGCCTCTCGGGCGGCACAACGAGCATCATCGACTTCGTGATTCCGAGCCCGAAGCAGCCCCTCATGGACGCATTCAAGGAATGGCGCGGCTGGGCCGAGAAAGCATCGGCAGATTACGGCTTTCACGTCGCGGTAACATGGTGGGACGAGTCCGTGCATCGCGACATGGGGCTGCTCGTCCACGAACACGGCGTGTCGAGTTTCAAGCACTTCATGGCCTACAAAAACGCGATCATGGCCGACGATGAAGTGCTCGTGAACAGCTTCACACGCTCGCTCGAACTCGGCGCGCTGCCGACCGTGCACGCGGAAAACGGCGAACTCGTGTTCCAGTTGCAGAAGCAATTGCTGGCCAAGGGCTTCAGGGGACCAGAAGCGCACCCGTTGTCGCGTCCGCCCGAAGTGGAGGGCGAGGCCGCGAATCGTGCGATCCGCATCGCGCAGGTGCTCGGCGTGCCGCTCTATATCGTCCACGTTTCGGCGAAGGATGCAGTCGATGTGATCGCCAAGGCGCGCAACGACGGGCTGCGCGTGTTCGGCGAAGTGCTGCCGGGCCACCTCGTGATCGACGAATCCGTTTATCGCGATCCCGACTGGACGCGTGCCGCCGCGCACGTGATGAGCCCGCCGTTTCGCACGAGCGAGCATCGCGAGGCGTTGTGGCGCGGCCTGCAGTCCGGGCAACTGCACACGACGGCGACCGATCATTGCGTATTCTGCGCATCACAGAAGGCGATGGGCCGCGAGGACTTCACGCGCATTCCCAACGGCTGCGGCGGCGTGGAGGATCGCATGTCGGTGCTGTGGCATCACGGTGTCAACATGGGGCGCCTTACGCCGAACGAGTTCGTGCGCGTGACATCGACCAATGCCGCGCAAATCTTCAATCTCTATCCGCGAAAGGGCGCGGTACAAGTGGGCGCGGACGCGGACCTGGTCGTGTGGGATCCGCAGGCGACACGCACGATCTCGGTGAAGACGCATCATCAGAAGGTCGACTTCAACGTCTTCGAAGGCATGACGGTGCAAGGCGTCGCGACGCACACGCTAACGCGCGGTGCGCTCGCGTGGGCGAACGGCGATCTGCGTGCCGAGCGCGGCGCGGGGCAATATCTGAAGCGTCCGCCGAACGCTTCGTACTTCGAGGCGGCGCGCGTCGCGAACAAGCTGAAGGAACCGCATCCGGTGAATCGCGCAGAAACGGCCTGACGCGCACCCGACGACAAAGCCCCGCGCCCTCGCGACGCGGGGCTTTGTCGTATTCGGAGACGCTTTCACGCGCTTGCAAGCATAATCCGGCAGCCTGTCTATTTTTCGCGCCGCCGAATCATGCCGATGAAAACCACGATCAAACTTCGCCGTCTCGCCGCGCTGTGCGTGCTTTGTCTGCCGCTCGCGTGCGCGGCCAATCCGAATGCGCTGTGGGAGATCGTCCACGATTATTGCGAGCCGGCGGCCGAGGGCGCGCACGTTCAGCAAAAATGCGCGGACGTGAACCTCGCGGGCGGTTATGCGGTGCTGAAGGATCTCGTCGGCATCGCGCAATATCTGCTGATTCCGACTGCGCGCGTGAGCGGCATCGAAAGTCCCGAACTGCTCGCGCCCGATGCGCCGAACTACTTTCGCGACGCGTGGAATGCGCGCGCTTACGTGGATCGCGCGTTGCGCAGAACCTTGCCGCGCGATGAAGTTTCGCTTGCGATCAATTCCGCGAGCGGGCGCACTCAGAATCAGTTGCACATTCATATCGATTGCCTCGCGTCCGATGTCGCGCAGACGCTGCGCGAAGTGGGGCCGGGCATCGGCACGGAGTGGAAGCCGCTGCCGGTGAGACTGCGCGGTCATGTCTACAGCGCGATGCGCATCGACGATGCCGATCTCACCCACACCGATCCCTTCAAGCTGCTTGCGCCCTATGCCGCCAGCCGCGGTCAGACGATGGGCGAACAGACGCTGCTGCTCGCGGGCGCCGTGCGCAGCGATGGCGCACCGGTGTTCTTTCTGCTCAACGATCACGTTCAGCCGGGCGACTGGGCATCGTCGGAGGAACTGCAGGATCACACGTGCGCGCTGGCCAATCGGTCTATAGAAAAGCCTTGAGGTTTTGCGGAAGAATGAAGTGACGCGAATGTTTCGGAGTTCGGATTAAATGACAGTCCGCAAATCAGAACTTTCGTGCCTTGTCACTTCTACTTTTGGGAACCACAATGAATGCTCTTCGACGACATTACTTTTGACCCGTTGAAGGACGCGATCAATCGAATTCAGCACGGCGTGTCGCTCGGTCTTGCGAGAGAGATCGCATGGGACGATGTCGTGCTGGAAGTGGACGATCGTCGCGATTATGGAGAGGTTCGTGAGGTGGGCTATGCGCCTATCCGCGGACGTATGTTCTGCGTGGTACTCACGTGGAGAAACGAAGCGCGGCGCATCATCAGTCTGCGCCGCGCAAACAAAAGAGAGATGAAGCAAAATGGAACGGATGTATAAAGGTTTTATTCTTCCCACAGACGAGGAGGACGCGGAAATCAACCGGGGTATCGCGTTGGATCCGGACACCTTCGAACTCACCGAGGAAGACTTCAAGCGGATGAAACCCTACGCTGAATTTATGCGTGAGCATCATCCGGATCTGGTCGAGCGATCGAAAGCATGAGTTGTCAACTCGCGCCGCGCGTACTCACCCGATGCGCAAACACGCGCGGCGCGATCCCTTCGACACGCGCTTCCGGCAGCACGCGTTTCAGCGTGCGCAACGTAAAGGCGAGATCTTCGCTAGCGGTATCGAACTCCAGTCGCAACTCACAGCCTTCGCGTTGCGCCTGACTCACGTAGATGCCAAGCGGCGAATGAAACAGCGCGCGTATCCGTTCCCGCGACGCCTCGCTATCCGCGAAATGCGCCAGCGCCAGAATGCGCACACGGTGACACGCGGCGAACCCTTCATCGTGTAATGTTTTGCGGCTGGCAACCCACGCAAGCGACATATCCATGACCGTTGCTCCATCACGTTTTCCTTGTGTAGAAGCATAGGCCGGCTTTCGTCAACGTCACGCTAAGACATGGGCGCGACGCGTAAAAAACGTATCAATCGAAGCCCTGGAACACGGCATCGTCCGGGCCGATGGAAGCAGGCGATTTCCACGCCGCATCGCGCATCGAATGGCGCACCTGATGCTCGACGCCCAGCAGCACCGCGAAGATCGCCATGCGTACCGCAATGCCGTTGTCGGTCTGACGGAAAATCGCGAGGCGAGAATCGTGATTCAGATCCGTGGCGAGATCGTTCGCACCGGGACGGCTGTCGCGCGGCAGCGGATGCATGATGAGCGTATCGCGTCCACATACATCGTCGACGAGCGCCTGATTGATCTGGAAATCCGGCGTATAGCCTTCGATGGACTCGTCGGCGAAACGCTCTTTCTGAATGCGCGTCGCATATACGACGTCCGCGCCCGCGAGCCCCGCGCGCAGGTCGCTCGTTTGCTCGATCACATGTTCGCCACGCGCGAGCCGCTCGACGATATGCGCCGGCATCTCCAGCGAGCGCGGCGACACGAGCGTGAACTTCAGCCCTTTGTAAAGCGAGAGCAGCTTGGCGAGCGAATGCACGGTGCGCCCGTACTTCAGGTCGCCGACCATCGCGATATGCGCGCCATCGACTATCTTCCCGAGTCGCGAAAACTCGCGCTGGATCGTATAGAGATCGAGCAGCGCCTGGCTCGGATGTTCGCCCGGACCGTCGCCGGCATTGATGACAGGAATGTTCGTCGCGCGTGCGAATTCCGCGACCGAGCCTTGCTCGGGATGCCGCACGACGATCGCATCCGCGTAGCCGCTGATGACGCGGCTCGTGTCGTAGATCGACTCGCCCTTCGCCATCGACGAGAACGTGAAGCCGGTCGTGTCGCACACCGAGCCGCCGAGGCGCGCGAACGCCGCGCCGAAACTCACGCGGGTGCGCGTGCTCGCTTCGAAGAACAGATTGGCGAGCACAGCGCCTTCGAGCACGCGCGTGATCTTCTTGCGGCGCGCGATGGGCTGCATCATGTCGGCCGTGCGAAACAGCGCTTCGGCGGATTCGCGCGAGAACTGGTCGATCGATAGCAGTTGCGGACGTCCTTCGAATTCGATGGCCTGATATGCGCTTTGCGTATACGCGCCTGCGTCCGGCATACCGCCCAGAATCTCGCCCACGTAGCGTGCGGCGATTTCCGGCATCGCGCGCGATTCCGGCGATTCGTCCGGCAGCAGCCAGGTATCGAGCGCACGCCGCGTAACGCCGATGCGCGCGGCGAACGCGTCGCGAGTCATGTTCAGGCGCCGCATGGCGTCGCGAAGGATCGTCTGCTGTTGAAGTTCCTGAGTCATCGTCACCGCTCCTGAAATATACGCGGTGCGTATATTAGGTCACTCGCCGATCAGATGCAAGACGAGTTCGCGCTGATGCTGCGCGGTTCGATGCTCGAATACGTAAATGCCCTGCCACGTGCCGAGCACCATGCGGCCCGCTTCGACGGGAATCGAAAGCTGCACGGTGGTGAGCGCGGTGCGCAGGTGCGCGGGCATGTCGTCGGGGCCTTCGGTGTCGTGGACGTAGCGGCCGGGCGCTTCCGGCGCCACCGCCTCGAAATAACGTTCGAGGTCCGCGCGCACGTCCGGATCGGCGTTCTCCTGGATCAGCAGCGATGCCGACGTATGCCGGCAAAACAGCGTCAGCAGACCGGTGCGAATGTCCTGAAGATCGATCCAGCGATCGATGTCGCGGGTGACTTCGTGCAGGCCGCGCGAGCCTGTCGCGACCGTCAGATGATGGAGTGCCTGTTTCATGTCGGCCTCGGTGCGAGGAATGGGCGGTGCGCCACATCTGGAGTTTACCGGCTTCCCGCGCGCCGGTTCGTTCCGATGCGATGAACTATGCTGTCTGGACGATGGTTCGATTGAAGGCGCGCACGATGGTCAGACGGCTTTCAAAAAGCAAGACGCTGGCGTTCATCGCCGTGCTGGCGGCGTCGTCGCTCGTGCTCGGCGCCGACGACGAACGCGAAAATCGCGGCAACGATCCTTTCCTGCACGTATCGAGCGCCATTGCCGATTGCGCCGCGCCGCGCGGCCCGTCCGAAACCGCGCAGGAATGGCTCGACGAAGCGCATTACCGCATCGAACGCGGCAATAGCTGCTGGATTGCGGGCCGCTGCCGTCTGTCGAACAGCTATCTCTACGACAAGGAGATCGCCGAAAGCGTGACGCGTCGCCTGAATTCGCTGAACGCGTCGCTGCAATGGCGCGAAAAAACGAGCCTGTGGCTCACGCTGCAACGCCGCTTCATCTATCTCGACGGCTGCGTGTCGCGCGATTTCGACAAGGCGCGCTTCGTGTCGGCACTCGGCGAGACCGCCGATGTCGAAAAGGTCATCGACCGCACGACGCAGCGGCCGTGATTTCGCAATTGACCTAAGCTAAAAGAGAGACCAAACACGAGGAACCGTCGCGCACGCGCGCGTCCGGTTTTCGCCGATGAGAACGACCCTCGCCGACTGGCTGTGGATTTGCGCACGCTGCGCGCTATTGCTGATGGGGTTTGCACTCACGCCGATGAGCGCATCCGCCGCCGCAACGGCGCCCGTCGTCGTGATCCCGCTGAGGGGCGCGATCGGCCCGGCGAGCGCGGATTTCGTCGTGCGCTCGCTTGCCCGTGCAGCGGATGAGCGCGCGCAACTCGCCGTGCTGGAACTCGACACGCCCGGCGGACTCGATCTCTCGATGCGCTCGATCATCCAGGCGATACTCGCATCGCCGGTGCCGGTGGCCGCGTTCATCGCGCCGAGCGGTGCGCGTGCGGCGAGCGCGGGAACGTATATCACCTACGCAAGCCACATCGCGGCGATGGCGCCGGGCACGAACCTCGGCGCGGCATCGCCGGTGCAGCTCGGCATGGGCGGAGCGGAGCGCGAGCCGGCGGCAACGGGCAAGGCCGCATCGGGCGCGCGCACCGAAGCCGCGGAGCAATCGACCGAAACCCGCAAGCAGATGCAGGACGCCGCCGCCTACATACGCGGCCTCGCGCAACTGCGCGGACGCAACGCGCAGTGGGCGGAGCGCGCGGTGCGCGAGGCGGTGGCGCTGTCGGCGACGGAAGCGCTGGAGCAGAACGTGATCGACCTCACTGCCAGCGATGTTCCCGACCTGCTCGCGAAACTCGACGGCCATCATGTCAAAACCGCGAGCGGCGATCGCGTTCTCGCGACGAAGCACGCGCCGCTCGTCGTGCTCCAGCCCGACTGGCGCAGCCGTTTTCTCGCGACGATCACGGACCCGAGCGTCGCGCTGATCCTGATGATGATCGGCATGTACGGGCTCTTCTTCGAGTTCGCGAATCCCGGCATGGTGCTGCCGGGCGTCGCGGGCGCGATCTGCCTGCTCGTCGGATTGTTTGCTTTGCAACTATTGCCGATCAGTTTCGTCGGACTGGGATTGATCGTGCTCGGCATGGGCTTTCTGGTCGCGGAAATGTTTCTGCCGACGTTCGGTTCGCTCGGCATCGGCGGGATCATCGCGTTCGCGATCGGCGCGCTCATGCTGATCGATACCGACGTGCCGGGCTTCGGCATTCCGATCGGCGTCGTCGTCGGGATCGCGCTCTTCACGGCGCTGTTCGTTTTCACGGTGTCGGGCGTCGCGTTGAAAGCGCGCAAGCGGCCCGTGGTGAGCGGCGCCGAAGCGATGCTCGGCACTATCGGCGTGATGCTGGCGCACGAGTCCGAAATCGGCTGGGCGCGCGTGCAGGGCGAACGATGGCGCGTGCAGCCGGCCGCGTCGCGGGCGTTGCCGCACGAGGGCGCGCGCGTGCGCGTGATCTCGCGTCATGGCCTGACGCTGACCGTCGAGCCGATCGACGGCGAACGCGAGGCCGGTCATTCCTGAACACATCGACAACGAGGCTTGAAAAATGGGGCTTACTTTCGGTTTCAGCGGCATCCTGATTGCGTTCGTCATCTTCATCGTGGCGTCGGCGGTGCGCATCTTCCGCGAGTACGAGCGCGGCGTCGTGTTCATGCTCGGGCGTTTCTGGAAGGTGAAGGGACCGGGGCTCGTGCTGATCATTCCGGTCGTGCAGCAGGTCGTGCGCATGGACTTGCGCACTGTCGTGTTCGACGTGCCGCCGCAGGATGTCATCACGCGCGACAACGTGTCGGTGAAGGTGAATGCGGTCGTGTACTTTCGTGTCGTCGATCCGGAGAAGGCTGTCATCCAGGTCGCGCGTTTTCTCGATGCGACGAGCCAGCTCGCACAGACCACGCTGCGCGCGATCCTCGGCAAGCACGAGCTCGACGAACTGCTGTCCGAGCGCGAACGCCTCAACGCCGACATTCAGCGCGTGCTCGATTCGCAGACGGACGCGTGGGGTATCAAGGTATCGAACGTCGAGATCAAGGACGTCGATATCAACGAGACGATGATCCGCGCGATCGCACGCCAGGCCGAGGCGGAGCGCGAGCGGCGCGCGAAGATCATTCATGCGGAAGGGGAGTTGCAGGCCTCTGAGAAGCTTTTGCAGGCGGCGCAGATGCTCGCGCAGGCGCCGCAGGCGATGCAGTTGCGTTATCTGCAAACGCTGACGACGATCGCCGGCGACAAGAACTCGACGATCGTGTTTCCGGTGCCGGTCGATCTCGTGAGTTCGATCATGGATCGGCTGGGCAAGGGGAGTTAGGGGCGTTGGGGTGCTTTCGGCATGGAGAGATATCGACCTTTGGTGACTTTGGATCCCGTGATCGTGTCGGTCTATTGGCGTTGCCCCTATGCGGGGCGGCAGTCACTTTCTTTGCTGCTGCAAAGAAAGTAACCAAAGAAACAGCTATCCCCAGCCTAAGCACTTCACACCGGCCGCGGCACAGGCGATTGGCCTAATGGCCCGGCAATAGCGAGTGCCCCCACAAGCAGACAAGGGCTTGGACCGCGCACGGTCTGAACCATCGCACCACACAACAAACTGGTTCAGCACCAAACAGCTCCGGCCCGCTTCGCGGCCGATGGGTCAATCGGGTGCGCGTGAGCTTCTTCCCCGACGGTTTCCCTCGCACACCCGACGGCAGCGCGTAGCGCTGTGCCGAAGCTATTTGGTGCTGAACCAGCGCGCTAAAACATTTGGTGCGGCAGACCGTGCGCGAGCCAAGCCCGGTTGGTCCTTTGGGGGCGACACTTAGGCGAGGGCCACCGCGGACTGGCAAGCATGGCCAAACTGCGTGTGACCGCGGGCGATGAGAAGCTGCTTTCTTTGGTTACTTTCTTTGCAGCAGCAAAGAAAGTGACCCCCGCCCCGGGGAGGGGCAGTGCTAATAGACCACCACGCCCCCGGGACCCAGCGAAAACAGCACCTGACCGCCAGACAAGACGAGCCTTAAACAAGCGCCGGAAAATCAAGCGTAGTGTCGTTCACGCGATTCACAAGATTTGTGAAGTTGATGACGCTCATGGCGAACAGCGTATCGATGACCTGCGCTTCCGAGTAACCCGCTTCGCGCACTTCGGTCAGACGCGCCGCATCGACGGTCCCGCTGGTCCCCGCCACATGCCGCACGAACCGCACAAGCGCGTCGCGCTTCACATTGCCGGTCGCTTCACCGGCGCGGATCTGCTGCGTTTCCTTCTGCGACAGCCCGACCATCTTGCCGACAACCGTATGCGCCGCAGCACAGTAATCACAGCCCACGAGTTCGCTGACGGCGAGCTTGATCGCTTCGACGTCGGCCTTGTCGAGGCTGCTCTTCGCGAGAATCGCATCGCCGTCGAGCGTGGCGCGTAGCGCGGCGGGGCTGTGCGTACCGATGGTCGCGTAGGCGTTCGGCACGCGGCCGGCGGCCTTCTTGATGGCGGCGAACAGATCGGCGGCAGCGCCGGTAGCTTCGTTGACGTTGACTTGGGAAAGACGTGACATGGTGTGCTCCTTCGTTCAGTGGTTGGCCATCGCGATGGCATGGGTTGAACTTTAGGCGCATGCGTCTTTCGCGTGAATGCTCGCGCTGCTCGTAAAACCGCGCGATCGTCTCATCGTGCGAGTGCGGCGGCTTCATGCCATGATCGAGGCTCTCTGTACGCGTCACGATCACGCACATGGACTATCTGACGAGCCTGAAGGTGTTTTGCACGGTGGTCGAAGCGAAGAGCTTCGCCCGTGCGGCCGACATACTCGGCTTGTCGCCGCCCGTCGTGTCGCGCGCGATCGCGGGTCTCGAAGAACGGCTCGGCAGCCGGCTTTTCAATCGCACGACGCGGCAGATTTCGCTGACCGAGACCGCAGAACGCTTCTTCTCCGACTGCTCGCGCCTGCTCGACGAACTTCAGGCGATGGAAGAGCGCGCCTCGAACCGCGCGAGCGAAGCGACGGGCCTCTTGCGGCTCGTCGCGCACACGACGGTGATGATGAGCCGCTACGCGCCCGTCGTCGCGAGTTTCCGGCGCGCGCATCCGCATGTGCGCCTCGACGTGACGCTGACCGAGCGGCCCATCGATCTCGTCGGCGAAGGTTACGATCTCGCGATCGTGCTGCCCTTCATGCTCTCCACCGATACCGCCGTCACGCGCCTGCTCGAAACCATTCCGCTCGTGCTCGTCGCGAGCCCCGCGTATCTCGCGCAGCGCCCCGCGCCGCGCCATCCGTCCGAACTCGTCGATCACGTGTTCGTGCCGATGTCGCCATCGATCCGCAAGCCCGCGCTCACGTTTCGCATCGGCGGCGAGGAATTGCGCGTGCCGCTCGATCACGATATTTCATCGAACAGCGCGGTGTTCAATCGCGAGATGGTGTTGCAGGGCTTCGGCATCGGCGTATTGCCGACGGCGCTCGTCGCGCAGGAAGTGGCGGCGGGGCGGCTCGTTACGCTGCTCGACGCGTATGAGCGCGTCGATGCCCACATCGAAATCCGGATCGCCTACAGCACGCGCGCGCTCCTGCCGGCCAAGGTGCGCACGTTCGTCGAACATGCCGTGCGCTTTTGCGCCGACGAAAGCATGCTGTCCGGGCACTCGAAAATCGGCCTCCAGGCCTTGTGACGCAAGGCTTTCCGCGATTCTTTCCGTCAGCGTTATTCACTCGTGCGCGCCGTGACGGTTGACTTGGTGCATATGCACATCTAGTCTTCCGGGCTATGACGGGCAACGGATTCGCCCTTTCTTCAATTCAAATTGTGCATATGCACTATAACGACAAATGACGACACCTTCGACAAATATTCCATCGGTCGCGGCGCCGGCCCTCGCGCGGCCGGCGCGCAAGATTCCTTGGATGCTGCTCGCGCTCGGACTGGTCGGGCTCGCGCTGATCGCCGCGGTGGCCTGGTGGGCGCTGGTGCTGCGCTTCGTGCAAACGACCGACGATGCCTACGTCGGCGGCGATGTCACGGTGCTCGCGCCGAAGGTCAACGGCTTCGTCACCGATGTGCTCGTGCAGGACAACCAGCGCGTGAAGGCGGGCCAGGTGCTGATCCGCCTCGATGCGCGCGACTACGACGCACGCTTAGCGCAAGCCGACGCCGAATTGTCGGGCGCACGCGCGGCGGTGGTCGAGTTGCAGGCGAAGGACGCGTTGCAGGCCGCCGTCATCAATCAGCAGCAGGCGGAAGTGCGCGCTTCGTCGGCCGAACTCACGCGCAGCGGGCAGGATCGGGTGCGCTATCGCGAGCTGGTGAAGGACGATGCCGTGTCGAACCAGATCGTCGAACGGGCGGATGCGGACTATACGAAGGCACAGGCATCGGTGGATCGAAGCGGCGCGTCGCTGGTGGCAGCGAAGCGCCAGTTGAGCGTGATCGAAGCGCAGATCGCGGATGCGCAGGCGCGCGTCGCTACGGCCGAAGCGGCGCGCCGCGTCGCGGAGCTGAATGTCGAATACACGACGATCCGCTCGCCCGTCGATGGCTATGTCGGCAATCGCACGGCGCGCGTGGGTGTGCTCGCGAACGTCGGCACGTCGCTCCTGACCATCGTGCCGTCGACGGGACTTTGGGTCGATGCGAACTTCAAGGAAGACCAGTTGAAGAAGATGCGCGCGGGCGATGAAGCGGATGTCGAACTCGATGCATCCAGCGTGCCGCTGACCGGCCACGTCGAAAGTCTCGCGCCCGCGACTGGCGCAACTTTCAGCGTGCTGCCGGCGGAAAATGCAACCGGCAACTTCACGAAGATCGTGCAGCGCGTGCCGGTGCGCATCCGACTCGATGTGCCGAAGGGCATGGAATCGGTGCTGCGTCCGGGTCTTTCGGCGACCGTGAAGGTTCATCTCGCCAAGCAGTCGAACGGCTGAGGAGCGCGGCGATGACCCACACCGTTCCCCTCGATCCCGCGAACCAGCCCCTAAGACAGCGCGTGCTCGCGTTCGCGCTGATGTGCCTCGGCTTCTTCATGGCGACGCTCGATATTCAGATCGTGGCTTCGTCGCTCAAGGATATCGGCGGCGGATTGTCCGCGAGTCAGGACGAGCTGTCCTGGGTGCAGACGTCCTATCTGATCGCGGAGATTCTCGTCATTCCGATGTCGGGCTGGCTCTCGAAAGTGTTCTCCACGCGCTGGCTTTTCGTTGCATCGGCGGTCGGCTTCACGATCACGAGCATGCTGTGCGGCATGGCATGGGACATCAATTCGATGATCCTCTTTCGCGGCCTGCAAGGCGCGCTCGGCGCCGCGATGATCCCGACCGTGTTCACGACCGCCTTCGTGATCTTCCCCGGCAAGCAGCGCCTGATTGCATCGACGACCATCGGCGCGCTGGCGTCGCTCGCGCCTGCCATCGGACCCGTGATCGGCGGATGGATCACCGATCAATGGTCGTGGCACTGGCTCTTTTATCTGAACGTCGTGCCGGGTCTCGTCGTCGCGCTGCTCGTGCCGAAGTACGTGCATATCGACGAGCCCAATCTTTCCTTGCTGAAGAAGGGCGACTATCTCGGCATCGTGCTGATGTCGGGCTTTCTCGGCTGTCTGGAATATGTGCTGGAGGAAGGGCCGCGCAAGAACTGGTTCGGCGACGACGTGATCATCGTATGTACGTGGATTTCGGCGATCTGCGGTTTCCTGTTCCTCGTGCATGCGTTCACGGCGAAAGACCCGATCGTCGATCTGCGCGCGCTCGCCGTGCGCAACTTCGCAATAGGCAGCGTGCTGTCGTTCGTGACGGGCATCGGCATCTTCGTGTCGGTGTTTCTGACGCCGGTGTTTCTCGCTCGCGTGCGCGGCTTCGATTCGCTGGATACGGGTCTCGCGCTGCTCTCTGTCGGCTGCTTCCAGTTGCTTTCCATCGGCGTATACGGCTTCGCGTCGCGTTTCATCGACATGCGCGTGCTGCTCGCATTCGGGCTGATCTGCTTCGGCGCAGGCTGTTACTTCTATACGCCGCTGACGCACGATTGGGGCTGGCAACAGTTGCTCCTGCCGCAGGCGCTGCGCGGCATCGGCCAGCAATTCGCGGTGCCGCCGATCGTCACGATGGCGCTCGGTTCGCTGCCTCAGTCGCGGCTCAAATCGGCGAGCGGACTCTTCAATCTGATGCGCAATCTCGGCGGCGCGATCGGCATCGCTGTGAGCGCGACGATGCTCAACGATCGCCTCAATCTGCATTACCTGCGCCTGAGCGAGAACGTGACGATCGGCCGGCCCGTCATCGACGATCTGCTCTCGCGCAGCTCCGCGCATCTGTCGTCCGTCGCGGGCGATGCGCTGAATGCGTCGCAAGCGGGACTTGCATCGCTGCATGCGCTCGTGATGCGCGAAGCGCTCGTGCTGACCTTCGCCGATTGCTTCTATGTGCTTGCACTGTGCTTTCTCTTCGGCTTGATGACGGTGATGTTCGCGAAGCCGATCACGAGCGCGCCGCCTTCCTCCGATGCGCACTGAACCGGATGCTTCGATCATGAAGAAACTATTCGTCGAAATACTTGCGGGCGTGACGGCTCTGACGCTCGCCGCGTGCGCGGTGCAGCCCGAAACGCACGCCGATCTCCCCGCAACCGTGAACGCGACCGCGCCCGCCGACTGGAACGTCGATGTGCCGAAGCAAGCTGTCGATCCGACTGCATGGTGGAATCAGTTCAACGATCCGGTCATGCATGAGCTCGTCGCGTCGGTGTTGAACGACAACCTCGACGTGCAGGCGGCGGTCGAGCGCGTGAAGCAGGCAGAGGCGATCACGACACAACGCCGCGCGGCCTTGCTGCCGCAACTGGACGCGGGCGCGGGCGGATCGTACTCGCGCCAGAACACGCCGCCGCCGCTCGGCTATGTGAAGCAGGCCGGCTTCGGCCTGACGCTGAGCTGGACGCCCGATGTATTCGGCGGCGAGCGCCTGGAACTGCTCGCGTCGCAGGCGCAACTCGTCGGCCGTGAACATGCCGCGGATCAGGTCAGGCTCGCGCTCGCCGCCGATACGGCCGCCGCGTATGTCGATCTGCGCTGGGCGCAAGCCGAACTGAAGATCCTGCAAGACAACCTGGAGATTCGCGAACGCGCATTGAAGCTCACGCAACGCCGCCTGCAATATGGCCTGTCGACGAAGCTCGATGTCGCGCGCGCGCAGAATCAGCTTAGCGATCTGCAATCGCGCGTGCCGCGTACGCAGGCGACGATTCAGCATCAGTTGAGCCTGATCGCGGTGTATTCGGGCCGCACGCCGGAATCCATCGACAAGCTGATGCTCGCGAATCCGGGCGCCGCGCCTGTCATTCCCGTGCCCGCGAGCGGCGCGCCGCAGATGTTGCCGTCCGAAGCATTGTTGCGCCGTCCCGATGTGCTCGTCGCATACGCGACCGTGCAGCAGCGCGCGGCGGAAGTCGGCGTCGCGCGTGCGGAGCGTTATCCGAAGTTTTCGCTGCGCTTGTCGGATGGCTTGCTTGCATCGTCATATCTCGGATTGCCGACGCTGACCGACAACCTCTTCTCCGCCGCGCTCAACGCGACGAGCCCGATCTTCAACGCGGGACGCATCACGGCGGATATCGAGCAGAACCAGAGCAAGATGCGCGAATCGGAATTGCGTCTGCGTCAGGCGATGCTCGAAGCGCTGAAGGATGTCGAGGACACGCGCAGCGATCTCGTCAGCACGACCGAATCGACCGCGCGCCTCACCGACGCGCTTTCCGCGTCCGGCCAGTCGCTCACGCTATCGACACAGTTGTACAAGGGCGGCGCGGCCAGCTTTCTCGATGTGCTCGACGCGCAGCAATCCTATCTGCGCGACGCCGATGCGCTGAATCAGTCGAAGCGCGAACATGCGCTCGCGGCGGTGGCGCTCTATCGTTCGCTGGGCGGCGGCTGGAGCGTGACCGGCGATGACGACGTGATCAAGACCGCCAGCGATAAAACGGAGACGACGAAATGAGCCTGATCGAAGAAACCGCCGCCGGCCTCGATGGTCTCGCGCAACTGCGCAAGCTGATCGCGAGCGGACGCAAGCCGGGCATTCTGGAGTCGCTGGATTTCGAATTCATCGAAGTCGAAGCGGGCAGGGCCGTGTTCGTGGGCGTACCCGGCGATCACGCGTATAACCCGATCGGCACCGTGCATGGCGGATATGCAGCGACGCTGCTCGATTCCGCGTGCGGTTGCTCGGTGCATTCATGCCTGACCGCGACGCAGGCGTATACGACGCTCGAACTGAAAGTCGCGTATCACAAGGCGGTCACGCGCGATTCGGGTGCGCTGCGCGCGGAAGGACGCGTGCTGTCGATCGGACGCCGCGCCGCGTTCGCCGAAGCGACGCTCAAGGACGCGCGAGGCAGATTGTTCGCCTCGGCGACATCGACGCTGCTCGTCATGGAGCGGTAAAAGAAAAAGCCCGGTTCCTCATCGCGAGGAACCGGGCTCTCTGCCGCGAGAAAACCGCTTACTTCACGCTTTCCAGCGCCTTTCTCACCGTGCCGAAGATCTGATCGATCTGATCGTCTTCGATGATGAGCGGCGGCGAGAACGCGAGGATATCGCCGGTATAGCGCACGAGCACGCCCGCTTCGAAACACTTGACGAATACTTCATACGCACGCGCGCCCGGCGCGCCTTCGCGCGATTCGAGTTCGATGCCCGCGACGAGTCCGAGATTGCGGATGTCCTTCACGAACGGCGCATCGCGCAATGCGTGCGCGGCGCTTTCGAACTTCTCGGCCTTCGACGCCGCGCGCTCGAACAGCTTGTCGCGCTGATACAGATCGATGGTCGCGATGGCCGCGGCGGTCGCGACCGGGTGCGCCGAATACGTATAGCCGTGGAACAGTTCGATGGCATTGGCGGCGCCCGCGTTGACGACCGTGTCGTGCACGTTGCGATGCGCGGCGACGGCGCCCAGCGGAATGGTCGCGTTGTTGATCGCTTTCGCCATCGTGATGAGATCGGGCGTCACGCCGAAATACTCGCTCGCCGTCGCCTTGCCGAGCCGACCGAAGCCGGTGATCACCTCATCGAAAATCAGGAGAATGCCGTACTTCGTGCAGATGTCGCGCAGCTTTTGCAGATAGCCTTGCGGCGGCACGAGCACGCCCGTGGAACCGGCGAGCGGCTCGACAATCACGGCGGCGATCGTCGACGGATCGTGCAGCGTGACGATGCGTTCCAGATCGTCCGCGAGATGATCGCCCCATGCGGGCTGGCCCTTCGTGAACGCGTTGCGCGCGAGATCGTGCGTATGCGGCAGATGATCGACCGACGGCAACAGCGCGCCCGAGAACGTCTTGCGATTCGGTGCGATGCCGCCGACCGAAATGCCGCCGAAGCCGACGCCGTGATAGCCGCGCTCGCGGCCGATCAGTCGCGTGCGCTGGCCTTCGCCGCGTGCGCGGTGGTAGGCGAGCGCGATCTTCAGCGCCGTATCGACCGACTCCGAACCCGAGTTCGTGAAGAAGATGCGGTCGAGCCCTTCGGGCATCAGGTTGGCGACCTTGGTCGCGGCTTCGAAGGCGAGCGGGTGGCCCATCTGGAAGGTCGGCGCGAAGTCGAGCGTCGAAAGCGCCTTCTGCACCGCGTCCACGATCTCGTCCCGGCAATGGCCCGCGTTCACGCACCAGAGACCGGCGGTGCCGTCGAGCACTTCGCGGCCGTCGGTCGAGCGGTAGTACATGCCCTTCGCGCTTTCGAGCAGGCGCGGCGCGGCCTTGAACTGGCGATTGGCGGTGAACGGCATCCAGAACGACGAAAGGTCGTCGATGACGGGGCGAGCATTCATGGCGGGTCTCCTCCTTGGAAAGAACGGTCTGTGCACTGTATTCCTCGGCAAAATTGCACGGCATAGACAGTTCGATCACTGCGCTGCCAACTGTGCTGGCAAAATGCTGCAAACTGTATTGGCCGATGCGCGATGACCGCGCTATTCTCGAATCCATGATCGAACTCAAGCTGGAGCGCGGCACACGGCAGGCGCCGACGCTCGTCGAACAACTGGTGCGCGCGTTTTCCTCGGCGATCGAGGAGCAGACGCTGCGCGCGGGCGCGCTCCTGCCATCGGTGCGGCGTCTTGCCGAGACGGAAAGTCTCAGCACGTTCACGGTGACGGAGGCATACGGCAGGCTCGTGTCGATGGGCCTCGTCACTGCGCGGCGCGGCTCGGGCTATCGCGTGGCCGCGCGCGGGCGCAGCGAACGCGCGCGCGCGGTCGAATGGCAGCCGCCGAGCCTCACCGCGACGTGGCTTCTGTCCGACGTATTCGCCGACCATTCCGTGCCGATCAAATCCGGCTGCGGCTGGCTGCCGAACGAATGGGTCAACGAGAGCGGCCTTCAGCATGCGTTGCGCGCGGTGAGTCGCGTGCCTTCGGCGCGCATCGCAGATTATGGGCATCCATATGGCTTCGCGCCGCTGCGCGAGCGCGTCGCGGAGCAACTGGACCGTCACGGTCTGCCGGTCGATGCCGCGTCGAACGTGCTGTTGACCGCGGGCGCGACGCAGGCGCTCGATCTCATCGTGCGCACGTTGCTGCGTCCGGGCGATGCGGTCGTCGTCGAAGATCCGGGCTACTGCAATCTGCTGCAGATTCTGCGGCTCGCCGGGCTTCAGGTGCATGGCGTGCCGCGCACCGCCGCGGGCATCGATACGGATGTGTTCGAGCGCATCGTCGTCGAGCATGGGCCGAAAGCGGTCTTTCTCAACACGACCTTGCAGAATCCGACGGGCGCGACCTTCGGCATGGCGTCGGCGTTTCGTCTGATGCAGATCGCGGAGCGTCACGGCCTGTGGGTGGTCGAGGACGATGTGAACCGCGAGCTTGCGCCGCCCGGCGCGCCGTTGCTCGCGGCGATGGAAGGGCTGAGCCGCGTGCTTTACGTCGGCGGCTTTGCGAAGACGATTACGCCGGCGCTGCGTTGCGGCTATGTCGTCGCTGAACGCGATGTATTGCGCGAACTGGCGCGCACGAAGATGGCGGTGGGGCTGACGTCATCGGAGGCGACTGAGCGCATCGTCGAGAAAGTGCTGACGGAAGGGCGCTACGCGCGACATGTGGAATTCGTCGTGGAGAAGTTGAAAGACGCGCATGCGCTCGTGGAGGATCGCATGGATGCACTGGGCGTCGAGTTGTTCCGGCGTCCGCGTGCGGGTCTATTTTTGTGGGGTGCGTTGCCGATCGATCCCGCAGAAGGCAGCGCCGTCGCGACACGCGCATTGCAGCACGGCATATGGCTCGCGCCCGGCTCTTACTTCCGTCCCGACGATGCAGAAAGCGCGTGCTTCAGATTCAACGTCCCTTATTCCGTGGACGATGCACTCTGGACGTTTCTGGAAAAAACGATCAAAGGCTTTTAACGCGGACACGACGAATCGAATCGTCGTGTCCGTATTAATCAAAGCTTATTGCGCCACTTGCGAAGAAGCGGATGCGGAAACCTGTCCGCGCTGAACCTGCGCGGTGCGTTCCGTATTGCCGAAATCACCGCGTCCCTGCGCGGCTTCTTCCGCCGCGAAGGTTTGCGCGCTCACGCCATGCTGCGAAGCAGGCGCACCGACATCGGGGCGATAATGCGGCGCCGGCCCATAACCGCTTGCAAATGCCGAACCGGCGAAGAGAGAACTCAATGCAATAGCAAAGCCCACTACGAGTCGCTTGTTCACGAGATTGCTCCGACAAAAATATGAGGAGATGCGGTTATCTGGCAGTGACAACCGCAATCGGAGAAGCGAATCGTTCGCTACGAAACGCACCCGACATGCGAACGCAGTGTAGAAGGACTTGGCCGCTTTTTAATCGCACGAAAAGCCAATTGAGTTTTCGCCGATCTCAAACAATGGGATTACGCGATGGCTTCGCGATGTGTTTGCCTGACTCGCGACGCTGCGAGTTGCGCACGCAAGTGCTCGCAGACATCTTTTCGACGCACGGCGTTGAGCGGATCGCACAGACGAATCGTAAGTGTCGATGTCTCAGCGTGCATCACGGGCGGATCGTCGGCGTCGGATTCGGGCGCTTCCCACAACACGACGGTAAAGGTGCCGTCGGAGACTTGTACGACGTGAAAGCGCGCAATATCGATCTTCGTGAGTTCGTGCGGTTCGATCGAATGATGCATGGCGTCCTCGACATTCTCTGCATGGGTATCTACGTTCACGCAAGCATCATGCCGACGCCAAAGATCCTTGCGGACGCGCGGCGATGGCCGCGCACCCATGTCGATTTTTTCCGTGCTTCCCTGGAAAAACGCTAATTCGATGCCGATGCGTCACCGGTGGTCGTCGATGTCGGAGCGCCTGCATTGCTTTGCTCAGGCACGGTCGCGGCGGTTGGCGCCGCTTTCGCGGTGCGTTTGCGCGGCGCGCTGCGCTTCGCGGCAGGCTTGGCCGCAGTCGCGTTCTTCGCGGCCGGCGCGCTCGTTTGCGCTGGCTTTGCTTTCTTCGCCGCAGTCTTTTTAACCGCGGTCTTCTTGGCCGCAGCTTTCTTGGCCACGGCTTTCTTGGCGGCCGCCTTCGGCTTGACCGCTATTTCCGCGCTATCCGCATCGATCAGAAACTTGCTGCGATCCTTCACGTTCGCGATCCACGCAGGCGGGCGCGCCCAGCCGCTCCAGGTTTCGCCCGTCTTCGGATTGCGGTACTTCGCAGGCAGCTTGCCTTTTTTAGCGAGCTTCGTCATCGCTTGATGGCGACCCGCCGGCGCGGGCAGCGCGACCTTCGGCTTCGCAGCGCGTTTGACCTTCTTTCCGTGCTTGTCGATATCCGCGGTCGTGAGACCGTGCCTTTCCATCATCGCGCGTATATCGTCGAGCACGGCTTGCGCGCGCTTCGCGATCAGTTGCTCGGCCTGCGCCTGCAGTTTCTTCAGCTTCGCCTGCATCTGCTTGAGTGTCGCCATCGCTGTCTCCTCTTTTGTGTTGTCTATTCTCGGCTCGTGCGTGCCACTCGACTGCGTGCCAACGCGCGCTGATTGCTACTGCCTGATCGCGACGAACGCCGCGGTTTCATAAGGCACAGTGACTTCACGCTTGCCGCTCAGCTCGGGTTCGCGCTCGATGAGCTTGCGCACCTCATCATCGATCTCGACGCGCGCAGCTTCCGGCAATGACGCGATGAAACTCGTCGAGCGCACGCGATGCACGATCACATCTTCGGGCGAACCCGTATGGCCGAGCGAGAAATGCGTTTCGACGAGCGGGCCGAAGCCTTCATGCGGAAAAGCGTGACGCCACGCGCCAGTGTAATAGCGCGGCGCGTCGCCTTCGTATTTATTGACGATGGCGTCGAGCTTCGCGACCCACGGCACGCGCGCATCGCGCAGATTCCACACGAGGCCGAGGCGGCCGCCCGGCTTCAACACGCGATGAATCTCGTCGAGCGCGGCGCGGCCCGCGAACCAGTGAAACGACTGCGGGCACACGACGGCATCGACCGAAGCATCCTCGAGCGGTATCGATTGCGCGGTGCCCGCGAGCGCCTCGACATCGGGCAGCGCGGCCGCGAGCTTGGCGCGCATCGAATCGACCGGCTCGACCGCGATCACGCGCGCGCCCGTCTGCACGAGACGCGGCGTGAACTTGCCCGTGCCCGCGCCGAGATCGACGACGCTCGCGCCGGGTTTCAGCCCGAGCGTACCGGTGAGCCAGCCCGCGAGTTCCGGCGGATAGTCGGGCCGCCCGCGCACATAGCTATCCGCGTTGGCCGTATAGCCTTGCACGGCTGCGCGATGTACATCGGATTGATCGTTCGCGGGCTGCGTCATCGTCGTTACTCGCCGTAGATATCGAAGTCGAAGTACTTCTGCTCGATGCGCTTATAGGTGCCGTCCTTGATCATCGCGGCGATGGCGCCGTCGAGTTTTTCCTTCAGGTCGGTGTCTTCCTTGCGCAAGCCGATGGCCGTGCCGGGCCCGAAGATCGCGCTGTCTTCCAACGCGCCACCTGCGAAGCCGTAGGGCTTGCCGCGCGGCGTATCGAGAAAGCCGCGTTCCGCCTGCACGGCATTTTGCAGCGATGCATCCAGACGTCCGGCGAGCAAGTCCTGATACACCTGATCCTGATCTGCGTAAGACACGACTTTCACGCCTTTCGCGCCCCAGTGCGCCTTCGCGTAGGTTTCCTGCATCGAGCCTTGCTCGACGCCGACCGTCTTGCCCGCGAGCGAATCGGCCGTCGGCTGGATGCTCGAATCGCGCTTGGCGACGAGGCGCGTGGGTACATGGAAGAGCTTGCTGGAGAACGCGATCTGCTTGACGCGTGCGGGTGTCATCGACATCGTGGAGAGCACGCCGTCGAACTTGCGCGACTTGAGGCCGGGAATCATGCCGTCGAATGCATTCTCGACCCACACGCATTTCGCATTGAGACGCCGGCAGAGTTCATTGCCGACATCGATGTCGAAGCCGACCAGCGTGCCGTCGGGTGCTTTCGATTCGAAAGGCGGATAACTTGCATCGACACCGAAGCGGATAGTCGACCATTCCTTTGCATGCACGCCGATCGATACGGTCAGCATCGAACCCAACAACACCGTCAACAGCCTCTTCACGATAGTCCCTTCTTTGCATGAGTTTATGAGTGTAGGCGACGCGAGCCGCCGCCGACGATTATAGAGGCGTGTGTGTAGCGCAAAAAGAAAAACGGCCGCGAAAAGATCGCGGCCGTTCGAATCAAAACTTATGGCGTTGTTTTCGGCGCTCAGCCCGCACGCACTTCTACGCGGCGCGGACGCGCTTCCTCGCGACGCGGAATCGTGAGCCTGAGCACGCCGTTGGTGAGATTCGCGTCGATCTTCGTGGTGTCGAAGTCGTCGCTCACCGTGAAGGCGCGTGCGAAACGCGGCGCGCGCAATTCGGCGTGATGCACACGCACCGCGCCTTGCACGGGCAGTGCCGCTTCGGCTTCGATGGTGAGGCGGGCATCGTGCACCTTCACGTCGAGCTTCTCGCGCGACACGCCGGGCAGATCGGCCCACAGCGTGATGCCGTGGCTATCCTCGACGATATCGACCGCGGGCGTCACCGTTGCACGGCGCACCGTGTCTTCGTTCTTGCGCGCCACGTCGTTCGTGCCTTGCTGGGCGACTTGCGTATTCTCGGTCATGATGTTTACCCTCTTACTGAATGGTGATCGCGCGCGGCTTCGATGCTTCGCGCTTGCCGATGGTGATGGACAGCGTGCCGTTCTCATAGCGCGCTTCGACCTTGTCGGCGTCCGCGTTCTGCGGCAACTCGATCACGCGGCGGAAGCTGCCGGCGAAGCGTTCTTTCGCATAGGTGCGGGCGCCTTCCACGCTTGCTTGCGCGCGGCGCTCGCCGCTGATGGTGAGCGTGCCTTTGTCGACGGTCACATCGAGCGATGCGGGCTCGACGCCCGGCGCGAACGCGACGATATGAATCGCGTCATCGGTGCTGCCGATATTCAGGCGAGGGAAAGCATCCGCGCGGCTCGAACGAATGCTGGAAGGTAGATTGCCGAAGAGCGAGGACACCTGCCGTTGCACGCGGTCCAGCTCCGAGAAAACGTCGCCGCCAAAATAAAAGTCACTCATGGTCCAGTCTCCGATAGTGCGGCCCGACGAGGCCGGCAGCAGGAAGTTGAAACGACAGCGCGCTGTGCCGCTGCCCTTGCATCCAAAGTAGGTGCGAAGGCTATCGTTTCAATACCGGAGACCTATGTTTCCAGTGTTTTTTATTTTCGCGTGGCGGCTCTTGAAAGGCGTCGAAGCGCGCCTATATCCCTCCGAATGCGCGCTTCAGTGCGACGCCAGATCGCCCTGATAGTAGCCCGCGAAACGCGCGAACTGTCGTTCGGCATCCGCGATATCCACGCCTTCCTTGAGCACCGCGCTCGTAAATCCCGTGCGTTCCATTTGTACGAGTTGATCGATCAACACGTCGCCCGTTGCGCGCAAGTCTCCGTCGAAGCCCAGACGTTTGCGCAGCAGATAAGCCTGGCTATAGGCACGGCCATCGGTGAAATGCGGGAAGTGCAGTTCGATGCGATCGATATCCTTCAGCCGATCTTTCAGCGATTGAGGATCGTCGTCGTTAGAGAGGATCGCGACGCGTTCGCTCGTATCCGCGTCGTGATCTTCGAGCGCGAGAATGCGCATACGTCGCGTGCCGTTCATGCCGTCACCTCGTCGTTCGTCCGGGCTGCATGCGCGGCAGCCTTGAAGGGTTCGGGGCCCACGCGGCGCACGGTATCGATGAAGCGCTCATTGCGCTCGCGCGTATCGCGATAGGTCGAAAGAATCGCCTCGATCACATCCGGCACTTCGGCCGCGCTGAACGACGGTCCGATCACCTTGCCGGGTTGCGCCGCGCCGCTCGCTGCGCTGCCGTCCGATCCGCCGAGCGTGATCTGATACCACTCGCGTCCGTCCTTGTCGACGCCCAAAACGCCGATATGCCCGCTGTGATGATGCCCGCACGAATTGATGCAGCCGCTGATATGCAGATCGATTTCCCCGATGTCGTCGAGTTCGTCGAGATCCTGATAGCGCTCGGTGATGGCCTGCGCGATCGGCAGCGAACGGGCATTCGCGAGCGCGCAAAAGTCGCCGCCGGGACACGCGATCATGTCGGTGAGAAGCTGCACGTTCGCGCTCGCGAAGCCTGCTTCGCGAGCGGCTTGCCATAACGCGAAAAGCTCGCTTGCGCGCACCCACGGCAGCACCACATTCTGCGTATGCGTCACGCGCGCTTCGCCCGCCGAGAAGCGATCGGCGAGATTCGCGACGATGTCGAGCTGGTCCGCGCTCGCGTCGCCCGGCGATTGCAGCAGACGCTTGAACGAAAGCGTCACGATGCGCAGCGCGGGGTCTTTATGCCGCGCGACGTTGCGTTGCAGCCAGCGCGCGAAGAGCGGATGGGCGTGCGGGTCGATGTCGTCGAAGGTCGCAGGCGGTACATGCAACGCAGGCGGCACGAAGGACGCGCTCACGCGGTCCAGTTCCGCTTGCGAGATGAGATGCGGCGCGCCGTCATGCTCGACGATCTGCCGGAACTCTTCGTCGACGTCATCGATATAGCGCTGGCCTTCCGCCTTCATCAGAATCTTGATGCGTGCCTTGTACTTGTTATCGCGACGGCCGTAACGGTTGTACACGCGCACGATCGCCTCGATGTAGTTCATGATGTGCCGCCACGGCAGAAACTCGCGCATCGGCGTGGCGATCACCGGCGTGCGCCCCATGCCGCCGCCCGCGCTCACGCGAAAGCCGAGCTCTCCGCGTTCGTTACGCACGAGTTGCAGGCCGACGTCATGCCACGCGGTCGCCGCGCGATCTTCGCTTGCGCCCGTGATCGCAATCTTGAACTTGCGCGGCAGAAACGCGAACTCGGGATGCAGCGTCGTCCATTGCCGCATGATCTCGGCGAAAGGACGCGGATCGGCCACTTCGTCGGGCGCGACGCCCGCGCGTTCATCGCAGGAAATGTTGCGGATGCAATTGCCGCTCGTCTGGATGCCGTGCATGTCCACGGTGGCGAGCAAGTCCATCACGTCAGCGGATTTGTCGAGCGGAATCCAGTTGAATTGAACATTGGTGCGCGTCGTGAAGTGCGCGCAATGCATCGGCAGGCGCTCGGTGCCGAGCTTGCCCTGCGCTTCGCTCGCTGCGCGATAGACCTCGGGATCGGGATCGTCGTATTCGCGGGCGATGCGCGCGAGCACCCGCAATTGCGCGCTCGACAGCTCGCCGTAGGGCACGGCCACACGCAACATCGGCGCATGGCGCTGCACATACCAGCCGTTTTGCAGGCGCAGCGGGCGGAACGCATCTTCGCTCAGGCGGCCGTCCTGCCAGCGCTCAAGCTGATCGCGGAATTGCGCGGCGCGGCTTTTCACGAAGGACTTGTCGAACTCGGTGTATCGGTACATGGATGCGGCGCATTGGCGGAGAGAGGGCCAACGATAGAGCGTGCCGCGGCATTCCGAAAGCAGCAGTTGCGATCGATTCGACGGTAGCAGCCGATATCGCGCGTCATTCTGCTACCGCCGAATACAGCGCAACTGCTGCTGTTTTTCACATGACGCGGCGCGCAACATCGATGCATGAAAGATCGATTCGGACCCATGCAAAGGAGCCGCTCATGGAACTCTTGAAGATGATGCGCATCGTGTTTTGGAGCTTTTTCGGCGTGCGCAAGCGCGCGTCGCACAACGCCGATTTCGCGCATGTGAAGCTGCCGCTGTTGCCGGTCGTCGCCGTGATGCTCGCGGGCGCGTTCGGATTGACGCTGCTGACGGTCGCGAAGCTCGCCACCGGTATCGCGCACTGATCGTGCGGCGCGCAGGCCGTCCCGCTCTTACAATGGCGATCGGATGATTGCCACGAGCGAGGATCGGACCATGAAAGTTTGCGTATATGGCGCGGGCGCCATCGGCGGATGGATCGGCGTGAAGCTCGCGCAGGCGGGCTGCGATGTCAGCGTGGTCGCACGCGGCGCGACGCTCGAAGCGTTGAAGAAGGAAGGGCTGCGGCTCGTCGAAACCGACGCGGCGCATACCGTGAAGGTCGCGACCAGCGCCGAGCCCGCGGATCTCGGCCCACAGGATCTCGTCATCGTCGCGGTGAAGGCGCCCGCGATGGAATCGGTCGCCGCGCATATCGCGCCGCTGCTTTCGAGCGACACCACCGTGCTGACCGCGATGAACGGCGTGCCCTGGTGGTTCTGCGACGGCCTTGGCGAGCCTTTCACGGGCAAGCGGTTGTCGTCGGTCGATCCGCACGGCGCGATCGCCGACGCGATACCGGGCGCGCAGACCGTCGGCTGCGTCGTGCATGCGAGCTGCTTCGTCGAAGCACCGGGCGTCATCCGGCATCGACAGGGCAAAGGGCTGATCCTCGGGGAAGCGACGGGCGCACCGACCGCACGCACCGAATCGCTCGTGTCGCTCTTTTCGAAGGCCGGCTTCGACGCCACGCTCTCCCCGCAGATTCAGCGCGATGTCTGGTTCAAGCTGTGGGGCAACATGACGATGAACCCTATCAGCGCGATCACCGGCGCAACCACCGACCGCATCCTGAGCGACGATCTCGTGCGCGGCTTCGTGACGAACGTCATGCTCGAAGCGAAGGAGATCGGCGCGCGCTTCGGCATTCCCATCGAGCAGGAGCCGGAAGACCGTCACGCCGTCACGCTCAAGCTCGGCGCGATGAAAACGTCGATGTTGCAGGACGTGGAGGCGGGCAAGGCGGTCGAACTCGATGCGCTCGTCGCGTCGGTGCGCGAACTGGGCGCGATGACCGGCGTGCCGACGCCTTTCACCGATGCCCTGCTCGGACTCGCGCGCTTGCACGCGCGCACGCTGGGGCTCTATCCGGCGGCGTGAGTTCGCCTTACGCCACGACAATTCGCAGCGGGTCCGCAGCCGCGAACGCCTCGGCCCGCTCCGCGCTCGGCGGATAAATCCACTCGGTGTTGATGCGCGTTTTCAGTTGCTTCGCCTGCGCGCCCGACATCTTCACCTCACGCTCCCAGCCTTCCGTATAGACCGCGCCCCACGGGCCCAGATCGAGACACGTCACGTATTTCGGCTGGCTGTACGGAATCGGCGCATCGCCCAGCAAGTCCGCGGCGACGTTGTGGCCCGCCGAGCGGCCGAGGTTCATCGCGTGCTGACAGGACATCATCGCGTGATTGCCTTCGTCGTCGGTGGCGGCGTAGGCGACGTCGCCCGTGGCGTAGACCGTATCGACACCCAGCACGCGCAGATTGCGATCCACATGCAGGCGGCCCAGCGCGTCGCGTTCAGCGGGAATCTGCGCGGTCAGCGCGCTCGCGCGCACGCCCGCGGTCCAGATCACGGTGCTCGCTTCGATGCGCTCGCCGTCTGACGTGCTGAGACCGTTCGCATCGACCGACGTCACCGCCGCGCCGAGCCGCCACTGCACGCCGAGCGATTCGAGCGCCTCGACGATGACCGGACGCGGACCCGCGCCGAGGTCCGGACCGATTTCCTTGTTGCGTTCGACGATGATGACCCGCACCTTCGCATCCGCGCCGAGCGCAGCGCGCAGGCGCGCCGGCATTTCCGCTGCCGTTTCGATGCCCGTGAAGCCGCCGCCGGCGACGACCACCGTATTGCGCGCGGGCGTATCGGGCTGCGTCGCGAGAGCCTTGATATGCGCTTCGAGCGTGGCGGCTTCATCGACCTGATCGACGCTGAACGCGTGCTGCGCGAGCCCCGGAATCTGCGGGCGGAACAGGCGGCTGCCGGTCGCCAGAACGAGACGGTCGTAGTTCAACGACGACGGCGTGCCGTCCGCGCCGAGCACGTCGACTTCATTGCGCTCGACGTGAATGCGTTCCACCGTACCCTGAATGAATCTGACGCCCGTGGACGCGAAGATGTCCAGCAGCGGCGCCTTCATGCCCGCGGCGTTCTCTTCATACAGACGCGGACGCACATGCAGATGCGGCTCCGGCGCGATCAGAACGACTTCGATATCCGTCCGGCCGTGCTGATCGATGAGACGCGCGGCGGACAGGGCGCTCCACATGCCGGCGAAGCCGGCTCCGACTACCAGAATGCGCTTGGACATTTCGATGCTCCTTGGAATTCGATATTGGGGTCGCTCGACGGACGGACTTCGTCGTCATCGATTAACTGCGATTCTATGAGTCGCAGTTAATCGATGCAAGAAAATTGTCCTGCGTGTGTCAAATTGTCTCGAATTAGCGGATTTGAACCCGACGTATGTGAGTTTCCGACACCGAGACGCGCATCTGGGACATATCGAGGCGTAGTTGGATCGACGGAAGCGGCGAAAAGGCCGAGGCGTTGCGCTGTCGCGCTAAGCTAAGGCACGCAACGAAACGTCAGAGGAAGACCATGGAGCGGCAGAATCAGCAGAAAGACGCAAGCGAGCTCGTCGAGATGCGCGACATGCTGCGCGAGTTCGTCCGCGAGCGGGACTGGAGCCGCTTTCATTCGCCGAAGAATCTCGCGGCGGCGCTGTCCGTCGAGGCGAGCGAGTTGCTCGAACCGTTCACATGGCTCGCCACCGGCGAAAAGGCCGAACTCGACGAAGCGAAACTGCGCGCGATCCGTCACGAGATGGCCGACGTGCTCGCGTATCTCGTGATGCTCGCGGATTCGCTCGACGTCGATCTGCATCTCGCGCTGATCGAAAAAATGGCGCTGAACCGGTCGAAGTATCCGGCGCACAAAGTGAAAGGCGACGCGCGCAAATACACCGAGTACGACGAGTGAGCATGTACGGGCAAAGCCTCTGGCGCGCAGTGCGCCCGCGCGGTTAAGCTTCGGTTCAGCCCGTTCCCTTAGAGGATTGCCGATGGACTTTTCCCTCTCGCCCGAACTCACCGATCTGCAGGCGCGCGTGCGCGCTTTCATCGCTGAAGAAATCATCCCCTTCGAGCGCGATCCGCGTTGCACGCCGCACGGCCCGAACGAGGCGCTGCGCGCCGAACTGGTCGCGAAAGGGCGCAAGGCGGGGCTATTGTCGAGTCACGTATCGCCTGAATTCGGCGGCCTCGGACTGAATCACGTCGCCAAGGCCATCCTGTTCGAGGAAGCGGGCTATTCGCCGCTCGGTCCCGTCGCGCTGAATATCGCCGCGCCCGACGAAGGGAACATGCACTTGCTCGAAGCCGTCGCCACGCCGCAGCAAAAGGAACGCTGGCTGCGTCCGCTCGCGGCGGGCGACATCCGCTCGTGTTTCTGCATGACCGAGCCGTCGCCGGGCGCGGGCGCCGATCCCTCGATGTTGCAGACCATCGCGGCGCAGGACGGCGACGAATACGTGATCGACGGACGCAAGTGGTTCATCACCGGCGCGGAGGGCGCGGCGGTCGCGATCATCATGGCGAAATTCGCCGACGGTCCCGCGACGATGTTCCTCGCCGACATGTCGAGCGCGGGCATCGTCATCGAACGTGCGATGGATTCGCTCGACACGTGTTTTCCCGGCGGCCACGGCGTCGTGCGCTTCGAGGGCTTGCGCGTGCCGAAAGAGAACGTATTGGGCGAGCCGGGCGAAGGCTTTCGATATGCGCAGGTGCGGCTCTCGCCCGCGCGTCTCACGCATTGCATGCGCTGGCTCGGCGCCGCGCGGCGCGCGCACGATGTCGCGACGGCATATGCGCGAGAGCGTCAGGCATTCGGCCGTGCGTTGGGCGAGCACGAAGGCGTCGGCTTCATGCTCGCGGACAACGAAATGGATTTGCACGTGACGCGCCTCGCCATCTGGCACTGCGCGTGGGTGCTCGATCAGGGCGTGCTCGGCAAGCACGAGTCGAGCGTCGCGAAGGTGGTGTCATCGGAGGCGCTGTGGCGCGTCGTCGATCGCTCGGTGCAGGTGCTCGGCGGTCAGGGTGTCACGCATGAAACCGTCGTCGCGCGGATTTTCGCGGACATGCGCGCCTTCCGGATCTACGACGGTCCGTCGGAAGTGCATCGCTGGAGCATCGCGCGGCGCATTCTGCGCGGGCAAAAGCCGCGCGTCGAATCAACCTGACGAATGCGGTATCACTGCACCGAGGTTTCGCCGCGAGCCTGACGCTGCGCGATGATGCGGCTCGCGCGCATTGCATTCTCGGGGTAGTTCAGCCAGTCATTCGGATCGTAGCCGACCGAGCGCCAGAGCAGGAACTCCTGCCGGACCTGCGCGCGGGTTTTCGGTGCGTTCGGATCACTGGTTTGCGCCTGCGGTTGCGCGAGCGCAGCGGCCGCGCAGCACAATGCCAGCGCGCCGACGATGAAACGGGGAATGGATGACATGACGAAACCCTCACACCGCATGACACGGCGATTTCATTCTAGGTGACGGAACGAAAACGTGCAGAACCCGTTTTGGTAGCGCACCGTACATTGATTGCGTTTTGCGTGCGCACGGCGTGATATTCGATATGTCGTGTACCGACGAAGCGCCCTATACTCGATTTTTTCGGGCGGGGAGTGCCGCGCAACACCGAGCCATAGCCTGAGCCAACGAATACACGACAAAAAGGCCGCCGTCATGAGCACCTCGAGCGTCGCCGTCACGAGCAGTTTTCCGGAGATGGACGAACTGAAGGCGATTCGCATCGCGGGCGGCGCGCGCTTCGCGTGGCGCACGATGGGCGAAGTGCGCGCACGCCATCAGTCGTTTCCGATCCTGACCGCAGCGATCGGTTCGGACGATCCGCAAGCGCCCGCGATCGGCTTTTTCGGCGGCGTGCATGGGCTCGAATGCATCGGCACGCAGCTCGTGCTCGAATATATGCGCGCGCTGTTGCGCCGTCTCGAATGGGACGACACGCTGCATCATCAATTGCGCGCGATCCGTCTCATCTTCATGCCGATCG
Source organism: Caballeronia jiangsuensis (assembly GCA_000648925.1). GTDB lineage: Bacteria > Pseudomonadota > Gammaproteobacteria > Burkholderiales > Burkholderiaceae > Caballeronia > Caballeronia jiangsuensis. The sequence continues at coordinate 108,882 of JFHF01000013.1, forward strand.
TCAATCCGGGCGGCATGTTCGCACGCACCCGCGCGAATCCGAACGGCGTCGATCTGATGCGCAACGCGCCGCAAAGCGCCGAGGGGCGTGTGCCGTTTCTGGCGGGCGGCCAGCGCATCGGGCCGTGGCTGCCGTGGTATCGCGGGCCGGTGGACGGCCGCATGGAAGTGGAGAGCGCGGCGCTGCTTTCGGTCGTCGAGGAGCAACTGATGTCGCGGCCGCTCAGCTTCGCGCTCGATTGTCATTCGGGATTCGGCTGGGACGACAGCATCTGGTTTCCGTACGCGCGCACCGAGCGTCAAATGGCGCATCTGCCGGAAATGTTTCTGCTGAAGACGATGTTCGAGGAATCGTATCCGCATCACGGCTACGCATTCGAGCCGCAGAGCCATCAATACCTGTTGCACGGCGATCTGTGGGACTTCGCGTATGACCGCTCGCGCGCGCCCAACATCTTCCTGCCGATGACGCTCGAACTCGGCTCGTGGCGCTGGATTCGCAAGAATCCGATGCAGATGTTCTCGCGCCTCGGCATCTTCAATCCGATCAAGGCGCATCGCACGCGGCGCGTGTTGCGGCGTCATCCGAACTTCTTCGATTTCCTCACGCGCGCCGCGTTTTCGTCGCGGCGCTGGCTGCCGAGCGGCGAATTCCGCGAGGACGTGTTGCGGCGCGCGCGCGAGCACTGGCAGCGCACGTCATGAGCGACTGGGTGCTCCTGCGCGGTCTCACACGCGAAGCGCGTCACTGGGGCGCGTTCGATGCCGCGCTCGTCGCGCATGGGCTCGTCGAAGAGGGCGAGCGTGTCGTGTGCATCGATCTGCCGGGCAATGGCGTGGAACACGCGCATGCGGCGCCGCATTCCGTCGTCGCGATGATGGACTTCGTGCGCGAGCGCGCCGCGTCGCTGAAGCTGCGCTTTCCATGCCGCGTGCTCGCGATGTCGCTCGGCGCGATGGTCGCGGCCGCGTGGGCCGAACGTCACGCGGGCGAGATCGAGCGGCTCGTGCTGATCAACACCAGCATGCGCCCGTTCGCGCGCCTGCCCGAACGCCTGCGTCCCACGGCATGGCCGATGCTCGCCCGCATCGCGATGATATGGACGCAACCCGAACGATGCGAGGCGATGATCTTCGACCTCACATGCAACCGAAGCGACTCGCGCGATGCGGACATCGCGCACTGGGCGCAGCTTCGGCGCACGCATGGCGCGAGCGCGTCGAATGCGCTGCGGCAGCTCGCGGCGGCAGCACGCTTTCACGCGGCCCGCGATGCGCCGCGCTGTCCGGTGCTGCTGCTGTCGTCGGCGGCTGACCGGCTCGTCGATCCGATATGCTCGGCGCGCATCGCGAAGCAATGGCGCGCGCCGCACAGGGTGCATCCGTGGGCGGGCCACGATCTGCCGCACGACGATGCCGAGTGGACGTGCAACGCGATCGCCGCGTGGCTCGGCGAGCACGGAAGCACGCGTGACATTCGCGCGACAAGCGCATGACTTCGATACTCAAGACACCATGAAAACGCCCATCGTCAATCTCGATACGCTCGATCCTCAACCGCTGCCGCCCGAATTCGCGCCGACGGGCGCAGCCGCCGAACGCTACGCGCCGCGCATCGCGCGTATCGGCGGCATGGTCGGCGCGAAGAAGCTCGGCTACAGCCTCATCGTGCTCGAACCGGGCAAGCGCGCGTTCCCGTTTCATCATCATCGCGTGAACGAGGAGATGTTCTTCGTCATCGAAGGCGAGGGCGAAGTGCGGCTCGGCGGGGAAACGCATCCGATTCGCGCGGGCGATGTCATCGCGTGTCCGCCGGGCAATGCCGAAACGGCGCATCAGATCGTCAATACGAGCACGCAGACGCTGCGCTATCTCGCGATCAGCACGATGCAGTCGCCCGAAGTGGTCGAGTATCCGGATACGGGCCGCCAGGCCGTGCTCGTCGTCGATGAGCCGGGCGTCAAAGGGCTGCGCGCCGTCTTTCGCGCAAGCGATTCGCTCGGCTATTGGGACGGCGAGTGAATCCTGCGCAGCACGCGGCGTTTCCGCCGCTTACTGCATGCAACGATCGCGACATTCGTGCTTATTCTTGTTAATTCTTGTAAAGCGTGTGCTGTTACGACCACGCATAGGGAAACCTCGTGTTGCAACGCAGCATCGCATTGCGTATGCTGTTCCTGGCGGGTGGCATGAGCCCTTCGCTTCACGCATCGAGAAGCATCGACACGAACAATCAAACGCCGGTACGCACAGAGCGTTTCATCGGGCAGGGCCGGTAAGCATTACGGGCGTCTGCTTGAAGGAGCCGCACATATGGAACAGACCACATCGTCGAAACCGACTCTGCATATCTTCCATCAGGAAGGCGGGTGGCATTGGGGCATCACCGTCGAGCGAGCGGCGGGGGGCGGAATGAAGGTCGTCGCGTATAGCGACGAAGGCTTCGATTCCGAAGAAGCAGCGCGCGAGGACGGCGAGCACGTCCTGCGCTCGGAAGACTGGCGCTCGCGCCAGAGCTTCAGCCGCGGCGAGCGGCGCCAGGGATACTCCTGACCGGGGCGAGCACGTTCGCCCCGATGTCCTTCCGCTGTCCCACTCCTTCCCCGTTGTACCCATCCCTCGCTGCATCTTTCCCCTGCACCAGAAACGCGCGACACTGAACGCACCTGCATTTCGACAAGGCGTGTCACATGCCGTCCGTTCCCTGTCCATCTGACGCCGCACCCGACGATCCCCGCTTCGCCATACGCCGCATGACGCCGCGCGATGTCGATGTCGCGCTCGACTGGGCCGCGACCGAAGGATGGAATCCGGGCCTCGACGACGCCCGCTCTTTCTTCGCCGCCGACTCGCAGGGCTTCTTCGTGGGCACGTGGGACGGCGCGCCGGTCGGCTGCATCTCCGCGGTCGCATACGGCGATGCATTCGGCTTCATCGGCCTGTATATCGTGTGCCCGGAATGGCGCGGCAAGGGCTTCGGCATGCGCTTGTGGAACGAAGGCATGCGCTATCTCGGCGCGCGCAACATCGGGCTCGACGGCGTGCTCGCGCAGCAGCCGAACTATCGCAAATCGGGCTTCGTGCTGGCATATCGGAACGTGCGCTATGAAGGCGTCGCGTCGGCGGATGAAGATCCTGTCGATGGCGTGACGATCGCCGATGCCTCGGCCGTTCCCTTCGATCGCCTGCTCGGCTACGACACGCGCATGTTCGCCTGCGAGCGCGCCGCGTTTCTGCGCGCGTGGCTGTCGCAGCCGCAAAAACACGCGCGCGCACTCGCCGCGCTCGATGGCGACGCGGTGCGCGGCCTCGCCGTGATCCGGCGTTGCGGCATGGGTCACAAGATCGGCCCGCTGTTCGCCGACGATCTCGCGACCGCGCGTGCGCTGTATCGCGCGCTCGTGTCCGCGCTGCCGGGCGAGACCGTGTTTCTCGACGTGCCCGAAAGCAATCCCGCCGCGCTCGCGCTCGCCGTCGAGCACGACATGAAGAGCGTCTTCGAAACGGCGCGCATGTACACGCAGGCGGCCCCGGACGTGCCGCTTGCGAACGTGTTCGGCGTGACGACTTTCGAGCTCGGCTGAAGACCGGCAAACCGCGATCACGCAGGCGGCGCGCCCTCGTGGAAGAAGGTCTTCAGTTGTGAGCGCAACTCGGGCGAATCGGTATGCTGATGCACCGCGACCGCATGCTGCACGGCCGCTTCCATCAGTTCGTCCTCGGTGTCGGCGGAAAGAGCGACGCTGCACTTCACGTCGCTCGGGCATTCGCGGCAATCGATGTACTTGCGTGTCATGGCATCCTCCTCGCATGAGACGCTGATCAAAGTATAGGCGGCATGCGGGCGGCCGTGCCGACGTTTGCACGCGCGCGCGCACTCCGGTAACGTGTGACGTCTGTGCCATTCGCGAGCCCGCACATGAGCCACGATCATCCTCATCACCACGATCACGATCACGATCACGAAGGCAGCGCGCTGCCCGAGATGGATTTGCGCGTGCGCGCGCTCGAATCGCTGCTGGTCGAGAAGGGCTATATCGATCCGCAGGCGCTCGATGTCTTCGTCGAGACTTACGAACACAAGGTCGGGCCGCGCAACGGTGCGCGCGTGGTCGCGAAGGCGTGGCGCGATCCGGCGTTTCGCGCGTGGCTGCTGGACGACGCCAGCGCCGCCATCGCGTCGCTCGGTTACACCGGGCGTCAAGGCGAGCACATGGTCGCGCTCGAGAACACGGAGGACGTACATAACATGGTCGTCTGCACGCTGTGCTCGTGCTATCCGTGGTCCGTGCTCGGGCTGCCGCCCGTGTGGTACAAGTCCGCGCCGTATCGTTCGCGCGCGGTGATCGATCCGCGCGGCGTGCTGAAGGACTTCGGCGTCGCATTGCCCGAACATGTCGAGTTGCGTGTGTGGGATTCGACCGCCGAAGTACGCTATCTCGTCGTGCCGATGCGTCCGGCCGGCACGGATCATCTCGACGAGGACGCGCTCGCGGACCTCGTCACGCGCGATTCGATGATCGGCACGGGCCTCGCGCTCGCGCCATCGCAGGCAACGGGAGCATCGGCATGAACGCGGCGCACGACATGGGCGGCATGCAGGCGTTCGGCCCCGTCGAAATTGATGCGTGCGACATGCCGGGCGCAGCGCCGTTTCACGCGGAGTGGGAGCGGCGCGTTCTGGCCGTCACGCTCGCGATGGGCGCAACGGGCCAATGGAACATCGACACGTCGCGTGCGGCGCGCGAAAGCCTGCCGCCCGCGCAATATCTCGGCAGCAGCTACTACGAAATCTGGTTCGAGGGTTTGAAGAAGCTCTTGATGGCGAAGGGACTCGCGAGCGCGGACGAAATCGCGAGCGGCCGCTCGCAGACCGCCGCGAAGCCGGACGTGCGCGTGCTGAAGGCGGCGGATGTGAGCGCGGCGCTGTTGCGCGGTTCGCCGGTCGAACGTCCGGCGACATCGCCGGCGCGCTTCGCTGTCGGCGATGAAGTTCGCACGAAGCTGATGAATCCGCCGACGCATACGCGCCTACCGCGCTATTGCCGGGGCAAGCCCGGGCGCATCGTCGCGGTGCGCGGCACGCATGTGTTCCCCGATGAAAACGCGCTCGGCAACGGCGAGCATCCGCACTGGCTCTATACCGTGCGTTTCGATGCGAAAGCGTTGTGGGGACCGGACACGACCGCGTCGTCGGTGTGCGTCGATTGCTGGGAACCTTATCTCGACGCCGCGCGCGTGACATGACCTCGAACGAACCGAAGCTGCATGAGTTGCGCGCCGTCCTGCCCGAATTGCCTTTCGACGAGGCCGGCCCGGTGTTTCGCGCGCCGTGGGAAGCGCAGGCTTTCGCGATGACGCTCGCGCTGTACGAGCGCGGCGTGTTCACGTGGAAGGAGTGGGCGCACGCGTTGAGCGTCGCGATCAGGGATGCGCAGGCGGCCGGCGATCCCGACCATGGCGATACCTACTACACGCACTGGTTGAGCGCGCTCGAACGCCTGACGGCCGAAAAGGGCTGCGTGAGCGAGGAGACGCTCGCGCGCCGGCGCGTCGAATGGGACGAGGCCGCACGCGCCACGCCGCACGGCCAGCCGATCGTTTTGCAGCGCACGCAAGGACTGCCGCCCGCGACGCTCGCTGTGTACCACGCGGCGATTTATCGGATCGATGCGCAGCCGGGCATCGATATGAAAATCGGCGTCGCGAATGCCGAAGCGTCGTCGTTGCTCGCGCAACACGATGTCGCGAGCGCCGTGTTCGTCACCGCGTTCAATCCGTTCGGTCAGGAGCTTGCGCCCGAGGAGAACGCGGCGCGTCAGCGCAAGCTGATCGAGCGCGTCGGACGAATGGGCTTGCGCGCGCTGCCAGGCGAGGGCATCGATCCGAAGAACATCTGGCTGGCCGAAGCGAGCCTTCTCGTGCTCGGCGCGACGCACGCCACCGCCGATGCGCTGATGACCGAATTCGGGCAGAACGCCGTCGTGTATGTCGATCGCGCGGGCTTGCCGCAACTGCTGCTGCATCCGGACTATCGCTGAAACCATTCACGAGGAGAGACTCATGCCGCTCGTTCGCATCGATCTGCAGAAAGGCAAGGACAGCGCATATCGCACGGCCATCGGCGACGTGGTGTACGACGCGATGCGCACGACGCTCGACGTGCCGGAGAACGATCGCTTTCAGATCGTCGCGGAGCATGGCGCGACGGATTTCATCGTCGATCGCACGTATCTCGGCATCAGCCGCACGGATGATTGCGTCGTGATCCAGGTCACGCTCAACGAAGGCCGCGATGTCGTGAAGAAAAGCGCGTTCTACAAGGCCGTCGCCGATGGCCTGCACGAACGCCTGAAACTGCGGCGCGAGGACGTGTTCATCAGTCTCGTCGAAGTGAAGAAGGAGAATTGGTCCTTCGGCAACGGCGAGGCACAGTACGCACCCAAATGACGGCAACGACGATTCCCTTCGACATTCAACGGATGCCCCTTCCCGCCGATGCGCCCACAGACGTGCGCGTGTGGCAGGTTCAAATCGATTTCTCCGCGCCGCTCGACAGCGCCGCTTACGCCGCGATGAACGCGAGCGAGCGCGCCCGCGCCGCGCGCTTCCTGCGTCACGCGGATGCCGCGCGTTTTGCCACCCTGCGTTGCGCGCTGCGGCATGTGCTCGCCGCCGATACGGATCGCGATGCCGCGAGTCTCATGCTCGACGCCGACGACCGCGGCAGGCCGTTCGTCGCGCATCCGGACGCGCCGGATTTCAACGTGTCGCATTCGGGTGCGTTCGGTCTGATCGCGGTATCGCGGGAAAGGCGTGTGGGTGTCGATATCGAAGAAGCGCGCGCGACGTTCAAATGGCGCGACCTGGCGCCCGCCGTGCTGGCCGACATGGATCGTCGCGAGATCGAAGCGCTTTCCGACGAGCCCGCGCAGAACGCCAGGTTTTTCGACTGCTGGACGGCGAAGGAGGCGGTGCTGAAGGCGCACGGCGTCGGCATCGGCGGCGCGGCGATCACGATGACGAGCTTTTCAGTGCTGCCGCGCAGAGGCGTTCGTTATGCGCTCACGCGCGAAGCGGGCGCGTTCGTCGCCGTTTCACTGGAAGCGCCTTGCGGATACGCAGCCGCGCTCTCCTGGTCATATTGATGCAGCGCAGCGACGCTCACGCCGCCTTGGTCCGCGCGAGATCGCGATGCGTGAGATAGAGCCGCAAGTCGAATTCGATCTGATGGTAGCCCGGCTGCATCAACTCGCACAGCCGATAGAACGCCTTGTTGTGATCGCTTTCCTTCAGATGCGCGAGTTCATGCACGACGATCATCCGAAGAAACTCGGGCGCGGTGTCCCTGAAGAGCGACGCGATGCGGATTTCCTTCTTCGCCTTGAGCTTCGCGCCCTGCACGCGCGAGATCGCGGTGTGCAGACCGAGCGCGTGACGCAGCACGTCGAGCTTGCTGTCGTAGAAGACCTTGTCGATTGCGGGCGCGACGCGCAGGAATTCCTGCTTCAGGTCCGAGCAATACTGATAGAGCGCGCGGTCGGACTGAACCGCGTGCTTGCTCGGATAGCGCGCGTCGAGATAGGCGCCCAGTTGTTGCTGGGCGATCAGTCGGCGCACCTTGTCCTGTAGCGTGTTCGGGTAGGCGCTCAGGTATTTCAACTGTTGCATGACGGCCGGATGGGTATGGATACGTTCAATGCCTGATGCGCAGGCGGGCGTGGGACGCATCGGCAGCGTCCGCAGCGTGAATTGCGCAGCAATCTAGCAACCATTTTAGTCAACGCCGCGCCGCCTCGCCGCCGTTGTGATCACAAGCGTGTTTCGATGCGCGCAATTCCGTAAGTTTATGTTTCAGCCCGGCTACGGATATGCCCGCCGTGCGAACATGCGCGCTCTTTCGGCACGGGCGACAAAGGCAGGTTTTTCATGGCATCGAGCAAGGCGCATCACGCAACCGGATGGGCGGCGGGCATCATCGCGGCGGCGGTCGTGATGCATCCGGCGCGGTTCGCGGATGCGGACATGATGTCGGGCGTACTGGCGCTGGTGGCGGGCATCGTCGGCGCCACCGCGCCCGACTGGCTCGAAGTCGCATGGTGGACGCGCGCGCGCAGACTCTGGATCACGCATCGCACGCTCACGCACTGGGGCGTCGGCTGGGCCGCGCTCCTTGCGCTTTCGTATCACTTTCTCGGGCGGCATCCGGCGGCGCCCGTCGCGTTCGGCTTTGCGTGCGGCGGCCTCATGCATCTCTTCGCGGACTGGCCGAATCCGCTCGGCGTGCCGTGGATCGTCGGACGTCATTCGCTCAGACTGTGGACGAGCGGGCATTGCGATCTGATCATCGTCGCCGCTTCGTGGGCCGCGGCGCTGTTCGTCGTCGACGATGTCTGGTTTCATCATGCCTATGGGCGCATGCTGCTCAATGCGCTGCATATCTAGCACGTCATCGCGAGGAGTCACGTTTCCATGCAACCGAACCCGATGCGCAATCGCTTCCTTCTCTTCTTCGCCGCGTTGCTCGCGATGCTCGCGCTCGACGGCTGCGCGGGTTTCTTCAACCGCGACGCGATGCGCGTGACGGTCGCGGGCATCGAGCCGCTCGAAGGCCAGGGGCTCGAAATGCGCTTCGCCGTGAAGTTGCGCGTGCAGAACCCGAACGATGCGCCGATCGACTTCGACGGCGTCGCGCTCGATCTCGACCTCAACGGCCGCGCGTTCGCGAGCGGCGTGAGCGATCAGCGCGGGACGGTGCCGCGTTTCGGCGAGACGGTGGTGTCGGTGCCGGTGACCGTATCGGCGTTCTCGGTCGCGCGCCAGGCGTTCGGCTTCGCGAACGGCGGTACGGTCAGCAAGGTTTCGTATGCGGTGCGCGGCAAGCTCGCGGGCGGCGCGTTCGGCGGCGCGCGCTTCGCCGACAGCGGCTATGTCGATCTTCCGGGCATGGGCGCGGCCGGCGACTAGGACGCCGACGCTTCCCGCGGATCGTACGGCACGACGCGATCCGCCTCGTTGGCATCGTTGCGCGCGATCACGGCGCGGGCAGGCTCGGTCGCGCTCAGATTGACCGGCTGATGCGGCACGCCGGGCGGAATGAACACGAAGTCGCCCGGCTCGTTGATGACCGATTCCGCCAGTCCCGGCCCATAGCGCGTCTCGATGCGTCCTTCCAGAATATAGATGCCCGTCTCGTAGCCCACATGGACATGCGGCTCGCCACGCCCGCCCGGCGGCACGACGACGAGATGCATTGCGAGGCCGCGCGTGCCGGCCGTCGCCGCCGACAAGCCGATGAAATAGGGCAGATGCTGAACCGTGGCGAGTTTCTCCTGCGGCCGCACCGTGACGACCGTTTGCTGCGCTGTCTCTTGCGTGGTGACCTGCATGGGGACTCCTCCGTCGGTTCGATGCGCCGCTCTCGACGATAGCCGAAAGCCGATGTCGCGCAAAGGTCACGCGGCGAGGCTAAGGTACCGGAAATGCGCGCACCGTGTTTGTGCAACCGCACATGCCCGACCCGGGGCCAAAGGCGCGGGCCGGCGCATAATCTCGTTGATTGACTGAAGAGTGTGCCGCAACCGCATCGCAACCGAAAGACTCGGGAGGACACCATGCTGGTCAAGAACGAAGCGCGGGTCGAACAACTCATCAACGATCTTCTGGACTTCGCGCGGGGACGATTGCCGGAACCGACCTTCAAGGTCATCGAACCGCTTCTTCGCTATTACTACGAGCAGGTCGATGTCGAGGATATCGCGAGCCGCGATGTCGCCGATCTCTACGGCGCCGCGATGGCGCACTGGCAGACTGCGCAGAAGTTCGTGCGCGGGCGCGAGGTGCTGCGGGTCTACAACCCGAATCTGGAGCAGCACGGCTGGCATTCGGATCACACGGTCGTCGAGATCGTCAACGACGACATGCCGTTTCTCGTCGATTCGGTGACGATGGAGCTCAACCGCCTCGGCCTCGCGCTGCATTCGGCGATTCATCCGGTGTTTCGCGTGTGGCGCGCCGGCAAGGGCGCGCATGCGGGCGAGATCGAGCGGATCGGTCAGGGGCACGCCGAAGCGGGCGATGGCAACTCCGAGCTCGAATCGTTCATCCATTTCGAAGTGGACCGCTGCGGCGACGGCGAGCGTCTCGAAGAAGTGCGCGACAACATCGCGCGCGTGCTGGGCGACGTGCGCGCGGCGGTGGAGGACTGGCCGAAGGTGGTCGAATCGGCGCGCGTCGCGATCGGCGAACTGAAAACGCGCGACACGACGCCCGACGGCATCGAGTCCCGCGCGTTCCTCGAATGGATGGTCGCGGATCATTTCACTTTCCTCGGCTGCCGCGATTACGAGCTCGTCGAGCATGAAGGCGGCCCCGCGCTGCGCGGCGTCGCGGGCTCGGGCCTTGGTATTCTGCGCGAGACCTTGCGCGCGCCCTCGGCGGGCGACGTGACGCCGCTGCCGCCGGGCGCGGCCGCGATCATCGAAGGCGCGGCGCCGATCTTTCTGACGAAGGCCAATTCGCGGGCGACGGTGCATCGGCCGGGCTATCTCGACTATGTCGGCGTGAAGCGCACGTCGCCCGATGGCAAGGTGACCGGCGAGCGGCGTTTTCTCGGCCTCTATACATCGACCGCGTATCTCGTGCCGACTTCCGAAATCCCGATCGTGCGGCGCAAATGCGCGAACATCGTGCGGCGCGCGGGCTTCCTCGAAAAAGGGCATCTCGCGAAGTCGCTCATCTCGGTGCTGGAGCAGTATCCGCGCGACGAGCTTTTTCAGGCCGATGAAGACGTGCTCTTCGATATCGCGATCGGTGTGCTGCGTTTGCAGGAACATCAGCGCACGCGCCTCTTCGTGCGGCGCGACCGCTTCGACCGTTTCGTGTCGTGCCTCGTCTTCGTGCCGCGCGACAAGTTCAACACCGACCTGCGCCGCCGCATCAGCAAGGTGCTGATGGAGGCGTTCAACGGCAAGAGCATCGAGTTCACGCCGCTTTTGTCCGAATCGCCGCTCGCGCGAATTCATATCGTCGTGCGCGCAGACCGGGGCGCGATGCCCGAAGTCGATACACGCGAACTCGAAGCGCGCATCGTGCAGGTCGCGCGCCGCTGGCAGGACGATCTCGCCGATGCGCTCATCGACAGTCACGGCGAGGAGGCGGGCAATCGTCTGCTGCAGCGTTACGCCGATTCGTTCCCAGCCGGTTATCGCGAAGACTATCCGGCGCGCACGGCGGTGCGCGACATCGAACTGATCGAGGCGACGCACACGAGCCCCGGCGGTTTGTCGATGAGCCTGTATCGTCCGATCGAAGCCGGGCGGCGCGCGTTCCGCTTCAAGGTTTATCGCGTCGGCGATCCGATCGCGCTGTCGCATAGCCTGCCGATGCTCGAACATCTCGGCGTGCGCGTCGATGAAGAGCGGCCGTATCTGATCGAGCCGACCGGCGCGCCCAACGCATGGGTCCACGATTTCGGCCTCGAATTGCAGGACGATGTCGAGTTCGATATCGATCGCGTGAAGCCGCTCTTCGAGAACGCGTTCGCGAGCGTGTGGTCGGGCGAGATCGAGAACGACGACTACAACCGCCTCGTGCTGCGTGCGCAGTTCGGCGCGCGCGACGTGACGCTCATGCGCGCGTATGCGAAGTATCTGCGGCAGGTCGGCTCCACGTTCAGCGACGCGTATATCGAGCGCGCGCTGATCGGCAATCCGCCGATCGCGAAGAAACTGCTGCAACTCTTCATGGTGCGCTTCGATCCGGCGCGCGGCGGTTCGGCCGAAGACCGCGAGAAGGCCGCCGAACGCGTGCTCGCCGATATCGAGGCGGCGCTCGATCAGGTGCCGAACCTCGACGAAGACCGTATCCTGCGCCAGTTCCTCGGCGTCATCACGGCGACGGTGCGCACCAACCATTTCCATCGCGATGCGAATGGCCAGGCGCGTCCGTATGTGTCGTTCAAGCTCGATCCGTCGAAGGTGCCGGGCCTGCCCGAGCCCAAGCCGATGTTCGAGATCTGGGTCTATGCGCCGCGCGTGGAAGGCGTGCATTTGCGCGGCGGACGCGTCGCGCGGGGCGGGCTGCGCTGGTCGGACAGACGCGAGGACTTCCGCACCGAAGTGCTCGGCCTCATGAAAGCGCAGATGGTGAAGAACACGGTGATCGTGCCGGTGGGATCGAAGGGCGGCTTCGTCGTGAAGAATCCGCCGCCCGCGACGGACCGCGAAGCCTTTCTCAACGAAGGCGTCGCGTGCTATCAGATGTTCCTGCGCGGCCTGCTCGATGTGACCGACAACCGCACGCCCGACGGCATCGTGCCGCCGCCGGACGTCGTGCGCCACGATCCGGACGATCCATATCTCGTCGTCGCGGCGGACAAGGGCACGGCCACTTTCTCCGACTACGCGAACGCGATCGCGCACGAATACGGCTTCTGGCTCGACGATGCATTCGCGTCCGGCGGCTCGGTCGGTTACGACCACAAGAAAATGGGCATCACCGCACGCGGCGCGTGGGAATCGGTGAAGCGCCATTTCCGCGAGATGAACTTCGATACGCAGACGACGGATTTCACCGTCGTCGGCGTCGGCGACATGTCCGGCGACGTGTTCGGCAACGGCATGCTGCTGTCGCGCCATATCAGGCTGATCGCGGCGTTCGATCATCGGCATGTGTTTCTCGATCCCGTGCCGGATGCGGCGACGAGCTTCGAGGAACGCGCGCGTCTTTTCGCGCTGCCGCGTTCGAGTTGGGCCGATTACGATGCGTCGCTGATCTCGACGGGCGGCGGCGTCTATCCGCGCACGGCGAAGTCGATTCCGATCTCGCCGCAAGTGCAGGCGGCGCTTGGAATTTCCGCATCGGTGCTCGCGCCGAACGAACTCATTCGCGCGATCCTGCTTGCCGAAGCCGATCTGCTCTACAACGGCGGCGTGGGCACATATGTGAAGTCGAGCGCGGAGACGCATCTGCAAGTCGGCGATCGCACCAATGACGCCGTGCGCGTGAACGGCGCGGAACTGCGCGTGAAGGTCGTCGCGGAAGGCGGCAATCTCGGCTTCACGCAACTGGGGCGCATCGAGTTCGCGCAGCATGGCGGGCGCATGAACACGGACGCGATCGACAATTCCGCGGGCGTCGATTGTTCGGATCACGAGGTCAACATCAAGATTCTGCTCGGGCTCGTCGTCGCGGATGGCGAGATGACCGAGAAACAACGCAACGCGCTGCTCGCCGAGATGACCGATGAAGTCGGCCTGCTCGTGCTGAAGGACAACTACGCGCAGACGCAGGCGCTGTCGATCGCGAAGCGCCACGAAGCCGAGACGCTCGACGCCGAGGCGCGCATGATGCGCTTTCTCGAACGCGCGGGGCGCTTGAAGCGCAGGATCGAGTTCCTGCCCTCGGACGACGAGATCGCCGAGCGCGCGGCCGCGAAGTCGGGACTGACATCGCCCGAACGCGCGGTGCTGCTCGCCTACGGCAAGATGTGGCTCTACGACGAACTGCTCGATTCGGACGTGCCCGAAGATGCGCTCGTCGCGGACATGCTGCCCGACTATTTCCCGAAGCCCTTGCAGCAGCGCTATAGCGAGACGATGCAGCGCCATCCGCTGAAGCGCGAAATTCTCGCGACGCATCTGACCAATGCACTCGTCAATCGCGTGGGCTGCACCTTCGTGCATCGGCTGATGGAAGAGACCGATGCGTGCCCGAGCGATATCGTGCGCGCGGTGCTGATGGTGCGCGACGTCTTCGATCTCGACGATCTGTGGGGCAGCATCGACAGGCTCGACAATATCGTCGCGGATGAAGTGCAGGCGCGCATGTTCGTCGATGTCGTGCGTCTGCTCGACGATACCTCGCTCTGGTTCCTGCGACATCTGATGCACAACGGGTTTGCCGCACACGAAGCGCGCGGCGTGCTCGCGCGCTGCCGCGAGGCGGCGCATCGGCTCGCGCCGCAACTGCCCGCGCTTCTGCCCGCGCCGCAACTCGACGCGTGGTATGCGCGCCGGCGCGAACTTGAGGATGCGGGCGTCGAGAGCACCCTCGCGGCGCGCGTCGCGAGCGGCGAAATCGCGACGGCCGTGCTCGACAGCGCGGAAGTGGCGGCGTGCTCGGAGCGCAGTCTCGAACTCGTCGCGAGCGTGTACTTCGGCATCGGCACGCTGCTCGATTATCGCGGTATCGCCGAACGGGCGATGGCGCTGCCGATCGTCACGCACTGGGATCTGCTCGCGCGCGCGGCGGCGCTGGAAGAGCTTGCGCGATTGAAGCGTGCGCTGACCGTGAGCGCGCTGGAGCAATCGCGCGGCATCGATGCGCCCGATGTGATCGTCGAAAGCTGGCGCGCGAAGCGGCAGGACGCGCTGGATCGCTATACGCGGCTCCTGGCGGAACTGCGGGCGAGCGGCGGGGCGAGTCTGTCGATGCTGCTCGTGGTGGTGCGGGAGATGGCGGTGCTGGAACGGGCTTGAGAAGCGTAGTGCCGTGACGCAAATGGACGGGCGCCGCAAGGCGCCCGTTGCGCTTTCTAAGTAAGCAGTGTGTCCTTAATCGATGTCGAATATAAGTGATCCGAATCAAACTCATGAAGTACCCAATTCGCTATCGGCGCGCATCGGCAACTTTGTCCGATACATGCTAGATCGCGTGCACGATTTAACTGGTCGGGCACTTTACATTGCATAACCTGAAGCATTAAATCAACGAGCGGACCCAAGCGTCCGCTTTTCGCAATTCATCCCCGTTCTCGTGGTCTCTCCGGTGTGCATCCGATCGACACGCCACGCACGATCCGATGGCGGGTTCCTTGCGCTTTCGCGTACCAACTGGCAGGGTCGGAAACGTTGCAGCGCTTCATTCAGCAGCGAGGTCTCACAATGGTCAATATCTCAGGCGAAGCGATCGACACCCTCAAGGCGTCGGTGAGAGGCAGGATCATCTCACCGGAGCAAACCGACTACGACGAAGCACGCAAGGTATGGAACGCGACGATCGACAGGCGCCCCGCGCTCATCGTGCGTTGCGCGGGCACCGCCGACGTGATCGCCGCACTCGCGTTCGCGCGCGACAACGGCCTTCTGGTTTCGATTCGCGGCGGATCGCACAACATCGCGGGCAGCGCAGTCAGCGACGACGCCTTGATGATCGATCTCTCCGCGCTGAAATCCGTGCGCATCGATCCGCAAGCGAAACGCGCGTATGTCGAACCCGGCGCGCTGCTCTCCGACTTCGACCACGAAGCACAGGCATTCGGTCTCGCGACGCCGCTCGGCATCAACTCGACGACAGGCGTCGCGGGTCTCACGCTCGGCGGCGGCTTCGGCTGGATCAGCCGCAAGTTCGGCGTGACGGTGGATAACCTCGTCGCGGCGGAGATCGTCACGGCGGACGGTACATGGCGGCGCGTGAGCGCGGACAGCGATCCCGATCTCTTCTGGGCGTTGCGCGGCGGCGGCGGCAACTTCGGCGTCGTGACGCTGTTCGAATACCGGCTGCATGAAGTGGGTCCGCAGATCTACGGCGGCCTCGTCGTGTATCCGCTCGAACAGGCCGACGAAGTGCTGCCGAAGTATCGCGAGTTCGTCGCGCAAAGTCCCGACGATTTGACCGTATGGGCCGTGCTGCGTCTCGCGCCGCCGTTGCCGTTCCTGCCCGAGAGCGTTCACGGCAAGCCGGTCGTCGTGATGGCGAGTTGCTATGTCGGGCCGGTCGAAAACGGTGAAAGGGCGCTTGCGCCCGTGCGCAGCTTCGGCACGCCCTATGGCGAGCATCTCGGGGCGATGCCTTTCGCCGCATGGCAGAAGGCGTTCGATCCGCTGCTGACACCCGGCGAGCGCAACTACTGGAAGTCGCACAACTTCGCGAGTCTGAACGACGAAACGTTCGATATCCTGACGAACGCGGTGAAATCGCTACCGTCGACGCAGTGCGAGGTGTTCATCGGCGCGATGGGCGGACAGACGAACCGCGTTCCCGTCGATGCGACGGCTTACGCGAATCGCGATTCGATCTATACCATCAACATTCACGGCCGCTGGAGCGACGCCGCCGACGACGAGAAGTGCACGAAGTGGGCACGCGACATGTTCGCCGCGATGACGCCGCACGCAATCGGCAGCGTCTACGTGAATTTCATGACCGGTGAAGAAGGCGAACGCGTGAAGGCTGCGTATGGACCGAACTACGAGCGGCTCGCCGAAGTGAAGCGGCGTTACGATCCGGACAACGTGTTCCGTAGCAATCAGAACATCACGCCCGCGGCGTGATTCGTGGCGCGCCGTCTCTCCTCGCGGGAAACGGCGCGCTCTAAGCGCTGTTCAGGGCCGGTCGAGATGACGGCGCATATCGCGCGTGTCCGTGTTCGACACGTCGCCGTTGACTTCCTCGTAGACGAGCTTGAGCGTTTCGCCGCTCAGATGATTTCGTAACAGGCCGAGAAACCGAGGTTCGACCGCGAGTCGCAAGCGATCGAATCGTTGATGCAGACGGCTTTGTTCGAGATACTCGCCGACGGTCCTGGCGAATGTTTCCCGGTCTCTTTCTGCCGTTTCCGTCGCGCGCGTAGCCGGGTTCCTGATGTCCTCGACTTGCCGCAAGTCCAGCTTCAGTCCTTGCGTCTCGAAGATCCGGGCGCGGCTGGCATCGGCGGCAAGCACCCAGGTGATGGCGGTCATGATGCTCCTCCTGTTCGCCAGCCCAAGCAGGCTCCCGCCATTGTGCGCCTAATCTTCGTGCAACGGCTTCGTTCTCGCGCGGCATTCGCTTTCGCGGCGCAGCATAACGCGCGCGAATTCGCTTCAAGGCAGCATCGAACCGCTCGCCGCGAAGCGCGTGTGAAACGAAAATGCCTGATCGAGACGATGAGGCGTGTGGCCACCGGCCGCTGCTGCATCGCGGTAATAGTCGCGCAACAGATCGCGGTAAAGCGGATGCGCGCAGTTCTGGATCACGCTCATCGCGCGTTCGCGTGGCGCGAGGCCGGTGAGGTTGGCGAGCCCGCGCTCGGTCACGACGATATCGACATCGTGTTCGTTGTGATCGCAATGGGGCACCATCGGCACGATGCTCGAAATGCGTCCGTCCTTCGCGACGGATTTCGTCGCGAACACCGCGTAGGCCGCATTGCGCGCGAAATCGCCCGAGCCGCCGATGCCGTTCATCATGTGCGTGCCGCCGACGTGCGTCGAATTCACGTTGCCGTAGATGTCGGCTTCGAGCGCCGTATTGATCGCGATGAGGCCCAGACGCCGGATGACTTCGGGATGGTTGCTCACTTCCTGCGGCCGCAGCACGAGCCTGTCGCGATAGCGTTCGATATCGCGGAACACCTTGTCCTGCCGCTCTCTGGACAGCGTGATCGACGCGCCCGATGCGAACGTGGCCTTGCCGGAATCGAGCAGATCGAAGGTGGAGTCCTGCAGCACTTCGGAATAGATCGTCAGCGCTTCGAACGGCGACGCGGCGAATCCGGACAGCACCGCGTTCGCAATCGTGCCGATGCCGGCCTGCAGCGGCGGCAATCGTTTCGGCAGACGGCCGCGCGAGACTTCATGCTGAAAGAACTCGATCAGATGACCCGCGATCAGCGCGGTGTCTTCATCGGCGGGCAAGACGGTGGACGCGCTGTCCGGCGTGTTCGTGATCACGATGGCGGCGATCTTGTCGAGCGCAATCTCGATGGCCGCCGCGCCGATCCTGTCATCCGTGCGCACGATCGGAAGCGGCTCGCGTTGCGGGCGGTGCTCGGGAATCCAGATGTCGTGCAGGCCTTCGAGCGCAATCGGCTGCGCCAGATTGATCTCGACGATCACGCGTTCGGCAAGTATCGCGAAGCTCGCGGAGTTGCCGACCGAAGTCGTCGGCACGATGCCGCCCGTCTCCGTGATCGCGGCGGCTTCGATGATCGCGAGATCGAGCTTGCCGAGGCGATTCGCGCGCAGCAGCTCGACGGTTTCGGACAGGTGCTGATCGACGAACATCACGTCGCCGCGATTGATCGCGCGGCGCAAGGTCGTATCGACCTGAAACGGCAGGCGGCGCGCGAGCACGCCGGCTTCGGTGAGGATGCGGTCCGTGTCATGGCCGAGCGACGCGCCCGTCATGAGCGTGATGCGCAACGGCTCGTTTTCTTCACGGGCGCGGCGCGCTATTTCGAGCGGCACGGCCTTCGCGTCGCCTGCGCGCGTAAAGCCGCTCGCGCCGACGATCATGCCGTCGCGCACGAGTCGGGCCGCTTCGGCGGCCGAGGTGATCTTCCCGCGCAAGGCGGCACAGCGAATGCGGTCTTCGTACATCGACGTCTATCTTCCAGAGCTTCGTTTAACCGAAGGCGATTATAGGTAGCGCGCTTTGCCATCGAAATCGCAAGGTTGAAAGACATTGTTCCAATGCCGTACCACTTTGCGCTCGATCCAATCGGATGCACATACGAGCGTCTGAAACCGTCGCGGAAGTGCGGCAAATAAGCGCGCCGACGATGAATCGACTCCACTATAGGGCGCACGAGGCCGTGAATTAATCGCTACGCCAGGAAGGCACCTTTTCATGCGCAGGAACGAAAGGCGCGTCGGGATCGACGAGCGCGGTGCGAATGAAGTGCAGGCACGCGAGCACGCGTTGCATGTCGTGACGCGCATCGCGCTCGGTGCGCGCGAGTTCGAGCATGCTCTGCGCGATAAGGATCGATGCGACGACCGAACCGATCGCGCGGCGCAGCGTCGCGCTGTCCGGCGTGCGAAACAGCACCGCGATATCGCGCAACACGCGCGCGAGCGACGTGCTCCACGCGATGCGCAATGCATCGGGAAAGCGCTGTGCTTGCAACGCACGCGCTGCGTTGCGCAGATCGATCATCGCCTGTCCGACTTCGAGCGTGACGAGCATCCACGACAGCGCATGACGATGTTCGCGCGAACGCCGCGTGAGCAGGCCGCGCAACTGCGACATCAGATCGTGCGTACCCGAATGAAAGCGCTCGCCGAGTCCCGCGAGTTTGCCTTCGCACGCGAGCGCGGCCTGAGCGCGCAGTTCGGCGAGCGTCCGGCGAACCAGCCACGGCGTGCGCGGCGGCACGATGACCGCGCACGCGATGGCCGCGGCGAGCATCGCGACGAGCACCGCGAGGCCGTTGTTCAGCAGCAGCGCCGGATCGTAGACGATGCGGTTGTCGGGCGCGGCGAGCAGGCAGAAGAACACGCAAAAACCGATGCCGTATCCGGCGGTGTCGGTGCGCATCGCGAGGAATGCGCCGGCCGCGAGCGGCGGCGCGAGCATCGCGCACAAGAGCGCGATGCCATCGATCGCGGGATACACGTGACACAGGTACGTGTATCCCGTGACGATCGCGAGCGCCGTGCCGGCGGCCATCTGCGCGATGAACTTCGACGGCCGCGCCGATGCCGACGACAACGCGCAGGCCAGCGTCGCGCCGATCACCGCGTAACCGCCGCTCGGCCACGCCGTGACGATCCAGAACCACGCGGTCGCGGCGATCACGATGCCGGTGCGCATGAACGTCGCCGCAAGCACGAAGCGGTTGGTCTTCGCTTCATATCGCGAGGACGCGCGATCTTTCAGACGCTCGCCGTTTGCGATCGATACATAGCGAATCGTATCGTCGATGAAGCGATACAGAAGCTCCGCCGATGTCGTGAAGTCGAGTTGCGTCGTTTCGTCGGTGTTCGCGAGCTTGCGTTGCGCGTCGCGCAGGCGCTTCGGAAGCGTCGCGTTGTAGCGTTCCAGATGCACGTTCAGCGATGCGTGTTCGAAGATGCGCGCGAGTTCTTCGAGAAAAGGCACGAGGGCTTCGTGTGCGCATCGCGTGTTGTCGTCGGCGCGCAGACGCTTCATCGACTGATCGAGCGCATGCAGGCGCGAGCACGCGTCCATGAACGCGCTGTTCAGTTGCGCGAGCTTGCCGTTCTCCTGACGCATCGCGGGCGACTCGTAGGCGGCGAAGCCACGCGTCGCTTCGAAGCCGACGATCTCATCGACGAAATCGGCGAAACGGCGCTCGCGAGCGAGGCGCGAGAGACGGCCGCGCAGCACGTCGGCGGCGAACGCAGCGAATTGCGCCCGACGCGCATCGAGCGAGTGCATGAGCGTCGCGCTGGCATGGCGCGGAAAAACGAGCGCGCTCACCACGCTCGAACACACGATGCCGAGCATCACTTCCGCGCCGCGCGTGAGCGTCGCGATCAGAAGGCCGTTCGGATCGGTGACGGCGGGAATGCCGATCAGCGCGGCCGTATAGCCCGCGAGTACGAAGCCATACCAGCGGAACTGGCGATAACGCACCGCGAGCGCGGTGCACGCCGCGACCCATAGCGTCAACGCGAGCGCATAGAGTTCGGCCTGCTGCACGAACACGGCGCCCAGCACGAGCGCGGCGAGCATGCCGAGCGCCGTGCCCGCGAAACGATAGACGCTCTTTGCGAGCACCATACCGGCGAAGGGCTGCATCAGCACGAAGGTGGTCGTCATCGCGACGCGCGGCTGCGGCAATTCCAGGCGCATCGCGATGCCCATCGCAATGAACGCGGCGAGCAGCGTCTTCGCGAGATGCAGCCACACGTGACCGTCGGTGGCGAACCAGTCGCGCGTCGACAAGCGTGCTTCCATGAACGACATGCGATCCGCCGATATGCCTCTGCTCAAGAAGGCGCCGATTGTAGGCAAGTCGTCCTGCCGGATTAATGTGGGAATCCGGGAACATTCTTTCCGGATTCAACAACAATCGATCGCGCGGAAAGGCGGACAATACCGTCTCCGATGTCATTGCTACGGTTTGATGGATACCCTACAGAACATGCGGGTCTTCGCCCGCGTGATCGAAGCCGGCACCTTTACGGCTGCCGCACAGTCGATGAACTCGACCACTGGCGCGATGTCGCGCGCCGTCTCCGAACTCGAAGCCCATTTGCGCACGCGCCTGATGAACCGCTCGACGCGGCGTCTCGCACTCACGTCGGCGGGCGAGCGCTATCTGAAACGCGTGCGGCAGATTCTCGCCGACATCGACGGCGCCGAAGAAGAAGCGAGCTGCGCGCATGAGCATCCGTCGGGCACGCTGCGCATGTTCAGCTTCGCGAGCGTCGGGCAGCATTACATCCTGCCCGCCATCGCCCGATATCGCGCGCTCTATCCCGATGTGAAGGTCGAGCTCACGCTGTCGCAACGCATGCCCGATCTCTTCGAAGGCAGCAGCGACGTGGCCGTCGTGTCGGCAAGCGCGTTGTCGGATTCGGAAGTGATCTCGCACAAGCTGGGCGCGACCTTCAGCATCCTGTGCGCATCGCCGGAATATATTCGCGCGCGCGGCGCGCCCGAGGGACCGGCCGATCTCGCGCAGCACGATTGCCTGACCTTGCAGACGCCCGCGTTTCCCGCACGCGAATGGACGCTCGAAGGGCCCGAGGGCCGCGAGACCTTGCAGATCAGCGGAACGGTGCAGGTGAACATCGCGGAATCGCTCGTGGTCGCGATCCGCGAAGGCATGGGCATCGGCATGTTGCCGCTCTATGCGGCGATCGAAGGCTTGCGCAATGGTTCGCTCGTGCGCGTGTTGCCGCGTCACACGTTGCAGCGCACGAATCTCTTTGCGCTCTATGCGTCGCGCAAGTTCGTCGATGCGAAGACGCGCACTTGGGTGGAGTTTCTGCGCGCGCATCTGCCGGACGTGATCGCGCGCGATGAAGCGTTGCTCGCGGAAGTGGGGCAGACGGCTTCGAACGTTTTGCGCGTCGCGTGACTCACGTCTCGCTCCACATGCGCAACAGGTTGTGATAGCAGCCGACGAGCGAACGCTTCGCGGCTTCGTCGCCGTTGGTCGCGTTCAGGCGCTGGATGGCGTTGTCGAGATCGAAGAGCAGCGCGCGCTGGCCGTCGTCGCGCACGAGGCTTTGCGCCCAGAAGAAGCTCGATACGCGCGCGCCGCGCGTGACGGGCCGCACCTGATGAAGACTCGTCGCGGGATAGACGATCGCATGGCCCGCGGGCAGCTTCACTTCCTGCACGCCGTAGGTGTCTTCGATGATGAGCTCGCCGCCGTCGTACTCCTCGGGCGGCGTGAGAAACAGCGTGACGGATACATCGGTGCGCACGCGCGCGCCATGACCGGGCACGATGCGGATCGCGCCATCGACATGACTGCCGAAATGCATGCCGCCTTCATAGCGATTGAAGAGCGGCGGATACACGCGATTGGGCAGCACGGCGCTGATGAAAAGCGGATGACGTTCGAGCAGGCCGACGATCGCATCGCCCATTTCGAGCGCGATCGGCGAGCCTTCCGCGATCTGCATGTTGCGCTTGACCGGCGCGCCCTGATAGCCCGCGGTCGCGCGGCCATCGACCCATGAGTCGCTGGCTTCGAGTCGCGCGCGCATCGCGGCGGCGTCTTCGGGGCTCAGCACGTTCGGTATCGAGAGGATCATTTTTCTTGCCTTCGCGAACGCGCGCCGCGTAGCACACGGCGCGCTCGCATTTACATCAACGGAAGCGGTAATTCAACGTCGCGATGAACGTGCGGCCAAGACCCGGCACAGCGCGTCCGCCGTCGGACGGAATCAGGGCGTCGTAGTACTTCTTGTCGAACATGTTCTGCACGTTGAACTGGATATCGTAGCGCTTCTGATGATACGCGGCCATCACGTCCCAGCGCACGTAGCCGCCCACCTGGACCAGATTGTTGTTCGCCGCATAGCGCGACGACACATACGACGGCCCGCCGCCGACCTGCCATACCGGCGTGAAGTCATACGTGGTCCACAGCGTGAGCATGTGATGCGGCGTGTTGGCTAGCTGGTTGCCCTGCGTGCCGTCGAAGGCCTGCAGGATCGTGCCGTCCATGTAGGTGTAGCCGCCGAACATCTGCCACTGCTTCGTGATGTGACCCGCCACGCCGAGCTGATAGCCGCGCACGCGGACGTTGCCGTCGAGCGAGTAGCTGCCGTCCGAGGCGAGCGTTCGCGCGTTGGTCTTCTCGATGTTGAAGAGCGATTGCGTGATCGACAGGCCGCCGTTCAGCAGATCCCACTTCGAGCCGACTTCATAGGACTTGTTGTGCTCGGGCGGCAGGTTCTGCTGGCCGCTGGTGAGCGTGAGCGCTTCCAGCGACGGATCGAACGACGTGCCGTACGACACGTAGTACGACTGCCAGTCCGTCGGCTGCCACACGACGCCGGTGCGCACGCTCGTGAAGTAGTTCGTCTGCGTCGCGTAGCCCGGCGCGTTGATCGAGTTGTTGATGGCCGCCTCGTAGCGGTCCCAGCGCACGCCGCCGATCCACTTCCAGTGCTCGCCGATCGAGATCGTGTCGTTCAAATAGAGGCCGATGCCGTTCGCGCTCGATTCCGCGAGATTGGTCGCCACCTCGCGATAGTTCGCGGGACGCGGCACGTAGGGCGGATTGACGAGCGGCACGATCGCGAGCGTGTTCGACGGCAGGCCCGGCGTGGTCGCGGTGAAGCTCTGGTTGCTGTACGTTTCGTGGCTCAGATCGACGCCGGCGAGCATGTCGTGCTTGAGGAAGCCGGTCGCGAACTTGCCCTGCACGTCGGTCGAGTTGTAGACCGAGTGATCGTTGATGGTGCGGTCCTTGCCTTGCAGACGCACGAACAGCGACGACAGCGGCAGCGTCGTGTAGTTGCCGTTCGAGAGCGCAGGCGAGGTGCCGAGCGGTCCCGTCAGCACGGCCGCGGCGTTGGTCGCCCGCGCCTCGGTGCTGTAGTGGCTGAACTGCGTCTGGTTGCGCAGCGTGAACATGTCATCGAAGCGATGCTCCACGCGCGCGTTCACCGTCTGCACGTCCTGGATCGTGCGGTCGTCGGTGAAGCCGTAGAACGTTTTCGTGTCGACGGGCGCGGGGTGGCCGTTCAGCGGCGGAATGCCGTAGTCGGGCTGATCGCGGTTGTGCTGGATCAGCGCGGACAGCGTCACCTGCGTCGGCGTGCCGATACCGAACTTCACTTCGGGCGCGATGCCGAAGTCCTTGTTGATCATCTCGTCGCGCGTCGAGCCGAGCGACTGGCCGAACGCGTTGACGCGGAACGCCGAGGTATCCGTCATCGGCTGGTTGATGTCGACCGTCGTGCGATAACGGTCATGCGTGCCCGCTTGCAGCGAGACATCGGCGCGCGGCTTCATGTTCGGCTGCTTGCTGACCTGGTTGATCACGCCGCCCGTCGAGCCGCGCCCAAAGTACAGCGACGACGGGCCGTACAGCACGTCGATCGATTCGAGATTGAAGGTGTCGCGATAGTACTGGCCGCGATCGCGGAAACCGTCGAGATAGATGTCCGTACGCGCCGAGAAGCCGCGCAGGTTGATGTTGTTGCCGATCTGGCCGCCTTCGGCCGCGCCGAGCGTGACGCCCGGCACGTTGCGCAGCGCATCCGAGAACGAGCTCACCGCCTGCGAATTCAGCACCGCCTTCGGCACCACGACGACAGCCTGCGGAATGTCGCGCAGCGCGGTCGGCACCTTCGCCCCGACGCTCGACGTGTCCGGCTGGAAATCGGGCGCGTCGGCCTGGCCCGTCACCTTGACGGCGGGCAGGGCGGCGGTTTCGGGTGCGGTGGCGTCGTTCTGGGCGGGAGCCGCCTGCTGCGCGATTTGCGATGAAGGCGCGTTCTGCGATGCGGCCTGAGCGGCCTGCGGTGCGGTCTGGGCGTAAAGCGGCGCTGCCATGGGCGCGACGGCAATAGTTACCAATGCCGCGGCGAGCGGCGTCTTTCTCAACATGTCGTTTCCCCGATGCTTGTTAGTGAAATCCCAATCGGCAGCGAAGCGGGTTTTCGCGTGCCGATGTTTGATCGAACCGAGATCAAAGCGGAGCGGGCGACGTCGTCGAGAAGAACCGGCGGCGGCGCCCTGTAAGCGCCCGTGGATCGCGACGGGCTTCATTGTTTCAGCCTGGCGTTGCGATTCGGTTAAATGCGAATCAGTATCATTACATTTCAAGAAACATTTGGAAAGAAACACCTGTCGTGAGCAGGCTTTTTTTCCGGTTACCGTGACGTCGGCGCAACGAAAAGAAGTGTGAAGATGCGGGGTCTGGGCGTCGCGCGATGGACCGTAGAGGCCCGTGGGACGGGGTTTTGAGCGAAGATGCGCGCCGGCGAGTGCGGCGACGGATTCAATCCGCAAAGATTGCGGACAAAAAGTGGCGGATTACTTTTTTACCGCGCGCGGACGCGGCGTTTAGAACCCGGCGACGCCGGATGTCACGAGCGCATAAGGCCCGCTCGTCAATTGCTGCCTGAGGAAGTCGATGCACACGCGGATCTTCGCGGAATGCGACGAGCGCGCCGACGTGACCGCCCAGACGTCCGCGCGCTGCCGGTACGCGGGCAGAACGGGCACGAGCCTGCCATCCTGCAGGCTGGCGGCGACATCCCAGATCGAACCCATCACGATGCCGAAGCCTTCCTCGGCCCATTGCCGCACGATGTCGCTGTGGTTCGATGCGATCGGCCCCGTCACCTTGACGCTTTCTTCGCCGTTCGGACCGGAAAGCCGCCAGACGCCGAAGCGCTGATCGCGTCCGCGAAAAAGCAGGCAGTCGTGGTGCGCGAGTTCGGCGAGCGTCTTCGGCGCGCCGCGCCGTTCCAGATACGCGGGCGCGGCGGCCAGCACGCGAAAGCTTTCGACGATCTTGTGCGCGATCAGATGCGGCTCCAGCACCTCGCCGACGCGAATGTCGATATCGAAGTTGTCGCCGAGGAGATCGACGCGCCGGTCGAGCAGTTCGAGCCAGATTTCGAGGCCCGGATGACGCCGCCTGAGCAAGGTGAGGGCGGGCGACACGTGCTCGCGCCCGAGCCGCAGACTCGTGCCGATGCGCAAAAGCCCGCGTGGATCGTCGAGTCCGGCGAAGGCATCGGCCATGCCTTGCACGTCGTCGAGAATCTTTTGCGCCCATTGGAAGGCCGCTTCGCCGTCGCTCGTGATCGACACGCGTCGCGTCGTGCGCATGAAGAGCTTGACGCCGAGGCTCGTCTCCAGCATCGCGATGCGCTTGCTGACATGCGCCGGCGAGATGCCGGTCTCGGTGGCCGCGGCGATGAAGCTCGAGCGCCGCGCGACGATGCAGAACAACTGCAGGTCGCGCAGGAACTGGTCGTTGTTCGCGACGAGCGCGCTTTGGGTTTTCATTCGGCTGATCTTGCGGTTGCGCCCGCTTGCGGCGGTGGGCTCAAGCCTAGCCGCAAGCGGAGCGCGCGCGCAAGACCATCAGTTCGACAGCGACAGATACGGCGAGCTGAACGCCTGAGGCGGGAAGACCGGGACCGCGCCGCTCTGACGCGTGAAGCTGTAGCGCACGTACACGGCGGCGAGCCACTCGCGATACTGATACGCGTTGCCGAACGATGCCGTCGCGCCGAACGCGAGTTGCGGCGCGAGCTGATACTCGCCCGTCGCGCTCAGCGAATACGACACGCCCGTCTTGCTCTGGCTCGGATAGACCGCGCCCGCGTCCGGCGTGGCGCCGGAGTTCGCGGCTATCGACTGATACGTCGAGTTCGTCGGGAAATAGTTCGACGCGTCCTGACGATAATGCTGCACGCCGATCGAGCCCTTCAGATCGTAGGTGAAGAGTCCCGTACGTCCCGCATATTCGACCGGGAAGTTCAGGATCACGTACTGCTGCGGGCTGAAGTAGCCGCCTTGCCCATACGTGAAGTACGACAGGTTCTTGTCGTAGTGCATGAGCGTGGTGTTCGCGCCGACGGTCAGCGTCTGGTCCGCGTCCTTGAACAGACGCGTATAGATGCCGCCGCCGCCCTTCACCGCGTTGTTGGTCGCGACCTGATTGCCGTCCAGGAACTGATACGCCGCGTTCAGGTAGACGCCGCTCGTGCCGTCGTCCCAGCCGAGGTCGGCGCGCGCGCCCGTCGATGTCACGCCGCCCCATTCGAGGTTCGCGCCCTGATCGCGCGTGCCGGCGTAGGAGAGCAGGCTGTCCGTCACCGCGCGGCGGGCGACCGCGAGCGAGTACGACACCTTGTCGCTGATCGCGTTCTGATACTGCAATCCGCCGACGACATTGGTCTCGCGAAAGCCGAGCGGCGTCGTGCCGACATCGCCCTTGAAGTTGCGATTCTCGTAGCCGACCGAGAGGCCGACGCCCGTCGCCGTCTGCGAGCCGTAGTTGTTGGTCGGCGGATTGGCGATCGCGCCCCGACCCGATCCGAAGCGCGCGAGGGTGTTCGGCTGGCTGCTCGCGGTGCCGGCATCGAGCGTGACGGGCGTCGCGCGCACGATCACGTGTCCGTTGCCCGCCTTGATGCGGCCTTCGATGGGCGCTTCGATATCGGTCAGGTTGGAAAGGCCGTCCTCGCCGTCGCGGCTGCGGAAGATGAGGCCGCCCGAGACCGTGCTCGCCTGCTCGCGATTGATCTGCGCGAGTTCTTCCGCGACGCCCGCGGTCTGCGAATTCGCGACCGGAACGGGCGCGCCGCCCGCGCTCATCGTCGCGGCTGCGGCGGCGCGCTGAGCGGGCTGCGTCTGCGACGGATAGTAAGGCTGTGCGTAGCCCGCCGGCGGTTGCGGGATATACGGCTGCTGCGCGTACTGTTGCGGCGGCGCGTAATAGGGCTGCTGGCCGTAGGGCGCCTGCGGGTATTGCTGCTGCTGCGGCGGCGCGCCGTACGCGTAGGGATCGGCGGGACGCTGCGCCGTCGTCTTGCGCGATGACGCCTGCTTCTTCTTCGTCGTGCTGGCTGCCGGCGGCGGCGCGTAGGCGTTCGACTGCGCATCGCGCGCGCCGGGCGACATCGGCCAGGGCGCCGCGTATGGGCCCTGGGCGGCGTACGGCGCCTGCTGCGGATAAGGCTGTTGCTGCGGATAACCCTGTTGCTGCGGATAGCCTTGCTGCTGCGGATAACCCTGCTGCTGCGGATACGGCTGATACGCCGGCGGTTGCTGCTGATACCCCTGCGCCGGATACACACCCGACGCACCCGCATCCTGTCCCGGATAGGGCTGCAACGGCGCGCCCGATTGCCCCGAGCCGTACGTGTCCGGGCCATATCCACCGCTCTGAGCCGGACGCGGCACGGCATTGGGCATCGTCGGCGGGGCGGAGGAAGGCGCCACATAAGGCGTCGTATAGGGCGCGGGCTGAGGAGGCGGCAGATAGTTCGGCACGGGCTGCGAGTAACTCTGTGGAAGGACCTGACGATAAGACGCGCCCGATGCGAGCGCCGGATTCGACGCCGTATCGACGGCCGTCTTGCCTTCGAACGGATTGGTGCCGGGCAGCGGATTCGAGCCGATGCGGCTCATCGCGCTTTCCCAGCCCGGCGGGACATTGCCGCGACCCTGCGCGGACGCGACCTGCACCGGCGTATTGGCGGCGATGAGCGAACGCTGCAGGAACTGCGCGGCGAGATCGAGCTTGCCTTGCGCGCGATACATCCGGCCGATCGCGGCGAGCACGCCGGGATCGTTCGGCGCGGCCTCATACGCCTGATTCGCGTAGGTCTCGGCCAGCTTGAAATCGCGCATGCCGCTCGCGGCGGACATCGCCGCCGTCTGCAGACCGATATCCTCGGGACGGCGCGACAGCGCGTTCTGATAGCAGGTGAGCGCGTTGCGGTCGTCGCCCGCCGACGTGTACATGCGGCCGAGCGCCGCCTGCAGATCGGCGTTGTCGGGCATCGCGGCGAGCCACGGCGAAATCACGTCGTAGGCGGCGGCGAGATCGCCTTGCCTGCGGACGACATCCGCCCGCGCCACCACGATACCCACGTTCAGATTGTTGAAGTCCGCGCGCTGCTGCGTGGTGAGCGGCATCGACTGAAGCCGGCGCATCACGGAGCCGAGCTCGGCGTCCTGCTGCGTCGCCGACAGAATGCCCGCGTATTGCAGCAACAAGCCGGTGTCGTTCGGCGCATTGGCGATCGCCCCGCGCACGAGCGCAAGCGCCCGTGCCGGATCGCCCGCCTTGACATACGCCGACGCCACCGCGCCCATCAGTTCCGCGTTGCCCGCCGCGACCGGCTCGGCGCGGCGCAGGATCGCGAACGCCTGCTGACGCTGGCCCGCCGCGGCGGTGCGCGTCGCGAGTTCGGCTTGCTGCTGCACCCACAGACGATGCTGCAACGCGGTCATCGCCGGCGTGCGCTGCGCGGCGGGAATGCGGTCGAGTTGAGCAAGTCCCGCCGACCAGTCCTGCGTTTCGGCTGAGAGCAGCGCGCTCGCGTAGAGCGCGTCGGTCATGTCGGGATGCGTGGCGAGCAGGCCGTCCATCATGCTGCGCGCATTGCCGACCGCGCCCTGACGCACGTAGATGCGCGCGAGGTCGAGCCGCAGCCACGGATCGTCGGGATTGTTGAGCAGCGCGTCTTCGAAGAGACTGCGCGCCGCGCCGAGGTCGCCACGCGCTTCGGCGGCGCGCGCCTGCGCGGCCTGCGCTTCGCCGCGCAGCTTGTTGATGCCGCCCGCTTTCGCCTGTTGCTCCGTGTTCAGGCGATTGGCGAATTCGAGCGCCTCGTCGCCGCGACCTTGAGCCGCCAGTGCGCCGACGAGCCCGCGGATCGCATCGGGATTGTCGGCCTGACGGCGCAGCGCCATGCGATACGCCTGTTCCGCGCCGCGCGGATCGCCGTTCGCGAGCAGCATCTCGCCGAGCAGCACCT
This sequence comes from Caballeronia jiangsuensis, assembly GCA_000648925.1. Taxonomy (GTDB): domain Bacteria; phylum Pseudomonadota; class Gammaproteobacteria; order Burkholderiales; family Burkholderiaceae; genus Caballeronia; species Caballeronia jiangsuensis. Next base: position 138,532 of record JFHF01000013.1, read on the forward strand.
GCGCGGTGACATCGGAAGGATTGATCGCGATCGCGCGCTCGAAGAGCGCCTTGGCCTGCGCGATCTGGCCGTTGCTGCGCGCGCCGATCGCATCGCTCGTATAGGTCCAGTACGTCGCGCTCGTGAGCGCGTCTTTCCAGCGCGCCGGATTGCCGGCCCGCGACGCGCGTTCGAGATACGTGCGCGCTTCCGCGAAACGCTCCTGCTTGAGCGCCGCGACGCCCATGCCGCCGAGCGCGTCGGCGTCGTTCGGATCGCTCGCGAGCACCGACGAGAAACGTGCGCGCGCCGTCACGAGATCGCCGCGATCGAGCGCGGTGAAGCCTTCCGCGACGGTGCGCCCGCGCGCATCGACGGCGGCGCCGGCCTGCGCGCGTTCGCGGGCGGACTTGTCCTGCAGAACCATCGAATCGAAGCGCGCCTTCACGGCGGCGTCGTCGGGCGAGACTTGCAGATAAGCCTGATAGAGCGGCGCATCCGATGCGCGCGCGCCGAGCCACAGCAGCGCCTGCCGCCAGCTCTTTTTCGCATCCGCGCCGACGGAACTGTCGCCCGACAGCTTGGCGAGCCGCGCGATGCCGTCGCGCCGAGTGGTATCGCGATACGTCAGATGCTGCGCATAGGCGAGCTGATAGCGCGGATCGTCGGGATTCTGGCGCGCCAGTTGTTCGAGGCCGCGCCGCGCTTCGTCCCAGCCTTGCGGCGTGGCGGCGAGCGCCTGGTAATACTCCAGTTGAAGTTCGGGCGTCGCGGGCTTGCCTTCGATCGCGCGCTTGTATTCCTGCACCGCCGACGCGCTTTGCCCGCTCTGCGCGAGACGCCGCGCGTCGTTGACGGTCTGATCGCGCGAGCTGGTTTCGCCCAGACGCCGGCCGAGTTCGTCGATGTTCGGGTAGTTCGGCGCGACCTGACGCAACTGCGCGAGATACTGCTGCGCGCCGCTGCCGTCCTTGCGGTCGGCGAGCACCATGCCCATGCCGAAGAGCGCGTCGGGCTGTTTCGGATTGATGCGCAGCACCTTCTGCCAAGCCTGCTCCGCGAGGTCGCCGCGCCGGTGCGTCTGCCAGTACTTGCCCTGATCGATGAGCACGGTGAGCGGGTCGGTCGCGGCCTGAGCGAAGGCCATTGCCGGTGCGGCGCAGAGCAGCGCCGCGATGACGCGTTTGCGAGTCCGGATCAGCATGCGCTTCTCCAGTTCGGCGCCAGACGGCCGTTTTCATCGAAGCGATAGCGCCCGTCGACGAAACCGCCGCCGAACAGACTGAGCACGCGGTCGTAGTAGACGGGCTCGCGTCCCGCGCCCGGCGGCGCGACCAGCGCTTCGAGATGCGTGCGCGCGAGGCCGAGGCCGCGTTCGTCGTTCAGCGCCTTGAAGTACGGCGCCAGCGCGCCCCAGTACGACAGCGGACCTTCGCCGCTCGCCGCGCCGCTGATGGTCGATACCTTCTCCGGCGGAAAACCCGTCTGCGCGACGCTCTGACGCATGCCGCCGAGCGCATCGAGCCACGCACGCGCGAGCGGGTCGCTACTCGACGCCATGCCGGCCCACAGATACACGCGGATCGCGTCGTAGCTGCCGACATCGCCATTCTTCGGATCGACGACGAACTGGCCGTTCTGGTAAGCGGCCCAGTCCGGCGCATAGCCGCGCGGCGACGTGACCCTGATCATCTTCGCGGCGCTTTGCGCGAGCTTCGCCCACGGGCCGTCGGGCATCTCGTGCGCGAGGCCGCGCAGGACCGGCAACGGCAGATAGCTCGGATTCAGACGCGTGATGTCACCCACGCGAAAGCCTTGCGGCCCCGGCAGGAGCATCGGACCCAGCCCCGGCAGATCGACGATTTCCTGCTTCACGATCTGCGTCGCGAGCGCATAGCCTAGCTTCGTGTACATCGGCTCCTTCCACAGGCGGCCGGCCTGGAAGAGGTCGTAGGCGATCCACAGGTCCGAATCGGAGGCCGAGTTCGGGTCCATCACGCCGAACGAGCCGTCCTGCCTTTTGCCCCATTGCCACGCGGGCAGGCGCAGGTTGTTTGCATCGAACTGATTGGCCGACAGATTCGTGCGCGTCCAGCCGAGCAGACGGTCGAACGTCGCGCGGTCGTTCGCGACGAGCGCGAAGAACATCGCATAGGACTGTCCTTCGGACGTGGTCTGCTGCGCGTCGGTGGAGCGGTCGACCACGCGGCCATCGGCCTGCACGACGCGCTCGACGAAGAGGCGATACGCGGGCCAGTCGCATTGCTGCGCGGCCTGCGTGCCTGCCGCGGAAGCGGCGATGAATGCACCAGCGAAAAACTTGGCGGTGGATACCCGCATATCAGTCCCTCAGACGCCGTGCAGCGATCGAGCGCAGCGCACGGTAGAACAGGGCGGCGATGATGAGCGCGGCGAGCACACCGCCGAGCACCAGCAAAAGCGGATGCGACGACAGCGCCCAGCGCATGTAATGCATCGGCGAGAGATGGCCGACGTAATACGCCTCGCCGTTCGACGTGACCGTCACGGTGCGGCCGTGGATCACGGCCATCGCGCCCTGGATGGAAGGCAGCAGATCGTTGTCGAGCAGGGCGGCGGACAGATCGGCGTCGGACTGGCCGGCCGCGCTGATGAGCGCCACCGCGCTGCGTCCGCTCTTCAGCGGCGATTCGAAGCCGGTCAGGAGCGCGTCGCCGTTGGAGCTCACGAGCGAAAGGTCCGCCCGCGCGGGCGAGCGTTCCGGGCCTTGTTCGCCATGCCACCAGTCGACGAGCTTGAACGCGACATCGGAGAGCTGGAAAGTGCGCGCGTCGCCGTCGCCGGAGAAGGGCATCTGCTTGGCCCAGCGCTGCAGGAGCGGCTGACGGCCGGGCGAGCCGAGGATCAGCAGATCCTTGTCGGCGAAACGGTCGACATCGCCCGCGCTCGTCACGGTGACGCCCGTCACCGGATAGCCCGTCGATGCGCCCATGCGGCCCATCTCCAGCAGATACAGGCTGTAGTCCGCCGAATTCGGCTCGTTCGGCAGCACGACCGCCGTCTGCGAAAGGTCGGCTAAGCGCGTGAACGGAAAGCCGCCGTTCGCGAACGCGGCCAGATCGGGCAGCGCCATGTAGTGCGGGAAGCCGGAAAGATCGATGGTCGAATTCGGATCCACCGCGCCGACGACGTTATCCAGCACGCGCCCTTGGCATTCGCCGGTCTTCGGGATGTCGTAGTAGAAGTGCAGGCGCAACTGCGCGCGCGGCGTGATGAGCAGCGGCGGCAGATAGATTTCGCGGCGCGCGGCGACGGTCTTGTCCGGCAGAACGCGGCTGAAATACTGGCCGAGATCGAACGTCGATGTCGACACCGCCGGAATGCGCAGCGACTGCACGAAGCCGTTGTTCACGCTGATATTGAGCGACGAGCGGTCCGGCGCCGGCCGCACGGTATAGCGATAGCCGAGGTCGACCGGCACGCCCTTCGTCTGCCACATGAAGAGATCGGGCGGCACGCGCAGGTTCACGCGCACGGCGTCGGCATCGTAGCCGTGGGCGGTCAGATCGCGCGCTTCCGCGAGTTCGCCGAAACGCACGGGGCGATCGGTCGGCAGCCAGTTCGGCGCGTCGTACGGGCGGCGCGGCTGCAGGTCGGTGAACTGCGTGATCGTCGCGCTCGTGCCGGACAGCGTGTTCTGGCCGACGCCGAGCGCCTTCGCGGCGGTCTTCAGTTCGTTGTCGTCGCGGCCCAGCACGAGCAGGAGGCGGCCACGCGCGCTCGCGTCGCGTTCGACGAGCGCGATGGTCGGACCGGAGACCGGCGGAATATCGACGCCCGCGATCTTCGCATCGCCGGTGGCGAACACCACGGCATTGCCCGACAGCGGCACGTTATCGGTCTGCGCCGGGAAAATCGCGCCGCGATAACCCGCGAGCGAGCCGAAGTACGACGCGACCATGCCCGCCGATTCCAGCGCGGCGAGACTCGGCTTGCCCGCGAACACGAACGGCAGTTCGAGGCGGCGCACGTCGCGGCGGTCGAAGAACGGCTGCGGCAGCGCGGCGAGATCGGGCTTGTTCGCGATCGACGCATACGTGAGATCGAGCGAGCTCGCATTGCTGACGGTCGCCCAGAGCGTCGAGCTCGACGGGTCTTCGCACTGCTGCGTGTAGTGACCGATCAACTGCACGTTGAGGTGATTGAACTCGGTGATGAAGCGCGGATCGATCGCCACGTCGCGTGCGACCAGCACGCCGGCCTGATCGCGCGGCACCGGCAGCGTCGCGGCCACTTCGCCGTTGATGAGCACCTTCAGTTGCGAGATCGAGGGAAGGAGCGACGGCGAATAGCTATAGATCAGATGCAGGATCGCGCCGGTCACGACTTCGTCGCCGCGCACCGAGAACGCGATGCCGTTCTGGCCGTCGGTGCCGCGCAGTTGCAGCGGATCGAGCGCGCCGTAATCGGCGAAAGTCAGCGTTTGACGGCGTCCGCCGGGCACGAGCGTGCCGGGATCGGCGGTCGTCGGGATGCGCGAGGTGAGCGGCTTGTCGGGCTTGCCGGAGAACGCGGGAACGGGCATCGCGAGCGCCGGTTGCTGGATCGCGGCGGGGTTGTACACCATGGCCGGACTCGGCGCGGGCACGGCGCCGACGCCGGTCGCCTGCTGCGTGGCGCCCGCCGTGGCATTGGCTTCCGCGGCCGCCGCGATGGAAGCGAACGGCGCCGCGAATGCAGTCTGCAAGGCCATGAAGGCGGCCAATGCACGCGCAAAAGGTCTTTCGCAAAAACGCGGCGCGCGCTCGCCCGTTTGTTTTTCAACGCGCAACTTCGACATACCCGTGCCCATTATTGGTCTTTGGTTTTCAGCTTCTTCACATCGACTGGGCGCTTGTTCATCCAGGTACGAAGGTCGCTGTACAAATGCTCGAACAATCCCGCAATGCCGCGCGTGCCCACCAGCAGCACGTGCGACAGGCCGCGCAGCGGCGTATCCGGGCGGCGTCCCTCGGACCAGCCGGTCCAGGCATCCGCGCGCGCGAAAGTCGTCTTGACGAAGTCGTATTCCTGCTCGCGCGTGAGTTGCGAGAAACGCAGGCCGACGCGGCCCGGCTCGGTATAGCCGACGGTCGCCGGGAACGCATACTCCTCGTCGCCACGGAAGAGGGAGACGGTCACGCGCTCGTGCATCGGCACTTCGAGCTTGCTCGGCAGCGCGACGCCGACGCCGCCTTCCGAGTAGTCGATCGTCTCGCACGCGAGCGTGCGGCCGGTCGAGAACTTGAGCATCACGGGCATCTTCATCGTCACGCGATGCGTCGCGCGCACCTGCTTGCGCTCGCTCGCCGCCGCCACCGACGCGCCGAGAATCAGCATGTTGTAGACCGTCCAGCAGAGGTTGAGGATGGTCGTGTTCACCTCGCTGCGGACATGCCAGTACATGACGATATGCACGACGCCCGCGACGAAGCCGAGCAGGTTCAGGAGCAGCAGGAACAGATAAGGCCGCGAGATGTACCAGTCGAAGTAATCCTTCGCGATCTGGCCGCCCTTGGCCGTCACGTTGAACTTGCCGAGCTTCGGGTTGATGACCGCGAGCAGCGTCGGCGCGGTGATGTACGACGCGAGCACCGACTCGTACACTTCGGCCCAGAACGAGTGGCGGAAGCTGCGCTGCATGCGCGAATTGGTGATGCTCGCGTGCATCATGTGCGGCAGCGCGAAGATCGCGATGGTGCTCGCCGCCGCTTCGATCACGTGCGCGCCGAAGAACAGATACGACAGCGGCGCGGTCAGGAACACGAGGCGCGGCACGCCGTAGAAGAAGTGCAGCATGCCGTTCAGATAGCAAAGCCGCTGGCCGATCTTGAGGCCCTTGCCGGTGAGCGGATTATCGATCCGGAAAATCTGCGTCATGCCGCGCGCCCAGCGGATGCGCTGTCCGATATGCCCCGAGAGGCTCTCGGTCGCGAGTCCCGCCGCCTGCGGAATCGCGAGATACGCGGTCGTATATCCGAGCCGATGCAGCTTGAGCGCGGTATGCGCGTCTTCCGTCACGGTCTCGACCGCGATGCCGCCGATCTCTTCCACCATCGAACGGCGCAGCACCGCGCACGAGCCGCAGAAGAAGGTCGCGTTCCACAAATCGTTGCCGTCCTGGACGAGGCCGTAGAACAGCTCGCCTTCGTTGGGCACCTTGCGGAACGTGCCGAGATTGCGTTCGAACGGATCGGGCGAGAAGAAGTGGTGCGGCGTCTGCAGCATCGACAGCAGCTTGTCGCGCAGGAACCAGCCGAGGCAGATCTGAAGGAAGGAGCGCGTCGGAATGTGGTCGCAGTCGAAGATCGCGAGAAACTCGCCCTTCGTGATCTTCAGCGCCTCGTTGATGTTGCCGGCCTTCGCGTGGCGGTTGTGCGTGCGGATCGTCCAGTTGACGCCGACTTCCTCGCAGAACGTCTTGAACTCGGGACGGCGGCCGTCGTCGAGGACGTGGATGGCGAGCTTGTCGGCCGGATAGTCGAGCGCGAGCGCCGCGTAGATCGTCGGCTTCACGACCGAGAGCGGCTCGTTGTAGGTCGGGATGAAGACATCGACGGTCGGCCACTCGCTGCGGTCGGCGGGCAGCGGCAGCGGCTTTCTCTTCAACGGCCACGCGGTCTGGAAGTAGCCGAGCAGAAGCACGAGCGACGCGTAGACTTCGGCCGCGACGAGCAACAGACCCCACGCGGCGTCGAGCGGACGTTCCCAGTAGGTCGTTTCGGTGAGACGCCAGAACATGTAGCGGCCCGACGCGACAATCGACAGCATGATCATCACGAGGGTCGCGTACTGGCCTTGCAGGCGTCGAAAACCGAGCGCGCAGACGAAGCAGATCGTCGCGAAGGCAAGCTGCTGACCGAACGCGAGCGGCACCGTGACGACGAAATACAGCGCGAACGCGGCGAAGATCGTGAGAAGGATCACGAGGACGCGGCTGCCCCAGATGCCCGCATCGACGAAACGTTCGAGGCGCGAGGTCGCGACGCTGACCTCGGTTTCGGGCGAGGGGATCTTGGTGGAACTCATGCGAGCTTCCTCGACGAGGCAGCCATCGCATCGACGGCCGAGAGGAGCCAGTCGCCGCACGCGCGCAGATCGGCGGCAGCTTGCGAAAGCGGGTCGTAATGAATGAGCGTCGTGTCGCACGCGAGCGACTCGGACACGCCTTCGTCCTGATGGATCACGCCCGGGAACAGCTTCGTGCCGAGCATGTTGCGCAGCACCTTCAGCACGTCCTTGCTCAACTGGCGCGACTGATCGACCTGATTCACGACGTAGCCTTGACCGCCGAAATCCTGGCGCGGCGCGGCGTAGGCATCGACCATGCGCTCCATGCCGGGAATCGCGGCATAGGACGCGGCATCCGCCAGCACGACGTTCAGCGCGAAGTTCGCCGCGGTCAGCGCGGTGCGTGTGTAGACGGACGAGCCCGGCGGCGTGTCGACGATCACGATGTCGCTGGCGTCGAGCGCGAGCGACTGGAGCGAATGGGCGAGCCACGCGGGATCGTTGTCGACGAGCGCCTCGAAGCGGCGGCGATCGTCCTCGATCACCGCGCCGTAGGGCAGCACGGTCACGCCATCGACGCCGTCGAACATCACCGTTTGCCACGGGTCGCCCGCGAGCGTCGCCCGCGAAATGCCGTCGATGCTGTCGAGCGGAATGCCGAAATGCAGGCGCAGCGCGTTCTGCGGATCGAGATCGAGCACGATCACGCGACGGCTGCGCGCGGCGAGCACCGAAGCGAGATTGGCGGCGAGCGTCGTCTTGCCGACGCCGCCCTTCGCGGAAACTACCGTGATGACTTTCATGAGCGTGAGAGGCGGCTTGCGTGAGCGGCGTGGCCGGCGCCTGCGTGCTTGTTCGTGGATTCGTCGCCTTGCGGACGGGCGTGGCGCAGGCGCTCGAACACGGCGTCGAGCGAACCTGCCGGCGCGCTCGGGGCGGGCTGTGTGGGCTGCCCGAAGAGCTTGCCGAGGATCGACTGCGGCGCGGCGGGGGCCGGTTCGGGCGCGCGCGGCGTCGGGGCGGCGGGCGTCACCGGCGCAACCTGAGCGGGCGCGCGGCGCGCCAGAAAGTTCGAGCCGAAGGTGGTGGACGCAGCGGGGCTGGCGTCAGCCGCCACGGGCTTCGATTCGACCGGCGGCACGCTTGCGACTGGCGTGGAAGCCGAATCCGCAATCGTTCCGGTTTCGTTCGACGCCGATGCGCCGGGCGCCGAAAAACGCAACGCGCTCAGCGACTCCGCGGCCGGCGGATTGACGGGCGGAATAGTGCGGCGATGCGGCCGCGTGAAGAGCGGCTGCTTGCCACGATGGATCGGCGTCGGCTTGTCGGCGGGCTCGCCGGAGACTGCATCCGGACGTGGCCGCGCGGCGTTCAGTTGCACGTCGCGGCGCGGCGCGATCTCGGGAATCGCCGGCTGTGCGAAGTCGAGCGTGGCGAGCAGCGGCCAGCGGGTGCGCGCCGTCTTGGCCTCGTTCTCTCGTCCGATTTCCTGATAATCGCCTGCATTGCCGCCGAAATGATCGAACAGCTTCTCGATGTCGCGCGAAGTATTCATGATGCCGCTTCCTCGTCGTGCCTATTCTTGCTGCCTGGCCGATGCTGCTTGTTTGGAGCCGCCCTTTGCGGGCGCTCGATGCCGCCGCATCGAGGCGGCGGTCGGATTGCGCTGAAGACGCTTCAGGCCGCGACGCGCGCGAGCCTGAATTCGATGGCTGTGTCGTCGCCGAACTCGCTCGCTTGCCGGATCGCGAGACCTTGCGCGCCGAGCGCGGCGAGCCATTGCTGATACGCGCCTTCGAGAAACGCGGGCGTCCACGCGAGCGCGCTTTCGCCGAAGGCGGGCAGCGGCGCGCAGTAATGCACGATGCTCAGATAGTCGCGTTCATCGGCAAGCTCGACGAAGCCCCAGTCGGTGTCGCGCCACAACGCGTTGAGCGCGTCGGCGAGCGCCGCTGTCGAATCGCAGGGCGGTAACGGCCGGGCTTCGGCGAAGCGGCTGCCCACGCGATGCATCAACTGACGCAGTTCGTTGCGCCCGATCTGCGCTTCGAATTCGTCCGCAAGCGCGGCCAGAAGGCCCCGCCATTGCCGGGAAATCTGACTGTCCAACAGGTAATTGAAAATAGCGGCCATGTTTTGGTTCGGCAGGGCGCGAGCCACAGCGCGTTGTTGATCAGTCTTGTTAACGTCGCCGCCGGCCATCCCTTTAACCCGCGAGCATTGATCCGGACGTTTGTCCAGGCGCTATTACACGTCTGAACTTACTTCAATGCGATTGTTTTCGCCAGTGGAAAGACTAGCAGCGGATTTCTTTGTCGGATCGGGCGAACAGGACGCGACAGACGACCCAATTCAGGCATTAGGCGCCGATGGGGATGGACGAAATATCGACACTGCGCGCCCGTCTCGAAATATGGGCACAGCCCCGCCCGGCGCGGCGGAGGCGGCAGTGTACCATCCCGTTAATGCACTGCATCGGGGTGTCGGCTCTGATTCACACCGATTGACTTATGGCGCAATCGCATGAGCGAAAGGCCCGGCGGATTGGTTGATTGGTCGTACTAAAACGGCGGCAAATCGTTGCTATCTGGCAAGGTCGCGGTTCGCTGCGAATGCCGGGCGCGGACGAAAAAAAAGCGCCCCGAGTGGGGCGCTTCGCATGAAAACTCGAACGTTCAGGGATTCGCGCGTACCGCGTCTCTGACTGCGTCCATCACGATGCCGTAATTGAGCGGGATGTCCAGCGAATCGGAGTAGCCGGGTTCATCACCGGACTCCTTTGAGACTGCGCGAATCGGAATCGGCTCGTAGGCGGTTTCGCCTGCCGGATTGTCGCGTCCTTCGATGGCACCCTGCAATTGCGGATTCTTCACGATTTACTCCTTCCGGTAATGGAGCGGCGAGGAACTGCAATATAAACCAATGTCATGACATTTTGGCGACTTCGATTTGGGAACTCGCTCCGAAACCGCTGTACACGGCGCGCCGGTAATCGCCGCTATCCTGCGTTTCGAGAGAGTGCGGGGCCTCTAGTGTAACGGCGGCGTGAGTTTCCGAAAGCGCAATTTGAATATGACAACGGTGTGTCGATATTGCGCTAAAGGGCTGGAATCGGCCCGGAAATTGCATGACCATATGTCGTTACGTATGCTTTTACAAATGACCGTGCGCTAATCGATTCTCCGATTTCGTCTGATGTGGAAGCAAACGCTATCGAAAGCGCTTGTCAGGCCACGGTTTATTTTTCTACAACAAAAAGCGGCCGTTTCGACGGCGCCGGTGCGAACGCCGTAAAAGGAAAGGAGAATGTGGCATGAGCAAAATCGCGATCATCGGGGCGACGGGTAATGTCGGCAGCCGGCTGATGGAGGAAGCGTTGCGGCGTGGACACACGGTCAGCGCGATCGCGCGCGACACGTCCGGTCTCGAAAGGCGGGATGGTGTCAGCGCGCACGACGTCGACGTGCTGAATGCGGACGCGCTCGCTGCCGTGCTCGCGGGACACGACGCGGTGTTCAGCGCGACGCGCTTCGCCACCGTGTCGGAAAGCGCGATAGTCGGACCGGTGAAGCGCGCCGGCGTGCAGCGCCTTCTGGTCGTCGGCGGCGCGGGGAGCTTGTACGCGGCGCCCGGTCAGCGCGTGCTCGATCTGCCGGATTTCCCCGACGCGTACAGGCCGGAAGCCACGGCGGGGGCGGCTTTTCTTGATGCGCTACGCCGCGAACGGGATGTGGACTGGACCTTCGTTTCGCCGTCGGCCGAATTCGTGCCCGGACCGCGCACGCAGAAATTCCGGCTCGGCGTGGACGAATTGCTCGTCGATAACGGCGGGCGAAGCTGGATTTCGTTCGACGACTACGCGATCGCCTTCCTCGACGAATTCGAGCGCGGCGCGCATATCCGCCAGCGCATCACGGTCGGATATTGAACGCGCGCGCGCCGACAGAAGCGGCATCGCCTGACGATGCCGCTCCATTTTCCCGCCGCTCGTCAGCCTTGCAGGTCGACTTCCATTTCCTCGGCGTTCTTCGGCATCGCGTCGGCGAGGATCATCGCGGCGGCGTTCTGCGGCTTCGGATCGCGCTGCGATGGCCGATAGACCTGATCGCCACGATGAATCGGCATCCCGGAGAGCGAGCAGACGCCTTCCGCGGTCGCGGTCGTGGCGCGCCAGCCTTGATAACCGTAGTGGCACGTACCGGGATCGGACCAGTAGACGAGCGCCGTCGCGCTGCTCGGACGCTCGATCACGCGCACGATCGCCTGCGGAAACGGCAGCCGATCGTCCACCTGATGCGGGTGCGTGCGATTCCAGTCGCGCGTCAGACGCTCCAGGAACGCGTTTTCGGCGCGCGCGGATTTCTGGGATGGTGCTGTGCGAGCGATGTCCATCGGCATCGCTTCGAGCAGGTGAACCGTCTGTGACCACGGGTCCGCTCTTTTCGAAAAAGCTGTCATGGCATTGTTCCAGGCTTTGACTCGACCTAGAACGTACGTCATTAAGCACATTCCGATAAATACTGCATCAGTGAATACACTATCCCGTTGCTGCGAATAATCGATTGAACGGGAACGAGGACCCACGCAGCGCCTTGACTGGCGGGCGTTCAAGCGGTTCGTAAGGTGGCTCGCGGACCGATGCGGACGGCATTCCCAGCCGCAATCACCCAGCGCCGCGATGGTTTTGTTCGAGATCGGCGTGAATGGTCCGGCAAGTCGGCCCGTCAGAGGCGCGCATGGTCCCAATCAAAACCTCGGCTATAGAGCCTCTGCGCCGGTCCGCGATCGCTGTCTCGGACCGCCTCGCTAGGCGATCGCACGCGCTGCCGCACGGCCTCGCAGCCATTCGAGCGCTAGCAGCAGGCTCGTCGAAAACACGATGAGGATCGTCGCGAGCGCGGCGATCGTCGGGCTGATGTTTTCGCGAATGCCGGTGAACATCTGCCGCGGCAGCGTCGTCTGATCGGCGCCAGCGAGAAAGAGCGTGACGACGACTTCATCGAAAGAAGTGGCGAACGCGAACAGCGCGCCCGAGATCACGCCCGGCGCAATGACCGGCAGCGTCACGCGAAAGAAGGTTTTCAACGGGCTCGCGCCGAGCGACTGACTCGCCCGCACGAGGTTGTAGTTGAAATTCTGCAGCGTCGCGCCGACGGTCGTCACGACGAACGGCACGCCAAGCGCCGCGTGCGCCAGAATCAGCCCGAAATACGTATTGGCGATGCCGAGCGGCGCGAAGAACAGATACATGCCGACGCCAACGACGATCACCGGCACGATCATCGGCGAAATGAGCACGGCCATGAGCACGCTCTTGCCGAGGAAGTTCGCCTTCGTGAGCCCGACCGCCGCGAGCGTGCCGAGGATCGTCGCGACGAGCGTGGCCGACGGCGCAACGATGAAGCTGTTCTTCGCGGCCATGCGCCACTCGTCGGACATGACGAGGTTGTGATACCAGCGCATCGACCAGCCCGGAATCGGGTAGACCAGGAACGTGCTCGACGAAAACGACAGCGGCACGATCGCGAGCACGGGCAAAATCAGATAAAGCAGCGTCAGCACGCAGATGATGCGCAACGCGAAATACCAGATGCGTTCGATCGCGGACGTGTGCGGCGCGAACATCGGTTTGGCGAGTTTCATCTTTCTTTACCCCAGGCTCACGTTGGAGCGCGTGAAGCGTCCATAGACCACATAGAGCAGCAGTGTCGCGGCGAGCAGCAGCGCGCCGAGCGCGCATGCCATGCCCCAGTTGATCGTCACGTTGGTGAAGTAGGCGATGTAATAGCTGACCATCTGATCGTTCGGCCCGCCGAGCAGCGCCGGCGTGATGTAATAACCGATCGCGAGAATGAACACGAGCAGCACGCCCGCGCCGATGCCCGGATAAGTCTGCGGCACGTAGACGCGCCAGAACGCCGCGAACGGATGACTGCCGAGCGAAACGGCCGCGCGCTGATAGGTCGGCGGCACGGACTTCATCACGCTGTAGAGCGGCAGGATCATGAAGGGCAGCAGGATGTGCGTCATCGAGATATAGACGCCCACGCGATTGAAGAGCAGCGCGAGCGGCGAGCCGATCAGCCCGCTGCCGAGCAGCGCCGTATTCACGAGCCCTTCGCTTTGCAGAAGCACGATCCACGCGGCGACGCGCACCAGCACCGACGTCCAGAACGGAATCAGCACGAGCACCATCACGAGGTTCGCGCGGCGCTCGGGCAGCGTCGAAATCCAGTAGGCGAGCGGATAGCCGAGCAGCAGCGCGAACAGCGTCACGCCCACGCCGATCACAAAGGTGCGGCCGAAGACGTTGAGATAGATCGACTGATCCGGGTCCGCATGAACGATATTGCCGAAGCCGTCCTGCTTGTGATCCAGCGACGCGAGGATATAAAACGGCGAATAGCGGCCCGCGTTCTTCGCGATCGCCTGCCAATAGACGGGATCGTTCCAGCGGTCGTCGAGTTCGACGATCTTCGCCTTGATCTGCGCGGCGGGCAGCGGCTTGCCGTCGTCGCCGTTGAGCGGCATCGCGCGCGCGGTTTTCGCGACGAGCGAGCGATAACCCGGAATTTCGGTGTTCAGACGCCGCGCGAGGGCGCCCATCGATTCGCCTTCCGAGATCGTCGTGAGGTCCTGCGCGAGCGCGGCATACGCTTCATCCGATGGCGGCGTCTTGCGGTCCCATTTCGCGAGCGCCGCGCCGGTGTGCGGCAGCGCGTTCGCCACTTCGGGATTTTCAATCGCGCGTGTGAGCAGCGCGCCGATCGGCACCACGAAGATCAAAAACAGAAAAATGGCGAGCGGCGCGATGAGCATGAGCGCCATGGCGCGCTTCTTCGCATCGGCGATCTTCAATTCGCGCTTCAGACGCGCGCTCGATTCGCGCGATTCTTCCGCGGGGATCGTCATGGTGTTCACGCTTGAGTCTCCTTCTTTGCGGTCGCGCTTTCGAAAAGCGCGACCGTCTTGCTGCCTATGATGCTTTTACTTCGACGCTTTTACTTCGACGCCCATGCGGTGAAGCGCTGCTCGAGCTCGTCCCCGTGATCGGTCCAGAACGCCATGTCCTGCAGCACCGCGTTCTTCGCGTTGTCCGGCGAGTTCGGCATGTCGGCCTTGGTCTTCGCGTCCAGCGCGGAGATCGCGGCCTTGTTCACCGGGCCGTACGCGATGTTCTTCGCATAGACTTCCTGCGGCTTCTGCGACACCGAATACGCGATGAACTGCTGCGCGACGTCCTTGTTCGGCGAGCCCTTCGGAATCGCCCAGTAGTCGAGGTCGTAGATGCTGCCGTTCCACACGACCTTCAGGTTCTTGCCTTCCTTGCGCGCCGCGTCGATGCGGCCGTTATACGCAGTGGACATCACGACATCGCCCGCGACGAGGAACTGCGGCGGCTGTGCGCCTGCCTCCCACCACTGAATGTTCGGCTTGAGTTCGTCGAGCTTCTTGAACGCGCGGTCCGCGCCGGCCTTCGTGCCGAGCACCTTGTAGACGTCCTTCGGCGCGACGCCGTCGGCCATCAGCGCGAATTCGAGGTTGTAGCGCGCGCCCTTGCGCATGCCGCGCTTGCCGGGGAATTTCTTCGTGTCCCAGAAGTCCGCCCAGCCCGCCGGCGCGGACTTCAGCTTGTCGCCGTTGTAGGCGAGCGCCGTCGACCACACGAAGAAGCCGACACCGCAGGTCTGCGGCGATTCGGGCACGAGGTCCGACTTCTTGCCGATCTTCGACCAGTCGAGCTTTTCATAGAGACCTTCGTCGCAGCCGCGGCCGAGATCGCCCGATTCGACTTCGACCACGTCCCAGTTCACGTGCTTCGCTTCGACCATCGCCTTGACCTTGGCCTGCTCGCCGTTGTATTCGACCGCCGTGACCTTGTTCTTGGACGATTGCTCGAACGGCTGATTGAACGCGACCTTCTGCGCGTCGCCGTTCGCGCCGCCGAAATTGACGACGGTGATCTCCGCCGCCCCCGACGCCGCCGACACGCACGCGAGCGCAGCCGCCATGGAACACAGTGCGAACTTCTTCATGATGGTTTCCTCTCTTCTTCGACTTGGTTTTGTCAGTGGACCTACGTGGGAAGCGCGACGCCCGATCGAGACTCAGGCGAACACACGCAAATGCTCGGGCGCGAATTCGAGCGCGATGGGCGCGCCGGGCGTGAAGCCGTCGAGCGCCGCGGTGCCGAGCGGCACCTTGACGAAGCATTCGTCCTGCTCGCGCACGCCGCAGCGCATGCGGACGTGATCGCCGAAATAGATGAGGCTCTTCGCTTCGCCCGGGAGCGCGTTGATGTTGCCGTTCGCGTGGCCGTTGCCCTGCGTGAGCTTCATGCGCTCCGGGCGGATACACGCGATGGCCGGCGCACCCGGTTTCGCATTCGCGACGTTGAGACCGGACAGACGCGTGCCGTCGGCGAGACGGAGGTCGCAGAAGTCGCCCTGAATCTGTTCGATGGTGCCGCGCAGCCGGTTGCTGTCGCCGATGAAGTTCGCGACGAACTCGTTGCAGGGCGCTTCATACAGATGATCGACGGTGTCGAGCTGCTGCACGATGCCCTTGTCGAACACCGCGACGCGGTCGGACATCGTGAGCGCTTCGCCCTGATCGTGCGTGACGTAGACGAAGGTCACGCCGAGCTTCTCGTGCAGCGCCTTGAGTTCGATTTGCATGTGCTCGCGCAATTGCTTGTCGAGCGCGCCGAGCGGCTCGTCCATCAGCACGAGCTTGGGCTCAAACACGAGCGCGCGCGCCAGCGCGATACGCTGCTGCTGGCCGCCGGAAAGCTGCGCCGGATAACGCTTCGCGAAGCTTTCCATGCGCACCATCTTGAGCGCGTTGTTCACGCGATGCGCGCGCTCTTCGGCGGACATCTTGCGCACCGTCAGCGGATATTCGACGTTCTGCTGCACCGACAGATGCGGAAAGAGCGCGTAGTTCTGAAACACCATGCCGATGTCGCGCTTGTGCGGCGGCACCTTGTTGAGCAGCTTGCCGTCGAGCCAGATCTCGCCGCCGGTGGGGAACTCGAAGCCCGCGAGCATCATGAGGCAGGTGGTCTTGCCGGAGCCGGATGGCCCGAGCAGCGTGAGGAATTCGCCCTGATAGATATCGAGATCGAGCGACTTGACGACGAGCGTTTCACCGTCGTAGGTCTTTCGCACGCCGCGAAAGCTGACGATCACCTGATCGGATTTCATCTTCCGTGTCTCCTTCGGAAAACCCTGATACTTCCGACCGCCTTCGACGCCCGGAAATTATTTCCACTACTTGCGATAACTATAGCCCGTTACGGTTCTACAATGGGGAGCCATTTCAATATTCAAAATAGAGCCACTTAGGCGTTTCGGACAAGTGGTTCCAGGCGGTGACGACTTCATGGATACCATCATCCTGGCCGACTGGCTAAGCGCGCGGCTCGACCGCTCCGCCGCCGAGCCGATGTACCGGCAAGTGCTCGAACTCATGCAGCAGGCCATCCTGACGGGCCAGCTCGCGCCCGGCACCAAGCTGCCGAGTTCGCGCACGCTCGCGATCGATCTCGGCATCGCCCGCAATACCGTGCTGCATGTGTACGACCAGCTCACGGCCGAAGGCTATGTCACGTCGACGACCGGTAGCGGCACCTATGTCGCCGACACCGCGCCGCGCGATGGCGTCGCGGGCAATGCGAGACAGGCGGAGGAGGCGAAGGCGCCGTGCACGATCTCGCGTCGCGGCGAGCGTCTGATCGCGCAGGCAGGGGTGTCGCCGAAGCAGTGGGGCGCGTTCATGCCCGGCGTGCCCGACGTCGCGGAATTTCCGGCGCGCACATGGAGCCGCTTGCAGGCGCGTTTGTGGAAGCGCGCGAGTCCCGAACTGCTCACGTATGCGCCGGGCGGCGGCTATCGGCCGCTGCGGCGTGCGCTGTCGGATTATTTGCGCGTCGCGCGCTCGGTGAAGTGTCAGCCGGACCAGATCATCATCACGACGGGCATTCATCAGTCCATCGATCTCGCCGTGCGCCTGCTCACCGATTTCGGCGATCGCGCGTGGGTCGAGGAGCCGTGCTACTGGGGCGTGCGCAGCGTGCTGCAGTCATCGGGATTGACGCTCGTGCCGATTCCCGTCGACGAAGAAGGGCTCAACCCCACCGCGCGCGACATGGCGGACCCGCCGCGCATCGCGCTCGTGACGCCTTCGCATCAATATCCGCTCGGCATGGTGATGAGTCTCGCGCGACGCCGCGCGCTGCTGGAGTTCGCGCGTCAGCACAAGGTGTGGATCATCGAGGACGATTACGACAGCGAGTTCCGCTATGGCAGCCGCCCGCTGTCATCGCTACAGGGGCTCGACGACGCCGGACAGGTCATCTATGTCGGCAGTCTCGGCAAGATGCTTTATCCCGGCTTGCGCATGGGCTATATGGTCGTGCCGGACAACCTCGTCGATTCCTTTCGTACCGGCGTGGCCGAACTCTATCGCGAGGGTCAATTGATGCAGCAGGCCGTGCTCACCGAGTTCATTCTCGACGGCCATCTGACGTCACACGTGCGCCGTATGCGTGGCCTGTACGGCGAGCGACGCGAATTGCTGATCAACGCGATCCGCGAGCGCTTCGGCGAAACGCTCTCGGTGCGGGGCGATGAAGCCGGCCTGCATTTCGTGCTCGATTTACCCGATTCGGCGGATGACCGAATGATTGCCGCCAGCGCGCTGTCCGCCGGCGTGGTGACGCGTCCGCTCGACAACTATTATCTGAACCGGCTCGCGGCGAGAAAGGGCTTGATGCTCGGTTACGCGTGCGTGCCGAACGATCAGATCGCGCCTCACTTCGATAAGCTCGCGGACGTGGTTGAACAGGCGATATCGCCGGGGTCATCGAAGCGGGTTGTCACATCGATTGAAAGCGCATCGATCAAGTAGCGCGTGCCGGTTATTGGGCGCTTCGTTGCGCCGCCGCGATCGCCCGCACCACGCGCGCCAGCGCCTTCAATGCATCCGCGGGCGACTCCGCGAATTGCGCGGCAACGATCGCGCCGTCCACCGCCAGTGCGAGCGCTTGCGCATCCGCTTTCGCCGTGCGCGAACCCGGCATCAGCGTGCGGATCGCCGCGGTCATGTCGCGCTTGTGACGCCGCGAGATATCGACCGCCTGCGGCAATGTCGCTCCGACTTCGACGACCGAATTGATGAACGCACAACCGCGATAAGCCTCGCTGCCGAACCATTCCGCCAGCGCGGGCACGAGCGCGCTGAGCGTGCCGCCGTGCCTCGCGAGCGCATCGCGGAACCATGCCATCCAGTTATCGTGACGAAAATCCAGGAACGCGACGATCAGATCGTCCTTGCTCGGAAAGTAGCGATAGAACGTTTTTTTCGCGACGCCCGATTCGGCGATCACGCGATCGACGCCTGTCGCGCGAATGCCGTCGCGATAGAAGAGATCGTGCGCGATATGCAGGATGCGCGCGTCGGGCGCGAGTTCGGAGACATCGATGGAGACGGCAGAAGTATTCATGCAATCGATTGTAGACAGGTTCGTCTACCTGCGCTAGAGTGCGTCGAGTAGACAGACCTGTCTACTCATCTCATCGCTTGATAAACGAGGACTCGCCATGGAATCCAAGCCGCCATTTCCGCCGTTCGATGAAGAATCCGCCAAGCTCAAAGTCCGTCTCGCCGAAGATGCGTGGAATACGCGCGAGCCCGAGCGCGTGTCGCTTGCTTATAGCGTGGACACGCGCTGGCGCAATCGCGCGGAATTCGCGAACGGGCGCGAGGAAGTGGTTGCGTTCCTGCGGCGCAAATGGGCGCGCGAACTCGACTATCGGCTGATCAAGGAGCTATGGGCTTACAAGGGCAATCGCATCGCGGTGCGTTTCGCCTACGAGTGGCATGACGATGCGAACAACTGGTACCGCAGTTTCGGCAACGAGAACTGGGAATTTAACGAGGCGGGGCTGATGACGCACCGTCACGCGTCGATCAACGATCTGCCGATCAAGGAAGCGGATCGCAAATATCACTGGCCGCTAGGTCGCCGGCCCGACGATCATCCGAGCCTGAGCGACCTGTGCTTCTGACGGTATCAGCAGGAAGTCAGCAGAAAGCGGCGGCGGTTATTTCTTGATCCGGCGCACGGCATCAGCCGCCGCGCCGAGTTTGGCCTGCATCTTTCCCGCCATCTTTTCGGCAGTGCCGCGCATTTGCGTCCCGCGATTTCCTGTGGCCTTGCCGACGGCTTCGCGGACGATGCCCTTCATCTGACGAGCCGTGCCTTCGATGCGGTTCTTGTCCATCATGTCCTCCGACGTTTCGCGAGGCATTAGCCTCATCGGGGGACTTCGCATCGAGCGTGCCCGACCGGCTCGCTACATGTCGCGGCGGCGGCGGAAGGCCCACCATCCGGCGAGCACGGTGAAGGTCGCGACGATCACGACCAGCAGCCAGAAACCGTGATGATTTTCCGCGAGCGGAATGCCGCCCACGTTCATGCCGAAAAATCCCGCGACGATATTGATCGGCAGCGCAAGCACGGTGACGAGCGTCAGCGTGAAGAGCGTGCGGTTGCTTTGCTCGTCCATGCGCGTCGCGACTTCTTCCTGCAAAAGCTTGATCCTTTCGACGAGTCCGGCGAGATCGTTGAGCACGAGCGAGAACTCTTCGGTGGCGTCGCGCAAATCCTGAATGTCCTGCGAATGAAGCCAGCGCGGCGGCCGCGCGAGCAGACGGAACACGGAGCCCGGCTCGGGAGCGAGCAGACGCTGCAGCCTCACGAGCACGCGCCGCAGGCCGCCGAGATCGGTGCGGGTCGCGGCGCCGCGCATCGAAAGAAAGCGATCCTCGATGCCGTCGACCTCGACGCTCGTGCGCCGCACGATATGCACGAGCAGATCCGCCTGATCGCGCAGCATGTGGGCGAGCAGTTCGGCGGGCGAGCGGAAGATTTCGCCGCGCCTGACCGACTCGCGCAGCGAATCGACCGAACGCAAGGGCTTGAGCCGCGCCGTGACGAGCAGCTTCTGATGCGTATAGACCCACAGCGTCGCGATTTCGGAGGGCGTCAGCTCGAAGTTGAACATCACATCGTTGATGACCGCGAAGAGCGCGCCTTCCTGATGCTCGATGCGCGTCGAGTGCGAGCCTTCGTTGAGCGTCTCGAAGAATGCGTCGGGCAGGCCGAGGCGTCCGCGCATCCAGCGCTCGCAGGCGCTGTTCGCGAGATCGAAGTGCAGCCAGACGAACTCGCGGGTCGTGTCGTCGCGGGCGAGCCATTCGCTCGCGGCTTCGGCATCGATCGGCTCGCCGGGGTGATCGACATGAAATCGGAAGCCGCAGACGAGGCCGGAAAAGTCGGAACCGTAGGGCGGTCTTTGCAGGGTAGCGGGATTCATGCGGGCATTCGGTAGCATTCTGGGGATGTCGGCGCGTCTGCCGGGGATGCGGACCTCGACGTTTCAGGCACGCACGCCGCCACGCGCTAGTGTGCCATCGGTCGCGCCCCGAATCGCGATCGTAACGCGCAAACGCAAGTGAAACGATCGCCACCGGCGCGCCGGTCTGTGCAAATATGACTGTCATATTGTCGGCGTATCATCGCGCCACGCAAGACGGGCGCACGCGCGGCGCCACGCATCGAGTCGGCCGCCCGCGCGGCGTCGCGTGCCAACCTGGGGAGAAGGCAGTGGAAGACCGTGACGATCTGGACGGGACGACGACGCAAACCACGGCGGGCGGCCTCGTCCGTCTCGCGTCGTTGATCGCGGGGCTCGCGCGCGAGGGCGTGCTCGATACCCGCTTCGGCGCGAAGCTCATGAAGCGGCTCGACAAGGAAGCGCGGCGCGTAACCGGGCCCGGCGCAACGCCGCTGGACGAGGCGGAGCAGGCGGCGCTTTTCGGCGCCCTCGGCGAAGTCGATCTCGCGTTGCGCCAGTGCGACGCGGCATCGCTCGTCGAAGCGAACGCGCGGCTGCGCGAAGACGAAGGCGCATCGGGAAAGCGTCGCAAGGGCAAAAAAGAGGCCGACGCCTGATTTGGGCGGAGCGCGGGCGCAAGAAATGCTGCAATGCCGGTATGTGCTTTAGGTAAGTGCCCATGCCAGTCTCCCTGCATTCCCCTCATTGCTCCCTCTGGACGGACCGCAGCGTCGACGTCGACCGCGATCCGTGGCGCATCCTCGTCGTCGACGACAACGCCTACAGCGCGGAAGCGCTGTCGGCCGCGCTCGAATCGGACGGTTTCGACACCCGTTTCGCGCTATCCGGCGTCGATGCGCTGCACGCGGTCGATGGCTGGGTGCCGCACATCGTCATTCTCGATATCACGATGCCGGAGCACGACGGCTACGCGACCGCTCGCGTGCTTCGCCGGGTCGCCCGCACGCGCGATGCGGTGATCATCGCGTTTACGGCGCTGGGCGAAGAAACCGTGCGAACCGAAGGCATGCATTCCGGATTCGACGGTTACTGTCAAAAGGGCAATCCGCCCGCCGCGCTCGTTCGCCTGATCGGGCGACTCGTTCACTGAACGAGCGCGTATCGAACGGTCGTTTTCCAAATAATTGTTCCGTCCCTGCCAAACGACGCGCGACGTCGAATTGCGCTGCAGCACGCCCAATCCCTTGTCAGACGGTCGTCCGCGGGAAATCCGTACGCTCGTGCAGCCAGCGATTGTTGGCGCACAGCGAAAACTGAATTGAAATTTATGGAGATAAAAAAGCGATAGTAGGGGTATACACTGCGCTTCATCGACGTAGCAGACAGTTTCTCGCAAGACCGCTGCGGCGCTTTCTGATTGAACGTCAACCGTCTTTGGAGCTCACCATGAAACGCAATCTCATCGCTACCCTTCTGATCGCCGCTACCGCAACGCTCGCCGCACCCGCTTTCGCAAGCGGCTACGGTCCGGCTCCGTTCTACCGTCCGGCAGTCGGCGCGCCGACGTCGCAACAAGGCCCGAGCGCACAAGCGATCGCCGCTGAAGAAAACGCCAACGGCACGAACACGACCGCTTTCGGCGGCTCGCGTGACACGCTGGCTCAATCGGGCAACCGTGCGGCGCAATCGAGCAACAACCCGCAATCGGTCTTCTTCGGTCACTAATCGAAGCGGCTGGCCCGGCTCATCCGCCGGGCGTATCGGCTGAAGGACTGCTCCGGCGCCCGCTGGCACAGACTCAAAAGGTTTGTGTTCAGCGGGCGCCGATCGTTTTTCAGGCCGCGTGCGCGAGCGCGCCGCGCATCACGTTGGCCAGTTCCGACGCCTCGAACTTCGACACATACGCATTCGCGCCGACCTTGCGCACATGCTGCTCGTTCGCCGATCCCGACAGCGACGAGTGAATCACCACCGGAATGTGCATCAGCCCCGTTTCCGCCTTGATGCGGCGCGTGAGGGTGAAACCGTCCATCTCCGGCATTTCCAGATCGGTAAGCACGAGCGCGATGTGATCCGCGACCTCGGTGCCTTCCTTCTGCGCTTTCCTGAGCGTGGCTTCCAGCACGTCCCACGCTTCCTGGCCCGTCTTGGTCATCACGAAGGGCACGCCCATCGCGGTGAGACTTTGTTCGATGAGCGCCCGCGCGACGCCCGAATCGTCCGCTGCGAGCACGCGCGCGCCCGGCTTGAGAATGAGCCGCCCGGTGTTCGCCTCGGTGATATCGGTTTCCTGTGACGGCAGCACGTCACGCACGATGCGCTCGACATCGAGCACCTGCGCGAGCCGCGAGCCATCGACGTTGCCGTCCAGCCGCGCGAAACTCGTCACCGTCTTGCCGCCCGAGTGCGATTCCGCCGACAACACCTGATTCCATTCGAGCCGCACGATATCGTCGACTTCCTCGACCGCGAAACCTTGCGTCGTGCGCGCGAATTCGGTGACGAGCAGGATTTTCGGCCCGTTCTTCGGCCGGCAGCCGGTGATGCGCGCGAGATCGATCACGGGAATGATCTGTCCGCGGATATCCGCGACGCCGAGAATCTCCTCGCTCGATCCGGCCACGGCCGTGATCGTCGGCATCGCGAGAATCTCGCGCACCTTGAATACGTTGATGCCGTAAAGCTCCCGCTGTTCCGAGCCCGGCGCCTCGCCGAGCCTGAACAGAAGCAATTCGAACATGTTGCTGCCCGCGAGCCGCACGCGCTGCTCGATATCCTGTTGTGAACTGCTCACCTCGTTCTCCCTC
Organism: Caballeronia jiangsuensis; assembly: GCA_000648925.1. GTDB lineage: Bacteria > Pseudomonadota > Gammaproteobacteria > Burkholderiales > Burkholderiaceae > Caballeronia > Caballeronia jiangsuensis. The sequence goes on from JFHF01000013.1 coordinate 161,711, forward strand.
TAAGCGGTGCATCGCGCCGCGTTGCCGTCGTGTATGTGCCTGTTAGCGGCATCCGACGACGAAACTGAAGCCGAAACAGAACGCGCGCAGAATGAATGGCGCGCGTCCGACGAGGCGCGAATCGCGGCTATACTTTTTGAATGGTCGGGTTAATGCCTATGAAGGCAATGGTGCGCGAGGCTTTACGCTCCACACAGGCGCAAGACAAACCCGTCGCCCAGGCGCAACAACGTTCCCCGCTCATAACGGAGGCGCTCGATGGCAACAGTCGCACAGGTTCTGAATTCGAAACCCGAACAGACGGTCTATACGATTGCCGCAACGGCGTCGGTCTTCGATGCGATCAAGATGATGGCCGACAAGCATATCGGCGCGGTGATCGTCACGGAGGGCGATGAAATCGTCGGCATCATGACCGAGCGCGACTATGCGCGCAAAGTCGTCCTGATGGACCGCGCGTCGAAGCAGACGCCCGTGCGCGACATCATGACGTCGCACGTGCGCTACGTGCGCCCCGATCAAACCACCGACGACTGCATGGCGCTCATGACCGACAAGCGCATGCGTCACCTGCCGGTGATCGACAACGGCAAGCTCGTCGGCATGATCTCCATCGGCGATCTGGTGAAGAACATCATCTCCGAGCAGCAGTTCACCATTCAGCAACTCGAGTACTACATTCGCGGCGAGCACACGTAAGCGTGCGCGGTCCGGCTGTAAGCATTTCGTTATAATCGGCAGGCTCCGCGCGCGAGTGCGGAGTCAGGCTCGCCGTGCGCTTCTCGCGCGGATAACGAAGGAGCGCCGCCGATGACCCCGACAGCCGCATCCGCCGAAAGAGAGAAGACGCTCGCCGCCGACGCGCCGTTCTTCATCGTGATGAACGCGGGCTCGGGCCGCCGTCAGGCCGACGCGACGCGCACCGTGCTGGAGCGCGAACTCGGCGCGGCGGGGCGGCGCTTCGAATTGCGCGTCGTCGACGATCCGCGCCGCCTTGCGAGCATCGCGCGTGAAACCGCGGCGGCGGCGTGCGCGCAGGAGGGCGTGCTCGTCGGCGCGGGCGGCGACGGCACGCTCTGCACGGTCGCGCACGCGGCGTACGACGCCGGTTGCCCGTTCGCGGTGCTGCCGCGCGGCACGTTCAACTACTTCAGCCGCGACCACGGCATCCCCGCCGACCTCGAACAATCCACCCAGCTCCTGCTCGATGCGCGCGCCTATCCGGTGCAGGTCGGCTTCGTCAACGGGCGCATGTTTCTCGTCAACGCGAGTCTCGGCCTCTATCCGCGGCTGCTCGAAGATCGCGAAATCTACAAGCGGCAATTCGGCCGCAGCCGGCTGGTCGCGCTGTGGTCGGCGCTTTTCACGATGCTCAAGCCGCATCGGCATTTGCGTTTGCATATCGATCACGAAGGCAGCACCACGGAGATTCGCTCATCGACGCTCTTCGTCGGCAACAACCGGCTGCAGATGGAGCAGATCGGCATGCCGAACGAAGCGAGCGCGCTGGAACAGGGCTTGCTCGTCGCGATTGCGCCGCGGCCGGTGGGGCGGCTCATGCATCTGTGGCTGTCGCTGCATGGCGCGGCGGGGCGTCTGTCGGATTCGGATCATGTCGTGAGCTTCACGTTCGAGCGCATCACGGTGACGCATCCTTCGAAGCGGCGCAGAGCGATCAAGATCGCGACGGATGGCGAGATCACGAAACTGCGCATGCCGCTCGAATTCCACGTGTCCGAGAAGCCGCTCTTTCTGCTCAAGCCCGAACCGGCGGTGGCCGAAGCGAATCGCTCATGACCTTGCTGTTGCAGATTTCCGATACGCATTTCGGCACCGAGCGGCCGCAGGTCGTCGCGGCGCTGCTGCGTCTCGCCGATGCGCTGTCGCCCGATCTGGTCGTGCTCTCGGGCGATATCACGCAGCGCGCACGCAGGCAGCAGTTCGCCGCGGCGCGCGCGTTCGTCGATGCGCTCGGCGCGACGCCGGCGCTCGTCGTTCCCGGCAATCACGACATTCCACTTTTCAATCCGCTCGCGCGGCTGTGTTATCCGTACGCGAATCATCAGCGCGTATTCGGCGCCGATCTCGAACCGGGCTTCGAATCGCCCGAACTGCTCGTGCTGGGCGTGAACACGACGCGCGCTTACCGTCACAAGAACGGCGAAGTGTCGATGCGGCAGGTCAGACGCGTCGCCGCGCGCCTGGAGGCGGCGAGCGCGGCGCAGTTGCGCGTCGTGGTCACGCATCAGCCGGTGGCCGTCACGCGCGCGCAGGACGAAAAGAACCTGCTGCACGGACGCGAGCGCGCGGTGCAGCGCTGGGCGCGCGCGGGCGCGGACCTGATTCTCGGCGGGCATATCCATCTGCCTTACGTGCTGCCGCTGCACGATACCTTCGCGGGTTTGTCGCGGCGCGTGTGGGCGGTGCAGGCGGGTACGGCGCTGTCGCGGCGCACGCGCGGCACCATCGACAACTCGGTGAACGTGATCCGCCACGACGCGCAAGCGTGCGACGGCGGCGCGCGGCAGACCACGGTCGAGCGCTGGGATTACTCGGAGACGGGCGAAGCGTTCGAGATGATCGCGCGCCACGAACTCGCGCTCGACGGCGCGAAACCGTTGGCCGCGCTCACGTTGCCCGGATGACGAGTTCCGGGAAGCCTGTCGCGGCGTCGTGTTCGCGCGTGTAGCGTTCGCCCGGCAGGTTCGCGACGACGATTTCCGCCGTCGTGCGCACGATGCAGCCCGGCGTGACGTGGCCGCCGGACACGCGGCCGTCGGCGTCGGATACGCTCATGTGCAGGTGCGGACCTTGCGCGGACAACGTACCGGCGAGCGTGAGGATTTCGAGGTCGCCGCGCAGTTCGGACGCTTCGTCGCGACCCGCGTGACGTAGCCGGGCGACGCTCAGGCTGCCGATTCCCTGCAGCACGAAAGCCGCCGAAAGCCCGTGCGTGCGGAATGCGTGATCGAGCGCGGCGCGCAGGTCGTCGCCGGGTGACAGACGAAGGGTCATCGCATGCATGAATGAAAGGCTCCGGGCGGATCGCACTCAAGACTACACGCTCGCGGATCGTGATGGCATCATGAGCGCGACCCGAAGTGGCTATATCTTTCCATGGAGACGCCATGAGTTTCGAACTGACGATGCTGGCCTGGACGCTCGTGCTCGCGCTGGTGCAAGTGTTGCTCCCGGCTGTGGTGCGCAATCGCGAAGTCGGCCTCAGATATCAGGCCGGCCCGCGCGATGCCGCGACGCCGCCGCCCGGCAGGCTGTCGGGTAGGCTGATGCGCGCGCAATCGAATCTGTTCGAGACGTTGCCGATTTTCGCCATCGCGGTGCTGATCGTGCACGTGACGGGGCGCGAGAATGCGCTCACGCATTACGGCGCGCTGGCGTATTTCGTCGCGCGTCTGGTTTATGTTCCGCTCTACGTGTCGGGCGTGCCGTTCGTGCGCTCGCTGGTGTGGCTGGTGTCGGTCGTCGGCATCGTGCAGATACTCGTTCCCATCATCTGACGAGAGGAGTGAAGGGCAATGACCGATCAACCTTCGACCATCGAGATCGAAACCGCGCCGAATCCCGAATTCGCCGTCATTCTGATGCATGGCCTGGGCGCCGATGCCAACGACTTCGTGCCGCTCGTGCCCGAATTGCGTCTCGCCGATGCGCCCGCCATCCGCTTTGTGTTTCCGAACGCGCCTGAGATTGCCGTCACCGCCAACAACGGGTACGTGATGCGTGCGTGGTACGACATCCTGTCGTTCGAGGGCATCAATCGTCGCGTGGACGAGGCGGGCATCGTGAAGTCGGTAGAGCGCGTGCGGGCGCTCGTCGCGGAGCAGAACGCGCGGGGCATTCCGAGCGAGCGCATTTTCATCGCGGGCTTTTCGCAAGGGGGCGCGATGACCTATCACGCGGGTTTGACGCATCCCGAGAAGCTCGCGGGGCTGATCGTGTTGTCGGGCTATATTCCGTCGGAAGGGCTGATCGATGAATCGTTCAGCGACGCGAATCGCTCGATTCCGATCTTCGCCGCGCATGGGAGTTTCGATGATGTGCTCAATGTGAGTCTTGGCGAGCAGGCTTGTGAGTTTGCTCGGGCGCAAGGGTGTGACGTGGAATGGCACGCGTATCCGATGCCGCATTCGGTTTGTATGGAGGAGGTTGAGGCTTTGCGGGGGTGGTTGGGGGCTAGGTTGGTGGGGTAGGTTTTGTCGCCGGATCCCGTTAGCGTGGCGGTCTATTAGCACTGCCCCTCCCCGGGGCGGGGGTCACTTTCTTTGCTGCTGCAAAGAAAGTAACCAAAGAAAGCAGCTTCTCACCGCCCGCGGTCACACGCACGTTGGCCATGCTTGCCAGCCGCCCGTGGCACTCGCCTAAGTGTCGCCCCCAAAGGCCCAACCGGGCTTGGCTCGCGCACGGTCTGCCGCACCAAATGTTTTTTAGCGCGCTGGTTCAGCACGAAAGAGCTTCGGCACAGCGCTACGCGCTGCCGTTGGGTATGCGAGGGAAACAGTCGAGAAGAAGCGCACGCAAACCCGATTGACCGATCGGCCGCGAAGCGGGCCGGAGCTATTTGGTGCTGAACCAGTGACGCGAGCGGCGCGAGGTGTCAGACCGTGCGCGGTCCAAGCCCTTGTCTGCTTGTGGGGGCACTCGCTAT
>JFHF01000014.1 GCA_000648925.1 Caballeronia jiangsuensis
TCCCACGGCATGGTTGGTCTCGAGCGTTGCATGCCCGAAAGTGTCAACCATGTCCCCGCACACCTGTCAGCGATGTCTCCGGTCCATACACAGCAGCAAAGAAAGTGACCCCCGCCCCGGGGAGGGGCAGTGCTAATAGACCACCGCGAAACCGGGATCCGGCAACAACAAACCCCCAAACCCCTTCACGCGGCCAGCGACTTCCTCGAAGCCGTCCGCGACCCCGGAAACCGCACGATAAACATACTCCCCTTCCCCACTTCACTCTTCACATCGAGCTCGGCATTATGTCGCTGCAACACATGCTTGACGATGGCAAGCCCGAGCCCCGTGCCCCCTGTATCCCGCGACCGGCTGCGATCCACGCGATAGAAACGCTCCGTCAACCGCGGAATATGCTCGGCCGGAATCCCGAGCCCACTATCCCGCACGGTGAACACCGCCCGCTCCTTCATCCGCTGCCACGTCACTTCGATCGTCCCGCCATCCGGCGTATACCGCACGGCGTTCGTGACGAGATTGCCGAGCGCGCTCATCACCTCAGTCTCCGCGCCCGCGATGGTCAGCGCATCGTCGCTATGAAACGTGATGCGATGCCGCCCGCTCGACAGATTGTTCGCATCGTCTTCCAGATGGCGCATCACGGCGCGCATGTCGAGCAGCTCATCGCCCGGCGGACGCATGTCGCCTTCCAGATTGGCGAGCACGAGCAGATCGCGCACGATGTTCTGCATGCGCGACGCCTGCTGCTCCATCATGTCGAGATAGCGCATGCGGTCGGCCTCATCGAGCGGCAATTCGCGCATCGTTTCGAGGAAGCCGGAAAGCACCGTCAGCGGCGTTTTCAGTTCATGCGAGACATTGGCGACGAAGTCGCGCCGCATCGAATCCGTGCGTTCGAGCTCGGTGATGTCCTGCGTGAGAATCAGCTTGCGATGGTCGCCATACGGAAACACCTGCACCGACACCGTGTACTTGCGATTCACGCCCATGCCGCGCATCACGAGCATCTCTTCGTAGTGGTGCGCATTCAGATAGCGGACGAAATCCGGATGGCGCACCAGATGCGTGATGTGCTGGCGCAAGTCGCGCTTGGCATCGAGCCCGAAGTGCTTTTCGGCGATGGCGTTGCACCACTCGATCTGATCGTGGTCGTCGAGCATCGCGACACCGTTCGGGGACGCCTGAATCGCCTGAATGAACCGCGCATGCTGTTGCTCGACCTGGCGCACCTGCGCGTGCCACCGCTTCGCGAGCTTGTGCAGGCGGTAATAGATTTCGCCCCAGACGCCGAGCGCGCTCGGCACTTCGCCGTAGACCGGCGCTTCGAGCAGACGCCACAGGCGCTGCATGTGATAGGTGACGAAGAAGCCCTGCACGACCAGCATGAGCACCGCGAAGGCGAGCGCAATGCGCACGCCCGCCAGTGCGCCGATCGCTGCGCTGAGCGCGGCGAGCAGCGCGAGGGACACGATCGCACGCGTCCAGATGATGTTCATGTTGTCGGTGAGTCTGAGTGACGTTGATGCGGAACGTTAAAGCGGATGACGCCAGCCGCGAACTCAGGCGCTTTTCGCAAGGCGGTATCCGCTGCCGCGCACCGTTTCGATCATAGCATCGCAACCCGCCGGCTTGAGCGCGGCGCGCAGACGCTTGATGTGCACATCGACCGTGCGCTCTTCGACGAACACGTGATCGCCCCAGACCTGATCCAGCAATTGCGTGCGGCTGTGCACGCGCTCCGGATGCGTCATGAAGAAATGCAGCAGACGGAATTCGGTCGGACCGAGATCGAGCTTGATGTCGTTGCCCGAATGACTCGCCGCCACGCGATGCGTCGCCGGATCGAGGCGCAGGCCGTTGATCGCGACCACGTCTTCCGTCAGCTGCGGCGCGCGGCGGCGCAGAACCGCCTTGATGCGCGCCATCAGTTCCTTCGGCGAGAAAGGCTTCGTGACGTAATCGTCCGCGCCGATCTCGAGGCCGAGCACCTTGTCCTGCTCGTCGCCGCGCGCAGTCAGCATGATGATCGGGATGTGCTTCGTGCGCTCGTTGTTGCGCAGGTCGCGCGCGAACGAGATGCCCGACTTGCCGGGCAACATCCAGTCGAGCAGCACGAGATCGGGCAGCACGTCGCTGATCAGGTTTTGCGCCTGCTCCGCGTTATATGCGCGGATCGGGCAATGTCCCGCATGCTGAAGATTCACCGAAATCAGTTCGGAGATCGCGGGTTCGTCTTCGACGACGAGGATACTGCTGGGCATCGGCACCTCTTGACCTTTTGCTTGAGTTAAAACGATTGCGCGCTCGCGACGCTCAGCTGAGCGCCTCGCGCTCGAGCTGGTCGCGCGAGATATGGCGCACGTCCGTGCCCTTCACGATATAGATGATGAACTCGGCGATGTTCTTCGCGTGATCGCCGATGCGCTCCACCGCCTTCGCGATGAACAGATAGTCGAGGCCCGCGGAAATCGTGCGCGGATCTTCCATCATGTAGGTCACGAGCTTGCGCACGAAGGCGCGGAATTCATCGTCGATGGCCTTGTCGTCGCGCACGATCTGCGCGGCCGCCACGGTATCGAGACGCGCGAACGCGTCGAGCGCGCGGCGCAGGATCGACACCGCCATCTCGCCCGACAGCTTGATCTCGGCGATGTTCACCGTGCGGCCTGCGCCGTCTTCGTTGATGCGCTTCACACGCTTCGCGATCTTCTCGGCTTCGTCGCCGGCGCGCTCGAGGTTCGTGATCGTCTTCGAGATCGCCATGAGCAGACGCAGGTCGCGCGCAGCCGGCTGACGGCGCGCGATGATGTTGCTGCAGTCCTCGTCGATCTCGACTTCCATCGTGTTCAGACGCGCTTCGGCCGCGATCACCTGATCCGCGATGCCGATATCGAATTCGTTCAGCGCCTGCATCGCATTGATGATCTGCGACTCGACCAGACCGCCCATTTCCAGCACCTTCGACGACACCGCGTTGAGGTCGGCGTCGAACTGGCTCGAGAGGTGTTTATCGGACATATATGCTCCTTAAGCCTTTCTGTTTGACCTGGCTGACGATCAGCCGAAGCGGCCCGTGATGTAGTCTTCCGTTTCCTTCCGGGCCGGCTTGATGAAGATCTTTTCGGTATCGCCGAACTCGATCAATTCACCGAGGTACATGTAGGCAGTGTAGTCCGAACAGCGCGCCGCCTGCTGCATGTTGTGAGTGACGATGACAACCGTGTAATCGCTTTTCAGTTCGGCGATCAGCTCTTCGATACGACCCGTCGAAATCGGGTCGAGCGCGGAGCACGGCTCGTCGAGCAGCAGCACTTCCGGGCGGATCGCGATGCCGCGCGCGATGCAAAGACGCTGCTGCTGGCCGCCCGACAGACCGTAGCCGCTCTGTTGCAGCTTGTCCTTCACTTCGGTCCAGAGCGCCGCTTTCGTGAGCGCCCATTCGACGCGATCGTCCATCTCCGAGCGCGAGAGCTGCTCGAACATCTTCACGCCGAACGCGATGTTGTCGTAGATCGACATCGGGAACGGCGTCGGCTTCTGGAACACCATGCCCACGCGCGCACGCAGGAGCGAGATGTCTTTCGTCGTATCGAGCAGATTGGCGCCGTCCATCAGGATTTCGCCTTCGGCGCGCTGCTCCGGATAGAGCGCGTACATCTTGTTGAACGTGCGCAGAAGCGTGGACTTGCCGCAACCCGACGGACCGATGAAGGCCGTGACCTTCTTCTCCGGAATGCGCAGGTTGATGTTCTTCAGCGCGTGATACTTGTTGTAGAAGAAGTTGAGGTTCTTCACCTCGATCTTCGGCTTGATGGAATCGGCAGGCTGCGAGGCGTGCGTCGGACGCACGCTGCCCGGCACCGGGCCACGCTCGACCGGCTTTGCGTCAGCCTTCGGATTCAGGTGGTTGACACCACTTTCGACCATATTCATGGAATCACTCCGCCCTTATTTCTTCGAGAAGATCGCACGCGCCAGGATATTCAGACCCAGCACGCCGAGCGTAATCAGGAACACACCGGCCCACGCGAGCGATTGCCACTGCGGGAACGGACTCATCGCGAACTTGTAGATCGTCACCGGCAGGTTGGCCACCGGCTGATTCATGTCCCACGAGAAAAATTGATTCGACAGCGCCGTGAACAGCAGCGGCGCGGTTTCGCCGGCGATACGCGCGATCGCCAGCAGCACGCCGGTCACGATGCCGCCGACCGACGCCTTCAGCGTGATCGACATCACCATCTTCCACTTCGGCGTGCCGAGTGCGAACGCGGCTTCACGCAATGCGTTCGGCACGAGCTTCAGCATGTTCTCGGTCGTGCGGATCACGATCGGAATCTGCAGCAGTGCCAGCGCGATCACGCCGGCCCAGCCCGAGAAGCGGCCCATTTTGGCGACGACGATCGCATACACGAACAGACCGACGACGATCGAAGGCGCCGACAGCAGGATGTCGTTGATGAAGCGCGTCACGCTCGCGAGCCAGCGCTTCTGGCCGTATTCCGCGAGATACACGCCCGCGAGGATGCCGAGCGGCGTGCCGACGAACGTCGCGAGCACGACGAGCAACAGGCTGCCGACGATCGCGTTGGCGAGACCGCCGCCATCGGTGTTCGGCGGAGGCGTCGATTGCGTGAAGAGATCGACCGACAATCCGCCGATGCCGAGCTTGAGCGTCGTGTAAAGAATCCAGACGAGCCAGATGAGGCCGAAGGCCATCGCGGCGAGCGAGAGCGTCAGCGCGAGCGCATTGGTGCCGCGGCGGCGGCTCTGCAGCTTCTTGCGCGTGGCCTGCACGCGATCCGGATCCTGATTGAACGTAGCGGGACGGCTCATTATTTACGGCCCTCCCCGCGTTCCATGCGCAGAAGCATCAGCTTCGAGAGCGCGAGCACGAAGAACGTGATCACGAAGAGAATCAGACCGAGTTCCATCAGCGCCGAGGTATGCAGGCCCGGGCTTGCTTCGGCGAACTCGTTGGCGAGCGCCGAGGTGATGCTGTTGCCGGGCGAAAAGAGCGACACGTTGTCGAGCAGGTTCGTGTTGCCGATGACGAACGTGACGGCCATCGTTTCACCGAGCGCGCGGCCGAGGCCGAGCATGACGCCGCCGATCACGCCGGCGCGCGTATAGGGCAGCACGATCTTCCACATCACTTCCCAGGTCGTGCAGCCGATGCCGTACGCCGATTCCTTCAGCAGCACGGGTGTGACTTCGAACACGTCGCGCATCACGGACGCGATGTACGGGATGATCATGATCGCGAGAATCACGCCCGCGCACAGGATGCCGATGCCGATCGGCGCGCCCTGAAAGAACATGCCGATGACGGGCACGTCTCCGAGCAGATGGCCGAGCGGCTTCTCGAAGTATTGCGCGAAGATCGGCGCGAACACGAGCAGGCCCCACATGCCGTAGACGATCGACGGAATCGCCGCGAGCAGTTCGATCGCGACGCCGAGCGGGCGGCGCAGCCATGCGGGCGACAGTTCCGTCAGGAAGAGCGCGATGCCGAAGCTCACCGGCACCGCGATGATGAGCGCGATGATCGAGGTCGCGATGGTGCCGTAGATCGGCACGAGCGCGCCGAACGTCTCGCTGGGCGGATCCCACTCCGAGCGCCACAGGAACGAGAGGCCGAACTTCTGGATGGTCGGCATCGAGGCGACGAGCAGCGAAACGATGATGCCGCCAAGCAAAAGCAGCGTGACGACGGCCGCGAGCCGTGTCACGCCGCCGAAAATGATGTCGCCGAGACGGCTCGGCGCGCGCTGCGTGTGCGCTGCCGGCACCGCCGACGTTAAGTTGATGTCCGACATGGGAGCCTTGGTTTCGCTACGTGTCAGACCGCGCGGCAGCCTTTCGTCCCGCCGCGCGGCTTTCTTTATTGCTTACCGTCCGGGCTTCAGAAGCTTAGGACAGTTTCCAGCTATGAGTACTGCGCTTACTCGGCAACCGACTTGCCCGAACCATCCTTGACCTTCGCCTTCCATTGCGACTTGATTTCGGCGACGACCGAATCAGGCAGCGAGATGTAGTCGAGATCGTTGGCGGCCTGACCGCCGTTCTTGAATGCCCAGTCGAAGAACTTCAGCGTTTCCGTGCCTTGCGCCGGCTTTTCCTGCGTCGCGTGCAGCAGCACGAAGGTCGCGCCGACGATCGGCCATGCGTTCTGGCCCGGCTCGTTCGTGAGGATCTGGTAGAACGACTTCGACCAGTCCGCACCGGCGGCGGCTGCCTTGAACGTGTCCGTCTTCGGCTCGACGACCGTGCCGGCCGAGTTCTTCATGCCGACGTAGGTCATCTTGTTTTGCTTCGCATACGCCCACTCGACGTAGCCGATCGCGCCCGGCAGACGCTGCACGAAGGCCGCGACGCCGTCGTTGCCCTTGCCGCCCGTGCCCGTCGGCCAGTTCACCGTCGAGCCTTCGCCGACCTTCGACTTCCACTCGGGGTTGACCTTCGACAGGTAGTTCGTCCAGATGAAGCTGGTGCCCGAGCCGTCAGCGCGGCGGACCACGGCGATGTCCGTATCCGGCAGCTTAGCCTTCGGGTTCAGCGCGGCGATCGCCGGGTCGTTCCACTTCTTGATCTTGCCCAGGTAGATGTCGCCGAGCACCTGACCGGACAGCGTCACTTCGCCAGCCTTCACGCCCGGCACGTTGATGACCGGCACGACGCCGCCAACCACCGTCGGGAACTGGAACAGGCCGTCCTTCGCGAGTTCTTCATCTTTCAGCGGAGCGTCCGAGCCCGCGAAATCCACCGTCTTCGCGATGATTTGCTTGATACCGCCCGACGAGCCGATGCCTTGGTAGTTCACCTTGCCGCCGCCGGTCTTTTGGTAGGCGTCTGCCCACTTCGTGTAGATCGGAGCTGCGAAGGTAGAACCCGCGCCGGTGATGTCGGCGGCTTGCGCGGAGATGGCGAACAGGGCGCCAATAACGCCGGCCAGCGCGGTTTGCATCAATTTCATTGAAACCTCCAGGGTTTGTGAGCGTGTGTCGTGTATGCGTGTGAGACGACACCGCGAAATATAGGAGGAGTCTGTGACAGTAATATGAATTACTGTGAAGCCAGCATGTCATTCCGCTTACGTGCTGAAAGTTTGATCACGCCCGATTTGTCAAGGCGTCGATGGAAATAAAAAAGCGGGCCGCAGCCCGCTTTTAGAAGAACGTGAAGATTTTCAGTAAACGCCTACGAAGTCGCCTCTTTCACCACTTGCGCAATCGTTTCCGCGTAACGAACCGCATCCTTCTGCGCCGACGCTTCGACCATCACGCGCAAAACCGGCTCGGTTCCCGACGCGCGAATCAAGACCCGCCCGTGCGATTGGAGGGAATGCTCGGCTTGTTCGACTGCGCGCCGGATCGCGTCGCTCGTCTTCCAGTTCGCGCCCGCATTCATGCGCACGTTGATGAGCTTTTGCGGGAACAGGCTCACGCCGTGCAGCAAATCGGCGAGCGATTTGCCGCTGCGCTGGATCGCCGCGAGCACGAGGAGCGCCGAGACGATGCCGTCGCCGGTGGAGTGACGGTCGAGCGACAGAATATGGCCCGAACCTTCCGCGCCCAGCAGCCAGCCGTTTTCGCGCAGCTTTTCGAGCACGTAGCGGTCGCCGACGGCCGCGCGGACGAACTGCACGCCGGCTTCCTTCAGCGCCACTTCGACGGCCATGTTGGTCATCAGTGTGCCGACAGCGCCTTCCACTTTGCCATCGGTCGCGATGCGGTCCTTGACCAGCACGTAGAGCAACTCGTCGCCGTTATAGAGACGGCCGGTCGAATCGACGATCTGCAAGCGGTCCGCGTCGCCATCGAGCGCGATGCCGAGATCGGCCTTGTGCTCCAGCACGGCGCGCACGAGAGCCTCGGGTGCGGTCGCGCCGACGCCGTCGTTGATGTTGAAGCCGTTCGGCGACGCGCCGATCGACACGACTTCCGCGCCGAGTTCATGGAACACGTGCGGCGCGACGTCGTACGCGGCGCCGTGCGCGCAATCGACCACGAGCTTCAGTCCGCGCAGGTCGAAGCTCGCCGGAAAGGTGCTCTTGCAGAATTCGATATAGCGTCCGCCCGCGTCGTCGAGACGACGCGCCTTGCCGAGACGCTCGGACGGCGCGCACTCCATCGGCTGTTCGAGCTGGCGCTCGATTTCGAGCTCGACTTCGTCGGGCAGCTTGTTGCCATCGGCGGAGAAGAACTTGATGCCGTTGTCGTTGTACGGATTATGCGACGCGCTGATCACGACACCCGCCGACAGGCGCAGCGCACGCGTCAGATATGCGACGCCCGGCGTCGGCATCGGGCCGGCCAGCATGACGTCGACGCCCGCCGCGGAGAAGCCCGACTCCAGCGCGGCTTCGAGCATATAGCCCGATACGCGCGTGTCCTTGCCGATCAGCACGGTCGGGCGGTTGCCCTTCTTCTGCTGGGCGCGGTCGGCGCCCGCCAGCACCTTGCCCGCCGCGTAGCCGAGCTTGAGTACGAAATCCGGCGTGATCGGCGCGACGCCGACGCGACCGCGGATGCCGTCTGTTCCAAAGTATTGACGTGCCATTGTTGCCTGACCCTCCTCGCGGCCGTAGGGCGCTTGTTATCGGACCGCGATTTTTAGTTGATGAGTTCTATCGGCGCGCGCCTGCGCCTAAATTCCTGATGAATGAGGCCAGTGTCAATGATGCCCATTCCGGGCAGCATTCTTTGTGGCCTGCCAGACTTTCAGCGCATCGACGGTTTCCGCGACGTCGTGCACCCGAATGATCGCCGCGCCCCGCTCTGCCGCGCAAACTGCACCGGCGACACTTGCCGCGAGCCGCTCGCCGGCGCCGCGTCCGGTGACCGCGCCGAGCATCGACTTGCGCGACATGCCCGCGAGCAACGGAAAATTCGCATCGCCTGGCAGCGTGCCCGTGAGATGCGCGAGCAACGCGTAATTATGCTCGACCGTCTTCCCGAAGCCGAAGCCCGGATCGACACTGACGCGCGCAGCCGCGATGCCTGCCTGCGCGAGCGTGGTGACGCGCTCCGCGAAGAATGCGCGCACGTCGGCGACGACGTCCTCGTACACCGGATCGTGAAGCTGCATCGTGCGCGGCTCGCCGAGCATGTGCATCACGCATAGCCCGCACTTGCTGTCCTTCACCGCGTCGAGCGCGCCTTCCCGACGCAGGCCCCAGATATCGTTGATCATGTCCGCGCCGGCCTCGAGCACGGCGCGCATCACGGCAGGCTTGTAGGTATCGACGGAAAGCGGCACTCGCATGGCGCGCAGCGCTTCGACGATGGGCACGACGCGTTCGAGTTCCTCGTCGAGCAGCACGGGTGGCGCGCCCGGACGCGTGGATTCGCCACCGATATCGATCATGTCGGCGCCGTCGGCAAGCATCTGCTCGGCGCGCGCGAGCGCGGCATCGCGCGAGACGAAACGGCCGCCGTCCGAGAACGAATCCGGCGTAACGTTGAGAATGCCCATGACGAGCGGACGTTCGAAGGTCAGCGTAAAGCGGCCGCACTGGAGCGGCGCTGCGGGAAGCGGGGATGAGATCGGCGTGGTCAAGCGAGTAGGAACGAAGCGGAGAAAGAGAAATGGGAAGCGGCTCTTGCAAGCGATGAAATTCGAAACGAACCGGCCTTGTGCCGCGCGTGGTTCAGCATCTCATTAAAACCGGGGCCGTAAAGTCAAAATGGGCCGGCGTGCAATGCACACCGGCCCATGAACGGACGCAGAGAACTTAGGCCGTTGCCGGCGCGTTGCCCGGCTTGACCTCGGTGCCGCTGCTGCCACCCGGCGGCGTATCGCCGGACGGAGGCGGCAAGTTCTTCGGCGGACGCGGCGGGCGATCCGCCATGATGTCGCTGATCTGGTCTGCGTCGATGGTTTCCCATTCGAGCAGCGCCTTGGTCATCGCTTCGACTCTCGCGCGGTTGTCTTCCAGCAGCTTGCGGGCGAGCGCGTATTGCTCGTCGAGGATGCGGCGGATTTCCGCATCGACCTTCTGCTGCGTGGCTTCGGACACCGACTTCGCGCCCATCTTGCCGAACATGCCGTTGTCTTCCGTGTCGACGTAGACCATCGTGCCGAGCACATCCGACATGCCGTAGCGCGTGACCATATCGCGCGCCATTTTCGTCGCGCGCTCGAAGTCGTTCGAAGCGCCCGTCGACATCGAGTTAAGGAACACTTCTTCCGCTGCGCGGCCGCCGAACAGGATCGCGATTTCCTCGAGCATCTTGTCGCGATACAGATTCACGCGGTCATGCTCCGGCAATTGCCAAGTGACGCCAAGCGCCCAACCGCGCGGCATGATCGTGACTTTGTGCACGGGATCAGCGTGCGGCAGCAACTTCGCCACCACTGCGTGACCGGACTCGTGATAAGCCGTGTTGCGGCGCTCTTCTTCTCGCATGACCGCCGACTTGCGCTCCGGACCCATGAAGATCTTGTCCTTCGCGTCCTCGAAGTCCTGCATCTCGACGATGCGCTTGCCACGACGCGCGGCAAACAGCGCAGCTTCGTTGACCAGGTTCGCGAGATCCGCGCCCGAAAAGCCCGGCGTGCCGCGCGCGATGACCGATGCGTCCACGTCGTTCGCGATCGGCACCTTGCGCAGGTGCACCTTCATGATGTGCTCGCGACCGCGGATATCCGGCAGACCCACGTACACCTGACGGTCGAAACGGCCCGGACGGAGCAGCGCTTTATCGAGCACGTCCGAACGGTTCGTCGCCGCGATCACGATAACGCCCGAGTTCGCTTCGAAGCCGTCCATCTCGACGAGCATCTGGTTCAGCGTCTGCTCGCGCTCGTCGTTGCCGCCGCCCATGCCGGCGCCGCGATGACGGCCGACCGCGTCGATTTCGTCGATGAACACGATACACGGCGCATGCTTTTTCGCCTGCTCGAACATGTCGCGCACACGAGCCGCACCGACACCGACGAACATTTCCACGAAGTCCGAACCCGAGATGCTGAAGAACGGCACCTTCGCTTCACCCGCGATGGCGCGCGCCAGCAGCGTCTTACCCGTACCCGGAGGCCCGACCAGCAGCACACCGCGTGGTATGCGCCCGCCCAGCTTCTGGAATTTCTGCGGATCGCGCAGGAAGTCCACCAGCTCCGACACTTCTTCCTTGGCTTCGTCGCAGCCCGCGACGTCGGTGAAATTGATTGCGTTGTTGTTCTCGTCGATCAGCCGCGCTCGCGACTTTCCGAACGAAAACGCCCCGCCTTTGCCGCCCCCCTGCATCTGCCTCATCATGTAGAACCAGAACCCGATGATCAGGATCGTGGGTCCGAGGTAGTACAGCGCGGAGACGAGCGCATTCGGTTCATCGTCAGCCTTGCCGCTGACCTGAACGCCGTATTTCATCAGATCGCCGACCATCCAGATGTCGCCGGGCGACACGATCTGATACTTCTGGCCGTCTGCCGGAGTGACCGTCAGATTGCGCCCTTGAACGGTGACATTCTTGACCTTGCCGTTCTTCGCGTCGTCCATGAACTGCGAATAGGACACACCTTCCTGGACGCGGGGCTTATCGAACTGCTTGAACACCGTAAACAGCACCAGTGCGATCACGAGCCACACTGCCGCTTTAGAGAACATATTGTTGTTCAAAGCACCACTCCTCACTCATAGACGGGCGCCTACATAAACCTTGCGACGCCACTAAAGCATTCTAATCCAGACCGCTAACCCCTGCCATAAGGTTTATCTACCGCACAAATATCGGCAGACAGGCCTTTTTCGACATTATGCGCGCGAATATCGCCGATTTTCGCCAAATTGGTTGCGGGCCTTTCAGTTCGGGTGCTTGAGCCGCCGCCCGAGAATAAACGTCTCCGACGATTTGTCGCGAGAGGCCTTCGGTTTGCGCGGCGCCACCACTTTGAACTGCTGCTTGAACTTTTCGACGATCTGACTGTAACCGCTGCCGTGAAAACATTTGACCATCAGTGCACCTTCCGGTTTCAGATGGTTCTGCGCGAACTCCAGCGCCAGATCGCAGAGATGCTCGATGCGCGCCGCATCCGCACTCGCTACGCCGGAGAGGTTGGGGGCCATGTCGGAAATTACAAGGTCCACCTGACGCTCGCCGACGATTTCAGCGAGTTGCGCGAGCACCTCGTCCTCGCGGAAGTCGCCCTGAATGAACGTGACGTCCGCAATCGGGTCCATCGGCAGAATATCCAGCGCGATGATCGTGCCGTCGATGCCGCCCTCGCGTTCGGCGCCCCGCTTCGCGCCCTGCGCAAGCTTGTTGCGCGCGTACTGGCTCCAGCTGCCGGGCGTCGAGCCGAGATCGACGATAACCTGCCCCGGCTTGATGAGCTTGTCCTGCTCGTCGATCTCCTTCAACTTGTACGCAGCGCGCGCGCGGTAGCCCTCGCGCTGCGCCATCTTCACGTAAGGATCGTTGATGTGGTCGTGCAACCACGAATGATTAAAACGGTTCTTTGCCATTCAAACTGAGCTCATGTGGCGCGCTGACAGCGCGCCCGGTGCGGATTTTGCTGCATCGCGCGATGCTTTTAGCGGATAATACGCGTCTTGTCGGCCGGACCGGCCCTCGGACGCTCACGTGCGCCGAAACCCGGCATCCGGCCTGTTCTGTTTCTGGTGGGCGGTGGCGCGATCGATGCGCCGCAGATCCGGCGCGAAGCCATGCGCTTTCGCTTCAGCGTGTTCAAACCGCCTCGCGAGCTACCTCACGCCGCCCACATTTTAGTCGAGTCCCAAATTTCTCATGCCAGCTCTTAAACTCTCCCCCGCCGAGCGCGCCGATCTGCGCTCCCAGGCCCATGCGCTCAAGCCCGTCGTGCTCGTCGGCGCGGAGGGTCTGACCGATGCCGTGCTGAAAGAGATCAACGTCCACCTCGAAGCGCACCAGCTCATCAAGGTTCGCGTATTCGGCGACGAGCGCGAAGCGCGCGTCGAGGTCTACGACGAAATCTGCGATCGCCTGAACGCCGCGCCTATCCAGCATATCGGCAAGCTGCTCGTGATCTGGAGACCCGAGGGTGCCGCGCCTAAACGAAGCGCCACCCGCACGCGCAGCACGATGCCGCCGAGCGCGGGCGAAGCCGCCGAAAATTCGACCAAGGGCCGCGCGCCTCGCACCGTCAAGGCTGTGAAGATCACGCGCGACGGGCCCGCCTTCAAGAAGCCGAAGAAGACCACGCTGAAAGTGCTGGGCAACGAACGCGTGACGGCCGGCGGCAACGTGAAGCGCGCGAAGAAGCGTCAGACCGGCTCGAAGCGCCAGCATCAAGCCGCGAAATGATCGAACGGCGCGTGCGTTGCCGATGTAACGCACGCGCCGTTCCGTAACCACTGCGATTCAGCTACGCGCTCGTTTCGCCGCCACCTTGGCCGACTTGCCCTTCGGCACGACCTTGACCGGCGCCGCACCCGGCAGGCGCCACACCAGTGCGATGCCGAACAGGCATTCGATCAGATAGATCGCGCTCGATATGCCGTGCAGTACGCCGAACTCCTTCGCATACGGAGAGCTGGCGAGATCGGTGCCCGCTTCCTGCGCCGCCATGCGCAGCGAGTTCATGAACGGCTGCAGCGCGAAGTAGCCGACCAGCACGCACAGAAGCATCACCGCGACGATCCACCGCACGCGCTTGTAATCGACGATGCCGCTTTTCACGAAGCGATTGCCGATCAGAATCAGCACGAGCGCGCTGACCACGCCGATGATCGCCTCGATCCTGAAGAGTTGCGCCGCCACCGAGCCCGCCGACGTGCGGTCGAGCATCGAGAAAAGGACGGGCGCGGCGACGAGGCCCAGGGTCAGCAAGCTGCCGACCCAGACCATGCTGATAGTGCGAAAGAGCCGGTGCTCCATCAGACGTAACGTACAGCGATGATTTCGTATTCGCGCGCGCCGCTCGGTGCCTGCACCGACGCGACGTCGCCTTCCGATTTCGCGATGAGCGCGCGCGCGATCGGCGAGCTCACCGAGATGAGACCGTGATCGATATTCGCTTCGTCATCGCCGACGATCTGATACGTCACCATGTCGCCCGACTCCAGATCCTCCAGTTCGACCGTTGCGCCGAACACCACGCGGCCTTCGGCTTCGACCTGCGTCGGGTCGATCACTTGTGCGGCGGCGAGCTTCGACTCGATCTCAGCGATGCGACCCTCGATGAATCCCTGCTTTTCTTTCGCGGCGTCGTATTCCGCGTTTTCCGACAAGTCGCCTTGTGCGCGGGCCTCCGCGATCGCAGTGATGACCGCCGGACGCTCCACGGCCTTCAGGCGTTGCAACTCGTCGCGCAGCAACTCCGCGCCGCGCTTCGTCAAAGGAATCGTGCTCATAGACCACTCACAAACAATTTCGTCAAAAAAATTACCGCGGTTAAGCGCATCTCCCGATCAAAGGAGACGCCGCTTAACCGCGGCTCGTGATGCTTAGACTTGTAATCGAAGCCTTAGTTTAGGCGAGCATGCAGCCCTTGTAAATCATAGACTTCCAGATCGCGGAGATAACGCAGACCCTCGACGGCCGCGCGCGCACCCGACATGGTCGTGTAGTACGTGACCTTGTTGGCCTGCGCGCTCATGCGGATCGAACGCGAATCGGCGATGGCGGCGCGCGTTTCATCGACGGTCGTGAACACGAGGGCGATCTCGCCGTTCTTGATCATGTCGACGATGTGCGGACGGCCGTCCTTCACCTTGTTCACGACCTTCACCGGCACGCCCGCCGCCGCGATCGCGGCCGCAGTGCCCTTGGTCGCGACGATCGGATAGCCGAGCTCGTGCAGCATCTGCGCGACTTCGACGGCCTTCGGCTTGTCCGCGTCCATCACCGTCAGCAGCACCGTGCCCGATTCCGGCAGACGCGAGCCGGCCGCGAGCTGCGACTTGAAGAGCGCTTCGCCGAAGGTGCGGCCCACGCCCATCACTTCGCCGGTCGAACGCATCTCGGGTCCGAGCACCGGATCGACCGCCGGGAACTTGACGAACGGGAACACGGCTTCCTTCACGCTGAAGTACGGCGGAATGACTTCCTTCGTCACGCCTTGCTGCTTCAGTTTCTGACCGACCATCGCGCGGGCGGCAATCTTCGCGAGCGGCAGGCCCGTCGCCTTCGACACGTACGGCACCGTGCGCGATGCGCGCGGGTTCACTTCCAGCACGTAGATGATGTCCTTCTTCGAGCCGTCGTCCTGCGGTACTTGCTGGATCGCGAACTGCACGTTCATCAAGCCGACGACGTTCAGCGCCTTCGCCATCGCGGCGGTTTGCCGCTTCAGCTCGTCGACGGTTTCCTTCGACAGCGAGTACGGCGGCAGCGAGCACGCCGAGTCGCCCGAGTGCACGCCCGCCTGTTCGATGTGCTCCATGACGCCGCCGATGAACACGTCATCGCCATCGGAGATGCAGTCGACATCGCATTCGATCGCGTCGTTGAGGAAGCGGTCGAGCAGCACCGGCGAATCGTTCGATACCTTCACGGCCTCGCGCATGTAGCGTTCGAGATCGCGCGGCTCGTGGACGATTTCCATCGCGCGGCCGCCCAGCACGTACGACGGACGCACGACGAGCGGATAACCGATTTCTTCCGCGAGCTTCAACGCTTCGTCTTCGGCGCGCGCCGTGCGGTTCGGCGGCTGGCGCAGGTCGAGATCTTTCAGAAGCTGCTGGAAGCGTTCGCGGTCTTCGGCGGCATCGATCATGTCCGGCGACGTGCCGATGATCGGCACACCGTTCGCTTCGAGATCGAGCGCGAGCTTGAGCGGCGTCTGTCCGCCGTACTGCACGATCACGCCGACCGGCTTTTCGAGATCGACGATCTCGAGCACGTCTTCCAGCGTCAGCGATTCGAAGTACAGACGATCGGACGTGTCGTAGTCGGTCGACACGGTTTCAGGGTTGCAGTTGACCATGATGGTTTCATAGCCGTCCTCGCGCATCGCGAGCGCGGCATGGACGCAGCAATAGTCGAACTCGATGCCCTGCCCGATCCGGTTCGGGCCGCCGCCGAGCACCATGATCTTCTTCTTGTCCGTCGGATTCGCTTCGCACTCTTCCTCGTAGGTCGAGTACATGTAGGCGGTCTTCGTCGCGAACTCGGCCGCGCACGTGTCCACGCGCTTGTAGACCGGACGCACTTTCAGTTCGTGGCGCTTCTTGCGCACATCGTCCTGCGTCGAGCCCGTCAGCTTCGCCAGACGGCGATCCGAGAAGCCGCTCTTCTTCAGATACAGCAGTTCGTCCCGCGTGAGGCTCGCGAGCGTGCGGCCTTCGAGCGCCTTTTCCTTCAGGATGATCTGTTCGATCTGCGCGAGGAACCAGGGATCGATCGACGTCTCTTCGAAGATCTCCTCCATCGTGAGGCCGAGACGGAACGCGTCGCCGAGATACCAGATACGGTCCGGGCCCGGCTCGCCGATTTCGCGGATCACTTCGTCGCGGCTCGCGGTCTTTTCATCGAGACCATCGACGCCCACTTCCAGACCGCGCAGCGCCTTCTGGAACGATTCCTGGAACGTGCGGCCCATCGCCATCACTTCGCCGACGGACTTCATCTGCGTCGTCAGGCGCGAATCGGCTTCGCGGAATTTTTCGAACGCGAAGCGCGGCACCTTCGTCACGACGTAGTCGATCGTCGGTTCGAACGATGCGGGCGTCTGTCCGCCGGTGATTTCGTTCTTGAGTTCGTCGAGCGTGTAGCCGCACGCGAGCTTCGCGGCGACCTTCGCGATCGGAAAGCCCGTCGCCTTCGATGCCAGCGCCGACGAGCGCGACACGCGCGGGTTCATCTCGATGACGACCATGCGGCCATCGACGGGGCTGATGGCGAACTGCACGTTCGAGCCGCCCGTATCGACGCCGATCTCGCGCAACACCGCGAGCGACGCGTTACGCAGCACCTGATATTCCTTGTCGGTGAGCGTCTGCGCGGGCGCGACGGTGATCGAATCGCCCGTGTGCACGCCCATCGGGTCGAGGTTTTCGATCGAGCACACGATGATGCAGTTGTCCTTTTTATCGCGGACGACTTCCATCTCGTACTCTTTCCAGCCGAGCAGCGATTCTTCGATCAACAGTTCGCGCGTCGGCGAAAGATCTAGACCGCGGCGGCAGATTTCCTCGAACTCATCCTTGTTGTATGCGATGCCGCCGCCCGAGCCGCCCAGCGTGAACGAAGGACGAATGACGGTCGGATAACCGCCGCTGCCCGTCGCCTCGGCGATCTGCGCCTGCACGGCGAGCGCTTCTTCCATCGAATGCGCGATGCCCGACTTGGCCGAACCGAGGCCGATCTTCGTCATCGCGTCCTTGAACTTCTGGCGGTCTTCGGCCTTGTCGATCGCTTCGGGCGATGCGCCGATCAGTTCGACGTTGTACTTCTCCAGCACGCCGTGATGGAACAGGTCGAGCGCGCAATTGAGCGCGGTCTGCCCGCCCATGGTCGGCAGGATCGCGTCCGGGCGCTCCTTCGCGATGATGCGCTCGACCACTTCCCACGAAATAGGCTCGATGTAGGTGACGTCGGCCGTGTTCGGATCGGTCATGATCGTCGCCGGATTGCTGTTGACGAGGATGACCTTGTAGCCTTCCTCACGCAGCGCCTTGCAGGCTTGCGCGCCCGAATAATCGAACTCGCACGCCTGGCCGATGATGATCGGGCCCGCGCCGATGATGAGGATGCTCTTGATGTCTGTGCGCTTCGGCATAACTGCTCTCGATATATATGTTCGGTACTTTTAAGCGGCGACCTTCGCCGACTCCATCAGCTTGATGAAGCGGTCGAACAGATACGCGATGTCGTGCGGGCCGGGCGACGCTTCCGGGTGGCCCTGGAAACAGAACGCGGGCTTGTCCGTGAGCGCGAAACCTTGCAGCGTGCCGTCGAAGAGCGAGACGTGCGTGACCTTCGCGTTGGCGGGCAGCGTCGAGGCATCGACCGCGAAGCCGTGGTTCTGCGACGTGATCACCACGCGGCCGTCTTCCATGTCCTTTACCGGATGGTTCGCGCCGTGGTGGCCCGTCTTCATTTTCATCGTCTTCGCGCCGACGGCGAGACCCATGATCTGGTGACCGAGGCAAATGCCGAAAGTGGGAATGCCGCGCTCGATGAACTCGCGCGTGGCGCGGATCGCGTAGTCGCAGGGTTCCGGATCGCCGGGACCGTTCGACAGGAAGATGCCGTCCGGATTGAGCGCGAGCGCGTCAGCGGCGCTCGATTGCGCCGGCAGCACGGTCACGTGGCAACCGCGCTCGGCCAGCATGCGCAGGATGTTGAACTTCACGCCGTAGTCGAACGCGACGACGCGAAACTTCGGCGCTTCCTGCTTGCCGTAGCCGCTGCCGAGACGCCATTCGGTCTGCGTCCATTCGTAGTTCTTCTCCGTCGACACGACCTTCGCGAGGTCCATGCCCGCGAGGCCCGGGAACGAGCGCGCGAGGCCGAGCGCCTTCGCTTCGTCGTCGGTGCCGGCGAGAATGCAGCCGTTCTGCGCGCCCTTCTCTCGCAGGATGCGCGTGAGCTTGCGCGTGTCGATGCCCGAGATGGCGACGACGCCTTGCGCCTTCAGATAATCGGAGAGCGATTGCTCGGAGCGGAAGTTAGAAGCGAGCACCGGCAGATCACGAATGATGAGGCCGGCGGCATGGACTTTGGTGGCTTCGACGTCTTCGGCGTTCACGCCGTAGTTGCCGATGTGCGGATAGGTCAGCGTGACGATCTGGCGGGCATAGCTCGGATCGGTCAGGATTTCCTGATAACCGGTGATGGCGGTGTTGAACACCACTTCGCCGATCGTCGAACCGGGCGCGCCGATCGATTGACCACGAAAGACCGTGCCGTCGGCAAGTGCGAGGAGTGCGGGGGAAAATGACGGCAACACGGGAAGCTCCTTGGGGAACACCCTGTTACCGACCTGTCTGTCCGAAATTCAGGCTTGGCCTCCCGTCGCTCGAAGAACGAGGGTTTCCTTCGCAGTGAAAGCGGCGGCTCGCTGTGCGCGCATCGTGGCTCGAGCCGGCACGCTTGCGCGTGGCATCGACGAATTCAAGCGGGCGATCGGCACCGTGCGGCGCGCAGTACATGCGCAGCGAACGACGGTGAATGGGAGGTAGGCGCTAGGGTGCGGGTTGATATGCTCAAACCTTCGAATTATAGCGCGAAAACGTCGCATTCGCCAGATTTGGGAAACGTCCGCTTGCATACCGCCTACCTCGCGCATGCCGATCAGTGCGCCGCGCGCTCCGCTTTTCGGTCGGCCTTGTGCAGCACGCGGCTCGGAAAAACGTACCAGACCGCACTCGCGACTTGCAGCCCGATCAGCACGATCCACACCGTCAGATGCGCCGACGCCGGGTAGCGTCCGCCATCGGACGGCCAGAGCGAAAGCATCGCGCCGACACCCACCTGGAAGCCGAAGATCAACAGGAAAATCACGAGCGTGAGCGTCGTGTGCGCACGTCCAATCATGTGCGACGGAAAATACTCCGCGGCGACCGCGTAGCTCAGAATGCCCGTCCCGCCGAAAATCCCGTATGCGGTAATCAGCACGGACGGCGGCAGCGGCACGCGCAGCACCATCAACACTTGCGTCACGACGAACAGCACCATGCCGACGCCGCAGAACGCATACACCGAAACGCCGCGCCGCTCCATTCCGCGCGCCGCGGCGCCGAAACCGACGCAGCCGAACATCATCGCGAAACCGAGAACCGACACGAGCGCGGCGGCGTGCGCGGGCGCGAGGTTCATGACATCGAGCAAATAGGGGCGAATCCATAGCGATTGCATCGCATAGAAAACGCCCTGCGTGACGACCGAAAACGAAGCGATCTTCCAGAACACCCCGCTTTTCAGGATGAGCCACGTGCCCTTGAACTGGGTGACGACGTCCGCCCGATGATGCGGCTCGGCCTCCGCCTTGCGTGGCGCGAACAGGACGATCGCGGCAGCGACGGCGAGCGTGAACACGCCCAGTCCCACGCACACCTGCCGCCAGCTCGCGACATGCAAAAGCGACGCGAGCGGCGATCCGACCACGACGCCGCCCAGCCCGCCGACAGCCATCGTGAGTCCATTGATGAGCGGCAGGCGCGCGAGCGCGAAATGCTGCGCCGACGCCTTGAAGGCCGCGCTCAGACACACCGATACGCCGACGCCGATCAGGAACCGGCCGGTCATCAGCCCCGCGAGCCCGTGGGATGCACCGAACACCCAGATGCCGACCGCCGCGAACACCAGCATGCTGGCCGTCACGCGGCGCGGGCCGAAATGATCGAGCAACACGCCGACGGGAATCTGCGCCAGCGCGAAGCCGATGAAATACAGCGAGGTGAGAAGACCCAGATCGGCCGCGGACAGACCCAGCTCGTGCGTGATGAGCGGCGCGAAGCCGAGATTGACCCCGCGGAACACGTACGAGACGAAATATCCGGCGGCGAACACGAGAAAAACACGGAGACGGGTGGAAGGCATGTGAAACGGACGCTTCATTCTTATGGACCGCCAGTTTAGCGGCGTCGCCAAAAGAAAACGCCGTCACCTTGGTGACGGCGTGGGATAGCGCTTCGCCGAAACGTCGGCCTTATTTCTTCTTGCTGGTTTTCGTCGATGCTGCCGGCTTCGCGGTCTTGGCCGTGGCGGCGGGCTTTGCCGCATGAGATGCCGTCGAAGCCGACACTTTCGTCACCTTGCCCGCCGGATGCGCGGTTGTCTTGCCACCGCGCGACGATTTCGTTTCCGGTACGCGCGTGCCGATCTTCGACACACCGCCCGACGAACGGCTCGATGCCGCCACCGTCTCCACGCGCGCCGGACCCGGCTCTGCCGGCACCGGACGGCCATAAGGCACGTGCAGGACGACCACCTGGCCCGGCATGATCATGTCGCCGTGCGTGCGGTTCCACGCGCGCACCTGCGCCGGCGAAACGTTGTAACGATCCGCCAACGTGCTGACGGCCTGCTTCCGGCGAACGCGGATCACGAGCCGACGCGTGTCGGGCACGTCGCGCTCGATCGCGAGCATCGCGTTTGCGGCGACATCAGCGCTGATGTCTTCATCGTCGTCGTCCGTACGGGGCACGACGATCGTCGAGCCGGGCTTCAGACGCATGCCCGCCGGAATACGATTGACCGACATCAGCGTGTCCGCGTCCACGCCGATCTTCTCGGCGATCGCCGCCGGGCGTGACCGCTCGGTCACGGTGTACGTGGTCCACGACGACAGCGCGCCCGAATACGACGAGAGATTGCGCTGGAACGAAGCCGCGTTGTCGAACGGCAGCAGAATCTGCGGATTGGTCGCGCCGAGAATCACCGGCTTCGAGAACGACGGATTGAGCGAACGGAATTCTTCCACGCTCATGGCGGCGAGCTTGGCGGCCATCGTCACGTCGATGTCGCGCGCGGTCGTGACCGTCACGAAATACGGGTGATTCGGGATGTCCGGCAGCGCGAGGCCGTACATCTGCGGATTGCTCACAATGTTCTTCACTGCCTGCAGCTTCGGCACGTAGTTACGCGTCTCGTTGGGCATGCGCAGACTTTGGTAGTCGGTCGGCAAGCCCGCCGCCTCGTTGCGCGCGATTGCGCGCTGCACATTGCCCTCGCCCCAGTTGTAGGCGGCGAGCGCGAGATGCCAGTCGCCGAACATGTCATGCAGACGCGAGAGATAGTCGAGCGCGGCGCTCGTCGACGCGAGCACGTCGCGGCGCTCGTCCTGCCACATGTTCTGCTTGAGGTTGTAGTCGCGGCCCGTGCCCGGCATGAACTGCCACATACCCGCGGCTTTCGCGACCGACAGCGCCTGCGGGCTGTAAGCCGACTCGATGAACGGCAGAAGCGCCAGCTCGGTCGGCATGTGCCGCTGCTCGAGTTCCTCGACGATGTGATAGAGGTACTTCTGCGAGCGCGTGGTCATGCGCTCGACGTAATCCGGGCGCTGCGCGTACCAGTTGACCTGCATGTCGACGAGATCGCTTTGCAGATCGGGAATCTGGAAACCGCCACGAATGCGGTTCCAGAGATCGGACGATCCCGCGAGCGAAGTCACGGGCGTCTTGTCGACGTCGATGGTTTCCTTGGCTGCTGCGGTGCGGCGGATGGTGTCGGCGACTTGCTGCTGCTGTTGCTGCGAAGCGGCGGTAGTGGCTGAAGCTGATAAAGGATCTGACGCTGTAGGTCCCTGGCTCGCGCACGCGGCGAGCATCAGGACGGACAGCGCGCTAAGGGTTAGTCGCATGGAACGTCTCTGCTTCCACAAAATAATGCTTGGAAATTTGCAGCCGATAGTACGGAACAGCACCTAAGACGTCAATAAGAATGCGCGCAAAACCCCTGCAAAATCCTGCATCTAACGGCGATTCCAACGTTTCGGTTGAAGTTATCCCTAAAAGCCTTCGGTTAGCGGAACTTATCCTTCCAGCCTCGCATCATTCGAAACGCTTCGAGACGGTCGGAAACCGGGGCGCCGAACTGTGACGAAAGTGTTGCGTGAATCGCCGGAACGTCCGAGCGCAAGAACGGATTTACCGCCTTTTCGTGGCCGATGGTCGTCGGCAAAGTCGGCTTGCCGGCGGCGCGCAGCGTCTGTGCGTCGTCGCTCCAGCGCAGGAGCGCGGCGTTGTCCGGCTCGCATGCGCGCGCGAACTTGATGTTCGACAGCGTGTATTCGTGCGCGCAGTGAACGTGCGTGTTCTCGGGCAACGCGGCGAGCGCGTCGAGCGAGGCGAGCATCTGCCGCGGCGTGCCTTCGAAGAGACGGCCGCAGCCGCTCGCGAACAGCGTGTCGCCGCAAAAGAGATGCGGCGTGCCGTCCGGATCGCCTGCCTGAAAATAAGCGATGTGACCAGCCGTATGGCCCGGCACGTCGATCACGGAAAGTTCGAGCGCCGGATGCGCGATGCTTACTGTATCGCCGCCCGTGACGCGCTGGGTCAGATGCTCGATACGCTCGCTGGCCGGGCCGTAGACGGGAATGCCACCCTCTGCCGATCGGCTATCGAGGAGCGCTTTCACGCCGCCGACGTGGTCCTGATGATGGTGCGTGAGTAAAATAGCGGTCAGTCGCCAACCGCGCCTGGCGAGATACGCCTCCACGGGCGCGGCGTCACCGGGGTCGACCACGACCGCATCGCGCGAGTCCGATACGAGCCAGATGTAGTTGTCCTCGAACGCCGGAACCGGCACGTATTCGAGTGCATCCTGAGCAGATAGATTCTTGGCAAGCGAATTCATGGCGATTTTCTATGCGGCAATTCGAACATGTCTGACCAACCGATTATAGACTGGCCCACCTGGACGAGCTCGGCGCCCGGACGCTACGTGCTCGAATGGGAGCAGGCGCAGCTCGATCACGTGGTGTCCGACATCTTCGGCTATCACGCGCTGCAGCTCGGCATGCCGCAGCTCGACGCGTTGCGTGAAAATCGCATGACCGGCCGCGCGCTGGTGCTCGACGCCGAAAGCGCATCGAGCGCGCCCTACACGCCGCCGCGCGCCACGACGCCGGGCGTGAGCGCGCTGCCCGCCGCAAGCGCACCCGATGGCCGCAGCACCGTGTGGTGCGATCTGCTCGACCTGCCCTTCGAAGCGCAAAGCGTCGATCTGCTGGTGCTGCCCCACACGCTCGAATTCTCGCCGGATCCGCACCGGCTGTTGCGCGAAGCCGAACGCGTGCTCGTGCCTGAGGGCCAGTTGATCATCCTCGGCTTCAATTCGCTCAGTCTGTGGGGAGCGCGGCAATCGCTCGGCAAGGTCGCGGGCCGGCCGTTCGTGCCGTCGGCGCACGAGATGATCGCGTTCACGCGCATCAAGGACTGGATCAAGCTGCTCGGATTCGATCTTGAACGCGGGCGCTTCGGCTGTTATCGTCCGCCGCTCGTAACTGACAAGTGGCTGCAACGCTATGAATTCATGGAAGCTGCCGGCGATCGCTGGTGGCCCATCTTCGGCGCGGCGTACATGATTACGGCGGTGAAACGCGTGCGCGGCATGCGCGTCATCGGTCCGCGCAAGCTGAAAAAAACCGCGCTCGCGCCCGGCCTCGCGCCGGTCGCGGCTCCGCACACGCGCAACGAGACTCGCAACGAGCATTGATGACTCAAGAACCCGCATCGAACAAGGTAATCGACATCTACACGGACGGCGCCTGCAAAGGCAATCCCGGGCCCGGCGGCTGGGGCGCCCTGCTTCGCTTCGGCACACAGGAAAAGGAACTGTTCGGCGGAGAAGCCGCGACCACCAACAACCGCATGGAACTGATGGCCGTGATCTCCGCGCTCGAGGCGCT
Source organism: Caballeronia jiangsuensis (assembly GCA_000648925.1). Lineage (GTDB taxonomy): Bacteria > Pseudomonadota > Gammaproteobacteria > Burkholderiales > Burkholderiaceae > Caballeronia > Caballeronia jiangsuensis. Next base: position 24,289 of record JFHF01000014.1, read on the forward strand.
GAAGCGCCCGTGCCACGCGGTCATCCACACCGATTCGCAATATGTGCAGAAAGGCATCAGCGAATGGATCCACGGCTGGAAGAGAAAGAACTGGATGACCGCCGCGAAGACGCCCGTCAAGAACGCCGATCTCTGGAAGCGGCTCGACGGCCTCGTCGCTCAGCATGAAATCGAGTGGCGCTGGGTCAAGGGCCACGCCGGACATCCCGAGAACGAACGCGCCGATGCGCTCGCCAATCGTGGCGTGACCTCGCTCGCGGACAGCTAATCAAACTACACGTCATCTATGCGCCAACTGATACTGGATACCGAAACCACCGGCCTGAACGCGAGGACGGGCGACCGGATCATCGAAATCGGCTGCGTCGAGCTGATCAACCGCCGGCTCACCGGCAACAATCTGCATCTCTACGTGAACCCGGAGCGCGACAGCGATCCCGGCGCGCTCGCCGTGCACGGTCTCACGACCGAGTTCCTGAGCGACAAGCCGAAGTTCGCCGAGATCGCCGCACAGTTGCGCGATTTCATCGCGGACGCCGAGCTGATCATCCATAACGCGCCCTTCGACGTCGGCTTTCTCGACACGGAGTTCGCGCTGCTCGGATTGCCGAAGGTCTCCGAAACATGCGCCGGTGTGATCGACTCGCTCGCGCAGGCCAAGCAGATGTTCCCCGGCAAGCGCAATTCGCTCGACGCGCTGTGCGACCGCTTCGGCATCAGCAACGCGCATCGCACGCTGCACGGCGCGCTGCTCGACTCGGAGTTGCTCGCGGAGGTCTATCTCGCGATGACGCGCGGCCAGGAAAGCCTCGTCATCGACATGCTCGGCGATCAGCCCGCGTCGGGCTCCGTGTCGACGTCGCGCATCGCGCTCGACGATCTCGATTTGCCGGTGATCGTCGCGAGCGTGGAAGAGCTTGCCGCGCATGAAGCCGTGCTGACCGATCTCGACAAGGCGCTCAAAGGCACGAGCGTATGGCGCACGGAACCCGCGCCGGCCGAAGGCGATGCCGTTCCCGCATAATTTTTTCGAATTTGGCTTAAGAGGGTCTTTACGAAACGCGAAACGCCTGACATAATCTCGTTTCTCTTCGGGTGGTTAGCTCAGCGGTAGAGCACTGCCTTCACACGGCAGGGGTCACTGGTTCGATCCCAGTACTACCCACCAGGATTCTGGTGTTGGTAAAGACAAGCACCGAAGAACAAAAGGCCCAAGTCTCACGACTTGGGCCTTTTTCATTTTCCGTCGCTTAATCTGGTTACGACGCCCATACTCCCCGGGCCATCCCGCTCGCGGCGATTACCATCACCATCACGAGCCCGGCTTCGAGATCGCTCATCCACGCAAAACGCCGCGCGCGTGTCAGATCGATCGCCCCGCCCTGCGCGAGCGCGATGCGCCAGCGAATCAGCGCGAGCATCGGTGAGACTTCGATCAGCAGAATCGCGACGAGCACCGTCATCTTCAAATGGAAAAGCGGCTCGTGCAGATAATACGCGGCTCCTTTCTCGAATCCGCCGAACGCGCGCGTCACGCCCGTCACGATCAGCACGATCGCGGTGACGCCCCACACCGAATCCGAGCGGAACACGTCGCGCAACCGCAGTTCGTTCGCCTGAATGGACTGTGTGGCATCGAGATGCCGCAACGCGCGGGCGCGCGCGAGCACCGAGCCGAGCGCGAAACCGAAAGCAAGAAGATGAAGCGCGGCCAGCGACCAACGTATCAGCATCCTTTCCTCCCTGAAGAGACAGGAACGACGTGCACGGCTTGCGAAGGCGAACGGCTCAGATCTGACGCAGCGTCACATCGAGCGCGCGCGCCGCGTTGCGGTCGCCCTCGCTGGCGAGCGGCGCGCGGAACACAGTGGTGCGATTATGTCCGGCCGCGGCGGGCGAGTCCCACAACAATTCGACCTTCGGCGGCCGCGCGAACACGCCCCGCCGCACTTCGCCGCTTGCGCGAATCGACGGGCCGGCGGGTTCCGTTGCCGGCGTGAGGATCGTCGTCGACGGAGATACATCCGGCGACGGCGCCGGCCATTTCACCGACAGCTCACGCGCATCGTACTGGCCGAGCTTGCGGCTCTCTGCCCAGACGACCGCGGTCCGCGTGACAGGATCGAGCGAGATCGCATAGCGGCCGATCGCGAAGCGCCGCGCGGCGGCGTTGGTGCGCCACAGCGCACGCGGCCGACAGATCCACATGACGACCGCATAGAGCGCCGGACCGACGACGAGCCAGCCGTTGGTCTCGGCGAGCGCTTGCGTAAAGCGCCGCCATCCGGAACTCCAGATGAACGCGCCGACGGAAAACATCGCAAAGCCGAATGCCAGGAGCGCGATGAAGCGCAGCGCTTGCCGCAACCACTGCGGCAGCGGATGCAGCGGGCGCTCCATGCGCGCCTTCGCGCCCGGCAGCACGATCAGGAGAAAAATCAGGACGAGGTTCACACACGCCCACGGCGACGACGTCATCGCGCGCAGCGAGGACAAGTAGCCCATCTGCGACATCGAGAACGCCCAACGCGCCGCGAGCACCAGTCCGATCGCACGCAATGCGAACACGGTGCCGGCGCCCGGAAGCGGGCTCGCGCTGATTTGCTTGGGTCTCGCCAAAAGAAACACTCCTGTCCACAAACATTGCATGCCGCTCCGCGCATCGCGAAGCCCGGTCATTATAGGGAGATTACGGATGTCGTCAGAGGTTTGACAACCGTAGCGCGGTCTGGCGCGCGAAAGGCAGACCCAAGTGTGCTATTACGACAACGCCCCGCGTGCCTTGAGGCACGCGGGGCGTTGTTTTACAGCCGATGCCGCGCGACGCGGCAAGACTTACTTAGCTTGCGTTGACTTCGCGCAGAACGGTGCGGCGCTTCTGGCGCAGCAATTCTTCGTACACGTTGACGTAATTCTGCGCCATCACCTTCGACGAGAATCGCGATTCGAACGCGCCGCGAACCTTCTCGCGCGACAGCGTGTCGAGTCGCTTGACGGCAGCGATCGCCGAGAGTTCGTCTTCCACGACGAAGCCCGACACGCCGTTTTCGATCACTTCCGGCACCGAGCCGCGGTTGAACGCGATCACCGGCGTGCCGCAGGCCATCGCTTCGATCATCACGAGGCCGAAGGGCTCCGGCCAGTCGATCGGGAACAGCAGCGCGTGCGCGTTGCCGAGGAACTCGGTCTTTTCGGCTTCGCTGATTTCACCGATGTATTCGACGTGCGGCAGCGCGAAGAGCGGCTTGATCTCTTCTTCGTAGTACGCGCGGTCGGCCTTGTCGAGCTTCGCCGCGATCTTGATCTTCATGCCTGCGGCCTGCGCGATGCGGATCGCGCGGTCGACGCGCTTTTCCGGCGAGATGCGGCCGAGGAACGCGAGGTAACCGGGCTTCACGTTCGGGATCGGCTTCAGCAGGTTTTCCGGAAGACCGTGGTACACCGTCGAAAGCCAGTGCGCCTGCGGCAGCGGCTGACGCTGGTTGTCCGAGATCGAGATGACCGGCACGTCGTTGAACGTGTTGAAGATCGGCTGGAGTTCGGGCAGGTCGAGACGGCCATGCATCGTCGTCAGGAACGGCACCGGCTGGCGCGCGAACAGCGAGAACGGGTAGTAGTCGATGTGGAAGTGCAGCACGTCGAACTCGTCCGCGCGGCGGCGAACTTCTTCCAGCAGAAGCATGTGCGGCGCCATCGTGTCGCGGATGGTCGGGTCGAGGCGCAGTGCCTGCGGCCAGAATGCTTCGAGCTTGGCGGACGTCTGCGAATCACCGCTCGCGAAGAGCGTGACATCGTGTCCAGCATCCACGAGTGCCTCGGTCAGATAAGACACCACGCGTTCCGTGCCGCCATACAGCTTCGGCGGAACAGCCTCGTGGAGGGGCGCGATTTGAGCGATTCGCATGTCGTGAAACTCCTAATGAAAGATCAGGCAAGTACTACAGTCATGTTGACGTTGGAGAGCGAATCGCTCGGCTCGGGCGAAGCTTCCCGCGGCGCGGTGGCCGCGGCGCTATGGCTGATGCTCGAGTGAAAAAGCGGGGTCGCTGATCACCGGTTTGTCGCGCTGGCGTTCGGACCAAGCAAGTGCGGTTCCATATCTCGAAAATCGCCGCGCGCCAGCAATTAACGCGCGTCTGCTTCGGCGGTTGACGGGAACTTGCAAAAACCTGTCGGAAACCTAAGGGCAAACCCGGATCGGATTATGGAGCTTTTTACAGAGTCACGACGGCAGTCATTTCAACTTATTTACCTTGTTACACGGGGGATACATTTTGCAAACCCCTGTTTATTAAGGTTGTTCTACATTGGAGCACGGGCTTGTCGCGGCTTGCGCCCGTCGCCGCGGCAAACAATGGTGTCTGTTCGATTGCGCCTGCCAAGCCTGAAGGCTGGCGCGTCGCGTGCTCTTCGAGATGTCTGCCTGCCCGGCGAGCGTTTCATCGCAAAAAGCTGCGCAATATGCTTACAATGCGCGCCCATGCCGTCAGCCGTGCGCCCGGCAGGCCTGAAGGCCGGGCCGCAGCCCAATTTTCGCCACGGGCGACGTTCGGATGGCCACATAGCCCGAACGTCATATGCCCGAGAACGCGTTGCCCGCCGCGATACTGGCTACAATTCGTGATGGAGACGGCGCAGCGTCGCCTCGCTTGACGTCAGTCGCGCCGGATCGGGCGACGCATCGCATGCCGGTTGCCGCAGTCGACACCGCGCATGGCACTGCCCGAAGGCGCAACATACGCTCAACCGCTCTACGACCAAAAAAGACCATTGGACCAACTCACCGTCTCCCAGCGTAACGCGCACAACGCGAAGCTCTCGAGCTACGCGCATCGGCCGCTCGCGTTTCTGCTCCGCTACATTCGCCGGCATCCCGTCGCGCATGCCATCGTGCTCTTCAGCGTATTCGCCGCCGTCGGCTGCGCCCTCGCCTCCCAGTACGCGATCAAGCATCTGATCGATGTCCTCGGGCAAGGCCGCGGGCATCCCGGGCCGCTCTGGGGCGCGTTCATGATCCTCGTCGGACTGATCGCCGCCGACAACCTGCTCTGGCGGGTCGGCGGCTGGGTCGGCGCTCACGTATTCGTGATCGTCACCGGCGACTTGCGCAAGGATCTGTTCTCGTACCTGTCCGGCCACTCGCCGACGTACTTCTCCGAGAAGCAGCCCGGCATGCTCGCGAGCCGGATCACGGCCACGTCGAACGCGATCTACACCTCCGAAAACGTGATGGCGTGGAACGTCCTGCCGCCGTGCATCGCGGTGCTGGGCGCGATCGTGATGATCGTCTCCGTCAATCCGCTGATGGCCGCCGGCCTGATGTCGGCGTCGGTGATTCTCGCGCTGATCCTCTACCGCCTGGCGAAGCGCGGCTCGGCACGGCATCACAGCTTTGCGTCGAAGGCGGCGTCGGTCGATGGCGAGCTCGTCGACGTGATCGGCAACATGGCGCTCGTGCGCGCCTTCGGCATGACGTTCCGCGAGCAAAAGCGCTTCGGCTCGACGGTGAAGGCCGAAATGGTCGCGCGTCAGCAGAGTCTTCTATACCTCGAAAAACTGCGCCTGTTCCACGCGGTCGTCACGGCGATCCTCTCCGCCGGCCTGCTCGGCTGGGCGCTGTGGCTGTGGTCGCAAGGGCGCGCCACTTCGGGCGATATCGTGCTCGTCAGCTCGCTCGGCTTCACGATTCTGCACGGCACGCGCGATCTGGCGGTCGCGCTCGTCGATGTCACCCAGCACGTCGCGCGTCTCGCCGAAGCCGTCCAGACGTTGCTCGAACCGCACGGCATGCCGGATCGCTCGGACGCGACCGAACTCGTGCCGCAAGGCGGCCGCGTCGATTTCGACAACGTCACGTTCGCGTATCCGCGCCGCCGTCCGATTCTCGACAATTTCCATCTGCATATCGAGCCGGGACAGCGCGTCGGTCTGATTGGCAAATCGGGCGCGGGCAAGTCGACCGTGCTCGCGCTGCTGCAGCGCTTTTACGAGACTCAGAAAGGCAGCATCAAGATCGACGGTCAGGATATCGGCGCGATCACGCAGGACAGCCTGCGCCACGCGATCGCGCTCGTGCCGCAGGATATTTCGCTGTTCCATCGCACCGTGTTCGAGAACATCGCTTACGGGCGTCCGGAAGCGAGCCGCGAGGAAGTGCTCGCCGCCGCGCGCGAGGCGCGCTGCACGGACTTCATCGAAGCGATGCCGGAAGGTTTCGACACGATCGTCGGCGACCGGGGCGTGAAATTGTCGGGCGGCCAGCGCCAGCGTATCGCGATCGCTCGCGCGATCCTGAAGAACGCGCCCATTCTGCTGCTCGACGAAGCGACCTCCGCACTCGACAGCGCATCCGAAGAAGCGATTCAGCAGGCGCTCGATCGTCTGATGGTCGGCCGCACGGTGATCGCGATCGCGCACCGTCTGTCGACGCTGCAAAACTTCGATCGCATCATCGTGATGAGCGCGGGCAAGGTCATCGACGACGGCTCGCCGCAGGAGTTGCGCGATCGTCCGGGGCTGTATCGCGAGTTGCTCGCGAAGCAGCACGGCAAGCTGCCGTCGATCGTCGCGACGCCGCACAAGCAGCCCGCCTGAACGCAACGTCCGTCGAGAAAAGCCGTGTTTTCCTGAGGAAACACGGCTTTTTTGCGTCTACGCGCCGGCTTTCAGATCGCGCAGGAAGTTGTCGCGCCACACGGAGACGTTGTTCTCGCGAAGCTGCTGCATCATCTCGCCGTAGCGCGCCTTGCGTTCGTCGAGCGGCATCTTGAGCGCGATGGCGAGGGCATCGGCCATTCCGTCGATGTCGAGCGGATTGACGATGAGCGCGGCCGTCAGTTCGCGCGCCGCGCCCGCAAACTGCGACAGCACCAGCACGCCGGGATCGTCCGGATCCTGCGCTGAAACGTATTCCTTCGCGACGAGATTCATGCCGTCGCGCAAGGGCGTGACGAGGCCGACGTGCGCCTCGCGGAACAGCGCGGCGAGCACCGGCCGCTCATATTGACGATGGATATAGCGGATCGGCGTCCAGTCGAGCTCGGCATATCGGCCGTTGATGCGGCCCGATTCCGCTTCGAGCTGAAAGCGCATGTCGCGATAGGCGTCGACATCGGAACGTGTGGGCGGCGCGATCTGCAGAAACGACACGTTGTTGCGCTGACGCGAATCGTGCTCGATCAGCCGCTCGAACGCGCGAAATCGCTCGACGAGACCCTTCGAATAATCCAGGCGATCGACGCTCATCACGAGCTTGCGATGGTGCAGCGTCGCCTTGACGATCTCGACGTCACGTCCGCTTTCGCCGTCTTTCGCGAGCGCGGCGATCTCGTCGGGATAGACGCCGATCGGATACGCGGCCGCGCGCAGCGTCTGGCCGAACGCACGGACCTCGACCGGTTTCGCGCCATCGCGCCGTAGCGAGCCGCCCGCTTCGGTTTCGATGTAATCGCAGAACGCGCGCAGATCGGGCTCGGTCTGAAAACCGAGCAGATCGAACGCGCACAGCGCTTCGACCAGTTCGCGATGGCGCGGCACGCTCAACAGGATCTGCGCCGCCGGAAACGGAATATGCAGAAAGAAGCCGATGCGATTTTTCACGCCCAGCGCGCGCAGCGCCTGCGCGAACGGAATCAGATGATAGTCGTGCACCCAGATCACGTCGTCGGATCTGAGCAGCGGCGCGAGTTGCTCCGCGAGCCAGCGATTCACGCGGCAATAGCCGTCGTATTCGTGGCGATCGAACTCGATCAGATCCGGCCGATAGTGAAACGCGGGCCACAAGGTCGCGTTGGAAAAGCCGCGATAGTATTGGTCGTAGTCGCGCCGTACGAGGCCGATGGTCGCGAAGGTCACCGGCCCGTGCTCTTCCAGCTTGATGCCTTCGGGATGAGACGCGAGCACGTCTCCGCTCCAGCCGAACCACATGCCGCCGGTTTCTTTCAGCGCGTCGTACACGCCGACCGCGAGACCGCCCGCCGCGGGGCCGCCTTCGGAAATCGGCGCGACGCGGTTCGAAACGATGATCAGCCGGCTCACGCGTGCTTCCCGGCCGTGCCCGCGATCACCTGCAGCCAGTCCAGCAGCAATTCGACCGATTCGATACGCGAGCGCGCCACGGTGTCGCCCGGGCCGATCTTCACCGACAGCCCGTCGAATTCGTTGACGACCGCAAAGCCCTTCTCATCGGTGAGATCGTCGCCGATGAACACCGGTTTGCGGCCCGTGAACGGCGGCTCGCTCATGTACGCGCGCACCGCGCGGCCCTTGTCGACGTCCTTCGGCTTGATCTCGTAGACCATCTTGCCGGGTTGCAGCACGTAGGCGTCGGCGTATTCCGCGACCAGCTTCTCGGTGGCCACGCGCGCGGCCGGCTCGCGGTCGGGCGCGTTGCGGTAATGCAGCGCGAGCGCCGCGCCTTTGATTTCGAGCAGCATGCCCGGATTCGCGCTCACGACCTTCTCGAGCGCGTGCTCCATGCGCAGCAGCCGCTCGTCGTTGAAACCGATGCGCTGCACGTCGCCGTTCGAATCGCGCCGTTCCGCGCCGTGCATGCCCGCGACGGGCAGATCGGGCATCTGCAGGAACGAATCGATATTGTCGATGCCGCGCCCCGACACGACCGCCACCGCGCCGTTGGTCGCGCGCCGGAGCGCGGCGAGGATGTCGGGCACCGAGCGCGGCACGAAGATACCGTCGGGCGTGGACGCGAGTTCGACGAGCGTGCCGTCGAAATCGAAGAAGAAGGCGGTCTCGGCAAGAGACAGGGAATCGGGAAGATTTGGCATCGATCTTTGGCCTGTGGTTTGCCTGTGATGTGGCGCGCGCCCGTTTGGGACGTCGCAATGCGTGCGCATCTTACCGCGCGAACGCTTTCGGGTAAGAAAGCTCTTAGCTTACAACCTTCGCTGCGAGCCCTTTCAGCACGCCTGAGTCATGCGGCAAATCGTCTCAAAAATAGTCTAATGGCGACATGATGCGCTGGCAGCGCAGCAAAAGGCGTGTATTTTGCGACGGAGTTCATATCGAATCATCCTGCAACGCAATCTCCGATGCACGCTTCGTTCCTCCTTCTCGCCGCGCGGTCCGTGCGACTGCGGCGCTTCATCGCCCTTCTCTCGCTGTGCGCGCTCACCGCGTGCTCGAAGCCCGCCGGCCCGTGGCAATTGACCGATGTATCGGGCCATCTGCCGGACCTGGACTTCTCGCTCATCGACGATGGCGGCGCGCCCGTCACTGGACAATCGTTCGCGGGCAAAACGACGCTCGTCTACTTCGGTTACACGCATTGTCCCGACGTCTGCCCCGAAACGATGGCGCGCCTCATGCAGGTGCTCCAGCGCGTGGGCGCGGACGCGGACAGCACGCGCATCGTGTTCGTCTCGGTCGATCCGGCGCGCGACACGCCCGCGCTCCTGCGCTCCTACGTGCGCGCTTTCGACGACAAACACGCCGTCGGCCTGACCGGCACCGAGCGCGCAATCGAATCGGTCGCGCAGCGTTATCGCATCGCGTATCAGATGGAAAAGCGCGACCCGAACGGCGAGTACGAAGTCACGCATAGCTCGGCCGTCTATATCTTCGATGCCGCCGGTCACGCGCGCCTGCTCGCGACGGACCACGATTCCATCGACGCCATCGCGAACGATTTGAAGCGCGTGATCCACGCGAAGGACGCCTGACGATGAGCGCGCTTCTGTACTGGCTCGATCCGTGGGAGCCGTCGCCGACGGTCGTAATCGCCATGCTCGTCGCGGGCATTCTGTTCGCGCGCGGCGCGCGGCATGCGCGGGTGTCGATATCGCGTCGCATCGCGTTCTGGTTCGGCCTGATCGCCCTTTATGTCGCGCTCCACACGCGCCTCGATTACTTCTTCGAGCACGAATTCTTCATGCATCGGCTGCAGCATCTCGTGCTGCATCATCTCGGGCCGTTCCTGATCGCGTTGTCGTACCCCGGCGCGGCGTTGCGCGCGGGCGTTCCGTTCGCCTGGCGGCAACGCTGGCTGCGCCCGGCCGCGCAGAGCCGCGTGGCACGCGTGTTCTTCGATATCGTGTTCAATCCCGTGATCGCGGTCGCGCTGTTCGTCGGGCTGATCTACTTCTGGCTGCTTTCGCCGATCCACTTCAAGGCGATGCTCGATTACCGGCTTTATCGGGTGATGAACTGGAGCATGGTGATCGACGGACTGCTGTTCTGGTGGCTGATTCTGGACCCGCGCCCGGCGCCGCCCGCGCGGCTCGCGCCCGGCAGACGCGTTCTCGTCGTGATCGCCGCGATTCCGCCGCAGATCATCCTCGGCGCTTATATCTTCTTCACGCCGCACGAGTTGTATCCGATCTATTCGATCTGCGGCCGCGCGTTCACGTGGATCACGCCGATGCGCGATCAGCAGATCGGCGGCCTCTTGCTGTGGATTCCGGGATCGATGATGAGCGTCGTCGGCGCGCTGATCGCGCTGCGCCACTGGCTGCGGCTGTCAGCGCGATCGCGGCTGAGAAAGGAGCGTGTCGGACGCGGCGCGGGCGCGCCGGTCAACGGCCCGAAGGCCACGACTTCATGAACCGAAGCCGGGGCGGCGCATCCATACGTGCGGAATGCCGTCTTCGTCATGCAGACCCGACGACGGCACGAAGCCGAACGCGCCGTAGAAGCGCTGCAGATGCGCTTGCGCATGCAGGCTGACCGGCTGATCCGGCCATTGCTTCAGGATGTGTTCCAGCGCGCGCTCGAGCATCGCGTTGCCGAGCTTCAGGCCACGAAAGCTGGCCGTCGTCAGCACGCGACCGATGCGCACTTCCTTCTCGCTCTCGTCCGGATAGCCCGGCAACAGCACGCGCAGGTAGCCCGCGAGCGCGGGACGCTTGTCGCCCTTGCCGTAGGCGAAGAGGTGCCATGCATCGACATCGAGTCCGTCGATATCGCCATACACGCAATTCTGCTCGACGACGAACACGGCGCTGCGCGCGGCGAGCATGTCGTACACCTCGGTGGTCGTCAGGTCGTCGAAGCGCTTCCAGCGCCATTCGAGTTCGGAGAGTTGGTCGGTCATTTGGATTTGTGTGGCAGAAGTATGGCAATTATGCCGTGCCGCGACGGGGACGCAGAATCGGCTGGATGCCGGCGTTCCGAAAAGAAAAAAGCCCTGACGGATCAGGGCTTTTCAAGTGGAGGCGCGGACCGGAGTCGAACCGGTCTAAACGGCTTTGCAGGCCGCTGCATAACCGCTTTGCTACCGCGCCACAAGCGGTTTTGGTGCTTACCGGCATGAAGCCGGTTGAATCACCAAACAAAAAGGGAAGCTTGGCTTCCCCTTTGACTGGAGCGGGAGACGAGTCTCGAACTCGCGACCTCAACCTTGGCAAGGTTGCGCTCTACCAACTGAGCTACTCCCGCAATATCCTGCAATGCTAAAACTGCCGGTTTCCGATGCCCCGTTGCGCTTCGCCAATTCAGCGCCGATGACATCGAACCTTCAAAATCTGGAGCGGGAGACGAGTCTCGAACTCGCGACCTCAACCTTGGCAAGGTTGCGCTCTACCAACTGAGCTACTCCCGCATTTACTGCTGCTCTTTTGCTGTCGCTTCGCTTATTGCGTCGCGCCGTGCATCAGAGAAACGAGATTATGTAGAAGCCAAAGAGGGCTGTCAACTGTTTTGTGAGAGGAATTTTTCGCCCCGGCGCAATTTTTGCAATGTGCCGTTCGCTCGTCTCACAGCATGCCGCCGCGCTCGCGAATCTGGGGCCACGCGAGCTTCATGTAGTAGAGCATCGACCACACTGTGAGGAACGCCGCGACGTAGATGAGCCACAAGCCCCACACGCGCGTGTCGATCATCCACGGCGTGCCGGCGATCTTCAGCGGCCCGTAGAACAGCAGCATCGGAATCGCGACCATCTGGCATACGGTCTTGAACTTGCCGAGCTGATTCACCGCGACGCTCTTCGATGCGCCGATCTGCGCCATCCATTCGCGCAGCGCGGAAATCGTGATCTCGCGTCCGACGATGATGAGCGCGATCACCGCATTCAGCCGCGACAACTGCACGAGCACGAGCAGCGCGGCGGTGACCATCAGCTTGTCGGCGACCGGATCGAGGAACGCCCCGAACGAAGACGTCTGATTGAGCTTGCGCGCAAGAAAGCCGTCGAACCAGTCCGTGAGTGCGGCGAGCACGAAGATAAGCATGCCGAGCAGGTTGCGATGCTCCGGGCTCATCATCATGTCCGGCAAATAGAACACGCCCACCACGAGCGGAATCAGCACGATTCGCAGCCACGTCAGGAAGATCGGTAGATTGAACGGCATGGGCGAAAGCGCTTGATGGACGTGTAAGGAAGCCGCCATTGTGCCGCGTCGACTCCGCGCTCACAAGGCGCGCCGCCCGCGCAGCGCGCCTCGCAGCCGGCTCTCGCGGCTCAATGCAACTGACGATAAATCTGCTGCGCGAGCGCGAGCGAAATGCCTTCGACGCTCGCCAGGTCCTCGACGCTCGCCGCCTGCACGCCGCGCAAACCGCCGAAGCGCGACAGCAGCCGCTGACGCCGTTTCGCACCGACGCCTTCCAGCTCTTCCAGCCGCGAAGTCTGTCGCGCTTTCGCCCGCTTCGCGCGCATGCCGGTGATCGCGAAGCGGTGCGCCTCGTCGCGGATCTGCGCGACGAGCATCAGCGCCGCGCTTTCCTTGCCGAGCTCGAGCGCGCTGCGGCCGTCGGCGAACACCAGCGTTTCGAGCCCCACCTTGCGCCCTTCTCCCTTCGCAACACCGACCAGCATGCCGTGATCCAGCCCGAGCTCGGAGAAAACCTGCCGCGCGATCTCGACCTGCCCCTTGCCGCCATCGATCAGCACGATGTTGGGCAGCGTGCCGCCCGCGGCCACGGGTTCGGCGGCATCGGGCGTGACGTTGGGATCGGCGGCATCGTCGGGTTGCAGGGTCGCCGCTTCGTCGTTCGCGTTCGCGGCTGCCTGCGCGACCATCTTCTCGTAGCGGCGCGTGAGCACCTGGCGCATCGCCGCGTAGTCGTCGCCGGGCGTGATGCCGTTGATGTTGTAGCGCCGGTATTCGCCCGACTGCATCTTGTGATGGTGATACACGACGCACGACGCCTGCGTCGCCTCGCCCATCGTATGACTGATGTCGAAGCACTCGATGCGCAGTTGCGCGAGATCGTCCATCTCCATCGAGAGCGTGTCCGCGAGCGAGCGCGTGCGCGCCTGCTGCGAGCCTTGCTCCGACAAAAGCCGCGCGAGCGCGAGCTTCGCGTTGTTTTCGGCCATCGAGAGCCACGCGCGTTTCTGGCCCTGCGGCTGACGCAGCAGCGTGACCTTGTGGCCCGCCTGCTCCGTCAGCAAATCGACGAGCTCGCGGCTCGACGGTGCATGACTCACGACGAGCACCGGCGGCACGCGATTGCCGATGTAATGCTGCGCCATGAAGGCTTCGAGCACTTCGGATTCGAGCGCGCCTTCGCGCGGTTCGGGTTCGGCTTCCGGATCGACCTGCACCGGCTCGACGCCGGCCTGCGCGATCGCTTCGTCGCTTTCGGGGAGATCGGCGACATCGGGGAGATCGTCTTCATCGTCGAGCGCTATCGCGCTTTCGACGTGCGCCGGGAAATACGCCTTGTCGCCGAGATGCCGGCCGCCGCGCACCATCGCGAGATTCACGCAGACCTTGCCGCCGAGCGCGACGACCGCGAGGATATCGACGTCGCTCTCGCCGCCGACTTCGATCGCCTGCTGATGCAGCACGGTCGACAGCGAACTCATCTGATTGCGCACCGCCGCGGCCTGCTCGAACTTCAGATCGGCGGCGAACGCGTGCATCTTCTGCTCCAGCTCCTTCATCACTTCGCCCTGACGCCCGAGCAAAAAGCGCGATGCGTTCGACACGTCGCGCGCGTAGTCCTCTTCCGTGATGAGTCCCGTGCAAGGCGCCGTGCAGCGCCCGATCTGATGCAGGAGGCACGGCCGTGTGCGGTTATTGAAGACCGAGTCCTCGCACGTGCGCAACTGGAATACGCGCTGCAGGATCTGGATGCTCTCGCGCACCGCCCACGCGCTCGGAAACGGGCCGAAATACTGGTTCTTCTTGTCGACCGCGCCGCGATAGTAGGCCATGCGTGGAAACTTGTGGCCCGTGAGCTTGAGAAACGGATACGACTTGTCGTCGCGAAAGAGAATGTTGTAGCGCGGCGCGAGCGCCTTGATGAGGTTGTTTTCGAGCAGCAGCGCTTCGGCTTCCGAACGCGTGACGGTCGTCTCGATCTTGCGGATGCGCGTGACCATCATCGCGATGCGCGGCGAATGCAGCGTCTTCGTGAAGTAGCTCGACACGCGCTTTTTCAGGTTGCGCGCTTTGCCGACGTAGAGCACATTGCCGTCGCCGTCGTAATAGCGGTACACGCCGGGCAGATGCGGCAATTGCGCGAGCGTCTTCTTCGGGTCGAAATCCGGTTGGGGGGCGTCTGTGTCGGTCATGCAGCAAGGGGGACGGAAAAGCATCGGCACGACGGTGAGCCGTGCCAGGCGCGTTATCTTAGAATCGCCAGTTTAGAACATTAAACCGCGCGCCTTCATCCTCATGACTCCACATCCCGCCGACCCGGAACTCGCCTGCGACATCTTCTGCGCAGTCGTCGACAACTTCGGCGACATCGGCGTGTGCTGGCGTCTCGCGCGGCAATTGCGCGCGGAGCATGGCTGGCGCGTGCGTCTTTTCGTCGACGACCTGAAGGTCTTCCATGCGCTCTGCCCCGAAGTCGACGCGACGCTTTCGCGTCAGGATGCGATGGGCGTCACGATCGAGCGCTGGCACGAGCCGTCGCACGCCGGCGATACGCTCGCCATCCCGGATGTCGTGATCGAGGCGTTCGGGTGCGAGTTGCCGCACGCGTACATCGCCTCGATGGCGCGCCGCGAGCCGAAGCCCGTCTGGATCAATCTCGAATATCTGAGCGGCGAGGACTGGGTCGCCGACTTCCACATGCGGCCGTCGCCGCACCCGCGTTATCCGCTCGACAAGAGCTTCTTCTTTCCGGGTCTCGGCAAGGGCACGGGCGGCGTGCTGAAGGAGCGCGATCTCGATACGCGACGCGAGCACTTCGATGCGCACGCATGGTGGCGCGAGCGCGTCGGCATCGCGCGGCCGGGCGACGGCGAAACGGTCGTGTCGCTCTTCGCCTATGAAAATCCGGCGGTCGATGCGCTGCTCGCGCAGTGGCGCGACGGCGACGCGCCCGTCGTCCTGCTCGTGCCCGAAGGCCGCATTTCCGGCGCACTCGCGCGCTTTTTCGGCTTGCCGGCGTTCGCGGCGGGCACGTCGGCCAGCGCGGGCGCGTTGCGGGCGCACGCGCTCGGCTTCGTCGAGCAGCCGCGCTTCGACGAGCTGCTCTGGGCCGCCGACATCAACTTCGTGCGCGGCGAGGATTCCTTCGTGCGCGCGCAATGGGCGCACAAGCCGTTCGTCTGGCAAATCTATCCGCAAGCCGACGACGCCCACTTGCCGAAACTCGACGCCGCGCTCGCGCATTACACGGGCACGCTCGATCCGTCCGCCGGCGAGGCCGTCGCGCGCTTCTGGCACGCGTGGAACGGCGCGGGCGCGCCCGACTGGGCCGATTTCTGGCGTCATCGGGAGAAGCTGGAGACGTGCGCGGCGCGCTGGGCGAAGGAACTGGCGGGCGTCGGCGATCTGGCGGGCAATCTCGTCGCGCACGCGGCTTCGCGTCTGGGCCGATGAGCGTTGCCTCACGGCGTTTCCCGCCGCGCCATGCGACTGGCCAAACAAGCAAAAAGTCAGTTAAAATAAGCGGTTATCCGAGGAAGCAGGTTGCAGTTTCAACATTACGCCGCGCGGGTTCGCCCGAAGGCGAGTCCCTCCCTCGTTAGCCAGAACTCTCGCACGGTGGCGGCAATAAAAACCGGCAGCGCCGCCGTCCGATCGATTCATTCCAGGCATTCAAGCCAAATCCTTTTGTACAGGACCTAGTTTTATGAAGACCGCACAAGAACTCCGCGTCGGCAACGTCGTCATGATCGGCAACGATGCCATGGTCGTGCAGCGCGCCGAGTACAACAAATCGGGCCGCAACTCCGCGGTCGTCAAGATGAAGTTCAAGAATCTGCTGACGGCCGCCGGCATGGAAACCGTCTACAAGGCGGACGACAAGTTCGACGTCGTCGTGCTCGACCGCAAGGAAGTGACGTACTCGTACTTCGCGGACCCGATGTACGTCTTCATGGACGCCGACTACAACCAGTTCGAAGTCGAAGCCGAAATGATGGGCGACGCGCTCAACTACCTCGAAGACGGCATGGCTTGCGAAGTCGTGTTCTATAACGAGAAGGCCATCTCGGTCGAACTGCCGACCACGCTGGTTCGCGAGATCGTCTACACGGAACCGGCCGTCAAGGGCGACACGTCGTCGGGCAAGGTGCTGAAGACCGCCAAGCTGAACACCGGCTTCGAACTGCAAGTGCCGCTCTTCTGCAACATTGGCGACAAGATCGAAATCGACACCCGCACGAACGAATATCGCAGCCGCGCGTAAGCCTCGCGCCGCCGCATCGTAAGCGGAGCGGCCGCCGCAAAAGGCTCGCTGCCATTCCAAAAAAGCGCCCCTTCGCGGGCGCTTTTTCTTTTGCATGAATTTTTTGACAAATTCAGGCAAACTTTACCGGTCGCGCCCCGATAAGTTTTGTCGACAATCCACGCAAGCATCCGCGCCCGGCCCGCGCGATTCGCTTTCATCGGCAAAATTAACTGCTTGGCACGATTTCTGCTCGAACGTGCAAATCCAGAATTCAGAACCGACATGCACAGCACGCCTTTCATCCAGAGCCGGTTTCTGATCGTCGTGGCGCTCGCCCTGCCCGCCTTCGCTTTCACTGCCGGCTGCAAGTCCACCCCGGCGACATCGGCGAGCACGAACGGAGGCAGCGATATCGCCACCGACGACGCAGCGCTTGCCGCGCGTGTGAAAGCCGCGCTCGTCGCGGATCCGGCGCTGAAGGTTTTGCCGATGAGCGTCGCGACTTATCGCGGCGTCGTGCAGTTGTCGGGGTATGTGGATTCGGAGGTACAGATTCAAAAAGCGCTCGCCGTGGCGCGTGGCGTGCCGGGCGTGCAATCCGTCAGCAACGAATTGCATCTCAGGCCGCAATGACGCGCGCAGCACCAGAGATGACGAACGAGTAACGCAGGACGAAAACCGCAGCGAGTGACGCGCCAGACGCCGGAACGAGGCGCCGTTTCCCGCCCACGAACCGCCCGATCCCACGCGGAGACGGCGCACTACAGTCCACTTTGATACGTTGGTCCGCCATGCCACACGCACTGATTGTCGAAGACGATCCCAATAGCCTCTCCGGCCTGTCCGCGATCCTCACGGCAGACGGCTTTTCCGTCGATACAGCGACGACGCTCGCCGAGGCGCGCTCCGCGCTGACTCGCTTCATTCCGGATGTCGTGCTGATCGACCTGAATCTTCCGGACGGTTCCGGCCTCGACCTGCTGCCGAGCCTGCCCTCGCAACCGCCCGATGGCGCGTTGCCCGTCATCGTGATGACCGGCAATGCGACGGTCGAAAGCGCGATCGAAGGTCTGCGGCACGGCATCTGGGACTATTTGCTGAAGCCGGTCAACATTCCGCGTCTGCGCAGCCTCCTCGCGCGCATACCGCGACCGTACGAGCTCACCGAGGAAGTCCAGGCGCTGCGTTCGACGCTGCGCGAGCTGGGCCATTTCGGCGACATGATCGGCCGCAGCGCCGCGATGCAGCACGTCTACGACCTGATCGAGCACACCGCGCCGACGGAAGCCGCCGTGCTGATCTGCGGCGAGCCGGGCACGGGCAAGAAGATCGCGGCGCGCACGATTCATCAGTTGAGCCGTCGACGCAAAGGCCCGTTCGTCACCTTCGATTGCTCTGCGAGCCGCAATAGCGACGGCTCGCAGCGCTCGATGGAAAGCATCCTCTTTGGTCACGAGCGCAACGCGTTCGCCGGCGCGGAGAACCGCGAGCCGGGCCTGCTCGAACAGGCGGGCGGCGGCACGCTGTTCCTCGATCAGATCGATTCGCTGCCTCCCGCGCAGCAGGAAGCGCTCTTGCGCGCGCTCGATTCGCAGACCTTCATGCGCGTCGGCGGCAGCAACCGCATCATGACGGACTTCCGGCTGATCGCCGCGTCGCGCCTGCCGATGCGCGAGGCGGTCGCGAGCGGCGCAATGCGCGAGGATCTGTTTCAGCGCCTGTCGGCGTCGTCGATCATGCTGCCGCCGCTGCGCGATCGCGACGACGACATCGCGCTGATCGCGGAAACGCTCGTCGATGAACTGAACCGCGAGAATCACATCGCCGGGATCACGAGCGGCTCGCCAAAGCGCATCAGTCCGGCGTTCATTCGCGAGTGCATCACCAGCGAATGGCCGGGCAACGTGCGCGAGATGCGCGAGCGCGTGCGGCGCGCGTATCACGCGTCGGGCGAAACCATCGAGACGCTGCGCGTCGATGAGCCGGGCGGCCTCGGCGGGCGCGGCCTGAACGGCAGCAGCGTGCAGGTGACGGTCGGCACCGCGCTCGCGGATGTCGAAGACATGCTGATCCGCGCGACGCTCGAAGCGGTCGGCGGCACGCGCCATCGCGCGGCGACGCTGCTCGGCATCAGCCCGAAGACGCTCTACAACAAGCTGCAGAGGATGAAGCTGGAATCGTCGTGATTTATCGCGGCGCCAAAAGCAAAACGCCACGATTCGAGTCGTGGCGTTTTCGTTTTAGCCGAGCATCTCTTTGACGAGTGCGCGCGCCGCCTGATAGTCGGCGTGCGCCTGCAGCTTGCTCCAGCGCAGCGCCTTGCCGCGCGGACGCATCTGCTTCAGGCGCTGCTCCGATGCCTTCGGCGGCGTGTAGCGCAACTGCTCCAGCACCTTGCCCGCCTCGTCCGGCTGATTGCAGATCAGCACCATGTCGCAGCCCGCCGTCAGCGCGGCAGTGGCCGCTTCGGTGAGCGTGCCGCCTGCGCGGGCCGCTTCCATCGACAGATCGTCGCTGAAGATCGCGCCGTTGAAGCCGAGCTTGCCGCGCAGGATGTCCTGCAGCCAGATGCGCGAGAAGCCGGCGGGTTTATCGTCGACCTGCGTGTAGATGACGTGCGCGGGAATCACCGATGACAGCGACATGCCGAGCCAGTCGTACGGACGCACGTCGGTGGCGAGGATTTCTTCGAGCGGGCGATCGTCGGTCGGCAGCGCGACGTGCGAATCGGCTTCGGCGAAACCGTGACCCGGAAAGTGTTTGCCGCAGTTCGCCATGCCGGCGAGCGCGAGGCCGTGATTCAGGCTCTTCGCGAGCATCGTAACGACGCGCGGATCGCTGTGCAGCGCGCGATCGCCGATGACCTTCGACTGCCCGTAATTCAGATCGAGCACCGGCGTGAAGCTCATGTCGATGCCGCACGCGCGCAATTCCGCTGCGAGCACGTAGCCGAACGCGGTCGCGGCTTTCGTCGCGGCGAGCACGTCGCGGTCCCACAACTCGCCGAGCTTGCCCGGCGCGGGCAGCACCGTGAAGCCGTCGGTGCGAAAGCGCTGCACGCGTCCGCCTTCGTGATCGACGGCGATCAGGATATCGTCGCGCACCGCACGGATCGCATCCGTCAGCGCGACGAGCTGCGCGCGGTTCTCAAAATGCCGCGCGAACAGAATGATGCCGCCGGTCATCGAATGGGTGAGGCGCTCGATATCCGCGTCGTTCAGCGTCGTGCCGGCGACGTCGAACATGACGGGCCCGGGAATGCGTTTCATCGGATTCAATTGGTTTCTTGTGCGTTAGTTGGATTGAACTCAGGCCTGATCGGGCACTTCCGCGATGACGAACGACACCGCGTAGTCACGCTCGTCGCTGACCGTGACCTTCGCCGTGATGCCGCGTTGCGCGAGCCATTCGGCCAGCTCGCCGGATGCGGCGATCATCGGCTTGCCGCTCGGCTCGTTGAGCGTCTGCAGCGCGCGCCAGGTCATCGGCCAGCGCATGCCGAGGCCGATTGCCTTCGAGAACGCTTCCTTGGCCGAAAAGCGCGTCGAGAGAAACGCGAGCCCGCGTACTTCCGAGCGCGCGTTGCGCGCGTGATAGATGCGCAACTCGTCGGGGCCGAGCACCTTTTCGGCGAAGCGTCCTTTCGTGCGCCTCATCACCGCCGCGACGCGGCTCACCTGCACGACGTCCGTGCCGATTCCGTAGATGGCCATGACGTGCTCAGCGAGCGTGGATCGACGCGAGGCGCGACGCGACCATGATCGCCTTCATCTCGCGCACGGCGTTGTCCCAGCCCGCGAAAATCGAGTGCGCGACGATCGCGTGCCCGATGTTCAGCTCGACGATGCCCGGCAGCGCGGCGATCGCCTGCACGTTCGTGTAATGCAGTCCGTGGCCCGCGTTCACCTTGAGCCCGAGCGAGTTGCCGAAATCGACGCTCGCCGCGACGCGCTCGAACTCGCGCTGCTGTTCGGCTTCGTCGTGGGCTTCGGCGTATCGGCCCGTGTGCAGCTCGATCACCGGCGCGCCCGCTTCGTGCGCGGCGCGAATCTGCGTCTCGTCCGGATCGATGAAAAGCGACACGCGCGCGCCCGCATCGGCGAGCTGCCGGCACGCGGCCTTCACTTCCTCGAAGCGGCCCGCGACATCGAGGCCGCCTTCGGTCGTCACCTCCTGGCGCTTTTCCGGCACGAGGCAGACATCGTGCGGCCTGATCTCGCACGCGATGTCGAGCATCTCGCGCGTCACCGCGCACTCGAGATTCATGCGCGTTTTCAGAAGCGGCCGCAGCGTGCGCACATCGGCATCCACGATATGGCGGCGATCTTCGCGCAAGTGCAGCGTGATGGCGTCGGCGCCCGCTTCCTCGGCGGCGAGCGCCGCGCGGATCGGATCGGGATACGTCGTGCCGCGTGCGTTGCGCAAGGTGGCGACGTGATCGATGTTCACGCCCAGATCGATCACGCTCGCTGGCGATGAGAGAAAGAAGCTCATAGTTTTTGCAGGTCGATCAATATCTGACGGGTGGCGAGCGGCGTGCCGCCCAGGTAATGGTTCAGCAGGAAGCGCATCAGCGTCTTGCTCTGCGCGGCCGTCTGCGGGCTGGTGTAGTCGTCGCGTTCCATGTCGATGAGCGTCTGCCCCGAAATCACCGGCCATGCCGCGGGAAGATCGTCGGACGCTTCGCGCACGCCGCGATCGGGATCGAACACATAGCGGCCTTCGGCCACGACCGGCTGGCGCATGACGGTGCGCGTGAGATTCATCGCATAGCCGGTTTCGCGCAGAAGCACGCGCTCGAACGAACGCAACACCTGCACGGCGGGCTCGTCGTGCGCGAGGCGAGAGAGCGTGAGCACGTAATGATTGAAGAGCGCCGGATGCGCGTCTTCGCGCGCGCAGAACTTGACGAGCAGCTCGTTCACGTAGAAGCCGCATAGCAACGCGTCGCCGGTCAGCGGCAGCATGCCGCCGACCCATTCGGCGGTGGTCAGCGTGCGGACTTCGCCCTTGCCGGACCAGGAGAGACCCAGCGGCTGAAACGTCTGCAACACGCCGCGCAACGCGGAATGCGGACGCTTCGCGCCCTTCGCGACGAGCGCGACGCGGCCGAAATCGCGCGAAAACACATCGATGATGAGGCTCGTCTCGCGATACGGATAGCTGTGCAGCACGAAGCCCGGCTGCTCGGCGATACGAAAGTCGGAGCGCGGCGCGGCGCGCGGCCGCTTCTCGCCGCTCCCGGCAACGGACGACGACGACGACGTCCGCCTGGGCTTCGGCACGGCGCGCGCGGCCGGGCGCTCGTCCGCGTCGAAATCGTCGGCGGGACGATCATCGGCGGGTGGAATCATCCGGGCGTCGTTCGAGCCGTCGTCCATGCATCACTCGTAGCCGTATGCGCGCAGGCCCGCTTCGTTATCCGCCCAGCCGCTCTTCACCTTGACGAAGGTTTCGAGATACACCGGGCCATCGAAGAGCTTCTCCATGTCGAGTCGCGCTTCCGTGCTGATCTGCTTCAGCTTCGCGCCCTTCTGGCCGATGATCATCGCTTTGTGGGTGTCGCGGTCGACGAGGATCGTCGCGAAGACGCGGCGCAGACGCCCTTCGGTTTCGAACTTGTCGATGAGCACCGTGCTCGTGTACGGCAACTCGTCGCCGGTCCAGCGAAAAACCTTCTCGCGCAGGATTTCGGCCGCGAGGAAACGCTCGCTCCGATCGGTCAGATCGTCTTCGCCGTAAATCGGCTCGCCTTCCGGCAGATAGGGCTTGATGACCGACATGAGCCGCTTGATGTCCTCCGGATGCTTGGCCGACAGCGGCACGATCTCGCGGAAGTCACGCAACGCCGACATCTGCTGCATGAAGGGAAAGAGCGAATCCTTGTCGCCGACGCGATCGAGCTTGTTCGCGATCAGCAGCGTGGGCGTGCCGGTCGGAATCAGATCGAGCACTTTCTGGTCGTCGGGACCGAAACGGCCCGCTTCGATCACGAAGAGAATCGCATCGACGGACGTCAGCGTCGATGTCACCGCGCGGTTCAGCGAGCGGTTGAGCGCGCCGCTGTGGCGCGTCTGGAAACCGGGCGTATCGACGAAGATGTACTGCGCGTCTTCGAACGTGTTGATGCCGGTGATGCGATGGCGAGTGGTCTGCGCCTTGCGCGAGGTGATGCTCACCTTCTGACCGACGAGCGCGTTCATCAGCGTCGACTTGCCGACGTTGGGACGGCCGACGATCGCGACCATGCCGCAGCGGAAACCAGAAGAAGTAGGAGCGTTCATAGATGTGTGCGGCAATAAATCGTTGGGGCGCGTGTGCGCGATAGGCGCGGCGGCACGCGTCAGTGGCCGGCGTCGGCGGCGCGCACGACGTGGCTGGTCGCATCGGGGCCCGCGGCGTTACTCGTTTCGGTGTCGGCTGCGGAATCGTCTTCGCGATCGTTGGAAGGTGCGGGCTTGTCTGCGTTCGCGCTGCGCTCGGACGGCTCCGTCGAATCGCTCTTCGCCGCTTTTTCCGGCTTGTGGATCACGGCGCGGTCGGTTTTGTCGGCGGCCGCATAGGCGCTCGCGGACGGCTCGACATGCGTCGCGCGGATCACGGCGAGCGGCGCGGTGGCCGGCCGGTCCTGCGCAGCCTGCTGCGCGCCGTGCGGACCATGATGGCGCTCGCGCCGGTCGGGAGAACGCAGATCGAGGGCCGTCTGGATGCCGGTGACACCGGGCACCACTTCCGGTTCGACCTGTTTCGCGGCGCGCGCGCCCTTGCGCTTCGGCTTCACGCCGAGCGTCGACGCGGCGGCCGCCACTTCGTCGAGCGCCTTCTTGGCGGCGGCCTGTTCGGCGGCGCGGCGGCTCGCGCCGGAACCCGACACCTTCACGTCGAGCTTCGGCACCGTGCATTCGACTTCGAACTGCTGATTGTGCGCGGCGCCGTGAGTCGCGATGACCGTGTAAGTCGGCAGCGCGATCTTGTGTCCCTGGAGATATTCCTGCAGCAGCGTCTTCGCATCCTTGCCGATGGTGCGCGGATCGATGTGATCGAGCACAGGCGTGTAGAGCCGCTTGATGACCGTGTATGCGGCGTCGAAACCGCCGTCGAGGAAGATCGCGCCGAAAATGGCTTCGAGGGTATCGGCGAGAATCGACGGACGGCGGAAGCCGCCGCTGCGCAGTTCGCCTTCGCCGAGCCGCAAGCCTTCGGACACGTTGAGCGCCTGCGCGATTTCGTAAAGCGACTGCTGTTTGACCAGATTCGCACGCACGCGCGACAGGTCGCCTTCGTCGAGTTTGCTGAATCGTTGGAACAAAAGCGCCGCCACCACGCAATTTAGAACGGAGTCGCCGAGAAATTCGAGCCGTTCATTGTGCGTGGCGCTGTGACTGCGGTGGGTCATCGCCTGGCGCAGCAATTCCGCATTGCGAAATTCGTACCGCAGCCGGCTTTCCAACGGAGAAGATGGCATGGAGAGAGTATAACGCGGGCGCGCGGGCGGACGATTCCGCCGATCCACGCCGGAAAACGCGTGGCGAGACGGTGTTAGCCGCGCTTCTTCACGCCGTTTCGAAGCTTGTTTTTATCGAGACGAACGCCGGCTGTCTTATCGGGACGAGCCGGCGTTGCGGATATCACTGGAACGAGCCGATGCGCTTCAGGTTGCTGAAGTTCATCCAGATGAAGAACGCGCGCCCGACGATGTTCTTGTCCGGCACGAAGCCCCAGTAGCGGCTGTCCGCGCTGTTGTCGCGGTTATCGCCCATCATGAAGTAGTTGCCCGGTGGCACCTTGCACGTGACGCCCTGCGCGTTGTAGTTGCAGTTGTCGCGGAACGGGAAGTCGTCAGCGCCGACGACGAACGGCGGCACCTGCGGATTGTTCAGGATCGCGTTCTTGCGGCCGTCGAGGTCTTCCTCGAACTGTTTCGCGTAACCGATGCGCTCGTCGTCGAAATAATCCGGCAGCGGGGTTTCGGGCACCGGCTTGCCGTTGATCGTGAGCTTCTTGTCTTCATACGCGACCGTGTCGCCCGGCAGACCGATCACACGCTTGATGTAGTCGACCGATTCGTCCTTCGGGTAGCGGAACACCACGACATCGCCGCGCTTGAGCGGGCCGCCGTTCGTCATCTTCGTGTTGGTGATCGGCATGCGCAGGCCGTATTCGTACTTGTTCACCAGGATGAAGTCGCCGACGAGCAAGGTCGGAACCATCGAGCCGGACGGAATCTTGAACGGCTCGATGATGAACGAGCGCACCACGAACACCGCGAGAATCACCGGAAAGAAGCTCGCCGTGTATTCGAGCCACCACGGCTGGCGCAGCTTGTCGTCGCGCAGGCGGGCGCGCGTCTGCGCGGCGTTTTCATCGGCGAAACGCTCGCCGACGCGCTCCTGCTGGCGATCGAACTCGGCCACCGCGGCCTCGGCGGCGCGGCGCCGTTGCGGCAGAAACACCAGTTTGTCCAGCACCCATGCAATACCCGTCAATACGACGAGAATCAAAAGAATCAATGCGAAATTCATCAATCGCTTCCGGTTGTTATCGTTGTTTGCCTCGCGGCGCCGGCGTCATTCATCGACGCGCAGAATCGCCAGGAAAGCCTCTTGCGGGATTTCGACCGAACCGACCTGCTTCATGCGCTTCTTGCCGGCCTTCTGCTTTTCGAGCAGCTTCTTCTTGCGCGAGATGTCGCCGCCGTAGCACTTCGCGAGCACGTTCTTGCGCAGCGCCTTGATGTTCTCGCGCGCGATGATGTTCGAGCCGATGGTCGCCTGAATCGCCACGTCGTACATCTGACGCGGAATCAGCTCGCGCATCTTCGACGCCACTTCGCGGCCGCGATGCTGGCTCTGCGAGCGGTGCACGATGACCGACAGCGCATCGACCTTGTCGCCGTTGATGAGCATATCGACCTTGACTACGTCGGCTGCGCGATATTCCTTGAATTCGTAGTCCATCGACGCGTAGCCGCGCGACGTCGACTTCAGGCGGTCGAAGAAGTCCAGCACGATTTCCGCCATCGGGATTTCGTAGGTCAGTTGCACCTGACGGCCGTGATACTGCATGTTGATCTGCTGGCCGCGCTTGTTCGTGCACAGCGTGATGACCGAGCCGACATATTCCTGCGGCATGTACAGGTTCACGGTGACGATCGGCTCGCGCACTTCCTCGATCTTCGGCGGCTCCGGCATCTTCGCCGGGTTCTCGACGGAGATGGTCGTGCCGTCGCGCTGCACGACCTGGTAGATCACCGTCGGCGCCGTGGTGATGAGGTCCATGTCGAACTCGCGCTCGAGCCGCTCCTGCACGATTTCCATGTGCAGCAGACCGAGAAAGCCGCAGCGGAAACCGAAGCCGAGCGCCTGCGACACTTCAGGCTCGTATTGCAGCGATGCATCGTTGAGCTTCAGCTTTTCGAGCGACTCGCGCAGCGCGTCGTACTGGTTCGCCTCGACCGGATAGAGGCCGGCGAAAACCTGCGGCTTCACTTCCTTGAAGCCCGGCAGCGGCGCTTCAGCGGCGCGGGTCGAGAGCGTGACGGTATCGCCCACTTTCGCGGCCGTCAGTTCCTTGATCCCCGCGATCACGAAGCCCACCTGCCCCGCCGAAAGCTGCGCGAGGTTCGTCGACTTCGGCGCGAACACGCCGACGTGCTCGACCGGGTATTGCGCGCCGGTCGCCATCATCTTGATCTTGTCTTTCGGCTTCAGCGTGCCGTTGACGATGCGCACCAGCATCACGACGCCGACGTAGTTGTCGAACCACGAATCGATGATGAGCGCCTGCAGCGGCGCTTCCGTATCGCCCTTCGGCGGCGGCACCTTCGCGATCAGCGATTCGAGCACGTCTTCGACGCCCAGACCGGTTTTCGCGCTGCAATGCACGGCGTCGGTCGCATCGATGCCGATCACGTCCTCGATTTCGGAGATCGCGTTCTCGGGATTCGCCGCCGGCAGGTCGATCTTGTTCAGCACCGGCACGACTTCGACGCCGAGCTCGATCGCCGTGTAGCAGTTCGCGACGGTTTGCGCCTCGACACCCTGACTCGCATCGACGACGAGGAGCGCGCCCTCGCACGCGGACAGCGAGCGGCTGACTTCGTAGGAGAAGTCGACGTGCCCCGGCGTATCGATCAGGTTCAGGTTGTAGACCTTGCCGTCACGCGCCTTGTAGGTGAGCGCCGCAGTTTGCGCCTTGATCGTGATGCCGCGCTCGCGCTCGAGGTCCATCGAATCGAGCACCTGCGCTTCCATCTCACGGTCGGACAAGCCGCCGCACAACTGGATGATGCGGTCGGCGAGCGTCGACTTGCCGTGGTCGATGTGCGCAATGATCGAGAAGTTACGAATATGATCCATTCAGTGCCGCAAGCCCGAAAAAAGCGAAAAAGGCGCGCCCTCACCAACGCGGAGCACGCCTTGAAAATTTGGGGAAAACTTCAGCATTTTAGCCGAAAACAGGGTTGCCCCGGCGGATTTCGCCTCGGCCGGACTCACGGCTCACGCACGCCGAGCGCCGCGTACACGGCGCGCTGGTCGAGCCGGTACTGGCACAACTCGACGCCGTCGAGCGTGAGCACCGGCACGCGCTCGTCGTAGCGCGCCTCCAGCAGCGGATCTTCGTCGATGTCGATCCATTCGATCGCCTTTCCGTGATGCGCGGCGATCGGCTCCAGTTCGGCCCGCATGTCCTCGCACAGATGACACCAGGCGCGCCCGTACAGGACAAAAGGCGCGCCCGAAGCCGAGGTCATGCGCTTACTTCTGCGCCGGTACGCGCGGGCGCAGCGGCACGAACTGCGTGTTGTCGCCGCGACGCACGAGAATCGCGACCATCTTGCTGGCGTCCAGACCTTGCGCGACTTCCTGGAACTGCTTCGCGCTCGTGATATCCGTATCGCCGATGCGCATGACGATGTCGCCCTTCTGGAAGCCCGCGCGCGCCGCCGGTCCTTCGACGGCATCGACCTGAACGCCGCTCGACAGCTTGAGCGCCTTCTTCTGATCCGCCGGAATATCGCTCACCGCCATCCCGAGCGAATTGCTCGCGCGCTCCTTCGGCTGCGGCGCCTTCTTCTGCTCGGTCTTCGCGACCTTGTCCGGCTGCATCTCCGCGATCGTCACCGACAGATCGCGCGTCTGGCCCTTGCGCCAGATCGTCAACGTGGTCTTCGTGCCGGGCTTCGTGTCGCCGACCATGCGCGGCAAATCGGTCGCGGTCTCGACGTTCTGGCCGTTGAACTTCAGGATGATGTCGCCCGGCTGCACGCCCGCCTTATCCGCCGGACCGCCCGATTCGACGCTCGATACGAGCGCGCCCTGCGCCTTCGCCAGCCCGAGGGAATCGGCGACATCCTTCGTCACTTCGCCGATCGCCACCGCGATGCGCCCGCGCACGACCTTGCCCGACGTCTTCAGCTGATCCGCCACGCGCATCGCTTCATCGATCGGAATCGCGAACGAAATGCCCATGAAGCCGCCTGTGCGGCTGTAGATCTGCGAGTTGATGCCGATCACTTCGCCCGCCATGTTGATGAGCGGACCGCCCGAGTTGCCCGGATTCACGGCGACATCGGTCTGGATGAACGGCAGGTAATCGCCGGTGTCGCGCCCCTTCGCGCTGACGATGCCCGCGGTCACCGTGTTGTCCAGGCCGAACGGCGAACCGATCGCGAGCACCCATTCGCCGACGCGCACCTTGTTCGAATCGCCGATGGTGATCGCCGGCAGATTCGTCGCGCTGATCTTCACGACGGCCACGTCCGTACGCTCGTCGACGCCGACGAGCCGCGCCTTGAATTCGCGCTTGTCGGTGAGCGTGACGTAGATGGTGTCCGCATCGTCGACGACGTGCGCATTGGTCATCACGTAGCCGTCGGTCGACAGGATAAAGCCCGAACCGACGCCGCTGCTCTGCTCCGAGTTGTCCTGGTTGTCGTCCGGCGCGCTGCGGCTGCCGCCCTTGCCCTGGTCGCCGCCGCTGCCGCCGCCGTTGTTGCCGCCACCACCACCGCCGCCGCGCGGAGGCTGGCCGGGCATCGGAATGCCGAAGAAGCGGCGAAAGAACTCGGACATGTCGCCTTCATCGAGACCCGGCGGCAGGCCGCGCAGATCGCTGCCCGAACCCACGCGCGAGGTCGTGCGAATGTTCACGACCGAGGGCCCCACCTTGTCGACGAGCGTCGTGAAGTCCGGCAGGTTCACCGTGGGCACCGCCGACGCAGATTGCGATACGAACGGCAGGCACACGGCGAGCGCCGCGGCCGCGATGAACTTGCGCAGCGAGAAGTTGCTCATATGTTGAAGGCCGGGATCTGGATTACTTGGAAGGCTTGTATTCTATGGTAGAAGCAAATTGCTGCAATGTGGCTTGCGGCACTTCACCCAGCAAGGTGATCCAGAAATCCCCGCGGCGCTTCACCAGAACATGCGTGGCGCCGCTATTGCCCGCGCCTTCCTTGCGCGTATTTTTCTCCACCGGCTCGACAAAAACGGAGATCGTCGCGAGTCCGTCGGAAAACACGGCCTGATCGACCGGAATCGGCGGCTGGCCCTGCTGGCTCGACGCCATCGGACGGCGAAGCTCGCGAATCTTGCGGAAACCCGCGATATTCGGCGTCAGTTGCCAGCCTTGCGCTTCCATGTCGACGGGCTGCACGGGCGGTCGCACGATGGTCCAGCCCGACGTGCCGCGAATGCCGTTCGCGATCGGCGTCTTGTCGATCGGCCCGCCGATGCGCACTTGCGAGAACGAAAGCTGTTCGAGCACCTGACCGTCCGGATCGAGCGTTTGCGCGCGCAGCAGCAAGCCGGTCTTCGCGTCGGCCCAGAGCTTGTAGGCGAATCGATAGGAATCTTTCGGATCGAGCTCCAGCACCTGGCTTTCGACGCCCGCGACGCGGTCGTTGCCCAGAAGCTTCGGCTCGTAGACGGAGAGCACCTGGTCGCCGCTGGTCGAAAGCAGCGCCGGGAAGGAATCCCGGTTTTGCCGATGCTCTACGACCAGAAGATGCCGCTCGGGTACGAACGTGAACATGTCGTCGTCGTGACGCAGCATCTTGCGCTGCGCGCCATCGAGACTTTCGAGCGATTCGTATTCGCCGTCGCCGCGCGTGGCGACGTGCGTGATGCGCGACGATTGAACCGTCGCGCCGCGCTGATAAACGAACGTGCCTTCGTAATTTTGCTGCTGGGCCGCTTCGTGAATGCGGTTGAGCAGGCTGGCGGCTGACTTGCGAACGGCGGCGGGATCGTCTCCCTGAGCATAGGAGCTGGTCGCCGCTGTCAACAACGCGGCTGCGCAGAGCATCAACGCCGGCAGCCGCCCCCAGTAACTTTTTTTATTCAACCGCACATTCAGCATCAAATTATTGGCCCTGCGACGTAGCCGCCGCGCGAATCAAAGGCATGGAACCGGGCATCGCGGGCTGCTGGGAGAACTGCTGATGCGCCTCGAGGTATTGATCGAGATCGGCGTCGCGGATGATGTTCGCTTCCACGATCGGCGAGCGCGTGGTTGCCGCCGGCACCGACGCGAGCGCCACGCGCTGCATCGAATCAACCGGTGCGACGCTCGCCACCTGCGTGCCGGAGCGGCCGCCCACGCCTTGAAGTTGCGGTACGACGATCCATGTCAGTGTGGCGGCCGCCGCCGCTACCGCGAAGGCCGGCATCACGCGACGGCGCAGCATGCCGCCACGCGCTTTCGCCGCTGCGGCGGGCAGCGCCGCTGGCGCCAGCACATGCGCTTCGGCCTCGAAGCGCTCGGAGAACGCAGCCATGAACGCACTGCTGCGCGCCGGGCTGACCGCGAGATCGTCGGAACGCAGGGCGTCGCCGATCAGGTGATAAGCCGACCACGCCGCGCGTTCGCCGCTCTTCAGTTCCGCGAGAAACTGGCTGACGTCACCCATTTCATCGAGCGATTCACCATCGACGAACGCCGACATGCGCTCGCCGCGCGAACCCGCCTGTGTTTGCTTCTGCATCGAGACCGACCCCATGATGCTCCCCATCTTTGACCACACCCCGTTGTGACACCACCAACCCAGATATCGCGTCCCTGCCCCGAGGATTCCGCCGCCTACCAGCGCTTGCCCTCGGGAGTGTCCAACAACGGACGCAATTTTGCCGCAATGGCTTCGCGAGCACGAAAAATTCTCGATCTGACGGTGCCGATCGGGCAATCCATCATTTCGGCGATTTCCTCGTAACTCAGACCTTCAATTTCCCTGAGCGTGATGGCAGTGCGCAATTCCTCCGGCAACAGCGCCATCGCAGCATTGACCGTTTCAGCGATCTGCTTGCTCATCAACATCGACTCGGGCGTGTTGATATCCCTTAGTTGGTCCGCGTCGGAGAAAGTTTCCGCTTCTTCTGCATCGGCCTCGGTAGAAGTGGGAGCACGGCGGCCCTGTGTTGCAAGGTAGTTCTTTGCGGTGTTGACCGCAATCCGGTAGAGCCAGGTATAAAACGCGGATTCGCCGCGGAACTGGGGCAGCGCGCGATAGGCCTTGATGAAGGCGTCCTGGGCGACGTCTTCGACCTCGGCGGGGTCGCGCACGAGGCGCGAGATCAGTCGAATGATCTTGCGGTGGTATTTGGCGACCAGCAGTTCGAACGCGGCCTTGTCACCTTTCTGGACACGCTCGACCAGCAATTGGTCGATTTCTTTTTCGCTCACCTGTGAAATCCGTTTAACTTGGGGTGTTGCGCGGAGGGCTATTGTAGCGTTACCGCCTGTAAGGCAACCGGTACGCTCATGCGCCGTTACAGTCGTTACAGGTGGGAAGCCGCGGCGCGGCGCGCCTGTACGGCGAGTTGCCGAAAGGTGCCGGCATCGACCGAATCGGCTGCGACGACGAGCGTTTCGCGCCGCTCGCGCGCGTCCAGCAGGGTCAGTACAAGGAGCCGACCACTCCACTGCGCGCATCCCGCGATGCGCGTGTACCGCACCGCCCCGGTCGGGCTCCAGATGGCGAGGCCGTCCGTCAGCAAACCGATGGCCGAAGGCTGAGCCCGCACCCATCGATACGACGCGAGTCCAAGCACCGCCAATGTCGCCGCGCACGCCACGAATGCATGCCCGGCGTGTTCCGCTTGCGCGAGGACGCACTGAAACACCGATGCGGACGCAACGCCCGCGAATCCGAGCATCGCGCCCAGCATAAAACGCGACGGCCGCATCGCGACGCCCGGCGCGGAGCCGGTATCCCGATGCGGCCGATCCACGCACGCGCCCGTCATATCGATCCCCGTGATGACGAGCGCGCCGTGCTCAGTGGCGCTTGAAGACGAGCGAGCCGTTCGTGCCGCCGAAGCCGAACGAGTTCTTCACGGCCACGTCGATCTTCATTTCTCGCGCCGTGTTCGCGCAGTAATCCAGGTCGCACTTGGGATCCTGGTTGAAGATGTTGATGGTCGGCGGCGACACCTGATTGTGAATGGCCAGCACCGTGAACACCGATTCCAGCCCGCCCGCGCCGCCCAGCAAGTGGCCGGTCATCGACTTGGTGGAGTTCACGACGACCTTCTTCGCCTGATCGCCGAGCGCCCGCGTAATGCCGATGGTTTCCGCGATATCGCCGAGCGGCGTCGACGTGCCATGCGCGTTGACGTAATTCACCTCGTCCGCGTTGATGCGCGCGTTTTTCATCGCGTTGACCATCGCGCGGCGGCCGCCGTCGCCGTCTTCCGGCGGTGCGGTCATGTGATACGCGTCGCCGCTCATGCCGTAACCGAGCACCTCGGCATAGATCTTCGCGCCGCGCTTCTTCGCGTGCTCGTACTCTTCGAGCACCATCACGCCGGCGCCTTCGCCGAGCACGAAGCCGTCACGATCGGTATCCCACGGACGGCTCGCCGTCGCGGGATCGTCGTTGCGCTGCGAAAGCGCACGCGCCGCCGCGAAGCCGCCGATGCCGAGCGGGGAAACCGTGGCTTCCGCGCCGCCGGCGATCATGACATCCGCATCGCCGTATTCGATCAGGCGCGACGCCTCGCCGATGCAGTGCAGGCCGGTCGTGCAGGCCGTGACCATCGACAGGTTCGGGCCCTTCAGGCCGAAGCGGATCGACAGATGGCCGGAGATCATGTTGATGATCGACGCAGGCACGAAGAACGGCGAAATGCGGCGCGGACCGCGATTGAGCAGCTCGGTCTGCGTGACTTCGATCATCGGCAGACCGCCGATGCCCGAGCCGACCACGACGCCCACGCGCTCCGAGTTCTCATCGGTGATCTCGAGGCCGCTGTCCTGCATGGCCTGGACGCCCGCAGCGAAGCCGTAATGGATGAAGGTATCCATATGGCGCGCCTCTTTGGCGGGCATGTAGTCCTCGATGTTGAAGCCCTTCACCTCGCCGGCGAAACGCGTGGAAAAGTTCGTCGCATCGAACTTCGTGATATTGGCGATGCCCGACTTGCCCGCGACCAGATTGGCCCAGCCGTCGGCAACAGTATTGCCGACAGGCGAAACGAGCCCCAGGCCTGTAACAACAACTCGACGACGGCTCACGGTAACCCCTTATCCATAAAATGACGAAAAACAAAAGCCACAGCGGCCACAGGAAACCGCCCTGTGTGCCCTGTGGCTGTCAAATCGGTTTGCAGCGACGATCAAGCTGGTTGAGCGATGAGTCGCTGGCGCGTCCGGCCTCAGGCCTTGACGTTCGCGCGAGCGTAATCGATCGCTTGCTGAACCGTGGTGATCTTTTCGGCCTCTTCATCGGGAATTTCCATGCCGAATTCGTCTTCCAGCGCCATCACGAGTTCGACCGTATCGAGCGAGTCAGCGCCCAGATCGTTCACGAACGAAGCTTCGTTCTTGATTTCGGCTTCCGCCACGCCCAGTTGTTCGGCGACGATCTTCTTCACGCGCTGTTCGATGTTGTCCATGCAGCCCTCCGAGGGAAAAAAGTTCAAAAATACGAGTGCGCGCATTTTATCAGGTTTGGACCCGCAAAATACGGCGCGTCAGTTCCATGCTCCGTCGTCCGGCGCCCTTCATCAAGAGGGCTGCCGCTGACATCGCACTAATTTATTACTGCCGCGCTGAAGCGGTGCGCACGAAGCTCTTTTGAGCATTTCGCGCGCCCGTCCCGGCGCGGATATTAAGCGAAATTCCGCGAAATGCCTATTAAGGCCTTACATGTACATGCCGCCGTTCACGTGCAGCGTCGTACCGGTGATGTAGCCGGCAAACGGCGATGCCAGGAATGCCACAGCATGCGCGATATCTTCCGGCGCGCCCAGTCGGCCAAGTGGGATAGACGCCGTGAGCGCGGTCCGCTGCTCTTCCGGCAGAACCTTGGTCATGTCCGTATCGATGAAACCCGGCGCGACGCAGTTCACGGTGATGTTGCGGCTGCCGATTTCGCGTGCAAGCGCGCGCGTCATGCCCGCGACGCCGGCCTTAGCGGCGGCGTAATTCGCCTGACCCGGATTGCCCGACGAACCGACCACCGACGTGATATTGATGATCCGGCCGCCGCGCGCCTTCATCATCGGGCGCAGCACGGCGCGCGACAGACGGAAGACCGCGCGCAGGTTGGTATCGATGACGGCGTCGAATTCGTCGTCCTTCATGCGCATCGCGAGCTGATCCTTCGTGATGCCCGCGTTGTTGACGAGCACGTTGAGCGCGCCGAATTCCTTCACGATGCCGTCGATGAACGCGTCGGCCGCGGCCGCGTCGTTCACGTTCAGCACCGCGCCGCGGCCCTTGCCGCCCGCCTGCTGCAACGCCTCGCCGATGCCGGCCGCGCCGCTCTCGCTCGTCGCCGTGCCGATGACCGTCGCGCCCTGCTTCGCGAGTTCGAGCGCGATCGCGCGCCCGATGCCGCGCGATGCGCCCGTGACGATTGCTACTTGATTCTGGAGACTCATGTCGTTGTTCCTCAGCCAGCGATCAGTTTGCGCGTTTCCTCGAGCGATGCCGGATCGAAGATCGAGCCGCCGACGAGATTGCCGTCGATACGCTTCGTCAGACCCGCGAGCACCTTGCCGGGACCGCATTCGATGACGTGCGTGACGCCCTCTTTCGCCATCGCCTGCACGCACTCGACCCAGCGCACCGGACCTGCGGCCTGACGCACGAGCGCGTCCTTGATCGCGACGGGATCGGAAACGATCGCGACGTCGACGTTATTGATCAGCGGAATCTGCGGCGCCTTGATCTCGACCTTCGCGAGATAGTCGCGCAACTGGTCCGATGCGGGCTTGAGCAGCGACGAATGGAACGGCGCCGATACCGGCAGCGGCAGCGCGCGCTTCGCGCCCTTCGCCTTGGCCACTTCGCACGCCTTCTCGACGGCCGCCTTGGAACCCGCGATCACCACTTGCGCGGGCGCGTTGAAGTTCACCGCTTCGACGACACCCGCCGACGACGCCTCCGCGCACACAGCGCGCACGGCGTCGTCATCGAGACCGAGGATCGCGGCCATGCCGCCTTCGCCCACCGGCACGGCGCTCTGCATCGCCTGCGCGCGGAAACGCACGAGCGGCACGGCGTCCGCGAATGCGAGCGCGCCGGCCGCGACGAGCGCGGTGTATTCGCCGAGACTGTGGCCCGCGACGAGCGCCGGCTTCAAACCCGTTTCCTTTTCCCATACGCGGTAGATCGCGTAGGCCGCCGTCAGCATGACGGGCTGCGTGTTCGTCGTCAGGTTCAACTCTTCGGCGGGGCCTTCGGCGATCAGCTTGCCGAGATCCTGGCCGAGCGCGTCGGATGCCTGCTGCACCGTCTCGCGCACGATGGCGTGATCGGCGAATGCGTTGAGCATGCCGATCAACTGCGAGCCCTGTCCGGGGAAAACGAACGCAAATTTCATATCGTCCTCGTTGATTGGAATGATCCGCGATGTCGTCGGTGTCTGTGCACGCGCCTCGCGCGCATGTGGCGCGCGGCGGCTACCGTGACGACGGGATCAGTTGCGAATAAGTAGAGGGAATCGATAAACGATCAGTAGCGGATGACCGACGCGCCCCACGTGAAGCCGCCGCCCACGCCTTCGATGAGCACGTTGTCGCCGCGCTTGATGCGGCCGTCGCGCACCGCGACGTCGAACGCGAGCGGAATCGATGCCGCCGACGTGTTGCCGTGCTCGCCGACCGTCACGACCATGCGCTCCGGCGGCAGGTGCAGCTTGCGGCAGGTGCTTTGCATGATGCGGATATTGGCCTGATGCGGGATCAGCCAGTCGATGTCTTCCGGCGCGAGCTTCGCCTTGTCGAGCGCTTCGAGCGCGACCTTTTCGAGCACGTTGACCGCGAGCTTGAAGACGGCCTGACCGTCCATATGCAGGAACGCGCGGCCTTCCACCACGCCGCCGTTCACGTTGCCCGGCGTGCAGAGAATGTCGGAATAGCTGCCGTCCGCGTGCAGCGCGCTCGACAGCACGCCCGGCTCTTCGGACGCTTGCAGCACGATTGCGCCGGCGCCGTCGCCGAACAGCACGCACGTGGTGCGATCGTTGAAATCGAGGATGCGCGAGAATGTCTCCGCACCGACGACGAGCGCGGTGCGGTTCATGCCGCTGCGAATGAAGCTGTCGGCCGTCGCGACGCCGTATGCGAAACCGGAGCACACGGCCTGAACGTCGAAGGCCGCGCCGTTGTTCTTGATGCCCAGCTTGTTCTGCAGCAGGCAGGCGGTGCTCGGGAACACGAAGTCCGGCGTGGACGTGGCGACGATGATCAGATCGATCGATTGGGGATCGACGCCCGCCGCTTCGATCGCTCTCTGCGATGCGACGAGCGCGAGATCGCTGGTCGTCTGGTTCGGAGCGGCAAAGTGGCGCGCGTGAATGCCGGTGCGCGCGACGATCCACTCGTCATTCGTCTCGACGCCCTGCTTCGCGAGACGGTCCGCCAAGTCCTGATTCGTGACGCGCTCGGACGGCAGATAACTGCCGGTGCCCAGCACGCGAGAGTAAAGATTGGAATGAGCCATTATGCCTTCGAATGTAGCGCAGTACCGGACTCACCCGGCGGGTTCGGCTGCGAGTTGGGCTGTGAGTTGAGCGGTGCGGCAGGCTGTTGGACGGGTTGATCCACAGCAACCGGCGCGCTGGACGCGGGAGCGCTCGCACCGGCCTCGCGCGCGGCGGGCGCGTTCTCTTCCATCGCGCGCACCAGGCGTTCGAGCACGCCATTTTTGACGGCATCATACCCGCGTTTGATAGCCCACTCAAACCCGAAGGCCTCGGCGGAACCGTGACTCTTGATGACCAGTCCGCGCAGGCCGAGCAATGCCGCGCCGTTGTATTGCGCGGGATCGACACGCTTCTTGAAACGCTTGAGCACGGGCAATGCGACGAGCGCCATCAGCTTCGAGGCGAAGTTGCGGCTGAACTCTTCCTTGATGATGTCGGCGAGCATCTTCGCGAGGCCTTCGGAGGTCTTCAAAGCGACATTGCCGACGAAGCCATCGCACACGACGACATCGGTCGTGCCTTTGTAGATATCGTTGCCTTCCACGTTGCCGTAGAAGTTGAGCGTGCTCGCGCGCAGAAGCTCGCCCGCGCGCTTGATCGTTTCGTTGCCCTTGATGACTTCTTCGCCGATGTTGAGCAGGCCGATGGTGGGCCGCTCGCGGCCTTCGATCGCCGACACGAGCGCGTGGCCCATTTCCGCGAATTGCAGCAGATGCTCGGGTTCGCAATCGACATTGGCGCCGAGGTCGAGCACGGTGGTGTAGCCCTTCTGGCTCGGCATCGCGAACGCGATGGCCGGACGCTCGATACCGGCGAGCGTCTTCAGCACATAGCGCGACACCGCCATGAGCGCGCCGGTATTGCCGGCGGAAATGCAGGTCTGCGCCTCGCCTTCCTTCACGAGGTTGAGCGCGACGCGCATCGAGGAATCTTTTTTCTTGCGGAGCGCGACTTCGACCGGATCGTCCATCGCGACGACTTCGCTTGCGGGAACGATGGTCAGGCGCGGGTCGTCGAGCGCCTTCGACTTCTTCAACTGAGCGCGAATGGGCTGCTCGAGACCGACGAGCATCAGGTGCGCGTCGGGATGCGAGCGCACGAAATTGACGGCAGCGGGAACGGTCACGGCCGGACCGTGGTCGCCTCCCATGCAGTCGATGGTTATCTTTACAGTCATGGAATGCGACGAATTTCGGGCACAAAAAAGCGGCAGTGAAATGCCGCTTTCTCGTCGTACCGGGAAAGTGTCAAGAGCGAGTTGCGCCCACGTGCCCGCAGAACGGTTCCGACGGGCGCATCAAGCGTCGACGAACGCTCAGTCGTTCTTCGTCTTGATGACTTTCTTGCCACGATAGTAGCCGTTCGGGCTCACGTGGTGGCGCAGATGCACTTCACCCGTGCTCGGCTCGACAGCCAGCGGAGCCGTCGTGAGGAAGTCGTGGGAACGGTGCATGCCGCGCTTCGACGGCGACTTCTTGTTTTGCTGAACTGCCATGATTACTCCAGAAAAATTTTGCGAATTCTAACACAGCCCGATCCGCCGACAGCCCTCGGCCGTTCGGCCATCGGGTGCGCACATCGCGCTACCAGTTTGTTGCGTGCTACAAAACCAATTCAGTGCTTCTTGTCGTCGGGTCCGCTTTGCTTCAGCTTCCCCAGCACGGCAAAAGGATTCGGCTTGTCGCCCTCTTCCTGCGCACCGCTTTCATCCGACTCGTCGTCCGCATCGCCCGGGAGCAAGCTTTCGTGGATCTCGGGACACACGTTGTGCTTGGGCACGAGCGGCAAGGACAGCAACAATTCCTCTTCGATCAAGTCGACGAGATCGAACTGGCGCGAGCCTACGATCACTTCGACTTCATCGTCGTCGAGCGGAAATTCGTCCGCTTCTTCCTCCGTCGCCACGATCCGATACGTTGCATCGACATCGAGATGTTGCGAATAAGGCTGAAGACAGCGTTGACACATGAGCCACACCGAGCCGTGCACCGCGAGACGCAGATACGGCTGCGGCGCCTCCGTGCCGTCGTTCTGCAGTTCCGGCTGGGTCGAGCCCTCGCCCTGCCACGTGAACACGGTGTCGCGATCTGGCGCTTCGACCGGGACTTCGGCTAACATGCGCGGCATCTGCGACAAGCGCAGCGCGCCGGCCGCTTGTCTGCCGCTTTTGGCGAAGTCGTAAATGTCGAGCGCGCGCAGATCGGCGGGGCTCACAGGTTTGCCAGGATTCTGAGTCATGTGCGCTCCTGCTTGGCCTTGCTTGGTTAGTGCTTCCGGTGAATGCTCAGTATGCACCGCGATGCTACATCGAGGAACGCGTGGCTTGCCCGAATTTGCATCGAGCCGACATTCGTGCTCTTGCATTCGTGCTTCCAGGCAAAGCCTGCCTGAAGGCCGTCTTCCACCGGCTCATCGGCCCGAGCAGACGGCTTCGCCGCGCAAGTACCGATGAAAAGCCCAAAATCATATCGGCTTTATTCTTTCGAGTCAAATACTTAAGGGCGGACCTGCCGTCCGTCGTTTTTACACCCATTTTTGCCGGATTCGCTCCATGTCCGAAGCTTCAAAATCGCCGCCGCGCCTGATTCTCGCGTCCAGTTCACCTTATCGGCGCGAGCTGCTCGCGCGCATGCGTATGCCTTTCGAAGTCGTCTCGCCCGATATCGATGAGACGCCGCACGCCGGCGAAACGCCCGAAGCGACCGCCGTGCGGCTATCGATCGCCAAGGCGCGCGCCGCCGCCGGGCGCCTCGACGGCCATACGAGCGCGCTCGTAATCGGCTCCGATCAGGTCGCGACCTTCGACGGCCAGCAGATCGGCAAGCCCGGTACGCACGAAAAGGCCGTCGCGCAGCTACAGGCGATGCGTGGCCGCAGCGTCGAATTCCATAGCGCACTCTGCCTGTTCGACAGCCGCACGGGCGACGTGCAATCCGCCGACATCGTCACCCGCGTGCGATTTCGCCGCTATTCCGATGCGCAGATAGAAACCTATCTGCGCGCCGAAACGCCCTACGACTGCGCCGGCAGCGCAAAGGCGGAAGGCCTCGGCATCGCGCTTCTCGAAGCCATCGACTCGAACGATCCGACTGCGCTCATCGGTTTGCCGCTGATCGCGCTGACCGGCATGCTGGTGAACGCCGGATATCCGGTTCTGGGGGCGGCATGAGCGGCGTTCTCTATCTGATCCCGAATACGCTCGGCGAAGGCGACGCCGACGCGCTCGCGCACGTCCTGCCCGAACCGGTGCGCGCGCAGGCGGCGGCGCTCGCGTACTACATCGGCGAAAACGCGAAAACGACGCGCGCGTTCTTGAAGAAAGTGGGCACGGAGCGGCCGATTCAGGAAATCGAAGTGCGCGAGTTGAATGTCAACACGCCGCCCGCGGAAATCGACAAGCTGCTGGCGCCGATTCTCGCCGGCACCGACGCGGGACTCGTCTCCGAAGCCGGCTGCCCCGCCGTAGCCGATCCCGGCGCGCTGCTCGTGCGGCGCGCGCATCAGCGCGGCGTGAAGGTCGTGCCGTTCGTCGGTCCGAGTTCGATTCTGCTCGCGCTGATGGCCTCGGGCATGAACGGCCAGAGCTTCGCGTTCAACGGTTATCTGCCGGTCGACGCCAGCGAGCGCGGCAAGCGCTTGCGCGAACTGGAGCAGTTGTCGCGCAAGGCCAATCAGACGCAGATTTTCATTGAGACGCCGTACCGGAATCGCGCGATGCTCGATACGCTCATCGCTACCTGCGCGCCGTCGACGCTGATCTGCGTCGCCGTCGATCTGACCTTGGCTGGCGAAACCATCGTCACGCGCACCGCGGCCGACTGGAAGAAACTGAGCGCGCCGGAGCTGCACAAGCGTCCGGCGATTTTTCTGCTGCTGGCGTCGTAATCAGCGCAACTGGGGCTTGCCGCCGAGCGTGAGCGCGCGCATGGCGGCATCGCCGACCGAAGCGCCGAAGCGTCGCACGACACGCTCGCTGATGCTCTCCTTCTGCGTGTAGTCGACGATATCCGGCTGCTTGATGACTTCGCGCGCCACGTAGCTGGCGTCGCCGAAACCATCCGCGAGGCCGAGTTCGACGCTCTTCTCGCCCGTCCAGAACATGCCGGAAAAGAGCTCCGGATCGTCTTTCAGACGTTTTCCGCGCCCCAGTTTCACCGCGTCGATGAACTGCGCGTGGATCTGGTCGAGCATGTCCTGCGCGTGCGCGTTCATCGCGGGCGTTTCCGGCGAGAACGGATCGAACGCGCCCTTGTTCGCGCCCGACGTGTGCATGCGGCGCTGGATGCCGAGCTTGTCCATCAGACCGGTGAAGCCGAATCCGTCCATCAGCACGCCGATCGAGCCGACGATGCTCGCCCGGTCGACGTAAATCTTGTCGGCCGCCGCCGCGACGTAATAGCCGCCCGACGCGCACATGTCGTCGACGACCACGTACAGCGGCGTCTTCGGATATTTCGTGCGCAGGCGCCGGATCTCGCCGTTGATGATGCCCGCCTGCACGGGACTGCCGCCCGGACTGTTGATGCGCAGGATCACGCCCGCCGTGTTTTGATCCTCGAACGCGCTCTGAAGCGCCCCGTCGATGTTGTCGGCGCTCGCATCGCTATTTGCGGAGATTTCGCCCTGCAAATCGACGAGCGCCGTGTGCTTGCCCGCTTTCGCGACGCGGTCGCCGGTGAAATCGAACACGCCCCACGCGATCAGCGCGATCACGCCAAGGAACACGAAGCGAAAGAAGATGCGCCAGCGCCGCGCGGCGCGCTGCTCGCGGATGGCAGCAAGCGCGATGCGTTCGAGCGCGTCGCGCTCCCAATTGTCGTTGCCGCGCGGCGGAATGTTGTCGGACATGCGTTATGGATGTGATGAGAAGGGAGTCAGGCGGGACGCAATGCGTCGTCGGGGAGCCAGAAGACCGCGCGGCCTTCCGGCGTATCGCGTTCCTCAACCGTCACGGGCCGAAGGCGCGCGCCGCGGCACGGACCGCCGACGCATTTTCCGGTGTCGGGCTCGTAGATCGCCCCGTGGGTCGCGCACATCAAGTATAGGCCCGAGCTTTCAAAGAACTGGCCCTCGTTCCAGTCGAGCTCCATCGGCACGTGCGCGCAGCGGTTCAGGTAGCCGTGCGGCTTGCCGTCGTAGCGCACAAAAAAGACGACTGCGTCGCCGCTCGCTTCCGTTGCCGGAACGCGCACGCCCGCGCCGCCATCGACGAGTTCTTCCGATGCGCACACGCGAACCGCATCCCCCGCGGCCGCCGTCACGCGTGCTCCCGCAGCCAGCCGGCCAGCGAAGCGACGCTGTCGGCGCAAAACTGCGGCTTGAGCGCCGCGAGCGAATCCGCCGGATGCGCGCCGTAGCCGACGCCGATGGCCGCCGCGCCTGCGTTGATCGCCATTTGCAGATCGTGCGTGGTGTCGCCGATCATCACCGTGCGCCCGAGATCCTGGCCGAGTTCGCGCGTGAGTTCGTGGAGCATCGCGGGATGCGGTTTCGAGAATGTTTCGTCGGCGCAGCGCGTGCCGTCGAAGAGGCTCGTGAGCCGCGATTCGTCGAGCGCGCGATTCAGCCCGACGCGGCTCTTGCCCGTTGCGACGCCCAAAAAATAGCCGAGATCGCGCAGTTCCTGAAGCAACTCGCGCACGCCGTCGAAGAGTTCGGTCTTCTGGCCCATCGTCAGAAAATGAAACCGATAACGCTCGGCGAGGCGCGGATAGTCGGACGGATCGAGCGTCGGCGCGCAGATCTGCAGCGCGTCTTTCAGGCCCAGCCCGATCACGTAGCTCGCGGATTCATCCGCCGGAACCGGCAGCCCGAGGTCGCGGCACGCAGCCTGAATGCTGCGCGTGATGTGGACGGTCGAATCCATCAGCGTGCCGTCCCAGTCGAAAACAATCAGATCAAATTGCTGCCGCGCCATTTACGCTGTCTCTCGATTTTTCAGTTGCTCGATGACCCGCTTGCATTCGACGGGCAGCGGCGCTTCGAACTGCAACGGCTCGCCCGTCGCGGGATGGGTAATTTTCAGACGATATGCGTGCAAAAACATGCGTTTCAGCGACGGTTTGGCGTTCGGACGAGCCAAATCCTTGTTCAGCGCGAAATCGCCGTATTTGGCGTCTCCAGCAATCGGCAGGCCGATGCTCGCCATATGCACGCGGATCTGATGCGTGCGCCCCGTCTTCAGTTCCGCCTCGACCCACGCGTAGTCGTGCCAGCGCTCGATCAGATTGAAAACCGTGTGTGATGGCAGACCGTTCTCCTGAACGCGCACGCGCCGCTCGCCGTCCGCCGCGACGTACTTGTGCAGCGGCGCCTTCACGATGCGCCGGCGGCCCCAGTCGCTTTGCCAGTCGCCGTGGCCGAGCGCGTAATAGCGCTTGTCGATACGATTCTCGCGGATCTGCTCATGGAGATTCACGAGCGCGGCGCGCTTTTTCGCGAGCATCAGCACGCCGGAGGTTTCGCGATCCAGCCGATGCACCAGTTCGAGGAACTTCGCGTGGGGCCGCGCATTGCGCAATTGCTCGATCACGCCGAACGCGACGCCGCTGCCGCCATGCACCGCTACGCCGCACGGCTTGTCGATGACGATCAGATGGTCGTCCTCGAAAAGAATGGGGAATTCGGCGGCGGGCGCGTTCGACGACACCGGCGCCTCGTCCTGCTGCGCGGTGCGAATCGGCGGGACGCGCACGAGGTCGCCCAGTTCGAGCCGGTACGCCGCGTCGATGCGCCCCTTGTTCACGCGCACTTCCCCGCTGCGGAGAATGCGGTAAATGTGGCTTTTGGGGACGCCCTTGCAGACGCGCAGCAAAAAGTTGTCGATTCGCTGACCGGCGGCGGTTTCGTCGACTTCGATCATCGACACTTGCTCGCTTGCGACCCGTTTATGGGATGTTTTGCCTAACTCATTCATTCTGAATATAATTTGCGAACAGCCTGAAAAGGTCGACGCTTAAGATCAAGCAGCGGCCGAGATTGATCAGACTGTACAGGTGCAAGCGATAAACCATCATTTTACTTGCGCCCGAGGTCGGTTGCTCACCCGGAAATCGAGAGCGACGAGTTGCACGCACGGCGATATCACCGGCAGGGACGGAGCCCACAGGCGCGTTCGGTCGAGTCGATCGTCGACGGTAACGGATTTTTGGTCAAAAAGAATTTTATCGGCGAGAAGCGACGGCGCCCGGCAAGCAAAGCCGGATGCCAGCCCGAATCGACCCTGCCATCGAGCGGGAGAAATAGGCAAATCGAGGCTCGCCGGTTTTGCGAACAATTGCCGGCGAAAACCGCTGCTGCGCTGAATTCTGCGAAGCGCGGCGACGCCGCAAAATGAGGCGAGACACACGGCCGCAAGCCGACGGGAGCAATCGAGCCCGCGGCCGCGCCGGCGCGGTATGGCAGCGAAGAGGATCGGTCACGAAGCATCGCGCTGGTTTGCGCGAGACCGTTCGTCCCCGCAGCCGCCGTTGGGAGGAATCAGGCTTTTCGCAAGAGCGCGGGTCGGTTCGGCGCGTCTTTTTTGAGACGCGCAGCCGCAGCGCCGCCGTTCATCCTCGCCACGCGCCGCGCGACGCATCCGACGCCTCGCAGTTGTTTCGCAATGAGCCCCACGGCGCGGCTGCCCCATTCGGGCGCCAACGCCTGCTTTCGGCAATTCTCCCGCCAGAAGTCCCGCTCCAGCGTGCTTTGTGACAACACACAAAAAAGCG
The DNA here is from genome assembly GCA_000648925.1 of Caballeronia jiangsuensis. Taxonomy (GTDB): domain Bacteria; phylum Pseudomonadota; class Gammaproteobacteria; order Burkholderiales; family Burkholderiaceae; genus Caballeronia; species Caballeronia jiangsuensis. The sequence continues at coordinate 68,470 of JFHF01000014.1, forward strand.
TGGCACGCCCACCCTCCCGCTTCGCGCGCGTGATGTTACCTGTCACTGACGCCGATTCGCCCGACGAGGAAGGACGGAGCCGCTCTGGAGCCGTTTCATGAAACGCATGCTGTTTAACGCGACGCAGCAAGAAGAATTGCGCGTCGCCATCGTCGATGGGCAGAAGCTCATCGACATCGACATCGAAACCGCCGGGCGCGAACAGCGCAAAGGCAATATCTACAAGGGAGTCATCACCCGCATCGAGCCGTCGCTCGAAGCCTGCTTCGTCAACTACGGCGAAGACCGCCACGGCTTTTTGCCGTTCAAGGAAGTCGCCCGCCAGTATTTCCGCGATGGCGTCGAGATGCGCTCCGCGCGCATCCAGGACGCGCTGCGCGAAGGCCAGGAACTCATCGTTCAGGTCGAGAAAGAAGAGCGCGGCAACAAGGGCGCGGCGCTGACCACGTTCATTTCGCTGGCCGGACGCTATCTCGTCCTGATGCCGAACAACCCGCGCGGCGGCGGCGTGTCGCGCCGGATCGAGGGCGACGAGCGGCAGGAACTGCGCGAAACCATGGCGCAGCTCGAACTGCCGGAAGGCATGAGCATCATCGCGCGGACCGCCGGCATCGGCCGTTCGGCGGAAGAGCTCCAGTGGGACCTGAACTACCTGATGCAACTCTGGCGCGCGATCGAAGCCGCGTCGCAGAGCGGCGTCGCCGGCCAGCCGATGCTCATTTATCTCGAATCGAGCCTCGTGATCCGCGCGATCCGCGATTACTTCCAGCCGGACATCGGCGAAATCCTCATCGACACGACCGAAATCCATGATCAGGCGCGCGCCTTCATGGACATCGTGATGCCCGACAACCTCTCGAAGGTGAAGCGCTATCACGACGACGTGCCGCTCTTCTCGCGCTTCCAGATCGAGCATCAGATCGAAACGGCGTACTCGCGCACGGTGCCGCTGCCCTCGGGCGGCGCGATCGTCATCGATCACACCGAGGCGCTCGTCGCCATCGACGTGAACTCGGCGCGCGCGACCAAGGGCGCGGACATCGAGGAAACCGCCACGCGCACCAACCTCGAAGCCGCCGACGAAGTCGCGCGCCAGTTGCGTCTGCGCGATCTGGGCGGGCTGATCGTGATCGATTTCATCGACATGGAGTCGGCGAAGAGCCAGCGCGAAGTCGAGCAGCGCCTGAAAGATGCGCTCAAGCACGACCGCGCACGCGTACAAATGGGCAAGATTTCGCGCTTCGGCCTGATGGAGCTGTCGCGTCAGCGTCTGCGCCCGGCGCTGTCCGAAGGCAGCCATGTGACCTGCCCGCGCTGCAACGGCACGGGTCATATCCGCGATACCGAATCGTCCGCGCTGCAAGTGCTGCGGATCATTCAGGAAGAAGCGATGAAGGAGCACACCGCGGCGATCCATTGCCAGGTGCCGGTCGAGGTGACCGCCTTCCTGCTGAACGAGAAGCGCTCGGAAATCAACAAGATCGAGTCGCGCTTCAAGGTCAACGTCGTTCTGATCCCGAACAAGCATCTCGAAACGCCGCACTACAAGCTGGAACGTCTGCGTCACGACGATGCACGCCTCGACGAACCGCGCTCGTCGTGGAAGATGGCCGTCGAAGCGGCGAGCGAACTGGAGTCGGAAACCGGCTACAGCAAGCGCACCGAGGAAGTGAAGCCGAAGCAGGAAGCGGCCGTGAAGGGCATCACGCCCGAAAAGCCGGCGCCGAGCGCGCCGGTCAAGCCCGCGCCCGTCGAGGCCGCGCCCGTTGCGGCGCCCGCGCCGGCGAGCGGCGGTTTCATCGCGTGGATCAAGAATCTGTTCGGCATTCAGCCGCAAGCGCAGCCCGCTCCGGCGCCGGTGGAAGCTCAACCGGCCACGCGCGCTCCGCGTGAACGCGGCGAGCGCACCGGCGGCGGCGATCGCAATCGCAACCGCCGTGGCGGCGGCAGCGGCGCCGGACGTGAAGGCGCTGCGGCAGGCACCGCGACGGGTAGCAACGGCGCGGGCCGCCAAGGCGCGCGTCGCGAGGATCGCGAACCGCGTGGCGGCCGTGAAGGACGTGAACTGCGTGAAGTCCGCGAGCCGCGCGAGACCCGCGAACCGCGTGAGGCACGTGAGGCACGCGAACCCCGCGAGCCGCGTGAAGCACGTGAACCGCGCGAAACGCGCGATCGCAACGCGGAACGCGCCGCCCGTCCGGAAGCGGCCGAGCGTCAGGAACGCCGCGAACGCCCCGACCGCGGCGAGCGTGCCGAACGCGGCGAACGCACTGATCGCGGTGAGCGCACCGAGCGCGCGGAACGCGGCGAGCGCCGCAAGCCGCAACCGGAAGCCGCCGTCGAGGCGCTGACGCAGGGCGAAACGGTGCCGTCGGAGATCGTCGAAGCGACGCAACTCAATCTCGATGCGCAACAGGCCGGCATCGACGCCGCCGAACAGGCAGCCGCGCGTGAGGGCGAAGAGCGTCGCCGCCGTCGCCGTGGCCGTCGTGGTGGCCGCCGTGATCGCGATGAAGACGGCATGACCGTGAATCACGCCGCCGACGTTGCCGAAGCAGAAGGCTCCGCCGAAAGCGTCTCCGCGCAAGCCGGCGTGTTCGACGCCGAAGCCGCGCAGGAAGCGTCCGCGCGTCGCGAAAGCCGCCCGGTCGCACCGCAACCGGTCGAGCAAGTCATCGAGCAGCCGGTTGCGAAGCCGGTCGAGGCGAAGGCAGAAACGCAAGAGCAAGCGCCTGTGGCGGCCGAAGCAGCGCCGGTCGCCAAGGCCGTCGAAGCCGAGCCGTTCGAGCTGAAGTCGCAAACGCCCGAACCGGCCACGTTCGATGTCTTCGCGAAGCCCGCTTCCGCGACGCCGGTCGAGAATCCGTTCGGCCCGTCGCCGAAGGTTGCCGAGACGACGATCGCCGATCCGTTCGCGCCCGCCGCGACGGAAGCGCCGAAGCCGGTCGAAGCGGTAAAGCCCGTCGAAACGGCGCCGACGCGCGTCGAGCCCGTAGCGGCTGAGCCCGTCGAAGTCGCCGAGCCGGTGAAAACCGCAGCGGTCGAGCCGACGCCGGAAGCGACGATCGTCGAGCCGGCAACGCCTGTCGAGAGCACGGAAGTGCAAACGCCGGCGCCCGTGGCCGCGCAAGAGCCGGTCGCCGTCGTTGCTGAGCCGGTGAAGTCCGCCGCGCCGGCCGCGCCCGCGACGTCGAAGCCGATCGCCGTCGAAACGCTCATGCCGATGCTGGAGCAAGCGGGTCTCGTCTGGGTCAACACCGACGAAAGCAAGCTGCGCGAGGCGAACGCCGCCGCCGAGCGCGAGCCGGCTGCAGTGCGCGTGCCGCGTGAGCGCAAGGTGCTCCCGCCGGCCGACACCACGCCGATGCAGCAAGTGGAAACCGGCAAGCACGTCCACTAAGCGCGCTCGCACGAGCCGGTTCGCTTCGGTGAACCGGCAGCAGCAGAAAAAACGCCATCGATTCCGGTCGATGGCGTTTTCTTTTTGGTCGATGACAAGGGAAAACCGCGACTTCGTGCCGGTGCGTCCTTGCGTCCGGTTCCGCTAAAATGAGACGGTGTAACCATCATTCGAACAAGGCCGCAGGCCAAGCCCCGAGTCATCATGTCCCGACGCATCATTCCTCTCGCCGACGTCAGCGCAATCCCGGATTTCTCCGGCGTGACGGCGTCGCCGTCCGGATTGCTCACGGACACGCTCGCGCGCCCGCTGCGCGACTTGCGCATTTCGGTGACGGACCGCTGCAACTTCCGCTGCGTGTACTGCATGCCGCGCGATGTGTTCGACAAGGATTACCAGTTTCTCCCGCACGCCGCCCTGCTCTCGTTCGAGGAGATCGAACGGCTTGCGCGCGTGTTCGTCGCGCATGGCGTCGAGAAGATTCGCCTGACGGGCGGCGAGCCGCTTCTGCGCAAGAACATCGAATTCCTGATCGAGCGGCTCGCGCTCCTGCGCACGCCGGAAGGCCGTCCGCTCGACCTGACGCTCACCACGAACGGCTCGCTGCTCGCGCGCAAGGCCCGGTCTTTGAGGGACGCGGGCCTGTCGCGCGTCACGGTCAGCCTGGACGCGCTGGACGACGCGCTCTTCCGCCGTATGAACGACGCCGATTTCGCGGTCGCCGACGTGCTGAACGGCATCGAAACGGCCCAAGCCGCCGGCCTCGATCCGATCAAGGTGAACATGGTCGTGAAGCGCGGCACGAACGATCAGGAAATCGTGCCGATGGCGCGGCATTTCAAAGGCAGCGGCGCGGTTCTGCGCTTCATCGAATACATGGATGTCGGTGCGTCGAACGGCTGGAACATGAGCGAAGTGCTGCCGTCGGCGCAAGTGGTCGAGCGCATCGACGCGCATTTCCCGCTCGAACCGCTCGAAGCCCATACCGCGGCCGAAACGGCCCAGCGCTGGGGCTATCGCGACGGCAGCGGCGAAATCGGCGTGATTTCCAGCGTCACGCGCGCCTTTTGCGACTCGTGCACGCGCGCGCGGCTTTCGACCGAAGGCAAGCTCTATCTGTGCCTCTTCGCGGTATCGGGCCACGATCTGCGCGGCCTGATCCGCAGCGGCGCGAGCGACGAGGACGTCGCGACAGCCATCGCGCGCATCTGGGAAGCGCGCGGCGACCGCTATTCGCAATTGCGCGGCAGCGCATCGGCGCCGTCGCGTGACGATGCGCGTCGCGTCGAGATGTCGTACATCGGCGGCTGAGCGCGTCGGATCGCTCGTGCTGAACGCCCGCTCCGCCTCGACTGTCACCGCGCTCGTGCTCGCGGGCGGACGCGGTTCGCGCATGGGCGGCGTCGACAAAGGCATGCAGCCGTTTCATGGCGAGCCGCTCGCACTGCATGTCATGCGCCGCATCGCGCCTCAAGCCGACGCGCTCCTGATCAGCGCGAACCGTTCGATCGAAGACTACGAGCGCCTCGGCGCTGCGTTCGGCGCGCGCGTCGTCGCGGACACGCGGGCGGATTATCCGGGGCCGCTCGCCGGCATCGCCGCCGCATTGCGCGCCGCGACCACGCAATATGTGCTGACCGCGCCTTGCGACGCGCCTTTCGTCGACGAACATATCGGCGCCACGTTGATGCGAGCGCTCGACGCGCATGGCGGCGACGTTGCGTACGCCGCAACAATCGATGCGTCCGGGCAAGTCATGGCGCATCCGGTTTTCGCGCTCCTGCGCACCTCGCTCGCCGACGATCTCGACGCCTGGCTCGACCGCGGAGAACGCAAGGTCCGCGCGTGGTACGCGCGCCACAAGCCGGTGGAAGTGCGATTTCACGATGAACGCGCGTTTTACAATATCAATGATTTACAGCAGCTGGCCGAGCTGGAACGCCGCTGATTCTCTCGTCCGCCATTGCGGCAATCCGCGTACAGGCGTTCTACCACCGCGCGGCCTCGTGGCTGCTTCTTCGCCGGGCTCCGGCGCGATCCACGCCGATTCATGACCACGTCCAAGGACCTCTCCGCCTGCGTCGCCCAGTACGATCCGAACGCGCTTCCCGTCGAAGCCGCGCAGGAAATCGTGCGTCAGTGGGCCATGCCGCGCACGCGGGACGCGCAGGTCGAGCGCGTGGGCCTGCACGACGCGCTCGGCCGCGTGCTCGCCGACGACGTGATCTCGCCCATCGACGTGCCCGCGTTCGACAACTCCGCGATGGACGGCTATGCGTTCGCAGGCGTTGCGCTCTCGCGCGGCGGCGATACGATCGACTTGTCCGTCGCGGGCACTGCGCTCGCAGGAAAGCCGTTCGAACGCGCGCCGGGTGCGAGCGAGTGCGTGCGCATCATGACGGGCGCGCTCATTCCGCCGGGTTGCGACACGGTCGTGCCGCAGGAGCTCGTCACGCGCGAAGGCGATGCGATCCGCTTCTCCACCGCAAAGATCCGCGCGGGCCAGAACCGTCGCCTCTCGGGCGAGGATCTCGCGAAAGGCAAGCCGGCGCTGCTCGCTGGCCGCATCGTGCGCGCATCGGATCTGGGTCTGCTCGCGTCGCTCGGCATCGGCGAAGTGTCCGTTCAGAAGCGCCTCACCGTCGCGTTTTTTTCGACGGGCGACGAATTGCGCTCGGTCGGCGAAACGCTGAGCCCGGGCAGTCTCTACGACAGCAACCGTTACACGCTCTTCGCGATGCTCAAGCGCCTTGGTGTCGAAACGGTCGATCTCGGCATCGTGCGCGACGACCGCGCATCGCTCGAAAAGGCGCTGCGCCAAGCGACCGAAAGCGCGGATGTCGTCATCAGTTCGGGAGGCGTGTCGGTCGGTGATGCGGACTTCACGCGCGAGCTGATGAATTCGCTGGGCGACGTCGCCTTCTGGAAGATCGCGATGCGCCCCGGCCGGCCTCTCGCGTTCGGCCGCCTGTGGTCGGGCGCGCGCGCGGGCACGGGCAAGTCGGCGCTCTTCTTCGGCTTGCCGGGCAATCCGGTTGCCGTGATGGCGACCTTCTACTTCATCGTGCGCGAAGCGCTGATTGCGATGTCCGGCGCGACGCGCCAGCCGCTCACGGTCATCCGCGCGCGCGCCGCCGAGCCGATGAAAAAACGCGCGGGCCGCACCGAGTTCCAGCGCGGCATCGCAACGCGCGACCACGACGGCCGCTTTCGCGTCGTCACGACCGGCCCGCAAGGTTCTGGCGTGCTCAGCTCGATGAGCGAAGCCAACTGCTTCATCGTGCTCGAGCACGCGCGCGGCGACATCGACGCCGGCGACGAAATCGAGATCGTGCCGTTCGACGGCCTGACCTGACGCGCGCCGCAACGAACGTCGCCAGCACAAACATTCCTACATCGATAGACGGGGCTTTCCTTCCATGAAAAAGCAGATCTCATTCATTGCACCCGGACAGACCGCCAAGGCGCTGATCCTCGTGTACCTGACTTTCAGCGTGCCCATCGTGCTGCTCGGCGTCGTGGTCGCGTTCGTGCGATACGGCTCGGTGGAAGTGAGCACCGTCACGAGCGCGCTGCTGCTCAACGCGATTCTCGGTTTCATCCTGCTGTGGATCGCGTGCCATGCGTACAACTGGGTGGCGTCGCGTTTCGGCGGCATCGAAATAGTGCTGTCCGACGCGCCGGAGGAAGCATGAGCGCCGCGAACGGGAATGCGACGATCCGCGCGGCCACGCCCGCCGACGTCGCCGCGATCTTCGGCCTGATGTACGAGCTCGCGGAGTTCGAGAAACTCACGCATCTGTTCATCGCGACCAGAGAAGGCGTGCACGAGGCCCTCTTCGGCGCGCGTCCCGCCGCGGAAGCGCTCGTCGCGGAGCAGGAAGGGGAAGTCGTGAGCTATGCGCTCTTTTTCCAAAACTTCTCCACCTTTCTCGGCAAGCGCGGCCTTTATCTCGAAGACCTGTACGTGCGTCCGTCGCTGCGCGGCAGCGGTCTCGGCACGCTGATGCTGAAGAAGCTCGCCGCGCTCGCGGTCGAGCGTCAGTGCGGTCGCTTCGAGTGGTCGGTGCTCGACTGGAATCAGAACGCCATCGACTTCTACGAGAAGATGGGCGCGACGGTTCTGCCCGACTGGCGCATCGTGCGCGTGACCGGCGAGTCGCTGGAACGCCTCGCGCAGTAAGTCAAAGGTCGTCGTCGCTTTCCGGCGATGACGCATCGCCAAGCGCATCGCCCAACAACCCCGCCGTCTGTTCACCCGGCAGCGCCTCGACATCGCGCAGGCGCTTGCCCATCTGACGCGTGCGCGTCTGCGCCGCTTCGATCGAGCGCGTGACGGTTTCGAGCTGCGACTTCGTTCTCGCCAGCACTTCGCCGAACTTGCCGAACTCGGTCTTCACCGCGCCGAGGACCTGCCACACTTCGCTCGAACGCTTCTCGATGGCGAGCGTGCGGAATCCCATCTGCAGACTGTTGAGCAGCGCGGTCAACGTGGTCGGTCCGGCGATCGTCACCCGATAGTCGCGCTGCAGCGAATCGCTCAGACCGGGGCGGCGCAGCACTTCCGCGTAGAGTCCTTCGGTCGGCAGAAAGAGCAACGCGAAGTCCGTGGTGTGCGGCGGCGCGACGTACTTTTGCGCGATCGATTTCGCTTCCGCGCGCAAGCGGCCTTCGAGCGCGCGCGACGCGTCCTCCACGCCGACCACGTCCGCCCTTTCCTGCGCGTCGATCAGGCGCTCGTAGTCCTCACGAGGAAACTTCGCGTCGATGGGCAGCCACACGGGCGTCGCGGCGTCGCCCGGCGCGCCTGGCGCATCGTGCCGGCCAGGTAGCCTGATCGCGAATTCGACGCGCTCGTTGCTCTTCGGAATCGTCGCGACGTTCTTCGCGTACTGATCCGGCGTAAGCAATTGTTCCAGCAGCGATTCGAGCTGCACTTCGCCCCAGATGCCGCGCGTCTTGACGTTGGTGAGCACCTTCTTGAGATCGCCGACGCCGGCCGCGAGCGACTGCATTTCGCCGAGCCCGCGATGCACCTGCTCCAGCCGGTCCGACACGAGCTTGAACGACTCGCCGAGCCGCTGTTCGAGCGTTGCGTGCAGCTTTTCGTCGACGGTTCGGCGCATCTCGTCGAGCTTCGTCGCGTTGTTGGCCTCGATGTCCTTCAGACGCGCTTCGAGCGTCGCACGCACTTCGCCGAGCCGACGCTCGTTCGCCTCCGACATCTGCGACAGATGCAGCGACATCGAATCGGCGAAACGCTTCAGCGCGTTGCCCTGATCCTCGCGCGCCTGCTGGCTTTGTTGCGCGAGTTGCTGCGCGAGCGCGTCGAACTGCGCGTTCTGCACGCTCGACGTGCTCGCCAGTTGCGTCGCGAGCGTCTGATGGAATTGCGTGAAGCCGCTTTGCGATTCCATGCGCGACACGCGCGCGCTCTCGGCGATGTCGCCGCGCAGCCCGCGTTCGAGCCGCTCTTGCGCGCGCGCATGAGCCTCGCCCATGTCGTTCACGCGATCGGTGAGCGCCTCGAATTCATCGTAAATGTGCGCGTTCGAGTTGCGCCGTATCACGACGATGAGCGCAAAGAGTGACACGACCAGCGCGATCGCCAACGCGGCGACAGCGCCATACAGCAATTCCGTCATTTCTTCAGCACGTCCGGATTGATCGGGTTGGGCGGATTTCCGGCGCGCGGCCCTTCGCCGAGCGCGGCAATAAGGTTGTCCGCCGCCAGATTGGCCATCGCGCGGCGCGTGCCCTCTGTCGCGCTCGCGATATGCGGCGTCAGCACCACGTTGTCGAGCAGCAGGAAATCCGGGTTGAAGTCCGGCTCTCCCTCGAACACGTCGATGCCCGCCGCCGCGATGCGCTTGTCGCGCAATGCGACGATCAGCGCCGCATCATCGACGATGCCGCCGCGTGCGATGTTCGTGAGCGTCGCCGTCGGCTTCATCAGCGCGAGCTCGGACGCGCCGATCGTGTGATGGTTCTCCTTCGTGTACGGCAGCACGAGCACGACATGATCCGCGCGCTTGAGCAGGTCTTCCTTCGACACGTACTCGGCGTTAAGCTGCGCCTCGATCTCGGGCGCGACACGCGAGCGATTGTGATAGATCACGCGCATGTCGAAGCCGCCCGCCCGCCGCGCGAGCGCCTGTCCGATGCGCCCCATGCCGATCACGCCGAGCGTCGATCCGTACACATCGGCGCCGAGGAACGAATCGAACGACCACTTCTGCCATTTGCCCGCGCGCAGATAGTGCTCGGATTCGGTGACGCGGCGCGCGGCCGCCATCATCAGCGCCCAGCCGAAATCGGCGGTGGTTTCGTTCAGCACGTTCGGCGTGTTGGTGCCGAGGACCTCGTGCGCGTCGAAGGCCTTCATGTCGAAGTTGTTGTAGCCGACCGCCATGTTCGCGACGACCTTCAGGTTCGGTGCGCCCGCCAACTCCTTCTCGCCGACCCACTCGCCCGCGGTGAACGCACCGTCCTTGTCGGCAATACGGCGCGCGAACGCGTCCTGCGGGAGCACGTCGCCGAGATTCACGTCGACATCGAAATACTGTTTCAGGCGCTCGATCACATCGGGAAAAGTGGGACGCGCGACAAGTACCTTCTTCATCGATTGCTCCTAGAAAAATAGCCAGCCCAGAACGGCGAAAATCGGCAGGAGGACCACGCCCGACCATGCGATATAGCCGAAGAAACTCGGCATGCGCACGCCGCGTGATTCCGCGATCGCCTTCACCATGAAATTCGGCGCATTGCCGATATACGTGTTCGCGCCCATGAAGACCGCGCCCGCGGAGATGGCGGCGAGCGTCGTGGCGTCGGTGGTCATGAGCGTGTGCGCATCGCCGCCCGCGAGATTGAAGAACACGAGGTAGGTCGGCGCGTTGTCGAGAAACGAGGACAGCAGGCCCGTCGCCCAGAAATAAGCGATGTCGATCGGCTTGCCGTGCGCATCCGACACTGCGTGCACGATACCCGCGAACGCGCCCGCCTCGCCCGCGCGCAGGATCGTGATGACGGGCGCGATCGTGATGAAGATTGCCGCGAACAGCTTCGCCACTTCCTCGATGGGCGCCCAGTCGAACGCGTTGCCCGCTCGCGCGCTTTTCGGCGTGAGCGCGAGCGAGGCGAGCAGCACAGCCATGAGCAGCACGTCGCGCACGAGATTCTGCAATTTCATCTCGGTGCCGAACACGTCGAACGCGATGCCGGGCTTCCATATGCCGCTCATCAGCACGAGCACGACGATCACCGCGAGCAACGCGAAATTGATCTTGCCGTCGATGCCGAGCGGCGGCGTGTCGGGCGTCGGATCGAGAAAGGCGGGCCGCGCGTCGTGCCTGCGCCAGTAGTAGCTGTCGAGCACATGGAACACCACGAGCAGCACGCCGCAGACGAAGAGCATCGGCAGCGCGAGATGCACAGTGGTCCAGAAGAAGCCGACGCCGTTCAGAAAGCCGAGGAAAAGCGGCGGATCGCCGAGCGGCGTGAGCGAGCCGCCCGCATTCGCGACGAGAAAAATAAAGAACACGACGACATGCACGACATGCTTGCGATTGTCGTTCGCGCGCAAGAGCGGACGGATCAGCAGCATGGCCGCGCCCGTCGTGCCCATGATGCTCGCGAGCGCGGTGCCGAGCGCGAGCAGCCCCGTATTCAGACGCGGCGAACCGTGCAGATTGCCGCGCACGCAGATGCCGCCCGCGACCGTATACAGCGACGCCAGCAGGACGATGAACGGCACGTACTCTTCGAGCATCGCGTGAACCAGTACGCCGCCGGCCGTGCCGGGCCCGAACGCGAGCGCGAACGGCGCAAGAAACGCGACGGTCCACGCGGCCGCGATCTTGCCGAAGTGGTGATGCCAGAGCTTCGGTGCGATGAGCGGAAACACCGCGATGGAAAGCAGGACGCCGATGAACGGGATGCCCCACGTTGCCGGAAGTGTCGCGCCATCGGGTGTCGCCGCGCTGGCGGGTGCGGCGATGAGCGCCAGCCCCGCGCACAGCGCGCCGGAAACGAAACGTCGCATCGTGCTCAGGCTCCGCGCACGATGATCACATGCACGCGATACGGCCCGTGCGCGCCGAGCACGATGGTCTGTTCGATATCGCCGGTGCGCGACGGTCCCGAAACGAAGTTCACCGCGCGCGGCAAATCGCCCCGCTCGGCGCGCATCAACGCGAACGCGTCTTCGTGCGCCGCGACGATACGCGACGCCGGCACGATGGCGATATGCGTCTGAGGCAGAAGCGCGCCGGATGCGGGCGTATCGGCGCCCGAGAGCAATACGAGCGAACCGGTTTCGGCCGTCGCGCAAAAACAGCCGGTGATGCCGACGAGATCGGCGTCGGCCGGTTTGCGCAGCGCCGCCTGAATGCCCGCTTGCGCCCAGGGCAAATCGCCGAGTGCGGGCCACGTGACGACATCGACGGGAAGGTTCAGCGACTGGAGATAGCGCGCGGCTTCGGCGGGTGCATCCGCGAGCGATTCCACTTCGGCGATGGTCGTGGAAAGACGCTCGGCTTCGAGCGTGAAGCGCGCGATCAGCTCGTCACGGGTCTGAGGTAACGGAGGACGCGGACCCGCGGGATGCCGCTCGACATACTCTTGCGCTGTCTCGCGCTCGGCTTCCGTTGGCGTGCCGCGACGGCCCTGCGCGCTGCGAATGCGCGCGAGAATATTGCGGCGCGCGACCGATGTATCCATGGTGCCGTCCTCGTGTTGGCGTGCTTGAGATTCGAACGCGCCGGACTGATCGACGACGCGTTCGAATTATAGCGAGCGACATACGCGCACGAACCTCGGCCGAACGGCATAGGCCGAATGCACGGCTGCGACGCCGTCAGTCGTCGCCGACCGGCTGCTCGATGCCGAACACCTGACGCAGATAGGCGAGATAGGCCTTGTCGTCGCACATGTTCTTGCCGGGCGAATCCGAGAGCTTGGCGACCGGCTGGCCGTTGCAGCGGACCATCTTGATGACGATCTGCAGCGGCTGATAGCCGAGATCGTTGGTGAGATTCGTACCGACGCCGAACGCCAACTGGCAGCGCCCGCGAAACTGCTGATAGAGCTGGAGCACCTTGGGGATGTCGAGCGCGTCGGAAAACACGAGCACCTTGGTGCGCGGGTCGCAGCGGTTCTCCTCGTAGTGCCTGAGAAGGCGCTCGCCCCAGTCGAAGGGATCGCCGGAATCGTGGCGCGCGCCGTCGAACAGCTTGCAGAAATACATGTCGAAGTCGCGCAGGAACGCCTTCATGCCGTAGACGTCCGACAGCGCGATGCCGAGATCGCCGCGATATTCCTTCGCCCACATCTCGAAGCCGAAAATCTGCGAGTCGCGCAGCCGCGGGCCCAACGCCTGACACGCCTGCAAGTATTCATGCGCCATCGTGCCGAGCGGCCGCAGGCCGTGCTTCATCGCATAGAAACAGTTGCTCGTGCCGGCGAACTGCGCGCCGAGCTTGTCCTTCAGCGTCAGCACGACTTCCTCGTGCCACTGCCCTGAAAAGCGGCGGCGCGTGCCGTAATCGGCGATCTTGCAGTCGGAGTATTCGGGCGGCGTGGCGAGCAGCTTGATCTTCTCGCGCAGACGCGTGCGGCCGGTTTCGTACTCGGGCTTGCGCTGCGTGTTGCGGAAATAGACCTCGTTGACGATCGCGAGCACCGGAATCTCGAAGAGGATCGTGTGCAGCCACGGCCCTTCGATCTCGATGTCGATCTCGCCATTATTCTTGGGCGACGGCGCGATACGGATGGACTTCTCGTTCAGATGAAAGAGCGCGAGGAAATCGATGAAGTCGCTCTTGATGAAGCGCATGCGCCGCAGATAATCCAGCTCCTCTTCCTTGAAGCGCAGATTGCAGAGCTGGCGCACCTCGTCGCGAATCTCGTCGATGTACGGCACGAGATCCACGTTCGGCGTGCGACAGCGGAAGCGATATTCGACATGCGCCGCGGGAAAATGATGCAGCACGACCTGCATCATCGTGAACTTGTAGAGGTCGGTATCGAGCAGCGAATTGATGATCATGGTTCTGACTGGAACATCCACGCGAATTGGCCGTGCGCCCGGCGCCAGGCCGTATGCCTTTAGGGCCATGTTACCCGAATGTGTACGACGGCATGATCCATGCCCTCCCTTACCGAAGCCGCGCATACATACATCACGAATCGATATAAAGCGCGTCGCGTGCGGCCCGCGCCCGCTTTTACCGTTACGCTACAATATGCGTTTCGATACGCGCACCTCCCGGCCCACGTAGCCGCTCAGGGCGCCGCCCCCAAGAATTCCGCATGCAGGAGCCTGAATGACTCACGTTGTGACCGAAAGCTGCATCAAGTGCAAGTACACCGATTGCGTGGACGTGTGCCCGGTGGATTGCTTCCGCGAAGGTCCCAACTTTCTCGCGATCGATCCGGACGAGTGCATCGACTGCGCCGTCTGCGTGGCCGAGTGCCCGGTGAACGCGATCTACGCCGAAGAAGACGTGCCCGGGGACCAGCAGCACTTCACCGAACTGAACGCCGACCTTGCGCGTAACTGGCCCAGCATCACGAAGACGAAGGGCTCGCTTCCCGAGGCCGACGAGTTCAAGGACGTCAAGGACAAGCTGAACCTGCTTGAGCGTTAAATCGCGCGTTCGTCCGCATCACGCTTCGGTTTGACTGCAAAAATTTGCTTTTCGAGTGAAGATTGGGCGTTGACACGATAATCTCAGCCCCCTATAATTTCGCTTCTCTGCTGTAGATGTTCCCCGATAGCTCAGTCGGTAGAGCGCCGGACTGTTAATCCGTAGGTCCCTGGTTCGAGCCCAGGTCGGGGAGCCAAAAACTCCAGCAAGTCGGTTTCAAAAGAACCCAGTCAATCGGCTGGGTTTTTTATCTCAGCAGCAGATACCTCAGTTGTTCCCCGATAGCTCAGTCGGTAGAGCGCCGGACTGTTAATCCGTAGGTCCCTGGTTCGAGCCCAGGTCGGGGAGCCAAAAGCTTCAGTCAAAAAGCCCAGTCACGCGACTGGGCTTTTTGCATTTACTCCGTCTGGAAGCACTGACGCTTCACGCGAGCCACACGACGGTGAGCGAGCGCACGCCTTGTGCGCCGCGAATCAGCACGCCTTCGATATCCGCCGTCGCGGACGGTCCCGTCACGAGCACCGCATAGCGCGCCGATGCGAAATCGGGCCGTCGATACACCTGTTGCAAGCCCTCCACGAGCAGCGCGGGATCGAGCAGCACGACGAGATGCTGCGACAGATAGCCGATCGAGTTCACCACATACTCTTGCTCGCTGAACCACACCGAGCCCGTTTCCGCGACGCCGAAGCGCCCTCTCACGATGCCCACATCGACATCCTGGAGCGACGCCGGCGGCGTATCGGGCGAAAGCGGCCGCGTGCCATCGACGCCCGGCACCGCCGATGCGATCACCTTCGCATCCGGAAAACGCGACGCGATCAGCGCGTTCACATCGTCCAGTCCTCCGGCTTCGACGCACGTTCCGCCCATCGCGGTCAGCGCCGCCGTGAAACGCGCCTTCAGATCGCCTTCGGGCGACGGAAAGAGCGGCACATCGGGACGCGAACGCGATGCAGGCTGCGCCGCGCGGATCTTCGACAGAAAAGCTTCGCGAGTCGTCATTTTTCAGGCTTCCGGTTTTTCTTGTACCACTCGTGAAAAGTCTCGGCGGGCGCTTCCGGCAGATCGCGCTGACGTCCCCAGATGTTGAGCGGGTTGTAGAGCACGAAATTGGGCAGACGCTTCAACGCGCCGCCGAGCGACGCGACCGTCGCGCGATAAAGCGTCGGACTCGCGAGCAGGCGCCCCGCCATCTTCAGGACTTCCTGCTTCACGAACGGCACTTCGTGTTTCTCCGCGATCACCTCGCGCCACTTGTAGATCTGCTCGTGGATGTTCACCTTCACCGGGCAGACGTTGGTGCAACTGCCGTTCATCGTCGAGGCGAACGGCAGCGCGCTATAGCGCTTCAGGTCGTGGGTCGGATTGATGATCGCGCCGATCGGCCCGGAATACGTTCCGCCATAGGAAAGGCCGCCGCTGCGCCGGTACACCGGACACGTATTCATGCACGCGCCGCAGCGGATGCATTTGAGGGAATACCAGAAATCGTCCATCGCGAGCCGCTCCGCGCGGCCGTTGTCGACGAGGATATAGTGCATCTCCGTGCCCGGACGCGGCTGGCGAAAGTGCGATGTGTATTGGGTGATCGGCGAACCCAGTGCGCTGCGCGACAGCATGCGCACGAACACGCCGAGATCGGCGATCGTCGGAATGATCTTCTCGATGCCGATCGACGCGATATGCAGCGGCGGCACGTTCGCCGACAAATCCGCGTTGCCCTCGTTCGTGCACACGACGACCGTGCCCGTTTCCGCGACCGCGAAGTTGCAGCCGGTCATGCCCGCCGTCTTCTCGCGCACGAAGTAGGGCCGCGTGTTCATGCGCTGGCTTTCGGCGAGATAGTGAATGTCGCTGTTCTGCGGATCGGTGCCGATGGTCTTGCCGAAAAGCTCGGCCACGTCCGCGCGCAGCTTGTGCACCGCCGGCACGACCATATGGCTCGGGTCCTGATGATCGAGCTGCTGAATACGCTCGCCGAGATCGGTTTCCATCACCGTGATGCCGCGCGGCTCGAGATAGTCGCGCATGTAGCACTCGTCGGTGAGCATCGACTTGCTCTTCACCAGCGAGGTCATGCCGCGCTCGCTCATCAGTTTGTAGACGAGTTCGTTGTGCTCCTGCGCATCGGCCGCGAAATGCACGACGACGCCATTCTTCTCGGCCTGATCGACGAACTGCGCGATGTAATCGGCGAGATTGGACAGCGTGTGCTCCTTGATCTGCGATGCGAGATTGCGCATCGTCTCCCATTCGGGGATGCCGTGCGCCTGCGCGTCGCGCTTGCTGCGCAAATCCCACAGACGCTTGTCGTGGAACGCGACGTGATCCGGCTTCTGCAGGAACGCGCCCGCCGCCTTCGCGTGATCGATGCGAACGGTCTTGCTCATGCGCGTGCTCCGTTCAGGACCTGCGCGATATGGATGAACTTCGCATCGGCCTTCATGCGCTCGGCGCAGCCTTGCTGATGCATGAGACACGACATGTCGCCCGACACGATGTACTCCGCGCCCGCCCCGACGTGATCGCGTACCTTGTCCTGCCCCATGCGCACGGAGACGGCCTCTTCGGTGACCGAGAACGTGCCGCCGAACCCGCAGCATTCGTCGGGACGCGCGGGCGTGACGAATTCGATGCCCTTCACGCCTTCGAGCAGCGCGCGGGGCTTCGAAAACGGCGTGCCCGCGACTTCCGAATTCGATGTCTCGCGCAGATGCCGCACCGCGCTGCAACTGTTGTGCAGCCCGACCTTGTGCGGAAACTCGGCCCACGGAAACGCGCGCACCTTCAGCACGTCATGCAGGAATTCGACGAGCTCATACGTATTGCGACGAACCTTCTGCACCGCGCTCGTCTGCTCGATCGCGGTGAAGTGCTCGCGGACATGATGCACACAACTCGCCGACGGCCCGACCACATAGTCGTAGTCGGCGAAATTTCGCGCGAACACGCGCTCGGCGCCGGCGGCGTCCTTGTGCGCGCCGCTATTGGCCATCGGCTGGCCGCAGCACGTCTGGTCCGGCGGATAGTCGACGTCCACGCCGAGCCGCTCGAGCAATTCGAGTGTGGCGATGCCGATCTGCGGATAGAACGCGTCGATGAAACAGGGGACGAACAGGGCAACTTTCATGAGGTCCGATCGTGGGGTTGGACAATCATTTTTGGTAAGCTTGGTCTGACCAAGACTTTAATGAGATGCTTCTTTCGTGTCAAACTCGGACATTCACCAGCTTTCAACCGGCCTAAACGTCCAGCGATGAGTTTTCAGCCCGTCCATGCGCATTCGTACGCCCGCGTGCGTCTCTCCGATGTCGTATCCGGTCAGATTCGCGAACTGATCTCGAACGGCACGCTCCTGCCCGGCCAGCGCCTGCCCGCCGAGCGCGATCTGGCCGAGCAGTTGAACGTGTCGCGCCCGTCGCTGCGCGAGGCGCTGATCCGGCTGGAATCGGACGGCTTCATACGCGCGGCGGGACGCGGCGGTTTCGTCGTGTCGGATGTGACCGCGCCGCTCGTGTCGCATCCGCTCGCCGCACTGCTCGAACAGCAGCCGAACGCCAGCGCCGACGTGCTCGAATTGCGCCACGGCCTCGAAACGCTGTCCACCGCTTATGCCGCCGAGCGCGCCACCGACGCCGATATCGCGCGCATCGCCGCCGCGTTCGACGCGCTCCAGACCGCCGTCGCCGACAAGAGCACGCGCATCGCGGAAAAGGATGCGGCGTTCCATCTCGCGATCGCCGACGCGACGCACAACGTGGCGCTCACGCACGTCATGCACGGCCTCAACGAACTGGTTCGCGAATCGATGCTGACCTCGCATCGTCTTGTCGATTACGACGATGAAGTCGAAGCGAACCTGATGACGCAGCATCGCGCGATCTTCGATGCGATCGTCGCGCGCGATCCCGCGCGGGCGCGCGAGTGCGCGGGCGCGCATCTCGATTACGTGCGCACGCTCTACGCCGACATCGCGGCACGGAAGAAGCGCGTCGCCTGAATCGAATCGCCTTACGAATCTGTAAGCCGCGAGAAAGTCCTGATAGGACAACACCTACACAGATTTCGGACATGCACGGCTAACGGGCACGCGCCTTCCTCGCGATACTGGAATCGTCAACAACAACACGCGAAGGAGGACGACATGCCTTACCTACTCGGATGGTTGCTCGGCGTGCCGGTGATCGTGCTGGTGATTCTGTATCTGATCTTTCATTGACTGCATGCGAAGCGCGAGATGCATCGAAGAGCCAAGGGCGTCGATACAATACGACGCCCTTTCTCTTTTCCGGAAGACGACGATGAAACCCTCCGCTCTTGCGCTCGCCCGAAACCTGGCCTTGCTCGCCACCCTCCTCGGCGCGGGATTCGCGCACGCGGAGGAAATCGCCAGCGTCAACACCAATTTCCGTTTCACCGGCTCGGATCGCGTGAGCGTCGACGCTTACGACGATCCGCTCGTCCAGGGCGTGACCTGCTACGTGTCGCGCGCGCGCACGGGCGGCGTGAAGGGCACGCTTGGCATCGCAGAAGACCCGACCGAAGCGTCGATCGCCTGCCGTCAGGTCGGGCCGATCAAGATCGCCCAGCCGCTCAAGCAGAAAACCGATGTGTTCTCGGCCGGCATGTCGTTCATCTTCAAGACGCTGCACGTGGTGCGCATCGTCGATGCGAAGCGCAATACGCTCGTCTATCTGACGTACAGCGACCGCGTCGCGACCGGCAGCCCGAAGAACAGTGTGACGGCCGTGCCGGTGCCCGAAGGTACGACCATACCGGTGAAGTGATGCGCAACTGTCCTGTCCGGCGCGTAGCAAAGTTGTAAACTGAGCGATTCCGCCCCGCCTCAGACTTTCCCGACGATGAACGCCGACCGTTTCCGCAACGCCGCACGCTACTGGCGCTCGCCGCTCGTGCCTGACGCGGACATGGTCACGGCCGAATACTACGATCACGAATTCTCGCCGCACTGGCACGACGCCTACACGGTGCCCGTCATCGAAGCCGGCGCGGAATGCTACGACTATCGCGGCGCGCATCACGTGGCCGAAACGGGCTCGGTGCCGGTTATCAATCCCGGCGAGGTGCATACCGGCGCGCGGGCCGTCGATGCAGGCTGGCGCTATCGCGTGTTTTATCTGCCGGTGCCGTTCGTCGAAGGCCTCGCGCGGGACATGTCGGGGCGGCGGGAATCGTCGCCCTGGTTTCCCGATGACATCATCCGCGATCCCGATTTGGCGCGGCGTCTCGTCGTCGCGCATCGTCTGCTGGAAAGCGGCGCGGACCCGCTCGCCGCGGAACTGGCGCTCGTCGATGCCGTGACGACGCTGCTCGGCCGCCACGCGCTGGAACGCCCGGACATCGCGCCGCTCGCCGCCGACACGCACCGCGTCACGGCGATGAAATCCCGCCTCGCCGACGATCTGCTCGAACCGGTCACGCTCGCCGAACTCGCGCAGACGGTCGGTCTCTCGACCTTCCACGCGGCGCGTCTCTTCACGCGCGAAACGGGTCTCGCGCCGCACGCTTGGCGCAACCAGTTGCGTATCGTGCGCGCGTTGCCGGCACTGCGCGCGGGCGCTTCGGTGACCGACGTCGCCGCGGCGAGCGGCTTCACCGACCAGAGTCATTTCACACGTCATTTCAAGCGGACGTTCGGCGTGCCGCCCGGCCGCTGGCGCTGAGCGCTCCGCCCAGCCAGGAAAGCGCAAGAACGTACAAGCGTGTGAGCCGGCGTCTTGCGTATCCTCGCTTCCATAGGAGGAAATCTTGAAAGCAATACCCGCTCAACCTTCCGGCGCCGCGTTGCGCGAATTCGCCGCCGGCGCACGCGACACCATTCCGATGATGATCGGCGCCGCGCCCTTCGGCGTGATCTTCGGCACGCTCGTCACCGCAAGTCCGCTCTCGCTCTGGCACGGCCAATTGATGTCGCTCGCGGTGTTCGCGGGCTCCGCGCAGTTCATCGCGGTCGGCCTGATCGCGTCGCATGCGAGCTTCGCCGTCATCTGGGCGACGACGCTCGTCGTCAATCTGCGGCACGTGCTCTATTCGGCGACGCTCGCGCCGTACGTCGCGCATCTGCCGCGCCGCTGGCGCTGGGCGCTTGCCGGCCTGCTCACCGACGAAGTCTTCGCCGTCGCCTACGCGCATTATCAGAAGCGCGCACCGGGCGAGACCGGCCCGCATTACTTTTTCGGCTCCGGCGTCGCGATGTACCTGAACTGGCAGTTGTGGACGCTCGCCGGCCTGTTGTTCGGCGCGGCGTTTCCCGGTCTGAAGTCGCTCGGCCTCGACTTCGCGATGGTCGCGACGTTCATCGCCATCATCGTGCCGCAGCTCGTGGCCGTGCGTTTCGTCGCGGCGGCGCTCGCATCGGGCGTGCTGTCGTTCGCGTGGCAGGGCTGGCCGTACAAGCTCGGGCTGCTCGCGGCGGTGTTCGTGGGCGTCGCGGTCGGCATGGTGCTCACGCTGATGGAAAACCGGCCGCACGAGAAAAACCGCCTGAAGAACGCCAAGGAGCGCACGCAATGAACTACATCACGTTGATCCTCGGCATGGCGGTGGTCACGTATGTGATCCGCGCCGCCGTGTTCGTGCTGGGCGAGCGCCTGCCCTTTCCGCCGATCGTGCGCACCGCGCTCTCGTTCGTGCCGGTGACGGTGCTCACGGCGATCATCGTGCCGATGGCGGTCTCGCCGCACGGCAACGGCGCCGAGATCACCTGGCGCAATCCGCAGCTCGTGGCGTCGATCGTCGCGATCATCGTTTGCGCGCTCACAAAACGGCCGCTTTTGACGATTGCGGTGTCGCTGACGGTATTTTTCGTCTGGCAATTCGCCGTGCTGCGCTAAACGTTTCCGTCAATCAGCCGTTAAAAGCCTTTCAAAAAGCATCGAAGAATCCTCAAGTTCCCGGAAATCGCGCCGATATCAGAAACGAATGGACTCCGCCTCGAGAGCGGCGCCAAAGGCATTTCCCGCGCTCCGGACCATCCGGACGCGGAACCGGGAACCAACATGCGTCAAATCACCCTTTCGTTACGCGAAGAGACGATCGCTTCGCTGCATCGCGATTTCGAAGCGTTCATGCGCCTGTCGCTGAAGCTGGATCCGCAATTCGTCACGCCGACGTTCGAGGACTTCCTGCGCGCGAAGCTGCTGGACAACGACACGCCGCTGACCGAGCAGGCGGTGCAGCGCATGCTCACGCACGGCCAGTACGCGTGGGCGAAGCGCGCGCTCGACAAGGAGTTTCCCGATGTCGTCGAAATCCTGATCCGTCAGGCCGCCGAGCACGGATTCGCGTTCGCGATCCGCGCCGACTGGACCGCGGAGGATCTCATCGCGGCGTCGCGCGCGTGGGCGACCGCGATCGTCACCGAGGCGAAAGGCGACGTGTCGCAAGTGGACATGCTCGCGTCGCAGATCAAATCGGCTGCGGCGGACATTCGCGAAGTCGAGGAAAAGATGCAGACGCCCGCGTGGCGTCTCGCGGATTCGCTGCGTCAGCGCGTGTACGAAACGAAGATTTCCGTGGAGACGAGCATCGGCTCGACCGCGCGTGAAAAGCTGGGCGAACTGCGCTGCCTGCTGCGGCTCGGCATTTTCTATGGGTCGATCCAGAAGCAGGAGGCGCAACAGGTGCTGGAGTATCTGCGCGCGTTGCGGCCCGAGCTGTTCGTCGAAGAGCCTTACGACGGCTTCACGCGCTTCGCCGCTTGGCTGCGCAG
This sequence comes from Caballeronia jiangsuensis, assembly GCA_000648925.1. Taxonomy (GTDB): domain Bacteria; phylum Pseudomonadota; class Gammaproteobacteria; order Burkholderiales; family Burkholderiaceae; genus Caballeronia; species Caballeronia jiangsuensis. The sequence continues at coordinate 90,254 of JFHF01000014.1, forward strand.
CATCTTTGCACCGTCACAGCGCGCTCCGCGACCGTCACGCGCGCAGCGTTAATCCCACATTCCCTTCAGGCGCGCCGCGATATCGATTTTCGCTTTCGCGGCCGCCGCCAGCCCCGCCGCGGTCGGCGCAGCGGGCGCGATCACCGGCGGCCACGCGGCCGCTTCGAAGTTCTGCATCAGATGCGGCGGGATGAAGCGCGTGCGCTGCGCCCAGACGTGCCGGTCGCCCAGATGCGTCTGGTTGTGCACGTAGAACCGCTGCGGCGTGATGATGTGCAGGTCTTCCTTCGCGCGCGTCATCGCCACGTAGAGCAGACGCCGCTCCTCGTCGATTTCCTCGTCGCTGCCCGTGCCCAGATCGGACGGAATGCAGCCGTCCACGCCGTTCAGCACGAACACGTTGCGCCATTCCTGGCCTTTCGCCGAGTGGATGGTCGACAGAATCAGATAATCCTCGTCGAGCATCGGGACGCCGGATTCGTCGCTCGTCGCGTCGGGCGGATCGAGCGTGAGTTCGGTGAGAAAGCGCTCGCGCGTGGGATACGTCGACGCGATGCTCTCCATCTGCAGCACATCGCCGATGCGAATCGCCGCGTCCTCGTGATTGCGTTCCAGGTGCGGCTCGTACCAGCGGCGGATCATTTCGAACTCGGCCGGCCAGCCGGATTCGCGGCCGCACAACTTCGCCATCAGCCCGACGAAACGCGGCCAGTCTTCGCTGGCTCGCGCGGGAGCCTGAAACCGGGCGATCGCGGCTGGCGCCTGGTCTTGCGCGACGCTATCGAGCAAGCGCCCGGCGATGGCCGGACCGATGCCCGGCAGCAACTGCGCGACCCGGAAACCCGCGACGCGATCGCGCGGATTTTCCGCCCAGCGCAGCACCGCCAGCACGTCTTTCACGTGGACGGAATCGAGAAACTTGAGTCCGCCAAACTTCACGAAGGGAATGTTGCGCCGCGTGAGTTCTATTTCGAGCGTCGCACTGTGATGCGCGGCGCGGAACAGCACCGCTTGCGCCTTCAACTTCATCCCCGCCTCGCGTGCTTCGAGCACTTTTTCGACAACATAACGCGCCTGATCGGCTTCATCGGCGACGGAAACGACGCGCGGCTTCTGCGCCGATGCCTTGTCGGTCCACAGGTTCTTCGTGTAGCGCTCCGACGCGAGCCCGATCACCGCATTCGATGCCTCGAGAATCGGCAGCGTCGAGCGATAGTTGCGATCGAGCGTGACGGTCGCGGCGGGCGGATCGAAATGGCCCGGAAAATCGAGGATGTTGCGCACGGTCGCGCCGCGAAACGAATAGATGGACTGCGCGTCGTCACCGACGACCGTGAGGCCGCGCCCGTCGGGCTTCATCGCGAGAAGAATGGACGCCTGCAGGCGATTGGTGTCCTGGTATTCGTCGACGAGCACGTGATCGAAACGGCTCGCGAGATCCGCCGCCACCGAAGGCTCCGCCGCGAGATGCGACCAGTAGAGCAGCAGATCGTCGTAGTCGAGCACGCTTTGCGCCTGTTTCGCCGCGACGTAAGCGGCGAACAGACGCTTAATGTCGGCTTCCCACTCGCGGCACCACGGATACGACTGATCGAGCACCTGACCAAGCGACGCGCCCGTGTTCACGACGCGCGAGTAGATCGCGAAGCAGGTCGACTTCGCGGGAAAGCGCTTCTCCTTCGACGACAACCCGAGTTCGTGCCGCACCAGATTCATGAGATCGGCGGAATCTTCGCGATCGTTGATCGTGAACGATGGCGCGAGCCCGACGAGATCGGCGTAATCGCGCAACAGCCGCGCGCCGACGCTGTGGAACGTGCCCGACCACGTCAGCCCCTGGGCGATCGCGCTTTTCTTGCCGAGCGCGTTCATCGCGATGCGCGACACGCGCCGTGTCATTTCGAGCGCCGCGCGGCGCGAAAACGTGAGCAGCAGAATGCGATGCGGATCGGCGCCCTTCACCAGCAGATGCGCGACGCGATGGGCCAGCGTGTTGGTCTTGCCCGATCCCGCGCCGGCGATCACGAGCAATGGCCCGCCCGTGCGGCCCGGTTCATCGACGCCGAACTCGACGGCCTCGCGCTGAGCCTCATTGAGCTTCGCGAGATAGTCGGCGACCTGTTTCGCGGTGGAATCGGAAGCGGCGTCGGCGGTGTCGGGAAGCGTGAGCACGTGAAGGAAGGCGGCGGGAAAAGAGTGACGCACACTGTATATCCATACAACCCGCGCGCGCAAGTCTTTGGCTCGACTAGGCTTTTGGCCCCAAATGCAACGAGCCCGGTTCGCGATGAACGGGCTCGCATCGCTACGAGAGCACGTACTACTCGGCCTTCTTCGCGTTCTTCAGCTTCGCGTCGGCGGCGGCTTCGTTGGCGTCGGACTGCGCCTCCGTTTTCTTCTTGTCGGCCTTGGCCTGCGCGACGGCCGCCTTCTTGTCGGCCTTCGATTGCTCCTTCGCGGCCTTCTGATCGGCGGCGGTCGGGGCGTCCGATGTCGTCTGGGCGAACGATGCCGCGCTCACGCTCGCAAGCGTCCCCGCGATCAGCGCCGCCAGCAGCGCATTGGTTTTTCGATTCATGATGTCCTCCCTTCTTTTAGATGCCGCGAGCGCCGCGACGCGCGGCCTCACGGCGCGTCACGCTCAGTGCTGCAGACCCGCGTCCTTCGGCGTGCCCGGCTCCGTCGCGTTCAGTTCCGCCTTGGCGGCGTCCTTGTCCGCCTTGCGATTGATCTTCGCGTTCTGCACTTCTTCCTTGTATTGCGCCTTGGCCTGCTGGTTCTGCGCCTTCAGCTCGGCCTTCGACGCCTTCTTCGACGCGCGATACTCGGCGTTGGCCTGCGCGTTCGCGTTGCGGCGCTGGACGAGCGGATCGGTCGGCGCCGGCGCGACGACGTTCTGTTGCGGCGGCGTCATCGGCTGCTGGGCCTGCATCGGCTGCGGCTGCACCGGCTCGGGCTGCGTCGCGGTCTGAGCGTAAGCGCCCGAAGCGGCGAACGTGGCGATGGCGGAGCCGATCAAAAGGATTCGTGCGCGAGTCATAAGCTAGTCCTCTCTATAGTTGGCGTCGGCGGCGCGCTGAAAGCGGTGAAACGAGCGAGCCGCGCGACTTTTGTCGATTCGAAAGATGACCGAAGCTTTGTCGATCAAACGGTCGGACCGGGCGACGATCGGGCGAGTTCTCGAAAACCAGTCATTGTTACCGACGGTTTCATCTGGCTACATTTGCCAACCAGTCCGCTTGCGATCCGATTACCGGTCCCGCGATGGCACTCAGCACGACGCGTGCCCGGCGCACCGTTGTGCGTGGTTTATCATGGAGGCCTTTCCTGCTTCACCCGTCCCATGCCGCCACTCCAGTTCACCCTCACCGGCGATTACGTCGAACTCCACAATCTGCTGAAGCTGATGGGCCTCGCGGACAGCGGCGGCTCCGCGAAGGCGCGCGTCGCAATGGGCGATGTCACCGTCGACGGCAAGGTGGAGCTGCGCAAAACGTGCAAGATCCGCGCGGGTCAGCGGGTGAAGCTCGACGGCCAAACGATCCACGTCCGCGCCCCCGAATAGCATCGCCGCCACTTGCGCGCCTGCGCCGCGCACTTGAGAAAATCCGGCCATAAGCGATCGTGTCATCGACATGCCGCACGCGACGCAATAAGCTAGTCGTCTTTCGTTCTGGTTTCAGCGCCGGGTCTGTAGCGTCGGTTTTCCCGTCAGCGCGCGTTTCGCAGCGCGCTCCGCTTGTTGCCCTTCCGCTTTCCAGTCCGCGACGCTCGGTGCGCTGAGCGCCGCCTTTGTTTTCGATCCGAGCAGCCATGCAACCGCAAGTCACGCGCGCGACACGCGCGCATCAAGGACCGCCGAGCCTCTCGCGTCATGCCGTCGATACGGCGCGCGTCGCCGCGCCGCTCGCCATCGCGCAACTCTCGCAGATGGCGATGGGCGTCACCGACACCATCCTGCTCGGCTCGCTCGGCCCCGACGCGCTCGCGGCAGGCGGCCTCGGCGCGAACCTCTTCTTCGTCGTCGTGACGCTGCTGCAGGGCGTGCTGACATCGGTTTCCGTGTCGGTCGCGCACGCGCGCGGCTCGAACGCCGACGACCGCGTGCCGGGCATCTACTGGACGGGGCTCGTGCTTTCCATCCTGCTCGCCGTGCCCGCGTTCGTGCTGCTGAGCTACGCCGAGCCGATCCTGCTCGCGTTCCACGAACCCGCGACGCTCGCGAAGAACGTCGGCGAATATTGCGCGGTGCTGCGCTGGGGGACGCCGGCCAGTCTTATCGGCGTCGGGATGATGCGCGCGTTTCTGCCCGCGATCGGCGCGGCGCGCAGACTCCTGTGGATCTCGATCGGCGGCGTGTTCGTCAACGGCTTTCTCAACTACGGGCTGATCCACGGCGCGTACGGCCTGCCGCGCGAAGGCTTTCTCGGTTCGGCCGCTGCGACCACGATCACCGTCTGGGGCATCGCGATCGCACTCGTCGCGGTGCTGCATCTGCGGCCGCGCTACCGGCATTTCGTCGTGCGCGCGCGCCCGCGTCTGCCGCTGATGGGCGAGCTCTTCGGCCTCGGCTGGCCCGTCGCGATCACCTACGGCGTCGAATCGACGCTCTTTCTCGCCACCGGCATGATGGTCGGCCTGCTCGGCGAAGCGCCGCTCGCCGCGCACCAGATCGCGCTCAACGTCGCGTCGGTCGCGTTCATGGTGCCGCTCGCGATCGGTCAGGCGGCCAACGTGCGCGTCGGCTACTGGGTCGGCGCGGGCGTGCCGGTCGCGGCGCGGCATGCGGGCTTCGTCGCGCTCGCGCTCGGCGTCGGCTTCATGGTGTGCTCGGGCCTCGTGCTGATCACCGTGCCGCGCGCGATCGTCGGCCTGTATCTGAATCTCGACGATCCCGCCAACGCGCATACCGTCGCGCTCGCGGCGTCGCTGCTCGGCGTCGCGGCCGTGTTCCAGATCGTCGACGGCATGCAGACGGTCGGCTCCGGCTGCCTGCGCGGTCTGAAAGACACGCGCATCCCGATGCTCGCCGCCGCGTTCGGCTACTGGGGCGTCGGCTTTCCGACCGGCTATGTGCTCGCGTTCCACTTCGAGCTGGGCGCGAAGGGCCTGTGGTGGGGACTCGCCGCCGGACTCGCGAGCGTCGCCGTATTGATGACGCTGCGGTTTCATCGCATCAGCCGGCGCTTCATCGAAACGGGCGTCGCGCCCCTGCCCGACGACACCGACGCCGCGAGCGCCGCGCCGCACGGACACGTCTGATAAGCACACGATGCACGCGCCGATTTGCATAGCACGAATGCTTGGTTGGGCCGCACGGCGCGCATTGCTACGATGAACCCGTCTCCTCCTTGAGACATCTGTGACAGGGGTTGTCAGCCCGCTTCAGCCAAGCGGGCTTTTTTTTGTCTTCAGCGTCCTCTTCCCCTCACTCGCGGGCATTCCGTCCGACCTTTTTCCGATTTCCCATAAAATAATTTCGAGATGCGCGGTGCGAGAACGCGCCTTGCTTCATCGTGCCGTCCGTCGAATGCGTCAGGACGTGCCGAGTCGCGACAACTAAAAACGAGGAATCGAAGTGTCGGAAAGCCGGGGGATGTGGGAAGTGACAGAGCGTGGCGCGAAGCACGCCAGCATCGAAAGAAGATTGAGCGACGCCGTGCGCAATGTGGCCATCGTCCTGTTGACGACGGCGCTCGCCGCCTGCGCGACGCGCCCGCCCGCGACGGCGTTCGATCGGCCGGAGAGCCGCGCGCTGGCGTCGAACGAAGCGACGCCGCTCGCGAACGCGCTCGCGCCGCTGGAACGGCAGCATCCGGATCAGTCGGCAGTGCGCCTTCTGCCGACCGGCACCGACGCGCTGCAGGCCCGTATCGCGCTCGCGCGCGCGGCGACCAAGACGCTCGACATGCAGTACTACATCGCCGAGGAGGACAACACCGGCAAGCTGCTCTTGGGCGCGGCGCTCTATGCGGCGGATCGCGGGGTGCGGGTGCGCATGCTCGTCGACGATCTGAACTTCAAGGACATCGACCAGATCATGGCGGCGCTCAATTCGCACGACAAGATCGAGATCCGCGTGTTCAACCCGTACGGCAGCACGCAGCGCAGCTTTTCCGAGCGCACGCAGAATTTCTTCACGCAGCTTGGCCACTTCACGCGCCGCATGCATAACAAGGCGATGATCGCGGACAACCAGATCGCGATCGTCGGCGGACGCAATCTCGGCGACGAATACTTCAGCGCGAGCCCGACGCTGCAGTTCCGCGATCTCGACGTCTTCGCTGCGGGCCCGGTGACGCACGAAATCTCCGCGAGCTTCGACGATTACTGGAACAGCTCGCTTGCGTATCCGCTGCGCGCGCTGAACAAGCAGAAGTTCGATCCGTCCGAGCTCGACAAGACCCGCGACGACCTGCGCGCGCACTGGCGCCAGCAGGCCGAGCCGCTGAACGCGAAGCCGCTCAACGCGACACCGCTCGCGCAGCAGATTTCGCGCGAGGAAATGGGCCTCGTGTGGGCGCCGACGGAATTCCATGTCGATTCGCCGTCGAAGATCGAGCATCCGAGCGACGACTACAAGAGTCCGCCGATGCAGCGCCTGATCGACTTGCTGAAAGACGCGCAGAGCGAATTCCTGATCCTCTCGCCCTACTTCGTGCCGCACGACGCGGGCGTGAAGGCGCTTGGCGATCTGACGAAGCGTCATGTGCGCGTCGCGGTGCTGACCAATTCGCTCGCCGCGACCGATGCCGTCGCCGTGCAAGCGGGCTACGCGCCGTATCGCATTCCGATGTTGCAGAACGGCGTCGAACTGTACGAATTCAAGCCGATTCAGGCCGAAGGCGAAAGCAGCCCGCGCGCGGGTCTCTTCGGCTCGCAGTCGCGCGCGAGCCTGCACGCGAAGGCCTATGTGATCGATCGGAGTATCCTCGTGATCGGCTCCATGAATCTCGATCCGCGCTCGGCCAAGCTGAATACCGAACTCGCGCTGGTGATCCACAGCAAGCCGATCGCCGAGGAAGCCGCGAGACTCTTCGCGAACGGCATCTCGCCGAAAATGAGCTGGCGCGTGCAACTGGCGAGCGCGGCGGTCACCGAGGAGCTGAGGCGCACGGGCGCGCCGCAGTCGGGCCTCGTCTGGACGACCGAGGCGAACGGCGACCTCGTCACCTACAATTTCGATCCCGAGGCAGGTTTTTATCGCAATGCGATGACGGGCCTCTTCATGCTGCTGCCCGTCGACAAGCAGCTTTGATCCAACTTCGTAAGGGAACTCACGCCATGACACACGATGCGAAGGGCGACGTACGGATGGAGAAGGACACGTTCGGCGAAATCGCCGTGCCGAACGACAAGCTTTGGGGCGCGCAGACGCAGCGCTCGCTGCAGAACTTCAAGATTTCGACGGAAAAGCAGTCGCCCGAGCTGATCACCGCGCTCGCGATCATCAAGCATGCGGCCGCCGAGGTGAACGAAGGGCTGAAGGTGCTCGATTCGAAGAAGGCGAAGGCGATCGTTCAGGCTGCCGAGGAAATCATCGACGGCAAGCATCCCGATGAATTTCCGCTCGCCGTGTGGCAGACCGGCTCGGGCACGCAGACCAACATGAACCTCAACGAGGTGATCGCCAATCGCGCGAGCGAGATCATGGGCGGCTCGCGCGGCGAAGAACGGCTCGTGCATCCGAACGACGACGTGAATCGCGGCCAGTCGTCAAACGATGTGTTCCCGACGGCGATGCACGTCGCCGCGGCGATGGCGATCACGAAGCATCTGATTCCGTCGCTCAAGACGCTGCGCGATACGCTCGACAAGAAGGCGAAGGCCTTCGACAAGATCGTGAAGATCGGCCGCACGCACTTGCAGGATGCGACGCCGCTCACGCTCGGGCAGGAGTTTTCAGGTTACGTGGCGCAGCTTGATCAGGGCATCAGGCATGTCGAGGCGACGCTGCCGCATCTGTATCAGCTCGCGCAGGGCGGCACGGCGGTCGGCACGGGACTGAACGCGCATCCGGACTTCGCGGTGAAGGTCGCGGCGGCGATCGGCAAGCTCACCGGCCTGCCCTTCGAAACCGCGCCGAACAAGTTCGAAGTGATGGCCGCCGCCGATGCGCTCGTCGCCGCGCACGGCGCGCTGAAGACGATCGCCGCGGGCATGATGAAGATCGCCAACGACATCCGCTGGCTCGCGAGCGGGCCGCGCTGCGGGCTCGGCGAACTGTCGATTCCGGAGAACGAGCCGGGCAGCTCGATCATGCCGGGCAAGGTGAACCCGACGCAATCCGAAGCCGTGACCATGCTGTGTTGCCAGGTGTTCGGCAACGACGTCGCGGTGAACTTCGGCGGCGCGAGCGGCAACTTCGAACTGAACGTCTTCCGGCCGATGATCGCGCATAACGTGCTGCAGTCCGTCCGACTGCTCGCCGACGGCGCGCAGAGCTTCAACGACAACTGCGCGGTCGGCATCGAGCCGAACGAGAAGCGCATCGACAGTCTGCTCAATGAATCGCTGATGCTCGTGACGGCGCTCAATCCGCATATCGGCTACGACAAAGCGGCGCAGATCGCGAAGAAAGCGCACAAGGAAGGCACGACGCTCAAGGCCGCCGCGCTCGCGCTCGGTCATGTGACCGAACAGCAGTTCGATGAATGGGTCAAGCCGGGCGATATGGTGGGGAACAAGTAGGCGCGCCCTTCTCCGAAAAAAGCGGCGGGATCAGACCTTCCCCGCCGCGACCTCTTCCGGCTTCAGTTCGACGATCGCGTCGAGCGCATCCTTCACGTCCATCGCGTATTTCGCGAGACGCTTTTCCTCGTCCGTTTCCGGCACGAAGGCAGGCACGGGCGTCGGCTGGCCTTTTTCATCGACGGCGACGAAGACCATCAGGCAATCGGTCGTCTGCTGAAGCTCGCCGACTTTCGGATCGCCCGCGTGCACCGAGATATGAATGTGCATGCTGGTGCGCCCGGTCGTCACCACGCGCGCGCGCAACTCGACCAGATTGCCGACGAGAATCGGCCGGCGAAAGCGGATATTGCCGACGCTCACCGTCACCGCGTAGCGACCGGACCACATCGCGGCGCAGGCATAGGCTGTTTCGTCGATCCATTTCATCAGCGCGCCGCCGTGCACCTTGCCGCCGAAGTTCACCGAGGTCGGCTCGGCGAGAAAGCGGAAAGTGGTTTCGGCGCGGCTTTTCGGAACCGCGGGAATGGGAGATGAGGTCGGCGTATTCATGGGGATGCCCGTCTGGTGCGGAAATGAATGCCGATTATAGGGTCGGCAATATTCAATCGTGGACGGTAATGCCCTGATCGATGGTGCCGTACATCGTGATGCTGCCGCCCCCGCCCGCCGATGACGACGGCCCGCCCGCGCAGCCTGCACAAAGCATGAGAACGCTGATCACGCTCGCGAGAATGAATCTGGACATGGAAATTCTCCTGCTGGCTGAAATGCCAGCGGTCATTCTAGCCCTACGCTTCGTGCATCGACATTTCGGCGCGCGGTGAAACATCGGATGCGGAGCCGCGCTAGAGTGGATAGGTCGATTACTACGCCCGACAGGGACATCGCCATGAACTCCGCTTTCGACGAAGCCGAATCTCGCGCGCGCCATTTTCCCGGACTGTCGCGCATCGGCGCGCTCATCGCCGATCCCGGCCGCGCCGCGATGCTCTGGTCGCTGATGGACGGCACCGCGCGCCCCGCCGGCGAACTGACGATGATCGCGGGGCTGTCGCCGTCGGCGGCGAGCGGGCATCTCGCGCGTCTGACCGAAGGCGGACTGCTCGCGCTCGAAGTGAGCGGGCGGCATCGCTACTACCGCATCGCGACGCCGGATATCGCCGCGGCCATCGAGGCGCTCGCCAATCTCGCGCGGGCGAGCGCGCCGCAGCGCGCGCCGGAACGCCCGCCTTCGGCCGTGCCGGTCGAGATGCGTTTCGCGCGCACCTGCTATGACCATCTCGCGGGCGAACTGGCCGTGCAGCTCTTCGACCGGATGATCGCGCGCAACTGGCTCGCCGCCGCCGACGATCACGCACAGGCGCACGGCCCCGCCGCGCTCGACGCGACGCCGGAAGGCGCGCAGGCGTTCGCCGAGCTCGGCATCGACCTGAAGACACAACGCGCGCGGCGGCGCCGGTTCGCTTGCACGTGTATCGACTGGAGCGAGCGCCGGCCGCATCTGGGCGGCGCGCTCGGCGCGGCATTTCTCGAAGCGTGCGAGTCGCATGGCTGGATCGAGCACACGGCCACGCGGCGCGTATTGCGCGTGACGCCGGCGGGACATCGGCATTTCGACGGGTTTTTATCCACGCGATAAAGCTTTGTTACGCGCACCTGCGCGCCGTTACAAACGGCATCGTACGGATACACGCCCCGGCGATACATTGATCCGGCAGGCCTCGCGCACCGACAGCGTCACACACGACGCACGCGCGGCCGCCGGAGAATACGATGAAAATCAAGACCATCGCGGCCGCCACGTTGTGGGCGCTCGTATCGATATCGGGAACGAGCGCGTTCGCGCAAACACCGCCCGATGAGGCGGCGCAAGCGGGCCAGGGTGATCCGCCCGGACGCATCGCGCGCCTGAACTACATGGCGGGCACCGTGACGACGGAGCCCGCGGGCGCGTCCGACTGGTCCTACGCGCAGATCAACCGCCCGCTCACGACAGGCGATCAGCTCTGGAACGACGAGAACGCGCGCTCGGAAATGCACATCGGCTCGACGGCGGTGCGTCTGGGTTCATCGACGGCCCTTTCGGTCCTCGCTCTCGACGACAACACCGCGCAACTCAAGGTCGCCCAGGGCACGCTATCGACGCGCGTGCGCGAACTGCCGCCCGGCACGCGCTATGAAATCGATACGCCGAACGGCGCGCTCGCCATCACGACGCCCGGCGACGTGCGCGTGGACGTCGCGCCCGACGGCCGTTCGACGACGGTGACGGTGCGAAGCGGCGGCGTCACCGCGTATGGCGACGGCGGGTCGGTGCAGCTCGCGGGCGGCCAGCAGATGACGTTCGAGGGCACGAATCTCCAGCAGGCATCGGCGAACGCCGCGCCCGCGCCCGATGCGTTCGATCAATGGGCCGCGAGCCGCGATGCGTCCGAGGATCGCTCGGTTTCGGCGCGTTACGTGTCGCGCGATATTCCCGGCTATCAGGATCTCGACGCCAACGGCACGTGGCGCAGCGATCCGTCCTACGGGCCGGTCTGGGTGCCGAATGCCGTTTCGGCCGACTGGGCGCCGTATCGTCAGGGACACTGGGCGTGGCAGAACCCGTGGGGCTGGACCTGGATCGACGACGCGCCCTGGGGCTTCGCGCCGTATCACTACGGGCGCTGGGCGTATGTCGGATCGCAATGGGCGTGGGTGCCTGGCCCGATGGCCGTGAGCGCGCCGCCCGCCTATTCGCCTGCGCTCGTCGCGTTCGTCGGCGATGGCGGCAGCGGCGTCGACTGGAACGTCGCGCTGACGGTCGGCGGCATCGCGGCGGCGGGCGTCGCGTGGTTCCCGCTTGGGCCGGGCGAGGCGTGGCGTCCGCATCGCGATGGCTGGAGTCAGCGTTATTACGAGCGCGTGAATCGGAATGTCTATGTCGATCGCTCGGTGCACGTGAACAACACGTACGTGAACTACCGCGCCCCGCGTGGGCTGACGGCCGTGCCCGCGAACATGTTCGTGCATGGTCAGCCGGTCGGACGTCAGCCGTATGCGGTCGATCCGTCGCGCTGGCACAATCCGCATTTCTTCGCGGGAGCGCCGGGCATCGCGCCGGCGCACGACAGTTTTGCGCCCGGTGCGCGGCGCGCGGATTATCGGCCGCCGCAGGGCGGATTCGGACGTCCGGTGGTCGCGACGCGCCCGCCGGTCGCGCCGCCCGGTTTCCACGATCGATACGCGCAGCAGGACCGCGATGCTCACGGTCCCGGCGCGCGCAACGAACAGGTGCATCTCGTGGCGACGCATGGGCCGGCGCGTTCGGTGATCGCGGGCGGCGCGCCGCCCTCGCCCGCTCCCGCGCAGTCCGGACAGCCCGCACAGCCGCATGGCAACGGCGTCCCGCATCCGCCTCAGGCATCACAGTTCGGCGGCGGAGATCCGCACTTCGCTCACGGCGATCCGTCGCGCGGCCACGATGTTCAGAGCGGGCCGCGCGCGCCGCAGCAGGCATTTCAGCCGAACAGGCCGCCGCAGCAAGCGCAACCGCCGATGCAAACGCAGCCCAACCACGCGCCGCATGTCGAGCGCGGCACGCCCAATCCATCGATGCAGCCCGCGTTCGCCCAACACGCGCCGCCCGCGCCGCAGCAACACCAGCCGCGCGTCGAACAGCCGCGTCACGAGATGCCGCCGCCTCGCCCGCAGCAGGAAGCGCAGCGGCCTCAGTTCCATCCCGAGCCGCCGCGCCAGCCGATGCATCAGGAAGTGCGTCAGCCACCGCATCAGGAGCCGCATCAACAGCCTCAACAACCTCAGCAGGCGCAGCAGCCGCAACACGGCGGCGGCAACAACGATCATCATCGCGGCTGAGGCGATGAGCAGGCGGCACAACGAAAACGCGCGACCCGAAGCCGCGCGTTTTGCATGCAAGACTGAAGCGACCGCTCAGACCGCCATCGGTGCCGTGAGCGGTTCGTGATGCTTGTAGCCTTCCAGCGCGAAATCCTTCGGCTCGATCTTCTCGAGCCATTCCGGCTCGTAGCGCTTCGTAACCGCGTAATCGGGCACGCGATCGGAGATGATCAACTGCGGCGACGGCAGCGGCTCGCGCTTCAGTTGCTCGTGCAGCATGTCGAGCTGATTCTCGTAGATGTGTTTATGGAACCAAAAGCAAAATACCAGTGGCTACGTGTCATCAGGTAAGAGCGGTAGATTCGGCCAGCTTCGACCAGCTATTTCAAAGAACCATAATTTTTGGCCATTTCATCGATTGCTGTATGATGGCGCGATTGGCCTCCGCAGCTTGCCGCCCCGGAGCGAAGTTCGGAGCCGCGGACTTTGGAGAAAAACAGACGTTTGTCGAAGAGATACATCGATGGTGTTCGCCGACGGATTCGAGTCTCAACTGGTGAAAGTGACGAGCACCGCTTCCTCTCAAGCTACCGTGCTGTCCATCGGCGACATTCTTCAATTGTCGACGGGAAAAGCCGACTATCCCGTCTACAGTGTGTTGGACAGCCATGGAGCCGTAGTAAGGTGCATGCATCAATGGCTGCGCAGTCTCAAGGCCCAGGCTGGCCTGACCATCAGCATGGGTACTGTCGAGCAGTACGGGCGCACCCTTTCCTACCTTTCTCGCTGGATTGAACGTACGGGGCTGTACCCAAATCTCAGCATCGACGAGCAACTCACGCTGTTAAATCGCCAGGACATCGTTCGGTGGCTTGACGACATGAAACAGCGAGGGGCCGAAAGTCACAGCACTCTTCATTCACGAGAGGCCTGCGTAAGGCAGTTTCTCGACTGGTTGACGACCCAGGAAGCGGGCAAGGTGAGAGATGCAGAAAATTCCCCGTATGGACGGGACGGCACTCTTCGCTATGTGATTGCAAGACCAAATGCGCGCAGCCCGAAGTTCATTTCCGCCGAAATCGTCGTCGAACTCTTGAACGGCATGCACAACGAATGTGAGCGGTGCATGTTCCATGCTCAGTACGACATGGGCCTCAGGATAACGGAGATGGTGAATCTCACCGCGGGTGATATCCCCGACGATACGATGTACAACCCCGCGTTTGAGTTCATTCCTCTTTCCGCAAAGCGGGTCAAGGGACGTGGTGGGCAGACGCCTGAAAAGAACACATTGATTTCCCGGGCTGTTCTCAAGCGAATCAAGCGCTATCACAGTAGTCGAGAGTACAAGCTTGCTCCAGACTGGGATATCCAAGACCCCAACAAGCCCGCGTTTTTGACCGCTAATCAGCTTCAGTGGAGCGCCAGAAATGCATCAAAGCAATTCAAGGCCGCCGTCCGCAGAGTTGGGCTGAACGACAATACGTCGACACACTGGATGCGTCACGGTACCGCTTACTCCGTACTGTGCTCCGACATGGGCAAAGATTATCAAGACAGGATGCTAATGGTTCAACAGATGCTTGGTCAAAGACATCTAAAGACCACAGAGATTTACACCCAGATACCTCCTGCCTTGCTGCAGAAACTGACCAAAACAGGTAAAGAAATAAACCGGCTCGGCGAAGCTGAGCTCATCAGGGAAAGAACCTTCTTGGGTCCTGTGCAGCACGACGAAAAGCGGGGGCATCGTGCATAAGGAGCCTGTCCGCCTCTATACACCGCCCAAGCCTACTCTCTCAGACCCTTACGCGCAAATCAGGTGGATGTTTTTCCAGCTCGAGGCTGAGTTCGAAGACAAGTCCGCCGAGCGAATCCGCACAATTAAGAACGCGTACCTGCGGTTTGTGGCTGAGACAAATGCATACTACTCCGAGTTGGAGATTGACAGGCGCTTTTATCTATCCCAGTACTGGGATGCTGACGCATTGATTCGGTTCAGTAAATGGCTGGGGACTCAAGAGCTCAAAAGCAAATCTCGTTACAGTTACTACAAGACAGTTCGGCAGGTTATGGACATGGCGTATGCGCTCCGGGTCATTGACACGGTGGTGTATCACGCCCCAATGTTCAAAGGTGTCTCCGAAACGAAGGAAAGGTCAGCCTACGTCAAAAGCGAACAGGAAGTTATCAATGCTGCGGTCGCCCGGTGGATTGGCTTGGCTAATAGTGTCCTTTCCGGTTACACCCCGACGGGAGCGGGCATACCCTATCGTCGCAAGGACTCCGTCCCGCCTATTTCGATAGATGGCCAACTGTACCAAATTTCCGAGGCTGCAAAGCGCTTTGATGTCCCCCGTGAAACTATCTCGCGACGAATTCTGGAAGGTTGGACGCCTCGACAAGCAGTTGGTCTCGACTCGCGGACTCGCGTTAGCGGCATTTCAACCGAAGTAACGATTGAGAACGTTACCTACGCGAGCATTTCCTCCGCGGGCGAAGCCTACAACCTAGACCATGGTGTCGTCGCCAAACGGCTTCGAATGGGATATACCATCGAGCAAAGTCTTGGAATTACGCCAATTTATGTGCGGAAAAGCGATGAGCGCGCATTGCTGTGGGTCTTCGAGAACGAATTTGGCTGCGATGCCTTCGCAATGTATGAGGACTACTTCAGCCGAAATCAAGAATTGGCAGCAATATGTCCAGTTAAGCGTCTCTTGAAGCTTTTTATGCGCTGGGGCGTCTGGCCTTTCGTAGACGACCGCCTAATCATGCCTCTGGCTGTCGAGCTTAGCATGCTTACCGGCCTGAATGTGGAGTCACTAAAAATGCTTGAAGTCGACTCGTACCAGGCAGAGCACCGGCTTACGGGGCAACCGGTCATTAGCTACCGCAAACGGCGGTCCGGTAGTTCGACTCGCTCCGAAGACAGGGAACTTCATCTTCCGGTACTCGAACTGGAAGAGTTGTATCTCGAAACGTCAGTTGTAGAGAGAGTCGAGAAGCTTCTCGGGTTGGTTCTTGCCCTTACGTCGAGAATCAGAAGTGAAGCGCCTCCCGATATCGCCCGCCGGCTTTTCATATTCGAAGACGTCGAACGTTCAAGAAGGGAGGAAAGGCGAGTCATTGTCGCGATAGACCCTAAGCGTAAAGCCGGAAAATGGTATAGACGGTTTGCCACCGACGAAGGCCTCTACAGTTTGTTTGGGGATAACTTTAATTTCAGCTTGGCTCGGTGTCGCCCGACGCTTGCGACCAACATGGTCCTCGCGGGCGCGAGCCTGTTTCACGTACAGGTGGCATTGGGACATGAAAGCATTCAAACAACTGCGACGTATCTGGATGAGCAAGGCTTGCGGCCAATGTTCAATTGCACCGTTTCCGAGGCACTTGAGCGCATTGCTCAGCGCTCCCGAGACGCTCTGAAAGCAGAACAACCAGCGGAAGCATCCACGGAGCACCAGCCTGAGGCGACAGCGAATGGCTTTCTCGAGACACTATCCGGATGTGGTTGCAAAGACCCCTACAATCCGAGCAAGAATGTGCGCACCGCTACCAAATATGTGGAAGGCTCGGTATGTCCTCATTGGAACATGTGCTTGCGGTGTGACAGTGCTGTCGTAACTGAGAAATCTCTCCCTAAGCTCATTGTCTACCGTAGACGCGTGGGGACAGCACTAGAAGAAGACTCTCCGGCTATCAGAGCTCGAAAAGAGCTTTACGAAGACACGGTCAAACTCATAGACGGCATCCTGGCAGCAGATGTCGTATTCCCTGCATCCGCCATTCAAACCGCCGAATGCCTTGCTGCCACAATGGACGACCTGTTGGTTGACCACCTGATTTACCAAGGAATTTGACCGTGCCTACCACTGCGCTCGTCCCCGAACTATCCGATATTATCGCTGGCGAGGCCGTTTTCAAAGATGATATGCCAGTGTGGCTTGGCTCGTTTGGTGCCGACATCTGGCCTTTCGTTGAACCGACTTCCCCCCTTTATGAAGGGGAAAGCAGCTCAAGCTTCGTTTGGCGAGACCTCATCGAGGGAAAAGGGGCCTCCCTAAACCATCCAAGTTCGTATGCCCTGAGCAGGTATGAGTACTGTCTCACTCGTGAGATAGTCCACGACCTTAAGATTGCTGCGGTGATTCACGGATATTTCCCCAAGCTAATCAAGCATGCGAGGAGCTCAAAGGAACAGCTCGACCCCAAAACGGTGAAACATCGCATTGACGAATTAGCAAAGTTTTTCTCGCTGGCCATCAAAGAAGGACAACGGAAGCTGAACGTCTCAATCACGCAGCTAAGCCAGGTGCCTTTCTCTCTCGTAAAAGACATCATCGCGACGTTTCCCGGGCGCGCCGCGCATCTCCGAAGAGCGTTGAAGTTGATTTCGGACCCGATGGTCCAGAAAAATCTCAGCGCGCCGTTGCAATGGGGAATATTGGACATCGAAAAATCTTCGATTGCCTGGGGTGAATCGAAGGACGAAGGCGGAATTCCCACCTTGTCCGACACCCAGTTCTTGTTTCTGTTGGACCAGTGTAAAAAGCGCATCGCGCGCTTTAAGAGCGTCGCCGGAATGGCCGTTCATGACGGTGAATGCGATTGTCTGGCTCGCTCGTTTAGTTCGCAGTCGCACGGAATCGCGGCATCCGGCCTAGACGCGTATTATAAAGTTAAACATCACACAGCGAGTGAAACTGCATTTAGCACAAGACATGGCGTTACCCTATCTGAGATGAGGGACATCATACGCGAGGGTCATCTTTCGGCCCTGCTTCTGGTTCTTCTGTTCACAGGGATGCGCGCCTCCGAAATCGTCTTCTTGAAGCGAGATTGTCTGAGCCTCCAGCATGGCTATTGGTTTCTTAACTCCAAAGAGGTCAAACAACGCCCGAAGGACGTCCCAATCAGTGAAGGCTGGCTGGCCATAGACATAACCAGAGATGCCTACGACATTCTCATGTTCATTACCGAGCGAACCGGCAATGAATATCTTTTCTCATCGCCATTTCGAGGTTACGAAGCCGAAACCGGTTATAGCAGTCACTCTCTCAACACCAAGTTCTCGCGATGGTTCAAAGAAATTGATGTGAAGGGTCTCTTTGCAGACTGGTCCTTTTCTATCCACCAGTGCAGGGAAACCCTCGTGGCACAGCTGGCTGCGCAAGAGGTCGGCATGACGTTCATCAGTATGCAACTTAAGCATTTCCACAGCCAGTTCAATGCCATGCCTAATGCCGTCACTGCTGGGTATGGAAAGTATCGGAAGCAACTGATGACGAGCGTCGCCAACCGCCTCGCCGAAGCGAGAGAAATCGCTCTCGTGGACCTCTATGGCGAGCACGCCAAATTCGCCGGAGGTGGTGGCGCCAAACATAAGGCACGCATCGATGCTTTTTTCGCCGGCCTTGGGCTGTTCGGGGAGCAGCGCGAGCAGTACATCAAGGACATGGCCAGACGCGGCGTCAAACTTATGCCCACCAGCATCGGCAACTGCGGGAAGAACTTCGCTATTCCTACCGAAGACACGCCGCCCCCATGTTATGGCGATTTTCAGTGTGACCCAAACTGCTCGAGCCACGTGATTACGCAACGGGCTGGAAAAGCTCTCGTCGCGCGCAAGCAGCACGCCTTAGCGGAAGCAGAGCGAGAAAAAAACCCTGGCTACAAAAAAGTCTGGTGGGGCATGGTCCAAGCGCTAGACGGACACATTGCTAAGCTGGAACTGGAGAGTTCCGATGGCTGACCACCGCCCGCCCGAACTGACCAGCCATATCGAACGAGAGAAGGATAAAAATGATACGCTTATCTTGGACGCGCTCGGTCAGCTTGAGGACCCTCAAAAACGCGGCAAGCGCAAGGCGACGGTCGCCGTGATATGCAAGATTACGGGACTGTCCAGAAATACTATTCGCAACAGGCAGTGGGCTCTTGACCGGCTGAAAGCCATAAAGAAAAAGCTCAAAAGTGGCTCGGAACCCTCGGCCGGGAGCGAACCTACGTCCGAGCAGACCGAGACTACACCTAGTATGCTAAGGGCCCGAATCAAACGCATCCTTGAACAAAACGCGTTGTTATACGAGGAAATCCTTTCTCTACAAAGCATAATCGAACGTAAGGATAGCGAGATTAACGCTCTCAAAACTAGAAAAAACCTATCAATCGTCCCGCCGGTCGGTGGGGCATCAGAATAATTGGATGTAGATATGAAGCAATATTTGGAACTTCTTCGTGACGTTCTGGAAAACGGTGTCGCCAAGGGGGACCGGACTGGTACGGGCACTAAGTCTGTGTTCGGACGGCAGATTAGGCACGACCTATCTAAGGGCTTCCCGCTCCTAACAACGAAAAAGTTGCACTTCAAGAGCATCGCCAACGAGCTCATCTGGTTCCTAAGCGGAAACACAAATGTCGGTTGGTTGAATGAGAATGGCGTCACCATCTGGAACGAATGGGCGACCGAGGATAATGAGCTTGGTCCCGTTTATGGCAAGCAGTGGACAGCATGGCCGACAAAGGATGGTGGAAGCATCAACCAGATTGACTACGTCGTCAATACGCTTCGCACGAACCCAAATAGTCGCCGCATCCTGTTTCACGGCTGGAACCCAGAGTTTCTACCGGATGAGTCCGTCAGCCCGCAGGAAAATGCGAAGCAAGGTCGGATGGCTTTGCCCCCATGCCACTTGCTCTATCAGTTTTACGTAGCAGAAGGCAGGTTGTCTTCGCAGTTGTACATCAGAAGTTCAGATAGCTTCTTGGGACTGCCTTACAACATCGCGTCGCTCGCCTTGCTTACCCACATGCTAGCCCAGCAGTGTGACTTGGTGCCTCACGAGATTGTGGTCAGCATCGGTGACCTGCATGCATACTCCAATCATATCGAGCAAATTCAGACGCAACTCACTCGGGACGTTCGAGAGTTGCCGCAACTGAGAATTAAGCGGAGGCCCGAGTCGATTTACGAATACAGGTTTGAGGATTTTGAATTGGTGGGCTACAACCCGCACCCGCCCATCGCCGCTCCCATCGCGGTGTGAGACGAAAGAATCAATCGAAACGACCGACCTTCCCACTTGCGATAGCAAAGTTGAGCTGCGGAGGAAGAGGCGGGCCTCTCTGCGAATGCCGCTTCTTGATAGCAGCCTGCCCATATGCAGAGTGTGGCGATTAGACCTTCACTGCGTGATAGTCGATTAAATGTTCGCGCGCGAGCGCGCTATCCGAGTAGGGAGCGGAACCGGAACGTTGTTGAGTCCCGCGGCTGGCATCGCTCGCGAATACGAGAGCTGAGGTACTCAATCTCTATTATTGAGAGGCACTGCCGTGTTGACTGTCCCGAAGCCGTCAATGATGCGCTGGGCGGCAGCATAGCCGTGCATGAGAGCTTCGCGGAGCGTCCCGAACGGGCGGTCGGTGTTCTCGCCGAAGCGGAGGGCCGCGATTGGCTCAGTACATTCACCTTGCCCGATGCGGACTACCGCCACGTATCCGCTTGGTGTGATGAGCACCGGCCCGCCCAAAGCCTCGTCAACAGGCTCGGCCTCAACATCGACCGTGAAGTCTTTGTAAACATACGTACTCTGCATCACCCAACCACTCCGAAGTTCACGGGGTCCGTCAACGTTCCGTCCCTGTTATCTCTGCAACTGTCAATAGCAATTATCCCATGTGCTGCGCATCGATGAGCACGAGGTCGGCACCGGTCGCGAAGCGCGACTGACGCCGGTGGCCAAAAAGGGCGCGGCTCCGTACGCAACTGTGGACTACCTCCGCCTTGACTATTCGAAGACGTCCATGCTTCAGAATAACTTCGAAGAAGTCCGAGGGTGGCTGCGTGCTTTCAGCCGCTCCTGCAATCAAAAACTTAGTCCTGTCTTTCGCGGGCTGGCAATCCATGCGGCAGTTCTGCCACGCCCGCCCCATTCCGCCCCTGTCTGCGGGTCACGATATTTCGCCAGCTGCGGTCCGCCCACAATTATTGCCAACCGCTCTTGGATTCGGCAAGGACGCGGCACCGACAATGAGTGTCGATGATTGGCCGTGTGCGATAGTCTGGAGGGCGTGCTGAGTAAGAACCCGCTGTCAGCTTTGTATTTTTGTACACGGGGAGAAACGGCTTCAGAAGTATCCAGACAGGTGATTGAGTCCCTGGAGAAACATGACCCTGTTATGGGCTAGGCTTTTGGGTGGCGATACACCGGCGTGCGTCGGTACCACTGTTGAACCCGACAATCCTGAATGCGAGAAAAGATGCAGACGAATTCAACGCGTACTAGCACGCTCATCCAGATTCCCCGTGGAGTCTGGATGCTCGGCTTCGTCAGCATGTTCATGGACATTTCGTCGGAAATCATTCACAGCCTTCTTCCGATGTTCCTAGTAACAGGCTTGGGTGCGAGCGCGATGATGGTCGGTTTGATTGAAGGCGTCGCCGAAGCGACCGCGCCCATCGTGAAAATGGCCTCCGGTACCCTGAGCGACTACCTCGGCAATAGGAAGTGGCTGGCGGTCATCGGATACGGTATGGGCGCGTTGAGCAAACCTCTGTTTGCGCTCGCGCCGACGGCGGGCATCGTCTTCACAGCGCGCGTGGTAGACAGAATCGGCAAGGGTGTGCGGGGCGCGCCGCGCGACGCACTCGTAGCTGATATCACGCCCCCACACCTGCGTGGCGCCGCCTATGGTTTGCGACAAGCGCTTGACACGGTCGGGGCGTTTCTCGGACCGTTGTTCGCCGTCGGGTTGATGCTCCTATTGGCAAACAACTTTCGTCTCATCTTCTGGATTGCTGTGATTCCGGGACTCGTCGCGGTGGCCTTGCTGGTGTTCGGCATCAAGGAACCTGCTCACCATTCGGACGCGAACCGTGTCAACCCAATGAAGCTCGCAAGCCTGAAAAAGCTGAACGCGTCGTATTGGTGGGTGGTGTTCATCGGGGCAGTGTTCACCCTCGCTCGGTTCAGCGAGGCGTTTCTCGTACTACGCGCGATGCAAGGCGGGATACCCATTGCCCTGGTGCCGCTCGTGATGGTGGCAATGAACCTAGTGTATTCCGTGTCCGCCTACCCTTTTGGTAAGCTGGCTGACTCGATGAGCCACACCAAACTGCTGGCGCCTGGACTCGTTGTACTCATTGCGTCAGATGTCGTGCTCGCTCATGGAAACCAATGGCCGGTCGTACTGGTGGGTGTCGCACTGTGGGGCCTGCATATGGGGCTCACGCAAGGCCTGCTTGCAACCATGGTTGCGCATACCGCACCGCCGGACCTGAAAGGCACCGCGTTCGGGTTCTTCAATTTGATGAGCGGTCTGGCGATGCTCGTGGCGAGCGTCGTCGCAGGCGAGTTGTGGGACCGCTTGGGCGCCAGCGCGACGTTCTATGCGGGAGCGGGATTCTGCTTGCTGACCCTGTGCGCCCTGGCTATCCGTGGTGGATTGCGCCGAGAAAGCGCCATCTAGCTGGAGGCAGCGCCGAACGGTGCGTCTAACCGGGCAAGCTCGGCAGGCGCTCTGCAACCAAGCAGGAGCCTCACTTGCGAAGCTCAAGAATCCACACCCGCCTGCGCGGGGAGACCGTCAACGAGCATGCGAAAACACCCGGCGCTTTAGTCTTGCTGACCCACCCACAATGCACGGCGATTTGACTGCGATGAGTTAGGCCGCCGCTTGTGACGGTTGCACTTCCACGGTGACATGTGACAGCCCCGTGAAGCGCTCGAGCACCGCATGATAGAAGCGCGAATCACGCTGGGGTTCACCTGTCGCCACTGACACCACGGCACTCATGTGACCAGGACCCACCCGCCATACATGCAGGTCGATGACCTTGTCGCCACGGTCCTCAACGGCGTGACGTACGTTCTCTGCCATTCGCCGGTCGGGATTCATGTCAAGCAAGATTGCACCGGTGTCCCGCATCAAGCCGTACGACCAGTTTGCAATCACGAGCGCACCAATGACGCCCGCCAAGGGGTCCATCCACAGCCAGCCGAACGCGCGCGCCAGCACCAGTCCAATGATGGCCAGCACAGAAACCGCCGCGTCGGCAATGACATGAACATAGGCTGAGCGGATGTTGTGGTCCCGAGTCGTTGCCTCATGTGCGTCGTGGCCGTGCTCATCTTCTTCGAATTCGACTTCGTATTCGCCTTCGGGCGTCCGCACAATCGCCTTGAAAGCGTGTGGCTCAGGAACGTCTTCCTTTGATTCCAGGTAGCCGCCGCGGTCCGCCAGCGCAAATACCTGTTGCGTCCCATCAGGTCGTACCGCCGTGACGGATACCGCTGAGGCATCCAGTGGCGAACCCTTCTTCGCAGGCGTAATCCTGAACACAGGCGGCACACCATCTTCGAAGATGGAAACGGCAAACACACCCGACGGTGTATGAATTTTCCGTACCTCGCCTTCATGAGCATGGTCGTCGTGAGCATGGCCATGCCCGTGACTATGACTATGACCATGGCTATGGCCGTGGTCACCGCCGCTCAGCAGCCACACGCTCGCAAGGTTAACAAGCAGGCCGACCACCGCGATAGGAATCGCTTCGCCGAAGTGAATCGGTATCGGCGACAGGAAACGCGACACCGCTTCGTAGCCAATCAGAAGTGCAATCATTGCGAGCACGATGGCACTCGTGAACCCTGCGAGGTCGCCGAGCTTGCCCGTGCCGAACACGAAGCGGGAGTCCGTGGCGTGCTTGCGCGCGTAGGTGTACGCGAGGGCCGCAATAAGCATTGCTCCGGCGTGCGTCGACATATGCAGGCCGTCGGCGACAAGCGCCAGCGAGCCGAACATACCGCCGCCGACTATTTCAATCAGCATCATAGCGCTGCACATTGCAATCACAGCCCACGTCTTGCGCTCGTTCTTTTCATGACCGGCACCCAGAAAGATGTGGTCATGCCCTGCGCCGAAGGCGGCGTCTTTGAAATCACTCATTTTGGGCTCTACTTAAAATAGCTGTGAACAACCTCAATGAGTTGTTCAGTCGCGCTGTCATCTGGGTCGTCGACGCTCTCCGCATCGACGAGATGATTCCTGATGTGGTCCTCGAGCACAACGGCGAGCAAACCGTTTATCGCCCCTCGACAACTCGTGATTCGTTGCAGGACATCTGAGCAGCCATGCTCTTCCTCGAGCGCCCGCTCAACGGCTTCTACCTGTCCCTTAATACGTCGAATCCTATTGAGAAGTTTCTGTTTTTCTTGAACCGTATGACTCATCGCGCCCTCCATATACCCCCACCGGGTATATAATCGTTCCTAGTCTACCATAGGGGGTGGGGCTATCGCTCGCTTTCGCAAGGTTCTCCGCGCTCGCGGATTTCACTTACTGTTCCTGAATCCGGTTATTGTTCGTAGCCGTCAATCTATGCACCCACGCCACAACGCCGCTTTCACCGCGCTTCTTGCTGCCGCGCTGTTCGGCGCAACAACGCCTCTCGCCAAGGAACTGCTTGGCACGCTGTCCCCGTTCATGGTCGCAGGTCTGTTTTATCTTGGTAGCGGCGTCGGTCTTTCCATCGGAATTCTCTTCCGGCAACTGCGTCGCTCGGCTGGAGAACGAGAAAACGAAAGCCGGATTCAGTTCGCCGAGGTCCCTTGGCTTCTTGGCGCAATTGCAGCAGGCGGCGTCGCCGGACCCGCGCTTCTGATGTTCGGCCTTAGCACGACATCTGCTGCGACCAGCTCCTTGTTACTGAACCTCGAGGGAGTTTTCACCGCGGTCATTGCCTGGGTGGTATTTCGCGAAAACGTCGACCTGCAGATATTCCTCGGGATGGTCGCCATCGTGGCGGGTGGCGTCGCGCTGTCCTGGCAATCTGGCGCAGGCGTCGTGTCGCCCGGCGCGCTACTGGTCGTCGCGGCCTGTGTTTCCTGGGCGGTCGACAACAATCTGACGCGCAAGGTTTCAACGAACGACGCGATGACTATCGCGTGCCTGAAGGGACTGGTTGCGGGGTCCGTCAATCTGGGCATCGCACTTTTTACGGGTGCGCACTTACCTGGCGTTGTCAGGACGGCAGCCGCCTTGCTGACCGGCTTCGCCGGCTATGGCGTGAGCCTGGTCCTATTTGTCATCGCCCTACGTAACCTCGGCACAGCCCGAACCGGCGCATATTTTTCAGTCGCGCCGATATTCGGGGTGACGCTATCGCTCATCCTCTGGCCTGAGATGCCCTCACTGCTTTTTTGGGGGGCGGCCGCACTCATGGCTCTGGGAATCTGGCTGCATATCCGCGAGCGGCATGAGCATCCGCACACTCACGAGGTTCTTGCCCATAACCATCGGCATCGGCACGACGAGCACCACCAACACACGCACGATTTTGAATGGGATGGTGAGGAGCCGCACACGCATCCCCATCAGCACGCGCCGATTACTCACACGCACGCGCACTTTCCCGACATTCACCACCGGCACTCGCACTGACAGTCGAACGACGATACTGTGTCGAGCTCGCATGTTCGTAACAGGTATCAAGACCTGCCCGATGTAGATGTCCTCCCCGTGCTGAAGTAACAGGGTTTCCTGACCTTCACAAGTCCAGTCCCTGCTTCGTTGCAGACCGCCAGTTGAAGGCATCTTCGTTAGGTCATCCGTCCGCTCCACGGGTTTAAGGTTCCGTGCGTCTCGCGGTACATGTTGCGAGAAGCCAGCGAGGATATTCCTCGCTGCCTTCCGGTCGCGGTCGTGTATCTCGCGGCAATCCGGGCAGGTTCACTGCCGAATGCTCAGCGGCCGCGACTTGTGCCGGAACCGGCAGGCGTGACACGTTTTTTTCGATGCGAAGAACCGGTCCGACTGCCAGCACGTGCGGCCGGCCCTACCACGGTCAGGCTCGAGGGCGTGGCCGGTAACTGGCAGCTCCAGTACACGTTGGAGACCACCATCACTTTCGGGCTCCGGTCAGTAGGTTCTTTACTGCCGCTTCGAGAAGCTGTGACGGTCGGTTCGCATGCGCCTTGGCACGAACTTGGTCAAGTGCGCAAATCCGGTCAGGCGCAGCAGGAGTCAGACCGCTGCATCGGCGGGCACCTGTTCGTGCCGTACGAGCAGTACACGCAGCAATCCCCGGATTTCGGTCTGAGCACGGTCTTGCAATGCTCGCATTCGTAAAACCACACGCACGCGTCAGAGGGCATCGTCTCGTTCTTCATGTGCCCGCACACTGGACACGTGATGATGGAATTCAGTAAGACTGTAACCACTACTGCACCTGCTTTGCATAGGACGGGGGGCCGCAGTGGCCGCGGCATTCAACGCGCCGACCGAAGCCTTCTTCGAGTCAACTACGCGGGCATTGGGCATTTGCAAATTGTAGCTGCTTACGAAACGGCAGCGGTGCTATTCCGACGCTTCGAACATGGGGATGCCGACCAAGTCCCAGCGCTCGAGAAGTGCGGGCCGGTTTAATATTTCGGCGCAACGCTTGCCAACTTGGTCGGTGTGCTGATTGGTGAAGTGCCTGTGATGCTTACGGTCGTGAAGGCCGTCAACGCGTCGCGGCATTGGAACCAGAACCACCGCGTATCCTGACGCTATGCGCCGTCTTCTCCGGCAAAGGCGGCGATACCCATCGGCCCAGCCGGTGACTATGCCTATGAAGTGTGGCTAAGGCTCATAATACGGCCGGTTTGCTCGGCAGTTCGTTGCGCAACTCGTGCTGGCTAGGGAAGTGCCTCCTGAGCAGCTCGGTAACCTCTTCTACGCCCTTGAGAACGCCGACCTCGTACTTGGCGAGCCTGAAATCCGCCTCGATTTTCTGGCAAATCCTTTCCCATTCAGAAGCGGGCACCCGGGCATGCACACCGCGGTCGGCAACGATTTCAACATCTCGGTCGGCGAGCAGAAGATAGATGAGTACGCCATTGTTGTGCTCGGTGTCCCAGATACGAAGCTCCGAAAAGACATCTATTGCGCGCTCCCTCGCTGACGTGCCTCGTAGTAGTTCACTGACTTGAAGTGCGCCCTCTACGGCAAATCGAACCTGTCCTATGTGGGCGCGGTGACTTTCCTGAATCGCCTTTTCGATTGCTCGGAGCGTCCGAGGCGGGAAGGCACGGCCGACATGCCAGCGGGTCATGAACATATGTCTGATGACGCGTCTGAGGTCCATAGCTACCACCTGCCCGAGGCACCACCGCCGCCGAAACCACCTCCGCCACCGCGAAACGGTGACCTCCCGGACCCACCGCCTAGTCCGCCGATAGCTCGCCCTCCGACGTATGCCCCCATGCCGCCGCCCACTAAGGTAGACACGAGTGCAATCGCTCCCGCGACAATCGCCACAAGGACCGTCCCCGAAAGCACCCACGCAATGCCCGCGACAGCGCCACCTGTCACAAGCGAGCCGGGCAGACGTCCCATCACAGAACGGAGCACGCCACCAACCGCCAAGGTGAACACAAAGAGGATGGGCAAATAGCCTCCGACTCGCCCTGAACGACCGTCTGCAGTTCTGTCCGGCGCGGGCAAAGGTTCACCATTGATGACCTTCATCATGCTGTCAACACCGGCTGTGATACCGCCGTAGTAGTCGCCCTGCCTGAATCTCGGAACAATTACTTCGTCGATTATGCGACGACTCGTCGCGTCATTCAGAGCGCCTTCGAGGCCATATCCCACCTCGATGCGCAACGTTCGGTCGTTTTTTGCGACGATGAGTAGCGCACCGTCGTCGACACGCTGGCGACCAAGCTTCCATTGCTCGACAACTCGTATCGAATATTGCTCGATGGTTTCAGGCTGGGTCGTCGGCACGATGAGCACGGAAATCTGACTCCCTTCATTCGCCTCGAATTTTTGCAACCTCTGTTCGAGCATGCCACGTTGGTCGGTGGTGAGCGTCGCGGTCTCGTCGGTTACGCGCGAGGTTAGCGCTGGAATCGCGACGTCTGCGTTGGGAGCAAACGACCAGAACGACACAAGCATGAGGAAAACGACTCTGGCCGCTTTCAGGATGTTCAATTGGCCGCTCCGCTCGCCGGCGCCGCGCTGAAGTCGACCTGTGGAGGACGGGCAATCTCCGCCTCGTTAGACACCGAGAAGTTGGGTTTCTCCTTATAGCCGAACGCGCTCGCCGTCAGATTTGACGGAAACGAGCGCACTGCAACGTTGTAGTCCTGCACCGCCTTGATGTAGCGGTTTCGGGCAACCGTGATGCGATTCTCGGTTCCCTCCAATTGGGCTTGCAGGTCCCGAAAATTGGCGTCCGACTTCAACTGCGGATAGTTTTCAGACACAATCAGCAACTTCGATAGCGAGTTCGTCAACTGTGCCTGGGCTGCTTCAAACTTCACGAATGCTTGCGGGTCGTTGATGAGGTCCGAAGTCGCCTGGACGGAGCCCACCCGTGCCCGTGCATCCGTCACGCGCGTGAACACATCCTTTTCCTGGCTTGCGTAGCCCTTGACCGTGTTCACAAGATTGGGAACGAGGTCGGCGCGCCGCTGATACTGGTTCAGCACTTCTGACCAGCTAGCCTTTACCTGCTCGTCCAGAGTCTGAATGGTGTTATAGCCGCAGCCTGAGACGGCCAGAGTGACGACAGCGACCAAGACTATCAGTAGTGAGCGCATCGAGTTGTTCCTATCGAGAATTCGGCTCATCTTCTTACCAGAGGCCGCATGCGGTATGAGACGACCGCAGTTTCCTCATTGTCGGGTGGAAACTACGCCCGCCACCGACGAGGGAGCAACGCCAGCCTACGCTCGAATGGAATTTTGCCTTTTGACGCACATCAACGAAGTGGAAGTCTGACGTTGTGGCTTTGTTGGTCCATGACTAGCCTGTTCGCATGACAAGCTGGCGCCAACTCCGGAATTGCGCTGAGGAAACACGCCTCGCAATACCCAGGAAACAATGCCTGCCACGGTGTCCCTTCCTTGAGTTAGGTCAATCAACTCTTCAGCCACGTCGTTACAGTCGACAACATTCAGCCAGCTACAGTGGGACAAACAAGTGCGTGCCATTCAACAGGAGACAGCGACGATGGAACGGATGCAGAGCAGCATCCGTCCAGCGGCAAGGCTGACCCCAATCGCATCAAGTAATGGCGAAGCACATGGACCACGATGCAGAGGGTGATGGACAAGCAAGCGACGGTCGAAAGAGCGCCAGCCAGCAAGCGATGGCGCAGTTACCATGGAGCCCCAGTATGAAGATGCCTTCTCACGACGTTTCACCGTTTTGGAAATCGCGCGGCGCTATTGCTTTGCTCGGATTCGGGGCGATAGCTGCGTTTTTCATGTTCTCTGAACATCGCGCGCATTTTCTTGGCGCACTGCCATATCTGCTGTTTCTGGCGTGCCCGCTGATGCATCTGTTCATGCACCACGGACACCATCACGGAGAACGCAGCGCTACTCACACCGCCGACACGAAAGGAGGGCGAGATGAATGACTCAACTGCCGGTTATGGACTGTGGGGTCTGGTTGTCATCAACTCCCTTATCTTCATCATCTTCGCTTTCAGTTTCTTCAAGCCGAATACCGCCCGAGACTGGCGCACTTTCGGAGCCTTTTCGGCATTCGTTGTCGCGCTGTTTGCAGAGATGTACGGCTTTCCGCTGACCATCTATCTCTTGGCTGGTTGGCTCCAGGCAAAATTCCCGCAAACGAACTTGTTCACCCACGACTCCGGCCACATCTGGTGGACGATGACCGGTCAGCACGGCAATCCGCATCTTGGATTCCCACATCTGGCCAGCATTGCCCTTATCTTCGGTGGCTTTTATCTGCTGTCGACGGCGTGGCACGTGCTCTATGAAGCGCAGCGCAAAGCGCAACTGGCAATGACGGGACCCTATGCTCGCATTCGGCACCCGCAGTACGTAGCCTTCGTCATTATCATGACTGGCTTCTTACTGCAGTGGCCGACGTTGGTGACGCTCGCCATGTTCCCTGTTCTTGTCGCCATGTACGTGCACCTCGCCCGGCAAGAGGAACGTGATTCCGAAAAGCAGTTTGGACAAGCGTGGCGGGAATATGCGGCACGAACGCCGCGCTTTGTTCCCCGGCTGCCCGGCAGAGATATCGCACATGTCCAGTGAGGCGTCGAGAAAGCGAGCGAGTACCGTGTAAAACCACGATACGCGCCCACAGCTGGAGCGCACGGTGAGTTAGATTTTTACATTGCGCAATCGCAGGGCGTTCGAGATTACTGAAGCCGAGCTCAGACTCATCGCTAGCGCGGCAATCATCGGGGAGAGCAACAACCCGGTGAATGGATAGAGCACGCCGGCTGCCAGCGGAATACCCAGCGCGTTGTAGATGAACGCGAAGCCGAGGTTCTGCTTCATGTTGTGGACAGTGGCCTCAGATAACTCCCGTGCTCGCGCGATGCCACGCAAGTCTCCTTTGACGAGCGTGACCTGAGCGCTACTCATCGCTACGTCCGTGCCGGTTCCCATCGCAACACCGACGTCGGCCTTCGCGAGCGCTGGCGCATCGTTGATACCATCTCCGGCCATGGCCACGACCTTGCCTTCCTCCTGAAATCTCGTCACGAGCCCTAGCTTGTCGGCGGGCTTGACTTCACCATGAAACTCGTCGATACCGAGCCTCGTCGCGACAGATTTTGCTGTCACGACACCGTCGCCGGTCGCCATCACAACGCGAATGCCGTCTTCCCTCAGCCGCGCCAAAGCCTCGGATGTCGTCGCCTTTATCGGGTCCGAAACTGCGAGAAGGCCTGCCAGCGTCGTGTCGACCGCCAGGTACATGACGCTCGCCCCCTGCGTTCGCAGTGCGTCGGCTTCCGTGGACAGTTCCCGAACGTCAATACTTTCAGCCTCCATCAAAGCAGTGTTGCCCAGCGCGAGTTTCCGACTGCCAACAAGTCCTCGCACGCCAATCCCCGTGCTCGATTCGAAGTTCTCCACTTTCTCGAACGCCAGTTTTCGCCGACGGGCAGCATCCACGATGGTCGCGGCAAGGGGATGTTCGCTACCCTGGTCGAGGCTCGCCGCGAGGCGCAGAACATCTTCTTCTGAATGTCCGTTCACACCAACTGCACGTTCAAAGGCGGGACGCCCTTCGGTTAGCGTTCCTGTCTTATCGACGATAAGTGTGTTGACCTTGCGCAGATTCTCAATCGCGGCAGCATCTCGGAAAAGCACACCATTCGAGGCGCCTTTGCCGCTCGCAACCATAATGGACATAGGCGTAGCGAGTCCAAGGGCACACGGACATGCAATGATGAGCACTGCCACCGCGTTGATGAGACCGTACACCCAGCTCGGCTGAGGCCCGAATAAGGCCCAGGCGAGAAGAGTCAAGACCGCGATGCCAACAACGGCGACGACGAACACACCCGCCACTTTGTCAGCCATGCGCTGCATTGGTGCCCTCGAGCGCTGGGCCAGCGCGACCATCTGGACAATTTGTGCCAGTACGGTCTGAGAGCCGACCTTCTCCGACTTGATGACGAGGCTGCCCGAAGTATTCATGGTCGCGCCGATGACATGGTCGCCGACGCGTTTGCCGACAGGAATCGGTTCGCCCGTAATCATTGACTCGTCGAGCGAGCTGGAACCATCCGTGACGACGCCATCTACTGGCACCTTCTCGCCCGGCCGTACTCGGAGCAGGTCGCCGACATGGACGTGGGTCAGCGGGACGTCCTCCTCAGTTCCATCAGCATTGATACGCCGCGCAGTCTTCGGCGCGAGGCCCAGGAGTGCCTTGATGGCAGCGGAGGTTTGTGACCGTGCCCTCAGTTCCAGTAGTTGACCGAGCAGCGTGAGCGAAATGATGACTGCCGCAGCTTCGAAATACACTTCGACACGACCGTGCGCGATAAAAGCTTCGGGAAAGACGCCCGGCGCAAATGTCGCAATGACGCTATAAACATAGGCTGCACCTGTCCCAAGCCCAATGAGCGTCCACATGTTCGGGCTGCGATTGACGAACGACTGGAAGCACCGTATGAAGAACGGCAGACCGGCCCACACGACGACAGGGGTCGAAAGAATGAACTCTACCCAGCTTTGGCTGGCCGCGTCCATCCAGCCCCGTCGATGGCCGAACATAGCCAGGATGAACACCACTGCAGTCAGCGGTAGCGTCCACCAGAATCTGCGACGAAAGTCCGTCAGTTCCGGATTCTCCTCGTCCTCGAGGCTGGGCAACAAAGGCTCGAGGGTCATCCCGCACTTCGGGCAGTTCCCCGGATGGTCCTGGCGAATTTCCGGATGCATCGGACACGTATACATCGTTCCCGCCGGTGCCCCCTGCACGGACGTATCGGTCGGCCGGTCAACATAATTCAGCGGGTCAGCCCGAAACTTCTCCCGACATGACTCACTGCAGAAGAAATATTGATGTCCATCGTGTTCCGACCGGAATTGCGAATCGACAGTGACAGGCATACCGCAAACCGGGTCCTTGAGCGTGCCATTGGTCTCCGGTTGTGCATAGTCGTGACTGTGTCCCCGGTGCCCCTGGTTGTCATGAACGTGCCCAGACGGCAGGCCTTGTACATTGACCGTGCCATGGTCCTGTTGGGCGGCCGGTTCAGGGGCAGCGCCCGAATGTTCGTGAGAAGTCTTCTCGTCGTTAAGTGGCCCGCTCATATCGAATGCTCCGTCTTTTCGTCATGCCGTGCTTGCACTGTTTCGCTTATCGTGAACTTCAAAGCATGGACACATCAATGCGCCTCGCCCGCAAATCTCCCCAAAATCGGACAATGAGGACGCGAGTCCCCTTTGCAATGGGC
Source organism: Caballeronia jiangsuensis (assembly GCA_000648925.1). Classification (GTDB taxonomy): domain Bacteria; phylum Pseudomonadota; class Gammaproteobacteria; order Burkholderiales; family Burkholderiaceae; genus Caballeronia; species Caballeronia jiangsuensis. The sequence continues at coordinate 122,520 of JFHF01000014.1, forward strand.
CGCCAGATATCTGAGCGAATCTCGCATTTCAATCAACTCCTGAATTCGCAGATTCAGGTCTGCAATATGCGCGTTCGCAAACTGTTTGACCTCGCGGCTTGACCGGCTGTGGTCTTCCCAAAGGGCCAGCAACACCGCAATTTGCCTGGTGGAAAATCCAAGATGTCGAGCCTGCTGGACAAAGCGCAGCACTTGGACATCGCGGGGCGTGTAAACCCGATAATTCGCCCCTGACCGCGCAGCAGCTCGAATCAGGCCTGTTTCCTCATAGTGGCGAATCATCTTGGCGGACATGCCTGACGACTTCGCGACCTCTCCGATGTTCATCGTCTCCCCTTACGAAACGGCCGCTCGACCGATACCACTCATTCTTGACCTTCCTGCCATGGGAAGGTCAAGGAGCTTTCACTGGCGACCGATTTCGAACTGACGGAATCGGCTGACAACCGGTATGGAGACGCTCCGCACTCGTCCAACAAAGGCGGACTCGGTCGGCAACTCTCAAACTTTGCGGCCATAGGAACACTCGCTTCAACGCCGTAGCGAAGGCCAACATGCAAGCTCGACGCCGGCACCGCTATCTTGCAAGTTACGACGAAGTCCTTGAGCTAAATCGTCAATAGCGCGCTGCGGTTTTATGGCCCGAACGGCTCAAGAATTTCCGGTCCATCCGCTACGGCATTCCGCGAGTCGTCAAAGAAATCGACGTCGGGACGCCATCCGGCAACCTAGGTGCTTCCGCGGGATTTCTCTTCGACGTTGGCAAAGACCTCAGTCGAAACGAACATCGAATACCTGCCGCACCGCGCTCTCAAGGTCCATCGAGAGAACATTGCGCGCTTCGACAACTGAACCAAACCCATTGATGCAATAGCCTGTTGTTCCCGCTCACGGAGCCGCTTCTGAAGCAGTACGTACTCGGAAAAAGCGCTCCACGGGAAGAACCGCAACGATTCCGTCGTCCCCTGAGGTACCGCGTGCGATATCCATGATTTCGTGGACCAGCGCATCGACACGCTCACTCTCAGTGAAGATTTCAACCTTGATGTGTTCGGTCGTACAGTCGTTCGAGAAGGGGTTGGGGTGCACTCCGAATCCCTTGACCTTGGTAACGGTCAGACCATGAACGTGAACGGTTCCCAACCGCCGCTCCAGTACTTTCAGGACTTCGGGCCGAACAATTGCAACAACGCATCTCAGTTCCATATTCTCCTCCATGACTGCTTGCAGGAAAGCCCCTCGCGCCTATCCTTTCGGTGCCCACTTCGCATCGACCGCCGCCTGAATCTTGCCCGCGTCTTGCACCCCTGCCTGCGTCATCTGGTAAGCAATCTCAGCGGTGCCCTGACACACCGCGCACGTCACCGCCATCTCGTCTTCGAAGCACTGCAGGTTGGAGCGATGCACGCCACGATTCTCACAACCGCACCAGCAGTAAAGCTTGTTGAGCACCGCGGGAATCTGCGTTGCAACCCAGTAGGCGTGTCTCACGTCCTTGTCGGTGAACTGATTTGGGTCCAACACGTGAGACGCGTCTGTCCGCCCGCCCGGGATGATGCGCAATCCGTCTGGGCGCAACATTCCGACATGCCAGGCAGTTACTTGTTGAACCTGACCGGGGGGTCCTGTCACCTTCGCTGACGACACCGTCTCATGTCGCACAAGAGCTGGCCCCCAGACCATGGCTGCAGGTACTGCGAGAACCAGCGCTAGCAGGAACAGAAGGTGTAAGAGTGCTTTTCGCGGCGGCTTGGCCGACGGATTGTTCTCGGGTGTATGGCGTTTCATCCTGGGCCTCCAGTTCATCGGTCGGCATTACGGCCGAACATCACCTGACCGCAGGAAGGCAGTCCGTGCATCGTGCTGAGGTGCATTGCCGTCATACCAACGGCACTTAGCACGGCAATCAAGCCGATAGCCGCAAAGAGACCGATGATGATGTTCAATATCGGCTTTCCGTTAAACATAATTCGCTCCCGAACTAAGCAAGGACTCGGTGCGACTGGCATCCATGCCGCACCGGCCCTGCGTGATGCCATCGGCCCAACTACGAGCCGCTTTTTTCCATCGCCTGACTGGGCTTCTCCGGCCTATCGACGGGGGTCTGCATGCCGCGCATCATGAACAGCATTGAGAGCGGGCAAATCAGCACGCTGGCCATCGCGATGAATGTGCCGAGGGTGCCACGTATCTGGGGCAGAGCCCAGTAGCCGATTGCGAGAATCAGCGCGAGAGCAAGCGCAATCGCCACCATCGTCTTCGTGTTGCACTTCATGGTTGAATCCTCAAGGCAATGTGTTGAGATGTCGTGGGAGAGTGCCGACGCATAATCACTTCGACGGAGCCGCGGCGGCCTGGTCCGAGTACTTGAGCATGATGTCGCCCATCGCACGCATCATCTCGCCGTGCATCTTCATCGCGGTTTTCGGGTCCATACCGGCCGTCCCACCCATCATCGGGCAGCCCCCCATCATTCCGCCCATGCCCATCATGGCGCCGTGTTCCCGGCTCTGAGATGACGGGCCTGCAGAATTGTTCACGCCTGCTCCTGCTCCTGCGGCCGCCATGCTGACGGCACTTGCACCGAGAAGCACTGCAGAAACAATCAATGCACCTACCATTTTGGTATTCATAGAAAGCTCCGAATCCAATTGAATCGTGTCGCTCGTGAGACGTTCGTGCGCAGGTCGACAGTCGCTGCGCGCAGCGAACGTGTGCGAGCCACGGCACAAAACCGTTCAAACCTGGTTCAAAGAGGATTACAGCGAGCGAGGCGGAGGTGCGGGAAGTTCCGGAATGAACTCTTCCGCGAAGGCGGGAGTAACGGCCCGATAGACGGGTGACGAAGGTGTGACGAGGACCAAATATTTCACGGGTATGGCCGGCACACCGCACAGGAGACCGCCCGCACCACCCGGGCAAACGTGCTGGGAGCTCGTGACGTTGTGTTTGGCGTCATGCGTGCAGAAAGTCGGGTTCGAGTCACTCGACACGCTCGCGTGCTGCGAAGCAATTGCCGTCATTTCCGGACATGACGTCGCCGATGCCGGGTAGCCAATCAAAGGCAACCAGACAATCAGAAAGCATGCGACGAGTTTTGCCCAGAATTTCATGAAGTTCAGTATAAGCCTGGTCGCAGCAGACCGCTACGACATGTCGCGAGATTCGAGTGTGGCTTCATGTCACTGGGCCCATTTCTTCAGGTGCGACAGGAACGCGTCGGCGCCGACGAATCCCGCGAGTTGTGCGTCGGGTCGCTGCCTGCCATTTCTGTCGTAGAAAATCAGGGCCGGCGGCCCAAAAAGTCCGAAGCGGCGCAGCATCGCTATGTCCTCGGGCGTGTTCTTCGTGACGTCGATGCGCAGCAGCTTCCACTGAGCAAATTCGGTTACCACGCGTGGGTCAGTAAAGGTGAAGCGCTCGAGTTCCTTGCAGCTGATACACCAATCCGCATAGAAATCGAGCATAACCGGCTGGCCGCGTGCTGCGCTGAGTGCCTGGTCCAGTTCGGCATTCGACCGTATCGTGTCAAATCGTGCCGCTCCCCGGCCGGTGCTCTCAGACGTAACTCGCATCACGCCGCCAAGGGGCTCGAGGACGTCCCGGTGACCGGACAACACGCCGATGAACTCGGCGACGCCCGCGACCAGTAGCAGCACGCCGAGCGCTTTGCTGACCCGCGTAATGGCGGGTGCACCTGTTGGCAGCGGGTCAATCGCATGAAGCATCACGCCGCAACCGGTTAGCAGCAGCGCAATCAGTATCATCAACAACCAAACAGGCAGCAGCGAATAGACAAACCACAGCGCCGCAGCGAGCAGCAATACGCCCAGCGCGTGCTGGACCGTGACCATCCAGTGACCGGCCCGAGGTAGGACTCTCGCTCCGAAGGTACCGACGAGTAGAAGCGGAATTCCCATCCCAATACCCAACACATACAGGGCCAGTGCTCCCCCAATGACGTCGCGGCTGTTGGCGATATACAGCAGTGCGCCCGCCAGCGCCGGCGTCGCGCACGGCCCGACAATCAGCGCGGACAGCATGCCCGCAATGAACACCGGAACAACTCGCCCGCCGGGTAGACGATTACTCCATTCCGTCACATGCGTTTGCCAACTTGTCGGCAACTGCAGGCTGAACACACCGAACATTCCGAGGGCCAGGATAACCATCAGCATGCCAAAGCCGGCGAGCACCCAGGGCTGTTGTGTTACAGCCACTAGCGGAATGCCGATGAGTGCCGCGATGGTGCCGGCCACTGCGTAGGTAATCGCAAGCCCCTGCACATAAGCGAGTGACAGGGCAAAGCCTCGACCAAAGGACGATGGTTCACGCGCTGCCCCGATAACCGCTGTCACAATGGGAATGAGCGGGTACATGCACACGGTACCTGCCATCAGCAGGCCCGCGAGCAGGAAGCCGAGCAGTTCGGCGAAGGAGACGCCATTCGCGGGGTGCAGATTGATACCAAGCCTGGCGGACGGCAGGGTGTCGCCAGTGGCCGGAAATCCGGCGATACCCGCCGGCGCGTTATTTCCTGTTGAGACGGAAGAAACCGAGCCATTCGCTGCCACGCGATAGCTTCGCGTCTGCGGCGGATAGCAGACGCCCAGGTCTGCGCATCCCTGTGACGTGACGGACAGCACAATGCTGCTCACTATTGGACGGGGCAAATGAATACGAATTTCCACGGGCCGATGGTAGACCGTGACCATGCCGAATGTCGGGTCGCTTTTCAGTTCACCCGGCGGCATCTTGTCCGGCTTTATCGGTGCGCCGTCGACGGCAAAGCTGAATCTGTCGCGGTAAAGGTAATAGCCCGCGTGAGTGTTGAATTCGAGCAGCACTTCTTGCCGCGCGCTCAGCGTGACCTTTAGCGGGAACGCGTCCTCAGGTGACAGCAGTTCCGACTCGTCGACAGCGTGGGCGGCCAGCGACGTCAGTACGAAGAGAAAGCCAAGTGCAACGCGCAACGCGCGTTTGAGCGTCGCGTTCCATGCATTGATTGATATCGTTTGCATTACCGGCCTCCATCTCCTGCGTGCCGGACTGCAGGCTCACCACCCGTGGGAAGCCTGCGAGTACGGTATCAGCATCTCGTCAAGACTGCTTTTCCAGCCTCATAATGGTCAGGTTGCCGTCGACGTTCTCGATGCGAACCCTGACCTTGTCGCCCTCGTGGACTTGCTTGACCATCGCAGCATCTTTTGCCTTGAAGGCCATGGTCATCGGCGGCATACCGACGTTCTCCAGCGCGCCGTGCTTCAGCGTAATCATGCCGGTCGCCGCGTCCACCTTTTTGATTTCCGCGTCGGTCAACGCGGGGTTCGACGACACCTTCGCGGCCGAAGGCTTTGCGGACATGTTCATGCCGCTCATGTTATCGCCAGCAAACGCGGGGGTGGCAACGATGGCTGCAAACGCTGCTGTTGTTACAATCAATTTCTTCATCAAATTTCTCCAGTTTCGGTAGATGGCACTCTCGTGCCGGAAGGCACTGCATGGTGAAGACGGGCCGCGCCGGGTTTCTGCGCATGACGGCGCTGTAGCAGGAACCAGGCAGCGGGAATCACAAACATCGACAGAAGGGGCGCGGTGACCATGCCGCCGACCATCGGCGCAGCGATGCGCTGCATGACTTCCGACCCCGCGCCATGACCAACCATGATGGGTATAAGCCCGGCCAGCACCACCGCAACCGTCATGGCTTTAGGCCTCACGCGCAACACGGCGCCTTCGCGAATGGCGTCGAACAACAGCGCCTCGGTCAGCATTTCGCCAGCTTCGAGGCGACGATTGAGTGCCCCCTTGAGGTACAGAAGCATGACGACGCCGAATTCAGCAGCAACACCAGCTAGCGCGATGAAGCCTACTGATGTCGCTACCGATACGGCATGCCCCAGAATCCAGATGAACCAGAGGCCGCCAACAAGCGCGAACGGCACCGTCGACATCAGCAACAACGCGTCAGCCGCCGAATTGAAGGTCAGGAAGAGCAGCACGAAGATGACGACCAGGGTCACGGGAATGACAGTTCGAAGCTTGGCCGCCGCGCGCTCCAGGTACTCGAACTGTCCGGACCACGCGATTGAGTATCCGGGAGGGAGAACGACCTCTTCTGCGACCGCACGCTGCATCGCTTTCACGGCTGACTGCAAGTCCGTGTTACGGATGTCCACGTAGACGTAGCCCGAGAGACGCGCATTTTCGCTGCGAATCATCGGGGGACCGTCGGCAATTGCGATATGCGCGACATCGCCGAGCTGGATTTGCGCGTTTCGGTCCGTCACGACCGGAAGTTGACGAAGCCGCTCGAGCGAATCCCGGACTTCGCGTGGATAGCGGATATTGATGGGAAACCGCTCCCGACCAGCAATCACTTCGCCAACGTTGTCACCCCCTACCGCCGACGAGACGACCGACTGGATGTCCGCCACGCTCAGCCCGTAACGGGCCGCCGCGGACCGGTCGATATTGACATCGATGTAACGACCACCGTTTAGCCGTTCGGCCAATGCGGACGTCACGCCAGGCACGTCCTTCACGGCTGCTTCTACCTGCGTCGCAATCCGGTCTATCTGCGAAAGGTCCGTACCAGAAATCTTGACCCCAACGGGCGTCTTGATGCCCGTCGAGAGCATATCCAGGCGATTGCGGATGGGGGGCACCCAGACGTTCGACAATCCCGGGACCTTGACTGTCGCGTCCAGTTCGTCGACGAGCTTCTCCGGCGTCATGCCCGGGCGCCACTCGTCGAGCGGTTTGAACTGAATCGTGGTCTCAAACATTTCGAGCGGCGCCGGGTCCGTGGCAGTGTCGGCGCGGCCCGACTTGCCGAAGACGGTGGCCACCTCCGGCACGGTCTTAATGAGCCGGTCGGTCTGCTGCAGCAGTTCCGACGCTTTCTCGGCCGAGATGCCGGGAAGCGCCGTCGGCATGTACAGCAGGTCGCCCTCATCGAGCGGCGGCAGAAATTCCCCACCGAGACGCGAAACAGGAACTATCGTGACAGCCAGCGCAACCACGGCGAGCCCAATCACGAACCATGGACGTCGAAGCGTAGCTTCGAGCAGCGGCCTGTATAGACGAATGAGCACACGGTTGATGGGATTGGCGTTTTCGTGCGGGATGCGGCCGCGTATGAGATAGCCCATCAGGACGGGCACGAGCGTGACGGACAGTCCCGCAGCCGCCGCAATCGTGTAGGTCTTCGTGAAAGCCAGCGGCGAGAACAGCTTGCCTTCCTGCCCTTCCAGCGAGAACACTGGGATGAACGACAGCGTGATGATGAGCAGAGAGAAGAAGAGCGCCGGCCCCACTTCAGCCGCAGACGTGGCAATCAGCTCCCAGCGTTGAGACGCAGAAATCCGCGCGCCAAGATACTCATGCTCGAACGCTTCCAGATGCTTGTGCGCGTTCTCTATCATCACGATGGCGGCATCAATCATCGCGCCAATGGCAATCGCAATACCGCCAAGCGACATGAGGTTCGCGTTGACACCCTGGTAGCGCATCACAATGAACGCGGCGAGCACGCCGAGCGGTAATGAAAGAATCGCGACGAATGCACTGCGCAGATGGAACAGGAAGGCCGCACAGACGAGCCCGACGACGATGAACTCTTCGATGAGCTTGTCCTTAAGGTTGCCCACTGCGCGCTCGATGAGTTGGGAGCGGTCATAGGTCGTCACGACTTCCACGCCGGCGGGTAGGGACCGCTTCAGGTCGGCGAGCTTTGTCTTCACGGCGTCGATGGTCTTGAGCGCGTTCTTCCCCGAGCGCATCACGATGACGCCACCCGCGACCTCACCCTCTCCGTTCAGCTCCGCAATGCCGCGCCGCATCTCGGGTCCAATCTGGATACGCGCCACATCGCCGAGCAGTACCGGTGTACCCGCTTCGTTCGTGCGCAGCACGACGTTGCGGAAGTCATCCAGCGAATGAAGGTAGCCGGAGGAGCGGACCATGTATTCGGACTCCGCCATCTCGACCACCGAACCGCCTGATTCCTGATTCGCCTTGCCCAGTGCATCGGCCACCATTGCCTGGGTGATGCCATATGCGCGCAGTTTGTCCGGGTCGAGGACGACCTGATACTGGCGCACCATGCCGCCAATGCTGGCCACCTCCGACACATCGGGCACCGACTTCAGCTCGAACTTTAGGAACCAGTCGTTCAGCGCGCGCAGTTGCCCAAGGTCGTGCTGCCCTGTTCTGTCGACGAGCGCATACTCGTACACCCAGCCCACGCCGGTCGCGTCCGGACCGAGCGAGACCGTCGCTCCGGATGGCAAGCGGCTTTGCACCTGATTCAGATATTCGAGCACGCGCGAGCGTGCCCAGTATTGGTCCGTCTTGTCATCGAAGAGCACATACACGAACGCGTCGCCGAACGACGAATAGGCGCGGATGGTTTTTGCACCCGGCACGCCAAGCAGCGTCGTGGTGAGCGGATAGGTGACCTGGTCCTCGATGACCTGCGGTGCCTTGCCCGGATACGATGCCTTGATGATGACCTGAGTGTCGGACAGGTCAGGCAGCGCGTCGAGCGGCGTCTCACTCACCGAGTAGACGCCCCACGACGCGACCAGGACGGTCGCCAGCAACACGAGGAAGCGGTTGCGGATGGACCAGCGGATGAGATGCGCAATCATTTGGCACCTCCGACCGGTTCGACCTTTGTCAGTTGGTAGCCATCACCAGACTGCCGGAAGACGAAGTGCTTGGTCTCGCCCGGCTTTACATCCGGAAACGCGTCTGGCGCGGGCTTACTGAATGACATCGTCATTGCGGGCCAGTTTAGGGCCGGAACGGGCTGGTGCGAAAAGGTGATGTCGCCCGTGGTTACTTTCTCGACCTTCCCGGTGGTCTCATACGTCTGAGTCGCCCCCGGAGAAGAGGCTTGAGCCGAACCGGTCGCGGGCGTAACGCCCGTTGCACCCGATGCGGGGCGACCTTGGAGCCTCGGCAGAACCGATTTGAGGCTGGCTTCGGAATCGATGAGGAATTGGCCGGAAGCGACGACGGTCTCGCCGTCCTCCAGACCACTGAGAACGGAAGTCTCGTTACCAATGTCGTTGCCGACGGTGACACTGACAGGTTGCAGGCGTCCGTCGCCGTTCTTCACGATGACGACGGAGCGTTTGCCGGTTGTGATGACGGCTTCTGAAGGCACCAGCAGCCGCGGCACTGCCTTCTGGCCAGCGACGTGCGCTCGCATGAGCATGCCCGGCGTCAGCTTGAGCGCTGAATTGTCGAGTTCAAGGCGAGCCTGCAGCGTTCGGCTCGTCGTGCTGATGCCAGGCAGGATTTCCCGAATCTGGCCTTTGAAGTGCTGGGACGGGTCACCGCTAAACGTAGCGTCGACCGTCATGCCAGGTTGCACGGACAACGCGAGCGCCTCTGGGATTTCGACGACGAGCCACAGCTTCGAGAGCCCCGCGATTTTGGCGAGCGTCTGCCCCGCGGTGACCATCGCGCCATCCCTGACGTTCAGTTCGCTCACGACGCCCGTTTCCGGCGACGACAGCACGACATGAGTTTGAGCCTTACCCGTTCGGTCGAGCGCCGCGATGACGCCGTTCGGAATCGACAACGCCCGCATACGAGCGCGGGACGCTTCCAGCAGGCCGGTGTCCATTCCGCTGCGCTTGAGCGCAAGGTACTCCTCCTGCGGTGCCAGCCAGTCGGGTACGAAGAGCGACGCAATCGGTGCGCCCTTCGCAATCCGCTGCATCGGGGCGCTGGCGTATAGGTGGTCGATGTAACCTGTGACGCGTGACTGCACGACGTCTGCCCGCGACTCGTCGAACTGCGTGGTGCCGACGGCGTCGAACCCTTCCGAAGTTTCCTGACGGCGCACGGTCGCGTAACGGATACCGAGGTTCTGCTGGAGGCCGGGGTCGATGCTTATGCCCGTCGAGCTCCCGCCTTCGTCCGCGTAGACGGGTTCGAGTTGCATGTCCATGAAAGGCGACTTGCCCGGCTTGTCGAAATGCTGTGCCGGAACCATCGGGTCATGCCAGTACAGCACCTTGCGAGCCGTTTTCGGGTCGACCTTGTCGCCTGACGCGGAGACGGCGGCCGCAGCGTCTGCTTCCCCCGAAGCCGGACGATGAGTGCCGGCAACATAGCCGACAGCTAGCAGCGCCGCCGCCGCAAACACCGCTAATGCTGTGCGTGCCATTTGTTTCTTTTGCATGTGTTTCTCCCTCACTGACCCGCAGTCATCGAAGCTGGGACCACCTGGTATTCAAGCTGTGCCCAGGTCTGTGACACGTCGCGCCGCAGTTCGAGCACCTGAAGTTCAGCCTCAAGTTGCGCGCGTCGAGCTGCAAAGGTGTCGGCGAGTGAGCCGGTGCCTGCCTTATAGGCGGCAGCCGCCAGTTGAACGCGCTGGCCAGCAGCGGGAAGTAGAGAGTCGGAGAGATTGGCAATGCGCTCGCGACCGCTCTCGAGGGTGGCGGACTGCGTGCGGATGTCGGCTTCGACCTGACGTTGCGCGTCCTCGTACATCAGGCGCGCTCTAGTGCCAAGCTCCGCTTTTTCGGCCGCATCCCGGTCCTGGCGATTTTTGCGATTGATGGGCAACGGAATGCTGACGCCTATCGACACCATGTTCGAGTACGCTCCGCCGCGCTGTTGATACGCAACGCCCCACGTCCAGTTCGGGCTTCGGTTACTGTTCGCGACGGCCGTATCGGCATCGGCGAGCGCGATGTCGCGCGACGCAGCGACGAGCGCCGGCTGTACCTCACGGAGCTCCTCCGGAGGTAGCGTCGATACGTAGGATAGGGGCGCCGGCGGCTGGCCCGTCACGTCGGACGCGGGCATTGCCGTCCATCGAGACAACCCGATGAGTGCCGTCTGGAAGGTCTGGCGGGTCTTGAGCAACTGGTCCTGGGTCTGCGCGAGCATCACCTGAGCTTGCGTGACGTCAGCGGCAGTCGCCTTCGCCCCGCGATATGAGGCCTTCGTCGCCGCGAGCTCATGACTCATGTGGTCAACGAGTTCCTGCTGCAACGAGACAGTCTTTTTTGCGTAGACCGCATTCAGCCAAGCGATGGCGGTCTGCTGACGCGTGTTCGCGAGCTGAGCCAGATAGCCCGCTCGCTCCCGGTCAACGACGTCGTTTGCCAGAGCGGATTGAAGTCGGCGCTTCTCGCCCGACGTCCATTCCTGCTCGATGCCGACGCGACGCATCGTCATGAAATCCTGGCCGACCGTGAATTTCTGCTGCCCGGTCACGGGCAGGTTGTCGATGCCCGCCTTGAGCACCGGGTCGGGCAATTGTCCGGCCCGGACGGCTGCCTCTGAGCTCGCGCGTACCGAGGCCTGCGCCGCACCCATGACGGCGGAATGGTCGGTCGCGGCCTGAAGTGCCGCATCAAGCGTAAAAGGTGTTTCCTGAGCGTAGGCGGCTACGCTCGTGAGAATCAGCGCGGCGAAAAGTGAATGCGCGCGCAGGGATGCACGCCGGCATGACGGCGTGCCAATGATTGAAGGCATGTTCTAATCCCAACGGCGGACTCCCCTAAGGAATCCACGTCCTGGATGCAGGACGACCTCGCCGCTAATGCGGCGAACCTGTCAGCAAGGGATTAGATGGAACGAGGAGGTCGCCAGAGGCCGGCCAACTCGCGGACGGCGAGCGATTGTGCGTAGTGGAAGACGACCGGACTGGACAGCGCGGCCGGACGGGTTATTTCGATACGTGGTACCGGGTGATACGGGCTGCCTAGCTGGCATTGAGCAGTCGTTTTGCACGAGATGTCCTTGGCCTTCTGATGCTTGGACGGATTCGTCATCTCGCAGCCGGGCATCTCGGACGACATCGCGCTGCCGTCGTCGGACCCCGCGCTCATCTGCATCGGACATTCTCCGGCCAAGCCGCTTGCTGCCAGCCCACTGATGGGCAGCACAGCGCAAAGCAGCAGAAGGAGAAGTGTCCGAAGGAATTTCATGTCTAGAAGCGTAGCGAGGCTATTTTATACACGTTCTGGGAGATTTGTGGTACGCGCTGCGTTTACCGGACACGATGTTACGAGCAGTCGGTGCGACGAAGCGGCACAGCGCCGTTTGCCGGCATGCCGCACCAAGCTGCGTGCGTAGCTTAGTTCGTCAGTCTGCGCTGATATAGGCCATTTCATACAAGACAAAGAGGCACGCAACCACAATCGTGACGGCAACCGTGATGACCGTCGCCAACCTGAAGGTTTCTCGTGTCATGAGATGCCTCTGAAGGGCGGTTCAATCACCGCACGTCTTGAGGATAGTCCGTCAGAAAGGGTTGTAGCCAATACGAGTAGCTATTGCGACAGGAAAGCGTTGCCCGACGAATGGATTCGACGGGTCGCCTTTATTAACGTCTCGTGCGTCAGGCGATAAGATGACGTCAATATTACCTATGCGTCATTCGGCTGTCATTTTGGGGCACCACAGCAGCTCAGTTTGAAACGCCCTTCCTATATGCCGTGGGCTTTCTCGGGCGTTGACCAATCGGCTTGGCAGCGATGCCTCGCGAACTCGTCATTTATGCAGCCGCGGGGACCCGCATCTGCTCCGTCCGCACTGCGCGGCGAGCGAGCTTGTATCTCTAAAATGGCGCGAAGTACAGTGGGCATGCGTAAAGTGTTTCGCCTTCGATGGTGGACACGATGACGAGAAGTGTGAATCGCCGCGAAAAGAGTGCGAACCTCCGCTAATGCCTTCTCGGCCTGCATATGCGCCGACTGGGTGGATTCAGAGCGGCCGAGCGATGGTAGACTCGCGGCAAACGAGAAAGTCGCAAACAATGAACGATATAGCAACGCTGATTCAGCATTGGAAGCAGGACCCAGCGGGAACGTTTCAGACCTGGTTTCTTTGGCCAGAGCGCTTGAAGAACTTTCGCTCGATACGTCAGGGACTTCGACAAGTTGTCAAAGAGATAGGGCAAGACACCTTCGGAAACACCTACCGAGGCTCTTCGCTCGAGACGGTCGTACACTCTATCGCAGAGCAACGCCAAATTTTTAAGGGCGCGGACCACGCTTTCCTATGGAAGCCAAAACTTCGAATCCCCGACATCTACGAGAACCTTCCGAATCAGCGCGCGTTCGCGCGGCTACTGGAAACCTGCGACTGTTGCAACGAAATCACCGGCGTATCCTTCAACAACGAGGCCAAATATGTAACTGCATCACATCGCTATCGTCTTCTGTTCGACCGTTATTGCGACATCCGCATTTGCGGACTCCATGCACAATTTTCCTCCGCCTCATGCAACAGGCGCGACCGGTGTCGAAACCAGACAATCGTCCCCTGACTGGCAAGCGACGGCCGCCGCGCCAGCAGGGAAAACCCGTCAGCAGGTTATGGAAGAACTGAGGCAAGCAGAACGAGACGGACTTATTCCGACGAGCAGAAGCGACTATCCGCCGAGCGAACGACTCATCGAGATGAACAAGGAACGCTACGCTGCTGTGCATCGCGGAGTGCAAACGCAAGCGAAAGCGCAGTAGGTGTAGTTCCGGTCCGCGACTATCTCGTCGTGGCAACGAGAGGCTATGGTCGGATAGACCGGGCGCGGGCCGGACATAAAGCGACGCTAGTGCTGAATGAGCGAGGTCTTCCATGAAGACAAGGTTCGGTATCGACAATGTAGCAATAGCGGCGATGATGGCGAGCATTCTCCTGACTGCTTGTGGCACGATTTCGAAAGGAAATTTGTCTTCTGATGGCGAAAGCACGCATGCTGACGCGCGCCCTCAGTTAAAGCGCGAATATCCTTGTCAAAACTTGCATGTAAAGTCGTCTAATTGTCCTCCGCGATAGAGGGACGTAACTCGTAAACGGGACTTACTGGACTTGCTCCTCGACGAGGCCCAAGCGTCCTTATGACGGAGTTCATCTTTTTGGTCGCCAAGATTTCGCGCCATCCTCATCAAATGATTTTTTAACTGTGCGAGCCCAGCACGCGCGTCCGTCGGTGAACAGTGGTCGAACGATATAAGTTATAGCCGTATGCGCATCCTACTAATCGAAGACGAGTTCCTATCTTCGGAAAGGTCTTACTGAGGCCAGTTTCACCGTCGACATCGCTGGCAATGGTAGGCATGGCCTATTTCTCGCGCTTCACGAGGACTTCGACTTAATTGTGCTGGATGTGATGCTGCCGGAAATCGGCGGGTTCGAGGTACTAAAGCGCTTGCGCGAAGAAAAGGACACGCCTGTCCTCCTACTGTCTGCAAGAGACGCCACTGAGAGCAAAGTTAAAGGATTCGAACTTGGCGCTGACGACTATTTGGCAAAGCCATTCGCGTACGTAGAGCTACTGGCTCGCATCCGTTCTCTTCTTCGAAGAGCACCTCGTTCGGCTAGAGAGATTGTGTTCATCGCGGACATGGAGATTGAGCTCATCAAAAGACGAGTGAGGCGTGGAGGCGTTCGAATTGACCTGACGGCACAAGAGTTCGCGCTACTGCAATTGTTGGCTGAACGCCAGGGCGAAGTGTTGACGAGGACGTTTATCACCTCGCAAATCTGGGACATCAACTTCGACAGCGACACCAACGTGGTGGATGTCGCCGTTCGGAGGCTTAGAGCAAAGATTGACTCTCCTTTTGACAGGAAACTGCTCCACACCGTTCGTGGAATGGGATACGTGCTGGAGGACAAGTCTCCAGCGACCGAATAGAACGAGCATTTCTCGCACAAGCAATAAGGACGAAAACGGCACCGGGCATAAAGGTGCCGCGCCCTCCACAACTCCTCCAGCGCTAGCGGTTACTTTCTGCGGCTACATTGCGGTCAGCGCGTCTTCTAACTGCTGCATCGATAATGGCTTAAGTAGCCAGGCATCAAATTCGCACATTTCGGCGTTCACTTGAAGTTCCGCGTGTCCTGTAAGGGCGACCACGCGGGATTGGCGTGACGGTCCGCGACGAATCTGAGAGCAAACATCCCGACCATCAGCGTCCGGTAATGAAACATCGAGGAACACTGCGTCGAACGCTTCTTGAGACGTCATTCGAATTGCCGTTAGTCCGTCATACGCGACCGACGCGCAATGGCCCAATTCGATTGCAATATTCGCTAGCATATCGGCCGTGTCTTTGTGGTCGTCGACAAACAAGACCTTTCCCATAACAGCTCTCCATTAGCGCCCCCGAGACTTGGATGCCATCGCCATCGCCATCGCATCGATGCCGGCGTCTCTAATTCGCGCCGTGAGCATGATGACTCGCTTCGGGGCCACGCAAGGAGGAAGCATCGTTCTTCGCATCCTCTGCCGGACCGTGCATCGACTTCATTCCTGGCATATCTTTCATCCCTTCCATTTCCTCATCTGGAGGAGCCTTAGCTACCATATCCTTGTACTCCTGCGGGCTCATATTGGGCAGTTTGTTTACAAACGCCACCATGCTCCAAATCGTGTCGTCGTCGTGAGTCTTCCCCCAGGCTGGCATAGCGCTCATCTTGAGCCCATGCTTGACAATCCAGAACGTACTGCGCGGGTCTAACTGCATCGTGGCCAGTTCCGGAGGTTGAGGATAAAGCCCGGGCGCCAATTCCGAATCCTTAACCCCGGGTGCGAGGTGGCATGTCACACACATTGCCGCATATTGGCCGGCCCCTCTCAGAATGAGTTTGGAATCGTTCAGGTCTGGCAGCGCGAGGTCCTTTGCATGAGCCTCGACAGACCGCATGCGCAATGTTTGCAAGATTTTATAAGTCAGGGGCCAGTGCGGTGCGTCCGCCCCCATGTTGTAACTTCCCGACAATACAAACGCGGTCGCGCCAGCAAGCGCGACCGCGGAAATGGAAACTGTTGAAATGACCCAGTGCTTCATGCTCTCACCGAGAAAAAAGATGAATTGGGCACCACCGCATCAACGGCGACTCGTGATAATTCGTATCCAGTCTGCTCAGAGAATGAGCCTGGTCCAAGCAGGACCGTTTTCCTTTTACGACTCGCGTGGACCTTTACTCAAGCTACGCTTTGCACATTCCGCCGTCACGTTAGAGCGTCTGACGCGTGTAGGTTCGCAACCGTAGGGACGGTATCCGCGGGTTCTTTCTCTCGCTAACGGTTGCGAATACGATAAAGTTCCTTATTGCGCTCAATCGTCTGCTGGCTGGGCGGGTAATCGTTTTTTCTGACGGGAATGATTCCCTCCCGTTGGGCTTGAATGAGTTCCGCGACGACTTCCGCTCGGGTCTTGCCGATTTTCCCTGTGGCTGCCAAGCCGTCGGTGCTGCCACCATACGAGGACTGCGTTGTGCTAGGGGACGCCGCTGACGATTGGGTACCTCGAGCCGGCTGTGCATCGTTTAGACGATAGGTATGTTCGGCGAAGGCGGGCGCCGTGACAGCAATGCTAAGGCAAGCAACCAACAAGGAAATAACTTTCATGACGTCCTCCAAATCAGTTCGATTGGAGGGAAGTTTATGTTTGGTGCTCTGTCGAGAGCATTGCTTCAAGATGATAATTGCGCAACGTTGGGAGCGTAGGCGAAAGGAGGTGGAAGATGTTGCGTGACGAATAGATTGCCAAAACGTAATCTACGTGCAATGACGCATCTGGCGTTACATTGTATAGTTATCGTCCGAAAAACTGCGCTCCAGAATCATGGTTTCTCTCTGCGAAAATGCGAAGACCCGAGGTTTAGGTTGTGACAAAAACCTATGCGGCATTCTCTAAGGTTTGAAGCGGTTGATACGTCCATGCCAGAATCGTGTCGCATGTCATTACCCCAACGGAGAAGCGGATGAAGCGGCGCTTCTTGGCTGGTCTACCTTTTCCCTCATTGGGAGCACAGCAAGCTAACGCTCAAAGGTCCGTGACCGTTTTACGGTTTGTTGGTCGAAGAAGATTGACCGGACGACACCGGTGGACGCGCATCCCGTGCAATGCAAAGGGGCTCTACACAAGGGAGTCGATTGGGCCCGAAGGGCGTCGAAGACCTAGATGGAGGAAAGCTTATGCGAAAAATTGTCGGGAAGCCGTATCGGTACGAATCATGGCGCGCCAGCTTAAACCAGGACCCCTTTGTATCCAACGACGACTTCGAAGGTACTGGCGCGTGTGGCATTGCGTCATCGCTTTTGATGCGTATTGACGTGGCGCTGGAGAGACGAAGGTCGATGTATCGCAAACTGGCGCGCGGTGTTGGAGCAGTCGACTCAGTCCGTACGGGTGACGTGCCCTGTCAAAATTCGCTGGCCACGCGGGTGGTGTGCCTCGGCTAGACGTCCCAGCGCGTTCGACGGACGCGCTGGTAGTCGTGTGCGGCACCATCCCTTCAGGCCCGGCCGTAATGCCGGGCCTTTTTTTTCTTGCGGACTCTGGCGAACATTGACTGAACATGTTCTGGTCAAATCGACGAGCGACGAATGGCGGCCCTTAACAATTGAGAGCTTATTAACCGACTACGTCCGTGCCTGTCGTCAAACCACCTCCGCCGTTCGCTCAGTGAGATGCGCCGTGAGCGAAATGAGAGATGGGACTCAATACCAAAGCCGGACACCGACTACAAGTTCAGTATCGGTCACTGGCTCCCCGTCGCGGCGTGAAAAATCGGCCGTGCGTCCGAACCGCCGGCCCCATACGAATCCAACGTAGGGAGCTATCTCGCGGCGTATCTCGTAGCGAAGGCGCAATCCCAGCTTGATATCGGATATACCACTGCCGATTTCCCGTTCTGGGTCAGATTTGCCATATGCGTTCATTTCCGCTTCGGGCGACAGGAAAAGCTTTTGAGACAACAAGACGTCATAGGAAGTTTTCAATTGAACGGCGGTCCGGCCTGAGGAACCGATATAGCCCGTCGCTTGTACGTTGAAAAAATAGGGGGCGAGCCCCTCAACGCCGATAGCCGCCCAATCGCGAGTCGGCCCGTTTCCAAAATCGTGGCGCACCCCGACTTGCGCGTTCCAATAGGTGGAGTACGAGTGGGATATAAGCGCTTCAATGCGTGCGTCGTCTGTTTTTCCATAAAGACGCTCGCCCGAGCTCTTGAGCCATAACCTATTGATGTCGCCACCAACCCATGCCTCACCATCCCATGACCACCCCCGTCCGCCTGCTGCTTTGATGTACTCCAGCTGATTGATGAGAATCTGATGATAGATGCCGTTGTCGGACATATCCATACCTTGCATCGGTATGCCTTCGTTCGGATTCTCCATCGGAATGCGAGGCTCGCCTACACTGATGATGTGGTTGGGTCCACTTGCCGGTCCCCCCTTTGGACTCTTTGAACCGGTAGCTTGAGAATTGGCGTCACTTTTCTTCGCTTGCTTGCCATCGACCGATGCAGCTGGTACGGGATGTGGTTCGTCACCCGGCATTTTCATATCGCCCATTCCCTCCATTCCGGACATTCCTTTCATGCTGGACACCCCGTCCGTCTTTGACGTATCGCTTCTGGACGGGGATTGCGAGGCGTCGGTCTTTTGACCTAGCATGTCCGTGTTGCCCATTCCTTTCATCCGGGGCATATCGTGCATCTGTGACATCTCACTAGCCGCTACTGCCGACGAGGCCAACAATAGTGCGATACATACCGTTGGACGCACTATGCCTTTTGTCCCCCGCGGTACACGGCGGCAAGCGTCGTTTGGGCTCATGCGACCACCACCTTGCGGAACATTCCCGCCTCCATGTGATACAGAAGATGACAATGGAAAGCCCACTGCCCGGGAGCGTCTGCAGTTACCAAATAGCTGACTCGTTTCGTTGGCTGGACGTTGATAGTGTGCTTGCGAACGAGGAACTTCCCACGCTCGTCCTCAAGCTCCATAAACATCCCGTGAAGATGAATCGGATGGTTCATCATCGTGTCGTTTATAAGCGTGACTCTTATCCTCTCGCCGTAGTTGAAGAGGACAGGTTCGGCCTCCGAAAATTTCTTACCGTCGAAGCCCCAGATAAAGCGCTCCATGTTTCCAGTTAAGCGCAACGTCATCTCTCTCGTTGGCGGACGGTTGTCGAGCGGCCCTCCAACTGTGCGCAAGTCGGCATAGGTCAGTACCTTTCTGCCATTGCCTCGAAGTCGTGGACCGGGGTCGTTAAGGGAAGCCGAAACCGTCATCGGTCGCATGTCAACTTCAGGGCCGGTCTTGAAAGAGCCTTCACTGCTTGCCGCAGCGTTCATGCTTTTCATGTTGCCCATGTCCTTCATGCCGCCCATGTCCTCCATGTCGCCCGTGTCCTTCATGTGGTCCATGCCCTTCATGCCGCTCATGTCCTTCATGTCGCCCATGCCCTTCATGTGGTCCATGCCCTTCATGCCGCTCATGTCCTTCATGTCGCCCATGCCCTTCATATCGCCCATGTCCTTCATGTCGCCCATGCCCCTCATATCGCCCATGTCCTTCATGTCGCCCATGCCCCTCATATCGCCCATGTCCTTCGTGTGCTCCATGCCATTCGTGTCGCCCGTGTCCTTCGTCTGGTCCATGCCACCCATGCCCATGTCGTCCATGGTCAACCAAGTCTTCGGGTCCATGCGTGGAATTTCGGCCTGCATGCCAAGGCGCGGACCAAGTGTTGCGCGCACATAGCCGCTTCTGTCCATGGACTGACAAAAAATGGTGTACGGTTTGTCGTCGGGCATCTCAATCACAACATCGTAGGTTTCTGCCACGGAGATGCGGAACTCATCAACCTCAACCGGCTCGACCTCTTGACCATCTGCCGATATCACTGTCATCTTTAAGCCCGGAATTCGAACATCGAAAAGCGTCGATGCCGACCCGTTGATGAAACGAAGTCTCACCTTTTCACCGGCACGGGCGATAGCAGTCCAGTTTCCTGTAGACGTGACACCATTGACGAGATACGTATAGGTGGCCCCCGAGACATCATGGAAGTCAGTGGGATTCATCCGCATTTCATTCCACATCTGTCTCTTCTTGAGAGCCGCCTTGAACCCGATTCTCTTGACGTCGTGAAAAAACTCGGGTGCCGTGGGCATCTGATAGTTGTAATAGTCGCTAGAGACCTTCAACTTATGCATAATTCGCTCGGGATTCTCGTCAGTCCAGTCGCTGAGCATCACAACGTAGTCACGGTCAGTAAAAACGTCTTTTCCACTCGCGGGCTCAATAACAAGTGGCCCATATAAACCGGTCTGCTCCTGAAACCGACTGTGACTGTGATACCAGAAGGTCCCCGCTTGTCGAACGAGAAACTTATACGTGAACGTCTCTCCTGGCTGAATCCCTGGGAAGCTGATGCCGGGTACTCCGTCCATGCCAAAGGGAACCAGGATGCCGTGCCAATGAATCGAGGTTGTCACAGAGAGCTGATTTGTGACTCGCATCGTGACTTCCGTGCCTTGCTTCCACTTGAGAGTTGGAGCTGGAATTGACCCATTTACCGACGTGCTTGGTCTAGTGCGTCCCGTGTAGTTGACAGGTGTTGAACCAATTTTTAAATCGAACTCCGTTCCGGTGAGTACTGTCGGTCCGGTATTGACACCTGCAGCACGCGATGCAATAGGCCATTCGCCGATGCCGGCCATGAGACCACCTGCCGCGAGTCCTCGTACGAATCGCCGTCTCCCGATGGTATCGGCGATAACATCCTTTTGGCGCTTTATCTTGGTCACATCAAGCCTCTCACAACTAGGATTCAGGTTTATGGTGCCGCGTGCCGCACGATGTTCAAGCCACCGAGGCGTCGCTCACAGTTACGCACGAAGATGGGCTCGGCGTTGGCAAGCTCGTTAGCAGAGTTCAACTACCTTCTATCTGAAAGCACTCTGAGCAGTAACCTCTTCGTTGTGCGGAGAGTTATATCCAACTCACGAATGAGATTAACTGCACTAGCCTACAGATGAAAAGCGCAAATATGCGAATCAGCCAAAGATGACTAACAAATGACTCAACGGTAATGTTGAGGCAATTATTCTGTCACGTGCGAGCGCACTGCTGTGTGAAGTGGGCTAGTCCGCCACTCAACTGTTGACGAAGTGGCCCCGGGAGGGATGGTGTAGTGCCTATCTGAATACCAAGGCGCCTCGTGTAGGACTTGCGCCGCGTTTCTCATGGCGCGCGAGCCGTCCGGACGACGACGACTGTTCCTTTTGCGCGCGAGGCATTTTTAGAGCGGCGCTCAGCCGACGAGGCAGCGATGAGGAGTTTCTGAAGACGGACGGCCGTCGTGGATAAGACTGGCGGAAGCACACCCGGCTCTAGATGACGCAATCGGCCTGAGCGCTTCTGATGGAGCGGAATGTCCCGCATGGTTGCGAGAAGGGCTGCGTCTGGCGAAGCTCGTCGCCTGCCGTCAACTTCGTTGAAAAAAGGACCCGGAGCAGGACTCCGGGCCCGAAGGGTGATTCCCGGCTTGGGACGTCAACGAGTGACGTTGACAGCCTGCACCAGGAATCATCGCGTGGTCATCTCATGTTCGGGCTCTAGCGTTTCCGACTAGAGTGCTTAAAGGCGGCCTAGCGTCGATTTGCAAAAGCCGGGGCCTTGTGTCATTCGGTGCCTGGGAGCGGACTTGAAACGAGCACTGTCGCGATTGCAATCACCCCGATTAGCACCCACGACTCTATATGCAAGACGGTCGTGAAACGCGTCAACCGACGCTTTTGAATATCAGACGAAGAGCCTCGCAACGAAGCAAGCAGCGCCGGCATTTCGAAGAAGCGGTTGTGACCGCCGAGCGCCGCAGCGACAAGCACAAGCATGAGCTTGAGGACCAGCACCAGACCGTACGACGAACCGAAAACATTCTCGGGTGCGTTGACCCCGCGCCATCCGTTGAAAGCGCCCGTCAGGAATAGAGCGATAAGCGCAAAAGTGGCTGCGTCGGACATTGCTTGGACATAACTGGCGCCCAGCGAGAGCTCAGTTGGCCTCGCGTGCAACATGCCCGGAGAAACGATGTACGCTGACATGAGAACCATGCCAACCCACGAACTCACCGCGAGTAAGTGTACCCAATCCACCCACACTGGCAGACTTAAGACTCCTGCATCGACCGGGTGGCCAGCGTTGCTCTTTGCCAGAGCGACTCCTGCGAAAGCGAGCCACATGAGAGGCTGGACAGGAATCGTTGCGCGGCTCGTACGTTTGAACGACATCACGACCATGCAAAGCAGCAGCCCAGCTCCCATGGCCCAAATATGTCCGAACTGTGTGTTCAGCAGCATCGAACGTACCGCGGGCCAAGCGTCGAGCACGGCAGTCTCACTCATCAACGCACAGTGCACCCAAAATCCCGCCATGCTCGACAGAAGCGCCACGACGGACGCAACCCTGAAAACGAATGCGAGTTTCGCAGATGCCCGGACTTTCCAATTAGGTCCCGGCTCCCTCAGCCACCATGCGCTGAGAAGCGCGCCCACCATGACGGCGAGACCAAGGTTCTGCAACGCCATAAAAGAAAGCCGCACGATATCTAAGGAGCCGTAGTTCATCAGTTCACCGAGAATTTATACGTGCCCTTCGCTTTGTGGCTGTCACCTGTCATTACAGCCCATTGTACGGAATACGTTCCCGCCGCTAACTTGGGAACGGCAAGAGTCAAAACACGTTTATTTGCCGGGTCGATTTTGGCCTTTTCATCTCCAATCGCTGCACCCTTCGCGTCGGCCACTTTGATGGTGCTGAAAGCGGGCTCAAGGTCTTCATTAAAGGTCAAGCGCAATAGGTCCGGCGCCGTTGACACTGTGCCATTCACCGAAGGTTCAGCGCTCTCGAGCTTACCGTGTGCGAAAGCAATAGTCGGAGCAAAGGCGATTGCGAGAGTCGCTACGAGCGGCGCGATGAGGTTACTTCTTAGAGCCTTCATTTCTTATTTCCTTGAATAATGGTGCAGGCCATCGAGACGTCGCCTCGCACCGATTCGTTGTCCTAGATGCTCTTTACTGTTTCTGCAGTTTCGTGACGGTCAAGGCGCCATCGACTTCTTCTGCAACGAAATCAATCTTGTCGCCGACTTTGACTTGCGACAACATCGCCGGGTCCTTGACCTTGAAAGCCATCGTCATCCCTTCCATGCCCAGGTTTTCAAGCGGGCCGTGCTTGATGGTCAACTTCTCTGACGCCGTATCCACCTTTTTAACTTCGCCGTGCGACATCGACGAGTTGGCGGCATTACCCTGCTTTGCGCCGCTGGACATGTCCATGTTGCCCATCTCTCCCGCCGCAAACGCTGCGCCAGAAGTTGCCAACGCAACGCCGAGTGCAACCGAAACGAATGTCTTTTTCATGCTCTTTCTCCAGATACCATTAAAGAAATATCCGCGACCTGCCGCGAATCTGCGAATCAACTTTCGGACACGTCGCCGGTATATTCGTATGCGACGGTGCCCTTCGGATGTTTGAACCAACCTGGGTCTCGATAGTCATTCCGAGCCAAGCCCTCGCGGACCTTAACGACGGTAAACATGCCGCCCATTTCGAGCGGTCCGAACGGACCTGTTCCGGTCATCATGGGTAGTGTGTTATCGGGCAAGGGCATCTCCATTTCCCCCATGGCGCCGCCGGCGCTTCCCATTGCCATGTAGTCCGGCACGAGCTTGTTGATACGCTTTGCCAAGTCCTTCTGTTGCACCCCAATCAGGTTTGGAACCTGGTGGCCCATGGCATTCATCGTGTGATGTGATTTGTGGCAATGAAATGCCCAATCGCCGGGTCGATTCGCCGTAAATTCAATGGCGCGCATCTGTCCAACGGCCACGTCCGCAGTTACTTCCGGCCAACGAGCGGCAGTCGGTATCCAGCCCCCGTCCGTGCCCGCCACTTCAAAGTGGTAGCCATGCAGGTGAATCGGGTGATTGGTCATCGTGAGGTTGCCGAACCGGATACGAACGCGGTCTCCCATACGTACCGGCAACGGGTCAATGCCGGGAAAAACCCGGGAATTCCACGTCCACATGTTGAAGTCGGTCATTTCATTGACGCGAGGAGTAAAGCTTCCCGGGTCAATGTCATACGCCGACATCAGGAACACGAAATCGCGGTCGACGCGCATGACGTTCGGGTCCTTTGGGTGGACGATGAAGGTGCCCATCATGCCCATCGCCATTTGCACCATCTCGTCGGCGTGCGGGTGATACATAAACGTGCCGTGTTTCTCAAGTTGAAACTCGTACACGAAGGTCTTTCCTGGCGGGATATGCGGTTGAGTCAGCCCTCCGACACCATCCATACCGGACGGCAGCAACATTCCATGCCAATGCACAGTGGTGTGCTCGGGCAGCTTGTTGGTCACGAAGACGCGAACTTTGTCGCCTTCAACCGCTTCGATGGTCGGACCTGGGGATTGACCGTTATAGCCCCAGAGATTCGCTTTCATGCCAGGGGCCATTTCGCGCACGACCGGCTCGGCAGTCAGATGGAATTCCTTCCAGCCGTTCTTCATGCGCCATGGCAGCGACCACCCGTTCAGAGTCATCACTGGCGTGTAGGGGCGCCCGTTCGGCGGCAACAGCGGAGGTTGCATGTTGACGTTCGTTGTCGTTGGCGCTTCTGGCAACGACGCTGCTCCGGCCTTGCTGACAAGTGCTGCTCCGAGCAGTGCAGCCCCCGAACCGCCGATGAAATTTCGACGTGAAACCATTTATTTACCTTCAGAATTTGAGGACGATGCGGGCTGTATCGAAGGCGTGGACTGAGAATGAGCCACGGCGGGGGTGGGGAGACGTCCGCCGACTGCTTGTTGCAAGTCAGTCTCCGCAATCCAATAGTTCTTCAGCGCCTCGATATAGCTGTTGACGGCACCCACCTGTTCACGAGAATCCACCAGCAATTCGAAAACGCTCGCGAGCATGCCGTTGTAGCGAAGCATTAGCTCGTCCGAAATCGTCTTGCGTAGCGGCACGACTTCGTCACGATAGTGCTTGGCCACGTCGTATTCGGTCACGTAGCCTGAGTAAGACTCGCGGACCTCTGAGCGGGCGTTCACAGCGGTTTCCGCCAAGCGGTTCGCCGATTGCATGTAGATTGCTTGGGCCCGCGCGACCTTCGAACCGCCCCAGTCGAAAATGGGGATTTCGACGCTAATCTCATAGCCGTGCTCGTGTCCCTTATCCGTCTCGAAGTTATTGAGAATTCCAACGTCGAGTGCGTTAATGAAGCGTGTTGCCTTGGTCAAACCTAAGGAAGTGGCCACGCTCTGTGTCTGCAGCTTTGCCGCTTGGATGTCGAGACGGTTTTGCATGGCAAAGCCTTCCAGGTCATTCAATTCCGGGCGAGACTTCGGAAGGTCCGGCAATCGCTCAGGAAGCTGGTACTGAGTACCTGAACCCCAGAGACCCATGACGCGAGTTAGCTTCTCGCGCGACGAAACACTCTCCTGACGCGTCTTCGCCAGTTGGGCCGCCGATTCGGCGTAAAACGCCTGCTCTCGCGCGTAGTCCAGCTTGCTGAAGTTGCCTGCCTGTTGCATTCGCTGCGCAAGTTCTGCAGCCGCCTCCGCCGAATCTTTGACTTGCTCAGCGTAGGCAACCGACTGCTGAGCAGCCACGGCAGTGACGTAAGCGCGCCGAGCGTCAGCGGCGACTTTGAGCATGGCGTCGGCCGTTAGCAATTTCGTTTGTTCAAAACGACGGCTTTCGATTCGAGTCGCGAGCGGGAGCGTGAAGATGCTCAGGATGCCCATTGAAAACGTGCGGCCGATGCTCAAATCGTTGCTAGAGTGCGTCCGACTGAAAGTGAAACCAGGATTGGGCAATCTGTTTGCCTGCACAAGGTCCGCTTCGGAGATGCCGAGCTCGCCGTACGAGGCCTGCAGTCCGCGATTGTTCAGAAGCGCAAGCTGTACTGCATCGTCCATAGTCAGGGGCTTGGCCAAGAGCTCCTTAGTCCGCGTGAAAACCGCATTGCGGTCGTCCTCAGTCTTCACGACAACAGCGTCTTTGCCCAGTCGCTCAGACGCGACCCCAGAGACAGTGTTAAAGCCGCCGTCCTTAGAAAAAGTCGTACAGCCGGCGAGCACTGCGACGACGCTTATGGTCGTCACTAGACGGCCAGCAGGAAGAAAGCGCTGGTTCATTCGTGGGTGCCCTCGTGTTTCGGATGTGGATTTTTGTTGTCACGAGCCGCATCCGGATGGCCGACAGTGGCAGACATCGCGGGCGTCTGTGAATGGTCCATTCCGGCCATGCCGTCGTGGCTCATCTGAGCTTTTACGTTCCCATGCGCCGCGCCCTTTGTAGGGCTGGGAGCAGCAGTAGATGGTGAAGTCTGAGAATGGTCCATCTCTCCCATGCCGGACATGCCGTCCGGTCTAGATTTTTTTGGAGATGGAGCTACCGCATTGTTGAGCTCGCGCCAAGAGCCAACCGGCTTGTCTTTGAACGATTGATAGGAACCGACTATTGGCGGAACACTCGCAGATGGCACCGAGGCTGCGGCGTCCGTAGGGTCGGGAAGGGATGGCTTTTCGCTCGCAAACGACGGCATCGCCGCCGCCGCAGTGAGCAGCGCCGTTAGAATAATTCGCATCAGAGTTTTCTCGACGTCAGTCAACCGTCCACAAAGAATCGCGGCCGGAACAAGGGTGCGTCACGCCCATGGGCGGGCGGGACGGCTCGACTTAAACGAGGAGAGCGCGGGGGGGACGTTCAATGCCACCCGTCAGAAAACTGGCAGCGCGAAGGGGCGGTGGCGTAGGTGCTGCCTGATGAGATAGTTCGACGGGTGTCGCGACGACAGCTACTGGCGGCAGAGCACTTCCAA
Source organism: Caballeronia jiangsuensis (assembly GCA_000648925.1). GTDB lineage: Bacteria > Pseudomonadota > Gammaproteobacteria > Burkholderiales > Burkholderiaceae > Caballeronia > Caballeronia jiangsuensis. Next base: position 149,206 of record JFHF01000014.1, read on the forward strand.
AGCAGCACGACACGCAGACACTGCAGTGCCCACTTCCGTGATTGTGTGAGCCGTCATGCGAATCGTGATGATGTTGGGCGGAGTCGATGGCGGCGACGGAGTCCGACGCTGCGCCGAACAAGTGAGTTGCATGGCGATGAGTAACGGACGAAACCCCTCCACCGGTCCGCGACAATTCGCAGCTCAGCGGTGCGCCCGCGAATGCACGAGCCGACAGGCTCAGCATCAGCAGAACGACAGTAAGGAATTTGCGCCAGTTAGTCATGAGGCAGAGTCTAGCACGCGGGTTTATACCCGTTGTAAGGTACGACGGATTGTTGACGGCACGATACACAGCCGACCATGACGCGACGGTGGCTCGAACATGACCGCGCTGTAATGGCGGACTCGAAAATTACACGAATGTCATTTTCTCGTCATGTATTTGAATGGCAGCGATTGCTAATCTTACCGATGCTCTTTGCGATTGAAAGGCTCGATATGCGCATACTCCTTGTGGAAGACGAACAAAAAATGACCTCCTACCTGCACAAGGGGTTGACGGAGGCGAGCTTTAACGTAGACGTTGCGGCCAACGGGAAGGACGGTCTGTTCCTCGCGTTGCATGAAGACTTTGATATTGTCGTTCTCGATGTGATGCTCCCGCAATTGGACGGCTTCGAAGTGCTTCGCCGGTTGCGGCAGCAAAAATCGACACCAGTGCTGCTTCTCACTGCACGTGACACCGTGGAGGACAAGGTCAAGGGACTCGAGTTAGGAGCCGACGACTATCTTTCAAAACCATTCGCCTATGCGGAGTTCTTGGCACGCGTTAAGTCTTTGCTTCGACGCTCGCCGCGCGGAGTGCGCGACGTAATCAACATCGCTGACCTTGAAATTGAACTTTTCAAGCGACGCGCCCGTCGTGGGAACGTTCGTATTGATTTGACGGCCCAGGAATTCGCGCTTCTTCAACTGCTGGCCGAGCGCCAAGGAGAGGTGCTGACGCGAACCTTCATCACATCCCAACTTTGGGATATGAATTTCGACAGCGACACAAACGTCGTCGATGTTGCCGTTAAGCGCCTGCGGACGAAAATCGACGCCCCTTTTGAACGAAAACTTCTCCACACAGTGCGCGGAATGGGCTATGTATTGGAGGAGCGCACGTGAAAAAGGATGGGCAGCATTATTCACTGTCCGGGCGTCTTGCCCTCGCGTTCCTCGCCGTAGCAGCAATAGTATTCGCCTTAATGGGCGCGTTTCTCTATACGTCATTGTCCTCAGAGCTTCAGCGGCGCGATGACATCGAAATTGATGGAAAACTTAGTCAGTTTCTGCAGCTTATTCACAGCGCTGGGACAGTCTCGGGTGTCCGCGATGCCAGCAATGTATTTCACGAAATACTGCTATCTCATCCGGGCGTATATTTGACCGTCCTCGACCGAGCGGGCGCCTTATTAGTCCAACATCCAGAAACTTCGGGCGGAAATCTGTTGTCCGCTTACGAGCCGCGACGACTTCAGCGCCTCCCATACACCTGCTTGCCCAAGTCGATTGGGTCCGCGAGGTGCATTTTTTCAAGTGAGACTCTGCCTTCAGGAGAGACCGTGCGCATCCTTCTAGCCCGCAGCGCTTCCGACAGAGAGTCGCTGCTAGCTAGTTACCGTTTGGACGTTTGGGCTGCGGCGGCAATTGGTTCGGCGCTGGTTGGGCTTCTCGGCTATCTAGTGGCGAGGCGCGGACTGACGCCGGTGAAGAGTATCGGGCGCCAGGCATCTCGAATCGAGGCGAACAACTTAAGCGAACGCCTCAATATTGAGCGCGGGCCGGCCGAATTAAATGATATAGCACTCTCTGTAAATCGCATGCTGGACCGCTTGGAACGCGCGTTCGTCCGATTGTCGCAATTTTCGTCGGACCTCGCCCACGACATGCGTACGCCGCTCGCGAACGTTATAAGCTCTTCCCAAATCACGCTATCCAAGACCCGGAGCGTTGAGGAATATGAAGCGGTTCTCGACTCCAACATCGAAGAGTGCGAGCGGCTCCAGCGCATGATTGGGAATATGTTGTTCCTTGCTCGGACCGATAACGCCAAACAAGCTATCACGATGGTCGATGTAGACATCGCTTCCGAGCTTCGCCGACTTGCGTCCTACTTTGACGGTCTAGCCGAGGAACGCGGTACTTTGTTACGCGTTCACGGCGACGGCACAATCCGCGCCGATACAACCATGTTTCGACGAGCAGTCAGTAATCTTGTAAGCAATGCCTTGGACCATGCTGCTCCCGGTTCCACCATCGAGTTGCGCGGTTCCGAGGGGCGCGGTTATACCGCGGTCTCCGTTACTAACGAAGGCGTCGAAATACCCGCCTCGGATGTCGAGAAGATATTCGACCGATTCTATCGGTTAGACCCAGCACGACACGAGTCCGGAAAAAATGCGGGTTTGGGCCTGGCCATCGTCAAATCTATTATGGAACTTCACCGAGGCAAAATTGACGTGCAAAGTGCCGCTGGGCGAACGACCTTTGTTTTATATTTCCCAACGAGCGATTCTGCTGCAACCAATGAGGCCATCACAGTTTGACGTCCTCCCGACCTGAGGGCAAGCTTTCCCGGCGCTAATCGGATGAAAAGTGGCAAGGCGAGCGGCTAATCCCGAGAGAGGAGCCAAGTAATCAGTTATTGAATCGACGATGTTAGCGCGGAGCGCCCTGCACAGGACGCGTCCGGCATCTCGCTTTCCGGGCCCTTTTCTCGGTCAGTCCTGCGAGAACCTTTTCCCGAGGAAGTCTATAGTGACCAACTTCCCATCCATCTCTCCCATCCCCGGGGAATTCACCGGCATTCCGGGCGCGGAGACACCGTGCACCGCTCGTTGAGCGACTAGCTTTTTTATAGCCGAGGCAGGCACGTGGCCTTCAATGACTTGATTCGTGCCGCTCACGACGGCGGTATGGCAGGAACGCATCGAGGTCGGGACCCCTAGCCGGTCCTTCACCGACTGAAGGTCGTTTGTATCAACGACGTTGGTCACAAAGCCGGCGGTCCTGACATGCTTCACCCAACCCTCGCAACAGCCACAATCAGGGCTTTTATATATCGTGACCGCTGTAGCTGCGGCCTGAGCTATGGGCGTTCCAAACATAAAAGCCGCGGTGATACAAAGACATTTCATCATTGCTTTCAAAAATCCGAACGGGTTTCCAGAAAGCATAATATCGGAACTGCTAGAACAACGACACCTTGCATCAGCGACGTTGCGTCGCACCCGGTCAATTGCAGTTGAACCAGGCTTCTATATACAGAGAGGACACAATACAGGGCGATGCGGCTTTCCCTTGTTTCCACTGTCACCCATGGGTTCGTTCATGCGCCCTAGGGCGCTTTGCTTTTCGCCACATTAGACCGCTCTAGTTTTTCTCGGAACGGGCCCGGTTATTCACATCAAGCGCGAGAAGGTTTTTCAATTATCACAGCGGAAATTTGGGTAGCAACCGTCGCTTCCATCGTTAGCTTTTTCTCCTTTTGAGTATCGAGGCGTCAGTAAAGGCAAGATTAAAATTAAATGACGCTTTTATCATCTTCGGGTCATTGCGATGCAGCGTCGAGCATGTACACTGAACTGAAGGGCTAAGATTGCTTCTCGTCGACGGAAGGAATGCGATGAAACTCATTGTTGCAATCGCGACGTTCGTGCTGCTGACAGTAGGTGTCGTTGCTGTAGCAAATGGCGAGAACGGTCCGTCGAGCCATGGAAAAACGCGAGAGGAAGTTCGGCGGGAACTTGTCCAGGCTTACAAGGATGGCGTATTGCCCTTTCGACGCTCGGAGTATCCGCCAAGCGCAGCCTCCATGAAGAAGAACAAGGAAGCGTACGCCCGCGCTCACCCTGAAAAGGCGTCGAAGCTCGACACGCCAACCAAAACAACTGGTCGATGAATCCGTTCGTGCTGCGGTCTCAGCACAGCGCATGTCGAGTGGATTTCATCTCATTTAAAAATACGCACCAGCCGCGATACGCTCCTGTTTTGCTGTTTTCGGCAAGGAGCCTTAATGGGCTCTGCCTACCTACTGCCTCGTTCTGCGTGCGTGTCAATCGGTCATTTCCTGCGAGACGAATGGTCTTCGGCGTTCAATCCTCAGACGAAGGCTTTCCTAGACCTGGCTCGAATTTGGCCCTCATCGCTTAGTAAAGTGCGGTGCGAGAGGCTGTGGCGGGCGCAGGGGACCGTTCTCGCCCCGACCCTGTCGTTCCGTCGGGCCCTACGCAATCTCATGTTGATTGACCTTGCGCGCATCTCGGGCGTATCACTCGAACTCACCGCGTCCGAATCGCCGAAGTTCGCCGTTATTGTGGCGACCAATCAAGGGAACGCGATTGCGGCCGAGCAGCTTGAAATAATCTTTGGGCGCTTCTACGGCGTGAATGCTTGCGGGCGTGTGAGTTCAGAACACGGGCTTGTTGCTTGCTATGGTAAGCCCATCATGGAAATGCATCGGGCAAGGTGGGCGTCGCGAGTCCTTCGCACTGTTCTTTCTCCGCGCTGCCAACGAGTGAGTCCGAAGGCGTGCGTCATCAGCGGGTGACGCTTGACCTTCCCGCGATGGGAAGGTTCAGCATCAAAGTTTCTCTTCAACTGCTGGAGACAGCCATGAAATTCGAAGTCAAAGACATGTCATGTGGCGGGTGTGCGCACGCCATTACACAGGCTATCACGCAGGAAGACGCCGCAGCCAGTGTGGCAATCGACGTGAGCGGCAAGGTTGTCGAGGTCGAGTCGACGGCGTCGCAGGAACGCCTCATGGCCGCAATCGAAGCCGCAGGCTTTCATCCTACGGTGCTCGCTTCATGAAGCTGGGCATATCTCAGATTCCGCATACGCTCGGCGCTCTTGCCGTCACGCTGCTCGCGAATACGCCCGTCCAGGCAGAGAACGTCATCGTCCTTAACTCGGCGGACGCGAGTGTAAGTCTTATCGACCAGGCGAGCCTGAAGGTCGTTGACACATTTCCAGTCGGGAAAGAGCCGCACCATCTGATGGCAACACCAGACAATCAGTCTCTGATTGTGGCGAACTCGGTGGGCAATAACCTCGTATTTTTGGACCCAAAGACAGGCAAGGCTCAGAGGTGGGTTCCTGACATCGAAGACCCATATCAACTCGGCTTTTCTTACGACCGGAAGTGGTTCGTCACCAATGGACTGCGTCTTGACCGCGTGGACATATACCACTACGACGGCAAGAATGTCGTACTGTCCAAACGGGTGCCGCTCTCAAAAATGCCGAGTCATATGATTTTCTCGGCCGACAGCAAGATTGTCTTTATCACGCTGCAGGAGTCCGGCGAAGTTGCCGCCATCGACCTTGCGACACAGACTGTACTGTGGAAGATGCCTGTCGGCAAAGCGCCGGCGGGGCTGTGGCTCACGCCCGGCGACAAGTATTTGCTGATTGGCATGACCGGTGCGGACTATGTCGCCGTCATTGACTGGCGTGCGCGCAAAATCGTCAAGACGATTCACACTGACAGAGGGGCGCACAACTTCCGCTCCCTTGCCGACGGCCAGCATGTGCTCGTGACGAATCGCGTCGGCAATACTATCAGCATCCTCGACCAGAACACGCTGACCAACGTTGGAACCATCACGGGGTTGCTGCCGGGGCCAGACGACATGGAACTCACGCGCGACCGGCGATACCTGTGGGTGACCTTTCGCTTCACACGTTACGTTGGCGTCATCGATATGAAAACGCTGAAGCTCGTCAACACCATTAAGGTGGGCAAATCACCTCACGGCATTTACTTCTATAACCGCGCACCGCTGATATAGGAGCGCGGAAGGGAGCTTGCGATGCACGCTGTCAGCGCGCTAGGTCACGCACTGTGGATGGCATTCACCATGCTGTGGCAGATATTCTGGGGATTGAGTCTCGGCTTTCTGTTCTCGGCCGTGATTGAGGTCGTGGTATCGAAGTCCGAGATGTCGAAGCTTCTGCCGAACGCATCCCCCCGGTCGCTGACAGTGGCCAGTCTGCTCGGCGCGGCATCATCCTCCTGCTCCTATGCCGCCGTCGCGATGGCCCGCTCCATTGTACGCAAGGGCGGTGACTTCACTGCCGCAATGGCGTTCCAGTTTGCGGCAACCAATCTGGTGCTCGAACTCGGCGTGCTAATGTGGGTGCTGATTTCCTGGCAATTTGCCGCTGCTGAGTTCATCGGTGGCCCCGTCATGATTTTCGTCCTGGCACTATTCTTCCGGTTCTTCCTTAGGGACTCGCTGAAGAAGGAAGCTTTGGAGCAGGCGGACAAGGGTATCGCCGGCACCATGGAGAGTCATGCGGCCATGTCGTCGGGCGAACAACATGGTAGCTGGAAGCAACGTCTCTCCTCCAGAGACGGATGGATAGCTATCAGTCACAGTTACGTGATGAACTGGTCGATGCTGTGGCGCGATATTGGGATTGGGCTGGTCATCGCAGGTGCGCTCGGCACCTGGGTGCCGGACAGCTTCTGGCAGAAATTTTTCTTCGTCAGTCATCCGACGGTCGCGATGATTTGGGGGGCGTTTGTGGGACCGCTGATTGCGGTTGCGTCGTTTACCTGTTCGGTCGGAAACGTGCCACTCGCTGCAGTGCTGTGGAACGGTGGTATCAGCTTCGGCGGCGTCGCGTCTTTCATCTTTGGCGACCTCATAATTCTCCCGATTCTTAATATTTATCGAAAGTATTACGGCGGCAAGATGACGGTCTTCCTCGCTGCGACCTTCTATCTTGCGATGGTCTCAGCTGCACTCGTGGTCGAAGCGCTGTTCCAGTCCCTCGGGTGGGGGCCGACGAACCGGCATACAGCAGTCGTGGACGCAGCGATTACGTTCAACTACACCACCGTGCTCGACATCATCTTTGGTGCAATCTTCATTGCCTTGACGTTTATATTTTTCAGAAGCGGCGGCCCCGAAATGATGCGGATGATGCATGACGACGGTCGCTATGAGCATCATGCCCATGGCCATACACACCATCAACATCATGGGCGCTCGGAATGACCGTGCTCAACGGCAGATTGGAGGTGAAAAAAGTGCTTACTCGCAACTTTCCTCCCTAACCGAAGGACGGGGTTTCTCGGCGCTATCGAATGAAGAAGTAAGAGGCAAGCACGCTGGCGAATGGTGTTGCAGTGCGCAGACAGACTGCTGACCTGCAGTGCGTGCGGCCGGTAACAGACTGGAGTGGCAATGGACGACCGCGCTCGCCGCAAGGACAGACGTAAAACCCTGACGGAGCAAACGACGTCGGCGATACGCGAGCGGCTCGAAGGTCGAGGCGCGCAGGTGTTCCTGCCATTTTTCGGCCCGGCGATGGTCATCTCAATCGCCTACATGGACCCGGGGAATTTCGCGACGAACATTCAGGCCGGGGCGAAATACGGCTATACGCTCCTCTGGGTTGTACTGTTGGCGAATCTAATAGCCATGCTGTTTCAGGCGCTTTCAGCGAAGCTGGGGATAGTTACCGGACGAAACCTCGCGGAGCTTTGCCGCGAACACCTCCTTAAGCCGCTCGTCCTACTTATGTGGGGCGTGAGCGAGGTGGCCGCGATGGCCACGGATTTGGCCGAGTTTCTGGGCGGAGCAATCGGGCTGTCCCTGTTGTTCCGTATGCCTTTGTTTGTAAGCATGGTGGTCACCGCCCTCGTAACCTATGCGCTTCTGTTGTTTGAGCGCGCCGGTTTTCGTCCACTCGAACTGGCAATCGGTGGACTGGTTGGCGTGATTGGCTTGTCATACCTGGCCGAGCTATTCATTGTGCCGGTCGTTTGGCCAGCCGTCTTCACGCATACGTTTTCGCCGCACCTTCCGGATTCGAGAGCTCTCACGATTGCTGTCGGCATTATTGGCGCCACGGTCATGCCACATGCGTTGTTTCTCCATTCGGGGTTGACCCAGAGTCGCGTGCTCGCAAAGACAGAAGCTGAACGCACCACGCTACTGGCGTATTCGAATCTCGAGGTGGTCATCGCACTGAGCACTGCCGGCCTTATCAATATGGCCATGGTCATCATGGCTTCCGGCGCATTTCACGAGGGTCACCCTGACGTCGCCGAAATCGAAACGGCATACCACACCCTAGCGCCTTTGCTCGGCATAGGAGCAGCAGGCATTTTTCTCCTGGCGTTTATTGCCTCTGGGATATCCAGTTCGGTCGTGGGCACGATGGCCGGCCAGATGATTATGCAGGGCTTCATTGGCTTTCGTATCCCGCTATGGGTGCGAAGGGTCGTGACAATGTTGCCCAGCTTTGCAGTTGTCGGCTTTGGCGTGAATCCTACAACTGCACTTGTTATCAGTCAGGTCGTGTTGAGCTTAGCGTTGCCGTTTCCGATGCTGGCGCTGCTTTGGTTCAGTTGCCGACAGGACATTATGGGTGTCCGCAAGAGCAGCGCATCTACGACCATATTGTCCGCGACGGCAGCGGCCATTGTCCTTGCACTCAACGCGCTCTTGCTGCTGCAAACGTTCGGAGTAGCACTTCCAGGATAACCGCGGCTTGAAAGGCACGAAGGAACGCAGGGCCTAGAATGAAAACTGGCGCCGGCAACCGACTCACTCGTCTTCCGCACCATATGCTTGGGGCGTTGCTGGATGCCTGCTGCGCGAACCGAGAACGCGTGCCGAACAAGTTGAATGAGATTCCAGCGGCGCTCGCATGGCTACTGCTAATCTGGCGCTTCTAGCCGGAACTTCAGTTTGCTCACGCGCTATTGCGCTGTTCAACTTCGGCGGATATATGGCGAGCGTCAAGGCATATCGATTAAAGGCAGAAGCCTTATGGCGTTCGGAGCAATGGCGGAGAATAAGAGTTGCCGTGTCTGAGACAGCGAGACAAATGGACGTTGAATCTACTCTTGGCGCGTTGCGTCGTCGATATCTGCTGCCTCGGGCGACGGTTGTTCGCAAACGTGTTCGACCATATTTCCAATGACTCGTTTCACGTGGTGGTCGGCCGCCTCGTAGAAAATCTGCTTTCCACGACGTTCAGAACGCAACACTCGAGCAGCGCGAAGCAGTCGCAAGTGATGACTCACGAGCGGCTGCGACATGCCGTATTTCGCCGCGATGTCAGAGACACACATCGGCGCGCCAAGACACGCAGCGATTATCTTAAGTCGGCTTGGGTCCCCCATCAGCCGAAACATCTCTGCCAGTTCCACGACCTGGTCATCGCTCAACTCGATTTCTGCAGACATAAAGACCCTTTTTCGTTCACATCAACGCATGTTTATATGTGTATATAATAGCGCTCGTACTCTGCTCAAGGATAGCGACAATGGCCTCTAAGCACGACCACTCTGGACACCAGCACGACCACCGCAAAGACAACAGCGGCCAAGATGAACACAACCATAGTGACCATCAGCATGGTCGCCAAAACCATGAGCACGACCATGGTCATGAGGGCCACGGACACAATCATGCAGGCCACAATCATCTGCATGGCGTGAGCGACCAACGGCGTATCGGCTGGGCCTTCGTCATCATCGCGGCGTTTATGCTGGTAGAAGTGGCTGGCGGTGTCATCTCCGGCTCTCTGGCGCTTTTGGCAGACGCTGGTCACATGGTCAGTGACGCGGCAGCGCTCGGATTCAGCTGGGTTGCTATCCATTACGGAAAGCGGCCCGCTACGGCGCAGCTTTCGTTCGGCTACAAGCGGCTCGAAATCCTGGCCGCATTCGTGAATGGATGCGCGCTCTTCGTCATAGCAGGATGGATTGTGATTGAAGCTGTGCAACGCTTTGCGTCGCCCGTCCCTGTCATCGGCAAAACCATGTTAATTGTCGCCGTCGTGGGACTCTTGGCGAATATCGCCGCGTTCTTCGTCCTACACGGCGGGAACCGTGAGAATTTGAATCTGCGAGGAGCTTGGCTTCATGTTCTTGGTGACATACTCGGGTCGATTGCAGCTATCGTTGCGGCACTTGTGATTCTGTGGACCGGTTGGACGCCGATTGACCCACTGCTGTCCATCTTCGTCGCTGTCATCATCCTCAAGAGCGCTTGGGGTATCGTTAAGTCTTCCGCCCACATCCTGCTCGAGGGTACTCCCGAGGGGGTGAAACTTGTCGATATCAAAGTCGACCTCGAACAAAACGTTGCGCAAGTGCGCGACGCCCATCACATTCATGCGTGGTCTATCACGGCCGAGCAACACTTGGTAACCCTTCATGTCCATCCAGTAGCAGGCGCAAGTGCTCGTGACTTAGTGGTGGCTGTGCAGCAGCGTTTAGCCACCCAATTCAACATTCAGCATGTGACGGTTCAGGTGGAGCACGAAGAGTGCGTTGACGCCAGTTCAACCGCGGGTGACGGACATGACGCTCCCAGAGTTGTTTGATGTAGCGGCAAGCGGCGCCGGCCTGCTGACCTGTGAACCGTTGTGAGGAAGACCAGCTTTGGGGCAACGACGGAATCGGGTAACGCTGTCAGTCTCTTAGCGATGAAACCTACGCCTAGCCCAGATGGGTTCCTCGATGTTTCTCAAGCGCGGTTCCCATCGAGGTCAAGCCTTGCAAGATTCCACACTCTTTGACCGCCGCTTCTCCCGCGCAGCGGGCTCTCAGGCTACCCAATTGCTCTCGCAAGTGAACAAGTTCTGCGATGCGTTCGTCGACATGCGCGATGTGCTCGTCCAGCAACGAGTTAATAGTGCCGCATCCGAGGCCCGGCTCGTCCGACGCGGACAGCAGCGCTCGAACTTCATCGTGCGTCATGTCGAGCGCGCGGCAGTTCCGCACAAAGCGTAGACGTTCGACATGAGCGCGAGTGTAGCTGCGATAGTTGGCCCTGGTCCGCTCGGGCGGTGGAAGTAGGCCTTCCTTTTCATAGAACCGGACCGTATCCGTCGTGCAGTTGGCCGCCTTTGCCAGCTCGCCAATTTTCATAAATCTGCCCCTCAAATAACGCTTGACCTTGGAGTTCCTCCAAGGTGTTAACTGGCAGCATATACCAAGCGGATAGCAGACATGGAACATTGTTGCGGCAATAAAAATACGGATATCGCGTTGCGACCGGGCGAAGGAAAGTTCAAATCGCAAGGCGGGTGTGACGCTGGCAATGCGTGCGAAGACAGACCTGTTGCAACTGCGACGGGCCGGGAGCCTGACGACGCGGGGCATTTGAACTATGGCCCCGCTCACGAACATCAGCACGACCATCGCCACGACGCGAAATGCGACCATGACCATGGGCACGGCCAAGCATCGCATGGTGACCCGGCCGAAGCGCAGCCCGCCCTTGCTGCGCTCACTCAATCCTTTTCGGTCGGAGGCTTGGTCCGCACGCAAATGCGGATACTGCAGATGGACTGCCCGACCGAGGAAGCACTCATTCGCAAGAAGCTCGACGGAATGGCCGAAGTCTCCGAGATGCAATTCAATCTCATGCAACGGGTCCTTACAGTAGTTCATCGGCCCGACGGCCTTCCGGCGGTAGTCAAGGCGCTCTCGACTCTTGGGTTCACGCCTGAACTCGCCGACGAGGGAGTTGCAGGCGCCCGCGCTCCAGCCCCAATCAGAAAGCCTTGGTGGCCCCTTGCCATCGCCGTCGTCGCCGCGTTGGGAGCGGAGCTTGCCAACTGGTTGGGCTCACCGGTGTGGGCGGTGGCGGCGCTTGCCCTGTTGGCGGTTGTCTGTGCGGGAATTGAAACGTACAAAAAGGGCTGGGTTGCCATTCGAAACCTAAACCTCAACATCAACGCGCTGATGAGCATCGCGGTCACCGGCGCGTTGGCCTTGGGGCAGTGGCCCGAGGCCGCGATGGTGATGGTGTTGTTCACGATTGCCGAGCTCATCGAAGCCAAATCGCTCGACAGAGCACGCAATGCTATTGAAGGTCTGATGAACCTCGCGCCCGAAACCGCAACGGTCAAGCAGGCAGACGGTTCGTGGGTCGACATCGACGCGACACGCGTCGAGTTGGGCGCGATTGTCCGAGTACGTCCTGGAGAGCGTATCGCGCTTGACGGCGCTCTCACCGACGGGCGCTCCACGGTGAACCAGGCGCCCATTACCGGCGAGAGCATGCCGGTTGAAAAAGGTCCAGGCGACAACGTCTTTGCCGGCACCATCAACGAATCGGGGTCGTTCGAGTTTCAAGTCACGGCCGCGGCCAACAATTCGACGCTTGCGCGCATTATTCATGCTGTCGAGGAAGCTCAAGGCGCCAAGGCGCCGACGCAGCGGTTTGTCGACCGGTTCGCCAAGGTCTACACCCCGATTGTCTTCCTGCTGGCGCTCGGCGTTGCCATCGTTCCGCCGCTCTTTTTCGCCGGCGCGTGGTTTGACTGGGTCTACAAAGCGCTTGTGCTTCTTGTCATTGCGTGTCCTTGTGCACTTGTCATTTCGACTCCGGTTTCAATAGTGAGCGGTCTTGCAGCCGCCGCCCGCAAGGGCATTCTGGTCAAGGGAGGCACGTTTCTCGAACAGGGCAGAAAGCTTCGGTGGCTTGCACTGGACAAGACGGGCACTATCACCCACGGTAAACCGGTGCAAGTCGCGTTCGAACTCCGCGCGACCGACCTTGAAAGCATGTTCGTGCGTTCTATCGCAGCCAGCTTGTCGAGTCGCTCAGACCATCCCGTCTCGACGGCCATCACGCGAGCAGGAGATGACGATGGCGTCGCGCGGCTCTCAGTCGAGGAGTTTGAGGCGATTACCGGACGAGGTATCGCGGGACGCGTGGATGGTCGCCATTACGCCTTCGGTAACCGCCGGCTCGTCGAGGAGCTTGGCCGTTGCTCACCGGAGCTCGAGGCTCGACTGGAAACTTACGAGCAAGACGGCAAGACTGTTGTCATGCTCGCTGATAACAAGCGCGTGCTTGGCTTATTCGTTGTTGCGGACACGGTGAAGGACACGAGCCGCGAAGCAATCTCCGAGCTTCACGCGCTTGGCGTGCGAACCGCGATGCTCACGGGTGACAACGGACACACCGCGGCCGCGATTGCCAAGGAAGTGGGGATTGACCGCGCCGAGGGTGACCAGCTCCCAGAGGACAAACTGCGCGTCGTCGAAAGCCTGTCGAGTGAACACGCAATGGTCGGAATGGTCGGAGATGGCATCAACGACGCGCCAGCGCTAGCGCGTGCGGACATCGGATTCGCTATGGGTGCAATGGGCACGGATACTGCCATCGAAACGGCTGACGTCGCCCTCATGGATGACGACCTGCGGAAAATTCCTGCGTTTATCCGCCTTTCGAAAGCCACGCATTCGATTCTCGTGCAGAACATTACGCTGGCGCTGGGAATCAAGGCGGTATTCCTCACGCTGACCATTGGTGGACTTGGGACGATGTGGATGGCCGTATTTGCTGACGTAGGAGCGAGCTTGCTCGTCGTTGCAAACGGTTTGCGGT
>JFHF01000015.1 GCA_000648925.1 Caballeronia jiangsuensis
CAATAGACCGACAAGAAAGCAGGATTCCACGAAAGCATAAGCGCACCAACCCAACCGCCCAAAAACCCCCCGCGATGATCCTTCTGCAACTCATCTACAGCGGCATAGCCCTCGGCATGATCTACGCCGTGATCGCATTCGGCTATCAACTCACCTTCGCCACATCGGGCACATTGAACTTCGGCCAGGGCGATGCCCTGATGCTCGGCGCGCTCGTCGGCCTGACGCTCGTCTCCGCAGGCGTCAACTACTGGCTGATGATTCCGCTCGTATGCCTCTTCGGCCTGATGCAAGGCGCATTCGTCGAGCGCATCGGCGTGCGCCCCGCCATCAAAATCAAGTCCGAATTCGGCTGGATCATGTCGACTATCGCGCTCGGCATCATCTTCAAGAACGTCGCGGAAAACGTATGGGGCCGCGACGATCTGCGCTTTCCGTCGCCGCTGCCCGAAGCGCCGCTCAAGGTGTTCGGCGCGAACGTGCTGCCGATGGAACTGCTCGTCGTCGGCGGCGCGCTCGTGATGATGCTCGCGGTCGAGTTCTTCAACCGCAAGACGATCTTCGGCAAGGCCGTGGTCGCAACCGCGAACGATCGCGATGCGGCGTCGCTCATGGGCATCAACACCGGGCTCGTCATCACGTTCTCGTATGCGCTTTCATCGCTGACCGCTGCATTTGCAGGGGTTTTGATCGCGCCGCTCACATTGACGGGCGCAACGATGGGCGCGGTGCTGGGCCTCAAGGCCTTCGCCGTCGCGATCATCGGCGGCTTGTCGAGCGGCATGGGCATCATCGTCGGCGGGATGATTCTCGGCATCGCGGAAACGACGACCGGATTCTATATTTCCACCGGCTACAAGGACGTGCCGGGACTCGTGCTGCTCTTGATCGTGCTCGCGGTCAAGCCCGCAGGTCTCTTCGGCAAGATGGCGATCAAGAAAGTCTGAGGCGGCGACGATGAAAGCAAAGAACTGGATTGCAGCGATCGCCGGACTTGCCGTGCTCGCGATTTTCCCGGTGGTGTCAGGCAATCCGTATTACATCCACCTCGTCGAAACCATCATGATTTACGCGATCCTTTTGTTCGGGCTCGATATCGTGGTGGGTTATACCGGTCAGGTGTCGCTCGGTCATGCTGGTCTGTTCGGCGTGGGCGCGTACACGGCGGGCGTGCTGTTCATGAAGCTCGGCATGCCGTTCTATGTGACGGCGCCGCTGTCGATTCTGGTGACGGCCGGCTTCGGCGCGATCCTCGCGTTGCCCGCGCTGCGCGTGTCCGGCCCGTATCTCGCGATGGTGACGCTCGCGTTCGGCACGATCATCCAGATCCTCATCAACGAGATGGATTTCCTGACGAACGGTCCGATGGGCCTCAAGATCCCGAAGCCGATGTTCGCGGGTCACCGGCTCGACGAAGTGCAGTACTACTGGCTCGTCGCGGCATTGCTGGTCGTGTCGCTGATCGTCGTGCATCGCGTGCTGAAGTCGCATCTGGGGCGCGCGTTCGAGGCGTTGCGCGATAGCCCGATCGCATCGGATTGCATGGGCGTGTCGGTGTATCGCTACAAGGTCTATGCGTTCGTGATCAGCGCGGGTTTCGCGGGCCTTGCGGGGTGTCTCTATTCGTATTCCGAGCAGTACATTTCGCCGAACACGTATAACTTCGAGCTGACGATCCTGTTCCTGCTCGCGATCATCATGGGCGGGCGCAAGACGCGCACGGGCGCGATCATCGGCTCGACGGTGATCGTGATGTTGCCCAAGCTGCTCGACGATATCGCAAACTTTCGCGTCGTCGCGACGGCGCTGGCGGTCGTCGTCGTCGCGGGCGCGGTGCTCGCGCTCGTGCGCAAGACCACGACGCTGCAGCGCGTGGCGGTGCCGGTCATCGGCACGGCGGGTCTCGCGGTGTTCTCTTTCTGGATCGAAGCGCTGACCGACTGGCGCCTCACCATCTTCGGTCTGATGATCCTGCTCGTCGTGTATTACCTGCAGGACGGCATCGTCGGCTTCGTGCGCAAGACGCTGAACCTTGGCCGCGTGCGTGTGACGAAGGTCGATACCGATGAACTGGCGACCCAGACGCGCCAGGACGATGCGGTGGCGGCGGTCGGCACGCAGGGCGCGGATACGATCCTCGATGTGCGCGGCGTGCTGATGCAGTTCAGCGGCCTGAAGGCGTTGAACGACGTGAACCTGACGGTGAAGCGCGGCACGATCCACGGCCTCATTGGTCCGAACGGCTCGGGCAAGAGCACGATGATGAACGTGCTGACGGGCATCTATGTGCCGACGGCGGGTGCGATCGAATACGAAGGACAGTCGCTCGCGGGGCGGACGTCGTCGAAGATCGCGCTGTCGGGCATTGCGCGGACGTTTCAGAACGTGCAGCTCTTTGGCGAGATGACGGCGCTGGAGAATGTGCTCGTCGGCTTGCATCACACGTTCGAGTCGAACTTCGCGGATGTCGGCGTGATGAGTCCGCGATATCGGCGTGAGGAACGTGCGGCGCGGGAGCGTGCGTTCAACATGCTGCGCTTTGTGGGGCTGGAGAATGTCGCTGCGGAGGAAGCGCGTAATTTACCTTACGGCAAGCAGCGTCTGCTTGAGATCGCTCGTGCTCTGGCGCTTGATCCGCAATTGCTTTTGCTCGATGAACCAGCGGCGGGGTTGACAGCGCCGGATATTCGCGAGCTTGTCGCGATCATTCGCAAGGTGCGCAATCATGGCATCACACTCGTTTTGATCGAGCATCATATGGATGTCGTCATGAGTGTTTGCGATACCGTTTCCGTGCTGGATTTCGGGCAGAAGATCGCTGAAGGGAAGCCTTCGGAGATTCAGGCTAATGAGAAAGTTATCGAGGCTTATTTGGGTGGGCAGGCTGCTCAGGTTGCTTGATTTTGGGGTTTTTTTCGCGTCGCCGGATCCCGGTTTCGCGGTGGTCTATTGGCACTGCCCCTGTGCGGGGCGGCAGTCACTTTCTTTGCTGCTGCAAAGAAAGTAACCAAAGAAAGCAGCTCGTTTAAGCCCGCGGTCACACGCAGTTTGGCCATGCTTGCCAGCCCGCGGTGGCACTCGCCTAAGTGTGGCCCCCAAAGGCCCAATCGGGCTTGGCTCGCGCACGGTCTGTCGAGCTAGAAGGCTTAGGGCGCTGGTTCAGCACCAAATAGCTTCGGCACAGCGCTTCGCGCTGCCGCTGAGTCTACGAGGGAAACCAACGAGGAACGAATGCAGTGAGATGGAGACGTCAGCAAAGAAGTGACGGCCGACCCAATGGACCCATCGGCCGCGAAGCAGGCCGGAGCTATTTGGTGCTGAACCAGTGACGCGAGCGGCGCGAGGTGTCAGACCGTGCGCGGTCCAAGCCCTTGTCTGCTTGTGGGGGCACTCGCTAGTGCCGGGCCATTAGGCCAATCGTCTGTGCCGCGGCCGGTGTGAAGTGCTTAGGCTGGGGATAGCTGTTTCTTTGGTTACTTTCTTTGCAGCAGCAAAGAAAGTGACTGCCGCCCCGCACAGGGGCAGAGCAAATAGACCGACGCGAAATCAGGATTCCACCAAAAAAAGCCTAAAGCGAAAACCAGAAATGCTGACGATAAAAAACCTCCACGCCGGCTACGGCAAAGTCAAAGTCCTCCACGGCATTTCGCTAGACGTGCCAAAAGCGAAGGTAGTCACGCTGATAGGCTCCAACGGAGCAGGCAAGACCACAACCATGCGCGCGATCTCCGGCATGATCAAACCGACGGAAGGCGAAATCACGATGGGCGTCGGCAACAACACAAAGCGCATCGACTCGCTCGAGTCGCACAAGATCGCGCGTCTCGGGCTCGCGCATTCCCCCGAGGGGCGCCGCGTCTTCGCGACCATGTCCGTCACCGACAATCTGCTCCTCGGCGCATTCCCGCGTCTGACATGGTCGCGTCCGAAAGGCGACGTCAACGCCGATCTCGAACGCGCGATCGATCTGTTTCCGCGATTGAAAGAGCGCCGCAACCAGCTCGCAGGCACGCTATCGGGCGGCGAACAGCAAATGCTCGCGATGGCGCGCGCGATCATGCTCAACCCCGACCTCGTGCTGCTCGACGAACCATCGATGGGTCTCGCGCCCATTCTCGTCGACGAAGTATTCCGCATCATCGAGCGCCTGAAAGCCGATGGCGTCACGATGTTGCTTGTCGAGCAATTCGCCGCCGCCGCGCTCAACGTCGCGGATTACGGCTATGTGCTGGAGAACGGCCGCGTCGCGACACACGGCCCGGCCGAGCAGTTGCGCAACGATCCATCGGTTAAGGCCGCGTATCTCGGCGCGAGTCACTGACACCTCGAACAATTGCCGCACTGCGGCAAGCGAAGCCGAACTATCATGGTGACGGGCGCGCGCAAACATGCGCACGCGACATCCTCACAAGGAGCTGCCATGATCAGCGGCAAGACCACTCTGATTGCCCACCTCGGCTACCCGACCGAAGCGTTCAAGGCGCCGATGATCTACAACCCCTGGTTCGACAAACAGAACATCGACGCCGTCGTCGTGCCGATGGGCGTCAAACCCGAGGATTACGTCGCGTTCCTGCCGCATCTTTTCAAGCTGACCAACATTCGCGGCGCGCTCGTCACCATGCCGCACAAGATCACCACCGTCGGCCTGATGGATGAAGTCAGCCCGACCGCGCGCATCGCAGGAGCCTGCAACGCGATCCTCAAACGCCCCGACGGCACGCTCGTCGGCGATCAGTTCGATGGCGCGGGCTTCGTGCGCGGCGTCGAACGCAAGGGCCGCAAGCTCGCGGGCACGAGCGTGCTCGTGCTCGGCAGCGGCGGCGTCGGTTCGCCAATCGCGGCATCGCTCGCGGCGGCAGGCGTCGCAGAGCTCGCGATCTTCGATACCAACACGGCTTCCGTCGAAGGGCTCGCGTCGCGCTTGCGGGAGCACTATCCCAAGCTGGTCGTAAGAACGGACACGAAAGATCCCGCCGGCTTCGACGTGATCGTGAACGCGACGCCGCTCGGCATGAAGGAAACAGACCCCTTGCCGTTCGATATCGAGCGCATCGCGCCGGGCACGTTCGTCGGCGAAGTGGTGATGAAGTCGGAGTACACGCCGCTCTTGCGCGCGGCCAAGGACAAGGGCTGCGCCGTGCAGGTCGGCACGGACATGCTTTTCGAAATGATTCCGGCGTATCTGGAGTTCTTCGGCTATGGCACGGCCACCGCCGATGATTTGCGCGCGGTCGCGCAGATCAAATATGCGTAAGGAAGCTTGCGCGGACATAACCGCGCTTCGTTCCTATACTTTGATCGACATAGCTTCGATCGACACAGCAACGCAGACGCTCATCCTCTGACAAATAGGCCGTCCCACGCGGCGGCCCGGAAAAAGGAAGGGAGGAATCATGGGATCGACTGCACCCGGCGTTCCGGCCGACGACAAGCACGCGCCCGAGCCGCACGGCCACCCGGCGTTGCTGGGGCTCTCGCTCGCGGCGCTCGGCGTCGTCTACGGCGATATCGGCACGAGTCCGCTCTATACGCTCAAGACCGTCTTCGATCCCGCGGGCGGCCTGCCATTGCAGCCCGCGAACGTGATCGGCATCGTGTCGCTCATCTTCTGGTCGCTCACGATCATCGTCTCGCTCAAATACGTGACGCTGATCCTGCGCGCCAACAATCACGGCGAGGGCGGCATCATGGCGCTGCTCGCGCTCGCGGCGTCATCGGTCGAATCGAAGAAGCGGCTGAAGCACGTGCTGTTGCTCGTCGGCGTGATGGGCGCCGCGCTCTTTTACGGCGATGGCGTCATCACGCCGGCCATTTCCGTGCTGAGCGCGGTGGAAGGGCTCGAAGTGGCCGCGCCGGGCTTGCAGCCCTATGTCGTGCCCGTGACGCTCGTCGCGCTGATCGCGCTCTTCGTGATGCAGAAGCACGGCACATCCGGCATCGGCGCGGTGTTCGGGCCGGTGATGGTGCTGTGGTTCGCCATACTGGCGGTGTCGGGCGTCGTGAACATCAAGGATGCACCGCATATTCTCGTGGCGCTCAATCCGCTCGAAGGGCTCGCATTCTGCCTGCATCATCGCTGGCTCGCGTTCGTCGCCCTCGGCGCGGTCGTGCTTTCGCTCACGGGCGCCGAAGCGCTTTATGCCGACATGGGCCACTTCGGCTCGCGGCCGATCCGCCTCACATGGTTCGCCGTCGTCTTTCCCGCGCTCGCGCTCAACTATCTCGGACAGGGCGCGCTGCTGATCGCGGACCCGGGCGCCTTGCAGAATCCGTTCTACCGGCTCTTTCCGTCGTGGATGCTCTACCCGATGGTCGTGCTCTCGACCATCGCGACGGTCATCGCATCGCAGGCCGTCATCTCCGGCACCTATTCGATGACCAAGCAGGCGATGCAGCTCGGCTTCCTGCCGCGCATGAGCGTCGTGTACACGTCGGCGAAGGAGATCGGGCAGATCTATGTGCCGGGCATCAACTGGACGCTCCTGCTCGCGGTGGTCGCGGCCGTGCTGGGCTTCGGCTCGTCGACCGCGCTCGGTTCCGCATACGGCATCGCCGTCACCGGCACGATGCTCATCACGACGGTGCTGACGTTCTTCGTGATCCGCTACGCGTGGCACTACAACTGGGCGCTGTGCGTCGTCGCGACCGCCTTCTTCTTCGTCATCGACGCGATGTTCTTCTCGGCGAATTGCCTGAAGATCGCGGAGGGCGGCTGGTTCCCGGTCGCTATCGGTCTCGTGATGTTCACCGTCATGGCGACGTGGGGACGCGGCGCGCAGATGATGATCCAGGAGGCTCGCGTGCGCGCCGGCGCGACGCCGCTCAAGCCATTCCTCAAGAGCCTCATCGCACGCGCGCCCGCACGCGTGGAGGGCACGGCGATATTCATGTCGAACGATCCCAGCGGCGTGCCGCATTCGTTGCTGAACAACCTCATGCATAACCGCGTGCTGCACGAACACACGGTGTTCCTGACGGTCACCACCGAGCCGGTGCCGTGGGTCGAGGAAGCGCGCCGCGTTTGTATCGAGACGCTCGGCAACGGCTGTTTTCAGGTGACCGTGATCTATGGTTTCAAGGATGAAGTGGACCTGCCTGCCGCGCTCGAAAAATGCCGCTCTTCGGGGCTCAAGTTCGATCGCGCGACGATTTCGTATTTCCTTTCGCGCGCAACCGTGGTGCCGACGCCGGGCACCGGCATGGCCTTATGGCGCGAACGCCTCTTCGCGATCATGCTGCACAATGTGGGCAACGTAGCGGCCTATTTGCGATTACCGGCCGATCGCGTGATCGAGCTCGGCGCGCGGGTCGAAATATGACGGCGCAAATCGGCTGATTTGCGTGCATCCGACGCAAGCGGGCGGCCGCGGATCGCGCGAGACTCACGACAAGACATGCGGCACACAGGAGACGCCATGACCGCCAGCAGCCCGCCGACCCGCCATCCTTTCCCCTCTGCCGCGCGCCTCGTCGAGCGCGGCAAGATCGTCTCCGCGCGCGAGGCGGTGCGCCTGATCCGCTCCGGCGATACGCTCGCGACGAGCGGTTTCGTCGGCATCGGCTTCGCGGAGGAAGTGGCGATCGCGCTGGAGGAACGCTTCGTCGAAGGCAGCGATCCGATCGCGGATCTGACGCTCGTCTATGCCGCGGGTCAGGGCGACGGCCGCACGAAAGGCCTCAATCACCTGGCGCATGAAGGCTTGATCAAACGCGTGATCGGCGGCCACTGGGGACTCGTGCCGGGCTTGCAGAAGATGGCGATCGAGAACCGCGTCGAAGCGTACAACTTGCCGCAAGGCGTGATCTCGCAACTCTTTCGCGATATCGCCGCGCATCGGCCCGGGCAGCTCTCGACGGTCGGCCTCGGCACCTTCGTCGATCCGCGCAACGGCGGCGGCAAACTCAACGCGCGCACGACCGACGATCTCGTGCGGCTCATGCCTATCGACGGCACGGACTATCTGTACTACAAGACCTTTCCGATCGATGTCGCGATCGTGCGCGGCACGACGGCCGATCTGAACGGCAACATCACGATGGAAAAGGAAGCGCTGACGCTCGAAGCGCTGTCCATCGCGATGGCCGCGCGCAATTCGGGCGGCATCGTGATCGCGCAGGTCGAGCGGCTCGCGGAATCGAACACGCTCAATTCGCGGCACGTGAAGATTCCCGGCGTGATGGTCGATTGCGTCGTGGTCGCGAAGTCCGACAATCACTGGCAGACCTTCGGCGAGCAATACAGCGCGGCATTTTCGAGCGAGCTGCGCGTGGCCGCGAGTTCCGTGCCGCCGATGGCGCTCACGGAGCGCAAGATCATCGCGCGGCGCGCCGCATTCGAATTGATGGCCAACAGCGTCGTCAATCTCGGCATCGGCATGCCGGAAGGCATCGCGAGCGTCGCGAACGAGGAGCAGGTGATCGACCTCTTCACGATGACGACCGAGCCCGGCGTGATCGGAGGCATTCCGGCGGGCGGCCTCAACTTCGGCGCGGCCACGAATACGCAGGCGATCATCGATCAACCCTATCAGTTCGATTTCTACGATGGCGGCGGCCTCGATATCGCGTTCCTCGGTCTCGCGCAGGCGGACGCCGACGGCAATCTCAACGTGAGCAAGTTCGGTCCGAAGCTGGCCGGCGCGGGCGGCTTCATCAACATCAGCCAGTCGGCGAAAAAAGTGGTGTTCGTGGGCACGTTCAACGCGGGCAAGCTGGATGTCGCTATCGGCGACGGCAAGCTCAGGATTCGCCGCGAAGGCGATTGCCGCAAGTTCGTCGCGGCCGTCGAGCATCGCACGTTCAGCGGACGTTATGCGGCCGAGCGCGGACAGACCGTGCTCTATATCACCGAGCGCTGCGTGTTCGAACTCACGGACAAGGGCCTCGCGTTGACAGAAGTCGCGCCCGGCATTGATATCGAGCGGGATATCGTCGGGCAAATGGGCTTCAGGCCGATCATGGATACGCCGCCGCGTCTCATGGACGAACGTATTTTCCGCGACGCGCCGATGGGTCTGCGCAATGTGCTGCTCAGGCTCGATCTGTCGGAACGCTTCAGCTACGACCCGGAAAAGAATCTCTTCTTCATCAACTTCGAAGGCCATGAAGTAAAGAGCCTGAGCGATGTCGAAGCGATACGCGTCGAAGTCGAAAAGCAATTGGCGGCCATGAGGACAAAGCCGCACGCGATCGTGAATTACGATAACTTTTCCATTCGGCCCGACATGCTCGACGCCTATTCGGAGATGGTGACGAAGCTCGTCGATGGCCTTTACGATCGCGTGACGCGTTATACGACGAGCAGCTTCCTGCGCCTCAAGCTCGGCGACGCACTGAAGCGCCGCGGCGTCGCACCGTATATCTACGAAAGCCCTGAAGAGGCGCGCGAGCACGAATCGAAACGCGCGTCCGAATGACAATGGGCCGCGTCGAGCGGCCCATTGCATTGCATGTCATCCACGCGCGGTGTGCTTCGGTGCAGTCTCTCGCTGATTGCGCAGCCTGCTATGGCGTATGCCGTAGCCGAAGTAGATGACGACGCCGATCGCCATCCATACGATGAGCCGTATCCACGTATCGGCGGGCAGTCCGGACATCAGGAAGAGCGACGACAACGCGCCGAGCGGAGCGACGACATACACGGCCGGTGTCTTGAACGCGCGCTCCAGATTCGGCTGCGTGATGCGCAGCACCAGCACGCCGATGCACACCACCATGAACGCGAACAGCGTGCCGATGCTCACCAGCTCGCCGACGAGTCCGATCGGCAAAAGCCCCGCCAGAATCATCACGATGATGCCGGTGATGATCGTCGTGATGTAGGGCGTCTGAAAGCGCGGATGAATCTTCGATGCGAACGGCGGCAGGAGGCCGTCTCGCGCCATCGAATAGAAGATGCGTGGCTGCGACAGCAACAGCACGAGAATCACCGACGTGAGGCCGAAGATCGCGCCCAGCTTGACGATGGGCGAGAGCCAGCGCATGCCGATCGCATCGACGCCGACTGCGATCGGATCGGCCACGTTGAGCTTGTCGTACGACACGATGCCCGTCAGCACATACGACACGAGCACGTAGAGGATCGTGCAAATGGTGAGCGAGCCGAGCAGGCCGATCGGCATGTCGCGTTTCGGGTTGCGCGTCTCCTGCGCCACGCACGACACCGAATCGAAGCCGATATAGGCAAAGAACACGACTGCTGCGCCGCGCAGCACGCCGCTCATGCCGAACACGCCCGATTCGCCGGTATTCGGCGGAATGAACGCGCCGGTCGGGTTTTGCGCGGTGACCCAGTGGCTCTTGTCCACGAACGCGATGCCCGCGGCGATGAACGCGAGCACGATCAGCACCTTGATGATGACGATGAAGCTGTTCACGCGCGCCGACTCGCGTATGCCGACGACGAGCAGCATCGTGATGAGCCCGACGATCACCATCGCGGGCACGTTGAGTATCGCGCCGACGTGGCTCCAGCCGTGACCGGGATCGTAGGCGAAGGGCGCTTTCGCAAGCTGCTCCGGTATGTCGATGCCGAGCGAATGCAGAAAGCTCACGACATAGCCGGACCAGCCGATGGCGACCGTCGTCGCGCCGACCGCGTATTCGAGGATCAGATCCCAGCCGATGAGCCACGCGATCAGCTCGCCCATCGTCGCATAGGCATACGTGTAGGCGCTGCCGGAAACCGGCACCGTGGACGCCATTTCGGCATAACAAAGTCCCGCGAGCGCGCAAACGATCGCGCCAAATACGAACGACAGGATGATCGCGGGCCCGGCGTTGGTCGCGGCCGCGTGGCCCGTCAGCACGAAAATCCCCGCGCCGATGATGCAGCCTATGCCGAGCAACACGACATCGAGCGCGGTGAGCGAACGTTTCAGCGTGTGGCCGCCGTGTTCCTGAAGCACTTCCTCGGTTTCTTCCGCTTCGCTTTGCAGCGTAGCAACGGACTTTCTTTGCATGACGGTCACGATCGCCTCCTGTGCGGCGGCAGCGAGGCCGCGCCCGGTGGCGCGGCGAAGTCTGTCGCCCGTTCAAGTGCGGGATGATGCACACGCCGCTTGCTTCACACCTGCACGTTCGTTCTGACGTATTGCCGTTTCGTGATAGCAGATTTTGCCGGGGAATTCGAGCGCTGCTGAGCGATGCGCATGCAACGACGCGTTTTGCGAGTACGTTCGTGCACGGCGAGCGGCTCGCAGCAGGAAACGTGCCGCGCCGGCGGCCGGTCATCGCTGCGCTGGCGCGGCGCAAGACCCCACAACGGTCAAGGACATATGCGGGCGGCTTAAAGCACGGATGCGCGGCGAACTATAATCAGTTGCACAGTTGCGATTTTCAACCCGGAATCCGTTCCTGTTGCTCGCGGAACGTTCACCGGACTTTCCTCACGTGGAGAATTTGATATGGCTATACGCATTGGTGATGAAGCCCCCGATTTCACGGCGGAGACGACCGAAGGCACGATTCGCTTTCACGAGTGGATCGGCGACAAATGGGCGATCCTGTTCTCGCATCCGAAGGACTTCACGCCCGTCTGCACGACCGAGCTCGGTTACATGGCCAAGCTCAAGCCCGAGTTCGACAAGCGCGGCACGAAAGTAATCGGCCTCTCGATCGATCCGGTGACGAATCACTCGCAATGGGCCAAGGATATCGAGGAGACGCAGGGCACCGCGGTCAACTATCCGATGATCGGCGACGCGGATCTGAACGTCGCGAAGCTCTACGACATGATTCACCCGAACGCGAGCGGCGCGAATCCGCGCACGGCAGCCGACAACGCGACGATCCGCGCCGTGTTCATCGTCGGTCCGGACAAGAAGGTGAAGGCCACGTTCACGTATCCGATGAGCGCGGGCCGCAACTTCGACGAAGTGCTGCGCCTGCTCGACGCGCTGCAACTGAACGCGAAGCACACGGTCGCGACGCCGGTGAACTGGAAACCGGGCGAGGACGTCATCATCCCCACGTCCGTATCGGATGACGACGCGAAGAAGAAGTATCCGGACGGATTCAAGACGCTGAAGCCGTATCTGCGCACGGTGGCGCAGCCGAAGTAACGCACGCGCAACTGAAATCGGACGCCGGCCGCACACGCGGGCCGGCGTTTTTATTTCAGCTCAGTTGTGCCCCGTGCGGCGTTCGGGCGACGTTTCGACTTCGCCCGGCTTGCGCAGCATCTTGTCCACTTCGCCCGCGTGCATCTCCTCGGTTTCGATCATCTGCCGCGCGTATTCCTCCAGCGCGACGGAGCGGCCCTCGACGAGCGTCAGCAAGTCGCGGTAATGGCCGAGCGCGACGTTTTCCGCCTGCAGCGATTCGCGCAGGATCGTCGCGATGTCGAAGGTGTGATTGTCGAGCAGCGGGCCGATTGCGAGCGATGGATAAGCGCCGAGCGTCGTGATCCATTCGCCGGCCTGATGCGCATGCACGAGCGATTCGTCGGCCTGCGCGCGCAGCCACGACACGATCGGAATGCGTCCGAAGCCGAACACGAGAAACGAATAGTGCGTGTAGCGCACGACGCCCGCCAGTTCGGATTCGAGAATCCTGTTCAGGACGCCGACGACCTTTTCCTTTTCGAGCTCTGCCATTCTTGCCTCCGTTTTTCCAACGCCAGGCGCTCCGCAGGACGGAGAGGCCATGATTCGTCGCATGCCGCGGCATCACTCATTGTAGTCACGCGCACGGCGCATGCGAGGCGAAACTGCGGCTGGAGGCGCGCAAGATATGCGCCCGGAACGGCTATGGAGGCGATGCAGGCGGCCCTGCGGCCGCGGCACCGGTAAGGCGGAAACGCTGCATTCAGGCGATTTCTTCGATCCAGAGCGCAGCCGTGCGCGCCAGGACCTGCGACATGGCCGTGCGCGCGCCGTCTCCATCGGCGGTTTCGATGGCCCGCACGAGCCGGCCGTAGTCGCCTAGCTGCGAGTCGGGCACGCGCGGCAGCGCATGCGGCTGCGCGCGCAAGGCAGCCTTCATCGTCCGGATGCCGACGCGCACGACGCTGCCCATCTGGCGCAGCACTTCGTCGCCGCTTGCATCGACGATAGCGGCCTGTAGCGCCTCTTCCGCGGCGGACTGAAGGGGTTCGGACGGGCTCGCGTGCAAAAGCCGCTGGTAGGCCGCATTGATGGCGATGCGCTGGTGCCGGTTCGCGCGCGTCGCGGCGAGCGCGGCGGCGGGCGGATCGACGAGCGCGCGGAACTCGATCAGCCTGCGTATGCAGTCCGGGTCATGCAGCGCGCGCATGCGCCACTCGGCGACCTCGGGATCCATGATGAGCCATTCCCGCGCGGGCTTGATGCGTGTGCCCGTCTTGGGTCGCACGTCGAGCATGCGGCGCGAGATGAGAATGCTCAGCGCCTCGCGCATGATGGTCCGGCTCACGCCGTGCTGCTTCGAGAGGATGACTTGTGGCGGCAGCACGTTGTCCTGGTATTCGCCGCTCACGATGCCCGCTACGAGCTGGTTCACCACGCGTTTGACGAGCGATGCTTCATAGCCATGATTCATGTTTTTGTTCTCGTGATAACGCCCACGCCTGTGGCTTCTCGCTCCTCGTCGCCGAGTGGCAGAGCCAGCGCTTGTCTAAGTTCACGGCGTGTCGGTGCACCGCGCGGGCGAACATTCGCGCGCAGCGCTTCCCCCCCGGCACGCCGTGTATTTGGTCCCCGGATTCAGCTATCGATGCGGTATGAGCCGCATACCCCGCAGCGGTCGGCATTGTTTGGACAGCATCGTCGATCCGCTGAAAGAAGCGTATCTCCGCGTGGCCTGTTTTAACAATATGGTGCACCGCTAATTCGACTGACTATCGTGCGTCCGCCCACAAAATCGTGCGGGCACGCAACACGGCGCGAATCGCCCGAAATGCGCAAGCGTTTGCGCGTCGTCGGTTATGCGAAGCATCGAACACAACGGCCGATGCGGCAGCCATGTGTTATTTTTGCGAGCCATAGCAACGCAACGAAACAACGAGGAAACGAAACATGAAAGTCGCCGTCATGGGTGCGGGCGCGGTCGGTTGTTACTACGGCGGCATGCTCGCGCGCGCGGGTCACGAGGTCGTGTTGATCGCGCGGCAGCGGCATGTCGAAGCGATCGAACGCGATGGCCTGCGCCTCGACACGCAGCATTTCGACGAGCACGTGCGCGTGGCCGCAAGCGCCGACGCGAGCGCGGTGAAGGGCGCGCAACTCGTGCTCTTCTGCGTGAAGTCCACCGATACCGAGAGCGCGGCCAAGGCGCTCGCGCCGCATCTCGAACACGATGCGTTGCTGCTCTCGCTGCAGAACGGCGTGGAGAATGCCGAGCGCCTGCGCGAGTTGCTGCCGCAGGAGGCGGCGGCCGCGGTCGTGTATGTCGCGACCGAGATGGCGGGGCCGGGGCACGTCAAACACAACGGGCGCGGCGAGCTCGTGATCGAGCCATCGACGAAAAGCGAGGAGGTCGCGCGCGCGTTCGTCGAGGCGGGCGTGCCGACCGAGATTTCCGACAACGTGCGCGGTGCGCTGTGGGCCAAGCTCGTGCTGAATTGCGCGTACAACGCGCTGTCCGCGATCACGCAGTTGCCGTACGGAAAGCTCGTGCAGGGCGAGGGCATCACGCGCTCGATGCGCGATGTCGTCGACGAATGTCTCGCGGTCGCGAAGGCCGACAACGTGACCATTCCCGGCGACGTCGATGCCGCCGTTCGCCGCATCGCCGAAACGATGCAGAACCAGTTTTCATCGACGGCGCAGGACGTGGCGCGCGGCAAGACGAGCGAGATCGATCATCTGAACGGGCTGATCGTGCGGCGAGGCGAGGCGCTCGGCATTCCGACGCCCGCGAACCGCCTGTTGCATGCGCTCGTCAAAGCGATTGAAAGCAAGGCCTCGTAGCGCGCGATTCGCAGGTGTGTGAGGGCAAGGGCGGGCACGGCCGATGCTGAGTTATGCAGCACGCACAGAAAACACCGTGCGTAGCCCAACACACCGGAGGTTCACCATGAAATCGTTCGTCAAGGCTGTGGCCGTCGCCGCTGTAGTGGTGGCGCCGGCGCTCTCTTTCGCGCAGACCGATTCGTCGCTTACGCGCGCTCAGGTGAAGCAGGATCTGCGGCAGGTCGAAGCGGCCGGCTATGATCCGTCGCGCTCGGATCAGAGCTCGTATCCATCGGATATTCAGGCCGCTGAAAGTCGCGTCGCGCGCCAGAACGGTGCATACGGCGGAACAGCGGCGGGCCGATCGGCTTCAGGCACGCGCAACATGATTCCGCCTCTGAATGACGACGGCACAAAGCCGGTTTATTTTGGCCGTTGATGAGCACGCGGCCGGGTTCTGCGCGTTCGGCGCAACGGCGCTAACATCGGTTCTTCCATTCGCTCTATCGCGTTCAAACGCAGGAAGACACTCATGGATAAAGCCGTCAAGACTCCCGGCCCCGATCATCCGATCACGGTCGAACCTAGCCCGATGCACGTGATCGTGAAGGCGGGCGGGCATGTCATCGTCGATACGACCAGGGCGCTTTCCTTGCGCGAGGCATCGTATCCGGAGGTGCTCTACGTGCCGCGCGAAGACGTGGACATGACGAAACTCGAACGCACCTCGCACACGACATATTGCCCTTACAAAGGCGAATGCAGCTATTACAGCATCCCGTCGGGTGGACAAAAAGCCGCCAATGCAGTGTGGTCCTATGAGGCGCCATACGACGCGGTTGCATCGATCAAAGATCATCTGGCGTTCTATCGCGATCGCGTCGATTCATTCGAAACACGCGACGCCTGACACTCAATCGAGTAAGGTCTTGGCGCGGTGCTTGAGCATCGCGCTGAAGTCGTCGAGCCAGCCAACCGACAGTCGCCAGCTCTGCCAGTAGAGGTCAACATCGAGGCGCGCGCCGGGCGACACTTCCACGAGCGCGCCACTGTCGAGTTGCGCCGCGACGAGCCGCTGCGGACACATACCCCACGCAAGCCCGGACGTGCACGCGCGCACGAAGCCTTCGCCGTGCGGCACGATATGCGCGGGCGGCTCGATATCCGCGCGGCTTACACGTTTGACGAAGCGCTTCTGCAATTCATCCTTCTCGTTGAAATTGACGCATGGCGCGCGACGCAGCGCGTCACGTGTCAGTCCGTCAGCGAAATAACGCGCGAAATACGCCGGTGAGCACACAGCGCGATATCGCATACGCCCAAGCTTCATCGAGCGCCAGCCGGGTACGGGTTCGGCCTGCGTGGTGATCGCGCCCTGCACGTCGCCTTCGCGAATGCGTTGCGCGGTGTGGTCCTGATCGTCGACGACGAGATCCAGCATCAGTTCACGCTCGATGCAGAAGTCCGCAGCGGCGTCGATGAACCAGGTGCTCATGCTGTCGTCGTTCACCGCGATGCGCAGCTTCGCGCGCCGCTCGCTCGGCGCGCCCGGCAAGGCCGGCATACGCCCGCCGAGTTCCGCTTCGAGCAATTGCACGCGTTCGGTGTGGCGACACAGCAGCGCACCCGACGCCGTCGCCTCGCACGGCTGGCCGCGCTTGACGAGCAGGCTGCCGACGCGCTCTTCCAGCAGTTTCACCCGCTGCGACACCGCCGACGGCGTGACGTTGAGATCGCGCGCGGCGCGCTCGAATGACCCCGTGCGCACGACGGCGAGCAACGCATCGAGCAGAGCGTAGTCGAGCATTAGCGTTCCTTAATCGAAATTAGAAAGTTTAGCTGTTTGAATGCGCGTTCAAAGCGCAGACTACGGCTTTCTTCGATCCCGATCAAGCGACGCCATGCAACCGAATCCCTTCAAACTCGAACGTTATTTCGCGCGACATGAGTTCACCGCGCGTCACTTGCTGTGCAGTTCCGATCCCGAATCGATGTCGATCGGCGAATTGCTCGCGTACGAACCCGATGCGATCGACGGATTGCGCGATACCTGGCTCGGCTATACCGAGTATCCCGGCGCGCCTGCGCTGCGACGCGAGCTCGCGACCTTGTACGAGCACATCGACGCGGACGACATCATCGTGCACACGGGCGCGCAGGAAGCCATCTATTCGTTCATGCACACGATGCTCGCGCCGGGCGATCACGTGA
The DNA here is from genome assembly GCA_000648925.1 of Caballeronia jiangsuensis. Taxonomy (GTDB): domain Bacteria; phylum Pseudomonadota; class Gammaproteobacteria; order Burkholderiales; family Burkholderiaceae; genus Caballeronia; species Caballeronia jiangsuensis. The sequence goes on from JFHF01000015.1 coordinate 17,085, forward strand.
TCGTGCATATGCCGGGCTATCAGTCGCACTATGCGGTGGCCGAGGCGATGGGCGTGAGTGTATCGCCGTGGAAAGCGCGCGAGGAGGCGGGTTGGGCGCTCGATCCGGACGAACTCGACACGCTCGTCACGCCCGCCACGCGCGCGCTCGTGATCTGCGCGCCGCACAATCCGACCGGCTATCTGCCGTCGCGCGAGGTGTTCGATGCGATCGTCGCGTTCGCGCGCAGGCATGGGCTGTGGCTCTTCAGCGACGAGGTGTATCGCGGTCTGGAGCACGATCCCGCCGATCGTCTGCCCGCTGCGTGCGACGTGTACGAGCGCGCGATCTCACTCGGCGCGCTTTCGAAGACGCATGGACTCGCGGGTCTGCGCCTCGGCTGGATCGCGACGAAGAGCACGCAGGTGCTCGAACGCATGAGCACGTTCAAGGACTATCTCACCATCAGCAATAGCGCGCCGAGCGAGTACCTTTCGACGATCGCGGTGCGCCATACCGATGCGCTCATCGAACGCAACGTGTCGATCGTGCGCGCCAATCTGCGCGTGCTCGACAATTTCTTCGCCCGTCACGCGGACCGCTTCGAATGGCATCGTCCGCGCGCGGGCACCATCGGCTTCGTGCGTCTGAAACGCGGGCACGCCGAACAGTTCTGTGCCGAACTGCTCGAACGCACCGGCGTGCTGCTACTGCCTTCGACGCTCATCGATCACGGCGACGCGCATGCGCGGCTCGGTTTCGGCCGACGCAACATGCCCGAGGTCGTCGGGCTTCTGGATGCTTATCTGGAAGCGACCGCCACGAGCACCGCGTCCTGACGATACGCGGCCGGATACATCTGCTTCAGATTCGCGACTTTCGGCAGATCGTTGATCGCGATATACGGGCTTTCCGGATGCTCCGTCAGGTAGTTCTGGTGATAGCCTTCGGCCGGATAAAAGCCCTTGTAGTCTTCAACCTTCGTGACGATCTTGCCGCTGTACACGTGCGCCTTGTCGAGTTGCGCAATATACGAATCGGCGATCTCGCGCTGCGCCGCGTTCGTCGGAAACACCGCCGAACGATATTGCGTGCCGTGATCCGGGCCTTGATAGTTCAGCTCCGTCGGGTTGTGCGCGACGGAGAAGAAGATCTGCAAGAGCTTGCCGTAGGACACCTGCGCCGGATCGTAGGTGATGCGCACCGATTCCGCGTGACCCGTATCGCCTTCGCTGACGCGATCGTATTGCGCGGTATCGGCCGCGCCGCCCGCATAACCCGACATCACTTCCTTCACGCCGCGCACGTGCTGAAACACGCCTTGCACGCCCCAGAAGCAACCGCCCGCGAACACGGCGGTTTCCGTATGCACCGCGCCCGCGGTTTCGTCGTGCGCGGGTGGCGGAATCTTCACGGCGGCCTCGCTCGAATGCGCGACGCGCTGCAATGCGAACGCGCCCGCGAACAGCACGGCCACGCTTGCGGCCTTGAACGTCTTGCTGGTGGTCTTGAACATCTTTGCTCCTCGATGAGTCTCGTTCAACCGAACGTGAACGCGTACGCTTCGACCCCGGGGTCGAGAAATTCGATCGTGAACGTGCGATCCGCGACGGTGCCCGTCTGCCGCACGAGTTGATAAAGGCGCTGCTCGGTCACAGTGCCGCTTCCGTCGGCCTGCACGTCGCTGCCGTGCGAAGCGCCCGGCGCCGCGCCGTCGATGCTCACGCGAAAGCGCACGGGCTTGCCGTCCTTCGACGGTCCGAGCACGAGATGCAGGTCGCGCGCATGAAAGCGATAGACGATGCGGCCCTTCGTGCCTTCGAGAGTCGCATGTTCCGCGCCCACTTTCCACGGACCCGCGAGTCCCCAGTCGTTCACGTCGAGCGCTTTCGGCGCGGCATAGTCGTGGAGGCGATCGCGCGTTTCGCCGCCCGGCGACATGAACTGCTCCGCGCGCTCGTAGCCGATATACGTCTCCGGCGAACGCATGTCCGTGTTGTCGGCCTGCATCATCGCGCCTTCGCCGATGGCATCGTCGGCGCTCTTCGACGTCATCGACATGGAAGGCGCTGCGCCGTGGCCCGCTTCGGCGAGCAGTTGCTGAATTACATGCTCGGAGTGCGCATAGTCGCCCTCGCCGAAGTGGTGATAGCGGATGTTGCCCTGCGCATCGATGAAATAGTGCGCCGGCCAGTACTGATTGTTCAGCGCGCGCCAGATCGCAAAGTTGTTGTCGATGGCGACAGGATAGTCGATGCCGAGATCGTGAATCGCCTGCTTCACGTTATCGACGTTACGCTCGAATGCGAACTCCGGTGCATGCACGCCGATCACGACGAGTCCCTGATCGCGGTACTTCTGCGCCCAGGTCTTCACATACGGCAGCGTGCGCAGGCAGTTGATGCACGAGTACGTCCATACATCGACGAGCACCACCTTGCCGCGCAACGCTTCCTTCGTGAGCGGCGGCGAGTTGAGCCATTGCACCGCGCCATCGAGCGACGGCAGCGTGCCTTCGACGGGCAGCGGCGCGGGATTGGCCGACTTCGGCGGCTCGGTGCTCGCGCGCATCATCGCGCCATTGTTTGCGGGCTTTGCGGACATCATCATCGCGCCATTGTTTTTATCCGAGAGCTTGTCGACGAGTTGTTGTTCGATACCGGAGGTCGCGACCGTCGATACGCGAGCGAGCACGCCGGTATCGAGTCCGAGCGCGATCGCGACGACGCCGAGCAGCATCGCCGCGCCGATGCCGCGCCGCACCCATTCGCCCGCGCCCAGCGAGCGCTTCATCGCGGCGAACACGCGTCCGCCGATCAGCAACGCGACCGCAAGCGAGGTCGCCGCACCGGCCGCGTAGGCGAGCAGCAGCAGCGTGGTGCCGGCGCTCGCGCCGTTGAGCGCGGCACCCGTCAGCACGAGGCCCAGGATCGGGCCCGCGCACGGCGCCCACAGCAGGCCCGTCGCGATGCCGAGCACGAACGATCCGCCGAAGCCCGGCTTGCCGTCGCCGCGCTGCGCGAAGGCGGTAAGGCGATTGCCCGCGCTGACGAGCGGATGCATCACGCGCTCGGCGACGCCCGGCAAGAGCAGCGTGAGGCCGAACACCGCGAGCAGCACGATCGCGGCCCAGCGGCCGTATTGATTGGCCTGCGTGACCCAGCCGCCGCCCACGGCCGCGAGCGTCGCGACCACGGCGAACGTCAGGCCCATGCCCGCGAGCAGAGGCAGGCCGCTCTTCACGAACGGCTGGTCCGCGCGCGAGAACACGAAAGGAAGCACGGGCAGGATGCACGGACTGAGAATCGTCAGCGCGCCGCCGAGATAGGCAAGGACGATAAGCAACATGATGTTGTCGGGTCGGGGTTGATCGTGGTGTGAGCGCGGTTCAGGCCGCGCCCGGCGTGAAAGTCATCGCGACGCCGTTCATGCAATAGCGCAGGCCCGTGGGCTTCGGACCGTCGTCGAAGACGTGGCCCAGATGACCGCCGCAGCGCCGGCAATGCACTTCCGTGCGCTCGATGCCGAACGAGCCGTCGATGCGCGTCGCGACCGCATGATCGAGCGGCGCCCAGAAGCTCGGCCAGCCCGTGTGACTATCGAACTTGGTGCGCGACGAGAACAGCGCCAGCTTGCAGCCCGCGCAACCGAACGTGCCCGCGCGATGCTCGTCGTTCAGCGGGCTGGTGTACGGCCGCTCGGTGCCCTCGCGCCGCAGCACGTCGAACTGCACCGGATTCAGCAGGCGGCGCCATTCGTCCTCGCTATGGACGATTTCGAAGCGTTCCTGCGACGGCGCTTGCGGCCCGGAACCGGCCGCGAACGCGCGCAGGCGTCCGCCCAGCGCGAACGCGGCGGCGGCGGCCGCGGTGCCCGTCAGGAGAAAGCGGCGGCGGGTTTGCATGATGCGTGCCTCGTTTTCGAGTGGAATGCCTGCATCGTAGTCGCGCGCGCATCCCCGAGTCCTCACCGAAAGTTAAATTAAATGTGATACTTCGGCGCGCGCTTTTCTGCACAATGGCACAGTCGCCCGTCCATTTCTTCTATGGATAGGGCGAGCATCATTCGACATTCGCTCATGGATCATCCGAAACGCATTCTGATCGTCGAAGACGACATGCATATCGCCGATGTGCTGAGTCTCAACCTGCGCGACGAGCGCTACGAAGTCGTGCATAGCGCCGATGGCGCCGAGGGCTTGCGCCTGCTGGAGCAGGGCGGCTGGGACGCGCTGATCCTCGATCTGATGCTGCCCGGCGTCGATGGCCTCGAAATCTGCCGCCGCGCGCGGGCCATGACACGCTACACGCCGATCATCATCACGAGCGCGCGTTCCAGCGAGGTGCATCGCATACTCGGTCTCGAACTCGGCGCGGACGACTATCTCGCGAAGCCGTTCTCGGTGCTCGAACTCGTCGCGCGTGTGAAAGCGTTGCTGCGCCGCGTCGATGCGGTGGCGAAGGACTCGCGGCTCGACACGGGGCGCATCGAGGTCGCGGGCATCGCGATCGATCCGCTCGCGCGCGAAGCATGGGTCGATGGCGCGCGCATCGAGCTCACGCCGCGCGAATTCGATCTGCTGTATCACTTCGCGCGTCATCCGGGCAAGGTGTTCTCGCGCATGGACCTGCTCAATGCGGTGTGGGGCTATCGGCATGAAGGCTACGAGCACACCGTCAACACGCATATCAACCGGCTGCGCGCGAAAGTGGAGAAGGATGCCGCCGATCCGAAGCGCATTCTCACGGTATGGGGCCACGGCTACAAGCTCGCGGCGCAATCGCCCGAAGGCAAGGACGCCGCGCCGTGAAGCTCACGCTGTCTCAACGGCTCTTCGCGGTGTTTTGCGTGCTGCTGCTCGCGTGCTGCGGCGCGTCGGCGTGGCTGCAAATCCGCGCGAGCGATCTGCGCGAGAAGGAGGTCATCCAGAGCCTCTCGCGCGAACTTGCGGCGCACATCGCCCATGACGGCGCGCTCGCCGGTGTGAACGGTTTCGACGCGCCCGCCGTGCGTCGTCTCTTCAGTCAGTTGATGGTCGTGAATCCGAGCGTCGAGGTCTATCTGCTCGATGACACGGGCCGCGTGCGCGCCGACGATGCGCCGCCCGGGCACGTGAAGCGCGATCGCGTCGATCTCGCGCCGGTGCGTCAATTTCTCGATGGCGCTCCGTTGCCGATCCTGGGCGACGATCCGCGCAGCGACGACAAGCGCAAGGTGTTCAGCGCCGCGCCGCTCGCCGCGCCCGGCAAGCCGCCGTTCGGCTATGTCTACGTGGTGCTGCTCGGCGAGGAGCATGACGCGCTGGCGGCGAAGGCATCGGCGAGCGCGGTGTTGCGCACCACGCTCGCATCGATGGGCCTCGTCACCTTGCTCGGGCTCGTCGCGGGCGTGGTCGCGTTCGGGCTCGTCACGCGGCCGCTGCGACGGCTCACCGAAGCGATGCGCAAATTCGACGCGCGCGGCGCGCCCGCGGAACCGCCTTTGCCGTCGATGCAGAGAGCAAGCGCAGCCGGCGTGCGCGAGAACGAACGCGACGAGATCGTCGTGCTCGAAAGCGCGTTTGCGCAAATGGCCGAGCGCATCGGCGAGCAATGGCGCGCGCTTGGGCGACAGGATCGCGAGCGCCGCGAGATGGTCGCGAATATCTCGCATGATCTGCGCACGCCGCTGTCGTCGCTGCATGGCTATCTGGAAACGCTGTCGCTCAAGTCCGACACGCTTCCCGATACCGACCGGCGACGTTATCTGTCGATCGCGCTTGCGCAGAGCGCGAAGGTCGGTCATCTCGCGCAGTCGTTGTTCGAGCTCGCGAAGCTCGAACACGGCATGGTCGCGCCGGAAGCCGAACCGTTCTCGCTGACCGATCTCGTGCAGGACGTATTCGAGAAGTTCGAACTGTCCGCTCAGTCCCGGGGCGTGCACCTGAATGCGCAGATCGCGCCGCGCTTGCCGAGTGTCGTGGCGGATCTCGGCATGATCGAACGCGTGCTGACCAATCTGCTCGACAACGCGATTCGTCACACGCCCGCGCAAGGCACGGTGGACGTGACGCTGGCACATGGGCGCGAACATGCCGATCGCGTCGAGGTCACGGTCAGCGACACCGGCACGGGCATTCCGCCCGCAATGCGGGAAGCGCTGTTCCAGCGTCCGTTCGCTTCAGGTGGCGCGCATCGTGGCGGACTTGGCCTGCTCATCGTGCAACGTATGCTGCAACTGCACGGCAGCCAGATTCGCATGATCGATACGGAAGGCGCGGGCACGACCTTTCGCTTCGACTTGCCCGCCGCGGTCGCACAGACCGGCGACGGCGCGCCGCACGTGCACGGATGGCGCGGATAAAAAAAAGCCCGACATTCCTGTCGGGCTGAATGGGATGGTCATCGCCTGCGCCTGATCGCGCCGTTGGAATGCGCGTGCGGCGTTGCCCGGTCTGACCATCCGCGTGGACGTTCGAGTGAAAGCCGATTCGCAGCGGGCTGCAAGGCAGCGGTATCGAACCGCAATGCTGTCGGCGTCATGTGAGACGTTTTAGGCTCATAGCCTTAAACCAGTCTTAAGGACTGTGCCGTGCGTAGGGCCGTGCGTTAGGGAGCCACGGCAGACAAGACAATCGTTGCGCATTCGCTTAAGTGCGTTCTCTAAAGCGGCTTAATCGTTTCTTTTAGCGTTGCTTCCCGCTGCATTGCGAATACGCCAGGCTCGAAACTACGCAGAATGACAGCCACGTGAAAAAGCGCAGCGTTCTCCGATGCGGAAACTTTTCTTGGTTTCCCGCAATATGTTTGCTAGCATGTAATCGGGTCACAGCCGCCATGTGAGCTTTCGGTCAAAAGTACGGCGCTGTGGCGTGGGATTCAATAGGGCCCATCGAGGCCAATTATGAGTAAAGCGCCCAAGATTGGCGCTTGCTATTGTATTGCCCGTACCATCGTATTTCGTCAGTCCACTGCTGCGCAGGCGGCCGTGTGACATCGTGCGGGACGTCGCCGTGCATTGCGCAATACCTGATAAGCATCGACGTTTAACGTATTTCGCATTCTTGGCTACTTGCGCTGTTTCTTTTGGCGCGGGAAATAAAAACGCCTGGCTTTTATAAAACGTATTTAGCCGAAGTTTCGAAGACAGTGTGCTTTAGCGTAGCTGCGTTGTGCAACACATTTATAAAGATGCACACGAAGCGACGTCGCGCAGTAGCGAGCGTCGCGCATATCTCTTGGCGTCGCAGGTGATTTCCCGGCAACCGGTTACCGTCATCGATTTTTAGTGACGGTGGAATGTCGCACGCATACGATCCGCGCACAATGCGGGAGGACATGTGGAAACGGAACTCAGTCAACGGCTTGCGAAAGCGCTATGGCGTTGTGCCGCGCGCGGGCATGTGCTGACCTATCAGCGTTTTCATGCGCAATGCGACAAGAGCGTGCCTTTGCCTCAGCGCTATGCCGCGCTGGAATCGGCGATCAAAACGCTCGGCGATGTAAGCAATCTCGACTACGGCGTGCTCATGGCGCTCGACAACGGCCTGCCGGGCGCGGAGTTCTTCCAGCGCTATCTGCGTTATCGTCATGGGGAATACGTGATGCAGATGGGCGATCCGAAATATCAACGGCAGACCCTCGCGCGCAAGCGTACGCTCGTCGCGCGCGAACGCGATCGCGTGTATGCCCATGCACGCACGATCGAAGAGGAAAGGGCGAGACAGGCAGCGTAGCCGAAAATCATGCCGGGGCCTCGTCTGTTTCCCCGAGGCCGGCCTGCGCCAGCACCCAGTCGCAGAAGCATTTCACTTTCTCGACTTCGCGTTCCTTGACGCGATAGGAAAGAAAGTGCGTCTCTTTGGCGAGCGGCGCGAATACACCCGCGCCGAGCTCGATCAGATCGCCGCGCGCAAGCTCGCGCTCGGCGAGGCGCGTCGTTTCCAGCGCGACGCCCATGCCATCCACCGCCGCCGATATCGCGAGCGCCGCACGGTCGAACGAAGGGCGCGGCCCGCGCGGCATTTCGAGGCCGTTGAGCGCGAACCATCCCGGCCATGTCACGCGGCTCAATTGCGAGTCGATCAGCGTCATCCTCGCGATCTGCTCCGCGGCCGGCACGCCATCCTTCAGGAGCGAGGGCGAACACATCGGGATGATGCGCTCCGTGCCCAACGCGCGCGAGACGACGCCCGGGCGCTCATGCGCAAAGCCGTACGAGATGGCGACATCGACCTCACGGGCGCGGACGAGATCGGCGGGCTCTGCGTCCGATGACAAACGGATCGTCACGTTCGGATGCGTCTGCATGAATGCAGGCAGACGCGGCCCGAGCCATTTCACTGCGAAGCTCGGCGCGCAGTGAACGGCGAGCACTTGCGCGAGCGGATCGAGCGTCACTTCGGCGCAGGCGGCTTCGATCACATCGAACACACGTCCAAGGCTCTCATGCAGACGCCGGCCTTCGGATGTCGTCTCCACACGCCGGTTGCGCCGATGAAAAAGCGGCCTGCCGAAATACTGTTCGAGTTCCTTCACCTGATGGCTGATCGCCGATTGCGTGAGATGAAGCTCGCTCGCGGCAAGCGTAAAGCTTTCGAGCCGCGCGGCGGCTTCGAATGCGCGTAGGAGGACGAAGTTAGGGATGCGCCTCATGGAAACACCTTATGCATGAGCCCTCGTCATGGTTCTATGAACAGGCATCGTTTGTCTTTCGGGTGCGAGGTGACGAACATGTGAGCGATCAAGACGCATCACATAACCAGGAGACAGAGCATGAGTTCCCACAGTCCGGTTGCGTATCTGACGGGCGACGAGTCGTCCACGTATGCGAAGGTGACATGGCGTCTGCTGCCATTTCTTTTCGTGTGTTACCTCTGCGCGTATCTCGATCGCATCAACGTGAGCTTCGCCAAGCTGCAGATGCTCAACGACCTGCATTTCAGCGAGGCCGTCTATGGCGCGGGCGCGGGCGTGTTCTTCGTCGGTTATCTGCTGTTCGAAGTGCCGAGCAATCTCATTCTGCTGCGCGTGGGCGCGCGCCGCTGGATCGCGCGCATCATGGTGACGTGGGGCGTCATCTCGGCGGGCATGATGTTCGTCACCACGCCGACGAGCTTCTATGTCATGCGCTTTCTGCTCGGCGTTGCCGAGGCGGGCTTCATTCCCGCGATCCTGCTCTATCTCACGTACTGGTTTCCGGCATCGCGCAGAAGCAAGGTCACGGCGCTTTTCATGACAGGCATTCCGATGTCCGGCGTGGTCGGCGGTCCGCTGTCTGGGTGGATCATGACGCATATGAGCGGCGCGCACGGCATAGCGGGATGGCAATGGCTCTTCCTGCTCGAAGGCATTCCGACAGCGATCTTCGGCGTGGTCGCGTACTTCTATCTCGACGACAAGGTGGCCGATGCGAAATGGCTCAGCGATTCGCAAAAGGCCATGCTCGAAGCCAATCTGCGCGACGAAAAGCCCGCTCATGCGCTGCATTCCGTGCGCGACGGTCTGCTGCATCCGAAGGTGTTGTTGCTCTCCGTGACTTACTTCTTCTTCACGATGGGCCTCTATGGCGTGAGCTTCTGGCTGCCGACGCTCGTGAAGGCGAGCGGCGTCACCGATCCGCTCAATATCGGCCTGCTCGCGGCGATTCCCTATGCGGCAGGCGCGATTGCGATGCTCGCAGTCGGCCATAGCTCCGACAAACATGGCGAGCGCCGCTGGCATCTGGCCGGCGCGGGCTTCGTCGGGGCGATCGGACTGTATCTGAGCGTGGTCTATGCGCACTCGACGCTCTTCGGCATGATCGGCCTCACGCTCGCGACGATGGGCGTCGTCACGACCATCTCGCAGTTCTGGGTCCTGCCTCCCGCGATTCTCAGCGGCGGCGCGGCGGCTGCGGGCCTGGCGCTCGCGAATTCGGTCGGCAGCATTTCGGGCGTCGTGAGTCCGTGGGTCATCGGCGTGATCCAGACGCATTCGGGCTCGACCGGCAGCGGCGTGCTGGGTCTCGCGGCGAGCTGCGTGATCGGCAGTCTGCTCGTGTTCGCCGTGCCGGCCGCGCTCGTGAACAGCCGCCGCCGCAACGATTGAAGAACGCGCGCAGGGAAGGACGGCCCCGTGAAGGCGGGGCCGTTGGTCTGTCATCACGTGGCGCCCGCTTCCCGGTCGCGCTGCTCGCTCAGCACGAGGCCGAGCCGCTCGACGAGATTCTTGCGCGCGTTCGCGGTATGCAGATCGGTGAGTTCCGCGGCGCGCTGTCCGTCGCCTTCGGTGATGGCGGTCGCGATGGCAGCGTGTTCGTCCCAGATCGATTTGCGTTGTCCCGATGCCTGAAGCACGGCGCCCATCACGCGGCGCAGATGGACCCAGTGCGTTTGCGCGGTCTCGGCGATCAAAGGATTGCCCGACGCCGTATAGATCGCGTTGTGGAAGGCCATGTCGGCGTCGATCATCGCTTTCACGTCGTCGCTCTTCGAGGCGCGCCTGCCGTTGGCGATGATCGATCTGTCGATCTTCGCTCCGCGTTCGGCGGCAAGGCGCGCAGCGAGCGAATCGAGCGCGCCGCGAATCTCATAGAGATGACTGATCCACGCGGGGTCGAGCGGGGTCACGAGCAGACCGCGTCCGGGGGCATCGACGACGAGGCCGTCTTTCTTCAAGAGACGCAGTGCCTGGAGAACGGGCGAGCGCGAGACGGCGAGCTGCTCGGCGATCTCTTCCTGCGTGATGCGCGTGCCGGGCGCGAGCGAACCGGAGCTGATGGCGTCGAGCAGCACCTTGTAGACCTCGTCCACGTAGTCGGTGCGAGCCTGAAGCTTGAGAAGTTTGGCGGGCATGATATCGGCCGTAATTTCTGGATACAGAATACGGCAAGGTTACAGCGCGCCGGTGCGGCGCGTCAACGCGCATCGTCGCGGCGGCTGACCGCATTCAGGTTTACCCATAGAGACAAGGCCGCTTCACGCCGCTAATCTTTGTATACAGAGTTCGGAGTTCGGTAACCGAAATACAGGACTCAGGCATCAATTCATTCAACCCCACTCGAAACAGGATCTCCCATGACCATCAAATCGGACAAGCTGGAAGGACAGAAGAGCAGCGGCGGCCCGGCCGCGACAGTCAAGAAGCTGGTGCCGTATGGCGGTTACTACGTGAACAAGGTGCCGGGCCACGATCCGGAACTGACGGAAACCGGACCGGGCACGCCGATGGGCGAGTACATGCGCGCCTTCTGGCATCCGGTCTGCATGTCGATCGAGCTGACCGACACGCCTCGCTTTCTCAAGATTCTCAACGAAGAACTGGTGGCGTTCCGCGACGGCAGCGGGCGCGTCGGCCTGCTGCATGCGCATTGCGCGCATCGCGGCGCATCGCTCGAATACGGCGCGATTCAGGAGCGCGGCATCATGTGCTGCTATCACGGCATGGTGTTCGACGTGGATGGCGCATGTCTGCATGTGCCTTTTCCGAAAGGCGAAGAGAAGGAGGCGGAAAAATACGCGTGTTCCATTCGTCAGGGCGCGTATAAGGCGGTCGAGCGGCACGGTCTGGTGTTCGCATATATGGGGCCGCCCGAGAACGAGCCGCCGTTTCCCGAGTGGGAAGGCGATTACACGGTGATGCCCGGCGACGAGCTCGTGCCCTATAGCAACTTTCAGCATTGCAACTGGCTGCAAGTACAGGACAACGCGGCTGATAACTTTCATCCGACCGCATTGCATGCGGCAAAGAACGTGGTGAAAGGGCAATTCCAGGGCACGACATTCGATGAAGTCGGCGCAGCCTCGATGGAAGTGGCGCCCGACATGCACTTCCAGCCGGTCCAGCAAGGCCGCAGCCTCGCGTGCGCGGGTGCGCGCCGCGTCAACAAGGACCGCTTGTTCATTCGCGTTCAGCATCAGGTGTTGCCGAATCTGAGCCTGCATGCCTATACGTCGGAAGACGGCTCGCAGAAAAAACTTTTCAGCCGCTTCCATATCATTCGCTGGACGGTTCCCGTCGACGATGAAAACAGCAAGATGATCGGCTGGCGCGTGATGGGTCCGGGCATCGATACGCGCGGCGTCGGCAAGAAGGAACTGGTGGGTTACGAATCGATCGACTTTCTCGACGGCCAGGTCGCGATGCGCCGTCCCGAGCGCTTCGGCGATTACACGATCGAGGACATCGTGCCGATTCCGACGAATCATCGCGAGCGCGCGAACTACAAGCAGGCCCAGTACGCGCCCGGCGACTACGAGGCGATCATCAGCCAGCGGCCGATCGCGGTGCATGCACTGGAAAATCCGACGAAATTCGATGCCGGTGTCTTCGTGTTTCGCAAGATGCTGCGCGATGCATTGCGCGGCTCGAACCCGGCCGCATCCGCGCAAAATTTCGCGGAATGGTTTCGCGAGAACGCGGGCGCGCCGAACAGCTTCTGCTCCGGCAACGTGTTCGAGATTCCTGAAGGCGAAACCGTCGAGGAAGAAGTGGTGCGCCGCCGCAAGGTGACCAAGCAGATCGTCGCGATTCTCGCGGAAAGCGAGCAGTTCAAGGGCGCAGCGCGCGCCGCATTCGTACGCGAGCGCTTCGAGGAACTCGAGCAATCGATGAAGCAATAACGCGGGCAACGCGCGGGCGCATTGCGCGCTCGCGATGCCGGAACATCGATTCGAGGAAATACGATCATGTCGACACAACCCATCTCAACTGATGCGCATGAGCACACTTTGACACTGCTCGTGCGTCAGGTCCGGTTCGAAGGCCGGGGCATCAATTCATATGAACTCGTCGATCCTGAAGGCGCGCAATTGCCGTCTTTCACGGCGGGCGCGCATATCGACATTCATCTCGCGGACGGCGTCGTGCGGCAGTATTCGATCAGCAATGCGCCGCGCGAACGACATCGCTATGTGATCGCAGTATTGCGCGATGAGCGCGGACGCGGCGGATCGAAGGCGCTTCACGATCAATTGCGCGTGCAGGATATCGTGCGCGTGAGCCGGCCTCGCAATAACTTTCATCTCGTCGACGGCGCGCGTCGCGTGTTGCTGATAGCGGGCGGCATCGGCGTCACGCCATTGAAGGCGATGGCGCATGAACTCGACGACGCGGGTATCGATTACGAAATGCATTACTGCGCGAAAGATGCGCGTAGCGCCGCGTTCGCCGAGGAGTTCGAGCCGATGCGCGCGAGCGGACGCCTGCATTTTCACTTCGATGGCGGCGATCCTTCTGCGGGCCTCGATATCCGCGATCTGCTGAACACGCCGCGCGAAGGCGAGCACGTCTATTACTGCGGTCCGGGCGGCTTCATGAAAGCGTGCGCGGATGCAGCGCAGCATTGGCCGACAGGCACGGTGCACTTCGAGCACTTCAAGGCGCCTGAACGCGCTCCCGGCGAGCAGGCCGCCAACGATGCAAGCGATAGCTTCATCGTGCGTATCGCGAGCACGGGGCAGGAGATCGAAGTCACAAAAGACGAGAGCATTGCCGAAGCGCTGGCCGCGGCGGGCGTGGCGATGGAGACGTCATGTTGCGCAGGCTTGTGTGGAACGTGCAAGGTGCGCTATCTGCAGGGCGAGGTCGAGCACAACGACTGCATCATGAGCGACGAAGAGAAGGCCGAATTTCTCACCGCGTGCGTATCGCGTGCAACGAGCAAGCTGCTCGTCCTCGATCTCTGATCAACTGAATGGACCGACGACGAAGTCGGTCAACCTGTCGTAATGCGGGCAAATCTTCCGAAACGCAATGAGCGGCAGCGAACACAAGCTATGCCATTCGCGCCAAGACATAGTTCGTTTGCACATATTCGCCTTGCCGGACAGCGTTACGCAGGAGCCGCTTAATATACTCGCCTCAATACCTCGACACGAGGATGAGATCGAATGAGACCGGTTGTATTCGAGAACCGTTTCGGATGGCTGCACGCGGGGAGTGGCACACGCGGCGTGGTGCTGTGCAACACGTATGGCCACGAATACGTATGGACATACAACGGCATGCGCCAGCTCGCTGACGCATTAGCCGCGCGCGGCATCTGGGTGTTGCGCTTCGACTACCGAGGCACGGGCGATTCGGCGGGCGCGGATCTCGCACCCGATCAGTTCGAATCGTCGGTGGAAGATATCAACGCGGCGGTCGACTGGTTGAGGACGTCCGCTGGCATCGAACATGTCACGTTGTGCGGTTTTCGCGTCGGTGCGGCGTTCGCGCTTGCCGCGGCACTGCGGAATCCCGTCGACGAACTCGTGCTGCTCGCGCCTGTCACGAGCGGCCGCGTGTATATGCGCGAGCTGGGCATCGTGCGCAAGACATGGCTCGAACTGCTCGCACCGCCTTTGCGTCAAATGCAGCAAGACGATGTATCCCTCAACGTGCTTGGCCAGGTCTATAGCAAGGCGTTCGCCGATGCGCTGAAGGCGATCGATCTCGTCGCGAGTCTGAACGGCGCAACAGCGGCGCCTGCGCGTCGTGCGTTGATCATGAACGTCAGGACCGGCGGCAACGATCCGTTGCGCGACGCCCTCGCCGACAAGGGCGTCGAAGCGGAGGCACGCCCGTTCGAGGACTTGACCGGATTCATTCAGGAAACCGCCTTCAACACATTGCCCAGCGCCGCGTTCGCCGAGGTCGTTGCGTGGATCTCGGGCGGCGCTGCGCTGCTTTCGCAAGCGGCGTCCACGGTCGATGCCGATGGCTGGCCTGCGCTGCGGATCGACACGCCCGAGGCGATCGAACGTCCGGTGCGTATCGGCGAGGAAGGGCTTTTCGGCATCTTGTGCGAACCGCGTACGGGCTCGTCGCACGGGCCGGTCTATCTGATCGCGAATACATCGGCGAGCGCGCGTGTGGGCGATAGCAGGTTATCGGTACGTATCGCGCGCGAGCTTGCGCGACGCGGCGTGGCATCGCTGCGTTTCGATGCGCGCGGCCGCGGCGATAGTCCTGCCGCGCCCGGCGAGGTGCAATCGGATACGGCATTCGGGCGCATCTACAACCAGATCGCCACCGACGACACCGCCGCTGCGGCACGCTGGCTCGCGCGGCAAGGCTATAAGTCGATCTTCGCGTTCGGCGTCTGCTCCGGCGCATATCACGCGCTCAAGGCGGCGCTCGTCGAAAAAGCGATCAACGGCGTCGTCACGGTGAATCTGCCGACGTTCAAGCGGCCAGCGGACATCGCGCCCGATGGCCTGCGCCAATCGACGCGCAATTCCATGGCGGGTTATGCGTTCTCTATGCTCGATCCGCAGAAATGGAAAGCTATCCTGCGCGGCGAAAAGCAATTGACGCGTGTACTGCGCTTTATGCTCGGCTATGCGATGACGCGCGTGCGTTCACGTATCGTCGATGTTCTGAGGCTCGATCGCCTGAGTCAGACGCCGCCCGAACTCGCGACCGAGCCCGCTGCGGTCATGCGCGCGCTCGATGCAAAGGGCGTGAAGACGGTGCTCGTCTATGGCGCCTACGATGCAGGCATGGACTTGATCGCCGCGCACTTCGGCAAGCAGGGCGCGCGACTGTCGCGTTATCCATCCGTGCGCATGATGGTCTATCCGGATCTCGATCATTCGCTCTTCATGACCGCCGGTTCGACGCAGGTTGTCGCGCTGTGCGAGCGCATCGCCGAGGAATCGAATTCACCCGTTGCCGATTCGGCTTTGCCGCGCGAGGAACCCGTCGTGCTGTGATTCGCGGCACCGCACGTCAGCGAGTTCGCCCCGTCTTGGGTATCCTTCGATACTGGAACCCGCCCCTTCGCGGGCAGTGTCCCATCGGGAATCCATGTCAGCGGAGTTCGCGCGGCGCGTTCGCGTCGCGCGAGCCGCTCAACACAATGCACAGGAGTCTGGCGATGTCGATTGAAAAGGTTCTATACCGTGCGCATGCTCATGTCACCGGCGGGCGCGATGGCCGCGCAACCGTGCCCGAAAGCAATCTGGATCTCAGGCTGACGACGCCGAAAGAACTCGGCGGCGGTGGCGGCGATGGCACGAATCCCGAGCAACTCTTCGCCGCGGGTTATAGCGCGTGCTTCATTGGCGCGATCAAGTTCGTCGCCGCGCGCGACAAGATCACGCTGCCGAAAGACGTCGCGGTAGACGGCAGCGTGGGAATTGGACAAATCCCGAACGGCTTCGGCATAGAAGTCGAACTGAAGATATCGCTGCCGGGCATGGATCGCAGCGAGGCGCAGGCGCTGGTCGACAAGGCACACATCGTGTGTCCTTATTCGAACGCGACGCGCAATAACATCGACGTCAAATTGACGCTGGCATAAACACATCGTGCGTTCGAGCGTTCTTTTCAACGAACGCTCGAACGCAGATCACCATGTTTCGCGCATTACCATCAGGCGCGTTTCGGTCATGTCCTCGATCGCATAGCGAATGCCTTCGCGGCCGAGGCCCGAATCCTTCACGCCGCCATAAGGCATGTTATCGACACGGAAAGAAGGCACGTCGTTGATCACGACGCCGCCAATTTCGAGCGAGTCCCACGCCTCGTGCGCATGCGCGAGCGAATCCGTAAAAATGCCCGCCTGCAAGCCGAAATCGCTGTCGTTGACGGTGTTGAGTGCGTCCTTGAAATCATCGAATTTTTCGAGGATAGCGACAGGCCCGAACGCTTCCTTGCGATAAAGATCCGAATCTCGTCCGACGTTTTCCAGCAGCGTCGCTTCAAACATCGCGCCTTCCACCTTGCCGCCCGCGATGATTTTCGCGCCTGCCGCCACCGCGCTTTCCATCCAGCCGGCGAGCCGTTTCGATTCCGACTCGGAAATCATCGGTCCGACGAAGGTTTTCTCGTCCTTGGGATCGCCCATTCTGAGCGACTTCGTTTTCGCGATCAGCCGTTCACGCAACGCCTCGTATAGCGACGCGTGCACGAGAATTCGCTGCACCCCAATGCAACTTTGCCCGGATTGATAGAAAGCGCCGAACGCGAGCCGATCGACGACATAGTCGAGCTTGCCGCCCTGATCGCTATCGACGATCGCGGCCGCATTTCCGCCCAGTTCCAGAATGACTTTCTTCTTGCCTGCTTTAGCCTTCAGATCCCAGCCGACGGCGGGCGAACCGGTAAAGGAGAGGAGCTTGAAGCGCTCGTCGGTGGTGAAGAGATCGGCGCCGTCGCGATGGGCCGGCAGTATCGAGAATGCGCCTTTGGGCAGATCCGTTTCCGCGAGCACTTCGCCGATGATCAACGCGCCGATCGGCGTGCGGCTCGCGGGCTTCATGACAAAGGGCACGCCAGCGGCGATAGCGGGCGCGACCTTGTGCGCGGCAAGATTCAAAGGGAAATTGAAAGGGGAAATGAAGGAACAAGGCCCAATCGGCACGCGCTTTACATAGCCGTGATAACCCTTCGCGCGCGGCGAGATTTCCAGATTCAGTATTTCGCCGTCGATGCGAACCGACCCTTCCGCCGCTACCTTGAACGTATCGATGAGACGCGTGACTTCGCCGCGCGAATCGTTGATCGGCTTGCCGGCTTCGATGCACAAGGCCATCGCCATTTCATCGGCTCGCTCGCGAAAGCGCTTCACGCAATGCTCCAGTACGGCCTGTCGTTTGAACGGAGGAAAGGCGCGCATCTCGGGCATCGCGGCGACCGCGAGACCGATCGCCTTGTCGATGGCTTCTGCATCCGCCAGCGCGACGCGTGTCGCGATTTCACCGCTGAACTTGTCGGTCACTGCCAGATCGGTATTGGCGGCAACCGGCTCGTTGGCGAGGTAATACGGATAAGTTGACTTCAGCATGAACGCTCTCCTGTCGGGACGCGTTGTCGATATCAGCCAGATTACCGCTTAAATGCAGTACGTGCAGGCGAGCAGGTTCTGCGGAATGAGATAGCATGCGAACGGAATCGAACGAAGCGTGCCGTCACGCTTCACATGTCCGACATGCGGAGGAAACGATGCTGACATCTGGAATCGATCACGTGGGACTCACCGTGCGCAATCTCGACGCGACGCGAGATTTCTTCGTTCAATGTCTCGGCTGGCAGATCGCCGGCGAGCGGCCCGACTATCCGGCCGTGTTCGTATCGGATGGAAAATTGCTGGTTACGCTATGGCAGGTGAAAGAAGAAGCGGCGCCAATAGCATTCGACCGGCGAAAGAATATCGGGCTTCATCATCTCGCGTTGCGCGCAACGGACGAAGCCGCGCTCGCGACCATTCTCGAACGCGTGTCGGCGTGGCCTGGCGTGACGGTCGAATTCGCGCCGGAACAGCTAGGAGCAGGGCCGAAACGCCATATGATGATTTACGAACCGGGCGGTATTCGGATCGAATTCGATTTCGATCCTCGCGTTTAGTTCAGACACGACTGCAAGCGAGACGGCGGCGTCGTCAACGAACTCCGCCGTTTGCGGATTCACCGTCAGGCGATCAGGAATGGCGTGCGGTCTTCGATGGACGCGAGCCATGCGGGTGCGCGGCCGCGACCGCTCCACGTTGCGCCCGATTGCGGATCGCGATAAAGCGCGGGTTGAGGACCGCGCGGTTGACCCTTTCCGTTGCGCTTGACCGTAGCTTGCGCCTTTCCTTTAGCCTTCTTTGCCGGCGCACTCGCGCCAACCGCGAACTTGCTGCGGTCCTTGGCATTGGCGATCCAGCCGGGTGCGCGTCCACGGCCGCTCCAGGTCGCGCCCGTTTTCGGATCCTGATAAGCGACCGTGCTTTGTTTTTTTGCCGCGGTCGGGCGACCTGTTTTCTTGCGAGTACCCGAATACTGTTCGATGTCCGAGACGGTCAATCCGTGGCTTGACATCAATTCATGAATCTTTTGCAGCACGCTTTCGGATTTTTTGGCGATGAGCGCATCGGCTTTCGCTTGAAGTGCTTCGATACGTGCCTGAATACTTTCTAGCGTTGACATGACTTACCTCTAAAAGATTGTCATTTGAACTATGCCACGTACATGCGCGACGCGCTAGAGGAGATTCGTGTTAATACATGGCAAATCAGATTCGCGAAACGCGCTTTAGAGAGATAAGTGGTGCGACACGCATTGCGAATTTCATTGCCTTCCAGTCAAGAAATCCCGAAGCTGCTTTCAATACCTTTCTTTAAAGCGCCAGCCTTTCGAGTTCTTTGAGCGCAATGCCGAGGATCGATCAAACGATCGCAATGTCCGATCCGCCAAACCGGCAGACTTCATCAGAAATGATGCGTGCGATCATCAATCATCATTTTACATGAGCGCACCCGGCACCTATCTTGTCGATAACAGCAAAGAAACGCACCCGGCAACCGCCGGACATGCGACATAACGTTCTGAAGATAGGAGACACTGTGATGACCTCGCTTTCCGGCCAGGAACTCTGGCTGACGCCCGCCTTTAAACGGCTCGTTGCCCGTCGCCGCAGATTCATTGCGCGCCTGACGCTCGGCACGCTGGTGCCTTACTACGCATTCGTTCTGGTGGCCGGGTTCGCGCCGAAACTGCTCTCGGCGAAGATGTTCGGCGCGAGCGCCATCACGACCGGCTGGACGATCGGCGTATTGATCATTGCAGGAACGTGGCTTCTCACGGGCCTTTACATCCATCGCGCGAACGGAGAATTCGACGCGCTCACCAACGAGATCCTGAACGGAGGCGCGCAATGAATCGACGCGTCCCGAAGGGCATAGGCTTGCTGAGCGTATGCGCCACGCAATCCGCTCTAGCCGCGCCCGAAACGATCGGCCACGTGCAAAGGCAGCCGCTGAATCTCACGGCGATTTCAATGTTCCTCGTTTTCGTCGTCGCAACGCTCGCTATAACGTGCTGGTCTGCATCGAAGACGCGTTCCATGAAGGATTTCTATAACGCGGGAGGAACGATAACCGGCTTTCAGAACGGTCTAGC
The DNA here is from genome assembly GCA_000648925.1 of Caballeronia jiangsuensis. Taxonomy (GTDB): domain Bacteria; phylum Pseudomonadota; class Gammaproteobacteria; order Burkholderiales; family Burkholderiaceae; genus Caballeronia; species Caballeronia jiangsuensis. The sequence continues at coordinate 36,889 of JFHF01000015.1, forward strand.
CCTTGCGGGCGATTACATGTCGGCGGCGGCACTGCTCGGTCTCACGAGCATGATCTTCTTCAACGGTTATGACGGCATGATTTACGCGGTGAGCTTTTTCGTCGCGTGGCCGCTCTTGATGTTTCTGTTCGCGGAAAGAATCAGGAATCTCGGACAGGTCACCATCGCCGACATCGCGTCATTCCGCCTCGATCAGCGAAGAATCCGGACAATGACGGCGTTCGGCTCGCTCACCGTCGTCTGTTTCTATCTCGTGGTTCAGATGGTCGGGGCAGGGCAGCTCATTCAGCTACTTTTCGGCCTCAGTTATGACCAGGCGATCGTGATCGTCGGCGCGTTGATGGCTATCTATGTCACGTTCGGCGGCATGGTGGCGACGACGTGGGTGCAGATCATCAAGGCCGTGCTGATGCTCTTTGGCGCGACATTGCTTGCATTCCTGGCGCTTCGGCAATTTGGCTTCTCGCTCGATACGATGTTCGAGCAGGCGATCAAAACGCACAAGAACGGCATCGGCATCATGTTGCCGAGCAAGCTCGTCGCCGATCCGTTCGCCATGCTTTCATTGTCGGTCGGTCTCGTATTCGGCACGTCGGGATTGCCTCATATCCTCATGCGCTTCTTTACCGTGCGCGATGCGAAGGAGGCGCGCAAGTCGGTATTCGTCGCGACGGGCTTCATCGGTTATTTCTTTCTCGTGGTTGCGTTGCTCGGCGTGGCGTCGATCGCGATCGTCGGGCGCAATCCGCTCTTTTACGAGGGCGGCGTCGTCGGCGGGAAGCTGATCGGCGGTTCCAACATGCCCGTGATGCATCTCGCGAAAGCGCTCGGCGGCGATCCGGCACTCGGCTTTCTATCCGCCGTAGCATTCGCGACGATTCTCGCAGTCGTGGCCGGCCTCACGATGGCGGGCACGTCCGCGATCTCCCACGATCTCTATGCGATGGTCTACAAGAAGAGCCAGGCCACCCCGAAAAGCGAAAAGCGCGTTTCGCGCGTGGCGTCGATAGGCATTGCATTCGTCGCCATCGTGCTTGGCATGGTGTTCAAGGATCAGAACGTCGCGTTTCTCGTCGCCCTGACGTTCAGCATCGCGGCTTCGGTCAATTTCCCTGTGCTGACGCTCGCTATCTACTGGAAAGGACTGACCACGCGTGGGGCTCTGATCGGCGGAATCGCCGGACTCGTGAGCGCGATTTCGCTCGTCGTGTTATCGCCCGCCGTGTGGGTCAAGGTGCTGGGGCACGCGGCGCCGGTCTTCCCTTACGACTACCCGGCGATCATTTCGATGAGCATCGCGTTCTTTTTCATGTGGCTGGGTTCGGTCACGGACCGCCGCGCGCAGGCCAACGAAGAACGACGAAGATTTCACGACCAGTTCGTTCGCGCTCAGACCGGCATCGGCGCGTCGGGCGCGGTGAGTCATTGATCCTCGAAAGGAGTTGCCATGAGCCACGTTCAGCAAGATGTCACATCGGGACAATCGATACGTTTCAAGTTCAGAGATAACGGCCTCGGGTTTTCGCCGATCACGATCGCGCTTCACTGGATGATCGCGTTGCTCGTGCTGTCGATCATCGCATCGAAAATCGTCGGGCTGGTCGAGCCTGCAAGCGAGTCCGCGCGTTTCGTCAATCTGTGCGGGACGCTGTTGTTTCCGCTATCGGTCTATCGCTTCTGGGCGCGCATCACGTCGTGGCATCCGTTGCCCGTCGGCACGCCCAATCCGGTGGAAGTGATCGCGAGCCGATCGGTTGCCGTCGCGCTGGCTTTGGCGATGGTGCTGCTGCCAATCGCCGCGTGGCTCGGGAAATCGAGCGCGGGCGTGCCGATCGGGTTGCCGGGCGGATTCACCGTGCCGCCGCTCATGAGCCCGCATGCGGCCGCAGCGCATGTATTCAGCGTGCTCTTCGATATCGGCGCGGGCGCATTCCTGTGCGGGCTCGCCCTTCATATGTTCGGCGCTTTCAAGAACCATTTCGTGTTGAAGAACGATTCCCTCAAGCGAATGCTTGGCAAGCATGTGGAGCTTTGAACCATGACTGCAATCAATCGAAAAGGACAGGCGAACGGAATTGCCGCGCTTTGCGGCGTCAGATATCCGATCTTCCTCGCGGGCATGGCGGCGATCTCCGGTCCCGCGCTCGTCGCTTCAGTTGCAAACGCCGGCGGCATGGGCACGATCGGCGGGCTGAGGCTGCCGCCGCTCGCATTGCGCCGCTGGATCAACGAAACGAGAGCCCTCACGGATAAGCCTTTCGGCGTGAACCTCGTGCCCTCGTTCGGCGGACCGCATGTATTCGAGGCGCAATTCCAGGTCGTGCTGGAAGAAAGGCCGAAGGTGCTTTCGCTTTTCTATGCGGAAGCTTATCCGGATATGATCCGGCGCGCGAAAGATGCGGGGATGATCGTGATGGTTCAGGTCGGTTCGGTCGAACTGGCGCGCCACGCCATCGACAATGGCGCCGATATCGTCACCGCACAGGGCAGCGAAAGCGGCGGGCATCTGAATCGCGGGACGATAGGCTTGCTGTCCTTGTTGCCGGGAATACTTGCCATAGCAGGAGACATTCCCGTGCTGGCGGCCGGCGGCATCACGAACAGAAGCGACGTAGAAACCGTGATGAGCATGGGCGCATCGGGCGTGCTGGTCGGCACGGCGTTCGTGGCCTGCGAAGAATCCAACGCGCATCCGCTTTACAAGCAGAAGATCATCGAAGCGACCGTCGACGATACCGAATACCGCACCGGCTATTCGTTCGGCTGGAAATACGGCACGCCGCACCGTGTCATGCCGAACCGGGACAGATGGAATCTGCTGCGATTCATCGGCGGCGGCGCACGTGTCATCGACAAGCCGAAAATGGCGCGAAAGTTATCGCTCTATGCGGGGCAGGGTGTGGGCAAGATCGATCGTGTCATGCCGGCTGCGGAGCGTGTGGCCGAACTTGCCGAGGGTCTGATGTTCGAGCCCGAGGAAGCATTGCAACTACGTTACGCGTGATCGAATGTGACTGCGCCCACGATGCAATTCGGGCGCGGTCATTCTCGCTTATACGCTTGCGTTATCCGCAAGCGAAAGCTCGGATTCGACATTCGATGCCTGTGATCCATTGCTGAGCTGCTCATGTGTCAGCGCGAGCAAGGCCGATAAAGCAGGCGTCACCACCGCATCCTGATTGCGAATGAAGACGGTCGTCACATTGGCGAATGCAGATGGCAATTCGTGGCATCGAACGGAGCGCCGGCTGCCATGACGTTCGACTACCGCCTTCGGCAAAAGCGTGATGCCCATTCCCGCCGCGACACAGGACATGATTCCGTCGAGTGTGCCTAACTCCATGACTTGTCCCGGAATGAGGCCCGACTGATAAAACCATTGTTCGAGCGTCGAACGATAAAAGCAGCCGGTTCTGAACACGAGCACGGTTTGCCGCGACATCGCTTCGACAAGCTGATCCAGCGAACGGAACTGGACGCTGCTCAGCAACGCGAGTTCTTCGCGAAAGACTTCTTCCTGATGCAACGCGGCGTTCTGATGAAAGCCGCCGACGAAAGCGCCATCCAGCCGATGATTTTCCACCGCTTTAATGAGCTCGCTGGTCGTGCCGGTGATGAGCGAAAGCTGAACTTGCGGATACTTCTTGTGATATTTGGCGAGCACTTTCGGCAAGCGAATAGCCGCGGTGGTTTCCATCGAACCGAGACGCAGCGGCCCCTTCGGTGTGGTGGCGTCGAGCATCGCGCTGCGGCTTTCGTCCATCAGTTGCAACACGCGCCGCGCATAGCCGAGAAACGTGTGGCCGGCGGATGTCAGCATGACGCCGCCTTTCGAACGCACGAACAATTGCTGGCCGAGTTCGCTCTCCAGTTCCTTGATGCGCATAGTGACATTCGACTGAACATTGTGCACTTTCTCTGCCGCCGCGGTGAAGCTGCCGGTTTCAGCCACGGCGCAGAAGATTTTCAAGTGTCGCAGTTCCATCGATACGCCCCTTTAATCATCACGAATGATGAAGCATCAGCGCTTCCATTCTGATCGATGATAGGTGGCGTGTAAAGCAATCCGCGCGCTGCGATTCAGCTTCCGCGATAGGTTCCGAAACTCCAAGGCGAACATAGAAGGGGCACGTGATAGTGCTGCGCCGCGTCGGAAAGCGTGAAACGCACCGGCACGACATCGGCGAATACATCGGGCGTCTTGAAGTAATCGGCTACCCAGAAGCGCAGTTCGAAATCGCCTGCACGCGCTTGTGCGGCCGGCAGGATCGGTGAATCCGTGCGTCCGTCGCGATTGGTGCGCGTGCGCGCGAGCAGCGTCGGCGGCTGGGTGGCGACGTCGAACAATTCGATCTGCATGCCGGCAGCGGGCTGGCCGAGCGCGACGTCGAGTACATGAGTGGTGATGCCTGCGGCCATGATGTGTCTTCTCCTGATCTCGCGTTTCGTTTTGCGCTGTATTTAACTGCCGCGGTAGTAGTTGTAGCTCCACGGCCCGAATAACACCGGCAGGTGAATGCGCTGATTGATATCGATGATGCGAAAGCGCAGCGGGATCTTCGAAAGAAACATCGGCTGCGGCAGATTCGCCTTGCGCGCGGCGAAGTATTCGTCCGCATGCAGCAGGAGCTCATACGTGCCCGCGCGATAGGTATCGCCGATCAAGAGCGGCGGCTCGCTGCGGCCGCTCGCTGCAAGCGTGATCGTTTGCAGAAGCTTCGAGCGTCCGTCTTCGATCGCGAACAAGTCCACGCGCATGCCCGCGGCGGGCGTGCCGTGCCACGTGTCGAGGCCGTGCATCGTGAGGCGCGGGCTCAGGCCATCCTGTTGCACCGGACCCGTCGTCTGGTTGGGCGCTGCCGACGTCGGCGTATCGGCGGCAAGAGCGGTCTTCGCCATCAAGATGCTGCCGCCCAACGCGACCGATTGCAGGGCAAAGCGGCGGCGGCTCACATCGAAAGCCGGGGAAGAGTCTTTATCGCGCATGTCAGGCCTCTTGTTTGTTGCCGAGCTTGCGGATGCCGATGATCACGAGCACCGCGGCCAGCACTTCGATGACGGCCACGAGATAGAGACCGGTCGTCAACTTGCCCGTCGCGTTCTTGACGAGTCCCATCACATAGGGCGCGCCGAAACCCGCGAGATTGGAGACGGAGTTGATGAGCGCCACGCCGATCGCCGCCGCGCTGCCCGCGAGATAGCGGTTGGGCAATTGCCAGAACACGGGGATCGCGCTCATCGTGCCGATCAGCGATGCCGTCATGGCCAGCAACGCGATAACCGGCGAAATCTTGTCGAAGCCCATCAGCACGGCGAGCAAGGCCATGGATACGCCGCCGACGATCGCCGCGCCGCTGAAGTGCCAGCGCACTTCATTGCTGCGGTCCGAGTGCGCACCGTTGATGATCATGCCGGCCGCGCCGCACAGATAGGCAAGCGCCGCGATCCAGCCGACGGCCATCGGCGTGCCCACGCCCACATCCTTGATGACGGTCGGAATCCAGAAGGTGAGCGTCGAATTCGCGCACAGCAGGCAGAAGAAGATCGCGATCATCAGCCACACCTTGCGATTCGTGAAGAGCGAGCGCCAGTCGTGGCCACGCTCGCCCATCGCGGCGTTGTCGCGTTGCAGTGCGTCGAGCACGACACGCTTTTCATCGGCGTTGAGCCAGCCTGCTTCCTCGGGCTTGTCGGTCATGTAGAAGTACGCGAACACACCGGCGAGCACGGACGGAATGCCTTCGATGATGAAGAGCCACTGCCAGCCGTGCATGCCGTGCACGCCGCCCATCGACGTCATGATCCAGCCGGCGAGCGGACCGCCGAGCACGCCCGCGATCGCCGATGCCGACATGAAGGTGCCGAAGGCGCGCGCCCGCCGCTGCGACGGATACCAGTACGTGAGATAGAGAATGACGCCCGGATAAAAGCCCGCTTCGAAAGCACCGAGCAGGAAGCGCAGGATATAGAACTGCGTGGGCGTGTTGACCTGGGTCTGCAACATGCAGATGACGCCCCAGCAGATCGTGATGCGCATGATCGTCTTTTTCGCGCCGATCTTTTGCAGCAGCATGTTCGACGGCACTTCGAACAGAAAGTAGCCGATAAAGAATATGCCCGCGCCGAGTCCATATACCGCTTCGCTGAAATGCAGCGAGTCCAGCATCTGCAACTTGGCGAAGCCGATGTTCACGCGATCCAGCCACGCGAGCACCCACAGTACGCCGAGAAACGGCAAGAGCCGCCATGAGACCTTGCGATAGACGCTCGCTTCGGCGCTTTCGGCCTCGCTCGCGAAAACCGGCATCTCCTGTTTGATGAGCGACATGGTTTCTCCTTTCCAGTCGGTTTGCGGCGCACGGACAAGGTCGTGCGTTCGGTTGGAAGCAAGTATAGAAACGGCCAAAAAATCGGTAACGGGGGGCGGCCCAATAAGCCCCATAGCAACGCGTATATGGGCTGAAAAGCCTTATGTGGAGCGGCTTCGCGCCGTTTTTCGCAGCGCTTTTTCGTACCTATGGATTACCCTAGCGAGGCTTGCATGAAGCGGTTCCCGCGATGCCGGCTGGCAGAATAACGGCGCGGCGACGCGAACCATCGAGACACGGAACTCACCATGAATCGCACCGACGATCCATTCGATACCTATCTGCTGCGCGTGCTGTGCACGCTGATCGGCGAGCGCAGTGTGTCGCGCACGGCCATTCGTATGAACCAGTCGCAGCCGGCTATCAGCTCCGCGCTCAAGCGGCTGCGCGCGATCTTCAACGACCCGTTGCTCACGCGCGAAAAGAACGTGATGGTGCCGACCGAGCGCGCCATTCAACTGGCGCAGAGCGCGCAGGCCGCATTGAGCGCGCTCGATAACCTGCTCGTATCGGACGATCATTTCGATCCGGCAACCACCGAGCAAAGCTTTACCGTGGGCATGCCCGACTATTTGGCGCCGCCCTTTTTTGCGCATGTGGTGCGCGAATTCAGGCGCGCTGCACCACATGCGCGCCTCGTCGCGGTGCCGCTCTCGGCCGCATTCAACTATGAACAGGGGCTATCGGAAGGCTCGCCGGATATCGTTATCGGCAACTGGCCCAATCCTCCGGAGCATCTGCATTTGTCGGTGCTGCTCGAAGACGAGGTCGTGTGTGTCGTTGCCCGCGACAGCGTCCACGCGCAATCAGGCAAGTTCGATGCCCAGGACTACCTGAGCGCGTCGCATATCGTGCCCACGCCGTATTCGCGCGATCAGCGCGGCGTCGTCGATACCGGGCTCAGCACCATGCGCGTGCATCGCGACAACCGCGTGAGTTGCCCGTACTTCAATCTCGCGCCGAGCCTGATTCCGGGCACCGATCTGATTCTCACGACAGGCCGGCACTTCGCCAACTATCACGCTCAGCATCTGCCGCTCGCCGTGCTAGATGCGCCGATCGAATTTCCATTCATGCGGTTTTATCAGCTATGGCATCCGTCGCGACATCGTTCGGCTTCGCACGTGTGGTTGCGCGGCATGCTGACGGCGGCCGCGCAGGAGTTGCGCGCGCTGCGTGATATGAATCGCGATTAGCGCTATCGCGTTCTGTTATGCGGTCAATAGGATCGGGTGTCTCGCCGCCCGATCGCGCGCTTCCTATACTCGGCACGAATCGCCATCGATGCCCTATAGGAGAGCCGTCATGTCACAGTCGATCAATCTCGAACCGGTCAATGCGTTCGATCACGCGACCTTCGTCGGCGCCTTCGCGAGCGTGTTCGAACATTTTCCGCAGGCAGCGGAGGGCGCGTGGAGCGCGCGTCCATTCGCCTCGGCCACGGCATTGCACGACGCGATGATGAATGTTATCCGCAGGATGGACGACACGAGCCAGCGCGCATTTCTGAACCTGCACCCGTTGTTGTCTGGCGCGAACATTCGTGCGGGAACCATGACGGCGGATTCGGACGCCGAGCAAAAGAGCGCCGGGCTCGATGCGATGTCGGCCGAGCAGGAAGCATCCCTCGATCGTCTCAATGCCGCCTATCTGGAGCGGCACGGGTTTCCGTTCATCATCTGCGTGCGGCATTACACGCGCGAAGGCATCTTCAGCGCGCTGGAGCGGCGTATCGGGCGCAGCACGCAGCAGGAACTGGATGAGGCGCTGGCGCAGATCGCGTCGATCTCGCGTGCGCGCCTGAACGCGCGTCTCTGCGCGCTGCCTGCAACTATCTGACGCGGCAACGGCGATAACTTTTCATTGCGTCGCGCACACGCGCGGCACGCGATGAAAGTTGCGATCGAAATAAATCAGGCTGTCGCCATCGTCGCGCACGCGGATCGCTGTCGCTTCGACGAACATCACCGAGTGCGATCCCACTTCCTTCGCCTCGACGATGGTGCCCTGCAGGCTCGCCAGCGCATCGCGCAACACCGGCACGCCGTTCACGCCTTCGTCCCATACCGGCAACGAGAAACGTTCTTCCATCGAGAGTTGCGTGAGACCGGCGAAGTGTCGCGCGATCTGTTCGAGATGACCCGGCAACACGTTCACGCACACATTGCGATTGTTCACGAACGCGGCATGCATCGCGCTCGACCGGTTGATGCAGACGAGCAGCGTCGGCGGCGCATCCGTGACCGAGCACACGGCGCTTGCCGTGATGCCGCAGCGGCCATGCGTGCCCGTGGTGGTGATGACATTCACCGCAGCGCCGAGATGGGCCATGGCCTGGCGAAACTGCTTTCGCACCTGATCGATATCGGTGAAGTCGGGGCGGGGCAGCGCGGACATAGGAGCGTCTCCAGTTCGTTTCATGTTTAACGTTGTGTATAGCAAACCGTGAATCAAGCGTACGCGCTGAACCGCACAAAGAACATCGGCACGAGCCGCCGACATGCCCGGCGTGGTTACCGAACGCACTAAAGCTTTTACCTATCGCGTGTCATCGAAGTAAAGAATGGACTTTCGCGGCGCATTTCGGCTGGTTATCATGGCTGTTCCAATAAAACGAGACCTTGCGACGAGACAGCCGAATCCCCCGGCGCGCACGGTCCCTGAAGCCCGCATCGAAAGAGCCATCGCAATGAATTCTCCCGCTCCCGTGGTGTATATCGTCGACGACGACAACGGCATGCGCACCTCGCTCGCGTGGCTGCTCGAATCGGTCGGCGTGAAGTCGGAAGGATTCGCGAATGCCGCGGATTTTCTGCGCGCCTTCGACGTGAGCCGCCCCGCGTGCCTCGTGCTCGATGTGCGCATGCCCGAGACGAGCGGTTTCGACGTGCAGGCCGAGCTCAACCGTCGCGGCGCGACCTTGCCGATCATCTTCGTGAGCGGTCACGGCGATATCCCGATGTCGGTGCGCGCGCTTCAGCATGGCGCGATCGATTTCGTCGAGAAGCCCTATAACTCGCAGCAAATGCTCGATCGCGTGCAGCGCGCGATGAAGCTCGCGACGCAGCGCCATGCGAAGGATCAGCGTCAGCGCGAACTGCGCGAGCGCGTCGAGTCGCTGACCGCACGCGAAAAAGAAGTCTTGCGCGGCGTGATCGAAGGCAAGGCGAGCAAACGCATCGCCGCCGATCTGTCGATCAGCGTCAAGACCGTCGACGTGCATCGCGCGAGCATCAAGGACAAGCTGGGCGCGGCATCCATCGCCACGCTCGTGCGTGATGTGCTCGAAGTATGGAGCCCGCCCGGCGACGAACCCGCCTGATACGCGCGCTAACGCATGTACAGGCCGCCGTTCACGTCCCAGCATGCGCCGTTGGCGAAATACGCGTCGGGTGATGCAAGCAGCACGGCAACATCGGCAATGTAATTCGCCGAGCCCAGACGTCCCACCGGAATGCCCGCGATAACCTTGTCGAGTTTGTCGGCGGGCACGCTCTCATGGACGATAGCCAGATCGAGCGGGCCGGGCGAGATCGCGTTCACGGTCACACCATGTGCCGCGAGATCGCGTGCGAATACCTTGGTCAGCGTGATCGCACCGCCTTTTGCGGCCGCATAGTGCGCGCCCGTCGCCGAGCCGCCGTTCTGTCCCGCGAGCGATGCGATATTGACGATGCGTCCCGCGCCACGATCCGCGAAATAGCGGCCCAAGACCTGACAGCCGAAGAGCACGCTGCGCAGATTCACGTCGATGACCTGATCGAACTGCTCGGCGGTGATCTCCATGACCGGCACGACCTTCGATGCGCCCGCGTTGTTGACGAGCACATCGATACGTCCCCAGCGTTCGTGCACGGCGTCACGCGCGCGTTCGAAGTCCGCTTTCGATGTGACGTCGAGTTCGAGTGCGAACGCGCTGCTTTGATCGGCGCTCAACTCCAGAGCGAGAGACCGGGTTGCTTCGATGGCGATATCGGCGAGTGCGACCTTGTAGCCCGCGGCATGAAAGCGGCGCGCGACCGCGGCGCCGAGGCCACGCGCTGCGCCCGTGATGAGCGCGATTCTGTTCGACATGTTTGAGTTCCTTTATTGAGCGAGCGCGGCTTCGACAGGCGCGGCGACCGCGCATACCTTTTCGTCCGCGCCCTTGCGCCCGACGATCTGCAAGCCGGCCTTGAGCGATGAACCTTCGACTGGAAGAGGAAGGCTCAATGCAGGATGCCCGCTCAGATTGAACGGCCTGATCAACGACGACATTGCGATCACCGGCGTTCCCGCGCGCGCGGCTTCGAGCGTGATCGGAAACGTGGGCAGCGTGGGGAGCACGAGCACATCTACATCTTGGAGCGCGCGATCCACGGCCGCCGTGAAGATACGCCTCACGTTCTCCGCAGCGTCAAGATCGGCCGGCGTGGTTTTCGATGCAAGACGCAAACGCGCGTCGAGATCCGCGCCGAGCTTGCCTGTCTCGACGAGATGACCGAATGCCTGCCACGTCTCCGCGTTGATGACCGCGAGACCGGCGGAGAAGGCATCGGCCATCGACGCCAGTTCGATACCGCGTGACGCGAATCCCGCGCGACGCACGGCGTGCTCGACCGCTTTGCGGATACTCGCATCCGCATCGACGGCGACGATGCCGACACGCGCCTTCGATGCATCGCGTCGCGCGATGCGCGCATCGAACGAAGGATCGATCGCGGTCATTGCATCGATCAGCACGCGCATCTCGCGCGCGAAGGGTCCTACGCAATCGAGCGTGGTTTCGACTGGCGCCACGCCGCGACGCGACACGCGACCGAACGTGGGCTTCAATCCGGTCACGCCGCAGCATGCCGCGGGGCCGCGAACCGAGCCGCCCGTATCGGTGCCGAGCGCGGCATCGACGAGCCCGAGTCCGACAGCCGAAGCCGAACCGCTCGACGATCCGCCGGGAATCCGCGTTGCGTCCTGAGGATTCTGTGGCGTGCCCGTGAAGTCGTTGATACCGGTCATGCCGAATGCAAGCTCGTGCATGTTGGCCTTGCCCTTGATGCGCCAGCCCGCATCGAGCAGACGTTGCACGACTACGGCATGTTCGGTGGCGGCGGGTGCATCGGCGAGTGCGCGGCTTGCGGCCGTGGTCGGATAACCCGCGATATCGATGCTGTCCTTGATCGCAATGGTCGGTGCATCGGCATCGTCGTGCAAGCACAGATCGAATTCGCTGATGAATGCGCTCATGCGTGCGTCTCCTTGCGTGGATTCACTTGCCAGGGCGCGTCGAAGAGACGCTCCGTGCGGAAATGGCGAATCAGCCAAGCGTTGTTTTCATCGCGTGGAGATGGCGCGAAATCGATTTCCAGCCGCGCGGCGATAAGCTCGGCGTTTGCATCGACATAACCGGATGCCTGCAACATGATCCATCGTCCCTTGACGATATCGCCCATAACCTCGATATGCTCGGACGTCAGAAAGTGCACATTGCTGGCGAAATGGGGCGTCGGCGGCAGAAAGCGCTGCAGCATTTCGACGATCGCCGTTCGTCCTCGCAGACGCCCGAACTTCTTCGCATACTGCGGCCCGATGCCTTCCCACACGGCGTCATCGGTGAAAAGCGCGGCGAGCGCTTCGCCTTCGAGCGGCGCGCAAGGCACATCGCACAGCGCCATATAACGCGCGATGGTCTTGCGCACTGCGTTCTGCGCCTCCAGCGCGGCAAGGCGCGTGAGCAATGCGTCGATATTGGCTTGCGTCATGGCGTCAGGCGTTATTGGCTGTGGCCGGCGGCACCGTCAACGCACGTCCGACGCGCGCCTCGATCTTTCCATAGCGCCACAGGTTGTAATCGCCGACGGGCGTCGTGCGATAGAGATTGCACACAGCGACAGCCGTATCGAAGTCGGCGACATCGGCCATGATGTAAAACGTCCACGGCGCGCCATCGGACTGTCCGACGACGAGGCGGTCGTCATCCATCACGCCCAGCACACGCACGTTCTCCATAGCCTCGATGGCGGATAGCATCTTGCCGTAGGACTGCCATACTTCTCCAATCTGTTCGCGCGGCAAGTCGAAGAAGTTCTGGGTTACGCCGCAGCAGAACAGCACGCGCAAAGGAAGATTTCGGTTATCGGTCATGAAGCGTTACTCCTCTTGTTATGCGATGAAAATGGATCAGAGATAGCCGGGAATCGGCGGCACGCCGACGAACACGGCGCCCGCGCCGTCGTAGTTGCCTTCGCCGAGGAATGCGTGTTGCGTGACGACCATCGCGTCGCGCATCAGGCGTTGCAATGGATGCGTGCGATAAATCGCCATCGTGCCGCCCAGGCGATACGCACGATTCACTACGTCCGCGCCTTCACGCGCGATCTGCGTTGCGGCCAGGCGCAACAGGCTGACCTGTTCCGGCGAGACTTCATTGCCCGCGAGAATGGACTGCCATACGCTGTCGGTCGATTCGTAGAAGAATGCGCGCGCAGAGCGCAATTGCGCTTCGGCTTTTGCGAGTTCGATACGGTAGTAGGCGCGATCGGCGAGTTGCGGCGCGCCGGTCGTCGTCTTGCGGCCGCCCGCCATATGATTCGCGACGTCGAGCGCGGCGCGCGCGAGACCGAGGTTCACGACGGCGAGCACTTGCGCCGCATACGCGATAGTCGGATATCGATAGAGCGGTTCATCGATTGTCGATACGCCGCCGCGCAGGAAGGTCCAGTCTTCGGCGACGAACTGATCCGTCACGCGCAAGTCGTGACTGCCGGTGCCCTGCATGCCGACGACGTTCCAGTTCTCGACAATCTCGACCTGCTCGGGACGAAACACGGCGGTGCGCGGCTTGCCCGGCGCTTCGCCCGGCTTGCCGGTGCCGATGCCGACACCGAGCCAGTCCGCGCCCTTGCAGCCGCTCGCGAACTTCCACGTACCGTTCACGCGATAGCCGCCCGGTGCGGGTTGTGCGTTCTGCACCGGAAAAAGCCCGCCCGCAAAGACTTGATCGGGCCCATCCGCATAGATCGCGGCCTGGGTCGCGACCGGCAACGCGGCGAGATAGAGATTCGCGGAACCGAAGCTCGCGACCCACGCGGCGGAGCCGTCGGCGACCGCGATGCGCTCGATCATCTCCAGGAATTCGCCGGGCGCGCGTGCATCGCCGCCGAAGCGCTTCGGCGTCGCGGCACGATAGATGCCCACGCGCTTGAGCTTTTCGATGACATCGCGCGGCACGTGCGACAGCCGGTCGAATTCGTCGCGGCGCTGGGCGATTTCGGCGATCACATCGTCGAGCGTGATGGCATCGGTTTGATTCGACAGATCGTCGCGGATAGCGAAGGCAGTCGCGGAAGCTGACATGGGTAAGTCTCCTTTTCGTTCGTTTTGCATTGATCTCAGTCTAGAAACGCAAAAAGACCGAAGCAATTGGGAAGGCGAGCGTGCGATTCAGTGAAGCACCCCGGTCTTCTAAAGAAATCTTTAGCGACGCCCGGGGCGCGCCGATGCTATGGTTTGTGCTGGTACTGTCTTTTCCCCGCACCTCGACATGAACTTTCCCGCCGAAGACGATTTCCGCCGGCTGCTCGATGCATTGACGCAATGCGTGCTTCTTCACGATGCGAAGACGAAGGCGATCGTCTGGGCGAATCGCGCGGCGTGTATCGCGCTCGGCTTTTCGGTCGAGGAACTGCTGCCGCTCAAGGCGCACGACACGACTCGCGACGACATCAGATATCGTCGTGAAATCGCGGTGAATGCGATGGACCGCTCGATCACCGAAGGTCCGCAAAGTTATGAATGGTGTTATCGCTCGCGAGCGGGCGTCGATATGTTGTCCGAGGCGATCGCGACTTATGTGCCGCTTGCCGGGCGCGCAGTGGTGATGGTGCAGTTTCGCGATATCAGCGCGGAAGAAGCGATGCGCCAGAAGCTGCGCCGCTATGAAACGCGGCTGCGCGAGTACATGCAGGATCTGGGCGAGGGCGTCGCGGTGCTCTCGCCGCGCGGCAAGGTGAGCTTCATCAGCGAATCGGGACGGCGCGTGCTGGGTGTCGCGAGCGACGCACCGCTGGGCGTCGCGCTCGACTACTGCACGAGAGAAGATCGAGACCGGCTGATCGCGCAGTTGCGCAGCGCAACGCGGCAACAATCGACGCCCGCGCAACGCTATGCGATCACGCGTCGCGACGGCGCGAAACGATGGCTGCGCATTACGTGCAGGCGAATCGATATCGAGGACGGCACGCTGGTGCATTTCCGCGATATCACCGATGAAGTCTCGATAGAGGAAGCGCGCCGCAACGAAGCGCGCATGCTCGAATACGCGGGGCGAAACAACGCAATGGGCGAGATGGCGACGGCAATCGCGCATGAATTGAGCCAGCCGCTTGCCGCCGTGCGCAATTTCATCGAAGGCGCGATTCAGCGGCTCGCGCAGCCCGATTCCATCGATAGCGCGATCTGGGGTTTGCGCGCAGCGGATCGTCAGGCCGAGCACGCGGCGCATATCATCAAGAGCGTGCGCGAGTTCATCGTGAAGCGAGAGCCCGTCGAAGCACAGGCGGATCTTCGCGACGTACTCGCGGATGTCGCGTACTTCATTCAATTGCGCGCGCGAGACGGGGGCGTGACGCTCAGGATCGAGCAATGGAGCGAGCCGTTGCCGGTACGTTGCGAACGCGTGCTCATCGGTCAGGTGATCCTCAATCTCGCGTTCAACGCCATCGAAGCATTGAGCGCCGCGAAATCGTCGAAGGATATCGTCACGCTCGCCACATCGATGAACGGTGACGCGGCCGAACTTCATGTAATCGACAACGGACCGGGCGTGCCCGACGATGCGCTCGAACGCCTGTTCGACGGCTTTTCTTCGTCGAAGGCGGGCGGCAATGGCATTGGCTTGTCGTTGTGCAAGAGCATCGTGTCGCGGCACGATGGCCGTATCTGGGCGCAACGCGCAGCAGGCGGCGGCCTCGAATGCCGCTTCGCGCTGCCCCTGTCTCATCGCGCATGATCGACGGGCAGGCACGCATCGGCGCGTATGCATCGATGCGTGCGCCGCGCTCAAAGCAGGAAGCCGATCGCGCTCAGCGCTTCGGTCGAATCGATCAGGCGAATCACCTTTTCGAAGAGCTTCGGCTCACCGCTCGCCATGCTGATCTTGTGCGTGAGATCGGCGGCGAAGATCGTCGACACGCCGCGCTTGTACGCGACGATGACCTGCGACGACTTCACTTCGACGACATCGGCGCTATCGCTCGACAACGTGAAGCGCGATACGGTGCGCACCGTTCGGGCCGCGTCGGATGCGGATGCCGAATAGCCCGACGTCATGCGCTGCACGCGCAGTTCGCGCATGTGCTGGTCGTCGTAGGCGTAGTTCAGGGTGGCGGCGAAGTCGGTCGCGTTCGGATCGATCGGCACCACATAGAAGCCTTGCGAGTCCCACAGATCGAGCCACGCGCGATAGTCGCGCCGATCCAGCAGTTCGGCTTCACGCCAGATGAATTCGATCGCGCGCGCGAAGGTCCGTTGAGAGAAGAGTGCGTTGCGATCATCCATCATGCCTGCTCCATCATTGCGCGCCATTGTTTGTAGGCTTCACGCATGCCGGTTTCGTCGGTGGCATGCGCGGTCTTTTCTCCGTTCGGTGCGGTCGTTTCGCGGTTCAAGCCGCGATTGACGAGGATCGGCACATCGGGGCCCGCGTGCGAGCCGCGCTGCACGCGTTCCCATGCTTCGGCGTCGTCGGGGCTGCCGAAACCGAACGGACCCTGGAAGTGTTCGTGAATGCGCAGGCGCACGCGATTCGCTTCTTCCGGTCCGCCGTCCATCGCGAGTGCGACGTGGCGAATCTCCGTTTCGTCGGCGGAAATGGGCCGCAGCACGCGAAAGAACGCCATGGACAGCGCGAGGTTCGGAAACAGATTCAGATTGAAGCCGACGCCCATCAGCGAGCGCACGATACGGCGCACTTCGTCGGGCGTATGTTTCTCCGCCAGCGTCGCGGCCAGATCGTTGAAGCGCTCCGGCAAGGGGGCGCCGTCATCCTTGTCGAGATCGACGATCTCGGGCACTAGCACGGCGAGGCTATGGCCGTTGCCGAGCGAGCGGCAGAACGCGTCTTCGCTCGTCATGAAACTCGTGATGGCCGCGGCGGTTTCGTCGTCGATCGACTTCATCCACGATTTATGCACGACGGGGAAGTGATAAAGATCAGTCGTGTTCTCGAGCTGGATTTTCCAGTTTCCCTTGAACTTGAACTTATGCTCGCCGTTGGCCTTGATCGGATAACCCGCGCCTTGCTTCATGAAAAGATCGATCCAGGGCTTTGCACCGCCCAGAAAGTCTTCGAGCGGTTCGATAGCTTCATTGAAGCTCGCGAAGATCAAGCCCTGATAAATCCCGACGCGCAATTTCTTGAGCGGCAGATCGCCTTTCTCGCAGACGCCTTCATAGCCGTCGCCGTAGGGCAGGGCACGCAGCGTGCCGTCGAGCGCATAAGACCAGCTGTGATATGGACACGTGAAGCCCTTCGCGTTGCCCTTGTGCTCTTCACAGACGGTTGCGCCGCGATGACGGCAGCGGTTTTGCAGCACATGCACCGCGCCGGTCTTGTCGCGCACGACGATCACGGGCTGGCGGCCGATGGTCGTCGTGACGAAATCGCCGGGTTTCGGCAATTCGCTTTCATGCGCGACCCAGATCCACGTTTTATAGAAAATGCGTTCGAGCTCGGCCTCGAAAAGATCCGGATCGTAGTAGAGCGAAGGCGCGATGCGGTCGGCTTGGGCACGGCGGCCGAGCGCGCTCGTGTCGATGATTTGGGTTGTCGGCGTACTCATCGGTTCGATGTGGGGTGAGGTTGATCGGCTAAAACTAGGATGGCGATGACGATCGGCACATCCTCTCGTTGACATCAGTCTCGCTTTGCGAAGATCATGCGTCAAATCGATTAAAAAACGGGTGCTGGATAAATCCGGCCGATATCTTGAGAGTTCCCGATGAATTCCCTCGACCATGTCGATCTCAACTTGTTGCGCGTCTTTCAGGCGATCGTGGAAGAACGCAGCCTCACCAAAGCCGGCGAACGGCTCGCGCTCTCGCAGCCAGCGGTGAGCTATTCGCTGGGCCGTCTGCGCACGCTTTTCGATGACACGCTCTTCATCCGCACGCGTGCGGGCATGCAGCCGACGCCCGTCGCGCTGGAACTCGCCGAGATCGTCGGACGTGCGCTCGATACCGTGCGTGAAGCCTTGCGCTTCGCCGAGCGTTTCGATGCATCCACGAGCAGTCGCACGTTTCGTCTGTCTCTTTCGGACGCGGGAGAAATGGCGTATTTGCCCGCGATCTGCCAGGCGCTGCACGAGGCCGCGCCACGCGTGAAGCTGTTAGTCGAGCCTTTGCCTGTGGAAGATATCGAGGAAGCATTGCGTTCGAGCCGGCTCGACTTTGCGATCGGCAATCTGCCATCGCTCTTGCCGCGCACGCGTCACGCGCTGCTTTTCGAAGAAGCCTATGTGTGCATGACGAGAAAGCGCGAAGGCTTGCCCGCAGGCGAGACGTTGAATCTCGATCAGTTTCTCGCGGCGTCGCATGTGCAGGTGCGATCGCTCGAACATAGTCACCATGCGCTCGACGACGCATTGCGAGCGCAAGGTGTCGGGCGCAATATCGCGCTGGCGCTGCCGCATTTCGTGGCCGTTCCCGGCGTGCTCGCGGTCACCGATCTATTCGCGACATTGCCCGAGCGGCTCGCGCATATCCTCAATGGCAACGAGGCGTTCAAGATCTATGCGTTGCCGGTTCAATTGCCGAAGGCGGCCGTGACCATGCACTGGCACGAGCACTTTCACGAGGACGAAGGCATCGCGTGGATGCGCGGCCTGATGACCGACATCCTCGCGGGCTTCGAGAAGCTATGAGTTCAGAGGTCGAGCACGAGAACCGGCGAGCGTGAGCGCGACACGCAGCAGCAGATCACGCTGTTGCTCGCGCGCTCCGCCTTGCTCAGACAATGATCGCGATGCTCGGGCTCGCCGCTCACGACATCGACCATGCAGGTTCCGCAGACGCCTTCGCCGCATGACGTATCGACTTCGATGCCGATCGAAGCAAGCGCATCGACGATGGACGTGGCGGCATCCACGCGCACGGTTTGACCTGTGCTCGCGAGCTGAACATCGAAGGTATCGAGCGATTCATCCGTCGCGGCTTGCGGCTCGGCCTTGAAGCGTTCGAGATGAATGGCGCCGGCGGGCAAGCGCTTTTGCGCAGTATCGACCACCACATCCATGAACGGCGCGGGGCCGCAGGTATAGACGTGCGCATCTTTATCCACGTCGCCGATGCAGGCATCGAGTTCATCAACGAGTACTTCGCGTTCGACACCGAAATGCAGCCTGACATGTCCGTCGAACGGCGCGCGTGCGAGGAGCGGCAAGAACGCCGCATGCGTGTCGCTGCGCGCGAAGTAATGCAGCGTGAAGGGCGCACCGATAGCGACGAGACGATACGCCATCGAAAGCAAAGGCGTAATGCCGATGCCCGCGCCGATCAGGATATGCTCGCTCGCGCTTGCTTCGAGGCGGAACAGATTGCGCGGCGCGCCGATCGACAACTCGCTGCCGATGCTGACTTCGTCATGCAACGAACGCGAGCCGCCGCGCGATTGTTCCTCCTTCTTCACCGCGAAGACATGCGAATCGCGGCAAGCCGGATCGCCGCACAGCGAGTACTGGCGCGTGATGCCGGATGGACTCGTGACATCGATATGCGCGCCGGGCTCGTAGGCATCGAAGGGCTGGCCGTCGAGGCGCGAGATGCTGAACGAACGCACGCCGTGAGCTTCTTCGCGCAACGCGTCGACGCGAACTTTGAAGGTTTGAGCTTGCATGATGCTGCCTTTCCAGTGTGTCGAGGGGACGATGCATCGAGCGTAACGTCCCTCGTCGGATAAGCAAAATAGATTAAAAAGTGCAGGTCACATCAATTCGGCGGATATCTTCAGGCCGTCGTCGCAGCGCCCGCCGGCATCTTCTCTGGCGCTTGTCCTTCGGCGATGGTGACGCGAACTTCGCGCGCTTCACGATCGAGACTCGCCCGATACTGCCTGCATCCGACGTAGAGCAGCACGACGGCCAGCACGATCGCCACGGCGTTGATGATGGCCATCGAATCGCCGACCGCCAGTGGCGAGCCGAACACCTTGTCGGTAATGAGCGCGACGAGCGTGGTCCCGAGACCCAGTCCGATCAGATTCGACACGAGCAGGAACATCGCTGAAATCTGCGCGCGCATCTGATTGGGCGCGAGCGCCTGCATGGCGGCGGCGGAGGTCGGTAGCGGGAACGACGCGAAGAACATGGCCGCGACGAGCCATGCGAGCGACGCGTTGAGGCTCGTCGTCTGCGTGAATGCGATAGCCGGAACCAGCATGCAGGCCGCGCCGATCCATGCCGCGCGCATGGGCGCATCGCTGCGGCCGCGGCGCAGCAGCCAGTCATTGAGCCAGCCGCCGCAGAACACGCCCGTCGTGTTGGCAAGCAGCATCACGATGCCGAGCATATAACCCGTTTCTACAGGCGTGAGGCCGAAACGGCGCATATAGAAAGCGGGCGTCCAGCCCATCAGGCAATAGAGGCCCATCGCATAGAACGAGAAGCCGACGTAATGACAGAAGAACGTCTTGCGATGGCTCGCGATGAAACGCAGCGCATCGCCCATTGCGACGCGTTTGACGTTGCCCGCGCCGTCTTGCGCGAGCCCCTTGCGCGCCGGATCGCGCACCGTGAGCATGAAAACGAACGCGACGAAGAGACCGGGCAATCCGACGATAAAGAACGTCAACTGCCACGCGCGCAATTCGCCGGTGAGCGGCAACGTGAACACGCTCGCGTGCTTGAGCAGCGCGATCACATAACCGCCGACGAGAAACGCGATGCCGCCGCCAATGAACGAGCCGAGCGAATAAATGCCGATCGCGCGGCCTATCTTTTCCTTGGGAAAGTAATCCGCGATCATCGAATACGTGCCCGGCGAGAGCGCGGCTTCGCCGACGCCTACGCTCATGCGCGAAGCGAACATATGCACGAAGCTTTGACTGAGCCCGCACGTCGCCGTTGCGACGCTCCACAGCGCGATGCCCGCCGCGATGATGCGCGGACGCGCGAAACGATCGGCGAGATAGGCAATCGGCATGCCCATCACCGCGTAGAAGAGCGAGAACGCAAAGCCATGCAGAAGGCTGAATTGCGTGTCGGTGAGATGCAGATCGCGCTTGATCGGCTCGATCATGAGCGCGAGCACCTGACGGTCGATGAACGAGAAAACATACGCCAGCATGCAGATCACGACGACATACCATTCGTATGTATGGCGCTTGCCTTTTGGCTTCGGGGTGTTTGGGGAATGCATCGTGTGTCTCCGATGAATGCGGTTCTCTGGGCGTGCGCAGGCATTCGCGCGGGCAAGCGCCGCGCGAATGGCAAACGAATGAAACGGAAGGAAAGACGCGGGTTATCGGGCGCGCGTCTCGTGCGTGTACTTCAACGTGACGACGGTCACGAGTGCGAGCGCGATGAGGAAAACGGAGACCGGCCAATACGCGTGATAGCGCGCGAGCAGCGCCGTGGCGATGAGCGGAGAAAGCCCGCCCGCGAAGATCGAAGCGACCTCATGGCCGAGCGCGACGCCCGAGTAGCGCACTTCGGTACTGAAGAGCTCGCCGACAAGCGAAGGCAGCGTGCCGATCATCGCGCCATGACATACCGCCGTGCCGAGCACGAGGGCGAGCCAGATCAACGGCGTCGAATGCGTATTGAGCAGCCAGAAGAAAGGGAACGCCATGAATGCCAGCGACACCGCGCCGATCATGTACACCGGCTTGCGGCCGATGCGATCGGAGAGCTTGCCCCACAGAAGCATCGCTGCCATTTCGACGATCATCGCGAACATCACGCCGGTAAGCATCGTCCAATTGTCGATGCCCGCATATTTGCCGTAGACGAGCGAGAAGGCGAGAAAGATATAGGCGCCGCCATTCTCGGCGACACGCAATCCCATCGCCATCAGGATTTCTTTCGGATGGCGTCTGATGACTTCGATAACCGGCATGTGAGAAGTCTTGCCCGCACGATCCGCGTTTTCGAAGTCGCGGCTCTCGGGCAGGTTATGCCGGATATATACGCCGAGCGCGAAGATCAGAATGCTCGCGAGAAACGGCAGACGCCAGCCCCATGAGATGAACTGATCGTGCGGCAAAGCCTGTACGGCGAGAAACGCGCCCGATGAAAGCACGAAGCCGCCGCCCACGCCGAGCTGGCTCCACGCCGCGTAATAGCCGCGCTTTTCGGGCGGTGCGCTCTCGCTGATCATCAACACGCCGCCGCCCCATTCGCCGCCCGAAGCGACCCCTTGCAGCAGCCGAAGCGCGACGAGCGCGGCAGGGGCCCATAGCCCTACACGATCATAAGTGGGCAACAAGCCGATGCCGAAGGTCGCGAAGCCCATGATGAGCAGCGTCCATACGAGCGATGCGCGCCGTCCATATCGATCGCCAATATGCCCGAACACGATGCCGCCGAGCGGTCGTGCGACGAACCCCATCGCGAACGCGGCGAATGCGCCGAGCGTTCCGACGAGCGGGTCCGCATTCGCGGGAAAGAACAACTGGCCGAACACGAGCGCGGCGGCCGTGCCGTAGACGAAGAAGTCGTACCACTCCATCGCATTGCCGGCGACGGAAGCGACGACGATCCGGCTGAGCGCGCGATCCTGCGTTGCGGCGGGGCGGTCCGCTGAAGCCTGGGAGTGAACGGAAGACATAGGGGCTCGCTTGGGGAATGAGGAGGCGTCGATGCTTTCGAAAGGCTTCGTTTCGCAGGCAGTGTCGATGTGACAGATATCCAGGTCAAATTCGCCGAAAAGGGCGTCGGCTATCAGTGCGGCAAATATGAAACCGCATCAGCGGGCTTTATCGATGAATGCGCTTTTGACTGATTTGCCGCGCCGGACGGGTGAGCGCAGACTTCCGTTCACGCAATCCACCGTGCGCGCAGGCATCCGGCGCGTGTTCTAAAGTAATCTCTGAAGTACGCGCGAAGCTCGCGTGCGCCTACGCACGCGCGCGCCCGTTTTTCAATCGTGCATTCTCAGAATTGCGCAACAAGCGACAGACGAGAACAATTAGAAAGCTTGACGCCAAAAAATCGAGAACCTATAAGCAGTCGCATCGATGCCGACGCAAGTAGCAGGAGGAGGGATGTACGCCAACTATGAAACCTTCGAGGACGCCGACCGCCACGCGCACGCGCTGACGGGCTGGGAACAGCGTTACGACCAGGTGGGCGAAGGCGCGTTTCGCAGCACGGTCAAGCAGGTTTCGGTGGCGGGCGTGCAGGTCTTTCAGGAATCCGCGAACGTTCGTATCGTTCAACGCGGGCAACTGCCGGCGGGATTCGTCACGTTCGGACTCGTGCTCGGCGGCGGCGCACCATTTTCGTTTCAGGGCGTGCGTGTCGACGAAAACGCGCTCGTCGTCGCGCCCGGCAACAAGGAATTCCTGTTGCATTCGCCACCCGACATGTCGATGCTCGGGGTGGCCGTCGATATGAGTCTGCTCGCGTCGGCAGCGGATGCGGCGGGCATCGATGTCCAGGACGAAATTCTCAACCGGCACGTGCTGAGCATCCCTGGCGCAGCCGGCGCGCGTGCGGGAAAGCGCATCATCGCGGCGGTCGAGACGGTGCTCGCGCACTCCGATCCGTTTTCATCGGACGATGGCGCGCAGCGATTCACGCACACCGTGACGGAAAGCATTCTGGATCTGCTGACGTTTCATGTGCCCACGCGCGAGGACCGGCTCACTTATGCGTGCCGCGCCGATGTCGTGCGTCGCGCGCATGAACTGGTGCTTGCGCGTCCCGAGCAGCCGATCTCGGTGCTGGATCTGTGCGAGAAACTGCGCGTGAGCCGGCGCACCATTCAGAACAGCTTTCAATCGGTCACGCAGATGAATCCGGTGAGTTATCTGCGCGCCGTGCGTCTTGCGCAAGTGAGACGGCTTCTGACGACGACATCGCCAAACGAAATTCCGGTGCGCGAAGCCGCGATGCGCTGGGGTTTTTCCAACCTCGGCCACTTCGCGAGCGATTACAAAAGCCTGTTCGGCGAACTTCCCTCTCAAACGCTGCGCACTCGCTGATTCAGCACTAACGCATTCCCTCCATGCCGATTGCAGGCCGCATTGCCGCGGTTTGCAATCGGCATTTCTCTTTCCGAAGCCGGCTTTGCAAGCGGCCTGAACACGCGCATTGAGCGCGTCTCTGTCGGCTCCCTTTCGAATGCTCCATTTCGGCACGCACGCGCTGCCGGTTACGAAGTGCTCTTTTTTATTGTCGTCTTTAGAGTCAATTCGACGATAACTAAGGAGGAGCACAGATGAAGCTGAGACGGCTGGCCACCGCCATGGGGGCCTTATTCTATGGATTGCTTGCGTGTCAGTCGCACGCGGGCGCGGCCGAAAAGCCGGAAGAACTGACGGTGGCGAAGGTGCCGCCGTACAGCCCGCATCGCGTGTTCGTGACGGATGTCTCGTTTGCGAGCATGACCGACGCGCGGGTTCATGTGTTCGACGGCGACACGAAACGCTTCGTCGGCGAGATCGACGCCGGCTTCGCTCCGGGTTTCACGATCTCGCCCGATCACAAGACGAGCTATGTCGCGACGACGTACTTCGCGCGCGGCAGTCACGGCGCGCGCACGGATGTGGTCGAGATCATCGATAACACGACACTCGACGTGACCGGTGAAATCGTGATCCCGGCCAAGCATGGTCAGACCGTGCCGACGCCTTACCTCACGAATCTCTCGGAAGACGGCAGCCGCCTGTATGTGTCGAACATCACGCCGTCGACCTCCGTAACCGTCATCGATACGGCCGCGAAGAAGGTGCTCGGCGAGATCGATACCGATGGCTGCGTGCTCGCGTATCCGACCGGCAACGATCGCTTCTCGGCGCTGTGCGAAAGCGGCAAGGCGCTCACGGTCAGGCTCGATGCCACGGGCAAGGAAGCGAGCCGCAAGCTCTCCGACGCGTTCATCGATGTCGATCACGATCCCGCGTTCGTCAACGCCGTGCGCGATGGCAACAAGTACGTGTTCACGACCTTCCACGGCAATGTGCGCACGGCCGACTTCTCGGGCGACGCACCTGTGTTCGGCACATCGTGGTCCTTGCTGAGCGATCAGGAGCGCAAGGCAGGCTGGCGTCCGGGCGGCTTGCAGCAGACCGCGCTGAGCACGGCCACTCATCGCCTCTACGTCGCGATGCACAAGGGCGCGGACGGCTCGCACAAGGA
The DNA here is from genome assembly GCA_000648925.1 of Caballeronia jiangsuensis. Taxonomy (GTDB): domain Bacteria; phylum Pseudomonadota; class Gammaproteobacteria; order Burkholderiales; family Burkholderiaceae; genus Caballeronia; species Caballeronia jiangsuensis. The sequence goes on from JFHF01000015.1 coordinate 61,589, forward strand.
TCCGGGCACGGAGATCTGGGTCTACGACACCGAGAGCAAGAAGCGCGTGGCGCGCTGGGATCTCGCGAAGCAGAAGATCGACCCGCTGCTCTCGATTCAGGTCAGCACCGACGACAAGCCGCTCTTCTACGGCCTTACGCCGACCTCCGATCTCGTCCTGATCGACGCGGCGACCGGCAAGCGCCAGCACGTCGAAAAGCAGCTCGGCACGACGTCGACGCTGCTGCTCATTCCGTGAGGTGACGCGATGATCGATCCCGTCATTCTCATGGTGTGCATCGCGTCCGCGACGATCATCGCGCTCGCGAGCGCCGCGCCGAAGTGGCGCGAGCCGGCGCGTTTTCGCGCGTCGCTCGAAGCGTTCGCGTTGCTGCCGTCGTTCGCGCTGACGCCGTTGTCGTTCGCGTTTCCCGCGCTGGAAACGGCGGGCGCAATCGGCCTCTTGTTCGCCGATACGCGCACGGTCAGCGCCCTCGTGCTGATCGCGTTGTTCACGCTCTTCGGCGCGGCGCTCGCGATCAACGTGTTGCGTGGTCATACCGATATCGATTGCGGCTGCTCGGGCTTCATCGCGGCACGCGCCACGGAACGCGCGCCCAAGTCCATCGGCTGGTGGCATGTATCGCGCGCCCTGATGCTGGCCGCGCTCGCAGCCGTCGCGCTCGTACCTTCTACTGCTCGCGCGCTCATCGGCTTCGACTACCTGAGCGCAGGCGCCTGCACGTTATTCGCCGTCGCCGCGTGGTTCACGCTCGACGTGCTGCTGGTCAATCTTCCCAAGCTCGATTCTCTGAGGAATTCATGATGCAAACCGCCCTGATGATTTCGGCCGCACTGTCGTGGGCCGCTTTGCTCGCGCTCGGCGCGATCTGTCTCGCACTCGTTCGCCAAGTCGGCATTCTCTATGAACGCATGATGCCCGCGGGCGCACTCATGATCGACAAGGGTCCGGCAGTCGGCGCCATCGCACCGGTGTTCGAACTCGGCGATATCGCCGGCCGCGCGGTGAAGGTCGGCGGCCTGTCGAACTCGAAGCGCAACACGCTGGTGTTCTTCCTCTCGCCGACGTGCCCGGTCTGCAAGAAGCTGCTGCCCTTGCTGCCGTCGATCCAGGCACGCGAAGGCAACACGGACATCGTGCTCGCAAGCGATGGCGAATTCGACGAGCATTCGGCCTTCTATCGCAAGACCGGTCTTTCGCAATACCCGTATGTGCTGTCGCAAGAACTCGGCCTTTCCTATCAGATCGGCAAGCTGCCTTATGCCGTGTTGCTCGACGAAGAAGGCAAGGTCCGCGCGAAGGGTCTCGTGAATACGCGTGAGCATCTGGAAAGCCTGTTCGAAGCGAAGGAACGCGGTGTCGCTTCGCTGCAGGAGTTCGTGCACGGCAAGCATGACGATCACGCGCATCACGATCATGAAGGTCAAGTCGGGCAGCACGCCTGAAGACGCCAATAAATCATTCATTCCTACAGGTGAGCGTCCATGAAATGGCTGGATTCATTCTTCGAACATAAGGCGCGCGGCGTCGCGCAGCGCAGCTCGCGGCGCAGTGCGATGGCGAAGCTCGGCAAGGTGCTGGTCGGCTCGGCGATGGTGCCGCTGCTGCCGGTGGATCGGACCGCGTATGCGACGGAGCCGAAGAAGCCGGGCGCATCGGCAAGCGACGATCCGACGAGCTGCGACTACTGGAAGTATTGCGCGATCGACGGCTGGCTTTGCAGTTGCTGCGGCGGCACGTCGAGCAGTTGCCCGCCGGGCACGACGCCCTCGCCGATCACGTGGATCGGCACATGCCGCAATCCGCACGACGGCTCGGACTACATCGTGTCCTACAACGACTGCTGCGGCAAGACGAGTTGCGGACGTTGCTTCTGCAATCGCAATGAACGCGAGAAGCCGCTCTACAAGCTGTCGCTCAATAACGATATCAACTGGTGCATGGCGAACGGCAATTCGAATTACCACTGCTCGGTATCGGTACTGTTGGGAGCGGCAACGCAATGAAGACGGCAAGTGTTTTGATGGCGGCGCTCGCCGCCGGTGCAATGAGTCTTGCGCCTCAGGCATTCGCGCAAACGGTGCATTATCCCGGCGGCAAATCGACATTCGACGGCAAGTGCGCCGTCTGCCATCAGGCGGGCGGCAAGGGCATGGACGGACTCGCGCCGCCGCTCGTCGAGTATCCGGGCAAGTATGCGGGATCGCCCGATGGCCGTTCCCAATTAGGGCATACCGTGCTCTATGGCATGTTCGGTCCGATCAAGGTCAAGGAGAAGAGCTACAACTTCAAGATGCCGAGCTTCGCATCGCTCTCCGATGAAGAGATCGCCGACGTGCTGAACTACGTCGTGTTCGATCTGAACGCGGAGCATGGTTCGGCCAAGCCCTTCGACGTCGCCGAGGTCAAGGCATGGCGCGCGGGGCCGCTCGATCAGACCGCCGTGCATCAGCGTCGCGATGCGGTTGTGAAGGGCCTCGGGCTATGAAGCCGCGCGCGGTCCTCGTGGCTGCAGCGCTTCCCGCGCTCTTCATGGCGGCCGCACCGCAGGCGCAGGCGCAGGAGTACGACGCGCCGCGCGCGCGTCAGGACTGGGTCCTCAATTGCATGGGATGTCATACCGCCGATGGCTCCGGCATCCCCGGCAAGGTGCCCGCGTTGCGCAACTCGCTCGGTCACTTCGTCTCGTTGCCCCAGGGCCGTCAGTTCGTGATGCGCGTGCCGGGCGCGGCCAATTCCGCATTGAACGATGCCGAGCTCGCGAACGTCCTGAACTGGCTGCTCGCGACGATGAACGAGCAATCGCGGCCCGCATCGTTCAAGCCCTATACGGCGGAAGAAATCGCGGCGCATCGTCGTCCCGCGCTCACCGATGTCGCGCGCACACGCATGAAGCTCGTGAAGGAATTGCAGGAGAACGGCGTCGACGCCGTCCCCGAACACTACTAGGAGACACCTTGATGAATAACAGCCAGCATCTCGCGATGCTCGATTCGACGCGCGCGTTCGTCGCATCGGCAAAGAAAATGTTGATCGACGGCGCATGGGTGGAAAGCGCAAGCGGCGCGACACTCGACGTGATCAATCCCGCCGATGGCGAACTGCTCGCCCGCGTACCGAGCGCCGACGAAGCCGATGTGGATCGTGCGGTGCTCGCCGCGCGCCGCGCATTCGACGACTCCGCGTGGTCGCGCATGAAGCCGACCGATCGCGAACGCCTCTTGCTGCGCGTCGCCGATCTGATCGAAGCGAATGCGCGCGAGCTCGCGGAAATCGAATCGCTCGACAACGGCAAGCCCGTGACGGTGGCGCAAGGTCTCGATGTGTCGATGGCCGCGCAATGCTTCCGCTATATGGCCGGCTGGGGGACGAAGATCGAAGGCAATACGATCGAAGCATCGATTCCGTATAGCCCGTCGAACGATTTCTTCGGCTATACGCGCAAAGAAGCGGTGGGTGTCGTCGGCGCGATCATTCCGTGGAATTTTCCGCTGCTGATGGCTTCGTGGAAGCTCGCGCCCGCGCTCGCGACGGGTTGCACCGTCGTGCTGAAACCCGCTGAAGACACGCCGCTTTCCGCATTGCGCCTCGCGATGCTGATCGAAGAGGCGGGCATCGAGAAGGGCGTCGTGAACGTCGTCACGGGCCTCGGCCGCACGGCGGGCGCGGCGCTCGCGCGGCATCCCGGCATCGACAAGATCGCGTTCACCGGTTCGACGCCGACCGGCAAGGCAATCGGTCATGCGGCGCTCGATAACATGACGCGCATGTCGCTCGAACTCGGCGGCAAGTCGCCGGTGATCGTGCTGCCCGATGTCGATATCGACAAGGCCGCCGAAGGCGTCGCCAATGCGATCTTCTTCAACTCCGGACAAGTCTGCACCGCGGGTTCGCGCGTCTATGTGCACGATAAGGTATTCGATCGCGTGATGGAACGCGTCGCGGCTATCGCTCAATCCTTGCCGATGGGTCCGGGCCTCGATGCATCGACGCAGATCGGCCCGCTCGTGTCGGCGCGGCAGATGGATCGCGTGCTGGGCTATATCGAAGCGGGACGCGATGAAGGCGCGCGTGCGATCGCGGGCGGTGCGCGCAAGGAAGGCGCGGGTTTCTTCGTGAAGCCGACCGTGCTCGTCGATACGGATCATTCGATGAAGGTCGTGCGCGAGGAAATCTTCGGGCCGGTGCTCGTCGCGATGCCGTTCAGCGATATCGACAGCGTGGTCGCGAAAGCGAACGACACGCCGTACGGACTCGGCGCGAGCATCTGGTCGAACAACCTCTCGGCGATTCACAAGCTCGTGCCGCGCATCAAGGCGGGCACCGTGTGGGTCAATTGTCATTCGCTTCTCGACAACGCGATGCCTTTCGGCGGCTTCAAGCAATCGGGTTTCGGGCGTGAGCTCGGACGCGCGGTGATCGACATGTACACCGAAACCAAGTCGGTGCTGATCAACTACGCGTGAGGACGCTCGCATGACAACTAAAACAATCGCGCGGCAGCTCGTTTCGACGGCGGCGCTCGCCGTGTGCGCGAGCGCATCGGCGCAAAGCACGGTGACGCTGTACGGCACCGTCGATGCCGGGCTGACCTACACGAGCAATCAGCAAGTCACCAACGCGGACGGCAGCGTCAGCTCGGGGCATAACTTCGCATTCTCGGGCGGCAATCTCGTGCCTTCGCGCTTCGGCTTGCTCGGGGTGGAAGATCTGGGCGGCGGCCTGCAGGCGAAGTTCAACGTGGAAAACAGCTTCTATACCGGAACGGGAAGCCTGGTGCAGGGCGGGGCGCTGTTCAACCGTCAGGCCTGGGTGGGGCTGGCGCACGAGCAATTCGGCACGTTGTCGCTCGGACGCCAATACGATTCGTATTCGGATTTTCTCGGCCTTTACGTGTCGAGCAATTCATGGGCGACGCTCTATGGCTCGCATATCGGCGACGTCGACAACCTGAACGAAGCGTTCAACTTCAACAACGCGATCAAGTACACGAGCCCGGACTGGAACGGTTTCTCGTTGGGCGGCACGTATAGCCTCGGCGGTGTAGCCGGCGATTTCGCGCAACGGCGCGGCTATTCCGTCGCTGCGGCTTATACGCGTTTGCCCGTTTCCATCAGCGCGGGCTATCTGAACCTGCGTAATCCGCTCGATGCGGCTTTGGGCGGCACGAACGGTTATATCGGTGATTTCGCCTGCTCGAATCCGTCGGCGCTCTATTGCCAGTTGCAGAATGCCGAAGCGCTCAAAGCGTATGGCGCGGGCGCATCTTATGCGATCGGGCCTGCGACCATCGCGCTGACCTATACGCATACCCGCCTGGAGCATAGCCAGTTCTTCGCGGATAGCGCGAATCCGCAAGGCCGTGACATCGCATTCGATATCGGCGAAGTGAATCTGACTTACGCGGCCACGCCATTCCTGCAACTGGGTCTCGCCTACATCTATAACAATGCGAAACCCGACGGCAGTTCATCGACGCGTTTTCATCAGGTGAACCTCGGTGCGAATTACTCGCTTTCGAAGCGCACCGCGCTCTATGGTGTCGCGATCATGCAGAAGGCGGTGGGAGCGGGACTCGGCATCGATCCCGCGACGGGCGGGCCGGCGAATTACGCGCAGATTCCCAATCTGCCCAACTCGAACAGCGACCGGCAACTGTCCGTGACGGTCGGCATACGGCATAACTTCTAAATATTTCCGAGGGCGTGCGTTGACCCGGCTGGGATGATTCCCCGCCGGGTTTTTTTCGTTTGCGTGTTGGTTCGATCGATCAATCTTATGGATGCGAGTCGGCATATATGGTTGATTTGACCGATATATCGGTGTCGTTTAATTTCGTTGAGTGCGTCTATCGCAATGCATCGATCATCGAAGCACCCCCACACATACCGACTCTCGGAGACATCGAAAATGAACAGGGCAACCATCGACGCGCTGCTGAAAAAAATCAACGACAGCGCCACGAACGAAGGCAATGCACGCACGAAAGCCATCGTGAACCGCATCGTGCGCGATCTTTTCTACACGATCGAAGACCTCGACGTCACCCCGGGCGAGTTCTGGGCCGCGCTGAACTATCTCGGCGAAACGGGACAGAGCGGCGAGTTCGGCCTGATCGCCGCGGGCCTCGGCTTCGAGCATTTTCTCGATGCGCGTCTCGACGAAAAGGAAGCGAGGGCAGGTCTCGAAGGCGGCACGCCGCGAACCATCGAAGGGCCGCTCTATGTGTCGGGCGCGCCGGAATCGCTCGGACATGCGCGACTCGACGATGGCACGAGCCTCGGCGAAACGCTCGTGATGCGTGGCCGTGTATTGACGAAGGACGGCGCGCCGCTCGCGAATGCATTGGTCGAAGTGTGGCACGCGAATCATCTCGGCAATTACTCGTACTTCGACAAGTCGCAGTCCGCCTTCAACCTGCGCCGCTCGATTCGCACCGATGCAGACGGCCAATACGCGTTCACGAGCGTGGTGCCGGTCGGCTATAGCGTGCCGCCCGGCGGCAAGACACAGCAATTGCTCGATCAGCTCGGCCGGCACGGTCATCGTCCGGCGCATATTCACTTCTTCGTGTCGGCGCCGGGCTATCGCAAGCTGACGACGCAGATCAATATCGAGGGCGACCCGTATCTGTGGGACGACTTCGCATTCGCGACGCGCGACGGACTTGTGCCCGAAGTGAAAAAAGCCGAAGGGGCCGAAGGCAAGCCGTACGGTGTGGAAGGACGTTTCGCGCTCATCGATTTCGACTTCACGCTGTGCAGCGAACGCGACGACGTGCCCGGCACGGAAGTGGAGCGCGTGCGCGCGGCGTGAGCATCCGCGATAGTTGATACGATTGCCGCATGAACAATAAGCTCGATACAGATGCCGATCTATTGGGCGTCGATGGCTGCAAGGCGGGCTGGTTCGTCGCAAGGCAATGCGGACGTAGCGGGGTCATCACGACGAGCGTTGTCGGCCACTTCGAAGACCTGCTCGAATGGGAGCGGGCGCATGCTGTCGTGGCCGTCGATATCCCAATTGGACTGGCCGCGAATGGCGCCCGCGCATGCGACACGCTCGCCCGCAAGCTGCTCGGGCGTCCTCGCGGAAGCTCGGTTTTTTCTCCACCGACACGCGCAGCACTGGCGGCATCGAACTATCGCGAAGCATGCGACATCAACCACGCCGCATCGGGAAAGCGAATTTCCATTCAAGCCTTCCATATTCGCGACAAGATCGCTGAAGTCGATGACGTGCTGCGCACGCGTGCGGGCGCAGCGGCGCGCGTATTCGAAGTGCATCCCGAACTGAGCTTCATGCACTTGCGATTGGAGCAGGGCGGCCCGGCGCACGGTCTACATGAAAGCAAGGCGCACGCGCCGGGATTTGCGCTACGTCACGCGTTGCTCGTGCAATGCTTCGGCAGCGCAGTCGACACGGCGCTCGCCGCGCGCAATGCTACGCAGGCTTCGCGAGACGACGTGCTCGACGCATTCGCCGCGCTATGGAGCGCGCGCCGCATCGCATCGGGAAAAGCATTCCATCTGCCCGAAGAGATTCAAACCGATGCGGCGGGCATACCCATGACGATCTACTGCTGAGCACCGGCCTTTCGATAATGCGCCACGTGAAGCGCCTTGATGCGTTCGGCGAATTCATCGACGGGACCATCGACGACGGTATCTTCGATAACTTCCTGAATCGCCAGCGCACGCACGCGCCCCGGCTTCGCGCCGAGTTCGGCACGCCAGCGCGTGAACTGTTCTGTCGATGCCGCATAGACGATGCGCCCCAGCCCGACCCACGCATGGGCCGCCGCGCACATCGGGCAATGCTCGCCGGACGTGTACACGACCGCGTCCTTGCGTTCGGCTTCCGGCACGTTCTGCGCCGCCCATTTCGCAATTTCGAATTCCGGATGCCGCGTCTGATCGCCGCCGCTCACGCGATTGCGGTCTTCGAAAAGCACGCGCCCGTTACTTGCGACGAGCATCGAGCCGAAGGGCTCGTCGCCATTGTCGAGCGCCTCCTGCGCCAGTTCGATGCAGCGGATCAGGTGCTTCTTGTCGGTATCGTCGATCATGCCGTGTCCTCCTCGTTTGACTGCACGATCACGATGCTAACGGACTAGCGAAACGCCCGCATCTGCGCGGTCATGAGTTGCAGCATCCGGTTCGATGCAACCGATAGCCTGCGTCCGGCGCGCGTGACGAGATGGGCTTCGGCATCGGCGAGAATCGGATGTGTGATGTCGATGGCGAAGAGATCGCCGGCTTCCATCTCGCTAGTCACGGCGAACGCGGGCAGCACGGTGATGCCGAGCCCCGACTTGACGAACTGCTTCAGAATGGCGATGGAGTTCGTCGTCACGACCGGATCGAGCTTCAGCTTCTCCGCATACTCGACAGCCTGCAGCATCTGCCGCGTGCCGTACGACGCATGCGTCACCGCGAGCGGATGCTGCGCGAGTTCCTGCACGCTCATCGACTTGCGTTCCTTGCGCGGAAAGTTCGGGCCGACGATCGCCATCATCGGCTGTCGCTTGATCGCGCGCGATACGAGCTTCGGCTCCTGCGGCGGGTTATAGACGAGGCCGATCTCGCCTTCGTCCTCGGATATCTTGCGGATCACATCGTTGGTGCCGCCGAGATCGAGGTTCACCTTGATGCCCGTGTATTGCTTGCAGAACTGCTGCATCGGCCCCGACAGAAGATCGGATACGAAGCCTTCGCCAAGCACGATATTCACCTGGCCCGTGCGCAATCCTCGCAACGCCTGAAGACGCGAGAGCAGATCGTCGCGATGCGCGAGCTGCTCGCGAAAGTATTCGATCACGCATTGCCCGGCTTCGGTCGTCTTCACGCCGCGCGCGTGCCGTTCGACGAGCGCCGCGTCCAGTTCCTTTTCCAGCAGGCCGATTTGCCGGCTGACCGCCGATGGCGCGACGTTGAGATAGTCGGCCGCCGCGCGGATGGTCCCGCAGCGCACGGCCTCGAAGAAATAGACGATGCGGCTGTCGGTGAGGTTATCGGTCATCGGAATCGAGTGTTCTAAAAATCAGAACACTTCCAATATTGGCGTTGATTGATTGTACGGCTTTCACGACCGAAGATGACAGGAACGCGGACCGGCTGCCCGAAGCACGGCGCGCATGAGAAGGAGAATTCGCTGATGAAGACGGCAGGTGTGATTGGTCTGGGAAACATGGGGCGCGGCATGGCGCGCTCGGCCAGACGCGGCGGGTATCGCGTGCTGGGTTTCGATGCCGCGCAAGGCGTGGCGGAGGCGCTGCAACCGGACGGCATCGAGGCGCGCACGTCGATTGCGGCCATCGCGAGCGAAGCCGACGTGCTGATCCTGTCGCTGCCGACATCGGCGATCGTCGAGGAAGTCGTGCTCGGGAGGGACGGCGTCGCATCGAACGGGAAAGCCGGGCTGATCGTCGTCGATACGACCACCGCCGATCCAAACAGCACGAAGAAGGTCGCGGCCGCGCTCGCGGAATGCGGGATCGGCTTCGTCGATGGCCCCGTGAGCGGCGGCCCGAAAGGCGCAGCGACCGCCACGATGACGATGGTCCTCGGCGGCTCGGAAGCGGACGTCGCTGCGGTCGAACCGATCCTCGCGGTGATCAGCGCGAAGCGCGTGCATGTCGGTCCGGTCGGCGCGGGTCACGTGACGAAGATCATCAACAACATGCTGACGGGCGTGCATCTGCTCGCGGCGAGCGAGGCGGTGCGTGCGGCGAAAGCGTCGGGCGTCGATCCGGAAAAGCTCGTCGAGGCGCTCAACGGCGGCTCGGGCCGCAACAGCGCGACGCTCACCAACTATCCGACGTGGATCTTCAACGACAAGTTCGACTCCGGTTTCACGATGAAACTCATGCGCAAGGACGTGCGCCTCGCGATGGCCTTGCTCGATGGCGTCCACGAGAATGCGCCGATCGCGAAGGAAGCGGGGCGCCTGTGGGCGGCGAGCGAGGCGAGCATCGGCGACGCGGAGGATTTCAATCGCATCGTGCAGTTCATCGAATCGAAGTAAGGGGAACAGAAAAAAATGGAATACGACGCAGCAGAACAGCTTCTCGCGGCATTCAAACATTTCTTTCCGGACGCGAAGACGATCGGCTCGTATGTCGGTGGCGAACTGGTCGAAGGCGCGGGCGAAAGCATTCAGCTTTACGACGCCGCTACCGGCAAGCCGAGTCTCGCGTATAAGGACGGCGGCGCGGCCGTGGTCGAGCAGGCGGCGGCCTCGGCCACGCGTGCGCAAAAGCAGTGGTGGGCGCTCACCCATGCGGCGCGCGGCCGCGTGATGTTCGAGATCGCGCGCGAGATTCGCAAGGAAGCGGAACAGATCGCGCGGCTGGAATCGCTTGGCTCGGGCAAGCCGATCCGCGATTGCCGCGGCGAAGTCGGCAAGGTCGCCGAGATGTTCGAGTACTACGGCGGCTGGGCCGACAAGTTCTATGGCGACGTCATCCCCGTGCCGACTTCGCATCTGAACTACACGCGCCGTGAGCCGGCGGGCACCGTGCTGCAGATCACGCCGTGGAACGCGCCCGTCTTCACGTGCGGCTGGCAGGTCGCGCCCGCCATCTCTATGGGCAACGCGGTGCTGCTCAAGCCGTCGGAGCTCACGCCTTTCACATCGATCGTGATCGGCCTGCTGGCGGAGCGCGGCGGCGCGCCGAAGGGCCTCATCAACGTGCTCGCGGGACTCGGGCAGACGGTCGCGCAAGCGGCGATCGCGCACAAGGCGGTGAAGAAAGTCGTGTTCGTCGGCTCGCCGGCGACGGGCGCGCGCATCGCCGAAAGCGCGGCGAAACGCGTGCTGCCTTGCGTGCTGGAATTGGGCGGCAAGTCGGCGAATATCATCTTCGCCGATGCCGATCTCAAGCGCGCCGCGCTGACCGCGCAGGCGGCGATTTTCGCGGGCGCGGGGCAAAGCTGCGTCGCGGGTTCGCGCTTGCTCGTGCAGCGTTCCGTCTACGACGAATTCGTCGCGATGGTCGCCGCGGGCGCGAAAAAGATCAGAGTCGGCGCGCCGCTCGACGATGCGACCGAAGTCGGCCCGATCAATAATCGCAGGCAGTACGATCACGTGATGTCGATGATCGGCAAGGGCATCGCCGATGGCGCGACGCTCGCGGCCGGCACCGCCGAGCGCTCGGATGCGGGCTACTATGTCGCGCCGACCGTGCTCGCCGGCGTGACCAACGACATGGACGTCGCGCGCACGGAAATCTTCGGGCCCGTGGTCGCGGCGATTCCGTTCGACACGGAAGAGCAAGCCGTCGCGATCGCCAACGACACCGACTTCGGTCTCGCGGGCGCGGTATGGACCAACGATGTCGCGCGTTCGCTGCGCGTGGCGAGCCAGGTCGATGCGGGCACGTTCTGGGTCAACGGCTACAAGACGATCAACGTCGCGTCGCCGTTCGGCGGTTATGGTCTGAGCGGCTACGGGCGATCCAGCGGCGTCGAGGCGCTTTACGAGTACACGCAGACCAAGAGCGTGTGGGTCGAAACGGCAAAGGATCCGGCCACGACGTTCGGCTATCTATGATCAAAAACGCCCGGACGTCGCCATGACGGCGGCGTCCGGGCAATCAAGGGGAGAAGGGAATGCAAAGCACGTTGAGCGCGGATCGCGCGGAAGGAAGCGGCCTCAGAACCGCGAAGCTCTTTTTCTATGCGGCGGTCATTCTGTTGATCGCGGAGTTCATCGGGTCGTTCACGTTCAGGATCGGCCCGGGCAAGGTCATTCTGCTCCCGATGATCTGGGCGCTGTTGCTCGGCGCCGCGCTCGGTCTCGTCTCCGAGCGCTGGAAAAGCCCGGCGCGGCTCGACGTGCGCAGCCAGTTCTGCGCCGCCGCGATTTTGCAGCCCGCGCTCCTGCTGTTCGTCGCGAAGCTCGGCCTTCTGGTCGGCAGCGCATTGCCGAAGCTCGCCGCGGCGGGCTGGGCGCTCGCGTTTCAGGAACTCGGCCACTTCGTCGGGACGATCCTGCTCGGCTTGCCGCTCGCGCTTCTGCTCGGCATCAAGCGCGAGGCGATCGGCGCGACGTTTTCGGTCGGGCGCGAACCGAGTCTCGCGATCATCGGCGAAAAATACGGCATGGATTCCGCCGAAGGGCGCGGCGTGCTCGCCGAATATCTGACGGGCACGGTGTTCGGCGCGGTGTTCATCGCGATCTTCGCGGGCTTCGTCGCGAGCCTGCACATTTTTCATCCGCTCGCGCTCGCGATGGGTTCGGGCGTCGGTTCGGGCAGCATGATGGCGGCGGCGTCCGGCGCGATCGCCGCGCAGCAGGATCCGGAGACGGCGAAAGCCGTGCTGACGTTCGCGGCGGCGAGCAATCTGATCACGACGACCATCGGCACGTACTTCACGCTCTTCATCTCGCTGCCGATGGCCATATGGGGCTATCGGCTGCTGGAGCCGCTCATCGGCCGCAAGACAAAGGCGTCGAGCACGGGCGACGCGGCTTCATCGGCGCCGAAACTGGGCGACGTACCGACCGAGGCGCCTCATCTCGGCTACGGCGGCAAGATGCTCGCCTGGGGCGCGACCGCGTTGATGGCGCTCGTCGCCGACTGGATCACGCACGGCACGACGCCGCTGCAAGGCTTGCCCGGCATGGCGGTGATGGTGCTCGCGACGATCGTCGGCGACGCGATCGCGCGGGCGACCGGGCGCAAGATTCCGGCTGTGTGCTGGGTGTCGATCGTCGCGATGTTCCTGACATCGCCGTGGTGCCCGTGGGGCGCGCAGATCGCGACGGCGAGCGCGCAGAACGACTTCCTCGGCGTGACGACGCCGATGCTTACTTTCGCGGGATTGTCGATCGCGAAGGACATTCCGGCGTTCAGAAGGCTCGGCTGGCGCATCGTGCTGGTGTCGTTCGTCGCGAATGCCGGGACGTTCCTGGGCGCGGCGCTGGTGGCGCAGCTCTTCCATATCTGAAGCCGGTTTGAAAGCCGGAGAACGATCTACGGCGGCGGGCAGGGCGGTATAAAATCGAGATGTACTTCTCTCGCGCTCGAATGCGCCCGCCGCCATGGATACTCCCTCGGGCAAAGAAACCTCCCGCAAGCCGATGTCGCCTCGCACGCTCAATGTGCTGACGGCGCTCATCGGCATCGCCACGCTGGCGCTGGGTGTCGCGTGGCTGATCTATACGTGGATCGTCCATCTCGAGATCCCGTATTTCGCCATTCCGCTCGTGCTTACCGTACCGGTGATCGTCGCGGTGGCGTTCCGCAATTGCTGGGACTGATGCGCCGCTGAATTGCGGTCGCGGAAATGAAAACGCACCACGGCGATAGGGATCGCCGTGGTGCGTTTGAATGTCGCTGGTAGGCTCGATTGGACTCGAACCAACGACCCCCACCATGTCAAGGTGGTGCTCTAACCAGCTGAGCTACGAGCCTACGGAAGCCGCGAATTATAGGGGAAACTTTCGCGTTGTGGGGGTTTTTGGGCGAAATTTTTTGATCGGGGGTTTTTGGGGCGCTTTCTCGGCAGTCGGATGTGGGTGTCCCTTGGAAGTTATGGATGACCGATCAGCGCGTTGATGATTTTACATAACCCTAATTATCGAACTTTTGAATTTATGATAAGGGTTCCTAAGTTAGCACTCCAAGCCAATAACAGAGAAAAACGAAATCACTCATCCGGCCCGAGCAACACGTCGATCGCGGCTTGTCCGGCAATCTCGGCAACCAGGTAAGCCCATCGTTCCGTGAACGGCCCGTTGCGCAGCGGTATGCGGCCTCCTCGCGCGCCCAGTACGCCGAGGTTGGTGCCGCCTTTGATCTGAAAAATCACGTTGAACGTTTCTTCATCGGCCGGCGTCAGTTCGACGTGAATCTCGAACCCGCGATACTCGATCACTCGCTGCATGAAAGACAATACCTTGATCGGTCTGCACAGCCGTCGTCAGCGGCCAGACAGGACCGAAGCCTCATCAGATCGCATATCGATTCTGCGGGCCACGAACGTATCGCTTTTGCGCGATTTCAAGCAGCTTTTCGCGGCATTCGTCGAATGCGAAGAGAAACGACCGTTCATCGGACCCGAGCGCCGGTTGCAAACCTTTGAGCGTTGCGCCGCCGACCTCGAACGTGATCTCCCGCGACTCGTCGTAACCCCAGAAAAACACGCAATGCCTGGCGGCATCGTAGCTTCGGCTCGGATTCGGAAAATGAAGCGCCATAGTCAGCCTCGGCCTTTCATGGCGTTGGCGGAAATCGCCACTTGCTTGCGGTGGAGTCGATGAGCGCATAGCTGATGCGCCTCTGGTCCGCCCGGTTCGCGTCTTCGGTTTTGAGCGTCAGAAGCCGGGCCTGACGCTCCCGGTTATAAGCACTCTCATTTGCCGCGAGAGGGACTGCTTTCTTTATATCTAATCGCATGACTACCTCTGAGAGACCGGTCCACCTAGTGAGACCGGCCTCCTCACTATATACCCTTCCCGTCGCGCGAACTCCTTTTATTACGATGTCCGATGACCACGCCACGCTATCGATGCTCACATGCCCCAACGCAATCCCGCCGTATGCACCGGACTGTCCCAATGTTTCATCATCTCGTCATCGAGCGCGCAGAGTGTGATCGACGCTCCCGCCATTTCCAGCGATGTCGTCAGCGCGCCCACGTGAGAGCGCGCCACGCTCAACCCGCGCCCATCGAGCCACGCGCGCGCCGAGTTATAGAGCAGATAGAGTTCCGACAACGGCGTACCGCCCAGCCCATTGACGAGCAGAAGCAAAGGCGCATCCGCCGCGGGCTTCAGGTCATCGACGATCGACGCGAGCAGTTCATCCGCGATCGCGTTCGCCGTCTCGAACTTCGCGCGTCTGCGTCCCGGCTCGCCATGAATGCCCACGCCGATCTCGATTTCATCGTCGCCGAGCGTGAAGGTCGGCCGGCCCGCGGCGGGCACCGTGCAACTCGAAAACGCCACGCCCATCGACGCGATCCGCGCCGTCACGCGCTCGCCGAACGTCCGGCAGGCCTGGAGATCGGCGCCTGTTTCGGCGAAGCTGCCGACGAGCTTCTCGACGATCACCGTGCCCGCGACGCCGCGCCGTCCTGTGGTGAAGCTGGAGTTCTCGACGGCGACATCATCGTTGACGAGCACCGACGCGTTCGGCATCTCGCACAACTCTGACGCCATCTCGAAGTTCATCAGGTCGCCTGAATAATTCTTCACGATGAACAGCACGCCCGCGCCCGTGTCCGCTGCCTGGGCCGCGGCCATCATCTGGTCGGGCGTGGGCGATGTAAAGACCTGTCCGGGGCACGCGGCATCGAGCATGCCGTGCCCGACGAAGCCGCCATGCAACGGCTCATGACCCGATCCGCCGCCCGAGACGATCGCGACCTTGCCCGGCTTCGGCGCCTTGCGCACGATGTAGAGCGGATCGAAGCTGACCGTCACGAGGTCCGCGTGCGCCGCGGCGAAACCCGCGAGGCTTTCGCTCAGATAGTCATCGACGCGATTGATGAATTTCTTCATGTCCCCTGCTCCTTTTTGTGTTCAGGCATCGCCTTGCGCAAGCCGCGCGCAGACGGCTTCGATCATGAGCTGGCTCGATCGCGCGCCCGGATCGATATGACCGCGCGAGCGCTCGCCGAGAAACGACGCGCGCCCTTTCGTGGCGAGCATATCGCGCGTCGCAAGCATGTTTTCTTCCGCGATGCGCGGCAGTTCTTCCAGCACGTCCTGCTTCGAAGCGAGCGCATCGGTCATTGCGGTGAAGCGTTCGGCGACGGGAATCAGCACGTCCATCATCGTCTTGCTGCCGGTGCCCGTCTTGCCACGTTGACCGACGGCTTCGACGCCCGCCGCGAACGCGCGCGCGAAACCGGGGACGCCGGCATCGTCGGTGGATGTTTTCGCCATGCCCGTCAGCATCGAAAAGAAGAGCGGGCCGGACGAGCCGCCGACCGTCGACAGCACTTTCGTCGCCGCGAGCTTGAGCGCGGGCGCGAAGGCTTCGGCTTCGATCTGCGCGCGCATGGCGGCGAGCGCATCCATGCCGCGCAGCAGGTTGATGATGTGATCGCCGTCGCCGATCGCCTGATCGAGCGATGCGATTTCGTCGGCATGTTCCTTGAGCGACGCATGCGCCGCGTCGATGCACGCCATGACCGTCTTGCCGTTCATCCGACTGTCCTCCGTTCATGCTCAGAGTGAGCTGAAAGGATACACGCAGATCGGTCAGGTCCAGGGCACATGCACGCGGTCGAGATTCCGGTCGAGCTGGTACGCCGCGCTGATGAGCGCGAGATGCGTGAGCGCCTGCGGAAAATTGCCGAGCGCCTCGCCGCTCGTCGCCACTTCTTCCGAGAAGAGGCCGACATGATTCGCATACGCGAGCATCTTCTCGAAGACGAGCCGCCCTTCGTCCACGCGCCCCGCGCGCGCGAGCGCCTCCGCATACCAGAACGAGCAGGCGGAAAAGCCGCCTTCCGTGCCGGGCAGGCCGTCGAGCGTCGAGCCGCGCGTATAGCGGAAAATCAGCGGATCGACGCGCAAGTCGCGACCGATCGCATCGAGCGTGCCGATCCAGCGCGGATCCTTCGGGCCGATGAAGCGCACGAGCGGCATCATCAGCGCGGACGCGTCGAGCGTGGCCGAGCCCGGCGTCTGCACGAAACTCTTGATGTCGTCGTTCCAGAACTGTTCGTGGATGTCGCGATGAATCTCGTCACGCGTCTTGAACCAGTTCGCGAGCGGCGCGGGCAGCGAGCGCTTCTCGGCGAGGCGCAACGCACGGTCCAGCGTCACCCAGCACATCAGACGCGAATGCAGGAGCGCGCGCGTGCCGTTGCGGAACTCCCAGATGCCGTTGTCGGCCTCGCGCCAGTGCTCGACGACATAATCGACCGTGCGCGTCACGTGCCGCCAGCTATCGTAGGAAATGGCCGCGCCGTACTTGTTGTACAGGTAGACCGAATCGAGCAGCGCGCCGTAGACATCGAGCTGCATCTGGTCGCGCGCCTCATTGCCGACGACGACATTTCCCGGCACGTCGCCCGCGAGGCTCGTCAATGCGGTTTCCGCGAGCGCATCGGCGCCATCGACGGAATACATCACGCGCAACTGGCCGTGCAGGCTGCAATCGCGGCTGCGCTCGGCGATCCATTTCATGAAGCGTTCCGCCTCGCCGGTGTAGCCGAGGCGCAGCAATGCGTACACGGAGAACGCGGCGTCGCGTATCCAGGTGAAGCGGTAATCCCAGCGGCGCGAGCCGTCCTGCGCCTCGGGCAGGCCGAAGGTCGGCGCGGCGACGATCGTGCCGAATTCCTCCGAGCTCAGGAGCTTGAGCGTCAGCGCCGAACGCAGCACGACTTCGCGATAGCGCCCGCGATACGTCGAGCGCGACGACCACGCCTTCCAGTAATCGATGGTGTCGGAGAGGATCGCATCGTGATTCGCTTCGATATCGGCGAGCCCGTGCGCCTCGCCGAGCGCGAAGCACGCGCAGTCGCCCGCCTCGAAATCCAGCGTCGCGCAGACGCTCTGCCCGTCGATCGTGAGCGGCACGTTCGCGATCAGGCGCACGGGCGGCGAGCCATCCGCGCCGATGAAATCGACGCCCTTCTCCACCGCCTGCGCCGTGTGCGTCGCGCGCGCGTAGTCGAATCGCGGATCGCAGCGCACGTCGAGCGTCATGCGCCCGTACACGAGCCGCACGATGCGCAGCACGCAGTTGGGCACGTCACCGGCGCGGGCTGCGTTCGATGCGACCGGCATGAGATCGAGCAGTTCGCACACGCCTTCGTCGGTCATGAAACGCGTGAGGAGCACATTCGTTTCGGGCAGATACATCTGCTTGACGTTGGCGCGGCGGTTCGCATGAGGCGTGCGCGGCGTGATCGAAAAAGCGCCGCCGCGTTCGCTATCGAGCAGGCCGGCGAAGAGCGTGGGCGAGTCGATGCGGGGAAAGCACATGAAGTCGATCGCGCCGCACAGCGACACGAGCGCCGCCGTCTTCATGTTGCCGATCATGCCGCGCCCGTCGACGGGCAGCGCGGCGGCTGGAACCTGCTCTGGATGGTGTCCCATCGCGATATGCTCCCGACGTGCCTCTATTGGCATCGACAGACGGCGAGCAAGGCATATTCCTGTCGCGCGTGACAGGTTCCGATGCCTGCGACAAAGACTGGACGCCGCGTATCAGCGCGCAGCGGTTCGATCGCCCTGCACGGTTTCGGGTGGTTTCGGCGCGTTGCCGAAACCCGCCGCGCTCGCCGCGCCGTCCTGTGCGGCGAGCGCGGAAGGCGTCGGCACGGGCGCATCGGCGTGACGAGACCTGCCGAAGCTCGCGATATAAAGCACGGCCGCCACGGCGACGCCCACCAGTACCGCCGCCACCGCCACGCCTGACGACTTTCGTCTCATTTTCCCTTCCTTTCAGATACGATGACCCCGGCTTGCGGCCCGGCCCCGCGTCGATCGTAGCAGCGCGATGCGTGGCGTCTGCGTGGGCCGCCGCGCATTTCAGCGCAAGAACTCACCGCACAACCCGAGGACAATTCATGCACGCCGCCACGGCATTCAATCTGGTGCTCGTCTCGCTGATCGCGATCATCGCGCTCGAAGTGCTCGCCAAGCGCTTGCGCTTGCCGCCCGCGGCTGCATTGCTTGTCGGCGGCGTCGCGATGGCGTTCGTGCCGGGCCTGCCGCATATCGAGCTGGACCCGGAGCTCGTGCTCATCGTGTTCCTGCCGCCGCTTCTGATGTACGGCGCGTACTTTTTCGTGTGGGACGACTTCAAGCGCAATCTGAGCGGCATCCTGCTGCTCGCGATCGGCGCGGTGGCGTTCACGACGCTCGTCGTCGGCATCGCGGTGCATCTCGTCGTGCCCGAACTGCCGTGGGCCGCGTGTTTCGCGCTCGGCGCGGTCGTCTCGCCGCCCGACGCCGTCGCCGCCAAGGCCGTGCTCGAACGCGTCGCGCTGCCGCGTCGTCTGATGGTCCTGCTCGAAGGCGAAAGCCTGCTCAACGATGCGGCGGGCCTCGTGTTGTTCCGCTTCGCGCTCGTCGCCGCGATGAGCGGCGTGTTCAGCGCGCCGCGCGCCGTCGCGAGCTTCGCGGGACTGGCGATCGGCGGCGTCGTGGTCGGGATCGTCGCGGGCTTCATCGCCGTCAAAATCATGCGCGCGCTGGAGGACGATTACCTCGTCATCACCACGTCGATGTTGACGTCGTGGGTCAGCTATATCGCGGGCGAAGAACTGGGCGTGTCGAGCGTCATCGCGACGGTCACGTGCGGCATGGTCGTCGGCTGGCATCAGCACGAAGTGTTCACGGCGGCGCAGCGCATGCGCGGCACCGCTTTCTGGCAGGTCGTCGTGTTCGTGCTGGAGGCGCTCGTATTCGTGCTGATCGGCTTGTCGCTGCGGGGCATCGCGGTGCGGCTCGGCGGCGTCGGCGAT
This sequence comes from Caballeronia jiangsuensis, assembly GCA_000648925.1. GTDB lineage: Bacteria > Pseudomonadota > Gammaproteobacteria > Burkholderiales > Burkholderiaceae > Caballeronia > Caballeronia jiangsuensis. The sequence continues at coordinate 81,029 of JFHF01000015.1, forward strand.
GCGTTCTCGCTGCTCGGGCCCGCGACTGCCGCGGTGATCACCGTCGTGATCCTGTCGCGCTTCGTGTGGGTGTTCGGCGCCGAGGCGGTGAAATGGATCGCGTGGACCGTCGGCGGACGCAAGCGCGGGAACGGCCCCGAAGCCGGCGCCGCCGTTCCCGACTGGCGCGCGGCCACCGTCGTGAGCTGGGCCGGCATGCGCGGCGTGGTGACGCTCGCGGTTGCGCTCTCCTTGCCCGAAACGATGCCCGGCCGCGATCTCATTCTGTTCGCCGGCTTCGCGGTGATCCTCGTCACGGTGCTGTTGCAGGGCGCGACGATCGGCCCGCTCATCGCCCTGCTTTCGCTGACGCGCGGCCACGAGCGCTCATCGCGACATCTCACCGAGCCGCAGGCATGGGCGCGTCTGGAGTCCGCGCAACTGACCGCGATTCAGCCGCTCGTGCACGACGCGGACGGCAATGTGATCCATCCGCGTCTCCTGGAGCAATACTCGTATCGCGCGGGGCTCACGAGGCGTTTCGAGGACATGGAGGAATTTCCGACCGATGCGCGCCACGCGCATTACGACGTCGTGCTCGCCGCGATCGCGGCCGGGCGCGCGGAACTGCTGCGCATGCATCGTGCGGGCGAGATTCACGACGAGCTTCTGCACTCGCTGGAGCACGACCTCGATCTTCAGGAGATCATCGCGCTCCATTCGCGCGGTTGAGCGCTACTTGCCGTCATCGCGCGAATGCGACGGAACGACGAGCGGCGTCTCGTCGAACGATTCGTCGCACTGCATCCACGCATAGGCGGTGACCGTCGCGGGCGCGTTGTTCCTCAGGCGAATCAGCCACTCGCCCGCCTCCGCGCGGCGCATGCCGCTGCGTGCGGCGGTCGGCGCGAGCGCGACGAGGATCATGTGTCCTGCCCCGCGCGCGCCCCGGCCGAGGTGCACGACGGTGCAGATCGCATCGCCGCCGCGCGTGTATGTGCCGATATCGCCGAGCGTGAGCCACGCGCTCGCGATGCCCTCGGGCGGCACGATCTGCACATCGACGGCGGGCGCGCCGGCATCGCTCGAACACCAGATTTCCGCGAGACTCGGCGATGCGGAATGCGCGCGCACGGGCCAGCGCAATGCCGACTCGGCGCGATCCGCAATCGTCAGCGCCCCGCGGCAGTGCGACAGATCGACGTTGCCCGATGGAAGCACGACGGAGCACGCGCCGGTGTCCATCAATTCGTCGAGCGCGCTTTCGATGAGCGAACTGCCGTCCTGCTGCCACGCCACATGGCCGGCGTTCAGGCTGACGAGCGCATGACAGCCCGCCCCGCCGATGTCCTGCGCGCGCTGCACGACGTAGCGGACGGCGTCGAGCACTTCGGCATCGGGGCAGGGACCGAACGCGTCGCGCATCGTGCGGCAGCGTCGCTTGAGCTTCACGCCGATCATCGGCAGGGGCGCATCGTGACTGCCGTCGTCGTCTGCGGAAGCGGCGCGCCGCAACGCGCGCGAAGGATAGCGGCCCGCAAGCTCGGCGGCGGCCGGCCCGTCATGCGCGAAGCCGTAGACGCGTGCGCCGCCGGCCGTCTGCGCCGTTTCGGCATGTAGACGCGCATCGTTCAGCATCGCGTCCATCTGATGTTTGAGCAGCTCGCTTCCGTAGCCGAGACCGGCTGCCGGTTCGGCCGCGTCGTTCTGATTCCAGAAGCATTGAAAGCGCGTGCGCGTGCCGGTGGCGTCCTCGGAGAAACGCGCGTGCGTGAACGCGATATCTTCATCGCATACGCCGACGATCGCGTTGGCCAGTCCTTCGCGCACGGGCGCATGTCCTGCTGCTATCCGCTCCACGGCCGCATCGACGTGCGACGTGATCACCAGCGCTTCCGTGAAGCGTTCGAATTTGCCCGCGAGGTCGGTGTTCAGATGCGCGTAGAACTCGCGCGTCACGTGAGCGGAGCAGAAGCGCGTCGCCTCCAGCGCGGCGGGCGGATCGCGATAGAGCGCCGACATCCAGATCCACTCCTGCCAGCCGTTGCGCTCGATGGTCTGCGCGAATTGCTGCGCGGTATCGCCGCCCTGCTTCATCTCGATGGCGATCGGCACACGGCCGCGCGGCGTGCCGCCGAGGTCGCGATAATGCGTTGCGTTGGCCCACACGATATATGGATCGATGCGCGCGACGGATGCGAGCGCTTGCGGCGCGATGGGTTCGAACCCGACGCTCGCCGTGCCGATCTCCCAATGCGGGCTCATTCGTCCCTCCTGTGGCCTGCATTCCGAGGCGTCTGATCAATCGGGCGACCGTTCTTCTTGTCGTGTCGTTTCTTTTCTGCCGACGATTGATCGCGGTGCGCGAAGCGCAATTTCATCGGTGGATATTTCGGGAACCGAAAGAAATCAGGCGTTCGCTATCGCATAACGTAGTCACTTGCCGTGCGAGAAGCAAGCGGAATTCCCGATTGAGCGTGCGTGAACTGCGAGCCGGCGCACAGTCGGGTGCAAGCCGCGCGAATGTTCGTTTCATCGCACAGCGCTGCGAATTTCTTCAGTCGCATCAGGCTGATAGCGCGCGGCTCCCCTGTTTGTCCACAGCCTTGTGCACCAAAGCTGTGGATAAGCGCCGCGCGCCGTTCGAAGGTCATCCGGACACGCCATCCAGACGCGCGCGGTTTTCCGTCTGCACATTCGCGTCCCGCTTGCCCTTCACGCGCCGCGCAAGCAGATTCAGGCCTTCGACGAATCCCGCGAAGCCCATCGCCGCATAGATGTATCCCTTCGGCACGTGCGTTCCGAAACCTTCGGCGATCAGCGTCATCGCGATCACGAGCAGGAACGAAAGCGCGAGCGTCACGACCGTCGGATTGCGCTCGATGAAGCGCGACAGCGGTTGAGCGGCGAACAGCATCGTCGCGACCGCGAAAATGACGGCGATGAACATGATCGGCAGATGCTCGGTCATCCCGACCGCCGTAATGATGCTGTCGACGGAAAACACGAGATCGAGCAGCAGGATCTGGCCGATCGCCGACCACGCCGTGATGCTGCCGAGACTCGACGCGACACCGGCGGCCTCGTCGTGGTTCTTTCCGACGTGATGGTGCATCTCCTTGGTCGCCTTCCATACGAGGAACAGCCCGCCCGCGAGCAGGATGAGGTCGCGCCACGAGAACGCATGATCAAACACGGAGAACACCGGCGTGGTCAGTTGCGCGATCCATGCGACCGTGCCGAGCAGCGCGAGCCGCATCACGAGCGCAAGCATGATGCCGATGCGCTGCGTGCGCGCACGCTGGGCGACGGGCAGTTTGTTGCTGAGTATCGAAATGAAGACGAGATTGTCGATGCCGAGCACGACTTCCATCACGATCAGCGTGACGAGTGCGGCCCACACGGCGGGATCGGCGGCGAGCGAGAGTAGATATTCCATGAGCGAGGGAAGGTTCGATTGACTGGATGTATCGCGCCATGATCGTCGTTTCTCGCAATCGAAAAAATCAGCGATAATCGAAATCAAACTTCGGGTTTTTCGAAGTATCGGATCATCACCGGAACTGCGAGGACGCGCGGCGTATGCTCAACTATCGACATTTGCACTACTTCTGGGTCGTCGTGAAGGAAGGCGGGTTCGCACGCGCGGCGGAGCGGCTCGATATGGCCGTGCAGACCATCAGCGCGCAAGTGCGCGAGCTGGAAAAATCGCTCGGGCATCAACTCCTCAAACCGGCGGGACGCGGCGTCACCATGACCGAAGCAGGACAGGCCGCATTCGCGCGCGCCGAGGAAATCTTTCAGCTCGGGCAGATGATCCAGGATGAAGTGCGGGAAGCGGCGAGCGGCACGCTCGCGCGTCTCGCCGTCGGGCTGTCGGACGGCATATCGAAGCTCGCCGCGCACGCGCTGCTTTCGCCGGTGCTCGCCAATCCGTCGCTGCGCCTGCTCTGTCACGAAGGCGAAACGGACGAACTGCTCGCCGAACTGGCGCTGCATCGGCTCGATCTGGTGCTCGCGAGCCATCCCGCGCCGCACAACCACAATCTGCGGCTTACGAGCGAGCGCCTCATCGCGTCGCCGGTCGATTGGTACGGGCCCGCTTCCATCGTGCGCAAGAGTGCGATCGATCACTTCCCGGAGAGTCTCGCCTCGTTGCCCATTCTCCTGCCGACCGGCCATTCGTCGCTGCGCGCGCGGCTCGATCGCTGGCTGGAGACGCAAGGCATCGCGCCGCGCATCGTCGGCGAGTTCGAAGATAGTGCATTGATGGCGGTGTTCGGCGCGCGCGGCCTCGGCGTGTTTCCGCTCGCGGAATTCGGCGCGGGCGATGCGCCGCTGTTGCGCGGCCTGCGCTGGCTTGGCCGCTCGCCCGACGTGAAGGAGGAAGTCCACGCGATCATTTCGCGGCGCGGGCGGCATCATCCGTTGACGCAGCAAGTGCTTGCGCGCGCGGGAGCGTAACTTCGGTTTTTTCGAAGTTCGTGTTCCGTTACTTCTGCTTTTTCGCAACGCGCTCACGCCTTACGCTGATTCCATGTTCAACGAGGAGGCGTCAATGAAAGTCCTGTTCAAGTCCCGCGATCCCGAAGCCATTGCGATGCACGAACTCGCGAAGGCGCGCAGCGAATTCGTCTTTCGACGCCTCGCGTGGCTGATCTCGAAGGCGACTGTCAGCTTGTCCGACATCAACGGGCCGCGCGGCGGCGTCGACAAGCGCTGTCAGGTGGAAGTGCAGTTGAATCGGGAAAACAAGGTCGTGGCGACATCGATCGCGCGCGACTGGCGCGGAGCAATCGACCTCGCGCTCGCTCGCGCCGTGCGCTCGCTGGTGCGCCGGCGCGAGCACGTCAAGCCGACGCGCCGCGTCCGTGCACGCGGCTTTGCGTGGGATCTCGCGCCGGAGCCGGCGCTACAGGAGGCGGTGGACCCGCGCGCGCGTCTCTTGAGGAAGATGGCCGGCGCGTAAGCGGCGCGCTGTGGCGCTCATTCGATGGCTTCGAAACCGCCGTCCGGCACGGCGTTCATCGACATATACAAGGTCCGCATCTCGGTGCTCAGGCCGTGGAAGTGGCACAGGAACGTGTTCCTGTCCGCGTAGTACCACGGCGTGTTGAGCGCCCTGAAGCTCACGAGTTCGGCCGAGTCCATTTCGGGGCACAGGCCGTGTGCGATCAGTCGTTCAAGGAAGACATACTGGTCGCCCTGACTCGAGAACGTGTACTTGACGTCTTCGATCTCACGCACCTTCGCGAGCACGTCATCGAGTGCGCGGGCGTTTTCTTCCGTGTTGCGAAAGCCCATCACGCCCGAGTTGAAACGCCAGCCGCAAATGTCCGCGGTCAGCACGCGCTCGCGCCCGTCGATGAACTTTTCGAGCTTCACTGTCTGATTCATCGCGATGATGTCCGCGTCCATCCAGAAGACCCAGTCGTGCTGCGGCAGGTACTTCTGGAGCAGGAACGGCTTGGCCCAGTTGCCACAAGCGTCGCGCCCGAAGTCCGGCGGCACGTCGCGGTGCACGTGGAGCGTATAGCCATGCCGCTCGCAATAGGCGCGCAAACTCGCTTCACCGTAACGCGCATAGCTCGCGATGTTCGGCGTGTAGAGCATCACCACTGCGATGGAGCGTCCCGGCTGATACGTGGAAATCGGCTCGTTCGAATCGTTCGACAGCGGCGCCGCGCTGTCGAAGACGCGCAGCTCGCCCGACGCGTGGCACGCATTCAGATGGCGTGCGAACATCGCGCGCCATAGCGGGCCGCACTTGCTGTAGAGACGCGGCGTATAGACGAGCGAGACGGCGACGACTTCCCTGCCGCGCAGATCCGGATGCTGGCCCGACCACATCGACGCGATCGGCACCACGCCGTTCAGATCGTCCCAGTCGGGCACGGTCGGCATATCGTCGAGCAAGGCTTCCTCGGTGACGAAATCGCCGTAATCGTAGTATTCACGGCATCGCGCGGCGAATCCTCGCGCGATGCGCCGGTTCTCTTCCGTGTTTCTCAGCACGAACATTTCGGTGTTGACGCCGAAATGTCCTTTGGTCAAGAGCACGTCGCGGCCGGTCATGATCGGCTCGAAGTCGTGAAAGCGCACGAACAGCGCGTTCTCCGTCGCGAAGATGACCAGTTCGCCCTCGTCCGCTTCGCGCAGCATGTCGCTCACGAGCTGATATTTGTAGAGCGTGCGCAGCTCGATCGAATCGACGCAGCTCGACATCGCCTCGAAGCGATGTCTCACATTCATGCGGCGACAATATTCATCGTGGTTGTCGCGCGATGACGTTGCGTTGCGATCGGAGAAAAAGCTGACCAGAGTCACCATGGCGTTTCAGAAGCGAAAAGATGGAAATAGGGGAAAAGGCATGCTGACCGGCCGCCCGCATGAAGCGTCCGAGCATATCTGGCCCCGTCCGTGGATTTGTAAATTATTGATGCAGCCACGCTGCTCGACGCTAGGAATCGGCCGATTTTTGAGAGGTTTTTGCGGAGATTCCGGGCAGCCGCGTGGCGCGAAGTCGGACTAGAAAGACGCGCAGGCCGTGTGCCGCACGCGCAGCGTCGATTCCTGCTCGAAGCGCGCGCGATAGTGCTCGCGAATTTCGCCGATGGCCTTGTCGCTCGCTTCGTCGTCGGGATGGGCGAGGCTCAGCACCCAGGTCGGCTCGTGCACCATCGAGCCATCCGCCGCGCGCCATTGCCCGCTCGCGCGCCATGTCGTGAAGCCTTGCGGGAAGCGCGGCGTGACTTCGGTGCGCAGGAAGTCGTCGAACTCCGCGGGCGTGACGAAATCCACCGGCTTCGCGGTGCCGAAATAGACGAGGTCATTCACGACGCGCTGTTCGCCCGTCGCGCACGTTTCATTGATCAGCGTCGTACAGGACGACAGAAGCGGCGCGAGCATCAGCAGCGAGATCGTTCGATATGTCGTGCGCGATGCCTTCAACCCGACACCGCGACGCGCGGCTCGCGCACCGACAGGCGGCCGTCGAGTTCCGCCTTGCCGCATTCGATCGCGTAGCTCGCGGCGGCCTGCGCCGTCGGAAACGCGCGAAGCGGTCCGATGGCGCGCCGCACGCCGCCGGGCCGCTCGATCAAGAGCGTCGCCGCGAATTGTCCGGACACGTGCCGGACGATGACCGAAAGCTCACAGCCTAGATATTCGATTGGAGTGGAGTCCATCACTGACCTCGCTTGCTCGATTTCACTGGGATGAAATCAATCTACGCAAGCTGGACGAAAGACGTAACCCCGCGTGTGAGTGGCTGCGAACGTAGGCCGAGCGATTGTCGGTCGCGGCAAACGCGCAAACGTTTGACTCCGACATTGACGTAAATAGGAATGACTAAGATTTCTGCGCGAATCTTCTTATGTCTGTATCCTGCTCGAACAGGCCCATACGAAAGATGCCGGACTTCCGAATCCGACTTCGCCGATGACAACCTTTAGGAAAGCACGATTTTGCCGAACCGCCGCGTGGGTGATCGCCTGCGCGACACTCGCCATTGCGACGAGAGCGGCGCACGCCCAGGAATTTTCTTTCCTCGCCGGCGCGCTCAGAAGCGGCAGCCAGAACACCTATTCCTGGGAAGCCAACTATCGCGAAGGACTCGGGCGCTATGCCGCCTGGAGTTTTTCGTGGCTGAACGAAGGCCATATCCCCGATCATCATCGTGACGGGCAGTCGGTGCAGATCTGGGGACGCCTGCCGCTCTGGAACGACCGGCTGGAATTGTCGGCGGGCGCGGGGCCGTATCGCTATTTCGATACGAGCCAGGCGCAGGCCGGTGGCGAATATTCGAACACGCACGGCTGGGGCGGCATGTTCACGCTGCGCGCCGCGTATTACTTCGACAACCGCTGGATCGCGGAGATGAAGCTCAATCGCGTGCAGGCGTTCGGCGGCCCCGACACGACCGCGCTGCTGTTCGGCATTGGCTATCAGCTGGACGCGCCCGAAGGACGCGGATCGCGCGCGCGCGCCGTGCCGCGCACGACGAACGTCACGAACAACGAAGTCACCGTGATGCTCGGCACGACGATCCTGAACAGCCTCGACTCTGAAACGAATCTGGCGGAAAGCATCGAGTATCGGCGCGGACTGTGGCATTACATCGATTTCACCGCGTCGTATCTGCATGAAGGCGGACATGTGCAGTCGCGTCGCGACGGCCTCGCCGCGCAGATTTGGGCGACACGCGCATTCTTCGACGACAAACTAACTCTAGGCGTCGGCGCGGGACCGTATCTGTCGATCACGCAAAACGACGACCTACCGCAAAACCGTACCGGCGACGGCCGCTTCTCGGGCCTTGTTTCAGTATCGGCGAGTTACCGGCTCACGAATCGATGGCTCGCGCGCGTGACGTGGAACCGCATGGTCACGCGGTATGACCGCGATGCCGACATCATCGAGGCGGGTTTCGGCGTGCGTTTTTAACGGATCAAAACAGCTCTTTCTGGCCGGACATCAGCGCGGTGAAATCGTCGCGCAGAAACGGCAGGATCCCGTCCGCGACCGGCTGAAGCTGTTTGCTCACGTAATGCTCGTAATCGATCGGCGCGTGCCGCGCTTCCACCGGCTCGGGACCGGCGGTCGTCATCACATAGCTGATCCAGCCGCCGTTCTGATATTGCAGCGGGCGGCCGGCGCGTGCGTTGTATTCATCGGCGATGCGCGCGGCGCGCACGTGCGGCGGGACGTTGCGCTGATAGTCGCCGAGCGTGCGCCGCAGCCGCTTGCGATACACGAGCAGTTCATCGAGTTCGCCGCGCCGCGTGCTGCCGACGTAATCGCGCACATACGCCTCATACGTCTCGCCCTTGAAAACGCGCATGTAAAGCTCGCGCTGGAAGCGCTGCGCGAGCGGCGTCCAGTCGGTGCGCACCGTTTCGAGCCCTTTGTAGATGATTTCCTCGCTGCCGTCGGCACGCGTCGTCAGTCCTGCGTAACGTTTCTTGCTGCCCTCTTCCGTGCCGCGGATCGTCGGCATCAGAAAGCGTTTGAAGTGCGTTTCGAATTGCAGTTCGAGTGCGCTGTCGAGTCCGAACGTCTCGCGCAGATGCTCGCGCCAGTATTCGTTCACATGCGCGACGAGCGCGCGGCCGATGCGCGCCGCGTCTTCTTCATCGCGCGCGCGCCGCAGCCACACGAAGGTCGAATCCGTGTCGCCGTAGATCACGCTGTATCCGCGCGCTTCGATCAGCTCGCGCGTGCGATGCATGATTTCATGACCGCGCATCGTGATCGACGACGCGAGACGCGGATCGAAGAAGCGACAGCCGCTCGATCCCAGCACGCCGTAGAACGAGTTCATGATGATCTTCAGCGCCTGCGACAGCGGCTTGTTGTGCTGGCGCTTCGCCGCTTCGCGCCCTTCCCACACTTGCGCGACGATCGCGGGCAGGCAGTGCGTGTCGCGTGAAAAGCGGGCGCCGCGAAAACCCGGCACGGTGTCGGCATCGTCCGGCGTGGCGATGCCTTGCGCGAGCCCGGCCGGATCGATCAAAAACGTACGGATGATCGACGGATACAGGCTCTTGTAGTCGAGCACGAGCACGGAATCGTAGAGGCCGGGGCGCGAATCCATCACGAAGCCGCCGGGGCTCGCTTCCTCCGGCACGTCGCCGAGATTCGGCGCGACATAGCCGAGCCGATGCATCCGCGGCATATAAAGATGCGTGAACGCCGCAACCGAGCCGCCGCTGCGATCGGCCTGCAAGCCGGTGACGGTCGCGCGTTCGAGCAGAAACGGCAGCAGTTCGGTCTTCTCGAAGACTTTCGTGACGAGCTCGCAGTCGTTCAGGTTGTAACGGGCGAGCGCGGGCTTGTCTTCCTGAAAGCGCCGCTCGATCTCGTCCATGCGCGCGTAGGGACTGTCGATCGCCTTGCCTTCGCCCAGCAGCGACTGCGCGACATATTCCAGGCTGAACGACGGAAAGTTCCACGTCGCCGAGCGCAGCGCCTCGATGCCGTCGATCACGAGCCTTCCCGCGATCGAGATGAAGAAGTGATTGCGCTTCATGCCGTGCTCGCGCCATTCGACCGCGCTGCCGTCGCGGCCGAGCGTGAGGGGCACGCCGTAGTCGTCGGCGTGCCGCTGGAGGATGCGCAGGTCGAACTGCACGACATTCCAGCCGATGATCGCGTCCGGATCGTAGTGCGCGATCCACGCGTTGAATCGACGCAGCATGTCGGCGCGGCTTTCGCAATAATCGAGCGCGAAATCGGTTTGCTCTTGCATGCCATTCGGTGAACCGAGCATATAGACCTGACGCGCACCGCAGCCTTCGAGCGCGATCGAATAGAGATCGCCTTTCACGCTGGTTTCGATATCGAGCGACACGACTTTCAGCGATGGCCGGTAATCCGGCGCGGGTTTCAGTTCGCTGGAAATGTAACCGTCGCCGGCGACGCCTTCGAACGACGCCGGCGCCGTGATGAACCGCTCCATCAGATAGCGCTCATGCGGACGGATATCGGCTTCGAAGACATCGACGCCCGCGCTTCTCAGGGTCTTCTCGAGCGCGAGCAACTGGCGATATTGCGGGCAATAGAGGCCGAGCACCGGCTTTTGGCGAAAATCCCTGAGCGGCAGCTCGCGCAGATACGCGTCGCGCACACCGGCGACGATCGGCTCGGCCTTCGCGCGATCTTCCGCGCGAATGAACGCGACGCTCGTCTGCAACGCGATGCGGATTTTTTTCGGGCCGTCGTCGGTGGCGAGCCAGAAATCGACTTCCGTCCCGGCCGCGGTGTCGCGCCAGTGACGAGTCAGCAGAAAACCCTGTTGTGCGGAAGCCAAGCCGGTACCTTCGAGAGCGCGTGCCATCGAAGCATTTTACTTGGGCGCAAAACAAAAGAGCCCGGCGCATCGAGGTGCGCCGGGCTCGGGAATTCGGGAATTCGGGAAAAGAAAAAAGTAAAACACGGTAGCGGCAAGCCGGTCATCCACCATCCTCGCGGACAGTCCCCGGAGGATGGCCGGCGGCCGCTACCGCCTAAGCAGCCTGTGCGACCAGGCTTGCCCGTTGCGGCTGCAACGCCGCTACGTTACCGAGTGCCGTGTGCTCCGCATGCTCCGGCACTTCGTTCTTCGACATCACTACCTCCAGCGCGGCTTCTTGACTGGCCTGTCTTGCGGCCGCCGCTTTCTTGGTCTTCCCCGCGCGTGACGGCGGCTGGCAGGCCCCGCACACCACGTTGTTCTGCAAATCATGTTTGTGTGCGACGAACTTCCCGGTGCAGCGGCAGCAAGGTGTCATCTGCAGCATGCCCGCGTCGAAGAAGCGCACAAGAGTCCAGGCCCGCGTAAGGTCGAGTACCGCCTCGGCACCGCTATGGTTACAGTGCTCGAGATACAGCCGATACCCTTTGGTCAACGCATCGAGATGCGAACAGCCAGCTTCGTTCTTCAGGAACGTATAGGTGTTATAGAAAAGCGATGCGTGGATATTGGCGAGCCACGTCATGTACCAGTCGGCCGAGAACGGCAGCATGCCCTTCGGCGGCGATACGCCCTTCACTTCGCGATAAAGGCGGATCATGCGATCGCGCGAGAGCGTGAGTTCGCTCTCCAGCACTTGCATGCGCGCGCCGAGCTCGATCAGCGCGATGGCGCGGAACACTTCCTGGGCGTCTTCAGTGAGGCTCTTCTTCAGCATGGCTCGCTCCGTCATCACTTAAGCGAACTGTTCGGCCGGCTGGCCAGCCAGCAGGATTGCCGCGTGCGTCGGCGCGATGTCCGCGTTCTTCGCGGGTTGCGTCAAGGCCGACAGCATCGTGTGATCGTTGAAGCGGAATGCGCAAAGCAGGTTATCCGACGACGCGAGCTTGACGACCTGTGCGAGCGTGAGGCCCGACAGCAGATCGGCGAGTTCCGCCGACAGACCGAGCCGGAACATGCCGATGGCCCGGTCCTCGCGCAACAGACGCTGCGCGAGCATGATGTAAGACAAGTTGATTTCCCGGATCGATTCCAGCGTTTCGCGACCGTTCATGGTTGCAACTTCCAGTAAATCCCCGAATTTCCCGCCGGCTTTTTGCCGATATCTTTTTTGTGCCTCACCGGACTCGTTCTGCCCGGCTACGTACTGCGTAATCTTTGTTTCAGTGCGTTACATCTTGTAACAACCACTGTGAGACGGATTCTAAGTACGGTCTGAATCTAAAGCAAGGGTGTCTCAATAATATTTTGTTGCAAACAACACTTTCGATCGGTAATTTTTTCGGTCTGGCAAATTCAGCCGAATTTAGCGCGCAGGCTCTATTCTTCTTATGTTTGCGGCGCTTAATCGGGGCGGCTTGGTTTTAGTCGGAATAATTGCGTGCCGCCAGCAATAACGGGGGATTGCGGGAATCGGTTGACGTCGGTAGCAGCTATTTTTGGGATGATTCATCTGATGATAAACCCGAAAAATCGCGGTCAAAACGCTCTTTACCGATTCCCCAATTGTTGGGTAACAATTACTTCTACCTTGTTACGTCCATGTTACGGCGCGTGTTACGCGGTTTGTAACCTCGCTTGTTACCTTTGCGGGACAGCTTTACTCCACGCGTCCCAATGTGTAACAACCTCCTGCACAAAAGGATTCCCGGTCCGGTACAGGTTTTCGATGGCAGGGGCAAAGCCGCCCTGCTCCGCGTAATTGAGCAGATTGTCGACGGCCGGCTGGCCCTTGTACGGGCGATCGAAATCGGAACCCGCGCGCAGCACGGCCACGCGCGACAAATCCACCCGCTGCACACTCGCCGCCCGCTTGAGCGCCTCGTAGGTCGCGTTGTCCTCCTGTTGCGTCGTGCAGTACACGCCACGACCGTCGGTCAGAAGCCGCGTCCATGCGCGCGCCCGCTCGCCGATGTATTTGCCCGACCACCACGTATCGCCCGCGAGCGTGTCGCACTGGATCACGCGTGGCGGCCGGTTGGCCGGCGCGTAGTTGAATTTCTTGCGCGCGGCTTTGGCCTGGTCGCTGTCGGCGAGCGCGACGTTTCGCGAGATCGCGTAGGCCGTGTCGGCGAGCGTCGCGTTGAGCGCGAAGACTTCCGTGCGATAGTCGGGCGCCGGCTTGTCGTTGGGCCCCTTCGTGTTGATGCCGATGAATCCGCTCGGCCAGCGGGCCGGCTTCTCGCGCGCGTCGAGCTCCCATTGCGGGCCGAAATCGACGAGATACTTGGCCCACGCCGCCGAGCCGACCGTGCCCTGCGCCGGATCGATGCCCGCGATGCCTGCGATCAGAAAGTACGTGTGGCGCAAGTCGAAGCGGTCGGAGAACGCGAGCGCCATCGTCGACGCGGCCGCGTTGGTGTGGCCCATGCCGGTCGTGACGACGCACACATCGTCGCGGTTGCAATGCACGTCGGGGTAATCCGGCGACAGTCCGGCTACCTTGATCGCGTCCCACGGGCCGAGCTTGTCGAGCCACACTTTGCCTTCGGGCGCGAACATCGTGACGATCATGACCTTGACCGCGCGCACGCTGCTCGCGCTATCGGACGCGTGCGGCGCGGATGCGCATCCCGCGAGGCCCGATGCGCCCGCGGCGATCGTCATGGCGACGAGCGCGCGTCCCAGTCCGTTCGATGTCTTTTTCGATTCCGATGCGGCGACTCTCATGGCAGGCGTGATCCTCGTAAAAGTTCGACCTTCGAAAAAAATCGCGCCCGTCAGAGGGCGCGATTCAGGGCCGAACGATTATAGGATCACGTGCCGCTTTGCGAGGTCCGCGGCGGCGGCGCATTCGATGCGACGTTCGCCGAGCCCGCCGCCTCGCTCGTCGGATGCTGCGCGGCCTTCGACGGCTCGCCGCGCTGATCCGCGCCCGCTTCCTCCGCGTCCTGAACGCCTTCCGGATTGCCTTCCGCATTCCCGCCGTTGACGATCACGAAGTTGCGCTGCGGATTCGCGATCTCGATGCCGCGCGCCGTGAACTCGTTGAGGATGCGCCGGTTGAACTCGCGCTGCACCGGCCAGCGCGCGCTGTCGCGGCACTGGATCTGGCCGGCGAGCGTGACGGTCGAACCGTCGACGGCATCGACGCCCCAGAAGCTGAAGTCGGACAGAATGCCGTCGCGGAAGGCTTCGTCCTCGCGCAACGCCGCGCCGATTTCCTTCAGCGTGGAGATCGCGCGATCGACATCCTGGCCGAGCGCGATCGATACGCGCACGGCTGCATTGCCGATGCCGCGATTCGTGTTGTTCACCGTCGATACCGAGCTGAACGGCACCGTGTAGAGCGAGCCGTCGCCGCCGCGCAGACGCACCGTGCGGATCGACAGATACTCGACCGTGCCCGACACGCCCGCGAGCGTCACCCAGTCGCCGACCTGCATCGCGTTTTCCATCAGCAGGAAGATGCCGGTGATGAGATCCTGCACGAGCTTTTGCGAGCCGAAGCCGAGCGCCACGCCGAAGATGCTCGCGCTCGCGAGCAGCGGCGCCGTGTTCACGCCGATCTCGGAGAGACCCGTCAATACGACGACCATCGCGATCACGATGAAAAGGCCGGAACGCATCATCGGCAGCAGTGTGCGCAGGCGCGCGGCCCGCAGACGCTCGCCGCTCGCGGTCCATTGTTCGAGCCGTTGCTCGACGACGATGTTCGCCGCCTCCCACACCAGCACGGCGAACACGGCCGCGACCACGATGGTGAGAAGCGCCGATGCGAGCCGGTTGCCGACGCCGCCCGAGGTGAAGAAATGCAGGATGTTCACGTGCCACACTTCGAGCAGCGCGACCACCGTGACGACCGAAATCAGCGCCTGCACGATCCGCCGCAACGCCGGGTAATAGCGATAGGCGCGGCGGCGCACGATGGAATCGGTCGCGAGATCGTCCTCGTCGCTGTGATGAAACACGCGGCCGAGCGCACCGAACGCGACGATCGCCAGCACGCGCGCGCCGACCAGCACGAGCAGCGACACGCCACCCAGGTGAAACAGCGTTCGGTAGCCGTTCTGCACGTCGAGCGCCCACACGAACCACAGCGCGATCACGAAGAAGATCGCGACGCCCGCCCAGACATCGGCGACCCAGTTGCCGAAGAGTCTCACCGAACGATTCGTCCGCGCCTGCTCGCGGATACGCTCGGCCACCGACGTGCGGCTCTGGAAGATCACGAACGCGATCATCAGATGCACGATCAGCAGAACGATCTTCAGGATCGCGATGCGCGCATCGGCGGACAGACCGAGCGGCTCGGCCGCATTGGCGAGCGCGATGCCGGCGCCCGCGATGCACACGATGCGCTGCACCCAGCGATGCAGATAGATCGCGTAGAAGTCGCGGATCTGGATGAGGCGCAGGCCGGACGCGCGCGGCGCGAGGAAAAATCCGCTCACGATCACGATCGCGCGGCAGACCAGATAGACATCGATGAGCGAACCCGCGACGCGCGCTTCGGGCGTGTTGTCGTCGATGAAGATCGACATGAGCAACGTGACGACACCGATGAAAACGACGAGCGGAA
Source organism: Caballeronia jiangsuensis (assembly GCA_000648925.1). Lineage (GTDB taxonomy): Bacteria > Pseudomonadota > Gammaproteobacteria > Burkholderiales > Burkholderiaceae > Caballeronia > Caballeronia jiangsuensis. Next base: position 96,481 of record JFHF01000015.1, read on the forward strand.
CCAGCGAAAGAAAGCCGTACAGAAGCGCGCTCGGCAGACGCTGCAACAGCGTCCAGTGACGCGCGGCGTGACGCTGGCCGCGCGCCGTATCGACTTTGCGCTCGGCCAGATGCATGGCGGTCTCGTCGCCGCTGCGCGCCGCGGCGTCCTCCGCACGCTCGGCCGCGCGCTGTTCGCGCACGAGATCGGGATCCTGCTCCTCGGCATCGGCGACGCCGCGTGCCGCGATCCGCGCGCGCGGCCGCTTCAGCAGGCGCAGGCACAGGAATTCGAGCAGTAGCGCGGGAACGAGCGACGCCAGCACGGTCCACACGACATGGCCGACGAGCGCACGCGCATCCGCGCTCGAGGTCCGGTCACGCCACCACGAAACGACCGAGCCGAAATCGAGCAGCGCCACGGTCGAATGCCGCAGCCCCGCGCCGATCTGCACGAGCCAGTGCCCTGCCTGCCGCGACAGTTGCGATGCGAGACCGTTCGCGGTCAGCGAATGGGCCAGCACGCTCGATGCGCCCGATGCCGGCGCAGCCGCCGATGCGGCCTGCGGCGCGCTTGCGGGCGCGGCCAGCGCGCCCGCCGCGGCGATGGCGCGCAGCGTATCGGCAACCTGCGAGCGGCGCGTGGGATCGTTGAGCACCGAGAGCGCATCGCGCGCCTGCTGGGGCGTCAGCGCGACGCCCGCTTGCGACGCGTGCTGCGCGGAATCGGCAGCGGCGAAGGATGATTGGGAAAAGATCGGAAGAACGCTCGACACGACGACGAGCAGTACTGCAAGGAGCAATTTGCGCATGGGTCGGATGAAGATCACGAAATGTCAGGGACTCGATGCGGACGACGCGCACCACGTATGTTAACGCGGTGCCGTCGATACGGCAGAAGCGGTCCTGAACGACCCTTTTTTCGGTAGCACGCGGCGCTCCTGCCCCGTCGTGCCCTTCGTGACCTTACAACGCCGCCGGCTCGCCGCGATCGCGTGCGATATCGGGTTCGAAGAACACCCAGCGCACTTGCGGAAACGCATGCTGCAGATCTTCCTCGATGATGTTGATCGCATCGATCATCGCGCGGCCGCTCGCGTAGTCGATCATCTCGGCCTGCACCGCGACGACGACATGCTTGCCCCATTGCAGCGTGATGAGGCTGATGATGCGCGTGATCTCGGGACGCGCGCGCAAGTGCGCGTCGATCGCCTTGCGCACTTCCGGGCTCGCGGATTCGCCGACGATCATCGACTTCACTTCGCGCGCGACGAGAAACGCGATGATCATCAGCAGCACGCCGACGCCGATCGAGCCGGCGGCGTCGTATGCCGGATTGCCGGTGAGCATCGTCATCAGCACGGCGGCGAACGCGATGGCGAGGCCGAGCAGCGCCGCGACATCCTCGCCCGCGACCACGAGCAGTTCCGATTCGCGCGTCTCGCGGAACCATCGCCACAAGGTCTTGTCGGGCGCGCCCTTGCGGATTTCGCGGATCGCGCCCGCGAGCGAGAACGCTTCGAGCACGACCGAGATGCCGAGAATCACGAGCGCGACGATCGGATTCGACAAGGGCTCGTGATGCATCAGCCGATGCGCGCCCTCGTACACCGAAAATACGCCGCCGACGAAGAACAGCAGCAGCGCGACGATCAGCGCGTAGAAATAGATCTCGCGCCCCGAGCCGAGCGGATGCAGCGCATTCGCGGGCGCCTGCGCGCGCTTCAGGCCGAAGAGAAGCAGCAGTTGATTGCCGCAATCGGCGGTGGAATGGATGGCTTCGGCGAACATCGCGCCGGAGCCGGTGAAGGCCGCCGCGCCGAACTTGCAGACGGCAATGCCGAAGTTCGCGGCAAGCGCGTAGAAAATGGCTTTCGGGGATTCTTCCTTCATGCGCTCTTTTTTATTGGTTCAGATCACGTCGACGCGGCCTGCGCCGTCCACCATTTCACCGATGACCGTCGCATCGTCGAAGCCGTCCGCGCGGAAGATCGCGAGCACGTCGTTCACGGCTTCCGGCGCGCACGACACGAGCAGGCCGCCCGAAGTCTGCGGATCGGTGAGCAAGGTGCGGGCCTCGTCGCCTTGGATGTTCAATGTGATTTCATCGCCGTATGCGTTCCAGTTGCGTCCCGACGCGCCCGTGAAGATGCCCGCGCGCACGAACTCGCGCACTTGCGGCAACCACGGCAGGTCGGCGTAACGGATGCGCGCCGTGAGCTTCGCGCCGCGTGCGAGTTCGAGCGTGTGACCGAGCAGGCCGAAGCCGGTGACGTCCGTGAGCGCATGGACGCCGTCGAGTTGCGCGAGATCGGCGCCGGGGCGGTTGAGCTTGGTCGTTGCGTCGATCATCGCCTTGTAGCCGGCGGCATCGAGCTGGTCCTTCTTCAGCGCGGCCGACAGCACGCCGACGCCGAGCGGCTTGCCGAGCACGAGCACGTCGCCCGCGCGCGCGGCCGCGTTGCGCTTCACGCGCGAGGGATGCACGATGCCGAGCGCGGCGAGTCCGTAGATCGGCTCGACGGAATCGATCGAATGGCCGCCCGCGACCGGAATGCCCGCTTCCGCGCAGACCGCCTCGCCGCCTTTCAGCACTTGCGCGATGACCTCGTGCGGCAACACGTTGATCGGCATGCCGACGAGCGCGAGCGCGAGAATCGGCTTGCCGCCCATCGCGTAGACATCGGACAGCGCGTTGGTCGCCGCAATGCGGCCGAAGTCGAACGGATCGTCGACGATCGGCATGAAGAAGTCCGTCGTCGCGACGATGGCCTGCTCGTCGTTGAGCTTGTAGACGGCGGCATCGTCGGCGGTGTCGTTGCCGACGAGCAGATCGGGAAACGTCGGCAACGGCGTGGCGCGCTTGAGCAGGTCGGCCAGCACGCCGGGCGCGATCTTGCAGCCGCAGCCGCCGCCGTGGGAAAGGCTCGTGAGACGGGGTGAAGTCGTATCGTTCATCGTTCGGATCTCGGATCGGGGCAAGCAAAGAACCGCATTATTACGCGACGCGCTTGTAGAGTCCGGGATAGTCGAGCACGAGGCCGCTTTCGTCGACGGTGATATCGGCCGTGAAGCCCGTGTCGAGCCCTTCGTAACGATAGCGATGATTCGGCTCCAGGCACGTGTACGCCTGCTCGACCGCGCTCACGCTCAACTCCGGCACGCGCACATAGACGACGCGGATCACGCGGCGCTCGCCGCGCGCGAGTTGCAGACGGCGAATCGGCAGCGTATTGGTGAACGGTGTCGCGGTGATGTCCACGTCGATGCAGCCGTGAAGCAGCTCTTGCGCCTCGCCGTTCGCGTCGGTCCACACATGCGCGTCACCGTTGTTGCCGTCTCTGCGATGCAGATCGAGCGCTGCGCCGCCCGCGAGCTTCAGCGCGAGACGCGTGACCTGCCAGCGTGCATCGCATTCGATGCGATAGACGAGGCCGAACGCATGCGTCTCGTCCTCGCCCACGACCGCGCTCTCGACCACGACGCCATCCTGCGCCTCGTTCAAAACGAGATGTTCGAGCCCTGTGCCGTCCTGTTGCGACCACCGCACTGCTTTCATTGCGCACCTCTTCGGTGTGTTGTGTTCGTCCCCATCGAAGGATACAACGCGCCGCGCAATGCTTTCGATCAGCATTCGAAATGCGCGATAAGCTCGACGTCACAAAACGTCACACGGTATACTTCGCGCCATTCCTGCGCAGGCGCGCGCATCGCACTCACAGCGCCGTTCACGCGATCCGCGCTCTGCCCGAACGCCCCTTTCCATCGCCCATCGCATGAAGACCATTCTCGCTCCCGCATTGCTCGCGCTCGCGCTGTCGGCGTCGATGTTTCAGCTCGTCCAGGCGCAGGAAACGCCGGACCTGCCCGAAGATTATTCGTATCTGACGAAGCTCCACGTACCCGACGCCGTCGCGCAATGTGTCGCCGCATTCGACCGCTGGGTGGAGAACGCGCCGAAGTACGACACGCTCATCGTGCCCGACCGCCGCGTGCTCTCGGCGACAATCGACGACGATACTCCGATATTCAGTGTCGGCGACCCGATTCCGGTCGACAAGGTCATCGTGATGCGCGCGTTCGCGAAGGCGCGCGGCAAGGCGCAATGGACGCGCATGGACAGCCGTTGCGGCGTACGCGATGGCCACGTGGTCGGCGTTTCGCTCACGCCGAACATGAAGCCGAAGATCGTTCGCTGAGTTCGCGCGGCTCTAGTTTTTCGCCGCGCGCCGCTGGCTGGTGCGCTCGTCGAGCCACTTGACGACCTGCGGCCCGAACGTGCGCGGCGCTTTGGCATGTACGCGGCCCGCGAGATCCGCCAACCGATCCGCCGCGAGCGCCTCGCGCATGCGCTTCTCCGCGTTCTTCATCACCGCGTGGACGGCGCACACGCCGCTCGTCGCCCAAGGCGGCGCGTCGTCGCCGAACACCGCACAGCGCGCCCGAATCTCCCTGCAATCGAAAAGCGGCTTGTCGCCGTCGATCGCGTCGACGACATCGAGGACGCTGATTTCGCTCGACGGGCGCGCAAGCGCAAAGCCGCCGCGCGCCCCTTCCGTCGCGACGACGAGTCCCGCCTTGTGCAGCTTCGTGAAGAGCTTCGCGACGTACTCCGCGGGCACGCCCTGCAATTCCGCGAGGTCGCGCACGCTCGCCTCGCGCACGCCGTGCGGCGGCTCCGCGAGATAGAGCATGCAGTGCAGCGCGTACTCGACGCCCGTGCTGATGTGAGACATATACACTCCGACATTCCGAATCGGAGTTCAGGATAACGCTTCGTGCGTCCGCATGCAACGGCGAGACGCCCGACGCCATGCCTTTACAGCCACCCGTCGCAAATATTTCAGATTACACGTTTGCTTACAAACGAACACGGCTTGTCATTTTGCGAACCGCTAAATTGGTTTCCATGGATTCACAGGGAGAAACCAATGAAAAAGCTAGCGATCCTTGCAGCGCTGGGCGTGTTGTTGAGTAGTGCGCTCTCGGGCTGCATCGTCGTGCCGGACGGTGGCGGGTATCACCATCATCACGATTACTACCGCGATTGACTCTCGCGCAACACACACTGAACCAACACGAAACTGCTACCTCCTGACTCGCGGTTTCGACTGCAAGCAAACGATCAAGGAGCAAACATCATGATGAACAAGACGAAGAAGAGCCTGCTTGTCGCTTCCCTGGCCGCCGCACTCGGCATGGGCCTCACGAATGTCGCCTCCGCCGACATGCATCACAATCCGCCGCATCGTGTGTCGGTGGGCTGGCACGGCGAGCGTTACTGGGACGGTCATCGTTACTGGCAGCGCCAGGAATGGGAGCGCCATCATCATGTCGCGCCGCCGCCGCATCGTTATTACTAAGCCGTTTTACGCGTGAAAAAAGGCCGCAGGGAAACCGATCGCTGCGGCCTTTTCTTTTCGATCGCCGGTTCACCAGCTCTTCGGATCGCCGCCCAGCTCCTTGCATGTGTCATAAGCGATCGCCTGCAGCTTTTCCTCGCCGATCTGACCCGAGAGCGCATAGCCGACGCGGTCCCACGCCCAATAGAAGGTCGTGCGCTGCCCGTCCTTGAGCGTTCTGATCTTGCTGTCGTTGCGCCGGATCGTCGCCGTCGTCATGTAGAGCGTGAGCCGCTCGCCGGCCGCGTTCTGATACATGAACTGCGCGGCCGGACCTTCCTCGTCGGGCAAAAGGCGGCCGCCGACGAGCTGAAAGCCGTATTCGGCAAGCGACGGAATCGTCACTGCGCGATTCAGCCGCTTCGACAGCCACGTCACGAGATGGTCCTGTTGCGACGCCGCCACCTCCACCGCGTGCCGCTGCTCGGGCGCGTACACGGCGTAGGCGATATCCGCGCGCTCCGCGAAACGCGGATTCTCGCCGATCGCGGGCAGGAGCATGTGCATCAGGAATCCGCACGCGACACCCACGACCAGAAAGCACGCCGCCATCAGATAACGCTCGCGCGCGCGCGGCCGCAAGCGTATGACCTGCGGCTCGCTCTGATCGGCGAAGAGCGCGCGCAGCGCATTGTCCTGCGCGCGATAGGCCGCGACGGTGGCCTCGCTCGCGGGATCGGTCGCGATGTGTTCGGCAACGGCGTCGCGTTCGTCGCCGTGCAGTTCGTCGTCGATGAAGGCGGACAGCGCCTGCAGATCGCGATCGGGTTTGGGGGGACCCATACGGTCGCCGCCTTCGAACGGACGGTCTTGGCTGGTCATGATCGGCTCACCACTTTCAGTGACGACGGCGACGTCTTGCGGCCGGGTTCTTCGCCGAGCAGAACGCGCATATGCTCCCGCGCTCTCGACAAGCGCGACATCACGGTTCCGGTCGGCACGTTCAACACCACAGATGCCTCCTGATAACTCATTTCCTCGACGCACACGAGCAGCATCACTTCACGCTGCTCGACCGGCAGACAATAAAGCGCGCGCTGCACGTCGCGCAGCACGAGACCGTCGACTTCGCCGCGCGGCGCGGCCATCTGCCGCCAGGGCGCGGTTTCATCGTCGACGGCGATATCGCGCCGTCCGCGCAACTGGTCGATATACAGGTTGCGCATGATCGTGAACAGCCACGCGCGCAGATTCGTGCCGTGATGGAACGATTTGGCGCGATTGAGCGCACGCTCGGTCGCGTCCTGCACGAGATCGTCGGCCCAGGCGCGGTCGCCCGTCAGCGCGCGCGCGTATCGGCGCAACTGCGGCAGCAGCGCGAGAAGATCGCTCTCGAAGCTCAAGGCCGTACGCCCGCGTGCCTGACGCAACCGTGAGAAGCGTTCGACATCAGTAGCCGCCTCCTCCGGCCGGCCCGCTAGGCGCGCCCGACGAATTCGGTGCACTTTGCGTGCCGCTCGCACAACCCGCCGCGCCGAGTGCGAGACCGAGCGCGATCAGGAGCGCCGTCACTCCGATCGTTCGTTTCATGATCGTTACCCGTTGATTTCATAGACCGGCGGGCCCGCCGATTTATTCCGCGAACCCGCCTCTCGCGATGTGTCTTTCAGACTGCGCGTCCGCAGAAGCTCAGGGCTTCACGACGTGCCAGACATCACGGAAATTATCCCCGTTCTTGTCGCCGGGCTTCGTGTCCTTCGCGAAGCGATAGACGCGCTTGCCGTCGTAGGCCCACTGCTTGCCGCCGTCGGCGGCTTCCATGGTCCATTTGCCGCTCGCCTTGTCGGCGTCGCTCGCCATCGCCGCCGGCCATGCCTGCGCGCAGCCGCCGGTGCAGGCGCTCGCGCCGCCTTTGGTGTCCTTGTCGAAGGTATAGAGCGTCATGCCGTTTTCATCGACGAACATGCCGTTCGCTTCTTTCGGCGCCGCAGCATACGCGGATGAAGCAAGTGAAGCGAAAGCGGTGGCGACTGTTGCGGCAGCGGCGAACATCTGGATGCGCTTCTTCATTTCATCTTTCCTTTTTTGTAGAAGTATCCGTAGAACGTTCGGAAGCGCTGCACTATTCCGCGGACGATGAAATAAATCGATGCGGCAGCGCCGTCGCATCGCCAGTCGGCAATCCATTCAAGACCATTCGCGCGCGCCTTGCCAGAGGTTCATCGAAATTTCGTCGCCTGGATCGTGAAAACCGCGTTCAGGCGCCGACCGCGGCGGCGGTCGCATCGCGCCAGCGGCGGGTGTCGCGCAACGGCGGCGCGCCGAAGAGCCGGCTGTATTCGCGGCTGAACTGCGAAGCGCTTTCATAGCCCACGCGATGCGCGGCCGTGGCGGCATCGACGATATCGAGCATCATCAGGCGACGCGCCTCCTGGAGCCGCAACTGCTTCTGATATTGCAGCGGGCTCATCGCGGTGACAGCCTTGAAATGATGATGCAGCGACGACACGCTCATATGCACGTCGCGCGCGATATCCTCGACGCGCAACGGCTGGTCGAAATGCTGACGCAGCAACTGGATGGCCTTCGCGATGCGCTGCGTCTGACTGTCCTGCAGCGCGATCTGCCGCAGGCGCGCGCCCGAGCCGTTCATCAGCAGCCGATAGAGAATCTCGCGCTTCACGAGCGGCGCCAGGATCGGCACGTCCTCGGGCGTGTCGACGAGGCGCAGGAGCCGCAGCACGGCGTCGAGCATCGAGTTGCCGAGGCGGTTCACGTAGAGCCCGCGCGAGGCGTCGGCCGACATCGCGGGCGGCAGGTTCTCGTCCTGGATCAGCGACGTGATTTCCTCGACGTCGAGTTCGAGCCGCATGCCGAGATACGGCTCCGACTCGCTCGCAACCGAAACCTGTCCGCACACCGGCAGATCCACCGACGACACCAGATAGTGCATCGGATCGTAGATATAGACTTCGTCGCCGACCATGAGACGCTTGCTGCCCTGCGCGATCAGCGCGAGCGCGGGCGTCTGGATGCCGTGCTTCGGCCCGCCCGGATTCATGATCCGATGCAGCGCGAGCCCCGGCACCGGCGTTTCGACCGAGCCTTCGCAACCGGCGGTGAAGCGGTCGAGCAGCGCGACGAGATCCAGCCGCGCCTGATCCAGCCCCGGATCGGGCGCGCCGTCGTGGCGTATTTCCTTTGCCTGGTCGTGACTGTCTTTTCCGGCGAGGCCGGGCGTGTCGTTCAGAGCCATGATTAAAGGACGATTTTCGGATGAGAGAAAGTCTGACTAGCTTACTCGCGCGGGCGCGGGAATGCTCGCGGCCCACCCCAGCGTTTGCAGGAACAGGCAAGGATTGAACAGGATCAGGCTATGGACCCGCCGCGCGCCGGGACGATACTGCATTGCCGGCCGGATCGTTCGCTCGAGTCGAGCGATGCCGCGCCTTTCCAGTCAATCGGGAGCAACCATGCGCTACAGGAAATTCGGCAATACCGGTCTTTTCGTCTCTGAACTGTGCCTGGGCACGATGACTTTCGGCGGCGGGACGGGCGGGATCTGGGACAACATCGGCCAGTTGCAACAGGCGGACGCGGACAAGCTGATCGGCCGCTCGCTCGACGCAGGCATCAATTTCATCGATACCGCCGACGTCTACGCCGACGGCCAGTCGGAAATCATCACCGGTCAGGCGCTGAAGAATCTGAAGGTGCCGCGCGAAAACGTCGTCGTCGCGACGAAAATTCTCGGCGAAACCGGAACGAAGGGTACGAATTCGCGCGGCGCGTCGCGCTATCACATCATCGACGGGGTGAAGGCCAGCCTGAAGCGGCTGCAACTGGATCACGTCGATCTGTACCAGATTCACGGTTTCGATCCGGCGACGCCCATCGAGGAAACGCTGCGCGCGCTCGACAACCTCGTGCAGCACGGGCATGTGCGCTATATCGGCGTGTCGAACTGGGCAGCGTGGCAAATCATGAAGGCGCTCGGCATCTCCGAGCGGCTCGGGCTCGCGCGCTTCGAGTCGCTGCAGGCGTACTACACGATCGCGGGCCGCGATCTCGAACGCGAAATCGTGCCGCTGCTGCAAAGCGAAAGCGTCGGATTGATGGTCTGGAGTCCGCTCGCGGGTGGCCTGCTCTCGGGCAAGTTCACGCGCGACGGCGCGAAGGAAGAAGGCAGCCGGCGCACCAAGTTCGATTTCCCGCCGGTCAATGTCGAGCGCGCGTATGACTGCGTCGACGTGATGCGGCGCATGGCCGAGGCCAAGGGCGTGTCGGTCGCGCAGATCGCGCTCGCGTGGCTGCTGCATCAGAAGGTGGTTTCGAGCGTGATCATCGGCGCGAAACGCATCGAGCAGCTCGACGACAACATCGCGGCGACGAAAGTGCGGCTCAACGAGGACGAACTCGCGGCACTCGACGAAGTTAGCCAGTTGCCCGCGGAGTATCCGGGCTGGATGCTCACGCGGCAGGGCGAATATCGGCGCAACCAGTTGAAGGAAGAGTCGGCGGAGTAACGCTGTCTGACGTGCGGGCGATCATGTTTGCCGTCCGCACGTCGTAGGGATTTACCCGTGGTTCATCAACTTTCAGGGCATTTTCGGGCCTTTATCTCAAAATTAGATAGACCGTATCCTCCGTATCGCGTTGCGGCATAAGGCCGCTCTGCCGACACTGTACGCACAACATCACCACTGCCTCACGGAGACAACATGCGTACTCAGGTCGGCATCATCGGCGCGGGCCCCGCCGGGCTTCTTCTCTCTCATCTGCTGCATCTGCGCGGCATCGAATCCGTCGTGCTCGAAGCACGCAGCCAGGACGCTATCGAATCGACGATTCGCGCTGGCGTGCTCGAACAAGGCACGATGGACACGCTCAATCAGGCCGGTCTCGGCGCGCGTATGCAGGCCGAAGGCGCGCTGCATCATGGTTTCGAACTCGCGTTCGAAGGTCAGCGCCGCCGCATCGCGCTGACGGAGCTGACCGGGCATTCGATCACGGTCTATGCACAACACGAAGTCATCAAGGATCTGGTCGCGGCCCGGCTCGCGGCGAATGGCGCGTTGAAGTTCAACGTATCGAACGTGTCGCTGCACGACTTCCAGGAAGGCAGCGATCGCAAGCCGCGCATCAAGTATCAGCACGAAGGCCGCGACGAAGAGCTGGAATGCGACTTCATCATCGGTTGCGACGGCTCACAGGGCGTGGCGCGCCAGTCGATTCCCGAAGCGGTCCGGCAGGACTATCAGCGCATCTATCCGTTCGGCTGGTTCGGCATTCTGGTCGAAGCGCCGCCCTCTTCCGACGAGCTCATCTACGCGCGCCACGATCGCGGCTTCGCGCTCATCAGCACGCGCTCGCCGGGCGTGCAGCGCATGTACTTCCAGTGCGATCCCAAGGATACGGTCGACGCCTGGTCCGACGACCGCATCTGGGCCGAACTGCACGCACGCGTCGATAGCGCCGATGGCTGGCAGATCACCGAAGGCAAGATCTTCCAGAAGAATATCGTCGGCATGCGCAGTTTCGTGTCCACGCCGATGCAGTCGGGCAAGCTCTTTCTCGCGGGCGACGCCGCGCACATCGTGCCGCCGACTGGCGCCAAGGGCCTGAATCTCGCCGTGTCGGACGTGCGCGTGCTGAACGCCGCGCTCGACGACTTCTACAAGGAAGGCGGCACCGAGAAGCTTGCGCGCTACACCGAGACGGCGCTGAAGCGCGTCTGGCGCGCCGAGCATTTCTCGTGGTGGATGACGCGCATGCTGCACAAGCTCGACGACACGTCGCCTTTCGAGCAGCGTCTGCAGGTGGCCGAACTGGAACACGTGACGACGTCGCGCGCGGCAGCAACCGCGCTGGCCGAAAACTACGTCGGCAGCGTGGCGGTTTAAACGCGCATCACACGCACAGCGCCACCGTGGCGCTGTGCGCTTACCGCATCACAGCACCGCAACCACTCGCACATCCCCTTCCACCGACGGAATCACCTGCCCGCCGACGCGCCGGAACGTGATCGTCGCGGTCTTGTCGCCGAGCCGCAGATCGCCGATTTCCAGCCAGTCGATGCCTTCGGGCAACGCGGGCCTGTCGATGCGCACTTCATCGTTGACGGCATCGACGGTCACGCCCAGACACGCTTCCAGAACCATGAAAGGCGCGCCCGCCGCCCACGCCTGAGGCAGACACGCGACCGGATACGCGATCGGCCGTTCGCCGCGCTGACGCGTGAATCCGCAGAACAGCTCCGGCAGACGCATATCGAACGTGACCGCGGCTTCGAACAACGATTGCAGCAGGCCCACGGCCGCGCCGCGGTCGCCGTAACGCGCGAGCCCGCGTGCGCACAATGCGGTGTCGTGCGGCCATACGGAGCCGTTGTGATACGACATCGGATTGAAGCGCGGTTGCCCCGCCGCCAGCGTGCGCACGCCCCAGCCGGTATGAAAGAGCGTGGATTCGAGCTGACGCGCGACCGCCTCGCCGCGCTTGCGTTCGACGAGATCGAACGCAAGCAGATGCCCTGCATTCGACGACAGCACGCGGCACAGTTCGCCCTTGCCGTCGAGCGCGATGCCGTAGAAGTCCATCTCCGGCATCCAGTACATTTCCTCGACGCGCTCGCGAATGTGACGCGCACGGCGCTCGTAGTCGGACGCACTTTCATCTTCGCCGCGCTCGCGGGCGAGGCGCGCCATCGTAGAGAAGGCCGTCGAGGCATAACCCTGCACTTCGACGAGCGAGATCGGACCGACCGGAAATTTCCCGTCCGCATGGAACACGGAATCCTGACTGTCCTTCCAGCCCTGATTCGCGAGACCGTGCTCCGATGCGCGCTGATAGTCGAGCAGGCCGTGCGGATTCTTGTCGCAATGGCGGGCGACCCATTGCGCCGCGAGTTGCAACGACGGCCAGATTTCGTCGATCAGCGCACTGTCGCCGGTGCGTTCGGCATACGCGCCCGCCAGCACAATGAAGAGCGGCGTGCTGTCCACGCCGCCGTAATACAGCGCGAACGGCACCTCACCGGTCGCGGCCATCTCGCTTTTGCGCGTCTCGTGCATGATCTTGCCGATTTCGGCATCGCGGAACGCCGAGTCCTCGCGTGCCTGATGAGCGGCGAGGAAGCGCAGCACGCCGCGCGCGAGCGTCGGATGCAGCCAGAGCATTTGCAGCGACGTGATGATCGCGTCGCGGCCGAATGCCGTCGAGAACCACGGAATGCCCGCGTACGGATAAGGGCCGGTTTCGAGATCGGTGGTGAGCAGGCCGAGATCGGCGAGCGAACGGTCGATCCATTCGCTGAAAAGCGGATTGCTCGAACGCACGCGCGCGCTCGCGCGGCGTCTGTCGCGCATACGGCGATGCGCTTCGACGAGCGCCTCGCGGATCGCCGGACGGCCCGATTCGGGCGCGCATTCGGCCGCTTCGGCGGCGTTGCGCTTGCTTTCCTCGCTGGCGTCCGAGAGCGCGTGCGTCACTGCCGTCACCGACAGATACACGGAGATCGCGGTTTCCGACTGGATATGCAACGCGTAATCGGCGCGCGTGGGCGACAGCACGTCCGGCGCGGGCGTGAACTGAATGCGCGCCGTGCGCTCCACTTCGTCCAGGCCGACATAGCGCAACACGACTTCGCCATTCTCGATCGCGGGCGCACGCAAGGTGCCGCGCTTGCCGCGTTTCGCGCCGCGCACCTCGAACATGTCGAGAAAATCCGCAGCGAAGGAGATCGAAAGCGGCACGGTGGACGGCTCCGTGCCGTAGTTCGTCAGCACGATGCTCTCATGCAGCACGTGCCCCGAGAGCACGCGCTTGCGCTCGACGTGGATCACGCCCTCCGGCGTGCGGGCCCCGCCGATCGGCGGCAGCGGGCGATTGGTCAGATGCGCCGTGAACACAGCGTTATCGCTCGATACGCTCCCGGAAAGCAGCGAGGGCGCGCGCCCGCCGAACGTCAGCACGAGTTCCGAGAGCACCCGCGTGTCGTTGACGAAGAGGCCGTCGTCGCCACCGCGAATGTCGCCGTTCGCATCGTAGACAGCGAATGTGTTGCCGGATTTCAGGACGAACTGGCGTTCGCTCGGCATGTTGGCATGCTCGGTCGGGATGAACGCTTCGTCCGCGAGTCGCGGCTGCGACTCCTGCGCTTGTTGTTGCTGTCGTTGCTGCTCTTGCGACTGTTCCTGTGTATTCATTGCACCTTCCTGAAAGTAATCTGAAGGGTTTTTCTGAGCCGCTCGGGGAGCGCGCTCGAAGCTCCCGGGATGACGCAATCGCTCGGTCGAGCAGTGCTCTCGTGCAGCAAGTGAGCCACTTACCCGCTATCATCGACGGTTTTTCGACCCAACCACGCCTGACGGGTTCTCCGCGCGCAATGTCATTCCCGCATATCGACTTACTTTATTCTGCCTCAGGGCTGGCGGTTGGCTTCCTGGTTGGCCTGACGGGCGTGGGCGGCGGCTCTCTGATGACGCCGCTGCTCGTCCTGCTGTTCGGCATCCATCCGGCGACCGCTGTCGGCACCGACCTGCTTTACGCGGCCGCGACCAAGACCGCCGGTACGCTCGTGCACGGCATCAAGGGCTCGGTCGACTGGCGCATCACCGGCCGTCTCGCGGCGGGCAGCGTGCCGGCGGCCGCGATCACGCTGTTTTTCCTGCACTCGCACGGCATTGCGTCGCCCGGCACCGCGCGGCTCATCCAGTTGATACTCGGCACGGCGCTCCTCATCACCGCTATTTCGCTGGTCTTTCGGCCGCAACTCGCGCGCTTCGCGTACAAGAAAGGACATGGCCGCCCCGAACATCCCGTGCGCACCGCCGCCTGGACGGTTTTCACCGGCGCGATTCTCGGCGTGCTGGTTTCGATCACGTCCGTGGGCGCGGGCGCGATCGGCGTGACCGTGCTGCTCCTGTTGTATCCGCGTCTCGCGACGGTTCGCATAGTCGGCTCCGACGTGGCGCACGCCGTGCCGCTCACCTTGATTGCCGGCGCTGGCCACTGGATGCTCGGCTCGGTCGACTGGAACCTGCTCGCCTCGCTCCTCGTGGGTTCGATTCCGGGCATTGCCATCGGCAGCATGCTGTCCTCCAGGGCGCCGGAAGCGCTGCTGCGCCACGTGCTCGCCGCGACGCTCGTTCTTGTCGGAGCAAAGCTCGTATTCAGTTGATGTTAGTCACGCTCGTTCGCGCTTTCCAGTCGGCTGAAAGACATAGGCCGATTCGCACGACATTGCTGTTTTTTGCCTATGCCGTTCGGCCGGGTTTCGCGCGGCGGGGCGATACGGCATCATCCCCACTCAGTTGAGCCGCGCGTAGCAACGCGGCAAAGTCGGGGCGCCGGGTAATGGGCGCGTCATCTTTCGGCGTCGATAATGCAGGCGCGCGTCATCGGACGTGCACCGCATGTTCACGAGGAGTCAGGCGATGAATGAGAAGGACCATCCGCAGCATGAGCTTCCCTCCAGCATTGACACGCCAGCCGGCGACGCACCGGCGGACCCCGCGCGGCGGCGGCTGCTTGCGGCGGGGGTAGGTCTCGCGGGGCTGTCGCTCGGCGGATGCAATCTGTTCGAAAACAAGCCGACCACCCCCAAAACCGCAGCCGATGTCGCGCTTGACCGCACCCTCGCGGCGAAGGTTCAGCACATCGTCGTGATCTACGCGGAGAATCGCAGCTTCACGAATCTGTACGGCAACTATCCGGGCGTGCAATATCCGCTCTCGGCCGTGCCCGCGTCGCATTACACGCAACTCGATCGCGACGGCCTCACGCCCATGCCCACGCTGCCGAAAATCTGGGGCGGGCTCGTGCCGCAGGCGCAGGAAGTGGGCGGCAAGCGCTTTGCGATCACCGAGCAGCAGATCGCCGATCTGAGCAACGCGCCGTTCCAGATCATGGACGCGAGCGGCGCGCCGCTTCCCAATTCGGTCATCACGCGGGATCTGGTGCACCGGTTCTATCAGAACCAGATGCAGATCAACGCTGGCCGCAATAATCAGTTCGCGGCGTGGGGCGACTCGGGCGGTCTCGTGATGGGCCACTACCAGAACTCGCCTGACACGCTGAGGCTGTGGGGACTCGCGCAGCAGTACACGCTCTGCGACAACTTCTTCATGTCGGCGTTCGGCGGCTCATGGCTGAACCATATTTTCCTGATTTCCGCGCAGGCGCCCTTCTATCCGGATGTCAAAGGCAGTCCGGCCGCAAAGCTGCTCGCGGTCATCGAAGGCGACGATCCCACGGGCTCGCGTCTGAAGCTTGCGCCTGATTCACCGAAATCCGCGCTCGAAGGCCCGCCGAAGTTCGTGCGCGACGGTGCGCTCACCGCCGACGGTTACGCGGTCAACACCATGTTTCCGCCCTATCAGCCGAGCAATGTGCCGCCTCCGCAAGGCGGCGATCCGCGTTACGCGGACCGGTCGAACGCACTCGTCCTGCCGCCGCAGACCTACGCAACCATCGGCGACCGTCTGTCGGACAAGAATATCGACTGGGCGTGGTACAGCGGCGCCTGGCAATACGCGCTGGAGCATCGCGATACCGGCATGGTGCCGGATTTCCAGTATCACCATCAGCCGTTCAATTACTTCGCGAACTACGCACCGGGCAGCGCGGCGCGCGTGCAGCATCTGCGCGACGCGGGCCTGGGCGACGATCCTTCGACGAACAAGCTGCTCGCCGACATCGACGCGGGCCGGCTGCCCGCCGTCACGTTTTACAAGCCGCAAGGCAATCTCAACATGCATGCGGGCTATGCGGACGTCGCTTCCGGCGACCGGCATATCTCGAATGTGATCGAGCACATCCGGCGCGGGCCGCAGTGGGACAACACGGTGGTGATCGTCACCGTCGACGAGAACGGCGGCTGGTGGGACCACGTATCGCCGCCGAAGGGCGATCGCTGGGGTCCGGGCTCGCGCATTCCGGCGCTCGTGATCTCGCCGTTCGCGAAGAAGGGCTACGTCGATCACACCGTGTACGACACGAACTCGATCCTGCGCTTCATCTCGCGCGTGCACGATCTGCCACCGCTCGACGGCGTCGCCGCGCGGGATCGCGCGTTCGCCGCGAACGGCCAGACGCCGCTCGGCGACCTGACGAAACCGCTGGACCTCGCGTAACGGCTAGCCGCGCTCGACCCAGGCGCGCGCGGAGATCTCCAGCAAATAGCCATAGTGCAGCGCGCCGACCGGCACGACGGCGCGCGCCGGCTTCCACGCGCCGAAGTGGCGCGCGTATATCTCGTTGAACGCCTTCCAATGCTCGACGCCGACGAGATACACGGTCACTTCGATGCAGTCCGTGAGACTCGCGCCCGCCGCTTCGAGCACGGTGCGCAGATTGGACAGGGTCTGTTCGGCCTGCTCTTCGAATGGCAGGTCGCCGGTATGCGTGCCGTCCGGGCGGATCGGCAACTGGCCGGACACGCAGACGAGATTGCCGGCGCGCGTCGCGTGGCTGTAGTGTCCCGCCGGAATCGGCAGACCGGGAGCGTTGATGGTTTCGATCGGTGGCATCGTCGGTTCGGGTTTAGTGAAACGCAGTCGCGTGGATTGTTGATTTCGAGTCAAGTTTCATTTGAGACTATCACCGTTTTTGCGAAAGTCGAAGCGGCTCATACTGTGCTCATCGTAGTTTGACCATTCAACGGAGCACGGACATGAACATCTTCATCACTGGCGCGGGCGGCTTTATCGGCGGCTCGATCGCGGCGGGACTCGCGCGTGACGGTCATCGCGTGCGCGGGCTCATCCGGCGCGCGGAACAGGCCGACGACCTGAAGCGCCTGAATATCGAACCGGTGATCGGCAGTCTGGACGACACGGACTTGCTGGCCACCGAAGCGCGCGCCGCCGATGCGGTCATCAACGCGGCGAGCAGCGATCATCGCGCGGCGGTCGAGACGCTGATCGGCGCGCTCGAAGGCACGAACAAGCCGTTCCTGCATACGAGCGGATCGAGCATCGTCGGCGATGCGTCGGGCGGCGAGGCATCGGACAAAATCTACTCCGAGGACGACCTGCCCGCACCGACGCCCGACAAGGCGCCGCGCGTGGCGATCGACACGCTCGTGCTCGATGCCGCCAAACGCGGCGTGCGCTCGGCCGTGCTCTGCAACACGCTGATCTACGGCCACGGCGCCGTGCCGAATGCAACGAGCGTGCAGTTGCCGCGGCTGGAGCGTCAGGCGAAGAAGAGCGGCATCGTGCGTCACGTCGGGCGCGGTCTGAACATCTGGTCGAACGTGCATATCGACGATGTCGTCGATATCTACCGGCTGGCGCTCGAAAAATCGCCGGCGGGCACGTTCTACTTCGTCGAAAGCGGCGAAGCGCAGTTTCGCGATATGACCACCGCGATGGCGCGCGCGCTCGATCTGCGCGGTCCGGAAGACTGGCCGCTCGAGGAAGCGATCGAGGAATGGGGTTATGAAATGGCGTCGTACGGTCTCGGCTCGAACAGCCGCGTGCGCAGCAAGCGCACGCGCGAGGTGCTCGGCTTGCAGCCGAAACGCACATCTGTTATCGAGTGGATCGAAAAGGACATGGTCCGCTGATCGCGAATCGCGAGTCGCGCGGCAAACTGGCTTGACCAATTTGCCGCGCAGGTGATTTCGGGCGTTACTTCAGCGCAGCCGCAAACTTCTCGATTTCCGCTTCCGGCATACCCGATTTCGTTGCCGAATCGCGAATCTGCTTCCATGTCGTCGGATCGATCGCGATGCCGTTCGCCGTGCGGTCCGCGCGACGCGCTTCTTCCGGCTCGCCCGGCGCGTAGATCGCGTCGATGCCCTCGGCGCGCGGCGAGGCCTTCATCCATTCGAGGAACGCTTCGGCTTCGGCCTGCGCGGCGGGCGCATCGAAGGCGTTCGGATCGACGATCACCGAGGTCATGCAGTTGATGATCGCGCTCGACTTCTCCAGCGTCTCCTCGTGCGTCGTATAGCCGCCGGAGAGCGCCCCGCCGAAAATCTCGCACAGCGCGGCGAGGCCCGATCCCTTGTGCAGTCCGAACGCCGTCAGCGAGCCGAAGGGCTCTTCGTGCATCACCTTCGGCTCGATGGTCGGCTTGCCTTCGTGATCGAGCAACATGCCCGGCGCGACCTTCACGCCCTTGTTGTAAGCGACGCGCGTCTTGCCGTAGGCGATGCCGGCCGTCGCGAAGTCGAGCACGAGCGGGCTCTTGCCATCACGCGGATAGGCCGCGCAGAACGGATTCGTGCCGAAACGCCGGTCGATGCCGCCGAAGGGCGCGACGAGCGGATCGCCCGCGACGTTCACGAAATGGAACGACACGAGGCCCGCCTTCGCGCACTGCTCCGCCCAATGGCCGATACGCCCGATGTGATGCGCGTTGCGCAAGCCCACCGCGCACACGCCGAGCTTTTTCGCGCGCTCGATGCCATGCTCCATCGCTTCGTAGGCGACCACTTGCCCGAAGCCCTTGCGGCCGTCGATGGTCAGCACCGCGCCGGCATCGCGCACGATTTCCGCGTGCGTGTTGAGCTTCAACTGGCCCTCGCCGAGCGACGCGACGTAACGCGGGATCATCCCGACGCCGTGCGAATCGTGACCCGACAGATTCGACATCACGAGGTGATCCGCAACCAGTTCCGCCTCGCGCGGCGCGCTGCCGGCTGATTCCCAGATCGCGCGGACATAGGCGTGCAGCGTGTCGGCGGCGATGCGCTGTTCGGTGGCGGAAGGGGTGGACGTGGGGGATGCATTCATTGCGGCACTCGTCTCCGTAGTTGATGGCTCGCGCGTTCGATTGTCGAAACGCGCGTGGGCCTATCACTTTACAGACGATCAACTGGCCTTACCAGTTTGTTTTTACAAAATCGCTGAAAAGGCGCGCAAAAAAGCCCGGACGAACCGGGCTTTCCATCACTTCGAGCGGCGACCGACGCTCAGGGCGCAGCCGCAATCACTTCCGCGACCGACGCGGTCAGCTTCTTCGCATACGGGACGTGGAGAAATTCGTTCGGACCGTGCGCGTTCGATTTCGGGCCGAGCACGCCGCACACCATGAACTGCGAACGCGGAAATCCTTCCTTCAGCGTATTCATCAGCGGAATCGTGCCGCCCTGCCCGATGTAAGCGACATCCGCGCCAAAGTGACGTTTCGATGCCTCGTTCAGCGACGAACGCAGCCAGGGCGCCAGGTCCGGCGCATTCCAGCCCGTCGCGGCGCCCGCTTCGGGCTTGAACGTCACCTTGGCGTTGTACGGCGGATCCATTTCGAGCAGGCGCTGCAACTTCACGACTGCCTTATCCGCATCGACGAGCGGCGGCAAACGCAGCGACAGCTTGAACGCCGTGCGCGGCGCGAGCACGTTGCCCGCATCCGCGAGCGGCGGCAGGCCCGACGCGCCCGTCACCGTGAGCGACGGACGCCAGGTTGAATTGAGGAGCGCTTCGCGAGGATCGATGGTCGTTGGCAGAACGCTGCCACCGTCCGCGCCGCAGCTCCACGGCAGCTTCTTCCACACATCGTCACCGAGGATGCGCGCGGTCATTTCGGCTTCGCGCCGGCGCAGCATCGGAATCGGACAGTGAAAGCCTTCCGGCAGCAGATTGCCGGTGCCCGAATCTTCGAGGCGCTCGAACAGTTGCCGCATGATACGGAACGTTGACGGCGCGATGCCGCCGTAGCCGCCCGAGTGAATACCCTCCTCCAGCACCTGAACTTCGAGATCGCCCGCGACGAGACCACGCAGCGACGTCGTGAGCCACAGTTGGTCGTAGTTGCCCGCTCCGGAATCGAGACAGATCACGAGGCCGACATCGCCGAGCCGGTCGCGCAACGCGTCGATGTAAGGCAGGAGATCGTAGCTGCCCGATTCCTCGCACGTCTCGATGATGCCCACGCAGCGCGGCCGCTCGACGCCCTGCGCATCCAGCGCCGCGAGCGCGGTGATGCTGGCGTAGGTGGCATAGCCGTCGTCGGCGCCGCCGCGGCCGTAGAGCTTGTCGTCTTCGAGCTTCGGCGTCCACGGGCCGAGGTCGCTGCGCCAGCCTTCGAACTCCGGCTGCTTGTCCAGATGGCCATAGAGCACGACCGTCTCGTTGCTGCCGCTACGCGTGGCGGGCGTTTCGAAGAAAATGACCGGCGTGCGCCCGGGCAGGCGCACGATCTCGACCGCGAGACCTTTCACCGGCTGCGTTTTGATCCAGTCGACCGCGTCCGTGACCACGCGCTCGATGAAGCCGTGGCGCGCCCAGTCGCTGTCGAACATCGGGCTCTTCGCGGGCACGGCGATGTAGTCGGTCAGCGCGGGCACGATTTCGTCGTTCCATTTGCGCTCCACGAACTCGCGCAGCGCGGCGGAATCGAGCCGTACCGTTTCGTCGTGTTGCGTGCTTTCGCCGATAGTCATGACCGTGTTTCCATTCGAGACAAACTTCAATGATAGACGCGTTTTGCCCCCGGCTGGCGCGGCCGCGGCGCGTGTATGCGCCTTTTGCGTGATTTTTTAGCGCGCGGGCGCGCCCGCTGCGCCATCGCGCGTTCCCGAAACGACGACGCGCGTCGTGGCCGGATCGGAATCGATCGCCTGATCGGAAAACGGGAAGCGCAACCAGCGCTTCGCCGCAAACGCGCGCGTGGCGTCGCCCGAGTGCGGCGAGGCCGGGTCGTCGGATTCGGCGTGCGAGAGCATGGTGTCGGCTTCCACGCCGTTCTCGCCGAAGGTGACGACCTGCACGTAGCTGTCGCCCTGGCCGGCGATGTCCATCGGATAACCCTTCGCGTCGAGCGGACGACGCGCGCAGACGATCGTAAAGTAGCCCTCCTCGTCGCAGCCGCCGTAAAGCGGCACGCGCGCGCCGTTCCGTGTCGTGTAGAGAATGTCGCCGCGCCGCGAATCGAGCGCGAAGCCGTTCAGCTTGAGCGCGAGCGCCGCGCCTCCGAGCGCCTGGCGCAAGTCCTGAATCACCGCGGGATTGTCGGCATTGAAGCCTGCCGGCGTCGCGAGCGGCTTGTTCGGATCGAAGCCCGATTCGTACAGGCGCTCCGGCGCGATACGCGTCGCGCGCAGCCAGAACTCGTCCCAGAGATTCGCGCCGCGCGCATCGATATCCGCGGTGCCGTTCCAGTTGCGCAGGACCTCGCAAGCCTCGTGCAGCGGGCCGACCGCCTCGTTGACCGTGCAGACGACATCGAGCAGCGGCTTGCGGAAGAGCCGCTCGGACATCGAGTTCGTCTCCAGCACGGCCGATTCGAGCGCCTCGCGTGTGACGCCGCCGCGCTCGCGTTGCAGGCGCGCGGCAAGCAGATGCCCGTAACGCGTGCGCAGCGACTGCTCGACGCCGGTCGCGCCCGCGATGCGCGGATAGCCCGACATCGGCGCATTCGCATTGGTGAGCCAGTAGCTGTCGTTGAAATTGCCGACGTAGTCGCCACGCGTCGCGTTCGGCAGTTGTTCGACGCTCAGCGTGCCCGGCTGCACGCTCGCCGGATCGACGCGCCATGCGCACGCGCTCTTCGAGCCGTCGAGAAACGGCACGCCCGGCACACGAGCCGCGAACGCGCGGCCGGCCGGCGTCGTGCACGATTCCGCGAGCGCGTCGGGCACGTTCGGGATCGGGCCGATGTCGGCGAACCAGACCCGGTCGTCGCCGCGCCCGATCGCGAAGGTGTTCGCCCACGGCATCGCGGCGTAGCGCTTCTGAATCGCCATGAAATCGGCGAGCGAGCGCGCCTGATTCCACGCGAAGAAGTTCTGGAACGAGCGCGTGTTGTCGATGTTCACGTCGGCGAGGGCGTACGCGCGCTGTGCGCTCCAGCCGAGTCCCTGCGCCATCGGCGACAGATCGACGACCGGGCCGAAGCGCGTCCTGTACAGCGTGCGCGACACCGATTCATAGGTGCCGTCGGCGCGGCGCGAGCGCACCGTGAGCGGCACGGACGTCATCGCTTCGCTCTGGCCATCGACGAGATAACGCGTCGGATCGGCGGGATCGAGCGTCAACTGGAAGATGCCGAAGCGCCGCGCGCTCGACACCGTGTGCGTCCACGCGATGTTCTCGTTGAAGCCGAGCACGATCAGCGGCACGCCGAGAAACGACACGCCCGCCACGTTCAACTGGCCGGGAATCGTCAGTTGCGCCTGATAGAAACGGTCGGGGCCGCGCCAGAACCAGTGCGGATTGCCGAACAGGATGCTGCGTTTGTCGCGCGTGATCGGCGCGCCGAACGCGAGCGCGTTGCTGCCGATGCCCGGATTCTCGCCGATGGAAAAGCGCAACGATTCGAGCGCCGTTTGCGCGGTTTCCGATACGGCGGGCGAATCGCTGTCGCTGCGCGGCGCAGTCGTTGCCGGCTTCGGTGGATGCGCCATCGCGATGGGCGTCACGAAGCGCGCCGAGCCGCTCGCGAGATTGGCCGCGATCAGGCGCAGGTAGATGTCGTCGGCGCTGATCTTGTCGACCCACGGCTTGCCACGACATGCCGCGTGCGCGTTCGGAAAGCTGCCGGCGTTCAGATCGGCGAGATAGCGGTTGTAGCCGTTCGCGAAACCGTCGATCAGATTGCGCAGCTCGGCGGGCTGCGCCTGACGGGAACGCTCGACGGCCGCCTGATCGCCGACCAGACGAAAGAAGAAATCCGCGTCGATATTGCGCGGCTGGCCGAAGGTCGCGGTGGCTGGCGGGCGCGCATCCGGACCGAACCACGCCGATCGCTCGCCGCGATACGTGACGAAGCCATCCGCGAGCGTGCACAGGTTGTCCTGCGCCTGCGCATAGCCGAATCCGAAGCCGAGACTGCCCCAATCGGCGGCGCGAATATGCGGAATGCCGTCCTGCGTGCGGCGGATCTCGGCGCTCCAGTTGCTCTGCGCGACCGGATTCGTCTGGCCGGGCCCGACCGACGCTTCCGGCGGCGCGACGCAGCCGGCCAGCAACGCGCTCAGAAGCGCGCCGGAGATCGCAAGGCTGACGAAGTGATTCATCGCGTGAGTCCCCCGGTCCGATCGACGTGATGACGGGCGCATCGACGCCCCGCGCGCAGTATCGCATTGCGGGCAGCGCGATTCGCCGCCAAAGTTTAGCCGCTCGCGTCCGTCAGGCGTTGCCGATGCACAATGAAGCGATGAACGATCCGTCCATTCGCCCCGATGATGCGCGCCCGATGCCGCCCGAGCGTCCGCTGCCGGAAGACTGCTGCCAGAGCGGCTGCAGTCCGTGCGTCTTCGACATGTATCAACAGGAACTGGAGCGCTATGAGGCGGAGCTGCGCGCGTGGGAAGCGCGGCGTGCCGCACGGTGAATCGTTCCGGCCGGTTCGAGCAGGCAAATGTGCGCGGCGCTATGCTTGTGTCCCCTGTCGCTGTAGAAACCAGAACTCAAGGAGAACAATTCCATGTCTCTCACGATGTATCGCGCATCGATTCCCGTCTTCATCCGCGGACTCGAGGTATGCGCGGATCTGCTGAAGAAAGGCGCCGCCTTCGCCGATGAAAAAGGCCTCGCCCACGCCGACGTGATCAACGCGCGCCTCGCCCCCGACATGCTGCCGCTCGCCGCCCAGATTCAACGCGCGAGCGATACGGCGAAGCTGTCAGCGGCGCGTCTTTCCGGCGTCGAAGCGCCGCGTTTCGAGGACGACGAAGACAGTTTTCCGACGCTGCAGGCGCGCATCGAGAAGACGATCGCGTTCCTGAAGAGCATCGACAAGGCTTCATTTGCCGGCTGCGAGACGCGCACCGTCACGCTGAAGTTTCCGGACTTTTCGCCGTCGTTTTCAGGCGACGATTATCTGTTCGGCTTCGGGCTGCCGAACTTCTATTTTCACGTCGTCACGACGCACGACATCCTGCGCCACCTCGGCGCGCCGATCGGCAAGCGGGATTTTCTCGGACCGCTCAAATGAGGTTGTGATGCGGGTCGCGCACGTTGATTAAACGTGGCATTTGACAGGCCGCTCGATCGGACGATCGGGCGGCCAGATGAAGGCGCGTGTGAGAACTAGCCTCGCGACGCGATCTGCTTGCGCCAGCCCGCGAGAATCCGCCGCGCGAGCGCATCGTAGTCACCGCCGAAGTGATGATCGCCGGGTAGCTTCACCACTTCGATACCCGTTTTCGTCAGTTGCGGACACAGCGTGTCCTCTTCCTTCTCGCCGTAAATGCATTGCACCATCGACGGCGGCAGCTTGTTGAATTCCGGCCGCACCTTGAGCGCCTTTTCGCTCGCGTGCATGCCGAGCCAGCCCGTGACGCGGATCTGAAAATCCGCGTCGGGCGAAAATCCCATCAGCGAGATATACGACACCTGTTCGCGCACCGCGTCCGGCAGACGGTTGTACGCGAACGGCATCACGTCCGCGCCGAACGAATAGCCGACGAGCGCCACATGGCTCGTATGCCAACGCGCGTTATAAGCGCGGATCACGCGTGCGATGTCATTGGCCGTCTGCTGCGGCGTCTTCTCGCTCCAGAAGTAGCGCAGCGAGTCGATGCCGATCACCGACACGCCATCGCGTTGCAGCGCGAGCGCCATCGTCTTGTCGAGATCGCGCCAGCCGCCGTCGCCGGAAATGACGATCGCGAGCAGATCGGTCGGTTGCGCGGCGCGCAGTTCGATCAGCGGGAGGTCGGAGACGTCGCTATCGGTCGCGGGCTCGATCTTCTTCAGATGCGGCCCCGTCATCGCGACGAGTGCGGCGGCCTTCGTCTGACCCGGTTGCAGCGCCGTGCGCTCCATGAAGCCAGGCAAGCCCTTCGCGTGGATGATGGTCGGGTCCGGCGGGCACGGTTTGAAGCGTGCGTCGAGTTGCACGTCGGCCGCGAGCGACACGGCGCCCGCGACGGTGTTGTCGGGCGCCTGCTTCAGCGAGCTTTCCGCGACGGTCGCGCCCTGCCCCGTGCCGACCAGAATCGGCGAGAAATAATGATTCGACTGCACGGTGCGTTCGAGCTGATGGCTCATGTTCTCCGCATCGCCGACGAGGTTATGGCAGGACTTCTCGGTCTTGTCGGCCGCGAGTCGCGTGGCGTAACGGGGCGTATCGACGCCGATCACCATCGCGCCCTTGGCGGCGAGCGCATCGGCGGCTTCCTGATCGGCCGGCGTCCAGCCGCTTTTCTCGGAGAACAGCACGACGAAGCCGGTCATGCCGCCCGCGGGCTTCGTGAGCGTCACCTGGCCGTAACGTCCACCGGAAATCGATTCGGCGGCATGCGCCGCGTTGAACAACGACGCACCACAGACGGCGGCCACCACGAGCGCCGCCGCTTTCTTGCAAAGGAATTTCATGAACGCCAACCGCCCGCGAGGAGCGAAAGATCCGCCAAAGTGAAAAATACGCCGACCGAACCGGACGCCGCCAGATAACGCGGCTCCCAGCGCGGCTGGAACTTGCTTTTGAATCCGCGCAGTCCGCGGAAGTTGTAGAAACGGCCGCCGAAACGCCAGACGAGCCCCGCGAGCCGATGCCAGTGCGATGCCAGCGGCGTCGGTTCCATGCCCGACAGCGGCGCGATACCGAGCGACAGCGACTTGAACCCCGCTTCCTTCAGATGCAGCGCGAGCTTGGTGAAGAGGTACTCCATCGCGTAAGGCGACGCGGCCGACACATGGCGCATCACGCCGACGGTCGCTTCGGTGTTCATGTCGGTCGTCATGAAGGTGACGAACGCGACCGGCTCGCCCTGCTGGCGCACGAGCAGCACCGACTGCGCCGCGAGGTATTCCTCGTTGAACGCCGCGACCGAGAAGCTCTTCTCGCGCGCGGAGCGGCTTTCGAGCCAGTCGTCGGAGATCGCGCGCAGCATCGGCATGCTTTCGGCGATGTGCGCCGGGCCGATGACTTCGGTATCGAAGCCATCGCGCTCGCCGCGCTTCAACGCATAGCGCAGATGCGACCGGTGCGAGCCCTTCAGATCGAACTCGGAGAGCGCGACGTGCGCTTCCTCGCCGAGCTTCATCAGGGTGAGGCCGGCGTCGAGATAGAGCGGGAGCGCATCGGCGCGGACCTGATAGAACGCCGCGCGGCCGTTGTGCGCGTGTGCAAGCTCGACGAATTTGCGGATCAGCTCCGCCCACTCACGGCGCGGGCCGACCGGATCGTGAAGCGCGGCCCACGTGCGGCCATGCTTCGCGTACATCAGGAAAGCTTCGCGCGATTCGGAGAAGAGGAAGCTCTTGTCGCCCATCATCGCGAGGCCGGCGTCGCTGCGTTCCTGCGCGCGGAAAATGCGCGCGGCATCGGCGAGATCCTGCGGCGCGGGTTTCACGAAGCGGCCCGCCGCCGGGCGCAGCAGTTGCCACACGCCGAATGCCGACGCGAACACTGCCGCCGCGAGCGTGGCACGCAGCGCACGCGGGGCGCGCTCGTCGAAGGCGAACTGCCACCAGAGATCGCCGCTGTACGGCACGTCGCGGAAGGCGAAGAGCATGATCCACACGGCGAACGCCATCACGACGCCGATCGAAATCAGCCACGTCGCGGTGAAGCGCTCGGCAAAGAGCGACGAGCGGCGATTGAAGCGCTCGCGCGTCAGGACGAGCAGCACGACGAGAAACGCGAGCACGCCGACTTCGACGAACGCGAGACCCTTTGCGAGCGACAGCGCGAGGTTCGCGACCGCCAGCACCAGCGCGAGCCACCAGGCAGCGTCGAGCCGACGCATCAGCCCGCGCGCGACGAAGAGCAGCAGCACGCCGAGCACGGAGCCAAGCAATTGCGAGCTTTCCAGCACCCACAGCGGAACGATGGTCTGCAGCAGCGCGATGCGCATCTTGAACGCGGGCGTCGCGCCCGAGATGACGAGCATCGAGCCCGCCGCGAACGTGACGATCGAAAGGAACAACGGTGCGAGTTGCGAAACATGACGTCGGCTGAGCAGTCCGAAACGGCCCTTGAGCGCGCGGCCTTCGAACGCGGCCATCACGCCGGCGGAAAGGATCAGCGGCAGGCCGAAATAAATCGCGCGATACGCGAGCAGCGCGGCGAGCACGTCCGGCGTCTGGGCGCTGTTGCCGAGCGCGAACACCATCGCGGCCTCGAACACGCCGACGCCGCCCGGCGTATGGCCGATCATGCCGAGCAGCATCGCTGCCGAGAAAACCGTCATGAATTCGCCGAAGCCGACTTGCGGGTTCGGCAGGAGCGCCCAGAGCGCGAGTCCGGCGCCGAGCACATCGACGACCGCGAGCGCGGCCTGCGCGACGAAATCGCGGCGCGCCGGCACGGTGAACGAAAGCCACGTCCAGCGCGAACGCAGCGTGCGCGGCGCGGCGCCGCAGACGATGACCATCGCCACGAACAAGGCGAGAAGCGCCGCGCCGGTGACGCGCAGCGCGGCCGGCGGCACGTGCATCATGCCCGAGAGCGTGCTTGCGCCGAACAGCATGCCGGCGGCGGCCATGAAAGCGAGGGACAGCGCGAGCGTGACGCTCGTGAAAATCGTCAGACGGCCGACCTGCGCCGGCGTGACCTCGGCCGCGCCGTACACGCGGCAGCGCACGGCGCCGCCTGTCAGGGCGCCGAAGCCCGTCACGTTGCCGAGTGCCGAGCCGACCGTCGCGCCGACCCACAGCAGGGAACGCGGCACCGCGACGCCGATGTGACGCAACCCGACCGCGTCGCGCCCGACGAGCGCGGCGAAGCTGAGCGCGGTCGCGAACAGCGCGGCCATCCAGGCTTGCGGCGTCATCAGCCGCAGCGAGTGGATCACCGACTTGTAATCGACCGAGCGCGAAAGATGCTGGAAGACCACCAGCAGCAGCACGCAGATGACGACCGTGAGCACGGGCGCGGCGAACCGCTGAAAATCGATGCCGCCGGACGGACGTCCGGTCGGGGAGATGGCGCGAAGCCGGGCAAGCAACTTTGTGCGAGACATGCGTTCTATCAAACTGGCAACCGCTGCACACCGGCCGCAAGCGATCGATGGCAACGGTACAACACGGTTTATCGGGACCCGCGCACCACACGCGGTCGGAGAGCGCCACTTCGGCTCCCTGCCGCCCGCGCTCGCGCCATACAAAAGGCTTTAAAGCATGAAACGCCTATATAACGGCGGCGGTTGACCCGACTTGACTAATATTGGGAAAACTACGGATCGAAAGCTTGCAAACAGATCTGGCGCGGTTTTCCGGACGGCTCAACCGGCACGAATGACCGATCGCGCGCGCTTTACGGTTTGTCAGGAGAGCGGTTAGGATCGACGGCCACGAGGCTTGCTGGCGTCGAACGAGCACGGGACGCTAGCTTAAGCGGATACTACAAAAAAAGGCATCGGAATCATGAGAAAAAACATCGCAATCTTGTTTGCCGCAATCGGCGCATCCGCGTTGAGCGCGTGCGTTGCAACCGACGACGCCCTGCTCAAGACCGTGCCCTTCGGGTCCGGCACGTCGCAGTACAAGCCCTACGACTTCATCCGATGCGTGAAGGAAAAATGGACGCCGATCGCGCCGCGCGTGCGCGATTACTCGCCGAGCGCCGATACGCTGGCCGTTTCCGTGCCCAGCGGCGGCATGACGAGTCAGTCGGTGGTGTTGGTGATCGCGCAGGCGTCCGCGAACGGCACGGGCTACACGATATACGGGGACGTCGCAGCCGCCGGACGCTACGTCACGGCGACGCACACGTGCGATTGAGCCCCCGTTTTCTCGATCAGGAAGGCTTGCCGTTGCGCATGTCGACGCCGGCCAGATGCGTCCCGACGACGCGTCCGATCAGATAACCGTCCGATGCGCACGCGTTGACGCGTTCCTTGCCGTCCCACTGGATCTTGTACTGATCATCGAGGGAATGGACCGTCGATGCGTCGAATTTGCGCCTCGCCTTGCCGCCATTGCGCACGTCCTCGCTGACGAGGCGGTTCCAGGTCAACGCGTAGCCGTAGCGCACGCCGTCGGCGAATGCGCCATCGTCGCAGACTTGCGATGGAGGCGTCGTCTTGAGCATCAGATGGTAGCCGTTCGCGGAGCCGACCATGATGCGCCGCTCGCCCGGCGGCGCCGGCGGTGCTGGCTTGACCGGAACTTGAGCCGCTTGCGTGGCCGATGCCGCCGACGCCGCCGCGGCTGCGTCGGTGTCGTTCTGCTGTGGAAGCGGTGCACATGCGCCGAGTAGCAGCGCCGCTGTCACCGTGATCACCGTGCCGGCGCCTTGCATTTTTATGAACGTCATCCTGCGAATCACCTACGCTGACTCCATCTCAAATATAGTCCGGGCTATACCTTACCATCCCCGGGCGCATTCCTCGGAACGATGAAAAAAAGGCGGCGCAGATGCAACGACGCGGGCGCCTTTCGGGCAGCCCGCGTCGAAATGAAGGTGAATTTGACCGCTCAGGACGCCGACGACGTATTGCTCATCGGCATTTCGATTCCACGCCGCGCCATCTCGACGATCAGGAACGTTCGCCGCGTGACGTGAAAGCGCGCGAGCAGATCGCTCGAATATTCTTTGGCGGTGTTTTCGCTGATATTCATCTTGCGCGCGATGGCCTTGTTCGACAGCCCCTGCAGCAAATAGCGCAGCGTTTCTGTCAGGCGAGGCGGCAGATCGAGCGATTCGACCGTCACGCCCGCGTGCGGCGAAACCGGCTTCGGGCTGTGGCCGCCCTTGCCGAGCACCGTGTTCGGCAGATAGACGCGTCCGTTGAGAATGGTTTTCAGGGCTTCGCGGAAGACGCCCGCGCCCTGCTCGCTGCCCTTCGAGATGAAGCCGCACGCGCCGTTCTTGATGCATTCGAGCACGGTGTCGCGGTCGTCCTGCGCGGACAGCATGATCGTCTGGATCTCGCGCTCTTCCTCGCGAATCCAGTTGAGCAGGTCCATGCCTGTGGCGTTGCCGCGCAAGTGGTAGTCGAGGAACATCAGATCGTAGGTATTGGCGGAAAGCTTGGCTTTTGCCTGCTCGAATCCGTCGGCTTCGTCGATCTCGAGCAAAGGCTCGTTCGCCAGGATGAGGCTTTTCATGGCGCTCCTGGTGAGCCCTTCGTCCTCTACTAGCAACACTGTTTTGAAATAGCCATTTTCCATTGCGACGCTCCGAGAACGGTTCCGATATTACGCGCGCCCTGTGCGACTTCCACCCCCCTTTCGCAGGGATACATTCGGCAGTCCCCCAAAATTCCCCGCATCCCCCTCCCGTGCCGGGTTTAGCGATCGATACGTTCCGTCGACACTGGTCGCAGTCGATTCAATCACGTAACGCAATACGAGAATGGAGGATGAGATGTCAAGCCGTCTGGCCGACAACGAACGCGAATTCGCGTTGTGGCGTATCAAGCGGGCCCGCGCCGGAGACGCATCGCGCCGAGTGCTGATCGCCCACAAAGACAAGTCGATCGGCGATTCCCTCGCCGTGCAACTTCGGCTCAAAGGCTTGCAGGTCATCCATTCGCAGGATCTGAAATCCGTGCGCGCGCTGGTGCATAGCTGGCAGCCGCAGGCGCTGCTGCTCGATACCCGCCTCGACAACGATTCCGGCTACGTCTTTCTGCGCACGCTGCGCATGGACGCCGACGTCACCGGGCGGCTCCTCGTCGCGATGAGCAACGTGTGGCCGGCCGATCCGGTTCAGACGCTCAAGGAAGCCGGTTTCGACGCCCACTGCCGTCGGCCTTGCGCGACCTGGCGCATCGTCGATCTCGTGGAATCGTTCTTTTCCATGCCGCTCACGCGCTGATACGCAAATCTGGAGGTGCCGCCATGAACAGGGATGCATGCCTCGTCGCCGGGGGGACGTTGCCGGCGAATGCGTCGCGCTGTCCCCCGGTTCGCGAACGCGCCTGTGTCGAGACGCGCGTCAGGCGCCGCCGCCGTCGGACCGGGCCGGGGTCGCGCCGGCTGCCATCACGAGCGACGCCCGTAT
This sequence comes from Caballeronia jiangsuensis, assembly GCA_000648925.1. Taxonomy (GTDB): domain Bacteria; phylum Pseudomonadota; class Gammaproteobacteria; order Burkholderiales; family Burkholderiaceae; genus Caballeronia; species Caballeronia jiangsuensis. The sequence continues at coordinate 127,652 of JFHF01000015.1, forward strand.
TTCATTACCTGGCTCGATGACCGCGATGCCTGTCCCGGGCAACCCTTGCGCCGCGAGGTTGAAGCCGTCGCTCACGTGCGACACCGGTTCGACGCACAGATAACCCGCGCCCGCCGGACAATGCACGACGACGTGGTTCAGCGTGTCGCCGGCATCCAGTTCGAGCGTGCGGCCGTCCGCGTAACGCAGCGTGGCGCGGCCGTCCCAGCCGCTCAGATAACGCGTGTAGCCCTCCGTTTCCCGCACATGCCGATGCGCGGGCGACTCGACCGTCGGCTCGATCGCGATCTCCGCTTCGTGACGCCAGTGCGTCGTCGCATGAAGTTCGGCTTCGTGCGCGCCGAAGTAAGGATGAAAACCGAGGCCGACGGGCATCGGACTGGACGACCGGTTCGCGATCCGCATCGATAGCCGCGCGCCGTCTGCATTCGCTTCGATCAACTGCACGGCCTCGAAAGCCCACGGCCAGCCATGCTCGCCCTCGCCGTGCACGTAACGCAGCACGACGCAATCCGCCTCCTGAAGCTCGACGCTCCATGCCGCGAACTGGCCGAAGCCATGCAGCGCGTGCGCCATGCCGGGAAACGTCGCGATCTCGACGATGGAACCGTCGGGCGCGGCAAAGCGCGCATCGCGCACGCGATTGGAAAACGGCACGAGCGGATAGCTGCCGCCCTTGGGCCATGCATCGCACGGCCAATTGGCGGCTGTCACCGGCACGAGCCAGTCCTGCAATCCGCGCGCGCCCTGCGTGGCGAACCGAGTGATGCGCCCGCCCGCCGCCGGCGCGATCTCGACGACATGCGGCCCGCTCGAAATGCTCAGGCGCGGCGCGGCGTCCAAGGGTACGACTTCACGAAATTTCGTCACGACACGACTTCGAATTGAAAAGAACCCGCGCGCAGGCGCGCGGGTGGAACATCACTGCTTCTGCTCCTTCACGCGCGACACGAGTTGCGTCGGGCTCACGAACTGCAACGCGATCAGCACCCAGACCATCGTGATGGCCATGTAGATCATCGCCATCGCGTCGATGGACTGCGGCGCGCGCACGCCCGTGGAGAACACGGCGTAATAGAGCGCGACGACGAGCGTCTGAGTCGTCGGCCCAGCGGTGAAGAACGTCAGCTCGAACATGCCGATGGTGCGCACCAGAACGAGCAGGCCGGCAGCCAGCATGCCGGGCACGAGCAAAGGCAGCAGCACGTAGCGGAAGTAGCGGAACGTGTTCGCGCCGAAGATGCGCGCGGCCGATTCCAGATTCGGATCGATCTGCTCGATGAACGGCGTCATCACGAGAATCACGAACGGCAGCGCAGGCACCAGATTCGCGAGGATCACGCCGGTCAGCGTGCCCGCGAGATGGAACTTGTACATGACCGTCGCCATCGGGATGCCGTAGGTCACGGGCGGCACCATCAGCGGCAGCAGGAACACGAGCATCGCGAAACGCTTGCCGGGAAACTGCACGCGGGCGAGCGCATACGCGGCCGGCACGCCCAGCACGATGGACAGCAGCACCACCGCGCCCACCACTTCGAGCGTCACGAGCAGCACGCTCGAAAGCTGGAAGTCGCTCCATGCCTGCGCGTACCAGTGCAGCGTGAAGCCCTGCGGCAACAGCGTGCCGAACCAGCGCGTCGCCACCGAGTTCACGGCGACGGTCGCGATCAGCAGCAGCACGTTGACGAGGAAGAAGCCCATCGTCGCCCAGACGAAGAACTTCCATAGCCTGTCGCGCAGGCTCACTTGCTGTTTCATGTGCTTGCCGGTGCCGTTCGTGGTTGCGGTCGGGACGCCGGCCTGCCAGCCGGACGCCGCGCGGTTATCGGTCGTCATTATCCCTTGCCTCCCGTCACCGGACCCGTATAGAAGAAGCGACGCGCGCCGAGCATGCCGCCCACGACGAGCAATTGCACGAAACCCATCACGATCGCGATCGTCGATGCGAGCGCGTAGTCGTAGTTTTCGAACGCGGCTTCCGAAGCTGCGATCGAGATCACGCGCGTCGGACCGGCGGGCGCGCCGAGCAGCACCGCCGACGGAAACACCGAGAACGCCTGCACGAACGAGAGACAGGCGGTCATCGTGAGGCCAGGCAGCAGCAGCGGCAGATAGATCTGACGGAACTGTTGCCACGGGCTTGCGCCGAGCGTCGCGGCGGCGCGCGCGAGCGTCGGGTCGATGCCGGTCACATACGACAGCGTCAGCAGAAACGCGAACGGAAAGCCCGACACGATCAGCGAAATCAGCACGCCCCAGTAGTTGTGCGTGAGGCGCACTTCATCGCCATAGAGATGCAGCGCCTGCAATGCCTGCGGAAACCAGCCGTTCGGGCTGAAGTATGTCAGCATGCCGTCGGCGATCAGCACGGTGCCGAGCGTCACCGGCACGACGAGCAGCGTCGTGACGAACTTCTGCCACGGCGACGTGCGGCGCAACGCGAAGGCCACCGGCACCGACACGCCGACATTGATGATCGTCGCGGGCACGGCGAGCTTCAGCGTGACGACGATCGTCGGCCACATCGACGAATCGGTGAAGAACGTGATGTAGTTCGCCCACACGCTGCCGCCGTTCATCGGACTGAACGACAGCATCAGCCCGTAGGCGAATGGATAGATGAACAGCGCGATGATGAAGAAGAGCGCCGGCGTGACGAGCCAGCCCTTCGGATCGCGTGGCTGCGCGGGAAGCGCGATCATTTTTCCTCTCCGTACACGAGCGTTTTCGAAGGCGCGACGCGCAGCGAGATGCGCTCGCCTTCGCTGCATTCGCCCGCGATGCGCGCCCACAGCTTGCCGAACGCCGTATTGACGATGATGAGCGAATCGCGCCCGCCATATTCAACGACTTCGACGTGCGCATCGAACGCGTTCTCGGCGCCGGGCGCCGCGCGTTCCATGTCTTCGGGACGCAGCGCGACGGCCACGCGCTTGCTGTCGAAACCTTCCATCGGCGTGCCGAGCAGCCGCACGCCGCTCGCGTTCACCGCGACGGCTTCGCCCTGCGTGCCTTCGAGCGTTGCCTGCACGACATTGCGGAAACCCATGAAGCGCGCGACGTGCAGATTCTTCGGCCGCGAATAGACTTCCTTCGGCGCGGCCACTTGCTGGACGACGCCCTCTTTCATCACGACGATGCGATCGGCCATCGACAGCGCTTCGTCTTGATCGTGCGTCACATAGATGGTCGCGCGCTCCAGCTTGCCGTGGATGCGGCGAATTTCGGCGCGCATCTCGATGCGCAGCTTGGTGTCGAGGTTCGAGAGCGGCTCGTCCATCAGAACGAGCGGCGGCTCGATGACGATCGCGCGTGCAATCGCCACACGCTGCTGCTGGCCGCCCGAGAGCTGACCGGGAAGCTTGGCGTCGTGGCCGATCAGTTGCACGAGCTGCAACGCGGCCTTCGCGCGCTTCGTCGCTTCCGCCTTCGGCATGCCGCGCATCTTCAGGCCGAAGCCGACGTTATCCAGCACCGACATATGCGGAAACAGCGCGTAGTTCTGAAAGACCATGCCGAAGCCGCGCTTTTCGGGCGGCAGCACGTCGATACGCTTGTCGTCGAGCCAAATGCCGCCGCCCGTCAGCGGCTGCAATCCGGCGATGCAGTTCAGCGCGGTCGACTTGCCGCAGCCCGATGGCCCGAGCAGCGCGATGAACTCACCGCGCTGGATGTTCAGATCGAGTCCCTTCAACGCCGCGAGCTGCTGCCCTTCCGCGTTGGTGAAACTGCGCGAGACCGCGTCGAGGCGCAACTGCTCAAAAGTGTGCTTCATGACAATTTCCTGCGCTTTTTTGTACAAGCGGCGACGCGCCCTGACGGGAGCGTCGCCGTCTCATTACCGCGTTACGCCGAGTTACTTGGTCTTCGCCGCGCCGACTTCGCGATCCCATTTCTGGAAGGCCGCGACCATCGCCTGCGCATTGAGCGGAAGCACGTGCGGACGGTCGGCGAGCAGCTTCGCGTACTCGGGCCGGCCGAACTTCTGGATGACTTCCTGACTCTTCGCGGGCGCCATCGAGAGCGGCACATCCTTCACCGCCGGGCCCGGATAGAAGTAGCCATCGTCATAGGTCAGCGCCTGCTGCGCCGGCTCGAGCATGAAGTTCATCAGCTTGTAGAGCACGTCGAGCTTTTCCTTCGGCACGCCCTTCGGAATCACCATGTAGTGGGCGTCGTTCACCCAGGTCATGTTGTCGAATGCGGCCACCTTGAATTCCGCCGGCACGATGCCGAGCGCGCGCGGGTTGATATCCCAGCCGGTCACCGTGACCGTCATGTCGCGCGTGCCCTCGCCCAGTTCCTTCATGACGGCCGAGGTTCCGCCCGGGTAGTACGGAATGCAGTCGTTGAGTTGCTTGAGGAACGCCCAGGTCTTGTCCCAGCCGTTGATCGGGTCCATCGGGTCCTTGTCGCCGAGCACATACGGCAGGCCCATCAGGAAGGTGCGGCCCGGGCCGGAGTTCGCCGGGCGCGCATAGATCAGCTTGTTCGGATGCGCCTTGCACCATGCGAGCAGTTGATCCGGCGTCTTCGGAACGTCGGTGACCTTGGCCGGGTTGTATTCGAGCAGCGGACCCGCCGGCATATAGGTCACTTCCAGACCATAGCCCTGCGCGATGTCCTGCATCTTGCGCGGGCCGGGCGCGTACTTGTCGAGCACGCCAGGGAATGCCTTCGCGTTATCGGGAAGCAGTTTCTCCCACAAACCTTGCTGGATGCCGGCCGCGAGCGCGTCGGTGCCGGTCACGACGAGGTCGATGTCCGAGCGGCCCGCCGCCTGCATCGCCTTGATCTTGCCCGGCAGTTGCGGCGCGGGCGCGTTCGTGAAGGTGATGCTGGAAACCAGATCGGGATATTTGGCCTTGAACGCCTCGAAGCCCTTCTGCGTCAGTTGCAGATTGCCCGCAACGTCGACGATGTTGATCGATACGGGATCGGCCGCGTATGCCGCGCTCATGCCGAAAGCCGCGCTGACGGCGACGCAAACCGCCGCCAGTTTCACTGACAGTCCTGCCTTGAAAGCCATTTTGTCTCCTCACTTCTCTCGCAACCGGTGGTCGGGAAAAGGTCCGGTCGAATTCTTCGATTTCGTCGATCGCCGGCCTGTTTGTGCTTCGTTCTGATTCGTTTGTGCGCCGCTTGCTGGCACCTTGAATGTAGCGTGTCTCTGTACGCGTGCGTCCTCATGGCGACCGGATGCTGAAAAATAGCTAACGGGGTCATAGGATGTCAAGCAAATTGCTTCCCACGAGTCTGTTACCGAAACAGTGGGAAGCCGGTTTTTCCTCTGGCGATAGCGGTTTGCAAGCTATGTCGGGAGATACCCCGAGCGGTTGTTTCCTATCTTTTTAACCGGGATTTAACTGTTGTTTCCTGCGGAGTTATTGTGACTTTCCTTTTCGGTCGAAGGTCGCGGAATACTCAACGCAGGGGCAAAGCAGAGGGAATTGGCTTGGTGCCACGAAGCGGAGCGCGGCGAATGTTGAAGTTTTAGGGCGACCAACCGAAGGGTAGCGCCGCAGTCGCTCTAAAGTTGTCAAACAACTTACCCGCCGGCGAGCAAGTTTTTGCTCGCCCGAGCCAAGGTTGTGTGACAACTGTAGCAGTGGCTAGTCGCCGAATATCCGGTCGAGCGCGTTTTGAAGATGCGCCTTCATCGCGTTCCCGGCGCGGGCGGGATCGCGTGCGCGGATCGCTTCGAGGATTTCGAGATGTTCACGCTGAACGACACGCTGGCGCTCGAGCGTTTTCACGAACGACAGATTGCGCGAGAGGTTCATGCTGACTTCGACCTGTTCCTCGATGAATGCCAATGCGGTAATGAAGAACTGGTTCTTCGACGCGCGTGCAACCGCGAGATGGAATGCGAAATCATCTTTTGCGCCGATGCCCTGCTGCGTCTCGACGACGCGCTCAAGCCGATCCCATGCTTCCTGAATCGCGCGAAGGCCGTCTTCGTCGGCCTTGACGGCGGCGAATTCCGCCGCGCCGGACTCCGTTACGATCCGAAATTCGTAGCAGCGGCGGATGTCGGAGAGTGTTTCAAGCGGGGCGAACCGGCGCACATCCGGATCGGGACGACGTCCGACGATCGTTCCCGAGCCGCGCCGCGTCACGATGATCCCGTCCGCGCGCAATCGCGCGAGCGCTTCGCGGACGGTCGGTCGAGAGGTTGCGAACCGTTCGGCGAGCGCATGCTCCGTGAGAAGCCGGTCGCCCTCCTTGAACTCGCCTTCCACGATGCTGTTGAGGATGTCGCTGTAAATTCGGTCGGCGAGTCCGGATGACTTACGCTCGTTCATGTGGCGCTTGTCGTGCTTGTCAGGGTGGGAGACCGATTGTAAGGCAGATTTTTCGCGCGGGACCACGCGTAGAGATCAGGCGCGAGCAATAAAAAAGGCGGTCGACGCGGCGGCTGCGTCGACCGACCTCGCGTGCTCGGCTGTTACGTCAGGCGCTTACCACTGATGGCCCGCGCCGATCGTAAACCCGACGTTGCCGGAACTGCTGGTATTGCCCGACGCCTTCACGACCCATCGATCGTCCTGCGTCACGTACGAGATGCCGATCGCTGCACCGGATGCGCTCGCGTAACGCGCCCCGGCGACCGATACCATGGTCCTGCCCGGAGCGGTCGGCTGCGGCAATCCTGCTGCGGCCATTGCCGCCGCGATACCGCCGTACGCCGTGCTGGCGACATTGTTGATCTGGCTCTGCACGCCGGCGATGCGCGAATCGGTATAGCTTTGTGCCTGCGCCGATGCCAGATTCAATTGCCGGACGTTGACCGCATCGGTCTGTTGCTCGCCGTTGGCAACGTTCGTGATCTGGCGTTCGTTGCCTGCCGATCCGACCGACACCGTGTTCGCCCGGTCGGCCACCGAATTCGCACCCAGCGCGACCGAATTGTCCGCGCTCGCGCTGGCGTTCGCACCGATGGCCGTGGCGTGCGTGCCGGTGGCGCTGGCGACCTCGGTGGCGCGATTGCCATCGGCGGCGAACAAGGTATTGCCACCGCTTTCGGCAATGTTCGTCACGCGGTCGAGCGCGGCGTTCATCTGGTTCACGTTCACGGCATCGGTGCCGGCTACACCATCCGCGACGTTGTGAATCGTCGTCGCGCCGGTTTTATTGCCGAGCGTAATGCTCGTGTAGTCGGGTTTGCCATCCGTGCCCGAGTCATAGGTGACGGCAGCCTTCGTCGAGCCGTCGCCATCGATCAGGCCGGCCTGCTTCAACTGAGACACATTGACTGCGTCCGTATCCGCCGTGCCGGCGGCGACGTTCGTGATCTGGCGTTCCGCGCCTGTCGCGCCGACCGAAACGGTATTCGGACGATTCGCCACCGAGTTCGCGCCCAATGCCACCGAGTTGGCTGCCGTCGCCGACGCAGCGCCGCCGATCGCCACCGAGTCCACGCCCGTCGCGGACGAATCCGGTAGCGTGGAATTGGCGTGGAAGTACTTGATCCCGCCGCCTGTCGCGATGGTGTTCAGCGTGTTGTTGATTGTGTTGATGTCGGTCGAATTCTGGGCCGTGCGTCCGTCCAGATTCTCCAGCGCGTCCCCGACGGTGTTGTGCGTCGTGTTGTCCGTGAACTTGTAGGTCGGCTTGGTGATCTTGCCGTCCGCGTCCACGGATGATCCGCCGCCCAGTGCGTCCGCGACGCTTTGCGCAGTCCCGAAGAGTTGCGAACCGTTGATCGCTTCGTGGCTATCGAGCGCGACCGTTCCGTTTGCCACGTTGTCGATTTTCACCTGGGCTTGCGGATCCTGAGCATGCAGCGTGATCTTGCTGTGCGTCGCATCGTCGTAGGTGACGGCGTTCGCGACACTGGTCGAGATCGTCGAGTTCAACTGAGAGACGTTGACCGCATCGGTGTTTTCCGTACCTGTTGCGACGTTCGTGATCTTCCGTTCCGCGCCGGCTGCGCCGACGGAGACGGTGTCGGCACGATCCGCACGCGAACCGGAGCCGAGCGCGACGGCATTACTTGCGGATGCGATCGCACCGCCGCCGATTGCCACCGCATCGACGCCGAGCGCGGACGAATCCACCAGGGTCGAGTTGGTGTGGAAGTACTTGATGCCGCCGCCGTTGTTGATGGTGCTCAGCGTCGTGTTGATGATGCTGATGTCCGATGCGTTCCGCGTGACGCGGCCGTCGAGATTCGAGAGCGCGTCCCCGACGGTGTTGTGCGTCGAGTTATCCGTGAACTTGTAGGTCGGCCCGGTGATCTTGCCGTCGGCGTCCACGGATGATCCGCCGCCCAGCGCCGCCGCGGCGCTTTGCGCGGTGGCGAAGAGTTGCGAGCCGTTGATCGCTTCGAGGCTGTTTGCGTTTATCGCACCAGGCGCGACATTCTTGAGCGTAACGGGCGTGCCAAACGTGCCGAGCGTCGCGCTCGTGTGATCCGGATCGTCGTATTGGACGGTGTTGGTCAACGCGACCGATAGAGAATTGACGCCGGTTGAAAGCGAGACCACTGCGCTCGAAGTCGAGGTCGAGAGCGTATCGATGCCGGTTGACAGCGATGTCACCGCCGTGGATGTGGACGCGGACAGCATGTCGATGCCGGTCGACAGGGATGTGATGCCGGAGGTTACCGTGCTGAGGCCGGTCGACAGCGAGGCGACGTTCGACGTCACCGTGCTCAAGCCCGTCGAGGTCGATGTCGATAGCGAGTCGAGGCCCGACGTCACCGTGCTCAGGCCGGTGGACAGTGAGCTCACGTTGGACGTGATCGTGCTCACGCCCGTCGAGAGCGAACTCACATTGGAGGTCACCGTACTGAGGCCGGTGGAAAGCGAAGTGACGACCGAGGCCACCGTGCTCAGGCCCGTCGAGGTCGATGTCGACAGCGAGTCGAGGCCCGACGTCACCGTGCTCAGGCCGGTGGACAGTGAGCTCACGTTGGACGTGATCGTGCTCATGCCCGTCGAGAGCGAACTCACATTGGAGGTCACCGTACTGAGGCCGGTGGAGAGCGAAGTGACGACCGAGGCCACCGTGCTCAGACCCGTCGAGGTCGATGTCGACAGCGAGTCGAGGCCCGACGTCACCGTGCTCAGGCCGGTGGACAGTGAGCTCACGTTGGACGTGATCGTGCTCACGCCCGTCGAGAGCGAGCTCACATTGGAAGTCACCGTGCTGAGGCCAGTGGACAGTGAGCTGACGTTCGACGTGATCGTGCTCACACCCGTCGAGAGCGAGCTCACATCGGAGGTCACCGTGCTGAGGCCAGTCGATAGCGACACGACGCCCGATGTTACCGTGCTCAAACCTGTGGAGGTCGATGTCGACAACGAGACCAGACCGGATGCGACCGTGCTCAGTCCCGTCGACAACGAACTCACGTTCGACGTCACAATGCTCAGGCCCGTCGATAGCGAATTCACTCTGCTTGATACCGTGCTCAGGCCCACGGACATCGAACTGGACACCGTGAATAGCTGGGTGCCGTTCACCGCGTCGAGGCTGTTACTACTCAATATTCCGGCTGCCAGTCCTGTGATCTTGTTCCGATCCATGTAGATCGATCCATAGACGTTGATCGGTGCATATGCGTTGATGGCGGTCGTTCCGGCGGCCAGATCCGTGACGATGGTCAGCTGGTCGCTCCCCGCGGTGCCAAGCAGAAGCGTATAGGAGTCTGGAGCGAGCGCATACGCGCCCACTACGGCAGCTTGATCGAACGCCACAAAGCCCACGCCAGTCTTGCCGCCGCTGTCGCAATCTGCGCCATTCTGCGGACCGCTAGCCGTCGATGAGAAGCAATTCGAAAGCGCACTCGAATCGAAGACGCCGTTCATATAGCTATTCGCCTCCACCGCGTGCGCAGTTCCGCCCGCAAGCGTGGCCATAGTGGAAGCTGCTACAACCACCGATCGCTTTGTGCTCTTGCCCCTGGTTCGAGCGAGTTCAGGTACGACAACCCACTTTTGACCCGCCTGGCTCCAAACCACTTTATATGTCTTGTTCACTCAAAAACCTCGTAGATTCAATCGCAATTTTGTGACTCGGCGTTAGACGCCTGCTCGCCAGGACAGGTAAAAAGAAATAGCTCGTCATTGCTCGGGTTTCGATTGCGTCGGATCGCGCCGACAATCGAAATAGAAGAGCATTCAATGGAGTTGACCAGACTTGTTAGTTCGTTGTACTGATCTAACAAACCAGAATAGGGGATTGCTGACGGCACCTTGTCCCAGGCGAATCACGCAATTCTTGACGTTTCTCTAGAAATTCTCAATTGATATGTTCTGAAAATCGCCGCTTGATGCAGAAAAATCGCAACTTCGCCGGCGATTCACGCGCGTTACCGGAAAACTTTCTTGGCCGTAAATGCTTCGAAATTTTTATTAACTGATTTTAGTCAGCTAGTTAATCTAATTGATTGTCAATGACAGGCAAATCCAAATTCGCGAGCGATTGGAAAACCGCCTGAGATAAGTCGGGAATGGAGAGCGATAAACGCCGAGACAGAATTCGCTTCTACGCTCGGCTTCGTTGTGCTCACGAGGTCGAGCCCGGACGCCGTCCGCATACGACGCCGCAGAGAAATCCGCGTCGACCATCAAGGGAAAACGGGCCGCGATGCGCATCCTTCGCACACCACAAACAAAAAACGCGCCGTGGTTTCCCAACGGCGCGCCTCGACCCACATAACCAACACTCAAATCGACAACAACTCGCGCGCTTCCTTCGCCGTCGCCACCGGCCTTCCATACTCCGCGCACAGCGACGCCACCCGGCTCACCAGTTGCGCATTGCTCTTCGCGAGCGTGTCCTTGTCCCAGCGCACGTTGTCTTCCAGCCCCGTCCGACAATGCCCGCCCAACTGCAACGTCCAGTGATTCACTTCGAGCTGGTGACGTCCGATGCCCGCAGCCGTCCACGACGCATCGGGTAAATGCTTCTTCAACTGCTCGACTTCGAACTCGAGAATCTCGAGCCGCGCGGGCAACGCATTCTTCACGCCGAGCACGAACTGCACGTGAACGGGCGACTTCAGCAGCCCCTGATTCACGAGATCGACGGTGCTATAGAGCATCGCCAGATCGAAAATCTCGATCTCGGGCTTCACGTTGTGATCGAGCATCATCTGCGCGAGCGAGCGCACGAAATCGGGCGGATTCTCATACACGATCGTCGGAAAGTTGACCGAGCCCGTCGCGAGCGACGCCATGTCGGGCTTCAGGTCGAGCATCGCGCCGCGTTGTTCGAACGAGCGTCCGCGACCGCCCGTCGAGAACTGGATGATGATGTCCGGACAATGCTTGCGAATGCCCTCCTGCAATTCCGCGAACCGATGCCGGTCCGAGCTGGAGCGTTCGTCTTCGTCACGCACATGCAGGTGCACGAGTGTCGCGCCCGCTTCATACGCCTCGTGCGTGCTCTCGATCTGCTCGGCGATCGTGATCGGCACCGCGGGATTGTCCTTCTTGCGCGGCACCGAGCCGGTGATCGCCACCGATATCACGCAGGGTTCTTTCGTAGGGGATTGGGTCACGCTTCGCTCCTTGACGGCGCCATCCTTGCGGCAACAATGCGGGGATCGCGAACGGCGCTCAAATTTGAACTAACTAGTACGTTTGTAATGATGAGGCATCGTGCGTTCCGCTGCAAGCCAAACAAACCCTAACGCGCCGGTCCTCGCGGAGTCGCCGTTCGTACGAAGAATCGGCGCGCTTTTCCTCTATTGCCGCTCCGCGTGATCCGCGAGCATTTTTCCGACCTGCTCGTCGGTGATCGCCGGTTTGATGTCGAACATGAACAGATCGGCCCATTCATGCGCCCAGCGCGCGAGCGGATCGATTTCGTCGCATTCGCAGACGGCGACGCCCCAGATGGAACCGATCGCATGCCAGCGTCCCAGCAGCCTGATGCCCTCGGGCGGCGCGCCGCGCGTTTGCAGGAATCGTTCGGCCGCCTGTCGTTCGACCTCGGGCTGCGCAGTCCAGTTGACGATGAATAGCATGGCTCGATCCTCCTGTTGGAACGCCATGAAACGGCGCGAGGCGCCGGGTCGCCGCCGCATCGGCACATCGGGCCCGACGCGGTTCATCCAGTATAGGAGGCCGCGATCGAGCCAGCCGTGCGTTGCATCGCGGCTTGTCGCGATCGATGCGCATGGCGTCAATGCATCACGACGACCGGCGCCGCGAGCACCGGCTGCGCATAGGTGATCCTGACGGCCGGCGCGACCGCATAAGGCGACACGACTACGACAGGCCTCGGCGGCGGAGGCGGCGGCACGGCGACCGCCACGGGCGCGACGACCACGGTGCGCGCGGGCACATAGTAATAAGTCGGCCTCGGCGGCGGCGCGTAGTAATACACGGGACGCGGCGGCGGCGCATAGACGACGGCCGGCGCGACATAGGAAACCTGCACGCTCGTTCCGGCCAACGCGGATTCCGCGCAGGTCAGGCTGATGGCGGCGACGGCGGAAACGCTGAGCAAACGGATGTTCATGGTGAAGTCCTCATGCATCGTGAGTCATGGATTTCGGCAGCGTGAACGAAACACATCTGCCGGCGATGAGAACGATAGCGAAGCGTCGCCCGGAACGTGAGCCATAACTTGTGTCGCCGCATGTCGTCGCAATCCCGCATGCAATCCGGCGACATGATTCGTAGCATTCACGAGATTGCGTTCGCCGCGCGGCTCAATAGAATGACATCACCGTCGACATTCATTCGTACCCGGACCAGGGAGAGAGCCATGCGAAAAATTCTTGTCATCCTTGCCGCATGCGCGGCGTGCGCCACGTCGGGCGGCGCGTTCGCGCAAACCGCCACGCAGCCGATGGGCGCGAGCCCGCGCGTCGAGCACGCGCTCGGGCAGTTGCAGACCCGCTTCTCGAGCGCCAACACGACGCACGACGGCAAGCTCACTCGCGCGCAGGCATCGGCGGGCATGCCGATGGTGGCCAAGCACTTCGACCAGATCGACACGCAGAAGAACGGCTACGTGACGCTGCCGCAAATCGAAGCCTTCATGCGCGAGCACGCCGCGCAACGCTGATCCGGAGCGTCCATGGAAATCCTGCCGAAGATCATCGTGCTCGACGACGAAGCCGAGTTGCGCAACATGCTGCAGCGTTTTCTGAGTTCGCAAGGTTTCGAGGTGCGCGTCGTCGAGAATGGCAAGCGGCTCGACCGCTACCTTCAGCGCGAGCCTTTCGACCTGCTCGTGCTCGACTGGATGATGGAGCCCGAAGACGGCCTCTCGGTCTGCAAGCGCCTGCGCGCCGAAGGCCAGACGCTGCCCATCCTCATGCTCACGGCCAAGGGCGATCCGGTCGACAAGGTGATCGGACTCGAAACCGGCGCCGACGATTACCTCGCCAAGCCCTTCCTGCCACAGGAACTGGTCGCTCGCGTGCGCGCGTTGCTGCGCCGCCAGAAGATCGCCGCCGGCGATCCGACGCACACGCAGCAGGTCGTCCGCTTCGGCGAATTCCGTCTCGATCTCGCCAAGCAGAAGCTCTATCGCAACGGCGAGCCGTTCGAAATGCATTCCGCGCAGATGCAGTTGCTCCACGCGCTCGGCTCGTCGCCGAACCGCGCGGTGAGCCGCGACAACCTCATCGCACGCACGCGCGGCCGCGATCACGACGCGCTCGATCGCAGCATCGACGTGCAGGTGCTGCGGCTGCGTCAGATCATCGAGGAAGACTCGGGCAAGCCGCGCTTCATCAAGACCGTGTGGGGCGTCGGCTACATGCTGCTCGCCGAAATCGAATCGTGAGCGCCGCGCCTCGCGTACGCCCTGTGTCGCTCGTGCCGCGCTCGCTTTTCGCGCGCAATATCCTGCTGCTCGTCGCGCTCGTCGCGGTGAGCCAGGTATGCGCGATCGCGGTGCTGCTGCACTTCATCCAGACGCCGCGCATCGAACGGGCGGCCGCGACGTTCGCGAGCTATATCGTCACGCTCGACACGCTCCTGAAAACGACGCCGCCCGACGCCGCGCAAACCGTCGCCGCGCATCTCGACATTCACGCCGAACTGCCCGCCGGCGCGCACGAGACGGCGCCGGGATCGCGCCTGCGCTTCTATCAAACGTATCAGCGGCAGACGTTCGTCGAGAGCTTGCGGCGGCATCTGCCCGCCGACATGCTCGTGCGCTGGCAAGGCAGCGACACGGCCGACGACGGCCAGCAGCGATTGTGGATCCGCGCGCATCTGTCGGGCGAGCCGCGCTGGCTTGCGCTGCCGGTGCCCGAAGCCGCCCACGACGACGGCCTCGTGACCGCCCTCCTTCTATCGCTCGGACTCGGCGCGCTCGCGTTCGCGACGGCCTATGTGATCCAGCGTCACCTGAATCGCCCGCTCGCGCATCTCGCCGATGCCGCGCGGCTCGTTTCCGCGGGCGGCGAGCCCGGCGTCCTGCCGACGGACGGCCCGACCGAAATCGCGCAGGTGAGCGGCGCGTTCAATCGCATGACAGCGGCGCTGAAGGAAGCCGAAGCGACGCGCGCACTGATGCTCGCGGGCATCTCGCACGACATCCGCACGCCGATGACCAAGCTGCGCCTAGCCATGGCGATGTCCTCCATACCGTCGAAGGACGGGTCGTTCGCGGCATCGGCGGAGGGCTATCTCGACACCATCGACACGATTCTTCAGCAGTTCATGGACTACGCGGGCAGCGGCGCGAAGGAGACGCCCGTCGTCGGCGATCTCAACGCGCTCGTCGCCAATCTCGCTGCCGATTTTGCGGGACTGGGGCACGAGTTCGCGCTCGATCTCGGTGCTATCGAACCGTTCCCGTTTCGCCCCATCAGCATGATGCGCATACTCATGAATCTGATGCAGAACGCGGTGCTGTACGGCGTCGTCGGGCTGGAAGTGCGCACGTGGACGGATACGCAGGCGAAAGCCGCCTGCGTGGTGATCGCGGATCGCGGCAAGGGACTCGGCGGACAGGATCCGGAAGCGCTCAAGCAGCCGTTCAAACGCGGCGGCGGCGAAGGCCAGCCGAAAGGCACGGGCCTGGGTCTCGCGATCGTCGAGCGCATCGCGCGGCTGCACGGCGGCACGCTCGAATTGCGCGCGCGCGAAGGCGGCGGCGCAGAAGCGCGCATCGTGCTGCCGCTTTCGGGTGTCGCGGCGAGCTAGCGGCTATTCCGTTGCGTGGGCGTCGTCGGGATCGGCGATCGCCTGTTTGTCGCCGCCCTGCTGCGCCGCCTGCGCCTGTTCCTCGACGACCGTCGATTCGCGTGCGAGCGGCGCGATCGCCTGCAACGCGACCAGCGGTTGCGCACGCGCGT
Source organism: Caballeronia jiangsuensis (assembly GCA_000648925.1). Lineage (GTDB taxonomy): Bacteria > Pseudomonadota > Gammaproteobacteria > Burkholderiales > Burkholderiaceae > Caballeronia > Caballeronia jiangsuensis. The sequence goes on from JFHF01000015.1 coordinate 142,932, forward strand.
TGACGCCGGCCGGACTCGGCTCGTTATCGTGGATCAACGCGCGGATGCGCGGATAAATCTGCCGCTCCCAGCGCTTGCCGTTGAACACGCCGTAGTGCCCGACGCCGGTCTGCACGTGATGCGCCTTCAGGTAAGGCCGCAGCTTGTCGCACAGATCCTGCGCGGCGAGCGTCTGACCGACCGCGCAGATGTCGTCGCGCTCGCCCTCGACGGTAAAGAGCGCGGTGCGCCGGATCGCCGACGGATCGACCTTGCGGCCGCGCACTTCGAGCTGCTTCAACGGCAGCGCGTGCCGCTGAAAGATGGTATCGACGGTCTCGAGATAGAACTCCGCGGTGAGGTCCATCGTCGCGAAATATTCCTCGTAGAAAACGCGGATCGCGTCCGCCTGCGCGGGGTCGCCTTTCGCGCGCTGATAGTGCATCTCCTCGAACGATTCGAGGTGACGCGGGAGATTCATCGACATGAACGCGCCCAGTTGCACGAAGCCCGGATAGACGCGCCGCATCGCGCCCGCGAAGCCGAACGGCACCATGCCGATCAGATTGCGCTCGAACCATTCGATCGGTTTGCTCTTCGCGAGCTCGTTCACGCGCGTTGGATTCACGCGCGTGTCGATCGGACCGGCCATCAGCGTCATGCTGGCCGGCTCGGCGGGATGCCGGTCCTCGGCCATCAGCGCGACCGCCGACAGCGCCGCGACGGTCGGCTGACACACCGCGAGCAGATGCGTCCCCGGCCCGATCGTTTCGATGAAGTCGATGAGGTGATGCACGTATTCGTCGAAACCGAAACGGCCGTGCATCAGCGAGACGTCGCGTGGATTGCGCCAGTCGGTGATATAGACGTCGTGGTCCGCGAGCATCGTGCGCACGGTGCCGCGCAGCAGGGTCGCGAAGTGGCCGGACATCGGCGCGATGACGAGCACGCGCGGCTGCGCGATAGATACATCATCCTTGCGGAAATGCAGCAGGTCGCAGAACGGCGTGCGCGCGGCGACCTCTTCCACGACGCGCATCGGCTTGCCATCGACGTTCACTTCCGCGATATCGAAGGCCGGGCGAGTATGCGTGAGCCCGGACAGCTCGATCAGTTCGCAGATCGCCGTGAGGCCGCGGCCCTGCGGCGTCGCGCCGATCTCCTTCCAGACGCGCAGCGCGCCCTCGACGAGCGCGGCGGCGTGGCGCATGGGCAGCATCGAATCGGACCAGGCCTGATAGCCCGCGTAAGCAAAGGGATTCATCTCTCTTGCACGCGGGCGGCGCATGCGTCGATATGGAGCGTCGAAATAAGGCAATAGCTATGCCAGTCGACCGAGGCGGCGGCTCACCCGACTGAACAATTGGCATACCCTTTGCACTGTTACCATTCACGAGCGCGTTTTGCCGCCTTTCGGTGCCAACACGCACCATGCTCGATCCGTCCTGGTGCACGACGTCCGAGGAGACGCTCATGGCGAACGCCACGCTCACCATCAGCAGCAAGAACTATTCGTCCTGGTCGCTGCGCGGCTGGCTGCTCACGAAGTTCAGCGGGCTGCCGTTCGATGAAGTCGTGATGCCCGCCGACGATCCCGGCGCGCGCGCCGAGCTCCTGCTGCTTTCGCCATCGATTCTCGTGCCCTGTCTCTTTCATGATGGCATCAAAGTCTGGGACACGCTCGCGATTGCGGAATATCTGAACGAAGTATGTCCCGATGCCGGACTGTTGCCGAAGGAACGCGCCGAGCGCGCGCATTGCCGGGCGATCTGCGGCGAGATGCATTCGGGCTTCGCCGCGTTGCGTTCCGCCCTGCCGATGAACCTCAAGGCGCACTTTCCCGGCTTCAAGGTGTGGGCACGCGCGCAGACCGATATCGAGCGCATCGTGACCATCTGGCACGAGTGTCTCGCGCAATACGGCGGTCCGTATCTGTTCGGCGAACGTTCGTGCGCGGATGCGATGTTCGCGCCCGTCGTCACGCGCTTCGTCACTTACGACGTGAAGCTCGATCCCGATATCGTCGCGTATGGCGAGCGCATTCTCGCGATGCCGGAAATGCGCCAGTGGATTGCGGATGCACAGCAGGAAGCCGAAGAGATCGACGAGCTGGATATCGAATTCTGAACGCCACACCGCGAACGCGCCGGGTTGTCCTTTCCTTCGTCCGTGAACCATACTGGGTTGTAGGAGGAAATTCCTCATGGAACCGTCTATCGATCCAGGCGCTTCGGCGAGGCGCGCCGCGCCGACGCTGCACGTGCGCTTCTCCGACGCCGACGCCATTCCGTTTCCGACGCGCACCGTCGAGCGCGGCGACGCGCTTTACTGCATGGGCGAGCCGCTGCGCAGCGTCTATACGGTGCAAAGCGGATGCTTCAAGACCGTCGCGACCTTTCCCAGCAGCAACGACGACAGCGCCCCGCACACGCAGGTCACGGGTTTCCACTTCGCGGACGAAACGCTCGGTCTCGACGGCGTGTGCACGGGGCGGCACGAAAGCGACGCCATCGCGCTCGAATCGAGTGTCGTGCGCATCATGCCGGTCGGCATACTCGAACCCTTGTGCCGCGAGTACGCGGCGATGCAGCACGAACTGCTCGCGATCATGAGCGCGGAGATCGTGCGCGCGTCGCGTCTCGCGCTGATGCTCGGCACGATGCCCGCGCGCGAGCGCGTCGCCGCCTTCCTGCTCGACTTCGCGGAACGGCTCGACGCACGCAGCGCGTCCGTCGGCGACCAGGCGAACGACCTGATTCTGCCGATGACGCGCGCGGATATCGGCAGCTATCTCGGCCTGGAGCTGGAAACCGTGAGCCGCACGCTTTCGAAGCTGCAACGCGAGGGCGCGATCGGGCTCAATGGGCGGCAGGTGCGCATCGTGGATCGCACGATGCTCGAACATCACTGACGAACGTTCGTCGATTTATCGAACCTACGCGCGCACCGTGAGCACGGCCGCGCCCGTCAGCCTGCCTTCGCGAAGATCGGCGAGTGCGCGGTTCGCCTCGTCGAGCGGATAAGGCGTCGTGTGCAAGTCCAGATGAAACTGCCCGGCGATGTCCATGAACGCGCGCCCATCCTCGCGCGTGAGATTCGCCACGGACATGACGCGGCGCTCGCCCCACAGCAACGCGTACGGAAACGAAGGAATGTCGCTCATGTGGATGCCGCCGCACACCACGGCGCCGCCCTTCGCGACCGCCTTGAGCGCAGCGGGCACGAGCGCGCCGGCGGGTGCGAAGATGAGCGCGGCGTCGAGTTCGTCGGGCGGGGTCTCGTCGCTGCCGCCCGCCCAATGCGCCTTCAGGCCGAGCGCGAGCCGTTGCGCGGCGGTATCGCCCGGACGCGTGAACGCATAGACCGAACGCCCCTCATGGTTCGCCACCTGCGCGACGATATGCGCGGCCGCGCCGAAGCCATAGATGCCGATGCGTTGCGCATCGCCCGCCATCGCGAGCGTGCGATAGCCGATGAGTCCCGCGCACAGGAGCGGCGCCGCTTCGACATCCGAATAACGCTGCGGCAGATGCAGGCAATAGCGCGCATCGGCGACCACACGTTGCGCATAGCCGCCGTCGATCGTATAGCCCGTGAAGCCGGGCGTATCGCACAGATTCTCGCGGCCCGCCGCGCAATAGCGGCACTGCCCGCATGTATGACCGAGCCACGGCACGCCCACGCGATCGCCGGGCGCGAAGTCCGTTACACCAGCGCCGAGTTGCGCGACCGTTCCCACGATCTCGTGTCCCGGAATCACCGGCCGCTTCGGATGCGCGAGTTCGCCGTCGACCACATGCAGATCCGTGCGACACACACCGCACGCATGAACGTCGATGAGCAATTCGCCCGCGCGCGGCGTGGGATCGGGCACATCGAGCATCTGCAGAACGGGAGCGTTGCCGTCGAAAACCATTGCACGCATGAGTACGTCTCCTGAATTTTTCGATATTGCAGTGCAGCGCTTTGGGTTGCGAGCGGTGCGACACATCGTGCGCGTCAGCAATGCCGTGGGGCGCGCGAAGCCGGCGTGGTGCACGGATGCACGACCAGCGAGCGTCGATGTAACGTGACATCGCCCGATGATGCGCCGCATTCATCGACCGTGGATCGCGCGTGCATGCGGCAATGTGCCTCCGATGCTTGTCTCCGAAGCGTCAGATTGTCGTACTAAACTAAAGCCATGCAGTTCAGAAGCGAAGCGGCATTTCGGCATCGGTCTTGCTTTATTGGTTCGACTGTCATCGCTGTTGCAGCGCGGCGCAATTCACGGTCGCATCGGCGATGGAACCCATTACATGCGCGGCGTTAAAACTTATCCGCCGCGCGCAGTTCGAACCTGTCATCGCGGTCCGTTTGGGCCGCGCAGTAACGCTTAACAATACGCGCGGCGCAAGCCGCCATTCATCGACGACGCTCATGGCCAGTGCGAAAGTGCTGAGCGTCTCGTCCATCGAATCGTTTCATGGAGGATGACATGCGTATCACGGTCAAGCTGGATGGTTTCGAAGGCGCTCAATCGGCGGCCTACGCCATCCTGTGGCTCGACAAGGAAACACGACGCTGGTCGCGCGAGGGCCACCAGGCGGTCGAAGTGCCGGACTGGGGAGGCTTGCGCTCAGGTTCGAACGGCACGATGATCTGCGGCCAGCAGGTCGGCGAGCCGATCTGCGTGCTGGAGCGCCTCGACGTCGACGCACCCGACGGCCCGTGCGAAGGCCTCGCCGGACGCGTGCTGTGGTATGCGGACGGCACGGCGACGAAGAGTACCGGACGCTGGCACGTGCAGTGCATCGACCGCGAACAGATCAAGGCGGAGCACGGTGTCTTCGCAGGCGAGGAGGGAATCTGATCGACGTGCGGGAACGTCAGGGCTCGTCGCTCGGAAACGGTGTGAGCATCACGACGAACGACGCAGCCCCGACGAGTATCGCGAGCACGCCGTAATACATCACGGCCGTCTCGTCGAAGAGCAGGCCGCGCAACGAAGCATGAATGCCGCCCAGCGTCACGAACACGGCGCCCAAGGCCGCGACGATGCGCCCTTCACCATTGATCATGATGTTCTCCCGAGCATCGGACGGCGCTGGCCGCTCGCGTGGTCGCATCTCGCGGCCACATCGGGTTCTTTGCCGATATCGCGCCGGCATGATTTCATGGTCGTTTGCGCGGCGCGGCATGCGTTGACCTGCATCAACCTGCTTCGCCGGCACGCTCCCCGGCGATAACGATCGCTCGTTCTGGTGTTTTCCCTTGCCCCATTTCCGGCGCTTATATTGGTAGTATCAGGTGCTCGTTGCGCGTTGGCATGATCTCGCGCGCACGGCGCATGCTGCCCGGGTCATCCTCGCCTTTGCCCGCAAGAATGGCTCGCATTCGACCGACAGAACCCTGGGGAGGCACGATGAATCAAAATTTCAGCGACCCGTTCAGCCAGTTTGCCGCCATGTTCCAGCAGTACCAGCTTCCGGGGTTCGACGTCACTGCGATCATGGAATCGCGGCGCAAGGATGTTGAAGCGCTCGCGGCGACCAACCGCGTCGCGTTCGGCGGCATGGAAGCGCTGCGCGACAAACAGGTCGAAATTCTGCGGCGCACCTTGAGCGATCTGGAAAACATCGCAAAGCAATTCGCCAATACGTCGACGCAACCCCCGTTCAACGCCAATGAAGTCGTGCAACGCGCGCTGCACAACGCGCTCGCCGACATGCAGGACATCGCGCGCACCACTCAGCAGACTCAGGCGGAAGCCTATGCGCTCGTCAGCAAGCGTATGGAAGATGCGCTGAAGGAACTGAAGGCTTCGATCGAGAAGCCCAAGAGCTGAGCCTCGCGCGTCTCTGACGAGGCCGGCCTCCGGTAACGGCGAGCCGGCCTTATTTCTTTCCCTGCGTCGTGATCTGGAAAATATCGACGGCCACGCGATCGCGGCCGTACTTGCCCGTCAGCGCGGCAAGGCGTTTCTCGACGGCACGCAGATATTCCGGCTTCGCTTCGCTGTCGGGGCGCGCCGAATCGAAGAGCGGCGCGGGCGTGACCGTCAGCACGATCATCTCCGAACCGAATGGCTTGCCGACGACCCAGTCGCCCATCGTGCCGATGGTCGCCGTGTAGTTCGCCGGTGCCTGGTTGTCGCGCGAGCGCGTGTTGGGCAGCAGATGCACGACGCTGCCATCGAGCATGAAGTAATCGACGTTGACGTAAGACTCGAACGCGGGCGTCATCAGATCGATGATCAGCGGATCGCCTTCGATGAGACGCGTCGCGCGCGAACGCGTGTGCACCGACGCGGGCCTGCCCGACTGCCGGTTGGCCGTCCAGAACGGGCCGTACACCTTGAGCAGATCGCACTTGTCATCGGCGACCTGCTGCACGCCGAAATTCGTGGTCTTCACGCCCGGCACGCGGCCGAGCGTTTCCTTCAGGCGCGCGAGACCGAACTTCTGCGACACGAAGCCCTGCACGTCGACGGTCTGATCGTGCACCGACGCGACCAGCGCCGAACACGGCACGCTCGCGAGCACGGGCGTGACGGCCGCCATCGTGAGTTCGGGAACGGGTGTCGGCGGCGCTGCGGGCGTGATCGCCACCGCGGAAGCCGGCGCCGCGTTCTCGGGCGCGTGCGTGGTGACCGAGCCCGTGGCGCTTCCTTCCGATGGACGCGACGGCGCTTCGCGCGCGCTTTCCTCGCCGCGTCCCGACTGGTCGTAGAAGTAATAACCCGCCCCCGCGATCAACGCCGCCACGACCGCCGCCGCGCCGATCGCGAGCTTCGGCCCGCCGCCCTTTTTCTGCTTGCGGCCCGCGGCCGGCGCGGCGTGCTCCTCGGCGATCTCTTCGAGGAATTGCGCGACGGTCGGTGTGCGCGCCTCGCGCTCGAACGCGAGCGCGGCCTTCAACGCTTTCCACTGCCTGTTGCCGAGATGCTCGGGGCGCTGCGGCTTCATGCCCGCGCTCCTCGCCTGCAGCGCGGGCACGCGGTCGAACGGATGCTTGCCCGTCAGCAGTTCATACGTGATGCAGCCGAGCGCGTAGATATCGTCGCGCGGATCGGGTTCGCGATGCTCCATCATCTCCGGGCTCGCGTACGCCGGTGTCATCGCGCCGAGACTGCCGGGATCGAACACGGTGGCTTCGGTTTCTTCCTCGGGCCGCTGAATGACGCGCGAAATGCCGAAATCGATCACCTTCACTTCCGACGTGTCCGTCAAAAACACGTTGGGCGGCTTGAAATCGCAGTGAACGAATCCGCGTTCGTGGGCATAGGCGAGCGCGTTGGCCATGCCCTTGAAGATCGGAAAGACCTCGGAGAACGGCATGCCCTTGAAATTCGGGTTCCGAAGCAATCGGGACAGCGGCTGGCCGGAGAGATATTCCATCGTCAGATAGACGATCTGGCCGTCGCGGTCGAAGTCGTAAACAGTGACGATGTTCCGGTGCGCGAGTTGTTGCGCCTTGCGCGCCTCGCGTTGGAGCGCGATCAGCGATTTCGGATTGCCGCGAAACTGGAGATTGAGCACCTTGATCGCGACATACGGCCGCCGATCCGACGCTTCCAGCTTGCGCAGATCGAGCGCCTTGTACACGGTGCCCATCCCGCCGATGCCGAGACATTCCTCCAGCACGAAGCGGCTGTTGAGCGTGTCGCCGACGCCTTTCATCTGCTGATCGTGATCGACCATTACCTGCGTCGCCTGGCTGCCGGTGCCGCTGCTCGGATCGCGCGACTGCGGCGGCGCAAAGCCGGGTGAGGTCTGCAGGCGCGTCTCGTCGCGGCTTGCGGGGCCCGTGGGGGAATCGGCTTCCGGACGCATGCGCCCCGTATGCTCGATGCGGCGGCGGATGGCCGCATAGATATCGGGAGGCAACGGTCGCGCCGCATGCTCCTCGTCGAGGATTTCCATGAGCCGCTTCGCCGGAGTCTGCTCGGTCGCCAATGCGCCGTCCACTCCCGCGAAGAACTCGTCGCGCGACCCGCCGTCGCCCCGAAAAGTACGAATCGCTTGCGCAAAACTTGTCATCTGTGCGTCGCGATGCGTCTCCAATCGATCGAACCTACTTGTAGTAACAAAACCCCGGTGCTCGTTCGATACTAGCCTTCACATGACGCTTTCGCAAATGGCGTTTTCGATCATGAGCGGCATCGCGCACATGTCGTTCGGAGACCGACACATCGGTGGCGAGTGTCGGCGCGGCGGCGGCAGATCGCGCGCCGCATCATTGTTCCGATCATGGATGGCACCGGATAAAACATCGGTAAATCATGGCCTTGCGCGATTTATCCGGATTCGCACCGAGCCTTGGCACGGCTTTCGCATGAGAAATCGCGAACGTCCTTGCGGCAGAAGGCATGCGCCTTTCGCCGCCATCGGCGTTTGCCGACCGAAGCATGGCGCGCCGGATCGTGGAGTCGGTCCGGCGCGGCAAGGCGGATTGTCTATACTCGACTACGACTCCCCATTCTGGAGGAAACATCCATGGCCGTCCTCAAAATCAGGGATCTCGCCGACAGCGTCGAACTCGACAGGCAGGCGATGCATACGATCGTCGGCGGCGCGCGTGAGGGCTCGCGGGCGTCGTTTCGCATCCGGCCCGCGTCGAACACGAATCGTGTCGTCGATTATCCGGGCGTGCCGGTGAAGGACGTGCCGGCCGCGCAGACCGGACCGTTCACGACCAAGATCGTCACGAAGAAGTGATGTCGGCAATAGCGAGGGATCGCATCTCTCGCTGCGTCAATGGCGCACCGGCATGCCGGTGCCCGTCATCCCGCTTCCGAACGACGTACTCAGCGAACGCGCCGAGCGCTTGACGAGCGCGAGGCGCACACGCTCGCGCCCTTCTCCTTCGACATCGCCGAAATAGCGCGTCTTGCCGGCGACCACCGCGCCGACCGGCAGGCCGTCGAGATACAGCACGCGATTGCCCGCGAGCGCCGGCACCTTCTCGCCCGGCAGCAGGGTGCCGACGAGATTGAGCGGATCGACCGCCGATAGCGCGACGAACGCGCCGTCCTTCGGCCGCTTGCGCATGTCGCGCAGGAGCGGCACCGCGTCGGGCAGCGCGAACTGCTCGCCCGCCAGCCCGGCGACGAAGCGCCCGCCGCGAATCTCGCCACGCGCTTCCAGCCGGTGATAGACGCGCAGCAGGTCGCGCCACGGCGGCAGCCATTGCGCCTCGCGCTCCAGAAGCCGCCAGAACACGACGCCATAGCGCCGCAACAGCGTCAACGCGACGTGCTCGATATCGGCTTCCTCGCGCGCATCGTCGGGTTTCGCGCGGCGCAGGAGCGCCCAGCGCCCGGCATCGTCCATTCCGCCGATGAAGAGGCCGCCGCGCCTCGGACGACGCGCGAACGCGTTGCGCTTCGCCGCGGGCGCGAGGAGCGCGCGCAGGCCCGCGAAGCTGTCGGCGTTGACGAGCCCGAGCGCGACGAGTTCGCCGAGCGCGTCTTCGAGCTCGGTGCGCAAGAGCCGCACGTCGCCGAGCAGCTCGTCGAAGAACATCGCGCCGTGGGCTTTCAGGGCGTCGAACACGCGTTCGGCGCGCGACGAAAGCTGCGGCGCTTCGTCCGGGCGCATCAGCCCGTTCCACGCATCGAGATGACGGCGCGGCAGCAGCACGATCGGCGTGCCGCGCACCGGTCCGCCCGACGCACGCGAACGGCCCGCCGGTCGCGTCCACACGAGCTTGCCCGCGCGGCAAAGGTCGTCCAGCCACATGCCGGAATAATCGGCGATGCGCGCCGGCAGGATTTCATCCTCCCACGCGACGGCAGGCGCCTCGAATCCTTCGAGCTGCTCCAGCACGGCGCCCAGCGCGTCGCGGCCTTCGCCACGCGCTTCGGGCGCGACGCGCTGCCATTCGAGCAGAAAGCGCATGAAGTCCTGGCGCTCGACCGGTTCGATCTCGCGACGCAGCCGCCGCACCGTATAGCGATGAATCCGCGCGAGCAGATGACGTTCGCACCATTCCTCGGCCTGCGCGCCCGGTGTGAATCGTCCGCGCATCACGTAGCCCTGCGCTTCGAGCCGCGTCAATGCGAGCGCGATCGCCGATGCGGGCAGCGCGAGCGGACGCGCGATCTCCGGCACCGTCAGCGGTCCGAATCCCGACAATCGTGCGCGCACGATCTCGACGAGCGCATCGTCGGGCGCCCAGGCGTCGTCGAAACCGGGCGGCGGCTGCAGCGCGGGATGCATCGGCGCGTGCTCATAGACCGCGCGCACGCACGCGAGGCGCTCGACGGGCGTCCACAACGCGTCGTGCTCCGCGATCCGCAAGCGCGTCGCGCGGCCGGAGCGAGCCAGCGCGTCAAGCCATGCAAGCCATTGCGGGTTGCGTTGCGCTTCTTTCTCGGCGATGCAGGCGAGCGTCGTCAGCGCCTCGTGCATCTCGTCGGCGCTCGTGACATCGGGCCAGGCTTCGTCGCGCACGCTCGCGATCGCCTCGGGATCGAGCGCGCCGAGATCGTCCGCCGAGCGCGGATCGGTCCAGCGGCGCGCGAGCACGGCCTGCGTGCGGCGTTCCTCGATCGGCGCATCGTCGAGAAAAGCGTACGGACGCGCCGACAGAATCTCGGCCGCGAGCGGCGACGGCGCGGGCAGTTCGCGGGTGACGAGCCGCACGTCGCCCGTTTCGATGCGCCGCAGAAGCGCGAGCCATGCGTCGCTGTCCATCGCGTCGTGCAGGCAATCGTCGATGGTCTGCTCGACGAGCGGATGCGCCGGCACGTCGCGCTCGCCCGCGATGTTCTCCGCGCACGCGACCTGATCCGGAAACACGGCCGCGAGCAGATCCTCGCTTTTCATGCGCTGCAGTTGCGGCGCGACCTTGCGCCCGCCGGTGTAACGGGGCAGCGCGAGCGAATTGGTCGCGTTCCAGCGCCAGCGCACGCCGAAAAGCGGCGCGTCGAGCAGCGCCTGGATCAGCACGTGCTCCGCCGTCGCCGATTTCAGATAGCGCCACACTTCGTCGAGCGCGAAGCTGTGGCTGCCCGTCAGCGACAGTACGATCGCGTCTTCGGTCGCCGCCGCCTGCAATTCGAAGTTGAACGTGCGGCAAAAGCGCTTGCGCAGCGCGAGACCCCACGCGCGGTTCACGCGGCTGCCGAACGGCGCGTGGATGACGAGCTGCGTGCCGCCTGATTCGTCGAAGAAGCGCTCCATGACGAGCGTGTCCTGCGTCGGCAGCACGGTGAGCGCGGCACGCGAGCGCGCCAGATAATCGACGATCTGCCGCGCCGGTTCGTCTCCGATGCCGCTTTCCCCCGTGAGCCAGGCAACCGTGGAATCCACGCCGTCATCGAGTCGCGCGTCGATGTCCGCGCGCAGACGGGAAATCGCGTGCGAAAGCTCGTCGCTGCGCCCCGGCGCCTCGCCGAGCCAGAACGGGATATTCGGCGGCTGGCCGTTGGCGTTTTCCACGCGCACGCGCCCGCCTTCCACGCGCATGATCCGGTACGACGTATTGCCGAGCTGGAAGATGTCGCCCGCGAGGCTTTCGACGGCGAAATCCTCGTTCACCGTGCCGATCCGCAAGCCCTGCGGTTCGAGGATCACGGAGAAGTCGGCGTTGTCGGGAATCGCGCCGCCCGAAGTCACCGCCGTCAGCTTGCCGCCGCGCCGGCCGCGCAGCGTGCGCGAGACGGCATCGCGATGCACGTAAGCCGCGCGCACGCCCTGCCGGCCCGTATAGCCTTCCGCGAGCGTGCGCAGCACGGCCTCGTAATGCGCACGGTCGAGCGTCGCGTACGGATACGCACGCGTGATGCGCTCGAACAGTTCGTCTTCGCCCCATTCCCGGCACGCGACTTCGGCGGTGATCTGCTGCGCGAGCACGTCGAGCGGCGCGCGCGGAATCGTCAGCGCATCGAGTTCGCCGCGCTGCACGCAATCGACGAGCGCCGCGCATTCGATCAGATCGTCGCGCGAGGTCGGAAAGAGCCGCCCTTTCGGCACGCCGCCGACGTGATGCCCCGAACGCCCGACGCGCTGCAGAAACGCGCCGATCGACCCGGGCGAACCGATCTGGCAGACGAGATCGACATCGCCGATATCGATGCCCAGTTCCAGCGACGCCGTCGCGATCAGCACCCGCAACTCGCCGCGCTTCAGCCGCTGTTCCGCGTCCAGCCGATGCTCCCGCGCGAGGCTGCCGTGATGCGCCGCGACCGCTTCCTTGCCGAGGCGCTCGGTCAGATGCCGCGCCGCGCGCTCGGCCATGCGGCGCGTGTTGACGAAGACGAGCGTCGTGCGATGCTGCCCGGCGAGTTCCGCGAGGCGGTCGTAGACGCGCTCCCACATATCGTTCGACATGATCGCTTCGAGCGGCATCGGCGGGATATCGAGCGCGAGATCGCGCGCGCGCACGTGTCCCACATCGACGATCTCGCACGGCTCATTTTCGCCGACGAGAAACTTCGCGACGAGTTCGATCGGCTTTTGCGTCGCCGACAAACCGACGCGCACCGGACGCTCGCCGCCCGCGTCTTCGCACAGCGCATCGAGCCGCGCGAGCGAAAGGCTCAGGTGCGAGCCGCGCTTGCTGCCCGCGACCGCATGAATTTCGTCGACGATCACCGTGCGCGTGGTCGAAAGCATCGCGCGGCCCGAATCGGACGAAAGCAGCACGTAGAGCGATTCGGGCGTCGTCACGAGAATATGCGGCGGACGCTTCTTAACCGCGTTGCGCTCCTGCTGCGTCGTGTCGCCAGTGCGCACGGCCGCGCGGATCTCGGGCGCGGCCACGCCGGATTCGCGCAGCGTCTGTGCGATCCCCGCGAGCGGCTCCTCCAGATTCACATGGATATCGTTCGACAGCGCCTTCAGCGGCGACACGTACACCACACGCGTCTCGTCCGGCAGCGTCCCGCCGAGCGCGACGCCGTCACGCACGAGTTCGTCGATGGCGGCGAGAAAGGCCGTGAGCGTCTTGCCCGAGCCCGTCGGCGCGGCGACGAGCGTCGAGCGGCGCGCGTGGACGAGCGGCCACGCGCGGGCCTGCGCGGCGGTCGCTGCGGGAAAGCGCGAGCGGAACCAGCCGGCGACGGCCGGATGGAAGCCCTGCAAGGCATCGGTCGCGGAAGCGGATTTTCGGATCATTCGGACATTCTATGAGTGCTTGAGAAATGCCGTGTTACATGCGGTTTTCGGATAGTTCCCATCCGGGCAAATCGGTCTTCAAGCGAAGCTAGATGGTTCGCTCATTCGAGCGGTTTCCAACGCGGCGCCGCACCGTGCGCCGAAGCGCAGTTCTCCATTCGCTTACAGCTTCCATGATCGTCATCAGCCTCCTTTTCGACCCCGCGCCGGCCGCGCTCGCCAACCATCGCCACTATGCGCGCGAGCACGGCTATCGCCACGTCGAGCTCGACTTCGCCGAACTGTCCGGCAGCAGCGACCACGCCCGCTGGCTCTATAAGTACGAAACGCTTCTGCGCCATCTCGCACAGGCCCAATCGAACGAGATCGTGCTGTTGCTGAGCGAGAACGCCGCCATCCTGCGCTCGATGCCTCTGCCGGAGATGATGGCGGGCCGCGACTGGCTCGTCGTTTGCACCGAATCCGAACTGCCGCAGACCGACGTCCTCATGTTCCGCAACACGGCGGACGTTCGCCAGAAGGTCGCGGAGCTCGTCGAACGTTGCCGTTTCGGCGTCGTGCTGCCGGAACGCGAGGCCGAGCTGCTGAACGCGTTCGCCGCATGCCCGTTCCAGCATCGCGTCGGCGACGATGTGCACTTCGTCACCCCGGCGGCGCCCAACCTCGAAAGCGTCTGGGCCAAATGGAAGACATTCTCCATCAGCGTTCGCGACGAGAAGCAGCATCGCCGCTTTCGCAAGGCGCTCATCGAACACATCAACCACTGCCGCGCGCGCGGGCTGCCCTACATGGCGCTCGGCGACACCGGCGTAGGCGAGACGTCGACGCACAGCGTTTTTCAGCCGAACCGGCCGATTGCACTCGTCATGCTCTATACGCCGAACGTCGCGCATTACGGGCGCATCGCGGAAGCGAACTTCACGCGCTACTGCGAGCGTCACGGCTACACGCTCTACGTCCATCGCGACATTCCGGCGCAACTGAACGACGGCAAGACTTCCGCGAACTGGTTCAAGGCCGCGCTGCTGCGCGAGTACCTGCCGAATCATCAATGGGTGTTCTGGCTCGACGCCGACGTGCTCATCAACGACATGAACCAGCGGCTTGAACCCTTCACGTACGGACGCGAAACCGTGCTCGCGCGCGATGCGGGCACGTGGATTTTCAACTCCGGCATCATGGGATTTCAGCGCAATCAGCAGAACTATGACGCGTTTGCACGTGTGATAGATGAGTGCGCGAAGCTGGAAGACAAGTCCAACGTCTACGCGAACATGGGCGATCAGCATCGTTTCATTCAGGCGCTCGCGGAACGGCCGGACTTGCAGGTGTCGTCGTTCATCGACATCAACACGCCGTGGATCTTTCGGCGTCCGGATAGCTTCATGGTCCATTACTTCGGCATGTGGGAAGACCATCGGGCGCTTCTGATGGACTACGATCTGCGTCTCGCCGCGATGTAAAAGCAAAACGCCCGGCGAACGAGCAACGTTCCACCGGGCGTTTTCACATTCGAGGCAGGCGCTGCGTCAGGCCTCGTGCTCCGAATGATCGCGCTGCCTGAGCGACTGCGGCAAGCCGAACAGCAGCAACAGTGCGCACAGCACGCTCATCGCGCCGATTGCGTACAACGCGGGCGTCGTGCTGCCCATCGTGTCGCGGATGCGGCCGACCATCACCGGGCTCACGATGCCGCCGAGCTGCCCCAGCGTATTGATCAGCGCGATGCCGCCCGCCGCGCCCGCTCCGGTCAGAAGCTTCGGCGGCAGCGCCCAGAACGCCGGGATCGAAGCGATCACGCCCGCGCCCATCACGCCCAACGCGGCGATGAGAAGCGTCGTCTGCTTGTCGAAGATGCCCGCCGCGAAGAAGCCGATCGCCGCCATCACGAGCAGGATCGCCACGAACTTGCGACGCTCGCCCGAGCGATCCGACATGCGGCCGACCACGACCATGCAGATCGCGCCGCAGATGTACGGTACCGCGGTCAGGAGACCGATGATCGTCGGATTCTGCGTGCCAGCCGCGCGAATCAGGTGCGGCGCCCAGAAATTCAGGCCATACGACGCGATCTGAATCAGGAAGTAGATCAGGCCGAGCATCAGAAAGCCAGGCGTCTTGATCGCGCCGAACAACGAGTGGCCGGTGTCGGTGTGCTGGCTCTGCGTCGAAATCTGGCTCTTCAAATAGGTCTTCTCCGCGCTCGTGAGCCACGCGGCGTCATCGATGCGATCTTTCAGCACCTTCAGCACGAGCACGCCGAGCAGCACGCACGGCAGGCCGCCGAGCAGAAACAGCCAGTGCCAGCCGGCAATGCCGAACACGCCGTTCATATGACCGAGCACGAGACCCGAAAGCGGCGCGCCAACAAGACCCGAAAACGCCGACGCCAGAAACAGCAGCGACGTGATGCGCCCGCGATAGCTCGCCGGAAACCACAGCGTCAGGTAGTACAGCACGCCCGGTGCGAAGCCCGCTTCCATCGCGCCGATGATGAAGCGCAATCCGTAGAACTGCCACTCCGTCTGCACGAACACCATCAACGCGGTCGCGATGCCCCACGAGATCATGATGCGCGCGATCCAGCGCCGTGCGCCGACCTTGTAGAGCAGCATGTTGCTCGGCACTTCGAACAGCACATAGCCGATCACGAAAAGACTCGCGCCGAGGCCGTAAGCCGTGTCGGAGAAACCGAGCGTGCTTTGTAGCTGAAACTTCGCGAAGCTGATGTTGATGCGGTCGAAGAACGCGAAGAGATAACACAGCATGATGAGCGGCATCAGCCGCCATGCCACCTTGCGGATGATGTCCGCGGTGTTTTCGGTTGTTTGCGGCTTGTCTGCCGCGCTTACGCTCAGATCGCTCATGATTGTCTCCAATATTGTTCTGGTCTTTTGAATCAGATTGCCCGCACGTACTCGGGCACCGGATGCAGATCGCAATTGCGTCCCGCCTTCGCGACTTGTCCCGATACCTCATGTCCGACGAGCGCGGGCAATGTGCGCGACAGCGCGATCAGCTTTTGCAGATCGATGCCTGTCGGAATGCCCATCTCTTCGCACATGTTCACGAGGTCTTCGGTGCAGATGTTTCCCGATGCGCCCGGCGCGAACGGACAGCCGCCGAGGCCGCCGAGCGCGGCATCGAAACGGCGCGCGCCGGCGTCGTAGGCGGCGAGGACGTTGGCGAGGCCGAGGCCGCGCGTGTTGTGAAAGTGCAGCGTCAGGTCCGCAGCAGGCACGTCGGCGAGCACCCGCGTAACGAGCCGCGCGACCTGACGCGGATTCGCCATGCCGGTCGTGTCGGCGAGCGTGATGCCGGCGATGCCCATTTCCCGATAGCTCCGCACGATCGACACGACGCGATCCTCGTCGATGCGCCCTTCGAACGGACAGCCGAACGCGGTGGCCACGGTGGCGTTCAATGAGACCTTCGAAGCAGCGCCCTCGACGAGCCGCACGACATCGCCGAATCCGGCCAGCGACGACTCGCAGCTCATGCGCATGTTCGCGCGGTTGTGCGTCTGGCTCGCGGACATCACGAGATTGAGTTCATCGGCGCGGGCGGCGAGCGCGCGTTCCGCGCCCTTCACGTTCGGCACGAGCGCGACATAGATCACGCCCGCTTCACGCCGGATGGCGTTGAACACCGCGTCGCCGTCGCGCAGCGCGGGAATCGCCTTGGGCGACACGAACGAGCCCGCTTCGATACGCGTGAATCCGCACGCCGAAAGTCCGTCGATCAGCGCGATCTTGTCTCCGGTTTCGACCCATTGCTTTTCGATCTGCAGGCCGTCGCGCGGCGCGACTTCCTGAACGATCAGCGGTTCTTTGTATGCATGATTCATTGAACCGCTCCTTCGGCGCGCAACCGCTGCACTTCATCGGCGTGAAAGCCGAGCGATTCCAGCACCGCTTGCGTGTGTTCGCCGAGGGCCGGGCCTTGCCAGCGCACTTCGCCCGGCGTGTCGGAGAGCTTCGGCACGATGCCGGGCATCTTCACCGATGCGCCGCCCGGCAAGTCCGCCTGCAGCAGCATGTCGCGCGCTCGATAATGCGCATCGTCGACGATGTCCGCGACCGAGTAGATGCGGCCCGACGGCACTTCCTCGCGTTCGAGCGTCGCGAGCACGTCGTCCATGGAGTGATGCGAGGTCCAGGCGGTGATCGCTTCGTCGAGCATCGCGCTTTGCTTCACGCGGCCGTCGTTGTGGGCGAGCGCAGGATCGTCGGCGAGATCGGCGCGGCCGATCACGTGCATCAGGCGCTTGTAGATCGGATCGCTGTTACCCGCGATCACGACGAAGCCGCCATCTTCCGTGCGATACGTATTCGACGGCGCGATGCCCGGCAGCGCCCCGCCGCTGCGCTCGCGCACATGGCCGAGCAGGTCGTATTCGGGGACGAGGCTTTCCATCAGGTTGAAGACGCTTTCGACGAGCGAGACATCGACCACTTGTCCATCGCCCTGACCGGTCTTCACGCGCAACACCGACATCAGCGCGCCGATCACGCCGTGCAGCGACGCGAGCGAATCGCCGAGGCTCACGCCGACGCGCGCCGGCAGGCCTTCGGCGTCGCCCGTCGTGTAGCGGATGCCGCCCATCGCTTCGCCGATCGCGCCGAAGCCTGGCCGATCGCGATACGGACCTGTCTGCCCGTAGCCGGAGATGCGGACCATCGTGAGCTTGGGATTGATCGCGTGCAGCACGTCCCAGCCGAGGCCGAGCTTTTCGAGCGCGCCAGGACGCATGTTTTCGATGACGATGTCGGCATCGGCGGCCAGTCGCTTGATGACGTCCGCGCCTTCGGACGACTTGAGATTCACGCACACCGATTTCTTGTTGCGCGATTGCAGATACCACCAGAGCGACGTGCCCTCGTGGAGTTTTCGCCATTTGCGAAGGGGATCGCCGCTGTTCGGCGCTTCGATCTTGATGACTTCCGCGCCGAACTCGGCCAGCATGCGCGCCGCGAAAGGCGCAGCGATCAGCGTGCCGATTTCGATGACGCGAATGCCTTGAAGGGGTCCGCTCATGGTGCCTGTCTCCTGATTTGTACTGTGGAGACAAGCTTATTGGCGAACGCTCGTGGGCGTCCAACCGCATTTCGGCAAGGATCGTTCGTGGAATGCGAACGGTCGTTGGGGGCGTGGTTCGAAAACGTTTTGGCTTTTCGCCGGATCCCGGTTTCGTGGTGGTCTATTAGCACTGCCCCTGTGCGGGGCGGCAGTCACTTTCTTTGCTGCT
>JFHF01000016.1 GCA_000648925.1 Caballeronia jiangsuensis
GCGATATTCATACAACGCGCTGATGTCCGCGCGGCCATTGAATCGAAGAACCGAGATCGGCCCCGGTTGCGGCTTGAAGGTGAGGCTGTAGGCCTGACTGGGTATGACCATCGACATGCGAAAGAAGCTCCCTGAAGTGGCGCCGTCCGATTAACGGACACGCTGGGGCGACTTGATTCGTACCCCAGCGCACTCCGTTTCGATTGCTTGTCATCTGCAATTCGAAAGGGCGCAGGCAATTATTACCCAAAAACCGCCTTCATGGATGTACCTATAACTCGCAGTCCGAAGGTTTTGCGAAGGATTACATAGAATTCAAGATCTTAGAAAATATTAAGACAAACTTTTTCGGACTATTCCGAATACAGAGCGCTTCGCTAACGACCAAGCCCTTAACCTCGCGACAACACCACCTCCCCAGCAAACCCCATCGCTCCACCCTCCTCGATACGCACCCCTTCATTCCACTTCGCCATCCGCTCGGACCGCGAGAACGACCCGACCTTCAACTGCCCCGCGTTCCAGCCCGTCGCCAGATGAACGATCGACACATCCTCGGTTTCCCCCGATCTCGCCGACACAATCGACGCATAGCCGTTCTTCCTCGCCGCCCGAAGCGCCGCGAGCGTTTCCGTCACCGTGCCTGCCTGATTGAGCTTGATGAGCGCCGCATTGCAAGCCCCTTTCGCCGCACCATCCTCGATAAGCCCAGCGCGCGTAACGAAAAAGTCATCGCCCACGATCTGCACCCTACTTCCCGCCGCTCGCGTGAACGCGATCATCCCCGCTTCATCGTCTTCCGATAGCGGGTCTTCGATCGACACAATCGGGTATCGCTCGATCCATCGCAGCAACTTCTCGATCATCGCGCCGGTGTCGAGCCGCACGTTGTCCAGCCCGAGCGTGTACTGTCCGCCTTTGCCGAATTCCGACGCGGCGATATCCAGCGCAATGCCCATATCCGTGCCCGGAACGAAACCCGCCGCTTCGATCGATGCGACCAGCACGTCCATCGCTTCCTCGTTGCTGGCGAACGCGGGCCACCATCCGCCTTCGTCCGCCACGCCCTGCGCCGCGCCGCGTTTGCGCATGAGCACGCCCGCGTGCCGATAGACCTCGGCGGTCATTTCGAGCGCTTGCGCAAAACTCGTGGCCGATGTCGCGATCACCATGAAATCCTGCACATCGACGCGCCGTTCCGCATGCGCGCCGCCGCCGAAAATCTGGATTTGCGGAAGCGGCAAGGTCACTTCCTCGTCGCCCGCGACGTAACGCCAGAGCGGCAAGCCACGCTCGTTCGCGGCCGCATGCAATGCCGCAAGCGATGTCGCGATCAGCGCATTGCCCCCGAGTCGCGACTTGTCCGGCGTGCCATCGAGCGCGATGAGCAGCGCATCGATCATCGCCTGCTCCGCGACCTCGTGACCTCGCAACGTGGGCGCAATCTCACGCGCGATGCCGGCGATGGCCGTCTTGACGTCCTTGCCATCGAACGCCGTGCCGCCATCGCGGAGTTCCATCGCTTCGCGCGAACCGCGAGACGCGCCGGCCGGCGCGATGCCACGTCCCCGCGCGCCGGTTTCCGTGACGATTTCCACTTCGACAGTCGGCCGTCCGCGCGAATCCCAGATACGCCGCGCTCGCACTTCTTCGATTCGACTCATGCGGAAAACTCCCTTTGCCAGAACGTTGTGATGTCGGAGAGCGTGCTGTCAGGCCGTCCGATCAGTTCGATCGCGGCAGCGCGCACGCGAGCGCGGCGGTGTTCATCGAGATACTCCACCGGCGATTTGCCGTCCACGCGCGCCAGCAACAGCGCCGCGAGCAGCGATGCGACGCGCTCGAGCAGCACATCGGGTTTCGTCCACTCGATATGCGGCACATAATGCTCGACCAACTTCGCAAACGACAGCATCAGCGCAGCAAGCGCACCCGGCGAGCGCGCCGACTTGAGCAGGAAATGATTGAGGCAGAAGGCCACATCGAAGGCAGGATCGCCGTACCACGCGCATTCCGCATCCAGGATCACCGGCCCGGCCGGTCCCAACAGGATGTTCTTCGGGCTGACATCGCCATGAACGAGCGCTTCTCGCGTGCCCGCCGTGCGCTCGATCAGCGAGCGCAGCGCCGCCGCCACTTGCGGATTTTGTCGAGCGGCTTCTTCCAGATACGGTTCGAGACGGATCGCGTGAAAGGTATCGTCATTGGCGAACCGGGCGGCGATCTCGGCGTCGCCGGCCGTCGCTGCATGAATCCGGCCCAGCACGTCGCCCAGTTGCGCCGCGATCGCCGGATCGACGCGGCCATCCATTAGCTCGCGCTTCCAGTTCGCGTATGTCGGCGGGAGAAACGCCATGACGAAGCTCTTGGTTTCGTGATCGACGCCGAGCACTTCAGGCACATGACCCGGCACGATCCGGCCAGCCGTCCGAAGCCAGCCGATTTCCGCATAGACGCGCTCGACCGGCACGATCCAGTCTTTCGCGACCTTGAGCTTCGGCAGAGCCTGCTTCAGGCAGTAGGTCTCATCGCCGATATCGAGCCGGAAAATATTCGAGGAGACGCCGCCGGTCAGCGGCGTGAGCGTCGCGGGAGCGGCGTCATCGGCAAGATGGAGTCGTCGCAGCAGATGCGCGAGTGCGGAAGGATCGTCTGCAAGATCGATGTAGTGGTCCACCCCTGGCGTCCTCGCAGCAGTGATTCGAACGAGCCGTCGTCGGCCAATGGTAGCCGATTCGCCAAGGGAAACACGCGAAGCGCATCTTTCTTGCTTACCGATGTTCCAGACCGCCGCTCACGCGCGGCCGACGACCAACCGCCATCGCGGGCAATCCCGCCCCGGCCGGGGCTGGCACGGAGGAATGATGCGTCATACCCGAATCACCCCCGGCATTCGCCACGCAATTTCTGCCATCCTGATTGCACTGCTTACCTCATGCGGCGGCAGCAGCGGCGACTCGGGCGGAAGCAGTTCGTCAGCGCCCGCGGGCGGCGTCAAGTTGCAGGTCGTGGCGTTCGGAGACAGTCTGTCGGACGTCGGGACGTATCAGCCGATCGCGAGCGTGGTCGGCGGCGGGCGATTCACGACGAATCCGGGGCAAGTATGGTCCCAGGACGTCGCGCAGTATTACGGCGACACGCTCACCGCGGCTTTCACGATCGACCTCGGGCACGAATTGAAGGCCCAAAGCGGATTGGGCTACGCGCAGGGCGGCGCCACGGTCGCCACGCCGGCCGATCAGAATCAGTTCCTGACGGACGTAATCGGCAATGTCGAGATGCCGGTGACGCAGCAGATTTCGAGCTATCTGTCGTCGCACGGCAGTTTCAATTCGAACCAGCTCGTGCTCGTCTGGGCCGGCGCCAACGACGTATTGCGCGCGGGCAGTCCGCCCGCCGCGAACACGACCGTGCAGACCGCGGCGACCACGCTCGCGCAACAAGTCGCGCAGATCGTGCAGAGCGGGGGCGTGCATGTCGTGGTGGTCAACGTGCCGAACATCGGACTTTCGCCCGATGGCATCAAGTCGTCGGATGGCGGCGGCAACTTCACGCAACTCTCGCAGCTCTTCAATGCGACGCTGAACGCCGCCCTGCAATCGAACGGTCTGCAGGGCAAGGTCATCGTCGTCGACTCCTACGCCTGGACGACGCAGACCATCGCGAACTTTCAGGCCAATGGCTTCACCGTGTCCAACACGGGTCAGGCATGCGATCCGTCGAAAACACCGCACGACACGTCGCTGCTCTGCTCGCGGGCGACTTACGTCTCGTCGAACGCGGACCAGACGTACATGTTCGCCGACGATCTCCACCCGACGACGCGCATGCACGCTCTCTTCGCGCAATACGTCGAGCAGCAGATCGCGGCGAGCGGGCTGGGGCACTGATCGCGACAGCGCCAGTTCGCCTACGCGCCGAAACCGAAAAGCCGGCGCGGTGTCTCCCATTGAATCTGTCGACGCACTTGCGCATCGGGCACGATCTGCCCGAAGAGCGTCAGCAGCGGCCCATAATCGAGCCGCTCCGGTGCCCGAAGGAACGGCCAGTCCGAACCCCAGACGCAGTTTTGCGGCCCGAACGCGCGTAGCAGCGCCTGCGCATACGGCCACGCGTCTTCGTACGGATGCGCGCGCGCCGAGTACTTCTGCCAGCCCGACAGCTTGACGCTCGCGCGGCCGCTGTCCGCGAGCCGCAGCAGCGCCTGAAAGCCGGGCTGCGCGATGCCCGCGCCGATGTCGGGCCGCCCGCCGTGATCGATCACGATCGGCGCAGCCTGCCGCGACAGCCAGGATTCGAGCGCGACCATCTGGTCACCGGTTACCTGGATCTGCGCGACCATCCCGAGGTCCGCGAGCGACGCGAAGAGCGCGCCCGCGCCGAGCACGGCATCGACGCCTTCCATCGCCGGGTTGAACGCGACGCCGGCGACGCCCGCGCGATGCAGCGCCGCAAGCTCGTTGCGCGATATGTCGTCATCCACCACGGCGATGCCGCGCAGGCGTCCTTCGTATGTCTCCAGTGCATCGAGCAGGCATCGGTTGTCGGTCCGGTAGCCGCTCGTAGGACCGACGAGCAGTGCATGCCGCACGCCATACGCATCCATCACCCGGACGAACTGCGCGGCCGTGCCGATTTCCTGCTGCGCCGGCCGATACGGCGTGTCTTCCCGATACGGAAAGCGCGCGGGATCGAACACGTGGCAGTGGCAGTCGATTTTGTCTTCTTCGAATACGCTCATCTCTGTTCCCCATTCAGACCGACACGACGCCGAGCCCGTCGAACACTCGCCGCGCCGCGCCGTACGCAAGCGCCAGCCGCGCGTCGGCGGGCAGCGACGGATACGGCATCTCCACGCTCAGCGCCGCATCCGCAGGCAACGCGCGCAGCAGCGCGTCGAGCGGCAGCGCGCCACCGCCGGGCGGCAGGCGATCGGTGCGCGCTTCGCGGATCGCATCGTCGTCGCTGGCGGGAAGCGCGGCGCGCGCATCGCACAGTTGCGCGGAACCGATCCAGCCGGGCGGCATCGTTGCGATATCCTCCGGCGTGCCGCCCGAGCGTGACAGATGCAGCGCGTCAACGAGCACCGCGAGATTCGGATGACCGACCCGCGCGATCATCTCACGAGCTTGCGCGAGCGAGCCGACATGCCGCCAGCGCATGAATTCCAGATCGATGCGCAAGCCGAACGAACGGCCGAGTTCGGCCAGCGCGGCAAGATTGGCGGCGAGCCGGCCCTCGTCCGGATCATCGCCCGATACGTTCACGCAACGCGCGCCGAGCGACGCCGCCGCTTCGAAGAGCGGCATGAACGAAGCGGGATCGAGCGCCGGCACGACGGGAATGAATTCGACGTCGTGTACCGCGATGCCTTCGCCCGCGAGCGCGTCCCGCAATTCATGGAGCGCCGCGGTGCCGGACGCCATCGGATATGCGACGGCGCCCGGCACCGCCGGATGCATGCGCAGACCGACCGCATCGAAACCCGCACGCGCGGCAAGCCGAACCCACGGCACGGGCGCAACATCCAGCGCGGTCAGATGCGCGACCGCGAGAGGCCGCGTCGGGAGCGGAGCGGCCTTCAATACGTGGCCCTCCCGCCCGTCAGATCGAAGGTGAAGCCCGTCGTGAAGCTGCACGCGGGACTCGCGATCCAGCTCACCATCGCGCCGACTTCGTCGATCTGGAGAAAGCGGCCCATCGGAATCTTCGCCTTGCTCGCCTCGATGTGCTGCTCCGACATCTCGTTGAACAATTCCGTCTCGACCATCGCGGGCGCGACGCAGTTGATCAGCACGTTGTCGCGCGCCAGTTCCTTCGCGGCCGACTTCGTGAACGCGATCACGCCCGCCTTCGCGGCGGAGTACGCGGAGATGTACTGCACGCCCTCCTTTCCGGCGATCGACGCGACATTGACGATACGCCCGCCGCCCCGCGCGCGCATATGCGGGATGGCGGCGCGGCAGCAGTAGAACACGCTGTTCAGATCGACGTTCAGCACGCGCTGCCACGCATCGACGGGATATTCCCAGCTCGGCGCGACCGGTCCGTTGATGCCCGCGTTGTTGACGAGAATGTCGATATGCCCGAGCGCCGCGACGGTCGCCTCGAACGCGCGCCCGACCGATTCGTGCGATGCGACATCGACCTGCTGCAGATGATCGGCTTCGAAGCCGAGACGCCGCGCATCGCAGCCGGCGACATCGAGGTCCCAGATCGCGACGCGCGCGCCGTCGGCCTTGAGCTTCCGGGCGATGCCGAGGCCGATCCCGCGCGCCGCGCCCGTCACGATGGCGATACGGCCGTCGAGAGAGTGACTCATTGCAATGATTTCCTTGAGGTCGTTCAGATGGAGGAGGAAGCGGAACCCGCGAATTCGATTCGCCTGATGTCGCCGACGACGAACACATACGAGAGCGCGCCGAGCAGCGTCACGGCCGAGATGAAGGCGAGCGCATACACGAACGAGCCTGTTGCGTTGACGATCAGCCCGACCACGAGCGGCGTGACGATGCCGGCCGCATTCGCGAACAGATTGAAGATGCCGCCGCTCAGGCCCAGCAATCCCTTCGGCGCGATATCGGAGACGATCATCCAGGCGAGCGCCGACATCCCTTGCGCGAAGTACGCAACGCACAGGATCGCGATCACGACGGTGATCGAATCGACGTAATTCGCCAGCACGATGCTCGATGCGGCGACGAGCCCGGCGATCACCGGCAGCTTGCGCGACCAGTTCAGCGAGATGCCGCGACGCAGCATGGCATCGGAAATCCAGCCGCCCGCGAGCGTTCCGACCGACGCGGCGATGAACGGCAGCACCGCGACCATGCCGACCTTCAGCCACGGCATGTGGCGTTCGGTGACGAGATAGGTCGGAAACCACGTCAGAAAAAACACGTTGGTCGAATTGCACGCGAACTGGCCGATGCAGATGCCGAGCATGCTGCGGCGGCGCAGAAGCGCGGCGATATCGGACCAGCGAAAACGCGTCGCCTGCTGGCTGCCGTCGACCACGCCGCCGCCGCTCGCGATGTAGTCGAGCTCGGCGCGATTCGCCCTCTTCGACTCGTGCGGTTCGCGAAAGCGCATGAGCCAGATCGCGCCGAACACGATGCCGACCGCGCCGACGATGCCGAACAGCGCACGCCATCCATAGCGATGATCGATCCAGAAAAGCAGCGGGCTCAGAAACGCGAGACCGACATACTCCGCGAACGTGTAGACGCCCGTCGCGCGGGCGCGCTCGCTCTGCGGAAACCATATCGCGACGACGCGGCTGTTGGTCGGAAAGCACGGCGCCTCCGCAATGCCGATCAGGAGCCGCATGATCAGGAGCGAGACGAAGCCCGTCGCGAGCCCTTGCAGACCGGTGAACAGGGACCACAGCGTCAGCGCGAAGAAATAGGTCCAGCGCGTGCCGATGCGGTCGAGCATCACGCCGCCCGGGATCTGCGACGCGGTGTAGGTCCACGAAAACGCGGAGAAGATCACGCCCATCAGCGCAGGCGTCAGACCCAGTTCGTGGCTCATGCCGGGCGCCGCAATGCCGGCGACGCTGCGATCGAGGTAGTTGATCATCGTGCCGATCGCGAGCAGCGCGAGGATGCCGAAGCGCGCGCGGGTGCGCGTCGCGGCCGGCGCCGCCGCGGCGGCTTGCGCGCCGATCGCGCGAGGCGAGTGGGTCTGGTTCATCGTGTCTCCGTCCAATGTTTTCCGGTCTGCGCGCCGCCGTGGCAAAGGCCCGACGCGTCCTGGAAATACTAGAGAGTTGGCCGTGGGCTGTCGTATGCCGAGTTTCGGCTACCCTATAACCTTTGGTTAATCGCCCGAGCGGGCAGCCGGAGAAACGATGCGCTTCAAGCTGCGGCAAATGGAGGTGTTTCGCGCGGTCATGCTGACGGGCTCGATCAATGCAGCGTCGAAAATGCTGTATGTATCGCAACCGGCTGTCAGCAAGCTCGTCGCGCATACCGAGACCACGCTGGGACTGCGCCTCTTCGAGCGCGCGAAGGGCCGCCTGATCCCGACCGCCGAGGCGCAGGCGCTGTTTCGCGAAGTCGAACAGGTCTATCAGTCGGCGCTGCGCGTCGATGAATTCGCGCGGGCGCTCGCGCTCGGCCCGGCAAGCCTGCTGCGTATCGCGTGCAGTCCGTCGCTGGCGCCGGCCGTCGTCGCGCCGGCCATCGTCGAACTGAAACGGCAGTTGCCGGGGCTCAGAGTCGACTGGCATACGACGCTCATGGCCGACATGCCGCTGGAAGTGCTGAGCAAGAGCGTCGAAGTGGCGGTGACCTCGCTGCCGATCGAACACGAGCATCTCGAAGTCGTGCCGTTCATGCGCGGGCGGATGGTATGCGTGCTGCCGCCGGACCATCCGTTCGCCGCGCGCGAGCGGATCGCGCTCGCGGACCTGAAAGACGAACCGATGATTCTGTTCAGGCGCGACATTCCGTTCGGCACGATGATCGCGCGGGCGTGCCAGCAGGCCGATGTCGAACTGACCTCGGCGGTCGACGTGACCCGCGCCGATCAGGCGCTCGCGCTCGTGCGCGGCGGCCTCGGGCTCGCCATCGTCGATGAATACGCGACCGGCGGGATCGACTGCATCGTGCGGCCGCTCGTCGAAGATCTGGAGATGGTATCGACGTTCGTCTATTCGAAGTTCTCGCCGCCGTCGAGGAGCGCGATGGTGTTGATGCAGGCCGTTTGGCGGCGCGCGGACGAACTGGGCCGGCGGATTGGCAACATGCCGGGCGAAACGAGTTGAGCGGCACTGGTTTTGTGGCGCATCAGCGTTGTCGATTTACCCGCGAGCCGCTCGTCGTCTAGATGGACCGATCGAGTCCGTCGACATGGAGAACACATATGCGCAAGCTCATCGTTTCGGCTTTCATCAGTCTGGACGGCGTGATTCAGGCCCCCGGCGGGCCAACCGAAGATACCAGCGGCGAATTCCGTCTGGGTGGCTGGATCGTGCCTTATGCCGACGAAGCCATCGGCCAGCACGTGCAGAGCCTGCTCGCGCAGCCGTTCGATCTGCTGCTCGGGCGCCGTACTTACGACATCTTCGCGTCGCACTGGCCGCACGTTCCGGCCGATTCGAAGAGCCGCGCCATCGCCGACGTGTTCAACCGTGTCGCCAAGCAAGTCGCCACGCATCGGCCCGATGGTCTCGACTGGCAGAACAGTCACGCGCTGCAAGGCGATCTCGCCGACGCGGTGCGCGCGCTCAAACAAGCGAACGGCGCCGATCTGCTGACGTTCGGAAGCGGCGACATGGTGCGCCAACTGCTCGCGGCCGGTCTCATCGACGAGCTTTGCCTTCTGATCTACCCCGTCATGCTGGGACGCGGCAAACGCATGTTCAGCGACGACGCGCAGGTGTCCGCCTTCACGCTTACGCATTCGACGCAGACGCCCGGCGGCGTGCTCATCACGCGCTATATCCGCGACGGCGAAGTGCGCACGGGCGCGTTCGAATAAGGCACCCGCTGAACCAAACCCGCTTGTGCTTAAATGTGCTTTCCGTTCAGCCACGGAGCACGTCCCGATGACGAGTACCTGGTTGCATAACCTTCCGTTATGGGAAATGACGCTCGTCGTTTTCGGCGTGGTCGGCATCGCGGGAGCGGCGATTCATTTCGTGGCCGGCCGGCTTGCCGCAAGCGCGCATCGGCGATCGTTCATCGCGCTTTCTCCCGGCCTGCTTTCGCCGATCGGCGTCATCTTCGGCCTGCTCATCGCGTTCACCGCCGCGCAAGTCTGGAACGATACGTCGCAGGCCAACGCCGCGGTCGATACGGAAGCGGGCGCGCTTCGGTCCGTCGTCGTTCTGTCCGCGGTTTTCCCGGAAGACGCGCAAGCGCAACTGCGCAAACTGGTGCGCGAGTACATCGAATACACGGCGACGACCGAATGGACGTCGATGTCGCAAGGCGCGGTCACGCTGAAGATCAGCCCGCCCACGCTGAACCGCGCGATGCAGTTCGCGCTCTCGTTGCCGGCGAACACGCCCGGACAACAGACTGCGCAGCACCAGGTGGCGGTGTCTCTCGAACAGGCGCTCGAAGCCCGTCGGCAGCGCATTCTGGTGAGCCGCTCCGAGGTCAGCGGCATCAAGTGGCTGTGCCTGAGTTTTCTGGCCGCCTGCCTCGTCTTCGCCATCGCGCTGATTCATGGCGAAAACCGGCTGACGTCCGCCATCGCGATCGGCTTGTTTTGCGCGTGCCTCGCGACCACCGTGTTGCTGATCCTTTCGCACGATCGGCCGTTCTCGGGCGCGATCGCCGTGTCGCCCGAACCGCTGTTGCAGGTCATCCCCGAGGATCGATGATTCCGTCGGCATCTTTCGCACGCCCGTTCGATCGACTATTTACTTGACATCTAAACTATCTAAACCTAAATTATCGATGTGAGAAGACAACGGTCGGAGAGCGAGCATGCGCATCGTCTGCATTGGCGGAGGCCCGGCGGGCCTGTATTTCGGGCTTTTGATGAAGCACCGCCACCCTGGCTACGACATCACCATCGTCGAGCGCAACCGGCCGTATGACACGTTCGGCTGGGGCGTCGTGTTCTCGGACCAGACGCTCGGCAACCTGCGCGCGGCGGACCCGCAAAGCGCCGACGCCATCCTCGATGCCTTCAATCACTGGGACGACATCGAAGTGCATATCGGCGGCCGCACGATCCGCTCATCGGGTCATGGCTTCTGCGGCATCGGCCGCAAACGTCTGCTCAACATCCTGCAAGCGCGTTGCGAAGAACTCGGCGTGAAGCTCGTCTTCGAAACGCATGTCGTGAACGACGACGACTACGACGCCGACCTCATCATCGCAAGCGACGGCGCGAACAGCGCGGTCCGGCAGAAATACGCGGCGACCTATCAGCCCGACATCGATATGCGCGATTGCCGCTTCGTGTGGCTCGGCACGAACAAGTGCTTCGAAGCCTTCACGTTCGCATTCGAAAAGACCGAATGGGGCTGGTTCCAGGCGCATGCCTATCGTTTCGACGACAACACATCGACGTTCATCGTCGAAGCGCCCGAGCGCGTATGGCGCGCGGCCGGCCTCGCCGACATGAGCAAGGAAGACGGCATCGCGTTCTGCGAGAAGCTTTTCGCAAAGTATCTCGACGGTCACGCCCTGATGTCGAACGCCACGCATTTGCGCGGCTCGGCGCAATGGATTCGCTTCCCGCGCGTCGTGAATCGCGAATGGGTGCACTGGCGCGATGGCGCGAACGGCACGCGCACACCCGTCGTGCTGATGGGCGATGCGGCGCATACCGCGCATTTCTCGATCGGTTCCGGCACGAAGCTCGCGCTCGAAGATGCGATCGAACTCGCGAACAGCATCGATACCGCATTTGCAAAACAGAACGGCGATCTCGAAGGCGCGCTCGCGCATTACACGCAGGTGCGCAGCGTCGATGTGCTGCGCATCCAGAACGCCGCGCGCAATTCGACGGAATGGTTCGAGCATGTGGACCGTTACGCGGACTTCGAACCGGAGCAGTTCGCGTATTCGCTGCTCACGCGCTCGCAGCGCATCTCGCATGAAAATCTGCGCGAACGCGATGCGCGCTATCTCGCCTCGTTCGAAGACTGGCTCGCCGCGCGTGCGGGCGTCGAGCGCACTGCACAGCAACGTTCCGTGCCGCCGATGTTCACGCCGTTCAAGCTGCGCGGCGTCACGCTGAAAAACCGCGTGGTCGTATCGCCGATGGCGCAGTATTCCGCCGTCGATGGCGTCGCGGGCGACTATCACCTGATGCATCTCGGCGCGCGCGCGATGGGCGGCGCCGCGCTCGTGATGACGGAGATGACGTGCGTGTCGCCCGAAGCGCGCATCACGCCGGGATGCCCCGGCATGTATGCGCCGGAGCATCTTGCCGCGTGGACGCGCATCGTCGATTTCGTGCACGCGCAATCGGATGCGAAGATCGGCATGCAGATCGGACATGCGGGCGCGAAGGCATCGACGCGCGTGAGCTGGGAAGGCATCGATCAGCCGCTCGACGATGGCAACTGGCCGCTCGTGTCCGCTTCGCCGCAACAGTATCTGCAAGGCGTGAGCCAATGGTCGCGCGAGGCGTCGCATGAAGAACTGCGCGAGATCGAAGCGCAATTCGTGCGCGCCACCGAGATGGCGGCGCTTGCGGGCTTCGACTGGCTCGAATTGCACTGCGCGCACGGCTATTTCCTGTCGAGCTTTCTCTCGCCGCTGACGAATCAGCGCACCGACCAATACGGCGGCTCGCTCGACAATCGTCTGCGCTATCCGCTCGAAGTATTCGCAGCGATGCGCGCGGCATGGCCGCAAGACAAGCCGATGTCCGTTCGCATCTCCGCGCACGACTGGGTCGATGGCGGCACGACGCCCGACGATGCGGTCGAGATCGCACGCGCGTTCAAGGCGGCGGGCGCGGACATGATCGACGTGTCGTCGGGACAGGTCAGCAAGCAGGAAAAGCCCGTGTACGGCCGCATGTTCCAGACGCCGTTCGCCGATCGCATCCGCAACGAAGCGGGCATTGCGACGATCGCCGTCGGTGCGATATCGGAAGCGGATCACGTGAACAGCATCATCGCGGCGGGACGCGCGGATCTCTGCGCGGTGGCGCGTCCGCATCTCGCGAATCCATCGTGGACATTGAACGAAGCCGCGAAGATCGGTTACTTCGATATCGCATGGCCGAAGCAGTATGCCGCCGCCAAGTCGCAACTCGAACGCAATCTGGAACGCGAGCGCGCGCTCGCCGCCGACAACGCGCGCCTCACGCCGCAAGAACGCGCGCAACGCGCCGAAGGAACGGTCTGATCATGACAGCTCTCGCCGATAAACACGCGGTCATCACGGGCGGCGGCAGCGGCATCGGTGCATCGTGCGCCCAGGCGCTCGCAAAGGCGGGCGCGCGCATCACGCTGATGGGCCGCGATCTCGCGCGCCTCGAAACGCAGCGCGACGCGATGCGCGCTCATGGCGATGTCGCGTGCGTGAGCGTCGATGTCACGAATGAAGCCGCCGTCGAAGAAGCGTTCTCGCGCGTCGGTGCCGTCGATATCCTCGTCAACAACGCGGGCCATGCGCAAGCCGCGCCCTTCACGCATACCGACGCCGCGCTCTGGCAACGCATGATCGACGTGAATCTCACGGGCGTGTTCCTCTGCACGCGCGCCGTGCTGCCCTCGATGCTCGAACGCGGCTATGGGCGCATCGTGAATGTCGCGAGCACGGCGGGGCAAGTCGGCTATGCGTATGTCGCCGCGTATTGCGCGGCGAAGCACGGCGTCATCGGTCTCACGCGCGCGCTCGCGCTCGAAGTCGCGACGAAAGGCGTGACCGTCAACGCAGTGTGCCCCGGCTACACCGAAACCGAACTGCTGCGCGCGTCGCTCGATCAGATCATGTCGAAGACCTCGCGCAGCGAACAGGACGCACGCGATGCCCTCGTGCGCCACAACCCGCAACGCCGCTTCGTGCAGCCGGAAGAAGTCGCCAACGCCGTGCTATGGCTTTGCGCGCCCGGTTCCGACGCGATGAACGGCCAGTCCATTTCCGTATCAGGTGGAGAAGTCACGTGACCCACGCCGCACGCAACAAGAAAGCAACCGCCGCGACGGAGCCGAAAACGCCGCGCAAGGGCATCGAGAAGCCGGCGGAAAACGTCGTCGATCTGGAAATGAGTAAGGGCGCCGACAGCCACATGGGACTGCGCCTGTGGCTGCGCATGCTCACGACCACGAACCTCGTGCAAGCCGAATTGCGCAAGCGCCTGCGCACGGAGTTCGATACGACCTTGCCGCGCTTCGATCTGATGGCGCAGCTCGAACGTCATCCGGAAGGGCTGAAGATGACCGAGCTATCGCGCCGCATGATGGTCACCGGCGGCAACGTGACAGGCATCACGGATCAGCTCGAAAAGGAAGGGCTCGTCTCGCGCTATACCGATCCGAACGATCGCCGTTCGACCAGCGTGCGCCTCACGCCGCAAGGCCGAACCGCATTCGACAAGATGGCGACCGCGCACGAGCAATGGGTCGTCGAAATGTTCGGCGGCCTCGAACTGAACGAGAAATCGCAGACGCATCAGCGGCTCGGCAAGCTCAAGCAGCATCTGATGAATACGCTAAAGGACTGAAGGAGACAGCGATGACCTCATCCGCCGCCGACGCGCTTCTCGCCGGCAACCGCACCACGCTCGCGGACTATCGCGCGACGCACTTCGGCTGGTCCGTGACCAACGGCGTCGCGACCATCATGCTGAACCGCCCCGAGCGCAAGAACCCGCTGACGTTCGAATCGTATGCGGAGTTGCGCGACCTGTTTCGCCAGCTCGCCTATGCGACCGACGTGAAGGCCGTCGTGATTCACGGTGCGGGCGATAACTTCTGTTCCGGCGGCGACGTGCATGAGATCATCGCGCCGCTCATCGATCTGCCGATGCCCGAGTTGCTGCTCTTCACGCGCATGACCGGCGATCTCGTCAAGGCGATACGTCATTGCCCGCAGCCGGTCGTCGCTGCCGTCGATGGCGTCTGCGCGGGCGCGGGCGCGATCCTCGCGATGGCGTCCGACATGCGCCTCGGCACCGCGCGCAGCAAGCTCGCGTTCCTGTTCGCACGCGTCGGCCTCGCCGGTTGCGACATGGGCGCGTGCTCGATCCTGCCGCGCATCATCGGCCAGGGACGCGCGGCCGAACTGCTCTACACGGGCCGTTCCGCGAGCGGCGACGAAGGCTATCAATGGGGCTTCTACAACCGGCTCTGCACGCCCGAAACCCTGCTCGACGAAGCCACGAAGCTCGCCTCCGAACTCGTCGCGGGCCCGACCTTCGCGCATGGCATCACGAAGAAGATGCTGCATCAGGAATGGAGCATGAGCATCGATGAAGCGATCGAATCGGAAGCGCAGGCGCAGGCCATCTGCATGAGCACGCGCGATTTCGAACGCGCCTATCGCGCATTCGCCGCGAAGACGCGGCCCGTGTTCGAAGGAGACTGAATGATCGCCGATCTGCACGGCGCGCTCGCGTGGCCCTTCTTCGATGAACGCCATCGCGAACTCGCGCGCAATCTCGATGCATGGGCAAACGCGCATCTGAAGCACGTCGATCACGCCGATACCGACGCGGCCTGCAAGCGCCTCGTGCGTATGCTGGGCGATGCGGGCTGGCTCAGGCATTGCATCGGCGGGACGCAATACGGCGCATCGAACGATACGATCGATACACGCGCCGTGTGCCTGCTGCGCGAAACGCTCGCGAAGCACGACGGCCTCGCGGACTTCGCCTTCGCGATGCAGGGGCTCGGCTCCGGCGCGATCTCGCTCGCGGGCACCGACGAACAGAAGGCGCGCTATCTGCCGCGCGTCGCGAACGGCACGGCGCTGGCCGCGTTTGCATTGTCCGAGCCGGAAGCGGGTTCGGACGTCGCGGCGATGTCGCTCGATGCGCGCGTCGATGGCGACAGTTACGTGCTGAACGGCGACAAGACCTGGATCTCGAACGGCGGCATCGCGGATTTCTATGTCGTGTTTGCGCGCACCGGCGAAGCGCCGGGCGCTCGCGGCATCAGCGCGTTTATCGTCGATGCTGATACGCCGGGATTGCAGATCGCGGAACGCATCGACGTGATCGCGCCGCATCCGCTCGCACGCCTGCATTTCGATAACGCGCGCGTGCCGCGCAGCCAGATGCTCGGCGCGCCGGGCGAAGGCTTCAAGATCGCGATGCGCACGCTCGATATCTTCCGCACGTCCGTTGCGGCGGCGTCGCTGGGCTTCGCACGCCGCGCGATGCAGGAAGGCCTCGATCGCGCGGCGTCGCGCAAGATGTTCGGCCAGACGCTCGGCGATTTTCAACTGACGCAGGCCAAGCTCGCGCAGATGGCATTGACCATCGACACGAGCGCGCTGCTCGTCTATCGCGCCGCGTGGCTGCGCGATCAGGGCGAAAGCGTCACGCGCGAAGCGGCGATGGCGAAGTGGCACGCGAGCGAAGGCGCGCAACAGGTGATCGATGCCGCCGTGCAGTTGTGGGGCGGCCTCGGCGTGACACGCGGCGTGGCGGTCGAATCGCTGTATCGCGAGATTCGCGCGCTGCGCATCTATGAGGGCGCGACGGAAGTGCAGCAACTGATCGTCGGACGCGACTTGCTGAAAGCGCATGGAGAACGTCAACGATGACACGCACCTTCGACATGCCGATGCGCATCCGCTTCGCGCATTGCGATCCTGCGGGCATCGTCTATTTCCCGCAATACCTCGTGATGACGAACGCGCTCGTCGAGGACTGGTTCAACGATGCGCTCGGTATCGACTATGCGCGGATGATCTCCGCGCGCCGCGTCGGGCTGCCCATCGTCAAGCTCAATTGCGAGTTCTCGCGGCCGAGCCGCATGGGTGAGACGGTGACGCTCACGCTTGCCGTCGATTCCGTCGGACAGCGCTCGATTCGTATCGATATCGTCTGTCATTGCGAGGGCGAAGTGCGCTTTCGCGCAAAGCAGGTCCTGGTCACGACATCGCTCGACGATGGCCGCTCGATCGACATTCCCGGCGATATCGCTCGCGCCATCGAACATTTCGCGCCGGGCACGAGCCGCGCATTGAACGAGGAGACACGCTCATGAAAAAGACCCTTCTGCCTTCGGGCTGGATCAAGCCGCGCGGCTACGCAAACGGCGTCGCGGCGCGCGGCACGCAGGTGTATATCGCCGGGCAGATCGGCTGGGACGAAGAGGCGCGCTTCGTCAGCCGCGAGTTCGGCGCGCAGGCCACTCAGGCGCTACGCAATGTCGTGGCCATTCTGCGCGAGGCGGGCGGCCAGCCCGAGCATCTCGTGCGCATGACGTGGTACGTGACCGACAAGCGCGCGTATCTCGCGGCGGCGAAGGAAATCGGCGCGGCGTTTCGCGAGCTGATCGGCGACTACGACATCGCGATGAGCGCGGTGCAGGTCGTCGCGCTCATCGAAGACGACGCGCTGGTGGAAATCGAAGCCACGGCTGTCATCCCCGACTAAGCGGAGAGCACGATGGAACGGTCAGCACACGTCGATACATTCGCGCGCGATCATCTGCCGCCGCAGGAACAATGGCCGGTGTTCATGCTCGACAACGCGGATGTCGCCTATCCCGCGCGCATCAATTGCGCGACCGAGTTGCTGGATCGCGCAATCGAACGCGGATACGGCGATCGTCCCGCGATCTGGTCCGATCTGAACGGCGAACCGCATGCGACGAGTTATCGCGAGTTGCGCGCGCTCGTGAATCGCAGCGCGCATGTGCTCGTCGATGAAATGGGCTTGCGTCCGGGCAATCGCGTGCTGCTGCGCGGGCCGAATACCTTGCAGATGGCGGTCGCGTTCTTCGCGGCGCTGAAGGCGGGTCTCGTCGTCGTGCCGACCATGCCGCTGCTGCGCGCGAAGGAGTTGAAGCAGATCATCGACAAGGCGCATATTTCGGCGGCGCTCTGCGACGTGCGCCTGACCGAAGAACTGAAACGCTGCGCGACGAAGGGCGACGAGTTCCATTGCGAAGGACTCGCGCGGGTTCTCATGTTTCACGACGACGCGCCCGGTTCGCTCGAATCGCTCGCGGCGGCGAAGCCCGATCAATTCGATGCCTGCGATACCGCCGCCGACGACGTGTGCCTCATCGCGTTCACGAGCGGCACGACAGGCGCGCCGAAGGGCTGCATGCACTTCCATCGCGATGTGCTCGCGATGTGCGATCTCTTCCCGCGCCACATCCTTAAACCGACATCGGACGATGTGTTCTGCGGCACGCCGCCGCTCGCGTTCACGTTCGGTCTCGGCGGCCTGCTCTGCTTTCCGTTGCGCGTGGGCGCATCGACGGTATTGCTCGAAAAGCTCACGCCGGAAACGCTGCTGCAAACCGTCGAGCGTTATCGCGCGACGATCATGTTCACCGCGCCGACGTTCTACCGGCAGATGGCGCCGCTCATCAAGGGCTTCGACGTGAAGAGCCTGAAAAAGACGGTCTCCGCGGGCGAAGCGCTGCCCGATTCGACGCGCACGCTATGGCGCGACGCGAGCGGCATCGAGATGACCGATGGCATCGGCGGCACGGAGATGATCCATATCTTCATTTCGTCGGCGGGCGCGGACGTGCGCGAGCACGCGATCGGACGCGCGGTGCCGGGCTACGTCGTGCAGGCCGTCGACGATGCGATGCAGCCTGTGCCGCCGAACACGATCGGCAAGCTCGCGGTGCGCGGCCCGACGGGCTGCCGCTATCTCGCCGACGAGCGTCAGTCGAAGTTCGTGCGCGACGGCTGGAACCTGCCCGGCGATTCCGTCATGATCGATGAAGACGGCTACGTGTTCTATCAGGCGCGCGCCGACGACATGATCGTATCGGCGGGCTACAACATTTCCGGGCCGGAAGTTGAAAGCGTGCTGATGCAGCACGAAGCGGTTGCGGAATGCGGCGTGATCGGCGTGCCCGACGAAACGCGCGGACAAGTGGTGAAGGCGTTCGTCGTGCTCAATCCCGGCTTCACGGGCGACGATGCGCTCGTCGCCGCATTGCAGGACTTCGTGAAGCGCACTGTCGCGCCTTATAAATATCCGCGCATGGTGGCCTTTCTCACTGCGTTGCCGCGCACCGAAACGGGCAAGCTCAAACGCTTCGCGTTGCGCTCGATGTAGCGGGAAGGAAAGACGTTTGCTTGGTAGAGTACGGGTCATGCCCGCCGCGAGGCGGCTCGCCCACTCTTCCGAGCGAACAAGAAAAATGCTTCTTTCACGACGTTTCCTTGTTGTTTCTCTTTCCGCCGCGCTTGCCATCTCCGCGCAAACCGCGACCGCCGCGAGCAAGACGCTCGTGTTCTGTTCCGAAGGCAGTCCCGCCGGCTTCGATTCCGCGCAGTACACCACCAGCACCGATTTCGATGCGGGCGCTCACGCCGTCTACGATCAGCTCGTCGAATTCAAACGCGGCACGCTCGATCTCGTGCCCGGTCTCGCTGAGAAATGGGACGAAGCGCCGGATGCGAAGACCTTCACGTTTCATCTCCGGCACGGCGTGAAATTTCAATCGACATCGTGGTTCAAGCCCACGCGCGACTTCAACGCGGACGATGTCGTGTTCACGTTCAAGCGCATGATCGATCCGAACGATCCGTTCCAGAAGGCGCATCCGGTCAGCTTTCCGTATCTGACCGATCTCGGCTACGACAAGAACATCGCGTCAGTGGAGAAGCTCGACGATTACACCGTGCGCTTCACGCTCAAGACGGCGGATGTCGTGTTCGTGCGCAACATCGCAATGGAATTCGCGTCGATCGTATCGGCGGAATATGCGGCGCAGTTGCTCAAACAGAACAAGCCCGAGGACCTCAATCAGAAGCCGGTGGGTACGGGCGCGTTCGTATTCCGCGACTATCAGAAGGATGCGACGATCCGCTACGACGCGAATCCGACGTACTGGAACCGGAAGGACGTGCATATCGACAAACTCGTCTTCTCGATCACGCCGGATGCCGCCGTGCGCCAGCAGAAGTTATCGAGCGGCGAATGCCAGGTGACGTCGTTCCCGCGCCCCGCCGACATCGGCGCTTCGAAGCAGGACCCGAAGCTCACGGTGCTGTCGGGTGTCGGCTTCAATGTCGCGTACGTCGGCTACAACACGACGCACAAGCCGCTCGACAACGTGAACGTGCGACGCGCGCTCGACATGGCGATCGACAAGCAGGCGATCATCAAGACTGTCTACGAAGGCGCGGCCACGATGGCGACGAACCCGATGCCGCCTTCGCAATGGTCCTATAACAAGGCGTTGAAGGACGCGCCGCGCGATCCCGCGAAGGCGAAGGAACTGCTGAAGGAAGCGGGCTTTCCGAACGGCTTCACCATCACGCTATGGGCGATGCCCGTGCAGC
Source organism: Caballeronia jiangsuensis (assembly GCA_000648925.1). GTDB lineage: Bacteria > Pseudomonadota > Gammaproteobacteria > Burkholderiales > Burkholderiaceae > Caballeronia > Caballeronia jiangsuensis. The sequence continues at coordinate 19,914 of JFHF01000016.1, forward strand.
GCGGCTATAACCCGAACGCGCGTCTGATGGCGCAACTGATTCAATCGGACTGGGCGAAGATCGGCGTGAAGGCGAATATCGTCACGTACGAATGGGCCGAGTACAACAAGCGCGCGAAGACGAACGGCGAGCACGACGCGATTCTTTACGGCTGGCTCGGCGACAACGGCGATCCCGACAACTGGCTCGGCACGACGCTCGGTTGCGACGCGGTCCACGGAAGCAACATGGCGAAGTGGTGCAACAAGCAGTTCGACGATCTGCTCGCGAAAGCGCGCCTCGTCACCGATCAGAACGCGCGCACGAAGCTCTATGAAGAAGCGCAGGTCGTCTTCAAGGATCAGGTGCCGTACACGCCGCTCGCGCACGCCAACATCTTCCAGCCGATCTCGAAGCGTGTACACGGCTATCTGATCAGCCCGCTCGGCGGACATCGCTTCGACGGCATCACGCTCGACTGATCAGCCTCCGCGAAACCACGCATCGATGCTGTCGCGCTCTTCGCGCTTGCCCGACTGCGTCTTGTACGCATCGCCGCCACCGACCGCGCTGGTGGCGGCATCGGGCATATCGTGCGTGTCGGTCTTCGCGTGCGTCACCTGAACGGCCGTCGTGCCGTGAGATACCGGCGTGACCTTGCCGGAATCGTCCGCGAACGCGGGCATGGCCGACAGCGCCGCGCTCGCAGCGAGAAGAATGCTGATGGTCTTCGCTCTCATGGCGATCCCCGTGAATGTGTCGATAAAAAGAGGCGCGATCGATCAACACGGTTCCCGGAATCGAATCATCGTGCCGAAAGCATCGCGCCCGCCTGATCCATTGCATGGCCTGTGCCAATGACGATGGACGCATCGGTCCAATCCACTCAAAGGCCCGTAAATAAAGGCGTTCCGCCTGACGCTCGATAGCCGTCGAAGCGCACGCATGTCGGATGACGGCCAACGCTTCACCGTGCCCTGTGCGACGCGATCCGACAGCACGAACGCACGTGTGTCGTTTTCTGCCGTTTTCCAGACGCGTGAGCGAAGGCATGCACGCGTCCCGATCCGCACACTCTGGAAACATCATGCCGAGGGCCGCGCGCCTCATCGGCGGCCTTCTGCGCGACCACACCGCAGTCCTTCGTGTTCGCCTTGAAAATCAGGAGTGAGACAATTGAGTTCCTCGCACGAGCGCAATGCCCGCAGCAAATCGTCGCCGCATCTCACGCTGGGCGATATCACCGTCGTCGATCACGCTCTTCTGAAACGTGCCGTGGGCGCGATGGCGCTCGGCAATGCGATGGAATGGTTCGACTTCGGCGTCTATAGCTATATCGCCGTCGTGCTGGGGAAAGTATTTTTTCCGTCGAGCAGCCCGTCCGCGCAATTGATCGCGACCTTCGGCACGTTTGCCGCCGCGTTTCTCGTGCGCCCGATCGGCGGCATGGTGTTCGGCCCGCTCGGTGACCGCATCGGCCGCCAGCGCGTGCTCGCCATGACGATGATCATGATGGCGGCCGGCACGTTCTGTATCGGCCTGATTCCGAGCTATCACTCGATTGGCATTCTCGCGCCCGTGCTCCTGCTCGTCGCGCGTCTCGTGCAGGGCTTCTCCACAGGCGGCGAGTACGGCGGCGCGGCGACCTTCATCGCCGAATTCTCGACCGATGCGCGGCGCGGCTTTTACGGCAGCTTTCTCGAAGTCGGCACGCTCGCGGGCTATATCCTCGGCGCGGGCACGGTTGCGCTGCTGACGGCGACGCTTTCGCACGACGCGCTGTTGTCATGGGGCTGGCGCGTGCCGTTCATGATCGCGGGCCCGCTGGGTCTCGTGGGCCTCTATATCCGCATGAAGCTCGAAGAAACGCCGGCGTTCAAGAAGGAAGCCGAGACGCGCGAGGCGCACGAACGCTCGCGTCCGAAGCAGCGCTTCACCGAGCTTCTTTCGCAGCAGTTCAGGCCGATGATGCAATGCGTCGGGCTCGTGCTGATCTTCAACGTCACCGACTATATGGCGCTTTCGTATCTGCCGAGCTTTCTGTCGGCGACACTGCATTTCGATGAAACGCACGGCCTCTTTCTCGTGCTGCTCGTGATGGTGCTGATGATCCCGATGACGCTCTTCGCGGGCCATCTCTCCGACCTGATCGGCCGCAAGCCGGTGATGCTCTTTGGCTGCATCGGGCTTTTCGCGCTGTCGATTCCCGCGCTCCTGCTGGTGCGCACGGGCGCGCTGCTGCCGGTGTTCCTCGGCCTGCTGATACTCGGCGCGCTGCTTTCCACCTTCACGGGCGTGATGCCTTCGGCGCTGCCCGCGCTCTTTCCGACGCGCATTCGTTACGGCGCGCTCGCGATCGGCTTCAACGTGTCCGTGTCCCTGTTTGGCGGCACGACGCCGCTCGTCACGGCATGGCTCGTCGATGCGACGGGCAATCTGATGATGCCCGCGTATTACCTGATGGCGGCATCGGTGATCGGGGTGGTGTCAGTGCTCGCGTTGCGCGAGACGGCGCGTCAGCCCTTGCTCGGCTCGGGGCCGTGCGTCGCCACGAAAGCGGAAGCGCTCGCCCTCACGCGCAAGAAGCTGAAGGTCGTTCAATCGGGCAGGCGCGAGCGCGAGGTCGTCCCGCAAAAGAAGCGCGCGTGAACGCCTCCGCATTCATGCCGCAAGCGCGCTTCTCAACGCTTCGAGAAACCTGACGTAAGCAGTCGCACCGGGGTCCGCGTGCCCGATGCTGCGCTCCTGAACCCACGCCGCGCGGCCCTTTTTCGATTGCAGCGTGGCCGTCGCGCTGACCTGTTCGCTGGCCTTTGCGATCATCGCGTCGAGCGCGTCCGTCGCGCTGCCTTGCGATGCGGCCAGCACATCGAGACTCGGCACCAGCGCATCCAGCACGGTCTTGTCGCCGACCTGACTCTTGCCGCGTTCGATGATGCGCGCCGCCACCGCCTGACCGATCGCGAGCGCTTCGTCGCGCCCGATCGCGTCCTTGTCCTTCACCGTCTTCGCGGCGGCCAGCAGACCACCGCCGACGAGCGCTGCGAACGTCGATGGATTCGCCGTCGAAAATGCCTTGGCGGCGGCCAGCATGATTTCGTTGAGCGTTGCTTCTTCGGGCAGCGCGCCCAATGCCTTCACGACCGCCGCCGATCCGGACTGCACCGTGATCCCGAGATCGCCATCGCCGAGCGCCGCGTCGAGATCGCGCAGTTCATCGGCGTGCGCGGGAAGCGCGCCGAGCGCGCGCGTGAGGATGTCCCGCAGTTCCTTGCTGGTTACGCTCATCGCATGCTCCTTTCAGGACTCGGTGCCGTCGCGGAAGAACGGCGAGTGCGCGGGCGCTTCGAGCAGCGCTTCGAGTTCGTCGTCGAGCAGCATGACCGTGATCGACGCGCCTGCCATTTCGAGACTCGTCACGTATTCGCCGACATACGAGCGCGCGATCTTCAGCCCTTCATCGGCGATGAGCTTTGCTGAACGTCGATACAGCAGATAGAGCTCTTCGAGCGGCGTCGCGCCCAGGCCGTTGACGAGCAGCGCGACGCGCGAACCTTTCGGCGCGGCGAGATCGCCGATGATCTGTCCGGTGAGACGTTCCGCGATGGCATCGGCGGATTCGAGCTTGCCGCGATGCGTGCCCGGCTCGCCGTGAATGCCGATCCCGATCTCCATCTCGCCTTCGGGCAGCGTGAACGTGGGCTTGCCGGCGGCAGGCAGGATCGTGGGCGAGAGGCCGACGCCCATCGTGCGGCAGTTGGCGTTTGCCTTGGCGCAGATGCGCGCGACATCGTCGAGCGAATCGCCGCGTTCGGCGGCTGCGCCTGCGCATTTGAAGGCGAACACCATGCCGGCGACGCCGCGCCGGTCGTCCGCGCGGTCTTTCGGTGCGGAGGCGACATCGTCGGTGAGCACGACCGTTTTTATGTCGATGCCTTCGGCTTCCGCGAGGTCGGCTGCGAGGTCGAAGTTGAGCACGTCGCCGCCGTAGTTGCCGTAGACATAGAGCACGCCGGCGCCGCCGTTTACGGCTTTCGTCGCTTCGAAGATCTGCTCCGATGATGGCGATGAGAATACGTTGCCGACTGCTACGCCGCCGCATAGGCCCTCGCCGACGTAGCCGAGGAAGCCGGGCATGTGGCCCGAACCACCACCGGTGATGATGCCTACGCGGCCCGGTTTTGGAGCGTCGGCGCGGACCAGCGCGCGGTGGTCCTCAGTCGCGGGTTTGATCCATTGCGGATGGGCGAGGAGGAGTGATTCGATGATCTCATCGACGAAGGATTCTGGGTTGTTGATGATTTTTTTCATGGTGTTTTTGCGGCTCCTATTGCGGTTGTTTGGTCGCTTGCTTGCGTTTGCGTGAAATCCTGCTTTCGTGTCGGTCTATTGGCTCTGCCCCTCCCCGGGGCGGGGGTCACTTTCTTTGCTGCTGCAAAGAAAGTAACCAAAGAAACAGCTTTCCCCAGCCTAAGCACTTCACACCGGCCGCGGCACAGACGATTGGCCTAATGGCCCGGCTATAGCGAGTGCCCTCGTAGGTCTCGCGGGGCTTGGACCGCGCACGGTCTGTCACCTCGCACCGCTTGCTTCACTGGTTCAGCACCAAATAGCTCCAGCCCGCTTCGCGGCCGACCGGTCAATCGGGTTGGCGCGTGCTTCTTTGCTGATGCCTCTCCTATAGATGGTTTCCCTCGCAGACCCAACGGCAGCGCGTAGCGCTGTGCCGAAGCTCTTTCGTGCTGAACCAGCGCGCTGAAACGTCTCGGGCGGCAGACCGTGCGCGAGCCAAGCCCGGTAAGTCCTTTGGGGGCGACACTTAGGCGAGTGCCGCTTCCTGCTGGCAAGCATGGCCAAACTGCGTGTGACCGCGGGCGGTGAGAAGCTGCTTTCTTTGGTTACTTTCTTTGCAGCAGCAAAGAAAGTGACCCCCGCCCCGGGGAGGGGCAGTGCTAATAGACCGACACGAACACAGGATTCCATAGAAGCAAGAGTTCAAACCTTCCTCCGCTGACTGAGCGCATCGAGCAACACTGCGGCGAAGATGACACCACCTTGAATGAACTGAGTCCAGAAGGGGTTCACGCCGAGCAACGAAAGGCCGACGTTGATGACGCCGATAAGCACCACCCCGATAAAAGTGCCGACAATCGACCCACGCCCGCCGGCAAGCGAAGTGCCCCCAATGACAATAGCCGCGATAACCTGCAACTCGAGCCCATTAGCCGCCGAAGGCAAGGCGGAATTCAGCCGCCCGGCAAGCACGATCCCGGCGATCGCCGCCGTAACGCCAGCAAGCATGTAAGTAAAAAACACCACACGCCTCACAGGAATGCCAGCAAGCCGCGCCGCTTCCTGATTCCCGCCGACGGCAAACACCTGATGCCCGAACGTCGTCTTGCGCAACAACACATGCCCGGCGACGAACACGACCAACATGACGATCATCGGCATCGGCAAACCAGCGACGGTCTTCGCACCGAACATCGTGAACGCGTTGGGGAAATCGAACTTCGTGCGGCCATCGGAAATGGCGAGCGTGAGGCCGCGCGCCATCGCCATGGCGGCCAGCGTGACGATGAAGGGCACGAGCCTGAGCCACGAGATCACAAGCCCGTTCAGCGCGCCCGCGAACGCGCCCACCGCGAGCGCGACGCCTAGCCCCGCCACGCCCAACCCGACCGCGCCCGGACTCGACCCCGCCATGACGGTCGCCGCCACCATGCCGCTCAACGCGACGAGCGAGCCGACCGACAAGTCGATGCCCGATGTGATGATGACGAACGTGCCGCCCACCGCTGCGATGCCCACCACGGACACCTGCACCATGATGTTCGTGAGCGTGCTCGTGGTGAGAAACTCGGGCGATGCGATCGACAACGCAATACAGATGATGACGAGCGCCGCGAACAAAGGCCCGATGCCGCTCCTCAATTGACGGATCACGCGGCGCGACAGCGCCTCCGTATCCGAACGATCGGCTGCCGTGGAGGTCATGCGCCTGCTCCTGTCGTTGCCCACTGAATGACCGTTTCCGAATCCGCCTTGTCGCGCGCGATCTCGGTCACGATGCTGCCGCGATACATCACCAGCACGCGATCCGACATGCCGAGCAACTCCGGCAGCTCCGAACTCACCATCACGACGGCCGCGCCCGCGCGGGCCATTGTCACCATGTGCGCGTAGATTTCCGACTTCGCGCCCACGTCGATGCCGCGCGTCGGTTCATCGAGCATGATGACGACCGGACTCGTCGCGGTCGCACGGCCTAAGATGACCTTCTGCTGATTGCCGCCCGAAAGCGTCCCCGTGATCTGCAACACCGACGACGCACGCACGCCGAAACGCGCGCTCGCATCCTGCGCGAGCTTGCGCTTTTTCGCGCGGCTCACGAAGCCGCCGCTCGCCAGCGCCTTCAGGCTCGACAACGCAATGTTCTCTTCGATGTTCGCTTCCAGCACGAGCCCTTCGAGCTTGCGATCTTCCGACGTATAAACGAGCCCGTGACGCACGCCCTGCGTCGGCGAATGATTGGCGATCTTCCGGCCCTTCACGAGAAGCTCGCCATTCGTCACCGGCAGCGCGCCGAAAATCGTCTTCAGCAATTCCGTGCGCCCCGCGCCCGCGATGCCCGCAATGCCCACGATCTCGCCCGCGCGCACCGAAAAGCTCGCATTGCGCAGCAGCGGCGCGCTCGCGAGATTGCGCACTTCGAGCACGACCGGACCGTAATCGCGCGGTTCCCACGGATAGAACGATTCGAGATTGCGCGCGACCATCGCCTGCACGAGATCCGCTTCGGTCCATTCGGACATCGGGCGCGCGCCGACGGTCGCGCCATCGCGCATCACGACAGCGGAATCCGCCAGCTCGAACACTTCTTCCAGATGATGCGAGATGAAGATGATGCCCATGCCTTCCGCGCGCAGCCGCCGCACCACCGCGTACAGATTGGCGATGTCGTGGCTTTGCAGCGCGGCGGTCGGTTCGTCCATCACGAGAATGCGCGCATCGCGCGCGATCGCCTTCGCCACTTCGACGAGTTGCCGCTTGTTCAACGGCAGATCGCCGAGCCGCATCCACGGCGGCACGTTGTCGAGGCCCACGCGCGCCAGTGCCTCGCGCGCCATCGTGTTGGCGTCGCGCATTCTCACGAAGCCGTTGCGCGAAGGCATGCGGCCGAGGAACAGGTTCTCCGCGACCGTCATGTCGTTGATGAGCGAAAGCTCCTGATAGATGACGGCCACGCCCGCATCGATCGCCGCATGGGTGCCGCGCGCGAGCGGCATGCCGCCGATGTCGATCGTGCCTTCGTCGGGCTCGTACGCGCCCGACAGCACCTTCACGAGCGACGACTTGCCCGCGCCGTTCTCGCCGACGATCGCCACCACATGTCCCGCGTGCAGGTCGAGACTCACGCCACGCAGCGCCTTCACGCCGGGAAAGCTCTTGACGATGCCCTGCATGCGCAACAACGGCGCTTCGGTTTCCACGTTCATGTCGTGCATTCCGTGTGCATTCCGTATGCGGGCCGCGCGTCGCTGGAACGCGCGGCCGCCGGTTGCCCTTACTGCTTCACTTCCTCGGACCACAGGCCGTACTTCTTCACCTCATCCGAATCGATGTTCGATTTGTCGATGAGCATCGTCGGCCATGCGTAGTTCGCGGGCACGTCCTTCTTCGCGTTGTAGTCCGCGATGAACTGCAGCGACTTCGCCGCCATCTGGATCGGGTTCTGCGAGATCGTCGCGTCCTGCTTGCCCGCGCGGATCGCGGAGAGCGCCTGCGCGGTGCCGTCGGCGCCGATCACGAGAATATGCTCCTTGTCGCCGAGCGGCTTGTAACGGCCCGCGTTGTCGATGGCCTTTTCCGCGCCCACGGTGTTGTCGTCGTTCGCGCCGAAGACCGCATCGATCTGCGGATATTTCTGCAGGATGCTCGTCATTGCATTGAGCGACTTCTCCTGATCGAACGCGCCTTCCTGACGCGCGACCACCTTGATGTTCGGATACTTCGCGATCTCTTCGCTGAAGCCCTTTTCGCGATCCGTCGCGGCCGTCGTGCCGACGAGACCGATCAGATCGACGACGTTGCCCTTCTCCTCGCCATAGCGCTTCTTCAGTTGCTCGGCGATCCACTTCGCGCCCGTCTGCCCGAGCGCGACGTTATCCGACGCGACGAACGACGTGACCTTGCCGCCATCCGATCCGCGATCGAGCGTGAAGACCGGAATGTTCATCGAGTTGGCTTTTTCGACTGCGGGAATGATCGCCTTCGAATCGATCGGATTGAGCACGAGCGCGGTGACGCCCTGGCTCAGCAGGTTGATCGCATCGTTGACCTGCTGTTGCGCGTCGCCGTTCGCGTTGGTCTGCACGAGATCGAAGCCCTGATCCTTCGCGCCGCGCTCGACGCCCGCCTTCAGTCCGACGAAGAACGCGTTGTTCAAAGTCGCGATCGAGAAGCCGATCTTGGGCTTGCCGCCCGCTGCGGTCGCGGCCGGCGCGCTCGCCGGCGCGCTTGCCGGTGCGCTCGCCGCCGAACTGGTGCTGCTCGTCGACGACGAGTTGTCGCTCTTCGAGCATCCGCTCAACGCGGCCGCCGCGCATAGCAATACGGCGCCGCTCGATTTGCCGAACGTTCCCCAACTGTCGAATCTTGCCGAACTCCAGGCCATGGCTGTCTCCGTTGTACGAGTTGTTCAATGCGATTTTTCGCTTCGATGAGGCTTCGCTTCCCGCCACGCGTTTCAGCGATCCTCCGTGTTGCGCCTGCCGTAAGTCTTGAACTTCTCCAGCACTTCATCCATCTGTTCATCGGAAAGCAGAGGCGGCGCGCCGATCTGCAACGCCAGCAGATACTGCTTCGCCAGCACTTCCACTTCGTGCGCGAGCCACACGGCGCGCGCAAGATCCGCGCCGAGCGCGATCACGCCATGATGCGCGAGCAGACACGCGCGGCGATCGTCGAGCGCGGCGAGCGCATGATCGGACAACTGCTGGCTGCCGAAGATCGCATATGGCGCGCAGCGTATCGACTTGCCGCCCGCCGCCGCGACCATGTAATGCAGCGCGGGAATATCGCGTCCATGAATGGCTAGCGCGGTCGCCGCGATCGAATGCGTATGCACGACGGCGTTGATATCGTCGCGTGCGCGCAGGATGTCGCGATGAATGCGCCATTCCGACGATGGCCTTTCCATGCGCAGAAGCTCTGCATCGTCGGCGATGTCGAGCGGCAGCCACACGATCTGTTTCTCGTCTAACTCGCGCGCGCTCACGCCGCTCGGCGTGATCAGCAAGCCTTCGCGATATCGCGCGCTCACGTTGCCCGACGTGCCCTGATTGATGCCGAGCCGCTCCATCTCCAGCGACGTCGCGACGATCGCGCGGCGCAGCGCGCTTTCATCGGCCGCGATCATGCGGCGTTCCCCTCGGCGGCGAACAGCGTTCTGAGCGAGCGTTCGAACGGCGCATGCACGATGCCGCGTTCCGTGACGAAGCCGCTGACGAGCGCATGCGGCGTGACATCGAACGCGGGGTTGCGCGCCTTGATCGCATCGGGCGCGATGCGTCGTCCGGAGAGATGCGTGACTTCCTCGGCATCGCGCTCCTCGATTTCGATGCGCGAACCACTCGGCGTCTCTAGATCGAGCGTCGATGAAGGACAGGCGACATAGAACGGAATGCCGTAATGATGCGCGGCGATGGCGAGCCCCAATGTGCCGATCTTGTTGGCGAAGTCGCCGTTCGCGGCGACGCGGTCCGTCCCGACGATGACGACATCCACGAGCCCTTGCGACATGATCGACGCGGCGGCGCTATCCATGATGAGCGTGACATCGACGCCTGCCTGCTGCAATTCGAACGCCGTGAGACGTGCGCCCTGCAGAAGCGGACGCGTTTCATCGGCATAGACCTTGAACGCGATGCCCGCGCGATGCGCCGCATAGATCGGCGCGGTGGCGGTGCCGATGCCGGTCGTCGCGAGCGCGCCCGCATTGCAGTGCGTGAGCACACCGCATCCTTCGCGGATGAGCGGCATGCCGTGCTCGCCGATGCCTTCGCACAGCGCCCGATCTTCTTCGTGTATCCGCTTCGCTTCATCGACGAGCGCTTGATAGAGCATCGCGGCATCGTTCGTATCGACATCGCGTGAATGACGCAGCATGCGCCGCACGCCCCAGCTCAGGTTCACCGCCGTAGGCCGCGCCGTTTCGAGCCAGCTCGCATGACGCTCCAGCTCCGCGCGAAACTGCGCGACGGGCAGCGCGGCCGATCCGCGCATCGCGATGCAAAGCCCATACGCCGCCGCGACGCCGATCGCCGGCGCGCCGCGCACGCGCAACTCGCGAATGGCGCGCCATACCGCTTTCTCATCGGCGACGTTCTCCACGACGATCTCATGCGGCAAACGCGTCTGATCGAGCAGCAACAGATCGCCGTCGCGCCATTCGATCGTCGGCGGAAGCGTCGTGAACAAGGGCTGCGAAGCCATGAGGTCTCCTGTCACATCGTCGCGATGTCGCGCTGAATCTCGCGCGCGAGCGTCGCCACCCGTTCGATATCGCCGAGCGTCGCGCGTTCGACGAGCAGCGCTTCCGCGCAACGCAGACAGCGCACTTCGATATTCGCCCGCACTTGCGCATCCGGAATGCGCGTGATCTCCGCGACCTTCGCCATGCCGACGATGCGTCGAATCATCTTGCAGCCCGCGAAGCCGAGCGTATCGGCCAAGAGACGCCGCATGAAATGCGCGCGATACGCCGTGAGCGCGCGGCCGTCCGCGTCCGCGCCGATGAAACGCCGCTTGCTGCGGCTCTCGTTGTCGCGCCATAGCTCGACGAATTGCGCGCTGAAGCCGTTCCAGATGCGCACCATCTGTTCGAGCAGCCATTCCTGATACGCGACGGGATCGCGCCCGTCGATACGTCCGTGCCAGTCGCGCGAGAAGTACGCGAGCAGCAGATTCGCGATCACCGCGCCGACATCGAAGCCCATCGGTCCATAGAACGCGAACTCGGGATCGATCACGAAGGTCTCGTCTTCGTTGACCATGATCGAGCCGGTATGCAGGTCGCCGTGCAGCAAGGTCTCGGCGTGGTTCATGAAGGCCCACTTCATGTCGGCCGCCGCGATGCGCAATGGCTCGTGCGTTCTCAGCCTTTCGATGGCCGCTTTGGGCAACGCGGGACTATAGACGTTCGACGGATGATCCTCGAACGGAAACGTGAACACGAGGTCCTCGGTGATCTTGCACAGCTCCCAGTTGACCGCCGCGCTCGCCGCGTGCTTCTTGATATCGGGCGCGAGAAAGAGATCGGAGCCGTAGAAGAGCGTGTGCGCGAGATAGGTCGAAAGATGATCCGCGAGACGCGGATACATTGCGCCATCCATCAGACCTTGCCGCAGGATGCGATGCGACGCGAGGTGCTGCATCACCACGAGAAAGCGCTTGCTGTCCGCGTGATAAACCTTCGGCACATGCCGCGGACACAGCGCGCCGAAGCGCCGCAACGCGGCGACTTCGTGCTCCATGCGCTGACACGAAAGCGGCCACGTCTTGCCGACGAGCCGCAGAAACGGCGGCGCCTGCTTGACGACGACACTGCGCCCGGGCGCCTTCGCATTCGTCACGAAGTACACGTAGTTCAGATTGCCGTCCCCGACTTCGACGACGTCGAGATCGTCGGGATCGCCCAGCAGCGCGCGCACATCGGGCACGTCGCCGAGATACGCGGCGAGTTCCTGCGCGGTGAAAGCTTCAAACTCCATCGGTATGTCTCCTCCGATGTTCAGCGACGCTTGCGCACCAGATCGAACTTGAAGATGCTCGTGTTGTAGTAGTCGTTGCTATAGCAAAGCGGCTCGCCGCTCTGATCGAAATCCACTTCATCCAGCAGCAGAAAGAGGCCGAAGCCGTCGCCCAGTTCCGGCAGATCGCGCGGCGTGAGAATGGTCGGCTGTATCGACGTATGCGTATGCGACAGCCGCCGTCCCGTGCGCGCGAACATGCCGAAGAGCGACTCGCCAAGCTCGCCCTCGGCGGCATCGAACACGTGCTTCGGAATCGTGTCGATGCAATACGCGGCGATGGCGTCGTCCGCGCGCCGCACGCGCTCGATTCTCACGCACGGATCGCCACGCGCGATGGCGAGCTTTTCCGCGAGACTCTCCGAAGCCGCGACGGTCTCCATCTGGATGCGGCTCGTCGACGGCACCGCGCCCACGCTGCGAATCATGTCCGTCACCGACATCAGATCATCGAGCCCGCCGTGCAGCTTCAGCGAAATTTGTCTGATGAAGGTGCCCTTGCCTTGCTGACGCGACAACAAGCCATGCGAGATCATCTGCGCGACGGCTTCGCGCAGGCTGGAACGGCCGACGCCGAGCAGCTCGCAAAGCTCTATTTCAGTGGGAATCTGATCGCCGGGCTTGAGCTTGCGCTCGCGGATCATGGTGAGAAGCGACTCCTGAATCTTGTCGCTCATCGATCGCTCGACGCTCAGGCGCATGAGGGTCTCTGGGATGGCAGTCCCTGAAATATACATCAGACGTCTGATGTTTCTGTAAGGACTTTCCCGAAGCGTTTAATGCTTTATACGAGGGCTTTTCTGTATGCGGGTGCAGCACGAATATGCCCGTCGCGCGCATCGCGACGGGCTTTGCAGTGCACGATTTTTCTGTTGTTATGCGAGCGTGGCGGCGTCGATAAAAGGCGTGATGTTTTTCATCGCGCGCTCGACGTAGACATCTTTTTCGCCGACAGGCGCGACGTAATGCATCGCACTGCGCGCTGCCTCGATGCCTTCGAGCCGCGCGATCACCCACACCGCCAGATACTGGGATGCGAGGCATCCGCCCGCCGTCGCGACGTTGCCATTCGCGACGAAGGGTTGATCGAGCGTGCGCACGCCCGCCTCCTCGACCCAGGGCTTCGTGGTCAGGTCGGTGCAGGCGGGCACGTCCCGAAGCAGGCCGAGCTTCGCGAGAATGAGCGTGCCGGAGCATTGCGCGCCGAGCAACTGGCGCGAGGGATCGAGCCTGATGCGCGCCATCAGCGATGCATCGGCTGCGACCTGGCGCGTCAGCATGCCGCTGCCGACGATCACGGCATCGGCGTTCGCGGCATCGTCGAGCGTGGCTTGCGACTTCAGCACGACGCCGTTCATCGAACGCACTTCTTCCGATGGCGACGCGATCGACACCTTCCAGTCCGGCTTTTTCACGCGATTGAGAATGCCGAGCGCGATCAGCGAATCCAGTTCGTTGAAGCCCTCGAAGGTGAGAATGGCGATATGCATGTTGTGCTCCTTTCAGCGCATGTGTTGCATGTGTCCATGCTACGGCCCAGAATGAATACAATCAAAAAATTGTCATGAATACATGCCAAAACCGCCGCGCTATAAACAGATCGTCGATCGATTCGTCGAGGACATTCGGTCCGGTCGCCTGAAAGCAGGCACACGGCTGCCGACGCATCGCGAGCTTGCCGCGCGCGAGGGACTCGGCATCGTCACCGCGACGCGCGTCTATGCGGAGTTGAACTCGATGGGTCTCGTCAGCGGCGAAACGGGACGCGGCACCTTCGTGAAGGAAACGACGCTCGCGCGTGAGCTCGGCATCGATCAGGTCGCCATCGCCGCGGACACGGTCGATCTGAACTTCAACTATCCCGCACTGCCCGGTCAGGCGGAGCTGCTGCGCAATGCGTTGCGGCAGTTGTCATCGGCGGGCGATCTCGAAGCGCTGTTGCGTTACCAGCCGCACGGCGGACGCGCGCGCGACCGGGCAACGGTCTCGCGTCATCTCGCGCGCCGTGGGCTCAATGTGGACGCGGATCGCGTCATGCTCGTCGATGGCGCGCAACACGGTCTCGCCACGACCGTGATGGCGCTGCTCAAGCCCGGCGATGTGGTCGCCGTCGATAGCCTTACCTATCCCGGATTCAAGCTGCTGGCCGAGGCGCATCGGCTCGAACTCGCGCCGCTGCCGGCATCGGGCGCGGGCCCCGATCCCGACGCGCTCGATGCGCTATGCAAACGGCGACGCGTGCGCGCCATCTACACGATGCCGACGCTGCACAATCCGCTCGGCTGGGTGATGACGGCGACGCGGCGCAGGCAACTGGCATCGCTCGCGCGCAGGCATGGCTTCTTCATCATCGAAGATGCCGCCTACGCCTTTCTCGCCGACGACGCTCCGCCGCCGCTTGCCGCCATCGCGCCCGAATGCACGGTGTACGTCTCGGGATTTTCGAAGAACGTGGCGACGGGTTTGCGTGTCGGCTATGTGGTCGCACCGCTCGAATGGGTGCCGAAGATCGAGCGCGCGATCAGAGTGACGACGTGGAATACGCCCGGCGTGATGACGGCGATCGCGTGCGGCTGGCTCGAAGATGGCACGGTCGACAGGCTCGAAGCGGAGAAGCGCGCGGATGCGTCGGCGCGGCAGGTCATCGCAGCGAGCGCGTTAGGACGTTTGAAGCGCGTCGCGCATCCCGCGTCGTATTTCGTATGGCTGCCGATGCCCGATGAAGTCCGCGCGGACCGCATCGCGGCGGCGCTGATGGACGAGCGCATTTCGGTGTCGCTGGCCGAGCCGTTCTGTACCGCGATACAGGTGCCGCACGCGTTACGCCTGGCGCTGGGATCGGTGGACGCGGGAACGTTGAGGCACGCGCTGGAGAAGGTCAGAGAGATCGTCGAAGCGCACATCGACATATGACTACTCACGCCGCGCTTTGCAGCATGTCGAGAAACGCCCGCACTTTCGCGCTCAGCAAACGCCGCGAACTGTAGAGCGCCCAGATTTCGACGGGCGGTCCCGCATCCAGACCGAGCGCGACGAGCCGTCCCGCGGCGATCTCCGGCTCGACCAGCAAGCCCGGCAACAACGCCATGCCCGCGCCTTCGAGCACCGCCTCGCGCGCCATCAGCAACGACGACAGACGCAGCACCGGTTCGGGCGTGATCGTGCGCTCGCGGCCGTCGTCGCCCTGAATCCGCCATGCCGCGCTGTCCGCACGCGCGAGCACGACGGCAGGCAAGGAAGATGCGTTGTCGTCGATCGTGAAGCCGCGCGCCGCGACCAGAACGCGCCGGTCGGTCGCGATGCGGCGTCCCACGAGGAGTTCGTCGGCATCGGGATTGATGCGGATGACGAGGTCGTAGCCGTCCTGCACCGGGTCCGCGACACGATCTTCGGAGACGATCTCCAGCTCGACCTGCGGATACGCCGACGCGAAACGCGACGCGATGCGCGGCAACACGACATGCGCGAACACGATCGGCGCACTCACGCGCAGGCGTCCGCGCGGCACGGGCGCACGCGAGCGAATCGCTTCGGCGGCGTCGTCGATGTCGGCGAGCAGGCCGCGCGTGCGTTCGTGCAGCGCGCGGCCTTCTTCGGTCAGCCGCAGCATGCGCGAGCCGCGCTCGATGAGCCGCACGCCGAGACTTTGCTCCAGCTCCGCGACGCGCCGCGAGAGCGTGGCTTTCGGGCGGCCCGTGTTGCGCGCGGCGGGCCCGAAACCGCCATGGAGCGCGACGGCATTGAAATCGGCGAGTGCGGTGAGGTCCATTTTTTCGTTCCATCAGCGAGACGAAGCGTCTCGAATCATGGTCTTTCGGCTCGGAGGCGGAACGTCTATCGTAGGTGCTGTACTCAACGTATCCAAGGAGATCGACATGACTATTCTCGTGACGGGCAGCACCGGCGTGATCGGCACACAGGTTCTCGACCATCTGAAGGACAGCGGCGCGAACGTGCGCGCGCTGACGCGTTCGCCGGAGCGCGCCAACTTTGCGGCGGGCGTGACGCCGGTCAAGGGCGATCTGAGCGAAATCGGCACATTGCGCGACGCGATGAAGGACATCGACACGCTCTTTCTCCTCGCGCCGAACGCCGCCGACGAACTGACGCAGGCGCTGCAGGCGATGAGCATCGCGCGCGAGGCGGGCGTGAAGGGCATCGTGTATCTGTCGGTGTTCAAGGGCGATGTCTACACGGACGTGCCGCACTTCACCAGCAAGCACACGGTCGAGCGCATGATCGAGGATTGCGATCTGCCCGCGACGATCCTGCGCCCCGCGTACTTCATGCAGAACGACATCCGCCTGAAAGATGCGCTGCTGCATCACGGCGTGTATGGCATGCCGATCGGCGCCAAAGGCATTTCGATGGTCGATGTGCGCGATATCGGCGATGCCGCCGCACGCGAGTTGCTGCGCCGCGAACGCAGCGACGCGCCCTTGCCGCGCGAAACCTACGAACTCGCCGGCCCCGATGCGCTGACGGCCGACAGCATCACGGCAATCTGGCGCGACGCGCTGCAACGCGAGATCCGCTACGGCGGCGACGATCTCGATGCGCTCGAAACGCGCATGAAAGGCGCGGGCCCGGAATGGCTCGCCTACGACATGCGTCTCATGATGCAGCGCTATCAGCAGGATGGCGCGGTGGCTTCGTCGCAGGAAATCGCACGCCTGACTTCGCTGCTCGGCCGTCCGCCGCGCGCATATCGCGATTTCGCCGCCGATGCCGCACGCGAATGGATCGCGCAATGACTCGACGTTAAAGCGGATTAAAGATACCGGGCTCGATAAAACAACGCCGAAGTTACCGAAGCCCGGCTTGACACGTGAAATTCATACTCACGATATTAATCTGTACGACCGGCGCATATTTACCGCACACGCCGTCAACCCCAACGGCGGCGGCCTTGTCCGCGCATCCGGCAAAATCCACCTTCAAAAATCCCCGAAATGGCAAACGATTGCCGCTATATTTATGCTTCAATTGACGCGATTATCCGTCTTGCAAACCCCGATGCCTCCGCGATTCATCATCGCGATCCATCGATTGGAAATGGCCCATGCGGAGTCAATACGAGGCGTCGAGCCCGGAAAATAATATCAAGGCGGAACATGAGCGTCTGGCGCATTTCCAGCGATGGTTCGCCACATTCGCGAGCCTCGCCCATGCGCGGCTTCCGCTGCCCGCCTATCTGCAAAAAGTCACCGACACGCTGAGAGAAGTCGCGGGCGTCGCGTCCGCCGTGGTGGAGTGGATCGAGGGCGAATCGCTCGTCTATCGCGCGGCGAGCGGCGCGGCGGCGGCGCACATCGGCGTGCGCCTGCCCACTGCCGGCAGCCTGTCGGGACTTTGCATCACGCGCCAGCAGGCGCTCATCTGCCGCAATTCGGCGACCGACCATCGCGTCGACCGCGCCGCGTGCGAGGCGGTCGGCGCAGTATCGATGGTCGTTGCGCCTGTCATCTACGAAGGCCGCTCGGTCGCGGTGCTGAAGCTCATTTCCGGCGCGGTCGATCACTTCGGGCAAGCCGACATCAGCATTCTCGACGCGTTTTGCGCGTGCATCGCGGAGACCATCGCGCGCGAGGAGATCGCGCAGGAAAACCGCAAGCTCGTGAAGGAAAACGCCAGCGTGTCGGCGGATCTCTCCGTCGAGTCGTCGCTGCGCATCGAGCACGAAAAAAAGCTCGCCGACGCCATGCGCCGCCGTCAGACCGTGCTCGACAACGCGCATGTCGCGTTCGTGTCGATGGACGAGGCGGGCATGGTCGTCGACTGGAACGAGGCCGCCGTGCTGCTCTTCGGCTGGAAGCGCGAAGAAGTGGCGGGCCGCGAACTCGCGTCGCATATCATGCCCGAGCGTTTTCGCGACGCGCATCGCGCCGGTCTCACGCGCTATCTCGCGACGGGCGAGGCGCGCATGATCAACCGGCGCTTCGAGCTGCCCGCGCTGCGCCGCGACGGCAGCGAGTTCGCCGCCGAGCTGACGATCAGCGAAGTCTGGTACGAAGGCCAGCGCCAGTTCGCGTGCTTCGTGCACGACGTCACCGACCGGCATGTCGCGACCGAGGCGAACGAGCGCCTGCGCCTGCTCATCGACTCGGTGAGCGACTACGCGATCTGCATGGTCGACCAGAACGGCTACGTGCGCTCGTGGAACGACGGCGCGCGCGCGATCTACGGCTTCACGGCGGCCGAAGCGATCGGCCGGCACTTCGCGCTCTTCTACACCTCCGACGAACACGGCCGCGACCGTCCCGGCGACGACCTCGCGCTCGCCGCCCGACGCGGCCGCGTCGAGCACGAAGACTGGCACGTGCGCAAGGACGGCTCCGAGTTCTGGGCGCACGTCATGCTGAGCGCGCTGCCCGGCGGCAACGGCGGCGAGCAGAGCTTCGTCAAGATCACGCGCGACATGACCGCGCGGCGGCGTCTCGAAGAACTGGAAGCGTCGAGCCGGCGCATGAACGAGTTTCTCGCGCTGCTCGGCCACGAACTGCGCAATCCGCTCGCGCCGATCCGCAACGCGGTGAGCATCCTCAAGCTCAAGGCGTGCGACGATGCCGAGGTGACGCGCAGCCGTCAGATCGTCGATCGTCAACTCGCGCATCTGACGCGGCTCGTCGACGATCTGCTCGAAGCCGGGCGCGTCAGCTCGGGCAAGATTCGCCTGACGACCACGACCGTCGATATCGCCGATGTCGTGCATCTGAGCGTCGAGGCGAGCCAGCCGCTCTGCGACGAGCGCGCGCAACGCATCGACGTGAAGGCGAACGGCCAGCGGCTGTTCGTCAACGGCGATCCGACGCGGCTCGTGCAGGCGCTCAACAACCTGCTCAACAACGCGTCGAAATTCAGCCCGCCGAACTCGACGATCACGCTCGAAGTCGGCCCGCGCGGCGGCTCGGTGCTGGTGCGCGTGACCGACGAGGGCCGCGGCATTTCCTCCGAAGCGCTCGGCACCGTGTTCGATCTCTTCGTACAGGAGCATCCGCCGGGCGCGCATCCGGACGAAGGCGGGCTCGGCATCGGCCTCACGCTCGTGCGCGCGATCGCGGAGCTGCACGGCGGCCACGTCGAGGCGAAGAGCGGCGGCGCGGGACGAGGCAGCGCGTTTTCGCTCTGGCTGCCGCTCGCCGAGCCGCCCGCGAACGGCGCGCCGGCTGACGGAACACCGTCCGTCGTGGCGAGCCGTCAGCTCGACGTGCTGGTCGTCGATGACAACCGCGATTCCGCCGACAGCATGACGCTGCTCGTCGATATGCTCGGCCACCGCGCGCGTGCCGCCTATGACGGACCGGGCGCGCTCGATTCATTCGAAGCGCATCGCCCGCAGGTCGTGCTGCTCGATCTGTCGATGCCCGGCATGACCGGCTTCGACGTGATCCGCCGTATGCGTGACGACGGAAATCGCGTGATCGTCGCGGCGATGACCGGCCTCGGTTCCGACGAAGACATCGCCCGCACGCGCGCCGCCGGTTTCGATGCGCATCTCGTCAAGCCGGTCGATCTTCCGGAACTGGAGCGCGTGCTGGCGCTGGCGGCGCGCGTCTGACGATTTCGGGCGCGCCGGGAACCGCACGCACCCGCGCGGGTGTCTTCGCGAGTCGATAAGGCACCTTCAGCACCGGCCAGAACGCGCCGTTCGCGTCGCGGGCGACGGAGAGGACATCGGCGAGGAAGTCGCTGTCTTCGAGCAGCTCGTCCACGCGCATCACCGGCACGGCTTGCGCGATGCTGCGGGCCGCCGCGATTTTCGGCTGCGTGATGCAGCGCGCGCGCTCGGCGTCGGAGACAACGCCTTCGGTCCAGATATGGCCGTCGAGGCAGGCGAGCGTCTGTCCGTGCGACGCGCCCTTGCCCGCCGCGAACAATGCGCACCACGCGGCGACGTCCTGCATCGAAATTTCGATGAACGTGCCCGCGTCGTCCGACGGCATTGCCAGCCGCGCGACGATCGCGAAAAGTGCGGCCTGTCCGCCGAGAATGTCCGCAGCCGATGCGCCGGTTTTCACCGGCGCGCCGTCGCTTTTCGTGAGGTCCATGAGGCCGCCCATCGCCTGAATGACGGTATCGAACGCCGGCCGCGACGGATACGCCGACGCGATGCCGAAGCCCGATATCGAGCAATAGACGAGGCGCGGATTAATTGCGCCGAGCGCCTCGCGCGTGAAGCCGAGCTTCGCGAGCGCGCCGGGACGCAGATTTTCGACGAGCACGTCGGCGTCTTCGAGCAGCGTGCGCAGATGAGCGCGATCGGCTTCGTGCTTGAGATCGAGCGCGATCGTCTGCTTGTCCGTGTTGTTGAGCGCGAAGAAATAGCTGGTGCCGCCCTGCCCCGGCGTCCACGAACGCGCGACCTCGCCATCGGGCGGCTCGATTTTCACGACCTCCGCGCCGAGCGCCGCGAGATGCTTGCCGACGAGCGGCGCCGTCGTGTACTGGCCGATCTCGATCACCCTGACGCCCGCGAGCGGCGCGGTGTCGCCGTCGCGCGTGCGTGTTTCCGGCTTCGCGACAGCGGGCGCTTCGCTCAATGCGGACGTCTCGAAGATCGAGACCTGCCGATAGGTTTCTCCATCGATGCCGTTCGCTTCGATCGAGCGCGCGGCCTGCGGATGACGCATACGGAAATTCGGCTCGTCGTGCAGATCCGCGATGCCGACGATCGGCCCCGCCGCCACGCCGATGCGCTCGCAAATGCGCGTGCAGTCTTCCGTGGCGAGCGTCGTCGTCCAGGTTTCGATGAGCGCGTCGAGTTCATCGACATGATTGACGCGATCGGCGAGTGTCGCGAAGCGCGCATCGTCGAGTGCGGGCACGCGCGCTTCCTGCCGCAGCTTGCGCCATTGCTCCTCGGTGCTCGTGCAGATGAGAATCCAGCCGTCTCGCGTGCGATATGCGTTCCACGGCGCGCACGCCGGATGACGATTGCCCACGCGTGCCGCGCTGCGTCCGGCGAACGCGGCGGGAAGGAAGGTCGTCAGCGCGCTCGCGGCGCAACCCATCAGCGTGACGTCGATGTTCTGCACGATGCCGCGCAGGCGCTTCACGCGCACCGCCGACGCGATGGCCGCCGCTGCATAAAGCGCCGCCGATATCTCCGTGAGCGCAATGCCGATGCGCGCGGGCGCGCCGTGCGCGAAACCTGTCGTGTCCATGAGGCCGCTCATCGCCTGGATTTGCGCGTCGCTCCACGGCGTGCCGGCGCGCGAGTCTTGCGGGCCTGTCGCGGTGATGTCGCACACGATATGCATGCCCGATGCTTTCCAGTCAGCCGCATGATCGACATCGGACGATACGACGATCACGTCGTAATCCGCCGAATTCGCCGCTGCGAAATCCACCGAAGCGCCTGCCCGTTCGAGCAACGTCGCGCACAGCTTGACCGCATCGCGCCCGCCGCAAGCCAGTACCCGCAAATCTTCCAGCATCATCGTCTCCTTCTTTCGTATTTCCACGGCTGGCGCGTCCGCGCCCGCGTTGCTAACATCGTTCGATGCGAACCCTTCCGTCACTCAATGCGCTGCGCGCCTTCGAAGTCTGCGGGCGGCTGCTCAGCGTCCAACTCGCCGCCGACGAGCTGAACGTCACGCCCGCCGCGGTCAGCCGCCAGATCAAGCTGCTGGAAGACCAGCTCGGCGTGCTGCTCTTCGAGCGCGGACATCGCGCGATCACATTGACGCCGATGGGCTCGCGCTATCTCGCCGATGTGATCCGCAGCTTCGACACCTTGCGCACCGCGACCGTCAATCTCACCGAGGCGAGAAAGCGCCGCACGCTGAAGATCCGCGCTTACACGACCTTCTCGATGAACTGGCTGCTGCCGCGTCTCTCGACGTTCCATCGCGACCATCCGGATATCGAAGTGAGCCTGACGACGTCGCTGCAACCGGTCGACTTCAACACCGAGGACGTCGATGCGGCGATTCGTCTGTCGCACGCGCCTTCGTCCGATCTCGGGTTCGATCGGCTCGTGCCGAACGAACTCGTGCCGGTGTGCAGCCCTTCGTTTCTGAGCGCGCATCCCGATCTCAACGATGAGACGCCCGGTTCTCTTCGACACGTTCCGTTGCTGCATTCGCTCGCGCGGCGAGAAGACTGGGCTAAGTGGCTCGATGCCGCTGGTGTTCATGGCGTGAATCCGCTGGGTGGTCTCAGCTACGAAAGTTCGATCCTCGCGTATTTCGCGGCGACGCAAGGGCATGGCATCGCGATGGCGCAACGTGTGCTCGTTGCGGATCAGTTGAGCGCGGGCTCGCTCGTTATGCCTTTTTCTTTCGTGCTTGATCTTGGGGCTTTTACTTACTACCTCATCTATCCGCCTGCGCATCTTTCTAGTCCCGAGTTCGTTGCGTTTCGTACTTGGCTGCTTTCTACGGGGGAAGCTTCTTCTTGACGAGCTCGGTTGTTCGGTTTTTCGGTCGGGCTTCTATGGAATCCTGATTTCATGTCGGTCTATTTGCTCTGCCCCTGTGCGGGGCGGCAGTCACTTTCTTTGCTGCTGCAAAGAAAGTAACCAAAGAAACAGCTTTCCCCAGCCTAAGCACTTCACACCGGCCGCGGCACAGACGATTGGCCTAATGGCCCGGCACTAGAGAGTGCCCTCGCAAGCAGACAAGAGCTTGGACCGCGCACGGTCTGACACATCGCACCACACAACCAACTGGTTCAGCACCAAATAGCTCCGGCCCGCTTCGCGGCCGATGGGTCAATCGGGTTTGCCGGCGCTTCTTCGATGGTTTCCCTTGCATACCCCACGGCAGCGCGTAGCGCTGTGCCGAAGCTATTTGGTGCTGAACCAGCACGCTTAATTCACTAGCGCGTCAGACCGTGCGCGAGCCAAGCCCGAGTGGGCCTTTGGGGGCGACACTTAGGCGAGGGCCACTGCGGGCTGGCAAGCATGGCTAACGTGCGTGTGACCGCGGGCGGTAAGAAGCTGCTTTCTTTGGTTACTTTCTTTGCAGCAGCAAAGAAAGTGACCCCCGCCCCGGGGAGGGGCAGTGCTAATAGACCAATAAGAAATCGGGATTCCACGAAAGCCCCCGCAAAAAGACAAACTACCGCCCCCTATACCGAGGCTTACGCTTCTCGGCAAACGCCCTACGCCCTTCCACACGATCTTCCGACTCTCTCATCGCGCCCCAGGCGAGTTCAGTAAACTCAAGCGCCTGAGCTAAAGGCACATTCGCACTAGTCTCGATGACCTTCTTGATCATCTGCACCGCGAGCGGTCCATTCGAAGCGATCGTGCGCGCGAGTTCCAGCGCATCGTCCATCAAGGCCTCAGGCTCGCAGATATCCGATATCAATCCAACGCGATACGCATACTCCGCATCAACCTTGGCACCGGTAAAAAGCATCTTCATCGCGATAGCCGACGGCACCGCGCGCTGCAACGCCTGAATGCCGCACACGGCGGGAATGCTCGCGACGACCGCCTCCGGCAAACCAAAAACCGCACTCCTCGACGCGATCCGCAAATCGCACTGCAACGCGAGTTCCAGCCCGCCGCCCAGGCAATAACCGTTGATCGCGCCGATGATCGGCTTGAAGATGCGCAACGAGCCAAGCTCCATCAGCCGCACATAGATGCCTTCGGCGCCCGCCCGATCGATCGACTTCACGAACGACGATCCGAACGATGTCGACGGCGGCAGCGTGCGCTTCAAATCCGCGCCCACGCAGAACGACTTCGCGCCCGCACCGGTGATGACGATCACGCGAACATCATCGTCGTCGCGTGCATCGGCGAGACGCGCGCGCAGTTCGGCGAGCGTGTCGATATCGAGCGCATTGAGCGCTTCGGGCCGGTCGAGCGTCACGACAGCGACGTGATCGGAAACGGTGTAGCGAATGGTCATGATGTCCTCCTCGGCTCAAACGCTCGGCGACGACAGCGAGCGCCCGCCGCAGACATAGAGCGTCTGCCCGGTGATGTACGACGCCTCGCGCCGCGCGAAAAAGCGCACCGCCTCCGCGATATCCTCCGGCGTGC
The DNA here is from genome assembly GCA_000648925.1 of Caballeronia jiangsuensis. Lineage (GTDB taxonomy): Bacteria > Pseudomonadota > Gammaproteobacteria > Burkholderiales > Burkholderiaceae > Caballeronia > Caballeronia jiangsuensis. The sequence continues at coordinate 43,707 of JFHF01000016.1, forward strand.
CGATCCGCTGCACCGGCACCGACTTCTTCAGCTTCTCCTGAAGCTCGGCATCGAAAGCCTGAAAGAGCGGCGTATCGACGATGCCCGGCGCAACCGCATTCACCGTGATGCCGTCCTTCGCCCATTCGAGCGCAAGACTGCGCGTGAGACTCACCACGCCGCCCTTCGCCGCCGAATAGTTCGCCTGCCCCACGCCGCCGAGCCACGCACGCGACGAGATGTTCACGATGCGCCCGTGCTGCGCCGCGCTCATGTGCGAAAGCACCGCGCGGCAGCACAGGAATTGCGACTTGAGATTCACCTCGATGACCGCGTCCCAGTCGTCGTCGCTCATGCGCGTAATGCGCTTGTCGCGCACGATGCCCGCGTTGTTCACGAGCACGTCGATGCGCCCGTAACGCTCGATCACCGCATCGACCGAACGATTCACCGAGTCGCTCTTCGTCACGTCGACGGGCAGCGCGATCACTTCCGCGCCGGATGCGGCGAGCGTCGTCGCGGCTTCGTCGAGCGCGGCGCGATCGAGATCGAATAGCGCGATGCGCCTGCCGTCGCGTGCCAGCGTCCGAGCGATACCGAAGCCGATGCCCTTCGCGCCGCCCGTGACGATCGCGACTTCCTGTGATGAAGCATTCATTGCTGTCTCCTTGAACGAATGCCCCGATGCTAGGCCGCTCCATGCCGCGTCTCAAACGACATTTTTTGCGCTGTCGATTGAGTTTTCGTGTGCGTGTTTTCGATTGATAAGAAGTCAATCGAGCACGCAAAAAATGTCGTTTGAGCGCGCGAAAAGCCAACCCTACGATGCGTCCATCACAAACACACACGGAGACGCATCATGGACACCACGCTTCCCAACGTAGCCGAGCCGGCCGCAACGCCGCTCACCGGCGCACAGCGAAAGGCGATCGTCGCGGCGACGCTCGGCACCATCGTCGAGTTCACGGACTGGATCATCTATGCGACGTTCGCGTCGCTGTTTTCGCGGCAGTTCTTTCCGGCGAACAACGCGAGCATCGCGCTGCTCGCGGCCTTCGCCGTGTTCGCGGTCGGCTTCGTGATGCGGCCCATCGGCGGCGCGCTGCTCGGCGCGTATGCCGACCGGCACGGACGCAAGAACGGCCTCGCGCTGTCCGTCGCGCTGATGGCGGGCAGCTCGCTCGTCATCGCGGCGTGTCCGGGCTATGCGTCCATCGGCATCGCGGCGCCGCTCGTGCTCGTCGCCGCGCGGCTCGTGCAGGGCTTCGCGGCCGGCGGCGAGTTCGGTTCGGCATCGACCTTTCTGATGGAATCCGCATCGCCCGCGCGGCGCGGCTTCGCGGGATCGTGGCAACACTTCGCGGTGAACGGCGGCGTGCTCGTGGCCGCGTCGATCGGTGCGCTGCTCACATCGATGATCGATGCGCCCGCGATGGCCGCGTGGGGCTGGCGCATCGCGTTCACGATCGCCGGACTGATGGGCTTCGTCGCGCTGTGGTTTCGCCTCGCCGTCTCCGAAACCGATGCGTTCAAGAAGAACGTCTCGTCGCGTCAGCACACGCGTCATCCGGTTGCGACGATCCTGCGCGAGCATCGGCGCGCCGCGTTGCGCGTGATCGGCATCGCGATGGCGGGCAATCTCTGCGTCTATCTCTGGCTCGTGATGTTCCCGACGCTCGCCCAGATGCGCGGCCTGCCGCTGCGCGATGCGTTCAGCGCGAGCGTCGTCTCGATCGTCGTGTCGCTCATCGCGATTCCGCTGCTCGGCATGTTGTCGGACCGCATCGGCCGCAAGCCGGTGCTGATCGCGTTCGCCGCAGGCTCCGCGCTCTTCGCGTATCCCGCGCTGCACTTTCTCACCAATGACTACTGGAGCGCGACGGTCATCGTCACCATCGGCATGTTGCTGTCGTCGGGATTCGCCGCGACCTGCGCAACCGTGATGGCCGAGCAGTTCCCCGCGCATGTCCGCGCGACGGGCGTCGCGCTGCCTTACGCGGTCTCGGCCGCGCTCTTCGGCGGCACGCTGCCCACCATCGTCACCGCGATGAACAGCGCCGGTCTCTCGCAATACCTCTGGATCTACGTGGCCGTCGTGTGCGCGGCGAGCTGCATCGTCTATGCGCGCATGCCGGAAACGCGCGGCAAGACGCTGGATTAAGGCTTTCTTTTATCTAATGCAATGGAGACAACCATGCGCAAAGTAGTGATCGGCGGCGTCGGCATGACGCCCTTCGGCAAGTTTCTCGAACGCAATCTGAAGTCGCTCGCGGAAGAAGCAGTGTCGCTCGCGTTGAAGGACGCGCATGTCGGCGTGAACGATGTCGACCGCGTGTTCTTCGGCAACGCGGCGGCGGGCGTCGTCACGGGACAGGAAATGATTCGCGCGCAGTCGTCGCTGCGTAACACCGGGCTCGACGGCAAACCGATGTTCAACGTCGAGAACGCCTGCGCGTCCGGCAGCTCGGCGTTGAATCTCGCGTGGCTCGCGGTGGCGTCGGGGCAGGCGGAGACGGCGCTCGTCGTCGGCGTCGAAAAGCTGTCGCACGAAGACAAGGCGGTGTCGTTCGGCGCGTTCGCGAAGGCCGTCGATCTCGAAGAGCCGCTGCCCGAAGGCGTGACGACCGGAACCGGCTCGCTCTTCATGGACCTGTACGCCGCGAAGGCGCGCAAGTGGATGGAAAAGACCGGCGCCGAGGCGAGCGACTTCGCACGCGTCGTCGTGAAGAGCCGTCATGCGGGCTCGCTGAATCCGCATGCGCAGTTCCGCAAGGAAACGAGCGTCGAGGAAGTGCTGACGAGCCGCATGGTCAGCGATCCGCTGACGCTCTTCATGTGCTCGTCGATCGGCGACGGCGGCGCGGCCGTGTTCATCTGCTCCGAAGAATTCGCGGCGAAGCACGACATTCGCCCGGTGTATATCCGCGCGAGTTCGATCGTATCGGCGAAAGCGGATGGCTCGGGCGAACTCGTCGCGGTGCGTGCGGCGCGCGCAGCGTACGAGGAAGCGGGCATCGGACCGGAAGACGTGGACGTCGTCGAATTGCACGATGCCTCCGCGCCCGCCGAACTCATCCACTACGAGAACCTCGGCCTGTGCGCACCCGGCGATGCGCCGAAGCTGATCCGTTCCGGCGATACCGGCATCGGCGGAAGGATTTCGGTGAATCCGAGCGGCGGCCTGCTCTCGCGCGGTCATCCGGTCGGTGCGACGGGCGTCGCGCAGATCGTCGAACTCACCGAGCAGTTGCGCGGCCGCGCCGGCGCGCGGCAACGTCCGGGCGCGAAGGTCGCGCTCGCGGAGAACAACGGCGGTCAGCTCGCGGGCGATTCGGCCGTCGCGCTGGTCACGATTCTTTCGACGTAAGCTCGGCGCATTCCACCGTCACATTCCCCCGCTCCTCGAAGCGCGCGAGCACCGGCGCTTCGGCCAATGCATCGGTGACGAGCGTCCAGTCGCGCTCCAGCGGCGTCCAGTGCTGCTGGTTCGCGCGTTCGAGCTTGTTCGACGTGACCAGCACGAACACGCTCGCCGCCTGGCCCGCGATGCACTCCTTCAGGAACGCCTGCTCCGCCGTCGCTTCGCAGAGTCCGCGTCCCGCGACGACGCCATCCGCGCCGAGAAACGCCTTGTCGAACGTGACGCGCGTGAGCGCCACCTGCGCGATGGGCCCGAGCGTGCTCATGCTCGATGGCCGCACGTCGCCGCCGATCAGCGTCACGCGCACATCCGCCGATGCGAGCACATTGACCGCGAGCAGATTGTTCGTCACGACGTGCACTTCCGAGCGGCCGGCGAGCGCGCGAGCGAGCGCCGCGTTGGTCGTGCCGCCGTCGAGGAAGATCGTGTCGCCGTCCTGCACGTGACGCGCCGCCGCGCGCGCGATCGCGTCCTTTTGCTCGCGAAAACTCTCGCGCCGCGTATCGAGCGATTCTTCCGGCTCGTGCATGCCCACCGATGCCGCGCCGCCATACGTGCGCACGATGCGCCGCTCGTCGGCGAGCGCGCGCAGGTCGCGGCGCACCGTCGCTTCCGACATGCCGAAGTGATCGCACAGCGCGGCGACATCGTTCATGCCGGAGAGCACGGCCCTGAGCATGGCTTCGCGGCGTTTCTCGACTTTCATCCTGTTTCCTGAGTTCTTATCGGTTCTGACGGCGACGCACAGTGTAGCGAACCGGCCGGGTCCGTCCGATGCTTGCGATTATTCCGAGCGTATCGCGATCGATTTGATCGATTCGATCAGGATAAACACGCACAACGACTGGTTTGCGCAAAACGAACCGGAGGGCTACACTCCGAATTGCCCGGTTCAATCACTTTATGATCGAACCGGGCAGAAACCACTCTGGAGACATGTATGGCTCAGATTCATATCAAGCGCGCCGTCGAGCGCGTGCCCGGCGGCATGATGATCGTCCCGCTTCTGATCGGCTCGCTGATCGCGACGTTCGCGCCGAACATGCCGAAGTTCTTCGGTTCGTTCACGAACGCGCTCTTCACCGGATCGCTGCCGATTCTCGCGGTGTTCTATGTCTGCATGGGCGCGAGCATCGACGTGAAGGCGACGCCCTATCTGCTCAAGAAAGGCGGCGCGCTGTTCGCGACGAAAGTCGGCACGGCGATCGTCGCGGGCATCGTGCTCGGGCATTTTCTCGGCGAGCAGCCGATCACGTCGGGGCTGTTCGCGGGCATCTCGACGCTGGCTGTCGTCGCCGCGATGAACGACACCAACGGCGGCCTCTACATGGCGCTGATGGGCCAGTACGGCCGCTCGGAAGACGTCGGCGCATACACGATCATGTCGCTCGAATCCGGCCCGTTCCTGACGATGGTCACGCTCGGCGTCGCGGGCCTCTCGGCGTTTCCGTGGCCGACGCTCGTCGGCAGCATTCTGCCGCTCGCGGTCGGCATGCTGCTCGGCAATCTCGATCGCGAGATGCGCGAGTTTCTCGGCCGCGCCGTGCCGGTGATGATTCCGTTCTTCGCGTTGGCGCTCGGCGCGAGCCTCGATCTGCACAAGGTCTGGCAAGCCGGTCTGCTCGGCATCGGTCTGGGCTTCGCGGTCGTCGTCGTGACGGGCATTCCGCTGTACTTCGCGGATCGTCTGACGGGCGGCACGGGCGTGGCGGGCGCGGCGGCGGCGAACACGGCGGGTAACGCGGCCGCCGTTCCGGCGCTGATCGCGGCGGCCAATCCGGTTTATGCCGATGCGGCCAAGTCCGCGACGCTGCTCGTCGCGGCATGCGTGGTCGTGACGGCGATCGTGTCGCCGATCCTGACGGCGTCGATCGCAAAACGCGTGAACGCGCGTCTCGATGCGCGTTCGTCGTCGAAGACACGCGAGGCCACGCAATGAAGAGCTTGCTGATCGTCGCCGACGATCTGTCGGGCGCGGCCGATTGCGCGATCCCCTTCGCGGCGGCCGGCCTGCAAACCGTCGTCTCGCTCGATGCGGATGCGTCGCACGCGAACGCGACGGTCATCGCCGCCGACACCGACACGCGCCGCCTCACGCCCGCCGACGCCGCGAAGCGCACGGCGAGCGCATGGCAGACGCTGCGCGCGCCGGGCCGGCGTCTCTACAAGAAGATCGATTCGACCTTGCGCGGCAACTGGACCGCCGAAGTCGCGGCGCTGACGCGCATCGCCGGACCGGCGATCGTCACGCCCGCGTTTCCCGCGACGGGCCGCACGGTGCGCGATGGCCGCGTGTTCGTGCGCGGCGTGCCGCTCGAAGACACCGAAACGTGGCAACTCGAAAACGCCGGGCAAAACGCGGGACTGCGCGGAATGCTCGACATGGTGGGCTTGCGCGTCGCGCACGTGTCGCTCGATGCGTTTCGCGCCGCGCCGCAGGATGTCGCCGTGATGGTCGCGTCGGCGGCGGCATCGGCGCATGGCATCGACGCGATCATCGTCGATGCCGAAACCGGCGACGATCTCGCCGCGCTCGCCCGCGTCACCGCATCGATCGACGCACCGTTTTTCTGGGTCGGCTCGGGCGGGCTCGCGCGCGAACTCGCCGCCTTGCCCGACCTATTCGATGCCGATACTTCGCCGCAGCCGGCACGCTTGATCGACCCGGCGCAAGGCCCGATCCTCGCGCTCGTCGGCAGTCTCTCCGCGATCTCCGAGCGTCAATGCGCGCTGCTGTGCGCCGAAGCCGGCGTGCGCGAAATGATCGTGCCGCCCGCCGTGTTGCGTGACGGCGCGCGTCATCCTCAATGGCACGCGTGGCATGAACGGATCGGCGATTCGGTGCGTGACAAACAAGACGCGATCGTGCGCATCGGCCGCGACGACGCGTTCGATCCCGCGGAAGGCGCGTTGCTCTCGAACGCGCTCGCGGCGCTCGTCGCGCCTCACTTCGATGCGCTCGGCGGACTGATCGCGACCGGCGGCGAAACCGCGCGCGCAATCCTCGCCGCCGCGAACGTCGGCAGCCTCGAACTCGTGCGCGAAATCGAAGCGGGCGTCGCGCTCGGCCGGCCATCGGGCGGCAAAGGCCCTTCGATCGTCACGAAAGCGGGCGCGTTCGGCAGCGAGCACGCACTGCTCGGCGCTTACCTTCATTTGCGCGGCGCGGATATTCCCATCGCGCGCCGGCACACGACATCACCAGACGAAAGATCATGAACAACACTCTCCCCGTTATCGGCATCACGATGGGCGACGCGAGCGGCGTAGGCCCGGAAGTCGTCATCAAGAGCCTCGCGCACGATGCCGTTTATCAGCAGTGCCGGCCGCTCGTGATCGGCGATGCGCGCCGTCTCGAGCGCGCCAACGAACTCGTCGGCGGCAAGGCGCAGGTCCGGCGCATCGCGGATGCGACCGAAGCGCGTTATGAGCCGGGCGTGATCGATTGCATCGACCTCGGCCTGATTCCCGACGACCTGCCCTTCGGCGAACTGTCCGCCGTCGCGGGCGATGCGGCGTATCAGTACATCGCGCGTGCCGTCGAACTGGCGCAGGCGCATCAGATCGACGCGATCTGCACCGCGCCGCTCAACAAGGAAGCGCTGCACGCGGGCGGCCACAAGTTTCCCGGCCACACGGAGATGCTCGCGCATCTGACGGGCGTCGACGAAGTGTCGATGATGCTCGTCGCGCCGCAACTGCGCGTGATCCACGTGACGACGCACATCGGCATCATCGATGCGATCCGCAAGATCGAGCCGGGCCTCGTGCAGCGCACGATCGAACGCGGCAACGCGACGCTCGTGAAGGCGGGCATCGAGAAGCCGCGCATCGGCGTGTGCGGGATCAATCCCCATGCGGGCGAGAACGGGCTGTTCGGCTACGGCGAGGAAGAGGAAAAGATCATTCCCGCCGTGAAGGTGCTGCAGGAACGCGGTCTCGATGTGACCGGCCCGCTGCCCGCCGATACGCTCTTCTATCGCGCGGGACGTGGCGACTTCGATCTCGTCGTCGCGATGTATCACGATCAGGGGCACGGTCCCGTGAAGGTGCTCGGTCTCGAAGCCGGCGTGAACGTGACAGTCGGGCTCGATGTGATCCGCACGTCGGTGGATCACGGCACGGCGTTCGATATCGCGGGCAAGGGCATCGCCGATGAAGGCAGCATGCTCGAAGCGCTGCGTCAGGGCGCGGAGCTGGCGACGCGCCGCCATTGAATGCGGTTGGCGCGATAATGGGTGCTTCACACGAAGCACGCGCGCCGACCGATCATGACTTCCTCTCTCGAAACGCTGCACGACATATGGCGCATCGCCGGCTTGCCCGACGATGCGCTTTCTTTCATCGACCTTCCGGGTCGCGATCCGGTTTTTCCTTCCAGCTTCGCGATTGGCGCGGCGGCGCAGGCGACCATCGGCGCGGCGGCGCTCGCGGCGTGCGAGCTCGGCGCGCTGCGTGGCGTCGAGCGGCAGCGCGTGTCCGTCGACATGACGCATGCGGCTGTCGAATGCACTGGAGCGTTCACCGTCGACGGCAAGGAGCCGGAGACGTGGGGACGCTTTTCCGGGCTGTATCGATGCGCCGATGGCTACGTGCGCATTCACGCGAACTTCGAACATCATCAGGACGGCGCGCTGCGTCTGCTCGGGCTCGATCCGCAAACGGCGACGCGTGAGGATGCCGAGCGCGCGTTGCTCGCATGGCGTGGTCGCGATTTCGAGAACGCGGCGGCGGAACGCGGACTCGTCGTCACGATGCTGCGCACGTTCGACGAATGGGATGCGACGCCGCAAGCGCAGGCCATCGCCGCGCAGCCGTTGATGACCATCACGCGCATCGGCGACGCGCCGCCGCTCGCATTGCCGCCCTTGTCCGCCGATGCGCGTCCGCTCGACGACCTTCGCGTGCTCGATTTCACGCGCATTCTCGCCGGGCCGGTCGGCGGTCGGGCGTTAGCCGCGTTCGGCGCGGACGTGATGCTCGTGAATGGGCCGCATCTGCCGAATATTCCTGCTATCGCGGATACGAGCCGGGGCAAGCGCTCGGCGTTGCTCGATCTTCGCTCGCCTTCGGATCGGGACACGCTCTGGCATTTGATCGACGATGCGCATGTGTTCGCGCAGGGGTATAGGCCGGGCGGGATCGCGTCGCTGGGTTTCGGGCCGCAAGAGGTGGCGGAGCGCAGGCCGGGGATCGTTTATACGTCGCTGACCGCGTACGGCACGGATGGTCCGTGGGCCGATCGGCGCGGCTTCGATTCGCTCGTCCAGACCGCGATGGGGTTCAACGCAGCCGAAGGCGAAGCGGCGGGCGAAAGCAAGCCTCGTCCGTTGCCCATGCAGATGCTCGACATGGCGAGCGGCTTTCTGATGGCGTTCGGCGCGGCCGCCGCGCTATGGAAGCAGCAGCGCGAAGGCGGAAGCTGGCATGTTCAGATATCGCTCGCGCAGACGGGGCATTGGCTGCGTGGACTGGGGCGCGTCGAGGATGGATTGAAGACGGCGAAGCCGGATTTCGCGCCGTATGTCGAGCGGTATGAATCCGGCTTCGGCGAATTGATGGCCGTGCGGCCGAGCGCGCAACTGGCGCGCACACCTGCGGGCTATGCGCGCGATTCGGAGCAACCGGGGACATCGGCGGCGCGGTGGTGACGAGGGTTTGCTAACGCGCGATCCTCACCCGGCGCGCGACATCGCCTGAGCCAGTTCTTCGTTTCCGCGCGCCTGCAACGTATCGGCGGCGTTGAGGCGATCGCGCGTCTCCTTGTTCTGGCTCAGCTTCGATTTGCCCACGATCGATGTCACGGCAATCTCGATGCCCACGATGTTGCGCAGCATGCCGTCGATGAACTCGGGCTCGGAGTCGCCCATCTTCCACGGCTTCGGCTCGTTCGCCTCATGCCGACGCGTCAGACGCGCGACGAGTCCGCGCACGAAGGGCTCGTCGTCGCGCACGGTGAGCACGCCATGCGCATGCACGACTTCGTAGTTCCAGGTCGGCACCTGCCGATGCGCCTCATGTTTGCTCGGATACCAGTTCGGCGAGATATAGCCCTCGGCGCCGCGAAAAATCACCATGACCGGCGTGCCGGTCGGGCACCGCTGCCAGATATCGTTGGCTCGCGCGACGTGCGCCGTGAGCAGTCCGTGCGTGCCTCGGTCGGGATCGAATTCGAACGGAATGTGATTGGCGTCCAGACCGGCGTCGTCACGCGTGACGAGGATTCCGAGCGCATGCGCGCGAATGATCCGATGAAGTTCTTCGGGACGAGTCTCTGCGAAGTGCGGCGGGATATACATCGTCAATGCTCGGCAAAGGTGATGGAACTTCGTCACTATCGCCCGAAACAGGCACAATAAGAAGATCCAGTTTCGGTTGTTTTTCATGGTCCAGTTGAACAGAGCCGGCACGGGGCAACGCATCTACGATCTGCTGCGCGCCCAGATCGCCGACGGCACGCTGCCCGCGGGCGCATCCGCGCCATCGACGCGCGCCTTGGCCGCCGATCTGGGCGTCTCGCGCACAACCGTCACCGCTGCCTACGAACAACTCGCCGCCGAAGGCTTCCTCGTCACATCGGCGGGGCGCGTCGCACGTATCGCCGCGCCGCCGGTGCCGCTCGCGCCGCCCGGCCCGGCGCGCGTCGCCCGCACCGCGCCCGCGTTGTCCGCATACGGCGAGCGCGTTTCGACACTGCCCATGCCCGTGCTTCATCCGACGAAGCAGGGCAGCGTCAACTTCCTCTACGGCGCGGTGTCCTCGCGCGACTTTCCTTCGCTGATCTGGAAGCGGGCCTATCAGGCCGAGCTTCTGCATCAGCCGGACAGCCTCTACTACGTCGCGCCCGAAGGCGACGCCTCGCTGCGGCGCGCGTTGCAGGCGTATCTGGGACGGGCGCGCGGGCTGGTCTGCGACAGCGAACAGATCGTCGTGGTGAACGGCACGCAGCAGGCGCTCGATCTATGCGCGCGCGTCTTGCTCGATCCCGGCGATACGTTCGCGTTCGAAGAGCCCGGCTATCTGATCGCGCGCCATTGCTTCGAAGCGTCGGGCGGGGTGCCGCTGCCCGTTCCCGTCGACGAACATGGTCTCGACACGCGCCGTCTCCCCGCCGATGGCCGCGCGCGGCTCGCTTACGTGACGCCATCGCATCAGTTTCCGCTGGGCGGCGTGTTGCCGGTCGGACGCCGGCTCGAATTGCTCGAATGGGCGCAACGGCACGATGCCTGGATCATCGAGGACGATTACGACGGCGAGTTCCGTTACGGCCAGCGCCCGATCGATGCGTTGCAATCGATCGATTCGAATGGCCGCGTGATTTACATCGGCACATTCTCAAAGGCGCTTTCGCCGCATCTGCGGCTCGGCTACATGATCCTGCCGCACGATCTCGTGCCGGTGTTTCGTCAGGCCAAGAGGCTGAGCGACCGGCATTCCGCGGTCATCGATCAGCGCGTTCTCGCATCGCTGATCGAAGGCGGCGCGTACGAACGTCACGTGCGGCGCGTCCGACGCGAATACGAACGGCGTCGCGCGGCGTTGCTCGATGCCATCGCGCATCTTCTGCCGCAGAGCGCGCGGGTGACGGGCACGGCCGCCGGGCTGCATGTCACGCTGTGGCTGCCGTTTCTCGATTCGAAGGATGAGGCCGCGCTCGTCGCCGCCGCGCATGAAAAGGGCGTGGGCGTCTATCCGGTATCGCAGCTTTATGCCGCGCCGACCGTCGATGCGCGGACCCGGCCCGCCGGTCTGATCCTCGGTTATGCGAGCGTGCCGGTCGATAAGATCCGCGAGGGAATTCAGATTCTCGCCGGCGTGATCGGCCAGTCGAGGCGTTGAGCCGACGCTTTCGCTTTGTATTCCCAATGCGCGCGTCCTATCCTGATTCTCGGTAAATAACGAAGGGAACAAGACCATGCGCGCGCGAATCCTGGCTGTCCCGTTGTTGATCGCAACCAGCCTTCTCGCCGCGAGTTGCGGCGGCGGTTCGTCCGACGATCCCATCGATCAGGTGATGAAAAAGCCGCGCTACACGAGCGCGAACTCGCAATGGTCGATGGTCGTGATGGACGCCACCACCGGCGAAACGCTCGCCGCGCTGCAACCCGACACGCTCTCGTTCACCGGCTCCGTGCGCAAGCTCTACTCGGTGGGCAGCGCGCTCAATATCATCGGCGCGGATCATCGCTTCGAAACGCCGGTCTATCGCAACGGCACGCTCGACGCATCGGGCAAGCTCACGGGCGATCTCATCCTCAAGGCTTCCGGCGATCTGACCTTCGGCGGGCGGCAGAAGCCCGACGGCACCATCGATTTCACCGACTTCGATCACAACGAGGCGCGCGCCTTCGACGGCGCGATCCTGACGCCGGAAGATCCGCTGACGGCCATCAACCAGCTTGCGCAACAGGTCAGGGCGGCGGGCATCACGTCGGTCAGCGGCGATGTCATCGTCGATGACAGGCTCTTCGACGCGTTTCGCGTGCCCAACGGCAACGTGCTCATCTCGCCGATCCTCGTGAACGAAAACGTGATCGACGTGACGCTCGCGCCGACATCGGCCGGACAGCCTGGCCAGCTCGACTGGCGTCCGCGCACGAGCGCGATGACCATGCAGGGCGCGACGCTCACGACGGCGGCCAATAGCGCGGCGGATATCGTCACATCGGGCGATGCGCTCGACGATGGCCCCCTGAGTTGTCTCGCCGCGCCCGGCTGTCACGGCACGATCTCGGGCGCGGCGAGCCTCGCCACGCCCGCGACGATCCCGATGGGCTACACGTCGCCGCTCGTCGGCAACAATCTGTATGTGAGCAATCTGCGTGTGGAAGATCCGCCATCGTTCGCGCGCACCGCCTTCATCGACGCATTGACGCGCGCGGGCGTCAGCGTCTCGGCGCCCGCCGTTCAGCCGAATGACCGAAGCAGGCTGCCATCGGCGCAAAGCTATTCGAGCGCGACGCAGGTGGCGAGCTTCACCTCGCTGCCCTACTCCGAAATCGCCAAGCTGATTCTCAAGGTGAGCCTGAACACCGGCGCCAATCTGAGCCTGATGTATCAAGGTCTCGCGCAAGGCGCGCGCACGGTCGATGCCGCGCTCGTCACCGAGCGCCGGTATCTGACGGGCACGCTCGGGATCGACGGCGCGGGCTTCGACTTTCCGACCAACGGCAGCGGCTCGCCCGACAGCCGCGCGAGCGCCCGCACGACCGCGACGCTGCTCACCGTGATGAGCCGCCTGCCGATCTATCCGGTGTATCGCGACGCGTTGTCGATTCTGGGCATCGACGGCTCGCTCGCGGCCATCGGCCGGGATGTCGTCGGCAAGGAGCACATCAGGGTGAAGAGCGGCGCGACCGTGACCAACGGCCAGATGGTCGCGATGAACATGGCGGGCTATATGGACGCGAAGAGCGGGCGGCGTCTCGCCTATGCGCTCTTCGTCAACCACGCCGGACCGGTTCAGGCGCTGACCGACACGCTCGAAGTCTTCGACGACGAAGCGACGATACTCGGCATCGTCTGGGCGCGGTATTGAGGGCTTACGCGGTGTGCGTTTCAGGCTCGCTCGTCACGCCGGCGTCGATGCTCACCGGCACGCGCCGCGCGAGCGCGCACATCAGCTCGTAGCCGATCGTGCCGGACGGCTCGGCCACTTCGTCCACCCTGACGTGCTCGCCCCACAGTTCCACCGACGATCCGATGCCCGCCGCCGGGCACGGCGTCAGATCGACGGTGAGCATGTCCATCGACACGCGTCCGACGATGCGCGTGCGCACGCCGTCGATCATCACGGGCGTGCCGGTCGGCGCGTGACGCGGATAGCCGTCCGCGTAGCCGCACGCCACCACGCCGATTCGCATCGCACGATCCGCCGTGAAAGTGCGGCCATAGCCGATCGTCTCGTTCGGCGCGAGCATCTGCACGCCGATGATGCGGCTTTCGAGCGTCATCGCCGCGCGCAATTCGAAGCCTTCGATGTTGCGCGCGCGGCCCGTCGGCGATGCGCCGTAGAGGATCGTGCCGGGCCGCACCCAGTCGCGATGCGCGCGCGGATGCCACAGCACCGCCGCCGAATTCGACAGCGAGCGCGTGCCGGGAAGATTGCGCGTGGCGGCGTCGAATTCGTCGGTTTGCCAGTCGATCGCGCCATCGTCCGCGTTCGCGAAGTGGCTCATGAGGCCGATCGAGCCGACCGCCTCGATGCCCGACGCACGTTCCCACGCGGCCTCGAACTCGCCCGGCCGGTAGCCGAGCCGGTTCATGCCCGAGTTCATCTTCAACTGGATATCGATGCGTTCGCGCGGCCGCGACGCTTTCAGCAGCGCGAGTTGTTCGTCGCTATGCACCGTCACCGTGAGGCGATGACGATCCGCCGTCTCGACATCCGTGGGCTCGAAAATGCCTTCGAGCAGCAGGATCGGCTTTTTCCAGCCGAGTTCGCGCACGCGCACGGCTTCGTCGAGATCGAGCAGCGCGATGCCGTCCGCTTCGGCGAGCGCCGGATAGATGCGCTCGATGCCGTGACCGTAGGCATTCGCCTTGATCACGGACCACACGCGCGACGACGGCGCCAGGCGTTTGACGATCTGAAGATTCTGACGAACGGCGTCGAGATGAATGCGCGCGGAAATGGGACGTGGCATGACGTGCTGAATTAAGGATTGAAGGCAGTGGATTGATGAATCGTATCGGCCAAATGGCAGTCGCTGTTATTTTATTTGCGCCGTTTTTTGGTCGAAACGCCTGCCGGCCGCAACGCCGTTCGGGCGCGCTTCGCGGTATCGTGGCGCTCATGTCGCGCCGGAGGATTTCACCATGAACGACGCCCGCCGTCTCGCCTGTCTGCGCATCGTGCTCGTTGTCGTCGGGCTGATCGCGTTGTTCGGCGTCTTTCCGCTGATGCTGCTCTGGCCTTCGGGATGGGCGTGGGAAAGCGGCCACGAAGGCCGCTCCGAATACGCGCTGATGATCGTCGGCATCTATGCGACGCTCGGCGTGTTCCTGCTGATCGCGTCGCGCGAGCCGATGCGGCATCTCAGCCTCATCTGGTTCACGGTCTGGTCGAGCGTCGTGCATGGCGCGATCATGGCCGTGCAATCGTTCGGCGGCGCGGGACATCTCGGTCATCTGGCGGGCGATGTGCCCGCGCTCTTCATCGTCGCCGCCGCGCTCGCCGTTTTCACGCCGCGCGGCGACAAGGCGCGCACGCTTAGCTCAGATAGCCGAGATGCTCGGCCAGAATGACGCTGCCGACGCCGATCAGGATCAGCCCGCCGACGATTTCCGCCCGCTTGCCGATCGTCGCGCCGACGAGCCGCCCGACCATCACGCCGATCGTCACCATCAGCATGGTCGCGAAGCCGATGGTCGCGGCGGTCGAGAAGATATCGACATCGATGAACGCGAGGCCCGCGCCGACCGCCATCGCGTCGATGCTGGTCGCAAAACCGGTGAGCGCGAGCACCCAGAACGAATGCGAGTTGGGCTTTTCCTCGTCGTGGGCCGCTTCGGCGAAACCTTCGCGGATCATGCGCGCGCCGAGCACGAACAGCAGGCCGAACGCGATCCAGTGATCCCAGGCCGTCACGTACTGCGCGGCCGCCTTGCCGAGCGCCCAGCCGACGAGCGGCGTCAGCGCCTCGATCACGCCGAAGATCACGCCGGTCTTCAACGCTTCCGCGATGCGCGGCTTGTGCAGGGTTGCGCCCTTGCCGACCGCGGCGGCGAATGCGTCGGTGGACATGGCGAAGGCAAGGAATATTGTGGAAGCGAGATTCATCGGGTAGCGCTCTGGTCGGGCAAGATGGAACGACAGAACGCGCGCCCGACCGGTCGCGAATTCTGTCGATGGTCTTGCCAACCTGTGATGGTTGCTCATGCCACGGTCCGAACGACCGAGCGTGTTGACATGAGCGCCTTTCCATTGCGGAAAGGCCGGCTACTCCCCAGCGAAGAAATGAAAGCTTAACACGGCTCCATGACCGTTCCTGCGTTTATGAGATGCGTTGAGGTACAGTGAGCGGGCAATGCCGCCGTTCCCACCTCGTGCAGACAGCACCGTGAAGGAGGCACCATGCCGGCAGCTCACCTGACTCAATCGGCCGCGCGCGAAACGGTCGAGCGTCTTTATCGCGCGTTTTCCACGAAGGATGTCGCGCTCTTGCGGCAGGCCGTCACGCCCGACTGGCAGTACATTCCCGAGCCGCCCGGACAGAAGCCCGGCCCGGATCAGATGATCCCCATCTTCGAAGATCTCGCCAACGCGCTGCCCGACATGCATATCGAGATTCTCGACATGCTGGTGCAGGACGATCGCGTAGGCGTGCGCGCGGAAGTGAGCGGCACGCAATCCGGGCCGTTGCTGGGCATCGCCGCGACCGAGAAGCCGATCCGCTTCGCGATTCATTCGTTTCACGAACTGCGCGACGGACTCGTGTCGAAAACCTGGCATCTCGAAGACTGGCTCAGCGTGTTCCGGCAACTCGACGCCGTGCCGCCCCGCGTGAATCCGCCGGTCTAGCCGCGCCGGCTTCGCGTCTTCGCGCCGGGCATCGCGTTCGCGCGCAGGACATGCTCCACGCACAGTCCGACGAGCGTCGCGTCCAGCCGCTCCAGCGCGCTCGCCGCGGCGCGCAGTGCGGGCACATCCGTGCCGAACGAATCGAAGAAGAGCCATTCGCGCTGCCGCGCCGCGACCCGCGCCTCCTGCGCCGCCGCGCACAACTCGCGCATCCGCGCGAATCCCGCCGCGCGCGCTTTTTTCTCCAGCATGCCGACGAGCACTTCGTGCGGCTCACGCGCGTCATGGACGGCGCTCGTGCGGGCGTCGTCGAAGAGCGAAAGAAAACGCAGCACGCTGCCCTGCAAACGCCGATGCGCATCGACGAGATCGCGTATCGATTCGGCCCGCTCGTGGTCGCGCGCCGCCTTCACGGTGATGATGGTCGCGCCGTAGCCGCCGTCGGCCAGTTCGCGGCCCGGTGCGTCGATAGATGGAGTCGCCATGATCTCCGTAACCCGATGCAGTTCGTTATATCGACAAGAATATAACGCATCGCGATTCCGGTGCGCGATCTCTCTTTATTTCGGCAATAACCCGAACACGGCGACAGCGTTTCTCGTGCCGACATACACCTTGCCGTTCGCGATCATCGGCGTGATGAACTTGTTGCCCTGACCGAACTGGTCGCGCGCGCCCGCATCGTTGCTGCTGTAGAGCTGGCGGCCGAGATTGGTCGCGTCGTACGCGCGCAGTGCGCCGGTCGTGCCGTTCTCCGCCGCCCACAGGATGCCGTTGGCCGTGCCGTTCGCCGAAATGCTCGGCGTCGCGCCCGGAAAGGCGAACACGTTCGATGTCTGGCTCGTCGAGGTTCCCGAAAGCACGGCGTTCGACACCGAAAAAGCCCTGATGCTGTCGCCGACCGAGCCGAAATAGACGGTGTTGTTGAAATACGCGGGTGCGCCGAACATCGGCCCGCGAATCTGGCCGACGAGTTTCTGGTAGATGTGATCCGCGTTCGAATCGAACTTGCCCATCGAAAGACGGTTCACGACGTAGATGGTCGCGTTCTTTCCCGCGCCGATCGCGAGATGGCGAACCGTGCCGCTCGCACCGGCGAAATCGGGCAGAACCATCGCGCCGCCGGAACCCAGGTCTTCGTCCTGATTCGATTCCTGCACCGTGTTCGACGGCTCGAAATAGTCCTGCACCCTGAGCGGCGACGTGTTCAGCCTCAAAAAACCGTTGCCGAAATTGCCGTTGATCGGCATTTCCTGCGCGTTCTGCGTCGGGTCGAAGGTGCCGTTCGCGTCGAGGAAGAAGATCGATTCGCCGTCCGACGCAAGGCCCGCGCCGCTCATCCAGATCGAGCCCATCTGGCCGTTCGGCGTGACGTTCAGCACGCTCGCCTGTTGCAGCGTGTTCGCGTCGTAGCCCATGACCCAGCCGGTGTACGGCATGAAATCGCAGTGCGACGTCCACGCGGTGTAGACGACGCCATTCAGCAGGAGCAACGACGCGCGCTCGGCGTACTGGCCCGGATCGAACGTGAGCGTGCCGTTCTGGCTGCCCGCGCCGTTGCCGGGATAGGTCGCGCGAATTTCGGTCGGACCATTGAAGAGCTCGGCGCCTGTCGTGACGTCGAGCGCGTGGATGCGCTGGTGATAGCCGCCCGACGCGTCCTTCGACATTCCCACGACATACATCGCGCCATTCGGTCCGCGCGAACGGTCGATGACCGGCGTCGCCGTCACACCGATGGTCGGCGTGATCTGCGTGCACTTGTGGTCGTCGCTGGGCGACTCGCCGTTGCCGAGCGTCGAGATTTTCCAGAGCACGCTGCCAGTGTCGGCGTCGAAGGCGTACACGCTGGCGTTTTCCGTCGCGACATACACGACGTTGTGCGTGCCGCCCGCGATCGGGACGCCCGCCAGAAAGAGCGGCTGGGCATCGACCGCGCCGTCGACGGGGAAGGTCGCGAGCTTGCCGAAGCTGGCCGAATTGACGTTCGCGGGCGTGAGAACCGTTTCCGCGAGTTGCTGGCCAGTGCGGGCGATGTCGTTGTGCCAGGTGGCGACGTCCATCGGAGACGCAACCGCAGGCGCCGACGCGCTCGACGGACTGGACGCGCTCGACGGACTCGACGCCGCAGTCGGCGCACTGCCGCCGGTTGCAGCAGCCGTGGTGTCGCCGCTGGAACCGCCGCCGCTGCACGCACCGACGATCGCCACAGCAAGCGCGACGCCGGCTGCGGCGATCAGAGTCAGGAACCGCGTGTTCATCTGCATGCTCCTCTACGGTGAGACACAACGCCACGGCGACCCGCTTCACGCGCAAAGAATTTGTTGCAACGCGTCACAATGTGCTAACCTAGGGTTATTACCTAGATAGTTACCCCTAGTACGGAGTCCACCATGGGAATCATCGCTGCTACCCCGATCGCCCTCGTTTCCTTTATCGCCGCCAAGCTCCGCGCCGCCACGCGCGACGCGCTCATCGCACGCGCCAAGGTCAGCGCGTTGATGGCCGAAGCCTATCGCCGTTCGTAACGCGCGGGCGCGGGGGAATATTCCCGCGCCGTTCTTCATCGCTCATTGCAGCGTGTACGCGATCACGTAATCGCCGGCCTTCGTGCCGAGCGAGCCGTGACCGCCCGCCGTCACGAGCAGATACTGCTTGCCGCTCGCATCGGCATAGCTCATCGGCGTCGCCTGACCGCCTGCCGGCAAACGCGCTTCCCACAGCTTCTTCCCGTCGCGCACGTCGTACGCGCGGACGTACCGGTCGAGCGTGCCCGTCAGGAATGCGACGCCGCCCGCCGTCACGATCGTCCCGCCGAGACTCGGCACGCCGAGCGGCATCGGAATCGGCAGCGGCGCGCTGTCGATGATCGTGCCGTTCTTGTGCATCCACGCGATCTTGTTCGTGCGCAGGTCGACGCCCGCCATGTAGCCCCACGGCGGCGCCTGACACGGAATCCCGAGCGGCGATAGAAACGCACTGATCTCATAGGCAAACGGCGTGCCGCGCGCCTGCTTGATGCCGCTCGTCTCGCTCGTGCTCGTCGCGCCTTCCTGGAGCTTCTCGCGCGGAATCAGTTTCGACGTGAACGCCATGTAATCCGGGTTCGCGATGAGAATCTGCCGCACCGGATCGACCGAAATCCCGCCCCAGTCGAACACGCCGAAATTGCCCGGAAACACGAGCGTTCCCTGCTCGGAGGGCGGCGTGAACGGCCCGTCGTAGCGCAGACTCCTGAACTTGATGCGGCACCAGAGTTGATCGAACGGCGTCGTGCCCCACATGTCCGCTTCCTTCACGAGCGGCGGATTGAAGTTGAGCGCGGAGACCGCCTGCGTCGGCGCGGCGTGATCGCCCTTCGCCGCGCCCTGCGGCACCGCCACTTCGCTGATCGGCACGATCGGCTGCCCGGTTTCGCGATTCAGCACGTAGATGCTGCCCTGCTTCGTCGATGCGATCACCGCCGGCTGCATGCCCTGCGCCGTCTGCAGATCGACGAGCGTCGGCTGCCCGCCGACATCCATGTCCCACAGATCGTGATGCGTGAACTGGTAGTTCCAGCGCGCCTTGCCGGTCGCGGCATCGAGCGCGACGAGGCCCGCCGCGTACTTCTCGGCCTGCGGCGTGCGCTCGCCGCCCCACTGATCGGGCGTCTGATTGCCCATCGGCAGATAGATCATGCCGCGCTTCTCGTCGACGCTGAACATCGACCACATGTTCGGCGAGTTGCGCACGTAGGTGCCGCCCGCCGCGATCGGTTCGGTGGCGTCCGGATTGCCCGGATCCCAGTTCCAGACGAGATGACCGTCGTTCACGTCGAAGGCGCGGATCACGCCTGACGGCTCGTTGTTCGATTCGTTGTCGGTCACGTGGCCGCCGACGATCACGAGGTTGCGGAACACGGCCGGTGGCGACGTCGAGTAATAGCCGCCCGGCGTGAACGGGCCGATGTTGGCGCGCAGATCGATCGCGCCGCCCTTGCCGAAACTCGCGCAAGGTTTGCCGGTTTCCGCGTCGAGCGCGATCAGGCGGGCGTCGGCGGTCGGAAGGAAGAGGCGTCGCGGGCATTCGGCGAGCGCCGTGGTTTGCGCGGGCGTCTGCACCGGCGCGGCGGGCTCCGATGCGGCCACGGGCCCGGAAGCGGCCTGCGCCTCGGTGTCCGACGACGCAACCGGCGCGCTCGCCTCGGCCGGCGTGGAAGCCGTCGCGGCTTCGGCGGGCATCGGATGCATCGCCGTATCGTAATAGGCGACGCCGCGGCAAGTCATATGCTCCCAATGCTTGAAGCCGATCGGGCTCTGAATCTGCGGATCGAAGCGCCACTTTTCCTTGCCGCTCGCCGCGTCGAGCGCGATCACCTTGCTGTGCGGCGTGCACAGGAAGATCGTGTCACCGACCTTGAGCGGCGTGTTCTCGTCGGTGGTTTCGGTCGGATCGTCGGGGCCGGGCATGTCGCCGGTGCGATACGTCCACGCCACTTTCAACTGATGCGCGTTTTCCGGCGTGATCTGCGCGAGCGGCGCGTAACGCTGCGCGAGCGGCGAGCCGCCATAGTCGATCCAGTCGCCCGGCGCGCGGCCGGTCGCGGCGTTGGCATCGGCCTGATTCGCGTCGGCGGCGACATTCACGTCGATGCGCCCCGGCCGGTCGTGCGGATCGATGAAATACGTGCCGATGCCGAGCAAAAGCGTGAGCACGATCGCGGCGGCGAGCGGCGTGCGCGCCGCGCGCGCGGTCGAAGGCGGACCGAACAGCGCGCCGCGATGCACGAACGGAATCAGCAGCCAGATCCCGAGCAGCAGCCAGATCCACAGACGCGGCATCAGTTGCCAGAAGTCGAAATGCACTTCGAACACGGCCCAGATCGTCGAACCGAACAGCACGAGCGCGAAGAGCAGCAGCGCGGAGCGCCGCCGTATCAGCAGCAAGAGCCCGGTCAGGACGATGGCCCCGCCCGCGATCGCGTAGTACCACGATCCTTTCAGCGTGACGAGATACGCACCGCCCGCCGCCAGCAACGCGCCGATGACGATGAACACGACGGCCGTGAAGAACGTGAGCGGATGAAGTCTTCCGTTGCCAGCCATGCTGAAACCCTCCGTGACGATGAATGGCGGAACACGGCCGGTGCGCGGTCGTGGTTCGGACGCTGTCGCGTCGTGGGTAGGAGCAAACGCTGTGCCGTTCGGCGGGAGATGACGCGTGCGACGCGTGCTTACAGAAGACTTGCCCTGGAAAAGGCGCGTGCGCGCCTGCGGATCAGCGCGGCCGCGGCCAGAGTCCGCCGCACGCATTCGCCGGCATCACGCCGGAAACGAACGCGGCCTTCAGATCGGCGCGTTCGGAGAAACGCCGCGCATCCATCCACATCAGGAATTCGTCGCCCCAGTTTCCCCACGCGTTTTCGTCGAAATCGAAATCCTCGTCGATGCGGCCGTTGTCGCGCAGATACGCGCCGACCACTTGCGTGCCGTTCCAGTACGCGACGGCGACGTCGGTGAGATCGGCGGTCATGCCGCGCGGCAGATCGCGCAGCAGCATCGCGACATGCGCTTTGAACGATTTGAATTCAGTCGGTCTCATCGCGTGCTCCGCTTCAAAAAAGTGCGTGAAAAACTGCCTGCGGCGTGCCCGTTCAGCCGAACACGCCTTTGTTCAAGTCCTTTTCGAACGCGGCGGTCCATTCCGTGCCGTGTCCGATGCGATATTCGCGTTCCTTGAGCGTGGAACGTCGAGTGATGGTGACGACGCCCTGCAACGGATAAACATCGTCCACGATGTCGGACGCGCCGCCTTCCTGCACGAGAAAATCGCTTTCATCGAGCCGATGGCGCGCGAGAATCGCGAGGAATTCCGTTCTTTCGTCCGGTGCGATCACAGTCATGAGACCCTCCATGATCGAAGCCTGTCTCCATTCAAAGTAGCACACGCGCGGAGGAACGTCGGCGCATATCTTGCGACGAGCGCGGGACGGCGCACGCGCCATTTTCAAGCAAGGAGTCGACCGATGATGAAACGCGCATCCAACACGATTCGAGCAGGCGCGCTCGCGGCGCTCGTCGCGTGCACGCCCGCGCACGCCGACGATGCCGTCTGCGGCACGCTCGAAAGCGCGACGAACGGGCAGGACGGCACGATCGCGCTGCGCGAAGGAGAAAGCGTGAATTTCTGGCGGGGCGGCGCCGTGCGGCACGGCGCGCTGCATGTCTACAAGGACGGCGAGGTGTATCGCGCGTACTGGCAGCCCGAGGGAAGCGGCGACCTGTACGTGCTCGCGAATGAAAGCGCGACGAGCGCGCGGCTTATCCTGACGCCGCCGCGCGGCACGAAGGTCGATACGGGACCGGGCAGCCTGCCGCCGCAGAAAGTGCTGTCCTGTCCCGCGCTGTAACGGTTATTTTGCGGCGAGCACCTTGCCGATCGCATCGGCGACGGTCTGCACGTTGCTGTCGTTCAGACCCGCGACGCACATGCGGCCCGAGCGCAGGATATACACGCCGAATTCCTCCTTGAGCCGATCCGCCTGATCCGCGACGAGACCCGTGTACGTGAACATGCCGCGCTGCTTGATGTAGCGCGTGAGCATTTCGCCGCGCACGTGATCCTTGAGGCCGTCGTGGATCGCCTGGCGCATGCGCGCGATGCGCTGGCACATCGACGCGAGCTCCTGTTCCCACGAGCGCTTAAGCTCGGGCGTGTTCAGCACATGCGTGACGATTTTCGCACCGTGCGTCGGCGGGTTGCTGTAGTTCGCGCGCACCGCGCTCGTCAACTGGCCGAGCACGCGGTCGGCTTCGGCGGCATCGTCGCTGATCACGTGCAGACCGCCGCAGCGCTCGCCGTACAGCGAGAAGTTCTTCGAGAACGAATTCGCGATGAACGCCGGCACGCCACAGCGCGCGAGTTCGCGCACGGCGAAGGCGTCGTCGTCCAGACCCGCGCCGAAGCCCTGGTACGCCATATCGACGAACGGCAGCAGATCGCGCTTTTGCAGCACGTCGATGATCTTCAGCCATTGCGACTGATCGAGATCGACGCCCGTCGGGTTATGGCAGCACGCGTGCAGCAGGACGACGCTTTTCGCGGGCAACTTGTCGATGGCTTCGAGCATTGCGTCGAAGCGCAGGCCGCCGGTGGCTTCGTCGTAGTAAGGGTACGTGTTCACCTCGAAGCCGGCGCGCTCGAAGATGAAGCGATGGTTCTCCCACGTCGGGTCGCTCACCCACACTTTCGATTGCGGGAAATAGCGCTTGATGAAATCCGCGCCGACCTTCAGCGCCCCCGAGCCGCCGAGCGTCTGCACGCTCGCGATGCGGCCGTCCGCGCGCGACGGGCTGTCGTTGCCGAACACGAGCGACTGCACCGCGTCGCGATAATGCGCGAAACCGGCCATCGGCAAGTAGGGCTTCGGGCCGAGTTCCTTCAGGATCGACAGTTCCGCTTCGCGCACCGCCTGCATCACGGGCAAGCGGCCTTCGTCGTCGAAGTAGATGCCGATGCTCAGGTTGACCTTGTTGGTGCGCGGGTCCTTCTGGAAATTTTCGTTCAGCGACAGGATGGGATCGCCGGGGTAGGCATCGATATGTTCGAACATGGTGTCGGTATCAGGACGAGAGTCAGGACGAGAGATCAGCGGGATTGCAGGCGGTTGGCGCGCTTCGCGTCAGCGCCCCTTTTTTTGAGATAGTAGCCGATTCCGAGAACGGCCAGCCAGACGGGGATCAGGTAGACGGACAGGCGCAGGTCCGGAATCTCGTACATGACCCACACGATGCCCGCGAGAAACGCGAGCACGATGTAGTTCGTGAACGGATGGCCGAAGCTCGGAAACGATGTCGTTTCGTTGCTCGCGCGCTTCTGCCGGCGAAACATCACGTGGATGATGCTGATCATCGCCCAGTTGATGACGAGCGCCGACACCGCGAGGCCCATCAGAAGGCCGAACGCGCGTCCCGGAATCACGTAGTTGATGACGACGCAGGCCGCCGTGACGGTCGCCGACACGGCCAGCGCCGCGAGCGGAATGCCGCGCCCGTTGACACGCAGGAGCGCGCGCGGCGCGTTGCCCTGTTGGGCGAGACCGTAGAGCATGCGGCTGTTCGCATACACGCCGCTGTTGTACACGGACAGCGCGGCCGTTAGCACGATCACATTGAGCACGTTCGCGACGAGCGTGCTGTTCATTTCGCGGAAGATCAGCACGAACGGGCTGCCGCCAGTCGCGACCTTGTCCCACGGATAGAGCGCCAGCAGCACGCCGAGCGCGCCGACATAGAAAATCAGAATGCGATAGATGACCTGATTGGTCGCACGCGGAATGCTGTGCGACGGATCTTCCGCCTCTGCCGCCGTGATGCCGACGAGTTCCAGCCCGCCGAACGAGAACATGATCACGGCCATCGACATCACCAGCCCGTGCACGCCGTTCGGAAAGAAGCCGCCGAGCCGCCACAGGTTCGTGACGCTCGCCTCCGGCCCGGCCTTGCCCGACGCGAGCAGATAGCCGCCGAACAGGATCATCCCGACGATCGCCGCCACCTTCACGATCGCGAACCAGAACTCCGTCTCGCCGTAGGACTTCACGCTCGTCAGGTTGATCGCATTGACGATGACGAAGCATCCGAGCGCCGATATCCACGTCGGCAATCCCGGCCACCAGTACTGCATGTAGATGCCGATAGCCGACAGCTCCGCCATGCTCACCAGAATATAAATGGCCCAGTAATTCCAGCCGGAAATGAAGCCGGCGGCGTGGCCCCAGTACTTGTCGGCGAAATGGCTGAAGGAGCCGGCGACCGGCTCGTCGACGATCATCTCGCCGAGCTGACGCATGATGAAAAACGCCATCAGACCGGCGATCGCGTAGCCGAGCAGCACGGACGGCCCGGCCAGTTTGATCGTCTGCGCGACGCCGAGGAAAAGTCCGGTGCCGATCGCGCCGCCGAGCGCGATCAGCTGGATATGCCGGCTCTTGAGTCCGCGCTTGAGTGTTTCGTGTTGGGGTGCGTCGTTCGTCTTGCCTGAAACCATGTCGATGCCTGCCTGAGCCGCAAAAATTACCGCTTTTGTATGACCGAACGATCGACCGAGTCGTTTCGTCCGACTTTTCACGCGTCTCTTGGGATGAAAACTGTTGTTTTTTCGTGCGGACGACCCCACAGGGCGCTGCAAAAAAGGCCGATTATCTGTGCACGGATCTGCGATTTTACCGCCCGGCGACCCGAGAAGCCTTGATGGGCGGACCTACCGCAGTACGCGTCACGATCTTCAGAAACGCACAACAATCGATTTGAGGCTGGAATCAGGTGTTGTTCGGAGGATTGACAAGGGCGCGTCGGCGGGAGAATCGCATCATCCACTCACAAAACGGGGTCGCCATGTATCAGACGATGGAAGGAAACGCCAGGCCGCATCGCACGGCAGAGTGTTTCATCGAAGGATCGCAGGTCGGCGCGGCAGCGACGCAAGCTGAATTGCTGCAGGCGCTGCAGTCGGCGTCGGACAACATCATGCGCCTCGCGGGCAAGCTGCGCGCCGAGCGCGATGCCACCGCCGACGATGCCGTGACCATCACCGAGCAGCATGCGCTCGCGCAACAGCTGATCGGACGTTTGCTGGCGCTGCCCGCGTCGCAGGCGTAACGGACCAACAGGGCTAACGGAAGGCGGGCAGCGGTGACGGCATGAGCCGCCCGCGCCCGGAGCATCGGGGAGAAGGAAATGAGCTACTTGACGATCATTGCCGCGGTCTGGGGCATTTGCGCGGTCTGCGCGGTGCTGTTCATTCGCGGCGCGGCGCAGCGCAATCCGGAACCGCTGCGCGTGCAGCGCGACCACGAGCCGGTGCGGCATGCATCGAAGGATTTCGGCCGTCCGGTCTGACCCGGTGTTATCGGCGAGGCGCTCAAACGCCTCGCCGGAAAAAGCCTCACAACGCAGTGCCTTTCCGTCTTACTTGCCCGCGTTGATCGCAGCGACCGCCGCGCGCAAGCCCAGCAGATAGCTATCCACGCCGAAGCCCGAAATCTGCCCCTTGGCGATTTCCGCGAATACCGACTTGTGGCGGAACTCTTCCCGCGCGTGAACGTGCGACATATGCACTTCGATGACCGGCGCCGTCAGAATGGCGAGCGCATCGCGGATCGCATAGCTGTAATGGGTCCACGCGCCGGCGTTGATCACGATCGCATCGATCTTTTCCTCGAATGCGCGATGAATCCGCGAGCACATCTCGCCTTCGATATTCGTCTGGTAGCACTCCACCTCCACGCCCAGCTCCTTGCCCAGCGCGGTCATTTGCTCGTCGATTTGTGCGAGCGTCGCCGTGCCGTACTGCTTCGGGTCGCGCTTGCCAAACATGTTGAGGTTGACGCCGTGCAGCGTCAGGATCTTTGCCATGTGATTTCCTTGAACGGGATGGGGAATTGAAAAGATTCAGGCGGTCTCGACGATCTTGCCGCTCGTGGCGGCGAGCACGATGGCCTCGGTGATCCGCAGATTCTGCAGCCCGTCGCGCGCGCTGACAATAGGCTCGGCCTCGCCGCGCGCCACGCGCCCGAAATGTTCCATCTGATGCGCGAGCGGATCGTCGCGTTGCATCGGCACGATGCTTTCCTCGAAGGGCTTCCACCATGAGCGGTCTTCCGCGCGGCCGTAGGACTTGAGCCGCATCGTCGGGACGGAAAGCGAGCCGAAGGTGCCCGCGATCACGTAGCAGTCTTCGTCGGGATAAGTCGAGTACGCCTTGTTCTCCTGCGAGGTCTGCTCCCAGCTACGCGGCGACGCGGCCGTGTCGGACAGCATGAACGTGCCGAGCGCGCCGCTCGCGAAGCGCAGATTGATGGCGACGGTGTCCTCGACGGGAAAGCCGCGCGTCGCATGCGAAGCGAACGCCTGCACCGCGACGATATCGCCGCACAGCATGCGCAGGTTATGCACCTCGTGAATCATGTTGAGCAGGATCGGGCCGCCGCCCGGTTCGCGCCGCCACGGCGCGCTCGCGTAATACTCGTCGGGCTTGAAGAACACCGCGCTGCCCATCACCGCGACGAGCTTGCCGAGCCGCCCTTCGTCGATCACCTGCTTCGCGCGCGCCATGATCGGGCTATGCGCGCGATGATGACCGATCAGCACCTTGACGCCCGAACGTTCGGTTTCGTCGACGAGCGCCTGCGCTTCATCGACGCTCGGCGCGATCGGCTTTTCCAGCAGCATCGGCACGCCGGCCGCGAGACAGATGCGCGCGTGCTCCACATGCAACTGGTTCGGTGTCGCGAGCACGATGCCGTCCGGCCGATCCTTCGCGAGCAGTTCATCGAGCGTCCGGTAGAGCGGCACGCCCGCTTTCTCCGCGATGGCCGCCGCCGCCGGAGCGGGATCGACGATAGCGGAGAGCGTGCATGTCGCACTCGCCTGCGCGACGCCCATGTGCGCCTGGCCGATATAGCCCGCGCCCGCCACCGCGATACGTGTCTTGCCTGAGTCAGTGTTCACTTGAATTCACCAGATCGATAAAAAGTGCGCGCGCGAAGGCACGCGGACGGCGCGGACCACGCGCCGCCGTGAGGACAACAATGGGAAAGATGAAGCCTAGGAAGCGCGCGCGTTCGCGACCGATTCCGCGCGCAGGCGCTCGTACTCGGACTTCTCGACCGGCCGCGCGTCCTGCTCGCCGAGCTGGCTGAGCGGAATGCGATACGTCTCCCGCGCGCTCCAGGCCGCGATGGCGGAGATGATCGTGACGGCGAGCGTGATCGAGCCGATCGTGAGCGGAATGTTCGTCGATCCCGGCGGCGCGACGGTCGCGAAGAGCGCGGGCAGGAGCGCGGTGATCGTCGTGCCGACGTTCTGCGAGATCGCCATCGCGGACACGCGGGTGCGCGTCGGAAAGAGCTCGGGATAGAAGCTCGGGAAGATCGCGTTATAGCCCTGATAGACGACGCCCCACATCAGCAGCGACGCGACGATCGCCATGCCGACGCTGTGAATGCTGATCGCGTAGAGATACAGATACGACAGCAGCCCAGACGCAATCGCCCCGACGATGATCGGCGGCTTGCGCCCGATCTTGTCGGAGAGATTGCCGACGAGCGGAATCACGACCACGGCGAGTATGTTGCCGACGACCGGAATCCACAGATACACGCTCTTGTGAAAACCGACGCCGTAGGCTGCCTGCACCGCGTACGCCGCGCCGAAGATCGTCGCGACCACGGGAATCACGTTCATCAGCGCCATGCAGACGACGCGGAACATGTCGCCAAGGTTGTACTTGAAGGCATCGACGATCGGCGAGCGCGGCACTGCGCCTCTTTCGCCTTCCTTCTCGAACGCGGGCGTCTCATGCACTTCGCGGCGGATGATGTAACCCGCGACCAGCACGAACGCCGAAAGCAGGAACGGAATGCGCCAGCCCCACGCGTTGAACGAATCCTCGGGCATGTAGTAGGCGAGCGGCAGGAACACGGCGGCGGCGAGAATCTGTCCGGCCTGCACGCCTTGCAGCGTGAAGCTCGCGAAATAGCCGCGCCGTCCGAATGGCGAGTGTTCGAGAATCATCGAACTGGCGCCCGAGATTTCGCCCGCGACCGCGAAACCCTGCACCAGCCGCAGGATCACGAGCAGCGCCGGCGCGAGCATGCCGACGCTGTGATAGGTCGGCAGCAGGCCGACGGCCATCGTCGAAAAGCCCATCAGGAACATGCACAGCACGAGCACGTTCTTGCGGCCGTGCGTGTCGCCGAGATGGCCGAGCACGAACGCGCCGATCGGCCGCGCGACATAGCCGACGCCGTAGGTCGCGAGCGACGCGACGATTGCTACTTTGGGATTGCCCGACGGAAAGAAAAGCTGCGGAAAGATGAGCGCAGCGGCCTGCGCGTAGATAAAGAAGTCGTAGTACTCGAGTGCGGAGCCTATCCAGCCGCTCGCGGTGGCTTTCTTCGTCTGCTTCCGGTGCTCGGCGTGCGACTCGCCGTTTGCACCCGAGAGAGAGTTCGTGTCCATGACGTCTCCATTTATGTTCGCACGACGGTTTCTGTGGCCATCTTTACGACGATACTGCCTTTTCGTTCTTCGCCGACGACGTCCGCGCCGGGTCGCGCGCAGGACATCTCTTCATGATCGCCCCTGAATCGAAAGCTTTCGATGAGGCAAAACCCGCGCGCCGGCGTCTGGCTGAACGGTGTGAGCGCAAGATTACTATGTCGGCGGAAAAGCATAATTCGACGCGGAGGAAAGTCAGAATGCGCCCGGAGCGAATAATCGGCGGTGAGCGGCCCGGACGGAATCCGGGTCTTGCCTAAAGTATGGGTAGCCGCGGCCGTATACACGAGTACCGGCGGTGACCGCATCGCCATCGCCTTGTTTTCGTCCTCTCGCTGGCCCCGGTCTTCCGTATGTCAGGCAATCCGTCCTTGATCGATTCGATTCTGGCCACGCCGGCGACAGAGAACGGGCGCATCACGGCCGCGATTCGCGCATCCTTGCTGTCGACGCTCGTCGAGGACCTCCACCCGCTCCTGCTGTCCGGCATTTCCAGTGCGTTCGTCGCGGTGATCGCGCTCGGGCGTCAGCAGGCGCTCTGGGCAGTGCTCTGGGTCGCCGCCGATCTGCTTCTGCTCGCCGTGCGTCTCTCGATCGTGTGCCGCTATCGCGCGCTGAGCCGCCCGAGCGCGCCGCATCCCGGACCGTGGGCCGCGCGCTACGCGCCGTTCGCGCTCCTGACATGTCTCGTGTCCGGCCTCGGCACGATGGCCTGCGTGATTTCCGGCGACGCCGTGCTCGCCTCGCTCGCGATCATGGTGACGGCGGGCCTGCTCGGCGGGATCGCGTCGCGCAACGCGGGCACGCCGCATCTGGCGATCGCGCAGGTGTGCCTCGGCGCGCTGCCGATCGGCGTCGGCGGGCTGTTCGGACCGGCGGGCTACTGGATTCTCGTGCCGCCGCTCTTTCTCTATATCGGCGCGATGTGCGCGGTCGTGCAGCGCCACTATCGCGGCCTCGTCGCGCTGATGACCGCCGAGCAGGGCCACGCCGAAATCGCCGCGCGCTTCGATGCGGCGCTCGCCCACATGCCGCACGGTCTTTGCACCGTCGATGCGTCGGGCAAGGTGGTGATCGCGAATCGCAAGGCGGCGGAACTGTTCGGCGCGACCGTCGAGATGCTGCGGCTGAACGTGTCCTTGCCGGAATTCATCGGCTATGTCGGGCTGTCGAAGTTCGGCGAGACGCTGCGTGCGCAATTTTCCGAGCGTTGCGCGCAATGGCTCGAGGCGGGCAATCTGCCGCTCGATCTGCCGTTGCGTGACGGCCGCCATCTCGAACTGAGCCGCAACCCGGTGCCGGACGGCAGCGCGGTGATCATCATCGAGGACGTGACGGAGCGCCGCAAGGCCGAGGCGAAGATCCTGCACTGGGCGCATCACGACTCGCTCACGGGCCTGCCGAACCGGCGCTTTCTCGGCGATCACGCCGGGCGTCTGATGGCGGGCGGCGCCGGTCGAGAAAAAGTGATGGTGATGTACGTCGATCTCGACGGCTTCAAGCGCGTCAACGACACGCACGGCCACAACGCGGGCGACGATTTGCTGAAACTCGTCGCCGATCGCCTGCGCAACGCGATGCGCCGCGGCGAACTGGCCGCGCGTCTCGGTGGCGACGAATTCGCGATCGTCGCGACGTATATCGCGGATGGGTCGAACGCCGTGTTCGCGCGCAAGATCATCCGCGAATTGTCCGCGCCCTACACGCTCGCGTGCGGACAGACGGTGCGCGTGGGCGTGAGCGTCGGCATCGCGCTCGCGCATCCGGGCGAAGTGTTCGAAAGCGCGTTGAAGCGCGCCGACGCGGCGCTCTACGAAGCGAAATCGGAAGAGCGCGGCAGCTATCGGTTTTCCGATCGCGACGGCGACGCGCTCATGAACGACGAGCAGGCCGTCGGCGCACTGGGCGAGCGCGGCCGCGCGTGGTAGCGCATCACACGTTGGTATGAATGCGCCGAGCCGTTCGTAGAATGGTGGGCGCGTGTGCGCTTCTCTAAGCTGACGTCATGGTCACGCACCGGGAGCGCATCATGGGCGATACATCGACACGCGTATTGTTATCGGGTTGCGCCGCCGTGCTGGCGTTCGGAACCTGGTATTCGGTCAGCGCGCCGCATGACTGGAGCGCGCTCCATCGCGCGGGTTACGACACCGAACTGCCGCTGGAGCGGATCGCGCTCGACGAAGAAGCGGCATCGTCCGTCAGAACGCCGCAGCGATAAACCCGCGCTACGGCCGCTGCGCGCGCGACGGCGTCGATGCGCCCTGCGGCATCTTCACGCCGAGCGCTTCCGCCTTCAGCACGAGATCGGCGAGCGAACGCGCCGCCATCTTCTTCATCGCCTGACCGCGATGAATCTTCACCGTGATCTCGCTCAGATTCATTTCCGCCGCGATCTGCTTGTTCATCAGGCCCGACACGACGAACGCCATGACCTCGCGCTCGCGCGGCGTCAGCGATTCATACGAGCGCCGCAAGTCCGCGACGGAGCGGCTCGCCGCGCGCCGCTCCTCGTCGGCTTCCAGCGCCTGCGCGACAGCATCGAGCATGTCCTGATCGCGGAACGGCTTCGCGAGAAAATCCCTGGCGCCCGCCTTCATCGCCTTCACGGTCATCGCGATGTCGCCGTGCGCCGTCATGAAGACGATCGGCAAGCCCAACTGGCTCGCGGCCATCTGCTCCTGCACGGCGAGGCCGCTCTGTCCTTTCAGCCGCACGTCGAGGATCAGGCAACTGGGCACCTCCGGCATGTCGTACGCAAGGAATTCATGCGCGGACGCGAACGTCGTCACGTTCAGATCGACGGAACGCAGCAGCGAGCGCAGCGCGTCGCGCATCGATTCGTCGTCGTCGACCACGTAGACCATCGCGGCGTTCGTCTTCGTGTCCGCGTCCTTGTCAATGCTCATCGTCTGCCCCCTGGTTTTCGGGCAGCACGAAGCGCAAGCGCGCGCCGCCTTCATCGGGCGATTCCGCCCATATCCTGCCGCCGTGCGCCTCGATGATCGAACGGCAAATCGACAAGCCCATGCCCATGCCTTCGGCCTTCGTCGTGAAGAACGCGTCGAAGAGACGGCGCGCGTTGTCCACGCTGATGCCTGTGCCGGAATCCTGCACGGTGATCTGCGCATAGCCTGCGTCGCTCAGGCTCTCGCCCGTCGCGATGCGCAACACGCGCGGCCCGTTCACGCCGGACATCGCCTGCGCGGCGTTCATGAACAAGTTGATGAGCACCTGCTGCAACTGCACGCGATCGCACTGCACGATGGGCGACGGCGTCGCGAGCTCCGTGCGCACATCCACGCGATGACGCGCGAGTTCGCGCCGCACGAGCTCGATCGTCTCGTCGACGATCTCGTTCACGTCGAGCGTCGCGGGCTGGCTGTCGCGCTTTCGCGCCATCGCGCGAATACGTGCGATGACCTCGCTCGCGCGCTTGGCGTCGCGAATCATCTGCGTGATCGATTGCTGCGCTTCCGCGATTTCCGGCTGCGCGCGGTTGAGCCAGCGCAAGCCGGCATCGCCGTTCGTCACGATCGCGGCCATCGGCTGCGTGACTTCGTGCGCGATGGATGCCGCGAGTTCGCCCAGCATCGTGACGCGCGTCACGTGCGCGAGCTCGGCGGTCGAGCGCGCGAGCGCTTCTTGCGCGAGCTTGGTGTCGGTGACGTCCATCAGCGCGCCGACGTATTCGTCGCCGTCCGCTTCCGTCGATGCTCGATGCGCGACGAAATGCACATGCTTCACCGAGCCGTCCGGCAACGAAAGCCGATGCTCCACGTCGATGTCGCACGCGCCGCCGATCGCCGATTCATGCGCGCCGCGCACTATGCCGATGTCGTCGGGATGCGTCCGCGCCAGAATCGCGTCGATGGACGGCTCGACATCGCGCGGGTAATCGAAGATGCGGTACGCCTCGTCGGACCACCACATCGTGCTCGCGGGCAGGCGCGTCGCGATGCTGCCGGTGCGCGAGAGGCGCTGCGCGTCGAGCAAAAACGCCTCGCTGCGCTTGAGCGCATCGCGCTGGCGCTGCAATTCCGCTTCCATGCGCTTGCGCTGCGTGATGTCGTTGCTGGTCGCGAGCACGGCGCGCGGCAGGCCATTCGCGTCGCGCAGCAACGCGGCGCGGCTCGCGATCACGATCTCGCCGCCGTCGTGCCGCACGCGCGTGATCTCGCCGTCCCAGCGCCCCGAACGCAACAGTTCGGTTCGAATCTGCGCGTGCGGCACGGGCGAGTTCGACTGCGTCATGCGATGGATCGGCTGACCGATCGCCTCTTGCGCCGAATAGCCGTAGAGCGCTTCGGCGCCGCGATTCCAGAACGTGATGCGGTCGTTCATGTCGTGCGCGACGATCGCATCGTGCGCGAGATTGAGCAGTTCGAGCTGCTCCTGCATCTTGGTCGTCGTGGACTGATTGCGCAGCGAGAGGATGCCGGTCGTGCCGATCGCGAGCAGGCTCACGGCACAGCGCGCGAGCGCCCCGCCCGACACGTTTTCGTCGTGCGAGAGAATGAAGCCGATGAGCGTGAGCACCACGCAGCCCCAAGCCGTCGTGATGGTCGCGGTGCGATTGCCGGTCGACGCGACGAGCAGCACGACGACCACATACAGCACCGCGATGGCGATATCGAGCGGCGTGAGCGCATCGATCAGGAACACGACGAGCGCGATGGCCGCCGCGAGCATCGACACGATGCGCACATCGTGACGCACCGCGCGCGGCGCGCTCTGGAAAGTCTCCATCACGGCCGGACGGACGCCGGCGAATGGAAACGAACGACGAACGAGACAGGCGGCATGGTCATTGAGCGTTCGAAAAAGCGTTCGTTGGAAATATCGCGGCCCGCGCGCGCCGGCCGGATGACGCAATGAATTCTAATCCTTCCAAAAGCCTTGCCTGATGCGTTCCAGGCAATCGGCGACGGCGGTTCCATCGACGGGCTTGCTGAGAAAACACACCGCGCCGCCGTCGAGCGCCTGACGCCGCGCGGCATCCGATGCGAACGCGGTGATGAACATGACGGGCACGTCCGGTTTCAGTTCGCGCAGACGCTGTTGCAGTTGCAGGCCGGACATGCCGGGCATGTTGAGATCGGTGATGATGCACGCGAGGCCGTCGAGCGGATCGGCGTCGAGAAACGACTCCGCCGACGGATACAGGCTGACCTCCCAGCCGAGCGAGCGCAACAGGCTGGAGGAGGCGACGCGGACGGATTCGTCATCGTCGATCACGGAGACTCTGGAAGGCGATTGCAAGGGCGTTGTCCTGGACCGTGCGTGAATTTCGGCGGGCATGGGACTGGTCCACCGCTTGGATGGAACTCATCTTACGCACGCGGCGACGGCCGCGAAATCATATGTACGTATAGGTTTGAAGCGTTCGCTTCCATTCCCGCATTCGTCCGACAAAGCGGCGCGCACGGGCGTGTCGAGCGCGTTGCGCGCCAAAACCGTATAGTCCCGTTCTGCCACTCCGGGAAAACCACATGTCGACTCCAACATCGACCGCGCTCGACAGCGGCAAGCACGTCGAGCTCACGCGCGGACTGATCGCGCTTTTCGCGTTCTGCTGCGGCGCGATCGTCGCGAACCTGTACTACGCGCAGCCGATCATCGAACTCATCGCGCCCGATCTGCACATGGCGGGCGGCACGGCGAGCCTGATCGTGTCGCTCACGCAGATCGGCTACGCGCTCGGCCTGTTTTTCATCGTGCCGCTCGGCGATCTGCTCGAAAACCGCAAGCTCATGATCGCGACCGCGCTCGTGTCGATCGCGAGCCTCACGGCCGCCACGTTCACGCACACGCCGGGCTGGTTTCTCATGATCTCGCTCCTGATCGGCTTTTCGTCGGTGGCGGTGCAGATCCTGATTCCGCTCGCGGCGCATCTCGCGCCGGACGAATCGCGCGGCAAGGTGGTCGGCACGATCATGAGCGGACTGTTGCTCGGCATTCTGCTGTCGCGGCCGATATCGAGCCTCGTCGCGGGCCACTTCGGCTGGCGCGCGATGTTCGGCGTCGCCGCCGTGCTGATGATCGGCATCACGACCGTGCTGGCGCTCACGATCCCGCGCCGCCAGCCGAGCCATCAGGCGACATACTTCGAATTGATCGGCTCGCTCGGCCACCTCGTGCGCACGATGCCGGTGCTGCGTCATCGCTCGTTGTATCAAGGGCTGATGTTCGCGTCGTTCAGCCTCTTCTGGACCGGCATTCCCGTCGAGCTGACGCGGCACTACGGACTCTCGCAGACGGCCATCGGCATCTTCGCGCTCATCGGCGCGACGGGCGCGACATCCGCGCCGATCGCCGGGCGTCTCGCGGACGCGGGCCATACCGTGCGCGCGACGTTCATCGCGCTGATTCTCGCGGCGCTCGCGTATCTGCCGGTCGTGATGCATCCGGCGTGGGGCGTCGGCGCGCTCGTCGTGACGGGCGTCGTGCTCGATTTCGCCGTGCAGATGAACATGGTGCTCGGTCAGCGCGAAATCTACGCGCTGCACGCCGCGAGCCGCAACCGGCTGAACGCGGTGTACATGACGAGCATCTTCGTGGGCGGCGCGTTCGGCTCGGCACTGGCGAGCCCGCTGTACGAGCGCGGCGGCTGGACGCTTGTCGCGACCGTCGCCACGGTGTTTCCGCTCGTCGCGCTGGCGCATTTCATCCTGATCGGCCGCCGTCACTCGGCCCGGACCTATGCGCAGGGATAGTCGACGTCGATAAAGCCCGGGTTCGATGCGGCGCCGCTGGACGGCGCGCCGCAAGTCATGGCTTAGGAATGCGGATGCGGCTGATCATCAGCGATCCGGAAATCGCGTAGATCAGCACGAGCGGATGCAGCGTGAAGCCGCCGACACGCCAGGTGCCGAGCCACATGCTTTCGCCGATCGCGCCGGACCATGCGCCGACGGTCAGCAGCAGCACGATGACGAAGGACGTGGGAATCGGCGTGCCTTCGAAATGCGTGACCTTGCCGCCGCTGCCCGACATCTCTTCGGTCGTCACGTTGTAGCGCGCGAGACGCGACACGCCGCACGCGACGAAGTACGCCAGCACCACGCGGTCATACAGCCCGCGCATACCGAATCCATAGCCGATGATCGCCGGCGCGACGCCGAACGAAATCACATCGGCGAGCGAATCCAGTTCCTTGCCGAGTAGCGACGCCTTCTGACGCCAGCGCGCGATGCGGCCGTCGAGCACGTCGAACACGAGCGCGGCGAACACGAGCGCGCAGGCGAAATAGATATGCAGCACGTCGGAATCGTCGAGATAGGACATCGACGAGAACAGCGCGCCCGTGCCGCACACCGCATTCCCCAGGGTGAACCAGTCGGCCAGGTGGAAATCGCGGATCATCGAGAATCGTTTTTTCATTCGTTTCTGCTTTCGTCACGTTCGGGCAGCGCCGATGGCCGGCGCCGCGAGGCTTTCAGTCTATCATCGCGCCCTCTTTCATCAGCACTCCGCACCTCAGCACCTTGCATGCCCGGCAAACCTGTACGCGAACGTACAGGTTTGCGTTATAATGCGCGGCATCGACACCGCACTTTCGATGCCGTCATGTCCGAAACCAAGTCCGCGTTCCTCACCATCCGCGACGCCGCCGAGCGCCTGCAAGTCACGCCGCGCACGCTCAAGTACTACGAAGAGCGCGGCCTCGTCACGCCCTCTCGCAGCGAAGGCCGTTACCGGCTCTACAGCGAGCAGGACTTGGAACTGTTCGCGCGCATCCTGCGACTGCGTTCGCTCGGGTTCTCGCTGCAGGGCATCGTCGAGATGCTGAAGCGGCCGATGGAAACGCAAAGCGAAGGCGGTAGCGGCTATTCGGCTTCGTCGTTGCGGGAGATCGAACAGGCGCTGGCGCAGCAGATCGAATCGGTCGATGCGCGCATCGCGGCCGTGCGCCGCGAACTGAAGGAAGCGCAGGCGGTGCGCAGCGAACTCGCCAGCGACCTCGATTATTTGCGGCGCAGAATCGCGGGCGAAAGCAAGGAAGTGCTGCTGCGCGAACGCCTGGCCGCGCGCAAGCAGCGCAAGGCGCAGAGCGCCGGGGACGCCGACGCATGACCGAAGCGTCATATCGGCATTCGAAGCCGATCGCGGAGCGTGTGCTCGGCGATCTGTTTCCGTGGGCCATCGCGCTCGCAACAGGCCTCGATTACTTCGACAACTCCGTCTTTGCGTTCTTCACGAGCTATATCGCGGGCGGCATCAACGCATCGTCCGATGAGCTCGTCTGGGCATCGAGCGCGTATGCGGTGGCGTCCGTGCTCGGCATCCTGCAGCAGCAATGGTGGATCGAGCGGCTCGGCAACCGGCGCTATATCGCGGGATGCCTGTTTCTGTTCGCGGCGGGCGCGGTGGCGGCGACCTTATCCGAATCGGCCATCGAGCTGGCGTTTGCGCGCGGCTTTCAGGGCTACTTCATCGGCCCGATGATGAGCGCCGCGCGCATCCTCATTCAGACGCGCTTTACGCCGCAGGCACGTCCCGCCGCGACGCGCCGCTTTCTCAACATGATCCTGCTCGGCTCCGCGCTCGCGCCCTTGTGCGGCGGCTATCTGGTCGCGTCGCTCGGGTGGCGCGCGCTGTTCTCGTGCACCGCGTTCGCGGGCGTCGCGCTCGGCGTGCTGGCGTTCGTCGCCGTGCCATCGACGGGGCGGTTGCATCCGGAGGAGCGCGGCGAGGCGCACTTCTGGCCGTACATCATCTTCGCGTTCGCGCAGGGCGCGCTGCAGATCGTCATGCAGCAAGTGCGATTCGAGCTTTTCAGCACGTCGCCCGAGCTGATCGTGCTGACCGTCGCCGGACTGCTGGCGCTCGCGTGGTTCGTGTGGCATCAGTGGCATCATCCGAAACCGCTGTTGCGGCTGCACGCGCTGCGCGAGAAGACGTTTCAGGTCGGCATCGTGCTGTACATCGCGTTCTATTACATCAACAACGCGATGAGTTTTCTCGTCTCGCGCCTGCTCGAAGGCGGGCTCGGCTATCCGGTCGAAAACGCGGGGCGGCTCGTCGGCTTCACGTCGATGGTCTCGCTCGCGATGGCCGTCGTCTACTTCCGCTTCTCGTCGCGCATCAGGCACAAGAAGTGGCTGATCATGACCGGCTTTCTGATGGCCGCGTTCATCGGCACATGGATGATCAACATGCCGCCCGATGTCAGCATGCCGTGGCTCATCGCGCCGATGGTCCTGCGCGGACTGCTGCTGCTCTTCATCGCGCTGCCGGTCGCGAACCTGACGTTCCGCGTGTTCGCGATCGACGAGTACAGTCACGGCTATCGCTTCAAGAATATCGTCAAGCAACTGACGTATTCGTTCTCGACGGCGACCATCATCATTCTCGAACAGCATCGCGTCGCGCTGCATCAGACGCGGCTTGTCGAAACCGTCAACGTGTATGACCCGACGTTTCAGAGTGTGTATCAGGGCCTGCTCGGCGCGTTCGAGCGCATGGGCCACGGCGCATCCGAAGCGAAGAGCCTCGCGCTCGTCGAGATCGGCCGGATCGTCACCCAGCAGGCGAACTTCCTCAGTTCGATGGATGGCTTCTACTACATCATCGGCGTCGCTCTGTGCGCGAGTGCGATCGCGGCATGGCAGAAGCAAATCGATTGATTCGTCTCAGAGCAAAAGAAAGTGGACACACTCAGCAGCATGCGGATGTTTGCCCGCGTCGCCGAAGAAGGCAGCTTCACCGCCGCCGCGCAGCGCATGAACATATCGACGGCCGCGACCTCGCGCGCCATCGCCACGCTGGAGGCGCGTCTGAATACGCGGCTTCTTCATCGCAGCACGCGGCGCGTGATCCTCACCGAAGCGGGCAGGCGCTATCTGCAGCGCTGCGAGCAGATTCTCGCGTGCGTCGATGTGGCCGAAGCCGAAGCCGCCGATGCGCAGTTGCGCCCTTCCGGGCACTTGCGCATTCATGCTTCGACGAGCCTCGGGCAATCGTATGTCGTGCCCGCCATCGTGCGGTATCGGCAACGTCATCCGGCGGTGTCGATCGACCTGACGTTGTCGCAGCACATGCCCGACATCATCGACGAAGGCTACGATCTCACCGTGCAGGCGAGCATCGCCGAGTTGCCGGATTCGAGCCTCGTCGCGCAACGGCTCGGCACGGTGCATAGCGTGCTGTGCGCGTCGCCTGCGTATCTGCGCGAACATGGCGCGCCGCGCACGCTCGCGGAGCTGTCGCGGCATCCGTGCCATCAACTCGTCTCGCCGATCTTTCCGCGCGATGTCTGGACCTTCGAAGGCCCGAACGGCACGGAGACCTTCGCGCTTGCGAAGACGAACTTCGGCGTGAATGTCGCGGGCGCGCTGGCGGTGGCGCTGCGCGAGGGCATGGGCATCGGCGCGCTGCCGATGTCGACCGCGAGCAAGTTGCTTGCAAGCGGCGCGCTCGTGCGTGTGCTGCCTGAGTATCGATTGCAGGCGCTCACGCTTCACGCGCTCTATCCGTCGCGGCAGTATCTGAATGCGAAGGTCAAGACGTTCGTCGAGTTCATCAAGGAGGTCGTGCCGCGGATTCTGGAGAGCGACGCCGCCAATATAGATGCGGCACGCGGGAGTGAACGCCATCACGAAGTATCATGAGATGCGTCGCGTTGATCACGTCACAGGGAAACGACCATGAGCTACGACCCGGAGAACATCTTCGCCCGGATTTTGCGGGGCGACGCGCCGTGCATCAAGGTATGCGAGACGGAGCACACGCTTGCGTTCATGGACGTCATGCCGCAATCCGAGGGGCATGTGCTCGTGATTCCGAAAGAGCCGGCCGCCAATATCCACGACGTTTCCGATGAAGGACTCGCCGCCTGCATGCGCACCGTCAAACGCGTGGCAGCGGCGGTGCGTGAAGCACTGAAACCGGACGGAATGTTGATCGCGCAGTTCAACGGCGCGGCGGCGGGCCAGACGGTGGAGCACATCCACGTTCATATCATTCCGCGCTGGGGCGACGTTCCGCTCAAGGCTCACGGACGCGAACGCGCCGACGATGCTCAACTCGAGGCGCTGGCGCAGCGCATACGCGCGGCGCTCGCTGCCGGGTGACGGTTCGGGCTGGAAGGCAGCGCGCCTTACAGCCTGAAGTTTGCCTTGATGGCCGCGATAAGCACGTCTATCGCTTCGCTTCCACGACCGGCGCCGTCGCGCATGAGAACGACTTCGTGGTCGCCGATTCGCGGGAGCGTGTCCAGCACGCTCATGTCGTTGCTGACGCGCGCGCGGTCGAGCAGCGTGACCGCGAGCCCCGACTCGACGCAAGCCTTGATGACCTGGCTCGACGCGCTATCGAGCACGACACGCCATTTACGCCCGGCACGTTCGAGCGCGTTTGTCATCGCCACGCGATAGGGGCAAGGCTCGCCGTACAACGCCAACGGAAGCGGACGATCCTCCATCACAACGAAGGTCGAGCTTCCGACCCAGACCGGCGTGGTCAGGGTCAGGACATC
Organism: Caballeronia jiangsuensis; assembly: GCA_000648925.1. Classification (GTDB taxonomy): domain Bacteria; phylum Pseudomonadota; class Gammaproteobacteria; order Burkholderiales; family Burkholderiaceae; genus Caballeronia; species Caballeronia jiangsuensis. The sequence continues at coordinate 84,152 of JFHF01000016.1, forward strand.
CGCGGGTCTAATCGCTTTGACGGGTTGAACCAGTAACGCCACGTCGAGCTTGCCGCGCGTCACCCAGTCCCGAAGCTTGATGCTCGGTGCGGTTTTCACTTCCAGCACCACATTGGGCCAGCTTGCCGCGAAGCCCGGAAGAATATCCCGGACAACGTGCGTTGCGTACTCGTCCGGCACGCCCAGAACGACGCGTCCCGCGAGCGTTTTTCCCTGAATCTCCTGCAGCACGCGGTCGTGCGCGCTCAACAGTTCGCTCGTCCCCGCAAGCAGCCGTTTGCCGAGCGCCGTCAGCGTGACGGACTGATTGTCCCGTTCGAGCAGCCTGCCGCCAGCTATGGCTTCGAGACGCTGGATATGGATGCTGACCGCAGCCGGGCTTCTGTGAACATGCTCGGCCGCCGAGCGAAACTTGCCGAGCCGCGCCACCGCATGAAAGGTGCGCAGGAGTTCGATATCGAGGATAGATTCCATTGTGGTTCAGCCATATTGAACGACCTCATCAATATATTTTGATTTTCGAATCGTCGCACGGGTATTAGGCTGGATGCATGACAAAAGCTTCCCGACCTTGCCTCGACGCTCGTCCGCCCGCCATCGACGCGCTGCGCGTGCCCTTGCCTGCGCTGGAAGCGCTGATGGTTATCGCGTGGAGTTCGGGTTTCGTCGGGATGCGATTTTCCACGGACTACGCACCGGTCTTTCTCGTGGTGCTGTGGCGTTGCGCGGTGCTTTCAGTCTGCCTGCTTCCGTTCGTGGCGCGCGAGATCGTCAACGCGCCCGCATCCGTATTGCTGCGACAGGCCGCAATTGGCTTGTTCGCGTTGACTGGCTATATCGCGGGCGTTGCGAAGGGAATCGAACTCGGCGTATCGGCCGGTCTTTCCGCTCTGATCGCGAATCTTCTGCCGGTCGGTACGGTCGCCATTGCGTCCATCTTTCTCAGGGAGCGGGTCTCGGGCCGGACGTGGGCCGGCATGGCGCTCGGGATGGCCGGCGTACTCTTGGTCAGTCGCGACGCGTTGACGCTGGGGTCGGCTCCTCTTTGGGCGTACGCGTTGCCGGTCGCGGGCATGATGTCGCTCGCCGTGGCCAGCATCTGGCAACAACGGAGCGCGTCTCGCGCAGGCTCGCTGAGCCTCTTGCCTACGCTCTGGATACACTGCGTCGTATCGTGTCTCGTGTTCGCCTGTCTGCAGATGTCGCAAGGCAGCGTGAGGCCGATTGCGACAATCGGTTTCGCAGCCAGCGTCGGCTGGACGGCGGCCATCTCGACAATCGGCGGTTACGGCCTGTACTGGGTATGTTTGCGGCGTTCGTCGCCCGCGCGAGTATCGAGCGTGTTGTTCTTGAGCCCTTCCGTCACTTTCGTATGGGCATGGGCACTGTTCGGAGAGCCGCTTTCCTGGCCGATGCTCGTCGGAACGATAGTCTCCGGCCTCGGAATTCTGGTGATGACGCGGCCGCAGGGAAGCAGCGGCGGCGCTCGACGCCTGTAACGCCGAAAGGGCCGACGCTGTGTGTCAATCCGCCGATGGTTCGCACTCGCCGACGAAGTCCGATCCGCGAGCCGGCCGTTCCAGCGCGGCAAGGCGGCTCAGTGTCATCAGTCCGAGCACCGCGAGCCCGCATCCCAATGTGAAATCGGCGCGCACCCCGGCATGATCGACAATCGAACCGCCGAGCGCGGAACCCACGGCAATCGCTACCTGAATGATGCTGACGAACATCGCCGAGCCCGCTTCAGGCAGGTCCGCCGTGCCGCGCTGAATCCATACGCTGAAGCATAGCGGCAGCGCGCCGAAGGCCACGCCCCAGAGCAGCATCCCGGCTGCTTCGCCGATGATCGAATGGTCGAGCAGAAGCATCGACCCGATCGCGACGAGCAGAAGCACGATCATCGCGGCGACCGACTTTTTCAGATGGTTCGCGACCGCCATCGACATCAGCGCGTTCGAAAAGAATCCGACCAGCCCGAATCCGAACAGCAGCAGCGTGATTGCGCTGATGGAGAAGTCCTGTTCCAGGAGCGGCGCGATATACGTGTATGTCGAGAAGTGCGCGCCGAAGACGAGCGCGACCATCAACAGACTCCACCGGGTCTCGGGGCGGCGAAGCAGTGTCCTGAAATCGCCGATGCGCAACGCCGACGCCGACGGCAGCGAGGGCACGAGAAGCGCCTGCGCGACGAGAGCGAGCGCCACCAGCCCTGCGGTCGCGGCAAACGACGCCCGCCAGGACGCGAACGATGCGATGAACGTGCCGAGCGGCACGCCGATAACCGTCGCACAGGTCACGCCCGTCAGAATGGTCGCCGTGGCCTTCGCGGCGTCCTTCGGCTCGACGAGTCGCGGTGCCGCGGCTGTCGCGAGCGTCCAGAATCCGCCCAGCGCGGCGCCGAGCAATGCGCGTCCGGCGAGCAGGACCGGGAAACTCGTCGCGATTGCGCATAACACGTTGGAAACCAAAAGTACCGCCGTCAGCAACAGGAATACGAAACGGCGATCCATACGTCCGGCACCGGCTATCAACGCTGGTGCGAATATCGCGGCCATAATTCCCGGCGTCGTGACCATCAGGCCGGCAACGCCGGGTTTGACGCCGAGGTCGTGCGCAATCTGGCTCAACAGTCCGACCGGCAGGAACTCGGCCGTGACGAAGGCGAATGCGCTGACGGCGACAGCGACCACGGATAGCCATTGGCGCAACGATGTGCTACCTCCATGCAACGACGCTGAAGTTGCAGGTGTATCGATTTGCATGATGAGAAACCCTGGGAGAAGCCGACCACTTTAAGCGGGCCTCCGCGCGGGAAAAAGTATTGCGGCCTGAACAGACAAGCCGACGCAGACGAACAATCCGATACGCTCCGCGCGATAAGCCTGTCGATTCGAGGCTGCGGAGGAGTAAGCTTTCGATGCCGGACCCACATCTTTCGATGGAGACAGCGAAATGGACACCGCTTCAGAACTGGCGTCCGGCCCGGCCGGCCATACGCCCGAGTCATTGAAAACGCTGGCCGCGTATCTGGAAGTCTCTCTGGAAAAGGGCAAATGCGTGGTCATGATGCGTCGCGGTGCGGAGCTTTTCGCGGTCTACATTGGTAATCCGGGCGACGAGGACGCCAGATTGACTCCCCACGGCACGATCTCGACGGCGATGGCGGAAGAACTGCTCGAATCGACGACTCACGTGGGATTGAACTGGATTACCGTCGGCGATCAGAAGTACCGTTTTTTTCGAAGCTTTACATACATCGACGAAGCCGGCGCTGTGGTGTTTGCGCCGACTTAGGCAGCCGGATCAGTGGTCGCGATTCATCTTCTTGCGGACGAGACTAACCTGCCCGTTGCGTTCGAGTATGGCCGAATGTACGTCGTCGAGATCGAGCGTGTGAAGTTCCTGCCGCGCGGTTTCGAGAACATCGGTTCTTGTGATGAGTGCCGCCGACATCTGGTCTTCGTTGAACCGGCCATCCTTATAGACTTCCCTTTCCACGCCGACCACGAGCGACTCCAGCCGGGGCGAACGAAGGCAAGCCCACGCGAGCGCCCGATGTATCAGCACCATGACTAACGAAGCGAGCATCGTCGGCACCGCTGGCGAAGCGCCGACGATCACGCGACTCAACGTGGCGCCGAGAAGTATCGCGACCACGTAATCGAATGGAGAGCGTTGTCCGAAAGAGCGTCGGCCCGAGATACGAATGAAAACGAGCGCCGCGAAAAAGACGACGACTGTCCTGGCAGCCATCTGGAAGGCATCGAGATCCCTGCCTTCTTCGAATATCGCGATGAGGATGTTCATCGGGTCCTCCAATAAGGCGAGGGTGACCGGGTTTCGGCAGTCGCCATAGAAGGCTCACTCAGTCTGCCGGACCGAGATATCCCGGAAGTCCGAGCGCGACTTTCGTCCTGGCGAGTTTTACGCCTTTCTTGATCAGCGCATCGTATTCGGCGTCGCTTTCTGGCGGGGGCAAATGGCGTCGCAGGAAATCGGACCAACGGAATTCTTCGAGTGGAACCGTCGTCTTTTCGTATCCGCCCGCGTCGCGCACTGCCGCCGACAGACTCCGAAAATCATCGTCGATCAATTCCCACACGTGATCCCGCAAGTCGGCGAACGCGACGCGCCGGCCCTGCGCGTCGTAGGGATAAGCCCAGCGGTTATTCTCCATGGTCAACCAGAAATCGGCCCTGGTGAGCGACGACAAATCACAGACCAGAACGAACGGAACGCTCTTTATCCCGGCGCGCCTTAACGCAGTTGCAACGTGATGGTGGTCGATTGCGAACGGGGCGCCGTCCGGACCGAGCACGACGGGAACCGGCTTTTCAGCGATGGCCATTTCGAGATCATGACCCGTCAGCGACTCGTAGGTTTTCGTTTTGTCGAGTATCTCGCGCAGACCGTGCGTCACCTGAGTGGGACGCAAGAGGTCGATTTTTACTTTCTTCATTCTTGTCTCCCTCCATCGGCACCTTACCGGTGGCATTTTCGCCCTTAAACTTCGATAGCAGGAACCATGCCGTTATTCGATGTAGTACGCTGATCGCGTTGCGGAGATCGGGAGCCTTCGTCGGCGTCGGCCCGAGGCCCCGGACTTTCCGACTCGATTTTGTCGATGCCCCAACCTGGACGCGTGTGCATCACCATGCAAAACATAGTCAACGCAGTGGATTCCGGTGAGGCACTCGCGCGAGATATCGGTGCGGTAGCCCGTATCGGCGCGGTCCCTTCGATGCTCAAGATGATTTGCGAAGAGACCGGCATGGGCTTTGCCGCCGTCGCGCGCGTGACCGATGCAACCTGGACGGCCTGCGCGGTCCTCGACAAAGTCGGATTCGGACTCAAGCCGGGCGGACAGCTACAACTTCACACCACGCTTTGCTTCGAATCCCGCGCGGCACGGCTGGCGATCGTCATCGACGACTTCAGCGAGAACGAGAAGTATCGAGATCACCATACGCCGGCGATTTACGGTCTGAGGAGCTATATCTCCGTCCCGATCGTCCTGCCGGACGGCGAGTATTTCGGAAATCTGTGTGCGATCGATGCGAGCCCGGCGGCCGTTTCAGACCCGAAGATCGTTCGCATGTTCGAGGTCTTCGCCAACCTTATCGGCATGCAACTGGATAGCGAGCAGCGGCAGTGGTCGACAGAGTCGCAACTGATTCGGGAACGGGAAACCGCCACGTTGCGCGAGCAATTCATTGCGGTTCTGGGTCACGACTTGCGCAACCCGCTGTCGGCCGTCAGCGCAACGGCCGAGCTATTGAGCCGTCGTGAGGCGGAACCCGACATCGCAGCGATCGGACATCGTTTGAAGCGCACGGCATCGAGAATGGCGCGGCTCATCGATGACGTGATGGACTTTGCGCGCGGTCGCATGGGCTCCGGAATGGCGGTCGCACTGAACGACGAAAGCGAGCTTGGCGTGCATCTGCGAGCGGTCGTCGACGAACTCTGCATGGCGTATCCGTCGAGAGTGGTGGACTGCTCTATCTCGTTGAGCGGGCCGGCTCGATGCGACATCGCTCGTCTTCAGCAGCTCATGTCCAATCTGCTCGCGAACGCGCTGACGCACGGTTCGCCGGACGCACCGGTCGTCGTGCGCGCCATCGCCGAAGCGAGGATGCTCGTACTCTCGGTATCCAATGCTGGCGAGCCGATTCCACCGCAGTTGCTGCCGAGGGTATTCGAACCTTACTGGCGGCCCAAAACCAGCGCACCGGGCGGAGGACTGGGTTTGGGTCTTTACATCTGCCAACAGATCGTTCAAGCACATGGCGGGACGCTCGAAGTGTGCTCGTCCATCACAGACGGAACACGCTTCACCGCACGCATTCCTTTATAAGCGAGCGGTGGCGCGCGCATGCGCCCGCCGCTCATTTCGACCGCGCGGCGCCCGGTTGAATCGATCTGGCGTTTTCCGCGACATCGAGATTCCACTCGCCGTGCTCGTACCAGTCTTCGCCGAGCAGTTCGGCCGGATGCTGCGTGCGGCTCGAACCGTTACCACAACGCAGCGCGTCCGTCGCGCAATAGTGATCGCAGCCCCAGCAATTGCGCTCGGGATGTTGCGGGTTCAGTGGAAAGCGCTTCGACATCGCGTGGATGCTCCTTCGATTGCAGCCCTTTCGGTATTCAACATGCCGCCGGCGCAACCTTCGTCGCGCCCGTCAACAGCAGTTCGATCAGATCGCGCACGCTCCGGATCGCCGCGCCGAACGGCAGTTTCTCGCGTCCCCGGAAGAACAGGCCGTTGCCGACATCGCCGCGCAATGCCGCGGCAAGGCGCGTATCGATGCAGAAGTGACCGAACTTCTCGATGCCGTCGCGCAGCCCGCACGCGCTCAGGCATTCGAGCGCCGACGGACACGTCTGCCTGCGCGCGCCGATCTTCGTGCGGATTCGTTCCTCGTTGCGCAGATAGCGCATGAGCCACGGCGTCTTCACGGCGCGCGCGGGCAGGCCGGTCACGCTCACGAATTCGACGATATCGTCCGGCGTCGCCTCGACCAGCACGCGCTTGAACTCGGGATGCGCGTCGCCCTCTTCGGTGACGGCGAACGGCGTGCCGATCTGCACGCCGTTCGCGCCGGCCGCGAGCCACTTGCGCACCGCGTCATGACTGTTGATGCCGCCCGCGACGATCACCGGCACGTCCTCGCGCTTCAGCCCGAGCGATGCGAACGACGCGTCGAGTTCCCGCAGCACGCGCTCGAAACCGAAGCGCTCGTCATGCATGTCCGCGACGTCGCTGACGCCGAGATGCCCGCCGGCATGCGCCGGATGCTCGATCACGATGGCGTCGGGCAAACGGCCCTTCTTCATCCATTTCTTGAGAACGAGTGTCACGCCGCGGCTGTCGGAAAGAATCGGGACCAGCGCGATATCGCAGCCCTGCGTGAGGTCCGGCAAGTCGAGCGGAAGGCCCGCGCCCATGACGATCGCATCGGCGCCCTCCTCGCACGCGACGCGCACGTAGTCCGCATGCGCGCTCACGGCCTTCATCACGTTGACGGCGATCATGCCGCGCCCTTCCGACAACGCGCGCGCCGCCTTGATCTCGCGTGCGAGCGCGATCAGGTTCGCGCGTTCGAGCATCGGACGCGTCTGGTCTTCACGGCACATCGCGAGCAGGTCCTCGTGATGATGACGCAAGTCGATGCTCGCGATGGTGCCGAGCGCGCCTTCACGCGCCACGCTGCCCGCCAGCCGATGCGCGGAAATGCCGACGCCCATGCCGCCCTGCACGATCGGCAACAGATTGCGGCCGCGAATCGTGAGCGGCGCGAAAGGGTGAGCGTGAGAGGTCATGGGCAACTCGGTTCGGTAAGAATTCATGTTGTACGGCTCGATGTGATGCGCGCTTCGATGCATGTCGGTGAAGGTTCAGGCGGCTTCCGTCGCCGGCGCCGCATCCTGCCCGACCGCGTAGATCGCGACCTGCACGCGGCTCGTCAGATTCAGCTTGCGCAGGATGTTGCGCACGTGGATCTTCACCGTGCTCTCCGCGAGCATCAGCGAACGTGCAATTTCCTTGTTGCTCGCACCGCGCGCCAGTTCACGCATGATGTCGCGCTCGCGTGTAGTCAGTGGATCGGCCGTGGCGACAGGCGGCGAAACCGGCGCGCTCTTCGGTGCGCGCATGCTGGCGACGAGTTTTGCCGTCATGTCGTCAGCGATGACCGGATGACCCGCCGCCGCCTTGCGGATCGCGCTGGCGAGCGTGTCGGTTTCGATGCTCTTGAGCAGATACCCGCACGCGCCATCGCGCAATGCGAGCGCGAGTTCGTCGAGATCCTCCGAGACAGTCAGGATGACGACCGCGGTTTGCGGCACGTCCTGCACGAGCAGCTTCAGGGTTTCGAGCCCTGAGAGTCCGGGCATATGCAGATCGAGCAGAATCACGTCCGGCAGGAACTGCTTCGCGCGCTTCAGCCCTTCGAGCCCATCGGCTGCTTCGCCGACGACTTCGAAATCGGATTGACGCTGCAAGATGGCGTGAACGCCTGAGCGAAACAGCGTGTGGTCGTCGATCAACAGAATGCGGATGGTCATGACACAACTCGAAGCAGCTCTCGAAACCAGCGCGCGACACCCTGTTCAGGCAGTCTGACGCGCCGGAACCGGCAAGACGAGTTCGACGCGCGCGCCGTGTCCAGGCGCGCCAGTCAACCGAAGCGTGGCGCCGAGCCTTTGCGCACGCTCGCGCATGATGTGAAAGCCGACATGCGTCTCGCCCAGGACGGCCATCTCTTCTGGATCGTAGCCCTGACCATCGTCCTCGACAAGGAGGCTGAAGTCGCAAGCATTGACGATTGTCACGCTAACGTGTTGCGCCTCCGCGTGTTTGCGAATGTTGGAGAGTGCTTCCTGCAGAATGAAAAGCACCTGCAGTTGCTGATCCGGCGGCAAGGGCAAACCGCCTTCCTCGCGATAGTCGAGCGAGGGCACGATTCCCGTCTGCACGCCGAAACGTTCGATCGATTCATCCACTGCGCGCCTGAGTTCACCGCTGCCGAGCTTCGTGCGGAAATTCATCAGAAGCTCGCGCACGTCGACGTAGCTTTCGGCGACACCGCCCGCGAGCAAGGGCACGATCTCGCGAATCTCGTCCATGCGTGCTTCGCGCGTTGCGGCGTCGAGCAGATGCACCTGCATCTTCAGAAAGTTGAGGCTCTGCGCGATGCTGTCGTGCAAGCCTTGCGCGACCAGATTGCGCTCCTCCGACACCGCGAGCTGCCGCGCGAGCGCCGCGATTCGCCTGCTCTTGAGCGCCGTGCCGAAGTGCGCGCCGAGCGTTTCGAGCAATTGAGCTTCCGACGCCGGGATGATCCGCTCGCCACGAAGATGCAGCGAGAACGCACCGAGCTTTTCGCCTTGCGACACGATGTTGAACGCCGCCACGCTCGCAAAGCCCGCGCGCCGGCAAGGCTGTTCGTCGCAGACGCAGCCATCAGCCGCGAGGCAGCGTTCATCCTCGAGCAGCGCATCGGGCAGCCCTTCCGAACCGATCAAGCGCACCTGACCGTCCTCGGTGACGAGGCGAACAGCCGCGCCGTCCGCGTCGAACTGACGCGTGAGGCGCGCGAGAAAGCCACGGCACAGCGCATCGACGTCATTCGACTGATTCAGGAAAGCCGCCATTTCATAGAGCGCCGTCAGTTCGCGGTTCTGCGCGGCGAGTTCGGCGGTCTTCGCGTCGACACGGCCCGCGAGATCGCGATAGAGCATCTGCAATTCCGCGGCCATACGGTTGAAGCCTGCGGCAAGATGCCCGAACTCGTCTTGCGTCTCGACGGGCAGACGCGCGTCGAACTCGCGTCCTTCGATGCGCGCGAGACCTTCCTGCAAGCGCTGCACAGGCACGACGATCCATAGATAGAGCAGGTAAGCGATCGCCGCGGTGCCCAGGCACGCCATCGCTGCGAGCGCTCTCTGCGACGTGCGCAGCCACGAGGTCTTGCGCGCATTCTCCCGCTCGATCAGGCCGACGAGTTCGTCCGCGCCCGTGACAAAAGCACGCAATTCAAGCAGATAGCGCGATACCGCCTGCGGTTCCGCAGCCATGCCTTTGCGCACATCGGGTTCGAGCTGCGTGCGCCACACATTCGCGACATGATCGAACTGGCGGCGCACGTCGGCATCGTCGGGAAGAAAGAGCGGGCGCTCCGGATCACCTTTGCGCAGACGATCGAACGTCGAGTTCATCTGCTCGATCTGAAACTGCAACATGGCCTGCGATGTCTCCGGCCGCTTCAGCAGCGCGATTGCCAAGGCGTTCGCGCGCATGCGCAGGCTGCCCGCGTCGTTGATCGCAGCGCCCGCGCCCTGCAGTTGCCAAGACAGCCAGAGCGTCCCGCCTATCATCGCGAGGACGAGCACGAGCGACACCATCGACAGCGTGACGATGCGTGTGGTCAGACGGTCGCGAAATGACGGCAGGGACATGCTCCTCCGTTGACGGATTCAGCGGCTGCGGACCAGCTGCCACGCCCGTCCGAGATAGCCGAGCGAAGCGAAGCCGCTCCAGACGTGCACGAGCCGCGTGAAAGGAAAGATCACGAAGAGGCTCATGCCCATGAACAAATGTACGCGGAAGAGCAGCGGCGCATCTGCGACATAGCGCGCGGCATCGGCTCTGAACGTGACGATATGCTGTGCCCAGGTCATGAGGCGCACCATCATCGAGCCATCCATGTGGCCGGCGGACACACCGATCGTCGAAAGGCCGAGCAGCAGCGTGATGAGAATCCACAGCAGCAGCACGCGGTCGCCGATCTTCGTCAGTGCCGAAAGGCGCGCGCTCGCGAGGCGGCGATGCAGCAGGATCAGCAGCCCGGCAAGACACATCGTGCCCATCACGCCGCCGGCGACCATCGCGAACACCTGCTTGACGCTGTGTTCGATGCCGAGCGCATCCCACACCGCGACCGGCGTGAGCAAGCCGACGAGGTGACCGAAGAACAGCCCCAGAATGCCGATGTGAAACAGAATATTGCCGAGCCTGAGGTTGCCGAGTTCGACGAACTGTGTGCTGTCCGCCTTCCACGTGTATTGCTCGCGATCGAAGCGCACGAGGCTGCCGAACAGGAAGATGCTGGCGGCGATATACGGATAGATGCCGAACACGAAGGCGTTGAACATGTTCATCGTGTGTCCTTTGCGGTGGGTGCGCCCGCGCCGGCCATCGCTGCGCCGCGCGGATGAAAGCGAATGGTTTGCGTGTCTTGTCGCGTGTGCGGCGCGAGCAGCGGCTCGACGCCGTCCGGACCCGGCCCGAAGGTTTCGAGCATCTCGTCCATGTCGCGCACGGGCGGCTGCGCGAGGGGGCGCGGCTCGATAGTGGCAAGCTCGCGCAAGACGGCGAACACGGCCGCATAAGGGCTTCGATCGCGTGCGAGACGCTCCCCGACCGCATCGAGTACATGAATCGCGTCATCGAGCAATGACTGGGCGCGAGCCGGTTCGATCGCGCCGAGCACTTCGAGGAAGAGCGGCACGTAATCCGGCAATTCGTTCGATGCGACATCGAGGCCGAGACCGCGGTACTCGTCGAGCAGATCGACCATCGCCTGACCGCGATCGCGGCTTTCGCCATGCACGTGCTCGAAGAGATGCAGCGAATGCGACGGATTGCGATCGAACGTAGCGACGTAATTCTGCTGCACTTCGATGAGCGGCAGCTTCAACAACGCGATGAGCGGCGCGAGCCGCGCCTGCGCTTGCGGCCAGTCGTGCAGCGCGGCTTCGATCTCCGGCAGCGCGTCCAGAAGCGCGGGCTCGGGATAGTCGAGCAGCGCGGAAAGAATGGGATAGAGCGACATCGTGTGTTCCTTGATCAACCGTCCGCCAGCGCCTTCCTGCGCGACTTCGGAAGCGCCGCGTAGCTCACTTCGCCATGCGTTCGCGATCCGAAAAGCGATCCGTCAGACGCGCCCGGCGAGCCGCAATTGCCGAATGAAAAGCCGCAACTGCCCTTTTCGTCGAAGCTGTCCTGCGCCATTTCCTTGTGCGATGAGGGCACCACGAAACGGTCCTCGTAGTTGGCGATCGCCATCAACTGGTACATCTCTTCCACTTGCGATGCCGTGAGGCCTACGTCGCTCAGCACGGCGGCGTCGTTCACGTTGTTCACGTTCTGCGCCCGCTTGTAGACGCGCATCGCGAGCATGCGATCGAGCGCGGCGACGATCGGCGCTTCGTCGCCCGCGGTGAGCAGATTCGCCAGATAACGCATCGGAATGCGCAGGCTTTTCACATCGGGAATCACGCCGTTCATGCCCATGTGGCCCGCGTCGGCCGCGGATTGAATCGGCGAAAGCGGGGGCACGTACCAGACCATCGGCAATGTGCGGTACTCGGGATGCAGCGGGAAAGCGACCTTCCACTCGCACGCCATGCGGTAAACCGGCGAGCGCTTCGCCGCGTCGAGCCAGCTTTGCGCGATACCCTGGCGCGCCGCTTCGGCCTGGACTTGCGGATCGTGCGGATCGAGGAACAGGTCGAGCTGCGACTGATAGAGATCCGTCGTCTCCTGAACCGATGCCGCTTCGGCAATACGATCCGCGTCGTACAGCATCACGCCGAGATAGCGGATGCGTCCCACGCACGTTTCCGAGCACACGGTCGGCTCGCCCGCTTCGATGCGCGGATAGCAGAACACGCACTTCTCCGCCTTGCCCGACTTCCAGTTGAAGTACATCTTCTTGTACGGGCAGCCGGATACACACATGCGCCAACCACGGCACTTGTCCTGATCCACGAGCACGATGCCGTCGTCCTCGCGCTTGTACACCGAGCCCGACGGACACGACGCCACGCACGCCGGATTCAGACAGTGCTCGCACAGACGCGGCAGATACATCATGAAGGTATTCTCGAACGTCGAGTACATCTCCTTCTGCACATTTTCGAAGAGCGCATCGCGGCCGCGCGATTCGAATTCGCCGCCGAGATCGTCTTCCCAGTTCGGCCCCCAATGGATCTTGTCCATCTTCTTGCCGGTGATCGCGGACACGGGGCGCGCCGTGGGCGGCGTCTGGGAAAGCGGCGCGTTCTGCAGACGCTCGTAGTCGAAGGTGAACGGCTCGTAATAGTCGTCGATGGCGGGGAGATTCGGGTTCGCGAAAAGGTTCGCGAGCACTTTCAGCTTCGGACCCTGACGCAGTTCGATGCGGCCATCGCTCTTGCGGATCCAGCCGCCGTTCCATTTCTCCTGGCGCTCCCATTGCTTCGGATAGCCGATGCCCGGCTTCGTCTCGACGTTGTTGAACCACGCATACTCGACGCCATCGCGCGACGTCCACACGTTCTTGCATGTGACCGAGCACGTATGGCAGCCGATGCACTTGTCCAGATTCAGGACCATCGCGACCTGCGCGCGGATCTTCATGATGCAGCTCCTTCCATGAGCGGGCCTTCGAGCCAGTCGACTTTCTTCATCTTGCGCACGATCACGTACTCGTCGCGATTGCTGCCCACGGTGCCGTAGTAGTTGAAGCCGTAGGCCTGCTGCGCGTATCCGCCGATCATGTGCGTCGGTTTGAGCACCGTTCGCGTAACCGAGTTATGGATACCGCCGCGCATGCCGCTCGTCTCCGCGCCCGGCACGTTGATGATCTTCTCCTGCGCGTGATACATGAGGCACATGCCGCGCGGCACGCGCTGGCTCACGACGACGCGCGCCGTCAGCGTGCCGTTCACGTTGAACACTTCGACCCAGTCGTTGTCTTTCAACCCGGCTTCTTTCGCTTCGGCTTCCGACACCCACACGTGCGGACCGCCGCGCGATAGCGTGAGCATGCGCAGGTTGTCCGTGTAGGTCGAGTGAATGCCCCACTTCTGGTGCGGCGTGATCCAGTTCAGCACGAGTTCATGCTCGCCGTTGGGCTTCGCGCCGAGCATCGGCGAAATGGTCTTGGTATCGATCGCGGGTTTGTAGACACACGAGCCTTCGCCGAAATCCAGCATCCAGCGATGATCCTGATAAAACTGCTGCCGGCCGGTAAGCGTGCGCCAAGGGATCAGCTCGTGCACGTTCGTGTAGCCCGCGTTGTAGCTCACTTCTTCCGATTCGAGCCCGGACCAGGTCGGCGTGGAAATAATCTTGCGCGGCTGCGCCTGGACGTCGCGGAAGCAGATCTTGTCGTGCTCGCGGCCGAGCGCGAGGTGCGAGTGATCGCGTCCGGTGATCTTCGAAAGCGCTTCCCACGCCTTCACCGCAACATGGCCGTTCGTCTCGGGCGCGAACGTGAGGATCATCTCGGCGGCATCGATTGCAGTGTCGAGACGCGGACGCCCTTCGTTCTCGCCGGACAGCGACGCGAGCTCGTTCACCTCATGCGCCGTATTCCAGTTGATGCCCTTGCCGCCGTTGCCAAGCTTTGCGAGCAACGGTCCGACGGACGTGAACTTGTCGTAGATCGCGTTGTAGTCGCGTTCAACGAGCGTCATCGACGGTGCGGTCTTGCCGGGAATCAGATCGCATTCGCCATGACGCCAGTCCTTCGGCTCGAACGCCTGCCCGAGTTCGCCCGGCGTGTCGTGCATGAGCGGCGTGCACACGAGATCGGTGCGCGTGCCGAGATGCTTGCCGCCGATCTCCGCGAACTTCTTTGCGATGGCCTTGTAGATTTCCCAGTCGCTCTTGCTTTCCCACAACGGCTGCACCGCCTCCGACAACGGATGAATGAACGGATGCATGTCCGACGTGTTCAGGTCGTTCTTCTCGTAGAACGTCGCGCTCGGCAACACGATGTCGCCATACAGGCACGTCGTGCTCATGCGGAAATCGAGCACGGTCAGGAGATCCAGCTTGCCTTCGGCCGCGTCGCGCACGTTCACTTCGCCTGGCTTGATCGCATCGGCTTCGTCGGCGAACAACGCGTTCTGCGTGCCGAGGAGATACTTCAGGAAGTATTCGTGCCCTTTGCCCGAGCTGCCGAGAATGTTCGAACGCCACACGAACATGTTTCGCGGAAAGTTCGCCGGATTATCGGGATCGTCGCAAGCGAAGTCGAGCGCGCCCGACTTCAATTGTTCCACCGTGTATTCGATCGGATCGCGGCCCGCGCGCTTCGCGGCATCGACGATATCGAGCGGATTAGCGCCGAGCTGCGGCGCCGACGGCAGCCAGCCCATGCGTTCCGACTTCGCATTCATGTCGAGCATCGAGAGGTTCTCGTAGCGCGATTTGTCGGCGGTCGGTCCGAGAATCTCGTCCACGGCCACTTTCTCGTGGCGCCACTGGCTTGTGTGGTTATAGAAGAACGACGTGCCGTTCATCTGACGCGGCGGGCGCGACCAGTCGAGCGCGAACGCGAGCGGCGCCCAGCCGAATTGCGGACGCAGCTTTTCCTGGCCCACGTAATGCGCCCAGCCGCCGCCGCTCTTGCCGATACAGCCGCACATCATCAACAGATTGATGATGCCGCGATAGATCATGTCGTTGTGATACCAGTGATTCAACGCCGCGCCGACGATCACCATGCTCTTGCCCTGCGTGCGGTCCGCGTTATCCGCGAACTCGCGCGCCACCTGGATGACGAGATGGCGCGGCACCGTGGTGTGCTTTTCCTGCCATGCGGGCGTGTAGGGAATGTCGTCATCGTAGGACGTGGCGACGTTCGCGCCGCCCAGACCCTGATCCACGCCGTAGTTCGCCAACTGCAAGTCGTACACGGTCGCGACGCGAGCGCTCGCGCCATCCGCGAGCATGATGCGCTTCACGGGCACGCGGCGCGCCAGCAACGCGTCATGTTCCGCGCCGAAGTACGGGAAACTCACATCCACCACTTCGTCGTGCGCCCCGATGAGCGACAAGCGCGGATCGATATCGCGGCCCGAGCCGCCGTCCTTCTGTTCGAGATTCCAGCGCCCGACCTTCGCGCCGTCGTCGTGATTCGACTCGCCCCAGCGAAAGCCGATCGTGCCGTTCGGCGCGACGATCTCGCCGCTCGTCTCGTCGATGACGAGCGTCTTCCATTGCGGATTGTTCGCCTCGTCGAGATCGTTCTGCAATTGCGATGCGCGCAGGAAATGATCGGGCACGAGCGTGCCTTCGTGTTCGCGTAGCACGACGAGCATCGGCATGTCGGTATAGCGCTTCACGTAATCGCGGAAGTACGCGGACTTGCCCGTGGCGTGAAACTCCTTCAGCACGACATGGCCCATCGCCATGGCGAGCGCGGCGTCGGTGCCCTGCTTCGGCGCGAGCCAGATGTCGCCGAACTTCACCATTTCGCCATAATCCGACGACACCGCGACCGTCTTCGTGCCCTTGTAGCGCACCTCCGTGTAGAAGTGCGCGTCCGGCGTGCGCGTTTGCGGCACGTTGGAGCCCCACACCATCAGGTACGTGGAGTTGTACCAGTCGGCCGATTCGGGCACGTCGGTCTGCTCGCCCCAGATTTGCGGCGATGCCGGCGGCAAGTCGCAATACCAGTCGTAGAAGGACAGACACGCGCCGCCGATCAGGCTCAGATAGCGCGCGCCGGCGGCGTAGGAAACCATCGACATCGCGGGAATCGGCGAGAAACCGATCACGCGATCCGGACCGTACTTGCCGATTGTGTAAGCATTCGCCGCCGCGATGATCTCGCTCGCAGTGTCCCAGTCCGCGCGCACGAAGCCGCCGAGGCCGCGCACGCTCTTGTAGCGCTTCGCCTTCTCCGGGTTCTCGCAGATCGATGCCCACGCCGCGACCGGATCGAGCGTCTTGCGCGCCTCGCGCCACATCTCGACGAGACGGCCGCGAATCATCGGATGCTTCACGCGCTGCGCGGAATACACGTACCAGCTATACGATGCGCCACGCGGACAGCCGCGCGGTTCGTGATTCGGCAGATCGGGACGCGTGCGCGGATAGTCCGTCTGCTGCGTTTCCCACGTGATCAGACCGTTCTTGACATAGACCTTCCATGAGCAGGATCCCGTGCAGTTCACGCCGTGCGTGGAGCGCACGATCTTGTCGTGCTGCCAGCGGCTGCGGTAGGCGTTTTCCCACTTGCGGTCTTCGTTCACGACCGCGCCATGTCCGTTCGCAAACGTGGACTTGACGCGCGACATGAACTTCAGCCGATCCAGAAAGTGACTCATCCGTTTCTCCGTGCGTAGCGGCCATGCGCCGCCACGAATACATTGATTCGAGTGTAGAGACGCGATGCCCGCGCGCCCATTCCCCGAAAGGAGCGATCGATGCGCGTCATGAGGACTAGCGCGTCTACGCCTTTCGGACTAGCTCAGCACGGCATGTCCGCGTTGCGGCGCGCATAGCAGACCCAGGTGACCACCGCGCACACCGCGTAGAACGCGATGAAGCACCAGAGCGCGGCGTCGGGCGAGCCGGTCATGCTCATCGACGTGCCGAAGCTGCGCGGGATGAAGAAGCCGCCATACGCGCCGATCGCGCCCGCGAATCCCAGCACCGCGGCCGATTCCTTGCCCGCTTCGTGCAGCGCCTGCTTCCTGATCGCTTCGGTCTTGCCTTCGGCTTCGCGCTGCTTCTGCGTGAGGAAGATCACGGGGATCATGCGGAACGTCGAGCCGTTGCCGATTCCCGTCAACGCGAACAGTGCGATAAACATGGCGAGGAAGCCCGCGAAGCTGCCGTCCGAACCGTCGTGCGGGAGAAAGGCCATCACGCCGAACACCGCTGCGATCATCGCGATGAAGGTCCACAATGTGACGCGCGCGCCGCCGAGGCGGTCGGAGATGAAGCCGCCGACAGGACGTGTCAACGCGCCCGCGAGCGGCCCGAGAAACGCGTAGGCCGTCGGGTTGATCGACGGAAACTCGGCTTTCGTCAGCAGCGCGAGGCCCGCCGAGAAGCCGATGAAGGAGCCGAACGTGCCGATATAGAGCAGACACATGAGCCAGTTGTGCTTGCGCCTGAAAATGACGGCCTGTTCCGCGAACGATGCCTTCGCGTCCGCGATATCGTTCATTCCGAACCACGCCGCGAACGCCGAGATCACGATGAACGGCACCCAGATGAAACCCGCGTTCTGCAGCCAGATGCTGTGTTCGACGCCGTTCAACACATAGGTCTGTGTCTCGCCGGCGAGCGAGCCGAACACGCTTGCGGAAATGACGAGAGGCGTCACGAACTGTACGACCGACACACCGAGATTGCCGATGCCCGCGTTCATGCCGGTCGCGAAACCCTTCTTCGCTTTGGGAAAGAAGAAGCTGATGTTCGCCATCGACGAACTGAAGTTCGCGCCGCCGAGGCCGCACAAAAGCGCGAGCACGAGCAGCGTCGAATAGCTGGTCGAGGGGTCGCGCAGCGCGACGCCCATGCCGATCGCCGGAATCAGGAGACTTGCCGTCGAGAACGCCGTGAAACGCCGGCCGCCGAAAATCGGCACGAGGAACGAGTAGAAAATGCGCAGCGTCGCGCCTGATAGCGCGGGCAACGCGGTGAGCCAGAACAACTGGTCCTTCGTGAAGTGAAAGCCGCCTTTGTCGAGACTGACGACCACCACGCTCCACAGCGACCACACCGTAAAGGCCAGCGCCAGTGCGGGAATCGAAATCCAGAGGTTGCGGCGGGCAACCGATTCTCCCGTTTCGCGCCAGAAGGCGGCGTTCTCGGGCTCCCATCGGGTGAGCAGGTATCTTGATGACATGACTAGTGTTTGGATTGAAACGTGAAGTGCACGCAGATGAGACTGACGGCGGTCGCGCCGAACATCAGCATGAAACAGGTGGAGCGAACGCCGGTGAGATCGACGAGCGCGCCGAAAAGAATCGGCAACAGGAAGCCGGCGAGACCGCCCGCGAGTCCGACGACGCCCGACACCGCGCCGATGTTCGCGGAGAACTCATCCGAGACGAACTTGAACACCGACGCCTTGCCGACCGCCATCGCAACGCCGACGACGAACATCAGCGCGGTGTACGCGACCGGTCCCGTCTCGATGTGGAACGTGCGTGGACCGTCCTTCGCGTGGACGACGAAGTCCGTGACCGGATAGCTCAGCAGGAAGAAGCACGCGAGCGCGATCCACATGACGATCCATGTGGTGCGATACGCGCCGAAGCGGTCGGACATCCAGCCGCCGAGCGCGCGCAGCATGCCGCCCGGAAGCGAGAAGCAGGCGGCGAGAAACGCGGCATGTTCGATGCCGAAGCCGTACTGATTCACGTAGTACTGCGGCATCCACAACGCGAGCCCGACGTAGCCGCCGAACACGACCGAGTAGTACTGCGCGTAACGGAGCACGCGACGGTCTTTCAGCACGGCCATCTGCGCCGCGAGGCCGGGCGCGCCGGCGCTGCGATGCGCGGGGTTCGACGTCGACACGAACCAGAAGATCAGCGCGGTGACGAGCATCGCGATGGAATAGACCTTCGGCACGATGGTCCACGTGCCCGCCGCGAGAATCAGCACGGGCGCGACGAACTTGGTGAGCGCCGCGCCCGAGTTGCCCGCGCCGAAGATGCCCATTGCGAAGCCTTGGCGCGACTTCGGGAACCAGCGCGCGACATACGGCGTGCCCACGGAAAACGACGCCCCCGCGATACCGACGAACAAACCGAGCACGAGAAATTGCCACAGTTCGGTGGCGTAGCCGATCAGCCAGATCGGTATGACGGTGGCGGCCATCGTCCAGAAGAACACGGGGCGGCCGCCGAAGCGGTCGGTCCAGATGCCGAGCGGCACGCGCAACAGCGAGCCGGTGAGCACGGGCGTCGCGGCGATGAGGCCGAACTCGGTATCGGTGAGATGCAACTGCTTCTTGAGCGGAATGCCGAGGATCGCGAAGACCATCCAGACGGCGAAGCAGATCGTGAATGCGAACGTGCTGGCGCCGAGCACGCGCCAGGCGCGCGTGTCGGCCGATGCTTTGGATTCGAAGTGTGTGTCGACGACGTTCATCGTCCTTCCCTTGTCGTTGCTGCTTTAACGACAAGGGTAAGGAACGTCGCGCGAGACGCCTATCCGCCATGCGGATGTGGCGACGTCGTGCCGCTAGTCAGTGCGGCGTAGTTCGGATGGGTTAGCGGGTTCGCGTTTCATGTCGTTTGCGAAGCCGAAGCGAGGCAGCTTGTGGAATACGCGTTGCGCCTTTCTTCAGTCCTGTCGCAGCGCCTTCGGAACGACGTAACGTCCGTTGTTGTATTCCAAAGTGAAGTTTTTGCGCACCGCCGGCGAGTCGCTGTCAGTGCAGGTTGGGCCGACCGTCTTGTTCACCGTGTGGGTCGACTTTTCAGCGATCTTCAAAGCTGCGTATCCCTCGCGGCCCGCAGGACCGATGTCGATCGTCCGGGTCGTGGAATCGAAGTAGCCGCCACACGCTCCGTCGTTCTCGCCGCTGTAGTTCGATACGGCCAGCCGGTCGACAAGCTTTCGCAATGTCTGACCTTCGATCGTATAAAGATTCAGCGACGTCCAGCCAACGGGACTCACGCGCGACGAGCCGGAGTAATCGACCCGCACGCCGAACGCGCGATTTCCCGGCTTCAGTTGATACCGCGCCGTATCGAGTTCGATGTCGTCCACTCGAATAGCGTCGAAAGCAATCGCGTTCGGCTCGTAGACGTGCGCGATCACCGAGCCGGAAGCGCTGTCGGCCACGAGAACTTCCACATCGTCCGTTCCTTCGTCGTCGCTATCGCCTTTCTGCCGCAGTGGCAATACGGCAAGTGTGAGATCCGGGTTGGTCGGCCACTCCTTGCAAACGGCAAGGCGCGAATCGAGTGTCCGCCCGTGATGCAATTTGTCGACCCACGTCTGCATGAAATCGGAACATGCGGCGTGGGCGAATACAGGTGCCAGCAAGCTGGCGGCGAGAATCGAGATTTTCTTCTTCATATTGTCTGATGCCTTCTGGGAAACGGCGCATGCCGATGAGGCCGCGCCGGATGATCATTTTCGTCGTTGCGACATGATTTGACCCGCGCCGAGCCACGCTTTATGACACCCGCCACGTCAACCATTCGTTGTAGACTCTCCTACCTTCCGGATCACTCCGGAAGAGTGATATCGCGCGCGACACCCTGTCGCATCAGCTTGATCTGAAACAATTTTCCAAACATTCGCGCCATCGCGATAAATCGCGCGTGGCATGATCCTGACGCGGCGCAGAGCCGTGCAGTGGCGTTCTTCCCGGGACGCTTCGATCATAGAAACCAGCGAATGCAATGAATGAAAATACCCAACGTTTAGCAGTGCCATTGTTATCGGGGCTGATAGCCAGTGTCGGTCTTTCGGGATGCAAGCTGGAGGTTTTGGAGTCGAAAGGCGTGATCGGCGCAGCGGAATCCTCGCTGATCGCCACCGCGACTTACACCATGCTTCTGGTCGTCGTTCCGGTGATTCTGCTCACCCTGTTCATCGCATGGCGCTATCGGGCGTCCAACAAGAACGCCACCTACGCGCCGAAGTGGGCGCACTCCACGGCCATCGAAGTCGTGGTCTGGATCATCCCCGCGATCATCATCCTGTACCTCGGCATCCTCACGTGGAAATCCACGCACGAACTCGATCCGTACAAGCCGCTGGAATCCAGCGTCAAGCCGATCAACGTCGAAGTCGTGGCGCTCGACTGGAAGTGGCTGTTCATCTATCCGGATCTGGGCGTGGCGTCGGTGAATCAGCTCGCGTTTCCGGTGGGCACGCCGGTGAACTTCCGCATTACGTCGGATTCGGTGATGAACTCGTTCTTCATCCCGGAACTCGGCGGCCAGATCTACGCGATGGCCGGCATGCAGACGAAGCTGCACCTCCTGACCGATCACGCGGGCGACTACGCGGGCATTTCGGCGAACTACAGCGGCAAAGGCTTCTCCGACATGAAGTTCCGCGCGCTGGCCATGTCCAACGCCGACTTCGACGCGTGGCTCAAGCAAGTCAGAAACGCGCCCGAAGCATTGAGCATGGACGTCTACACCGGCGTCGCGCGCCCGAGCGAGAAGGTTGCCGTGCGCTACTTCTCGACCGTCGATCCGAAGCTCTTCAGCAACATCGTCGCGAAGTACAACTACGGCAACTCGGTCGTAGGCGCAAATTGTGTAACAAAGGGGTAAGCCATGTTCGGCAAATTAACGCTTGAGGCGATCCCGTACCACGAGCCCATCATCATGGGGGCGACCGTCTTCATGGCGATCCTCGCACTCGGTACGGTCGCCCTTCTCACCAAACTCGGCAAATGGGGCTGGCTCTGGCGCGAGTATCTGACTTCGGTCGATCACAAGCGCATCGGCGTCATGTATCTCGTCGTCGCCGGGCTGATGCTCGTGCGCGGCTTCGCCGACGCCGTCATGATGCGTCTGCAACAGGCCATCGCGCTCGATTCGCCGGGGTATCTGCCGGCGCATCACTTCGACCAGATTTTCTCGGCCCACGGCACCATCATGATCTTCTTCATGGCCATGGCGCTGCTGGTCGCGTTCTTCAACCTCGTCGTGCCCCTGCAGATCGGCGCGCGTGACGTGGCCTTCCCGTTCATCAACTCGCTGTCGTTCTGGATGACGGCCGTAGCCGCCATCCTGATCAACCTGTCGCTCTTCATCGGCGAGTTCTCTTCGACGGGCTGGCTCGCGTATCCGCCACTCTCCGAGACGCAGTTCAGTCCGGGCGTCGGCGTGGACTACTACATCTGGGCGTTGCAGTTGTCCGGCGTCGGCACGCTGCTGACGGCGGTGAACTTCTTCGTCACGATCGTGAAGATGCGCGCGCCCGGCATGACGTGGATGAAGCTGCCCGTCTTCACGTGGACGGCGTTCTGCTCGAACGTGCTGATCATGGCCACGTTCCCGATCCTGACCGTGGCGCTCGCGCTGCTGGCGCTGGACCGCTACATGGGCATGCACTTCTTCACGAACGACGGCGGCGGCAACCCGATGGTCTACCTGAACCT
This sequence comes from Caballeronia jiangsuensis, assembly GCA_000648925.1. GTDB lineage: Bacteria > Pseudomonadota > Gammaproteobacteria > Burkholderiales > Burkholderiaceae > Caballeronia > Caballeronia jiangsuensis. The sequence continues at coordinate 106,528 of JFHF01000016.1, forward strand.
GATCTGGGCCTGGGGTCACCCCGAGGTCTACATCCTGGTTCTGCCCGCGTTCGGCATCTATTCGGAAGTGGTCGCGACCTTCTCGAAGAAGCCGCTGTTCGGCTACAAGACGATGGTCTGGGCGACGTGCTGCATCATGGTGCTGTCGTTCCTCGTGTGGCTGCATCACTTCTTCACGATGGGCTCGGGAGCGAACGTCAATGCCTTCTTCGGCATTATGACGATGATCATTTCCATCCCGACCGGCGTGAAGATCTTCAACTGGCTCTTCACGATGTATCGCGGTCGCGTGCAGTTCACGACGCCCGTACTGTGGACCATCGGCTTCGTCATCACCTTCACGCTCGGCGGCATGACCGGCGTGATGCTGGCCATCCCGGGCGCGGACTTCGTGCTGCACAACTCGCTCTTCCTGATCGCGCACTTCCATAACGCGATCATCGGCGGCGTGGTGTTCGGTTACTTCGCGGGCGTGCAGTACTGGTGGCCGAAGGTGTTCGGCTTCAAGCTCGACGAAAAGCTCGGCCGCAACGCGTTCATCTGCTGGTTCGTGGGCTTCTTCGTCGCGTTCGTGCCGATCTACATCCTCGGCTTCATGGGTGCGACGCGCCGCCTGAATCACTACGACAACCCGGCATGGCAGCCCTTCTTCATCGTGGCCGCTGTCGGCGTGGGCATCATCGCGCTGGGCGTCGTGTTCCAGGTCCTGCAAATCGTCGTGAGCATCATCCGCCGCAATCAGCCCGCGTATCGCGACATCAGCGGCGATCCGTGGAACGGCCGCACGCTCGAATGGACGATGAGCTCGCCGCCGCCCGTCTACAACTTCGCGAATATCCCCGCTGTGCGTGCACTCGACGATTTCGCCGATGCCAAGGAACACGGCCGCATCGATGCGCGTCCGTACCGCGACATCCACATGCCGTCGAATACGAGCGCCGGTCTCGTGATCGGTCTGTTCGCGCTCGCATTCGGCTTCGCCGCGATCTGGCACATCTGGTGGCTGGCGGTCGCGGGTCTCGTCGGCATCGCCGCGACCGTGATCGGCTACAGCTTCCGCGAGAACGCCGGCTTCATCATCCCGGCTGCGACCGTGAAGTCGACCGAAGAGCGCAATCGTCCGCCGAAGTCGCCTAAGAAGTCCGCCACGGAGCGCGAACTCGAACTGGAGGCAATGTAATGTCGCAATCGACACTTTCCACGCAGCACGCGCACGACCATGAGCACGAGCACCAGCCGCATTCGGTGTTCGGCTTCTGGGCCTACCTGATGACCGACTGCGTGCTGTTCGCGTCGCTCTTCGCGGCCTTCGCGATGTACGCGATGCAGACAGCAGGCGGCCCCACGGGCAAGGATCTGTTCAACCTGACCGACGTCGCGTACGAAACGGCGCTGCTTCTCACGAGCAGCCTGACCTTCGGTTTCGCGATGATCTCGGCAACGCGCCGGAAGTCGGGCGCGGCGCTCGCGTGGCTCTTCGTCACGTTCGTGCTGGGCGCGGGCTTCCTGTGGCTGGAAGTGCACGAGTTCGCGCACCTGATCGCCGAAGGCGCGGGGCCGCAACGCAGCGCGTTCTGGTCGTCGTTCTTCACGCTGGTCGGCACGCACGGCCTGCACGTCACCATCGGCCTGATCTGGCTGGTCGTGCTGGCGGTGCAGATCGCGCGCAATCCCGGGATGAACGAGCGCGAACTGCGTCGCCTCGCCTGCCTGAGCCTCTTCTGGCACTTCCTCGACATCGTCTGGATTTGCGTGTTTTCCTTCGTCTATCTCGGGAGCGTCGTCTGATGGCACATGCTCATATCAATTCGAGCGATGTCCCGCACGTCACCGTGCGCGGCTATCTGATCGGCTTCGTGCTGGCCGTGGTGCTGACCGTGGCGTCGTTCTGGGCAGCGGCATCGGGTGCGTTCAGGGGCGAGAGCGCGATCGTCGCGCTCGCGGTGCTCGCTGCCGTGCAAGTCATCGTGCATGTGGTGTTCTTCCTGCACGTGAACGCGTCGAAGGGACAGCGCTGGCATGCGATGTCGTTCGCGTACACCATTCTCATGTCGCTGATTCTGATCGTCGGCACGGTCTGGGTGATGCATAACGTGCACATGCTGATGATGGCGCGATAACGCGCTCAGCTTCATCGAGCGAAATCGAAAGGCGGGCCCGCGTGCGGGTCCGCTTTTTTTTCGTCTGTGATCTCGCTGTGTCCTGCACGAATTCGGCATCCGATGAAGAATCTTGACAATTATCCGAACGAGGCAGAATATTTGTCCATAATTTGAATTTATCATCCACAATATGGACAAGGAGACGCGATGAGCGCGCCAAAGCCCACGGCGGACGCCATGACGCCGTATCAACTTCCCTTCCCGAAAGAAGCGCAAAAGGAAATCGTCGTGCCTGCCGCGATTCCTGTCGACGAGCGCGAATGGGTTCCGCAAGCCGAAAACGTCTGGTTCCGCCCGCTGTGCCTGAACGTATCGACCGGATACTGGATGAACCTTTTGCGCGTGCGCAAATCCGGCGTGCTGTCGCGCCATCGTCACCCGCAGGCCGTCCACGGCATGGTGCTGAAAGGCCGCTGGCGCTATCTGGAACACGACTGGGAAGCGACCGAAGGCAGCTACGTCTTCGAGCCGCCCGGTGAAACGCACACGCTCTACGTGCCAGAAGACGTCGAAGAGATGATCACCTACTTCCAGGTGAACGGCGTGATGTTCTATTGCGACCCGTACGGCAACTACACCGGCTACGAGGACGTGTTCACCAAAGTCGACATGTGCCGCAAGCACTACGAGTCGGTTGGTCTCGGCGCGGATTTCGTCGATCAGTTCATTCGTTAATTTCCCAAACCACCTCTAGCAGACTCAAAAGAGCATTCGGAGGAGACACCATGCTGGAAAAATCACCGCGCCTGAAGCGCGTTCAGATCGTCGCGATCGCGTTTCTGATGCTCGCGGGCATCGTGAACTATCTCGATCGCAGCACGCTATCCATCGCCAATCATTCCGTCACGCAGGAACTCGGCCTCTCCGCATCGCAGATGGGCCTGCTGCTCTCCGCGTTCTCGTTCGCCTATGCGTTCTCGCAGTTGCCCATCGGCGTGATGCTCGACCGCTTCGGCGCGCGCATCATGCTCGGGCTCGGCATGTTCGTCTGGTCGGTCGCGCAGTTGTTCGGCGGGCTCGTGACGAACCTGCATCAGTTCCTCGCGGCGCGCATCGCGCTCGGCATTGGCGAAGCGCCGCAGTTTCCGGCGGGCGCGAAGGTCGTGTCGGAATGGTTCGCGCAACGCGAGCGCGGCAAGCCGACGGGCATTTTCGTCACGTCATCGACGATCGGACCCGCGCTCGCGCCGCCGATCCTCACCGTGCTCCTGCTCAACTTCGGCTGGCGCAACATGTTCGTCATCATGGGCGCGCTCGGCATTGCAGTGTCGATCGGCTGGTACATCGTCTATCGCAATCGCCGCGACGTGAAGCTCGAAGCGCATGAGCTCGCGCATCTGACCGAAGGCGAGCCGGCGCAACGCGCGGAACGCAACATGACCTTCGCGGAATGGCGCGGCCTCTTCGGCAAGGCGACCACGTGGGGCATGATCTTCGGCTTCATGGGCGTGATCTACATGGTGTGGCTCTATCTGACGTGGCTGCCCGCGTATCTCGAACACGAGCGTCATCTGACGATCGCGAAGACCGGCTGGGTCGTGACGATTCCGTATCTCGCGGGCACGCTCGGCATGCTGTCGTCGGGCTTTATCGCCGATGGCCTGATGGCGCGCGGCGTCGCCCCGATCCGCAGCCGCAAGTGGCCGATCTGCTCGGGCCTCATCGGCGGCGCGCTCTTCACGGTGCCTGCCGCGTTCACGCCGAATCTCACGCTCGCGATCGTCTATCTCTCGGCCGCGATGTTCTTCGTCAACATGGCGAGCGGCGCAGCATGGGCGCTCGTTTCCGTCGCGGCGCCGCGCCACATGGTCGCGTCGCTCGGCAGCATCCAGAACTTCGGCGGCTATTTCGGCGGCTCGTTCGCGCCGTTCATCACCGGTCTCGTGGTCGACAAGACGCACTCGTTCGTGAACGCGTTCCTGATCAGCGCGGGCGTCGCGTTCGCCGCCGCGCTCGTCTACATGTTCGTCGTGCGTTCGCCGATCGAAGACGCCGAGCAGCAGGCCGCGCCCGTTCCCGTCGTATAAATCACACCGTTATGACTTTTCAAGCTGATCTCTTCAAGGGCAAGACCGTCGTCGTGACCGGCGGCACGCAGGGCATCGGCGCGGGCATCGCGCAGCAGTTCGCGGCGCTCGGCGCGCGTGTCGTCGCAGCGGGGCTCGCACCGACCGATGACCAGCGCGACGCCTTGGGCAATGGCATCGAACTCGCCGCGCTCGATGTTGCCGATGCCGCCAGCACCGCCGCGCTCTTCACAACGCTCGACACGCTCGACGTGCTCGTCAATTGCGCCGGCATGATCCGTCGCGGCGACGAGCACGACATCGACACGTTCGAGCGCGTCATCGCCGTGAATCTCAGCGGCACGATGCGCATGTGCGCGGCCGCGCGCCCCTTGCTCGCGAAGAGCCGCGGCTCGATCGTCAACACGGCGTCGATGCTGACGTTCTTCGGCGGCGGTCTCGTGCCCGCGTACAGCGCGAGCAAGGGCGGCGTCGCGCAACTGACGAAGTCGCTCGCAATCGCCTACGCCGCTGACGGCATCCGCGTGAATGCGGTCGCGCCCGGCTGGATCGCAACGCCGCTCACGCAGGCGCTGCAGGAAGACGGCGGCCGCTCGCAAGCGATCCTCGAACGCACGCCGATGAAGCGCTGGGGCCTGCCCGAAGACGTCGCGCGGGTGACGGCGTTTCTCGCGTCGCCGGCGGCGTCGTTCATGACGGGCGCGATCGTGCCCGTCGATGGCGGTTATCTCGTGGCATGATTCACGCATCATGCCTTCAGACACCACTTCTCTCGACGCCGCCAAGGCCTCCGGCACCGCCGCCTTCTCGAAGTTCATGGCGGTGCTGCAACTCATCGCCGATGCCGACGAACCGCCGACCATCGCGCGTCTCACGGCCGCGAGCGGTTATCCGCGCCCGACGGTGTATCGCATCGTAGGCGCATTGCTCGCGGAAGGGCTGGTGGTCGAAAGCGCACGCGGCGGATGCTACGCGCTCGGCCCGCGTCTGATGTCGCTCGCGAGCCGGAGCTGGGAGCGCTCGGATTTGCGCATCGCCGCCGCCGACGCCTTGCAGACGCTGCGCGACGCGACGCAGGAAACCGTGCATCTGGCGGTGCGCAGCGGCTCGGAGATGGTGTATGTCGAGAAGCTCGAAAGTCCACACGCGGTGCGCATGGCGTCGCGCATCGGCACGCGCGTGACGCTTTATTCGAGTTCCGTCGGCAAGGCGTATCTGTCGACGCAATCGCCCGCCGAACGCGACGCGCTCCTGCAAGGCATCGCGTTCGCGCGCTTCACGCCGAACACGATCGTCGATCGTAAAGCGCTCGACGCCGAACTCGACGCGACGCACACGCGCGGCTACGCGGAAGACCGCGAGGAAAACGAGGCGCAGATTTTCTGCTACGGCAGCGCGATCGTCGGCGCGAACGGCGCGACGCTCGGCTGCGTGAGCGTCAGCATTCCGCTATTCAGAAAGAGCGCGACGCCGCTCGAAACCTACATCACACCGCTCAGGGAAGCGTGCCGCGCGATCGCGGAGCGCATGAGCCCCGGCACGCGCTAACGAAACACCGTGCCGCGCGTGCGTTGCGTCGCCGCCGCGTAGTGCGCGATGAGCGACGGCAGACGCGGCAGCGTATGCGGCCAGTGCGTCGCCTCATGCGCGAGACGCGCCGCCAGGCTCCTGAAGCTCAACTGATCCGCGGCGAGCCGCACGATGACCTTGCGCGCGATCTTCCATACATCGATATCCGGCGCGATGTCCTGCGCGACGCGCTCGATCCTTTCCGCCGCTCTCGACAACAACACCGCCCGCGACGCGATGCGCCCGTGTGCCGCGCTGAACATATGCTCGGCGGGCGCCTTGCCGATCGCGCCGAACAGATGCGCGACGCCGGCGCCGCGCCTGGCATGCGGCGACGCGAAACGCTCCGCCTCCCGCCGATACGTCGCTTCGACGCGCACCTCGTGATGCGTCACGTTCGCGCCGGGCCGGCCGTGCTCCAGATGCGCGCGGGCCGCCGCCTTGTGATCGCCCTCCATGAGCGCATGCGACACGCCGACGAGAAAATCGCGCTCGTGAGCGGCGAAGATCATCATCGGGTTATCGGCTTCGAGAACGATCTGGCCGCGCGTGTCCGGCTCGATGCTCACGCGCGCGCCCGCCGCATCCAGTCCCGCGTGATACAGCCCGACGCCCAGCGCCATTTCGAAGAACGCTTCGATGAGCGTCGCGAGGACGTCGGCCTGATCGAGCCCGCACGATGCGAGCGTTTCCGCATCCGATAGCGCCGCCGTCTCGATCGCACGCGTGGTCAGCACGGCGTCGTTGCAATAGTCCCAGAGCACTTCGGGCACGGCGAGGCGGTCGTCGTCGCGCAGACGGAAGCGCAGGTAGCTCTGATCGGCGGCGCGCTGACGCAGGTCGATCATTGCATCGACGCTCTCTCGCGCACGACGGACCCATTCCACCGGATGCATGTCGCGCGCCTTCGCCGAGCGTCGTTCCGCGAAACGCGCCGCCGCGAGCGCGAGATCCAGATCGTCTTCGAGTTCGGCACGCGTATCCGCGCGCAGCAGCGTGACGCGCACGGGCAACGCGCCGATGCGCGCGACGTGCGTCTGCTCCGCGACGCCCGAGCGTAGCGGCACGTCGCTCAGCGCCGTGAGTTCGAAGGACAGCGTGGCGGGAAACGCCGCCTTGCAAGCCGCGCGAAAGCGTTCGGCATCGTAAGGCGTAAAGAGTCCGTCGAGTTCGGAAAGCGCGACGCGCACCGCCGTTTCGGCAAGTGCGGGATGACGCGCGAGCGCGCCGGATGCGTTCTCCAGCACGCGCGAAAGTTGCGAGAGCGCGGGCACGCCCGCGCCGAGCGGCGCGGCACGCGCGCCATGCGTCGCGAAGAAGCGCGCGACGCGCGTCATCGCCGCGCCGTCGTCGGTCAAGTGCGTCTGATGGCTTTCATGCACGAACGCGCGGCCAAGTCGCCAGAGCGTCGCGAGTCGTCGGACAAACAAATTCAGGCTCGCTGAAAGTGAGTTGAAATCGCTGAGAGACTGCAATGCCGTCGTACATGGCATCGGGATTGGTCAATGTGTAACACGATTCGGTCGCATACGCACGCGGATCGCTATTTCATTCGGCATCCTTTATATGTGCATTCGTTTCACTTCACGCAGCGCAAATCCCGCGCATCCCATCAATCGAGTCGGCAAAAATTCCGTACCAATGTATCTTTTTGTCGATGCACAATTCAGAACAGTCCTAATACGGTATCTTATTAATACGCGAAGTACAGCGTATCAACATCAAGTCCGAGGTAACTTCGAGCGCCCGTGCAAGAAGACTCATAACGATAAATCGAGAGGCGCCATGCAAGACCATTCCGAGCCGCCAATGGCGAAAGCGATGTACATCCTTGGGCAGATCGGCGCGATCATCTGCCATGAACGCGGCCCGCGCCCGCAGACCGAGGTACTTACAAAGATGGCATCGCGGCCCGCAGAAGGCTTTTCGATCGCCGTCGCGAGAATGAACGAAATGTGCCCGCCGCGACGCGGATATCGCCGCGCGCTGCTGCAATGGAAGCACAAGGAGATCGACCGTCTGAGCAGGATGCTGCCCGATCCTCTGCCGACAGCCGCTTCCGCGCATACGCAGATGCCGTTCTGGGCCGGCTATTGCCAGTACTGGGAAGACATGCTGAAAGAGCACGCTCAGCGCGATATCAATCATCTCGTGCTGAAGCTCGACGTCATTCAGCGCACGCGCACCGATGCGTGATCGCCCTCGCCTTCCCGCGTCGAAAAATAGCCGCGCAGCACCGCGATCATTCCGTCGAGTTCCGTCGGCTTGACGAAGTAGCCGTTGAAGCCGGTGCGCTGCGCGCGCGTCAGGTCTTCCGGGTCCGTGCGGCTCGTATGCGCGATCAGCAACATCGAGAGATCGATCGCGCGGATCGCTTCGGCGGCTTCCCAGCCATCGCCGAGCGGCATCATCAGATCGAGCAGCACGACGCCCGGCCGCCATTTGCGCGCGATCGACACCGCGTCGAGCCCCGTGTGCACCGCGCGCACGGTGAACTCGGCGTCTTCCAACGCAAGACAGATCGCGCGGGTCGCCTCCAGATCGTCATCGGCGATGAGCACGCGCGGCTCGTCGTGGCGCGTCGCGCACGGCGGAATCTGCCACAGCGCTTGCGAAGAAACACGGTCGTGTCGTTGCATCGTTTGGGCCTCGGAATGGATGGAGATGACAGCAACGATCATTCCCTCGCGAGCGTTCGGAAGTCATCGTCAGGCGGCACGCGGCTCGCCGACGTTACACTTCGGGAATACCCGGTGGCTGTCACGGCGCGCCGATGCACGGGCGCCGTGCAGGATCTTCATCGCCGTGCGTGACGATGGTGCATACATCCCCAAACGAGAGGCTAAACGATGTTCGTCGTGTATTGGCTCGGCGGCAACCCTGATATCGAGGGCGCGGCGCATTTCAAAAGGTTCGATGAAAACGCGCTCGCCGACGCGTTGCGCTTTGCGGAAGAACTGCGCAAGCGCCAGGCCGATGGCGACGACATCGGCTTCGTCACGCTATGCAGTGAAAACCCGCATGCGGTCGGCAAGCCCGGCGTCGCCGATCCGCCCGCCGATTACGACTGGAAAAAGCGCCGCCGTTAATTTTGCGCGGTCGCGGATTCATCGCCCTGCCATCCGCCGCCGAGCGATTTGTAAACAGCGATGAGATCGGTGGTCACGTTGACCGTCGATTGCGCGAGTTGCTCGCGCGTCTGCGCAAGCTGGCGCTCGGCATCGAGCACGGTCACGAAGGGCGTGATGCCCTTGCGATAGCTCTCCGTCGCGAGTTGCAGGCTTACGCGGTTCGCTTCGACGGTGCGCGTGAGCGCCGCGCGCCGGTCCTGCTCCGTGCGATACGAGACCAGCGCGTTATCCACTTCCTGCAACGCATTGAGCACGGTTTGCCGATACTGCAACGCCGCTTGCCCCGCCTGCGCCTTCGCCACACGTACGTTCGCACGCAACGCGCCGCCCTCGAAGATCGGCAGCGAAATGCTCGGCCCGATCGACCAGAACAGACTCGACCAATGCGCGAGATAGCGCGCCTTCGTCGCACGCGTGCCCACTTGTCCAGTTAGTGAGATATCCGGATACATTTGCGCGACCGCGACGCCCACTTCCGCCGTCGCCGAATGCAGTTGCGCTTCGGCCCGACGGATATCGGGACGCCGCCGCGCGAGCGTCGATGGCAAGCCGACCGGCACCGTCGGCGGCACGGGCGGCACGGCGCGCGCATCCGACAGTTCCGCGTCGAGCGTGCCCGGCGCGCTGCCGGTCAGCACGGCGAGGCCGTTCAGCGCCTGTGCGATCTGCGCATCGAGCGTCGGCAGTTGCGCCTGCAACGATCCGACTTGCGCGCTCGCGCTTTGCACGTCCTGCTGACTCGTCAGGCCGACGCGCGCCTGTTCGCGCGTGAGGTCGAGAATCTGTTGCTCGGCGTCGATTTCGGCGAGCGTGATCTGCTTGATCGTCTGCGCGCCGCGCAACTGTGCGTACGTACGTGCGACTTCGGATTCGAGCGACACGAGCGCATCGTTGCGGCTTTCGATTTCGGCCTGCGTCTGCGCATTCGCCGATTCGACCGAGCGCCGCACGCGACCGAAGAGATCCAGTTCCCACGATGCATCGAAGCCGTCCTGAAAGAGCGTGACCGGGCCCGTCGCGGAATCGATGCCCTGACGAATCTGCGCGCCGTTCGCGCCGAGGCTGTCGAGCCGGTCGTACACGCCCTGCGATTCGAGCAAACCTTTCACGCCCAGTTGCTGGCGTTTCACACTCGCGCTCGCACTGACTTGTGGCAATCCCTGCGCCGCCGCCGACACGCTTTCTTCACGCGCCGCCGCGATGCGCAGCACCGCGCTCTGCAAATCGAGATTGCCCGCGACCGCGCGATCGATCAGCGAATCCAGCGTCGGATCGTCGAACTGCTTCCACCAGCGCGGATCGGGATCGGCCGAAGTCTGCGCCGTCGATGGCGAATCCGCATGCGGCACGCGCGGATCGTCCGGCGCGTTCTGCGCACGCTGCGTGTCGCTCCAGTCGCCTGGGACATCGGCTTTCGGCGGCGTGTAGTCGGGGCCGACCGCGCAGGCGCTCAGTGCGAGCGCGAGCATCGGCATACTGTGACGTAGTCTCATCTCAATGCCCTCCCGCCTGGCCGGACGCCTTCACGGGCGAAAAGAAGAACGTCAGCGGAATGAACAGGAACGCGAAGATCGCGCACGCAGCGAACACGTCGAGATACGCGAGGATCGTCGCCTGCGAAACGAGCGTCTTGTACATCTGGCCGGTCGCCGCGGACATCGCCTGCGTCATCGTCTGGCCGGAGTCCATCAGCGTGCGCGCGATGCGCTGCACCGCTTCGTTGTAGGGCTGATTGAGCGGCGTCAGATGCTCGACCATATGCGCCATGTTCGCCTGCGTGCGCTCGCGGATCATCGCGGTCGCGAGCGATATGCCGATCGAACCGGCGACGTTGCGGAACATCGTGAAGAGCGCGGACGCATCGTTGTTCATCGACTTCGGCAAGGACAGATACGCGAGCGTCGTCACCGGCACGAACAGAAAACCGATGCCGATGGACTGTGCACTGCGCATCTTCGTCAGCGTGACATAGTCGATGTTGGGCACGAGATGATGCGAATACAGCAACGCGCATCCCATCAGAAAGAAACCGAACGCCACGAGAAAACGCGTCTGGATCACGTTCATCAGCTTGCTGACGATGGGAATCAGAAACACGATGCATATCGCGCCGGGCGACAGCACGAGACCGGCGAGCGTCGCGGTATAGCCGAGTTGCTGTTGCGCGAGTTGCGGTATCAGGACGGCGCTGCCGTAAAGCACCGACGCGAAGCCGACGATCGCCGCCGAGCCGAGCGCGAAGTTGCGGTCCTTCAGCACGCGCAGATCGACCACGGGTTTCTTCGCGTACAGGAGCCACACCGTCGCGCCGACGATACCCACCGCCGCGAGCACCGCGAACGTCACGATGAAGTTCGACGAGAACCAGTCGTCGTCCTCGCCGCGATCGAGAAACACTTGCAGACAGCCGAGCCCGAGCGCGATCAGCCCGATGCCGACCACGTCGATGCCCACCTTCTTCGGGTCCTGCCGCTTTTCCCACGGCGGGTCTTCGACGAACTGCGTCACCGCGATGGTCGTCAGCACGCCCACCGGCACGTTGATGAGAAAGACCCAGCGCCACGTGAAGTTATCGGTGATCCAGCCGCCGAGCGTCGGGCCGAGCACGGGTGCGACGACGATCGCGACCGCCGAGATCGAGAACGCGCGGCCGCGTTGCTCGGGCGGAAAGGTATCGAGAATGATCGACTGCTGGCTCGGCTGCAGGCCGCCGCCGAAGAAGCCCTGCAGGATACGAAAGATGATGAGTTGCCCGAGATTCGTCGCGATGCCGCACATGAATGAGCAGACGGTGAACGCCGCGATGCAGATGAGGAAATAGCGCTTGCGTCCGAGTATCTTCGAGAAGTACGCGGACAGCGGCAGCACGATGCCGTTCGCGACGAGATAGGACGTGAGCGTCCACGTCGCTTCGTCGTAGCTCGCGGACATGGTGCCGGAGATGTGCGGCAGCGCGACGTTCACGATGGTCGTGTCGAGGACTTCCATGAACGCCGCGAGCGTCACGACGACCGCGATCAGCCACGGATTCGCGCTCGGCTTCCAGCCGCTGTGATCGTGTTGCGCGGTGGTATCGCTCATGGTTTCAATGCCGCAGCATGACGGTCGGCACCACGGACAATCCGAGCGGCAGCGACGTGCCCGGCTTCAGCCCATCGTCGATGAGAATCTTCACCGGCACGCGCTGCACGATTTTAACGAAGTTGCCCGTCGCGTTTTCGGCGGGGAACGCGGAGAAGCGCGAGCCGCTGCCGAGCTGCACGCTGTCGACATGACCGTGCAGCTTCATCGCGGGATATGCATCGACATCGATATCGACCTTGTCGCCCGGCTGCATCCGATCCAGTTGCGATTCCTTGAAGTTCGCGGTGACCCAGACGCGCGTCGTGACGAGCGTGAGAATCGACGTGCCCGCCTGCAGGAACGTGCCGAATTGCACGTTGCGCTTCGTGATCCAGCCATCGGCCGGTGCGCGCAGTTCCGTGTACGAGAGATTCAGTCGCGCCGCCTCGACCTGCGCCTGTGCCTGACGCCCCTGCTGACGCCGCTCCTCGACCGTTGCGAGCACCTGCGCGATCTGCTGCGGCACGAGGCTCGCCGTGCGCACCTGCGCGCGCGCCTGCGCGACGTTCGCCTGCGCGCTTTTCTGCTGAGCGTCGGCGGTGTCGATGTTCTGTTGCGAGGTCGCGCGAATATCGACGGAATGCTGACGCTCGTAAGCCGCGCTCGCCTGAACGAGATTGGCGCGCGCCGTGAGTTCCTGCGCCTGGGCCTGCGCGAGTTGCGCGGGATACTGCACGCGCGCGACTTCGAGCTGCGTTTCCGATGCATGCAGTTGCGCTTGCGCGAGTCCGAGTTGCGCGCTGGCCTGATCGAGTTGCGCCTGATAATCGCGCGGATCGATCTTGATGAGCAGATCGCCCTGATGCACGAAGCGATTGTCGTCGATGTTCATCGTCACGACATAGCCCGACACCTTCGGCGCGATCGTGACGGCGTCGCCGTCGGTGTAGGCGTCGTCGGTGCTGACCTGATTGCGCGTCAGGAACCACCAGACGAATGCGCCGATCGCCAGCACGACGACCACGATGCCCAGAATGATGAGCGGCTTCTTGCCGGGCTTTTTTCCGGGCTTCTTCTCGTCGTCTTTCGCGTCTTTGTCTTTATCGGCTGCATCGCCGTGCGAGGACGCGCGCTCGTCTTCGCGCTCGTCGTCTTGGGTATCGGAGTCGTCTCGATCTGACATCGCCGCTCACTTTCGGATGGATCCCGACGAACGCCGGGCGGAACCGCAGGCTGAACTTGCGCGTGGTATGCGCGAATGCCGCTCGTGCAAAAGCATTCGGGCGACGGGAAGCAAACACCATTCCCCGGGAAGCGCGATGCCGTTTAAACCGAACGTGTGTGCGGGCTGGCATGGAAAGCGCGAAAACCGCACCCCGAAGCCCGGTCGCGCGATTGTTAAGTTCCTTTGTAAAAGATGCAGGCTCGCGCTCATTCGCGGCTAACTTTGGGCGCCGATCATCCGGTCTGAGCGAACCACACCGGAGACACACCATGTACAAGCACATCCTCGTCGCGGTCGGCACGAGCCTCAGCGAAAGCGCCCTGACCACCGCCATCACGCGCGCCCGCGCATGCAATGCGCGGCTCACGGCGCTGCATATCGTCGATCAGATGCCGTGGTGGGCCATCGTCACCGCCGACAGCAATCCGGGCGACACGCTCGATGTCATCGACGATCACGCGCGGGCCGTCACACGCTATGCGGCGCGCCTGATCGACAGCGCGGGCATCGACGGCGTCGCGCGCAGCATCACGCAGCCGCTCGACGGCACGAGCGTCGGCGAGCTGATCGCGAAGGAGGCGAAAGCGGCGGGCGCGGATCTCATCGTGCTCGGCGGCGAAGCGGATACCGGCTGGCGTCACGGCGAAGCGCGTCTGCGCGACGTGGTCTGCTCACACGCTCGCTGCGACGTGCTGATCGCGGCGCACGCGGCGCACGCGGCGGCGCCGTTGCATGCGGAGAAGGAAATGGCATCGATCGAGGCGCGCTTTGCCACCTCGGCGGGCCGCGTGGACGCGCGCGCATCGCATCGTCAGAGCGACGCGCGCAAGTGAGACGCAAGCTGCACGATGCCGATCGAAATCTGCTTTTCACGCTTCGGATCGAGCCGGCCGATCGGCACGCTCGTCGATACCGCGACGCGCTTGCCCGCCGGCGTCATCCCGACATAGGCCGCGAAACACGCAAGACCTTCGGCGACTTCCTCGCGCTCGACGGCGAGCCCGCTCGCGCGGATCGACGCGAGTTCGCGTAACAACGCCGCGCGCCGCGTGATGGTGCGCGGCGTTACTGCTTCGAGACGCTCGGGAAGACGTTCGATCACGGTTTCATCGGCCATTCCGGCGAGCAGCGCCTTGCCGAGCGCGCAGCAGTGTGCGGGCAGACGCGAGCCGAGATCGGACACGAGCCGCACCGGACGATGCGCATCCTCCCGCGCGATATAGACCACCTGCACGCCGTCGAGCACCGCGAGCTGCACGACTTCGTTGTGCTTGTTGATGAACGCGCCCGCGCCTTCGCGAAACGCGGCCTGCAACTTGTCGTGACGCACGTACGCGTTGCCGAGCTCGAAGAGGCCGACGCCGATCATGTAGCCGTCGTCGTGCTTTTCGATCCATTGCATGCGCGCGAGCGTTTCGAGCATCAGATAGAGCGTGCTGCGCGAGAGTCCGGTCTCTTCGGCGAGCGACGCGGCGCGCACCGGTTTCGCGGCGGCGGCGAGCGCTTCGAGAATGTCGCTCGCGCGGCGCAGCGCGGGGACGTCGTAGGTTTTTTCCATGTGCGAATATTCCAACAGGTTGGATAATTAATCAACCTGATGGACACTGCCACGCACGCGGGCTACGATCGGTTTTCCTTTCCCGCCCGTCATTCGCCTACATGCAAACCGTCAACGTCTCCTCCTTTCTGCCCGAAGATTTCGCCGACGCCGTGCTGATCGGCCGTGTGTGGCGTCCCGCGCCCGTGAACGGTCCGGCCGTCGTCGCGGTGCGTCGTGGCGAAGTGTTCGACATCACGCGCGCCGCGCCGACGACCGCCGATCTCTTCGACAGCGCCGATGTACTCGACATCGCCCGCAATGCCGAAGGCGAGCATCTCGGCAACGTTCAGGATCTGCTGCAAGCGACGCTCGACGGTTCCGCCGATGCCGCACGCCTGCTCGCGCCCTGCGACGTGCAGGCCGTGAAGGCGTGCGGCGTCACGTTCGCGGTGAGTCTGCTGGAACGCGTGATCGAGGAGCAGGCCGGCGGCGACGCGAGCCGCGCGCAGGAAGTGCGCGACACGATCAACAAGCTGATCGGCGCGGATCTGTCGAAGATCAAGCCGGGTTCGGAAAGCGCGGCGAAACTGAAGGCCGAACTGGAGCGGCGCGGCGCGTGGTCGCAATACATGGAAGTCGGCATCGGGCCGGACGCGGAGGTGTTTTCGAAGTCGCAGCCGATGTCGTCGGTGGGATTCGGCGCGGACGTCGGCCTGTATCCGACATCGCAATGGAACAATCCGGAGCCGGAGATCGTGCTCGCGGTGAATGCGCGCGGCGAGATCGTGGGCGCGACACTCGGCAACGACGTTAATCTGCGCGATATCGAAGGCCGCAGCGCGCTGTTGCTCGGCAAGGCGAAGGACAACAATGCGTCGTGCGCGATCGGCCCCTTCGTGCGCCTGTTCGATGAACGCTTCACGCTGGATTCGGTGCGCGCTTCGAGCCTGTCGCTGCGCATCGAAGGCGCGGACGATGGCTTCGTGCTCGAAGGCGTGAGCCACATGAGCGAAATCAGCCGCGATCCGGCCGATCTCGTCACGCAGACGCACGGCGCGCATCATCAGTATCCGGACGGCTTCATGCTGTTCCTCGGCACGATGTTCTCGCCGATCAAGGATCGCGATACAGAAGGCGGCGGGTTCACGCATCATCTCGGCGATGTCGTGACGATCTCGACGCCGAGCCTCGGGGCGCTGGTCAATACGGTGAGGTTGTCGACCGAGATCGAGCCGTGGACGTTTGGGGTGAGGGCGTTGTATCAGAGTCTTGCGGCGCGGGGGTTGTTGGGGAAGGCCGGCCAGGCAAGCTAAAGCCCTCTCACGACGCCCCGAACCGAAACCCCTTCGCCTGCCCCTTCGTCACCAGCTGAACCGGCGTCTCCATATACGGCGACAAATCCCTTTGCCGCCGCTTTTCGAGCAGCGCCTTCACCGCGACATCCACGCCGAACACCGCCTGCCGCGCGCCGAACTGCTCGACCGTCGCGAGCAGGCGGCCGTCGTCGAGCATCGGCTGCACGGCGTCGATATTGTTGTACCCCGTCACCAGCACGCGGCCCTTCTTGCCGGCGATGCGGATCGCGTCGATCGCGCCCATCGCGATATTGTCGTTCGCGCAGAGCAGGCCGCGCACATCCGGATGCGCGTAGAGCATCTGCAACGCGATCGACTTGCCGCTCGCCGCGGTCCAGTCGCCGCCGTCGGAATCGGCGATGCGCATGCCCGCCGCGTTCATCGCATCCTTGAAGCCGAGCGTGCGCTGCTGCGCGTTGAGATCGTTCGACGGCCCCTCGATGATGCCGACCTCGTCGCCCGCCTTCAGCTTCGAGCCGAGATACGCGCCGACGAGCTTCGCCCCGCGCCGGCTATCCGGCCCGACGAACGGAATCGTGATGTTCGCCGCGTCCTGCGCGGCTTCGTCGAATGGATTGTCGATCGCGATCACGATGATGCCCGCGCCGATCGCCTTCACGGCCACGGGCAGCAGCGCCTTCGAATCCGCGGGCGCGATGACGATCGCGTTGACTTTCGCGTCGATCAGCGTTTCGACGATGTGAATCTGCCCGGCCACGTCGTTGTCTGTGAGCGTGCCGTTCGTCGCGAGATCGAGTTGCGACGCGTAATGCCGCTGGTAATTGCGCGCGCCTTCGATCATCGACGTGACGAAGGGATCGTTCAGCGACTTCATGACGAGCGCGACGGTCGCCTTGTCGGACGCCGCGCGCACATCGCGCGCACGCGCGAACGCGCAAGCGCTCAGGGCGCAGGCGGCAAGCAGGCGTCGGCGGACAAGGCTCGTCATGGAATATCGAGACGGAAGGAAAACGTCTCATTGTAGACGTAGGCGTCCGGCCGCCGATGACGCCAAATTGTCAGCGCGCCGCCGCCTCCACGAGAGCGGCCACGCCGCTCACGGGCTTCATCGCGTCGGCGTCGAGCCCGTGACGCGCGCGCAGATATTCCGTCGCGTTATAGGAGAGCCACGCGCGGCCGTCCGCGTCTTCCCACGACAAAACCTTGAGCGGCAAATCGAGCGCGGCGGTCGGCACGGCCTGCATCAGCGGCGTGCCCGCCTGCGGATTGCCGAACACGAGCAACTGGCTCGGCGGCATCGCGAGGCCGGCGCGGGCGGCGTCGCCGCTGAAGTCGATGCGCGCGAAGAGCATCAGTCCGCGCGCGCGGATCAGCGCTTCGAGTTTGTCGGCGGTCGCGACGGCCCCTTGCGCGCTCGCAATCGTGACGACGCCGTTATCGGTCGGCCCGGTGGACATGTCAGCGCTCCGTTTGCTTGCCCCACGCGAGCGCGACGAAAGCCGTGCATAGCGCTTCCATGCCGAGCGCGTCTTCATCGTCGAAGCGGTTCGGCACGGGGCTGTCCACATCCCATACGCCGATCAGCGTGCCATCGCTCGCGACGAGCGGCACGACGATCTCCGAACGCGACGCCGAATCGCACGCGATATGCCCGGGAAACGCATGCACGTCCGGCACGACCTGCGTGCGCCGCTCACGCGCCGCCGTGCCGCAGACGCCGCGTCCGAGCGCGATGCGCACGCACGCCGGCTTGCCCTGAAACGGCCCGACGACGAGCTCCGTGCCATCGAAGCGATAGAAGCCGGCCCAGTTGAGATCGGGCAGCGAGTGATAGACGAGCGACGAAAAATTCGCGGCATTGGCGATGAAGTCAGTTTCATCGGCGATGAGCGCGCGGGCTTGCTGCAGCAGGTCGTCGTATTGCGCGGCCTTGCTGGCGTGCGTGGCTTGGGAAATCGAGAACATGAAGCGACGAAGGAAGTGTCGAAAAGTGTCGCCGACGATAGCACAACGTTCCGCCCGGCGCTTCGCCTGGCGCCGCCCGTCGAAAGCTGGTTTATCGCCGGCCGTAAGCTCGCCGGAAAGCATCGGCGCGCGGCTTGGCACTGTCGATTGCATCGCCTAGTGTGGAAGCGCACCGGGTCCGCGATTTGCGTCCTCAGAGCATCGCGCCTCATGCGATCGCCTCTTCAAAACGTGCTTAAAAAAGCAGCTCCGGGATTTCCCTCCTTTACTTCGACGCGCCGTCAGTCTTAAATAAATCAACTTGATTTAATTAATGGCCGCGACTCGATGGCCGTCCTTCGGAGACAGCGCGTGAAATCCCCAAGCGGCAGAGGAAGCAACTCCGCAACCGTGCGCCGGTACAACGAGCGCCTGCTGTTGCAGGCGCTGCGGCGCGCCGAGCCGGCATCGAAAGCCGAACTCGCGCGTCACGCGAATCTCACGAGCACGGCGGTCGGCAGCATCGTCGAGTCGCTGGAAAATGCGGGACTGATCGAATACACCGGCCGCCGTCTCGAAGGCCAGCGCGGCCAGCCCGCGTCGCTGATCCGGCTCGATCCGCGCGGCGCGTTCGGTATCGGCGTGCGGCTGGATCGCACGGGCATCGAGACGGTGCTCGTGAATTTCGCCGGCGACGTGCTCGCGCGCAGCGCACTCGATGCCGTGCTGCCGCATCCGGCCGAGGCGCTGGAGATCGTGCGGCGCGACATCGCGAAGATGCTCGGCCTGCTCTCGGCCCCGGAGCGCGAGCGGCTGGCGGGCGTCGGCATCGCGCAGCCCTTCAATCTCGGCAGCTGGCTGCGCGAACTCGGCCTGCCCGCCGAAACCTTCCGCGCCTGGGACGAGACCGATTTCGCCGATGAACTCAGCCGCGCGCTCTCGCTGCCGGTCTTCAGCGAAAACGACGGCAACGCCGCCGCGACCGCCGAACTCTTCTACGGTCACGGCCGCCGCTGCGACGACTTCGTTTATCTCTTTCTCGGCTCGGCGATCGGCGGCGGCATCGCGATCAACGGCGACTGTCTGCGCGGCGCGTCGGGCAATGCGGGCGACATCGGCGTGATTCCCGTGCCGCCGAGCCGCCTGCCGTCCGCGCCGCAACCCGCGGGACCGTGGGACATCCTGCTGTCGCGCGCGTCGCTGAACGCGCTCGTGCGGCATCTCCACTACTGCGGCGCGGCGGCGGACAACCGCATCGACCTGCAGGCGTGCATCGAGCAGCGTCTTCCGGCTGTCGACGAATGGATCGACGACTGCATCGAGGCGCTCGCGCCCGCCCTGCGCGCGACGCTCTG
Organism: Caballeronia jiangsuensis; assembly: GCA_000648925.1. Classification (GTDB taxonomy): domain Bacteria; phylum Pseudomonadota; class Gammaproteobacteria; order Burkholderiales; family Burkholderiaceae; genus Caballeronia; species Caballeronia jiangsuensis. The sequence goes on from JFHF01000016.1 coordinate 125,860, forward strand.
CGTGCTCGACGTGCCGATGGTCGTGATCGACGCCGATATCGACGGCGGCCTGCTCGACCAGCTCGTCAAGCGCCTCTCGACGACGCTCGCCGCCAACGCGCCCGAAGCGCGCGGCACCCCGACGCTCGTGCGCGGCTCCTTCGGTCCGGATGCGGGCGCGATCGGCGCGGCCACGTTGCCGATGTTCTTCAACTTCTCACCGCGCGCGGCGATTCGCCACGCGGGCATCAAAACCCAAGAGGTGAACCATGCCGCATGACCCTTCCACCCGAACGCCGCTTCTGGAAATGCGCGGCATCAGCAAGACCTTTCCCGGCGTGCGCGCGCTCAACGACGTGCGCCTGTCCGTCTATCCCGGTGAAGTGCATTCGTTGATGGGCGAAAACGGCGCGGGCAAGTCCACGCTGATGAAAATTCTGTCGGGCGCGTATCAGGCCGACGCGGGCGGCCAGATTCTGATCGACGGCAAGCCGGTCACCATCGACGGGCCGCTCGCCGCGCGCGCGCTCGGCGTCGCGGTGATCTATCAGGAACTGAGCCTCGCGCCGAACCTTTCCGTCGCGGAGAACATCCACGCGGGACGCGAGCTGCGGCGCAACAGGCTGGTCGATCGCAAAGGCATGGAGCGCGGCTGCGAGGATGTGCTCAAGCGCCTCGGCGCGAGCTTCAAGCCGCATACGCTCGTCGGCGATCTGTCGATCGCGGAGCGGCAACTGGTCGAAATCGCGCGCGCCGTGCATGCACATGCGCGCATCCTCGTGATGGACGAGCCGACCACGCCGCTTTCCTCGCGCGAAACCGATCGTCTCTTCGAGCTCGTGCGCACGCTGCGCGCGGAGGGCATCGCGATCATCTACATCAGCCACCGGATGGCGGAGATCTATGAGCTGTCGGATCGCGTCTCGGTGCTGCGCGACGGATCGTACGTCGGCACGCTGATGCGCGAGGAACTGTCCGCCGACAGCCTCGTGAAGATGATGGTCGGCCGCGACATCTCCGGCTTCTACAAGAAGCAGCACGCGCCCTACGATCCGGGCAACGTCGTGCTGTCCGTGCGCGATATCGCCGACAACAATCGCGTGAAAGGATGCAGCCTCGACCTGCACAAGGGCGAAGTGCTGGGCATCGCGGGACTCGTCGGCGCGGGCCGCACGGAGCTTGCGCGCCTCATCTTCGGCGCGGAGGAAAAGGCGCGCGGCGAAGTGTCGATGCACGGCAAGCCGGTGAAGCTGCGCACGCCGCGCGACGCGATCGACGCGGGCCTCGTCTATCTCACCGAGGACCGCAAGGGCCAGGGCCTCTTCCTCGACATGAGCGTGCGCGACAACATCAACATCACGGTCGCCGGACGCGATGCGAAAGCGGGCGTGATGGATCTGCCGCGCGGCAACACGCGTGCGAAGGACGCGATCGCCGCGCTCACCATCCGCGTGCCGAACATGCGCGTGAACGTGGGCGCGCTGTCGGGCGGCAACCAGCAGAAGGTGCTGCTGTCGCGTCTGCTCGAAACGAAGCCCGACGTGCTGATCCTCGACGAGCCGACGCGCGGCGTCGATATCGGTGCGAAGTCGGAGATTTATCGAATCATCAACGATCTCGCGCGCTCGGGCGTCGGCGTGATCGTCATCTCGAGCGAGCTGCCGGAAGTCATCGGCGTGGCGGACCGCGTGCTCGTGATGCGCGAAGGCGAAATCGCGGGCGAACTCGGCGGCCATTCCGGCAAGCCGATTTCGCAGGAAGGGATCATCGAACTGGCGACGGGCTCGAAGGTCGCGCTCGATCAGGCGGCGTAAGACACCAAGGAATCTGGAGAGAGACATGGCTAACACGACGAAACACCACGACACGGGCACCACGCCGGTTGCGAAGGCGGAAAGCACAACGCAACGACAGAACCGCATCGAACATCGCGAGCGCATGCAGGTGCTGATGCGAACCGCGGGCATGCTGCCCGTCCTGATCCTGCTGTGCATCGGCTTCGGCGTCGTGACGGACGGCTTCTTCAGCTTCCAGAACCTGTCGATCGTCACGCAGCAGGCATCGATCAATATCGTGCTCGCGGCGGGCATGACCTTCGTGATTCTCACGGGCGGCATCGACCTGTCGGTCGGCTCGGTGCTGTCGGCGGCGGCGGTCACCGCGTTACTCGCGTCGAATATTCCGGGCTGGGGATGGCTCGGCATTCCGGCCGCGCTCGCAGTCGGTCTCGGCTTCGGCGTCGTCAACGGCCTCCTGATCGCGCTCCTGAGACTGCCGCCGTTCATCGTGACGCTCGGCTCGCTCACCGCGGTGCGCGGCATCGCGCGGCTGATCGGCCACGACACGACCATCTTCAATCCGCAACTGTCGTTCGCGTTCATCGGCAACGACACGCTCTTCGGCGTGCCCTGGCTCGTGATCATCGCGATTGCGGTCGTGATCGTGTCGTGGTTCGTCCTGCGCCGCACGGTGCTCGGCCTGCGCATCTATTCGGTCGGCGGCAATCCGGAGGCGGCGCGTCTTTCGGGTATCAAGGTGTGGGGCATCCAGCTCTTCGTCTACGCGATCTCGGGCTTGCTCGCGGGTCTCGGCGCGGTGATGTCCGCCGCGCGTCTCTATGCCGCGAACGGTTTGCAGCTCGGCCAGTCGTATGAACTCGATGCGATCGCCGCGGTGATTCTCGGCGGCACGAGCTTCGTCGGCGGCGTGGGTTCGATCGTCGGCACGCTGGTGGGCGCGCTCATCATCGCGGTGCTGACGAACGGCCTCGTGCTGCTCGGCGTGTCGGATATCTGGCAATACATCATCAAGGGCCTCGTGATCATCGGCGCGGTGGCGCTCGATCGTTACCGTCAGCGCGGCTCGGCTCGCACCTGATTCCCGCTATCCGGGCGCACTCGGTCCGCGTGCGCCCGCTCTCGAAAAAAGGACCAACTGGAGACAACAACATGCGCAAACACAATAAGCTTTTCGCCAGCGTCGCACTCGCTCTCGGATTCACCCTGTCGCTGTCCGCGCACGCCGCCGACAAGCAGTTGAAGTCCGTCGGCATCACGGTCGGCTCGCTCGGCAACCCGTACTTCGTCACCATCGCGCGGGGCGCGGAAGCGAAGGCCAAGTCGATCAACCCGAACGCCAAGGTGCAGGCGGTGTCGTCGGACTACGACATGAACAAGCAGTTCACGCAGATCGACAACTTCATCTCGGCGCACGTCGATCTGATTCTGCTCAACGCCGTCGATCCGAAGGCGATCGAGCCGGCGGTGAAGAAAGCGCAGAAGGCGGGCATCGTCGTGATCGCGGTCGATGTCGCGGCGGCGGGCGCGGACGCGACCGTGCAGACCAACAACGTGCAGGCCGGCGAAATCTCCTGCGATTTTCTGGCGAAGAAGCTCAACGGCAAGGGCAACGTCGTGATCGAGAACGGGCCGCAGGTATCGGCGGTGATCGATCGCGTGAACGGCTGCAAGACCGTGCTCGCGAAAAATCCGGGCATCAAGATCCTGTCCGACGATCAGGACGCGAAAGGCTCGCGCGAAGGCGGCATGAACGCGATGCAGGGTTATCTCACGCGCTTCCCGAAACTCGACGGCGTGTTCGCGATCAACGATCCGCAAGCGATCGGCACCGACCTCGCGGCGAAGCAATTGCATCGGAACAACATCGTGATCACGTCGGTCGATGGCGCGCCCGATATCGAAACGGCGCTCAAGTCCGACACGATGGTCCAGGCTTCAGCGAGCCAGGATCCGTGGGCGATGGCGCAGCAGGCGGTGAGCGTCGGCTACGACCTGATGAACGGCAAGAAGCCGAGCAGCACGACGATCCTGCTGCCCTCGACGCTCGTCACGCGCGAGAACGTCGGCAGCTACAAGGGCTGGTCGTCGCCGCGCTGAAGCGTCGTCATTTGATCGGCACTACCCGCAGCGCGCTCGGCTTGTCCGGCGCGCTCGACCGGTCCACCGCGATCAGACGTTTGCGCGCGACATCCACCGCGACGCCGCGCGGCGCTTCGAAACCGTCGGCGACCACGGTGGCACGGCCGCGCTTCGAGAAGCCGCAGACGGCATGCGCGCCGCACTTCGTGTAGAGCGTGCCGTCGGGCGTCGCGGCCATCAGGTCGGGCGCATCGACGGTCGCGAAGACATCGCTCGCGGGCACGGGCGCGCTCGCCGCCCGCGCCGCCTGCAAATCCACTTTGTAGATGCGATTCGCGGCCTGATCGCTGACGTAGAGCATGTCGCCGACGGCCGCGAGCCCGACGGGCTTCCCCAATCCGGTGACGATGTCGCGCTCGATCATCTGCCGGGGCGCCGTGCCGCGCGTGATCACGCTGACGCCGCCTTCGGCCGGCGCGCTGCCTTCCTTCACGAACCAGCTCGACAGAAAGGTGCCGCTGTCGAGCACGAGCAGACCGAGACGCCGCCGCGCGGAATTCGTGTCAGACGCGAGCGCGACCTGGCCGCTCGGCGCGACATCGAAGACCGCGGCTGCCGTGCCGAAGCCGAATTGCTCGACGAGCAGATGTCCGTTCGGCGCGAACGCGATCTGGCTCAAACCGGTCCGCTCGCCCGCGGCCGCCGGAATGCGCGCATAGACCGAGAACGCGGGCGCGTCCTCGTCGCCGATATGCGTCGTCATCACGATGGCGTTGGTCCTGTCATCGGTGACGAACACCGCGCCGTCCGAATCGCGCACCGCGACGCCGTTCGGCGTGCCCGCGAGCGGCACTTTCTGCGCGGTCGTGCCGGGCGCGACCGAGCCGCACGCCGCGAGGAAAACCGATACCGCGATTGCCGCCATCACGCGCCGATTCATGCGCTTCTCCCGTCGATAAGCCGAAGATCATGTCCGATATGCCGCGAGAAACATGGCATCGGGCCGGACGTCGTCATATATTCGGAGACATAACGCTGCTCAAGGCCACATTCATGGACCTCGCATACTCGATTCCTTCGCCGTCGATCGCCGCTCAACCCGTTGTCGTCGAGATCGGCGGCGCGGTGCAAAGGCCGCTCACGCTCGATCTTGCCGCATTGCGCGAATTCGCGTGCGCGAGCATCGAGCCGTTCGATCTCGTGTGCTTTTCGACGGGCCGCTACATCCGTCCGATGGGAAGCTATCGCGGCGTGCAGTTGCGCGCGCTGCTCGACGCGGCGGGCGTGCGCCGCCCGGACAACACGGATTTCAAGCGCACCGTGTTTCTCGCGCACGCGCACGACGGCTATGCCGTGACGTTTTCATGGCACGAGCTGTTCAATACGCCGATCGGCGCGCAGGTGATCATCGCGTATGAATGCGCGGATCGCGAGCTCGGCGTCGAGGACGGCTTGCCGGTGCTCGTGTCGGGCGCCGACACCGTCCACGCGCCGCGCCACATGAAGCGCCTCGTGCGCGTGGATGCGCACGTGCTGGGCACATCGCATCGATGAACGAATCAGCGCGTGCGTTGCTCGTGCACGCCGCACATCCCGATGCGCCCGATTCCGTGCTGTTCGCGCGGCTCATCGGCGCGCGCGTCGAATCGGGCGATCTGCTTCTGCTCGGCCTCGACGCCGCCGCGCTATCGCGGCTCATCGGCCGGCATTTTCCCGGCGCGAAGATCGACCGTCCTCCGGTCGCGATGCTGTGGTCGGCGCAGTGGCCGTTCGTGCGCGATCTGCGCGGCCTTCTGATGTGGCACGACCGCACGGCGACGCGGCATCGGCAAGACGCGCTGTGTCTCGCGGCGATCATTTCCGCCGCGTCGCTGCGGCCCGATCACCTGTGGCGCGATCTCGGCCTCGCCGGACGCGACGACGTCACCGACATGCTCGGGCGTCACTATCCCGATCTCGTCGCGCGCAATGTCGCGAATCTGCGCTGGAAGAAGTTTCTCGCGCAGGAAGTCGCGCACGCGCGAGGTGAAGCGCCGACCTGCGCGCCGGGCTGTCCCGGATGCGAGGATTACGCTTTCTGCTATCCGGACAACCGATAACGCCGACGGCTCCGCCCTGAAACGCCCGTCCGATTTCCTTCGTGTATTCTCTCGGGCATGGCGACGACCCAGAAAACCACCGAAAGCGCAAAGGTCACTGACACGGCGAACCAGCCCGCCGAAGTGCGCTTTCGCATGCGCATCACGAAAGGCGAAACGATCGCGATCGGTCCGGGCAAGGTTTCGCTGCTGGAGGCGGTGCACAAGCACGGCTCGATATCGGCGGCGGCGCGCAGTCTCGACATGTCGTACCGGCGTGCGTGGCTGCTCATCGACGAGCTCAATCGCGCGCTCAAATCGCCCGCGACCATTTCCGAGCAAGGCGGCCAAAGCGGCGGCGGCTGCGTGCTGACGCCGGTCGGCGAGAGCATCGTCCGGCTTTATCGCGATGTCGAAGCGCAGGCGCAAGCGGCCTGCGCCGGGCAGATCGAATCGCTCACGCAGTTGCTCAAGCCTTAACCGTGACGCAGGCAGAACGCGGAGGGCGGCGGCGCGCTCGTATGCGCGTTCTGCGCGCTCGCGGTCAGCCGCGCGACGAATTCCACGAAGCTCGCGACGCTCGCCGTGCGCAGCGGCGAATACTCGACGCCATGCCGCTCGCAAACGCGCTTCAGCATGCTCATCGAATCATGATCGATGCAGTCGACGGGAAAGAGCACCACATCCGCGTTAGGCAGCGCGGCCGCGAGTAGCCCCTTGCGATCCTCGATGCCGCCGTCGTGGACGACCAGCTCACCGCCCGCCGTCGCGACCAGCGCCTTCAGCACCGCGTTCGAATTCGGCCTTCCACCGACATAGACGACGCGCTTGCCACTCACCCATTCGATGCCGCGCCGGCGCGCGCCGGGTTGATCGTCGGCGTCCAGCGTCGCGCGCTCCAGCGCCGCGCATTCGGCCTGCACCACCTTCAAGAGCGCCTGCGCCTCGCCCAGCTTGTTGCGCAACGCACGCGTCTGTTCCACTTCGGACAGCGCGCGCTGCTCGGCGGCCTCGCGTCGGCTCGTGTGCAGCGCGAGGCGACGTTCGCCGTCCTCGACTTTTTCGCGCAGACGCTCGACTTCCGTTTCGATATCGACGGCCGACCGGTCCGCCTTGCGTTGCCCGAGCGCGGCGAGTTGCAGCGCGTGCTCGTTCGCTTGCCTGACGGACGCATCGCGTTCCGCGCTCAATTCGAGCAGACGCGCCTGCTGGCGTTCGACCTTTTCCCTGAGTTCCTGATTCTGCGATTCCAGCGCGACGAGCCGCCGGATATCCGCGCGATTCGCCGCGCCGACCAGATGCGACAGCATGTGCAACTCCCCGAACGCCGACTGCCGCACTTCGATGCTCGCGTGCGGATGAGACATCAGCGCCCAGTACGCGGGCGGAATATCGCCGGATTTCAGCGCTTCGTTCCAGAGGTCGAGCAGCGCCTGCGGATCGCGTGCGGCGTCGAAACGGCGGATCGCGCCGGCGTAACGTTCGTCGAGCGCCTTGTTCAGCGCCTTCGCGCCCGCGCCGCCTGCGATCGCGAGTTCGACGGCCGCATGATGAATCTCGAGATCGCTTGCGTGATGACGGTCGAGGTCGGTGAACTTCGGCACGAGCTTGCGCAATTCGCCCGTCGAAAGACAGGTGCCGATGACCGAGCAATGCAGATGCGAATCCAGTTCCGCGAGACGCGCGCGACGGCGGGACGTGCGCAGATCGGCCTCGGTCGGCTGACAGCATGCGTCGCGTGCGCCGAGCGCGCTCGTGCGGGCAAGTTGAAACGGAGGGGTCTGCATGATCACCTCGTGCTCGATCGGCTGGCCTGACGTGCCTCGTAATATACCACTGAATATAGCGACGGCAAAAAGACGGAGCGGCGCACCGAACGCGGGCCATATCCCGCGCGCACCGTGCGGACAGGGCGTATCCTACGACTTCGGCGCGCCGGCCCGGCCTGCGAAGGCCGCATCCGCGAGGCATGCGACGCCTGACGTTTCCAATCGCGAGAAATCGCTCACAAGGAGAATCTGAATGGCCAGGGTTGAAGTCAAGGTTCCGCAGCTTTCCGAATCCGTCACCGAAGCGACGATGTTGCCGTGGAAGAAGAAAGCGGGCGACGCCGTGGCGCAAGACGAAATCCTCGTCGAACTGGAAACGGACAAGGTGGTGCTCGAAGTGCCCGCGCCCGCCGCCGGCACGCTCGCGGAAGTGGTGAAGAAGGAAGGCGACATCGTTCATGCGGACGAACTGCTCGCGATCATCGATACGGAAGCGAAGGCCTCCGCCGCCGCGCCCGCTCCTGCTCCGGAAAAGCCCGCCGCGCAACCTGCTCAACCGGCGCAGCCAGCCGCAGCCGCACCCGCACCCACGCCCGCCGCCGCTTCAGGCCAGAAGGCCGACTTCGATGTCATCGTCATCGGTTCCGGTCCCGGCGGCTATATCGCCGCGATCCGCGCCGCGCAACTGGGCCGCAAGGTCGCGTGCGTCGAGGAATGGATCAACCCTGCCGGCAAGCCGAAGCTCGGCGGAACGTGCCTGAATGTCGGCTGCATTCCTTCGAAGGCGCTGCTTGCATCGAGCGAGCAATTCGAGAAGGCGCAACTGCATTTCGGCGAACTCGGCATCACGATGGATAACCTTGCCGTCGATGTCGACAAGATGGTCGGGCGCAAGGAAGCGATCGTCGAGAAGATCACGGGCGGCGTCGAATTCCTGTTCCGCAAGAACAAGATCACGTGGCTCAAAGGTCACGGCAAACTCGCGGGCAAGGACGGCGCCAACTTCAAGATCGACGTGAGCGGCGACGGCAAGAGCGAAAGCCACACCGCGCAACACGTGATCATCGCGACGGGCTCGAAGGCGCGACATCTGCCGAACGTGCCGGTGGACAACAAGATCGTCTCCGACAACGAAGGCGCGCTCGCCTTCACCTCCGTGCCGAAGAAGCTCGCCGTGATCGGCGCGGGCGTGATCGGGCTGGAGCTCGGGTCCGTGTGGCGCAGGCTCGGCGCGGAAGTGACGATACTCGAAGCGCTGCCCGAATTCCTCGGCACGACCGATGCCGCGCTGCAAAAGGAAGCCGCGAAGCTCTTCAAGAAGCAGGGCCTGACGATCCACCTCGGCGTAAAAATCGACGGCGTGCAGACGACGGATTCGAGCGTCTCCATTTCGTACCAGGACAAGGACGGCAATGCGCAGACGCTGGAGGCGGATCGCCTGATCGTGTCGATCGGCCGCGTGCCGAACACGGACGATCTCGGTCTCGATTCCATCGGCCTGTCAGCGGATGAGCGCGGCTTCATTCCCGTCGATGGCCATTGCGCGACGAAAGTCCCGAACGTCTACGCGATCGGCGACGTCGTGCGCGGCCCGATGCTCGCGCACAAGGCCGAAGACGAAGGCGTGCTGGTGGCGGAGATCATCGACGGGCAGAAGCCGCACATCGACTACAACTGCATTCCGTGGGTGATCTACACGCATCCGGAAATCGCGTGGGTCGGGCAGACGGAGCAGGCGCTGAAGGCCGAAGGCCGCGCGATCAAGGCCGGCCAGTTCCCGATGCTCGCGAACGGCCGCGCGATGGGCATCGGCGAAACGGACGGCTTCATCAAGATCATCGCGGATGCGCAAACCGACGAGATTCTCGGCGTGCACATCATTTCCGCGAACGCGTCGGATCTGATTGCCGAGGCGGTCGTGGCGATGGAGTTCAAGGCGGCGAGCGAGGATATCGGGCGCATTTGCCATCCGCATCCGTCGCTGTCGGAAGTGATGCGCGAGGCGGCGCTCGCGGTGGACAAGCGCGCGCTGAATATTTAAACGCGCCTCGGCATCCACACGCGCAGCAGCGAGTAAAGCCGGTCGACGTCGATCGGCTTTGCCAGATAATCGCTCGCGCCCGCCGCGAGACATTGCTCCTGATCGTCCTTCATCGCCTTCGCCGTGATCGCGATGATCGGCAGCTTCCTGAAACGCGTGTCCTCGCGGATGCGCCGCGTCGCCTCGAGTCCGTCCATGCCGGGCATCATCACGTCCATCAGGATGATGTCGATGTCCGGATGCCTGTCGAGCGCTTCGATCGCCTCGAAGCCGTTACGGCCGATATCCACCTTCAGCCCCTGATGCTCCAGCGCGCTCGATAGCGAGAAGATGTTGCGGATATCGTCATCGACGAGCAGCACGCGGCGGCCATCCAGCACGCGGTCGCGCGAGCGCGAGACGTGCAGCATCGCCTGGCGATCCGCCGACAAATCCGTCTCGACCTTGTGCAGGAACAGCGTCACTTCATCGAGCAGACGCTCCGGCGAGCGCGCGCCCTTGATGATGATCGACTGCGAGTAGCGCATGAGTTCCGCTTCCTCGTCGTGCGTGAGATTGCGGCCCGTGTAGACGATCACCGGCGGGAACGAATACGCGTCGATGCCGGCCATCTGCCGCAGCAGGTCGCCGCCCTGCATGTCGGGCAGCTTCAGGTCGATGATCATGCAGTCGAAGATCGTCGTCTTCAGCAGTTCGAGCGCGTCGCGGCCGAACTCGACCGGCGTGATTTCCACGTCCGCGTCGCTGATCAGCTCGACGATGCTCTGACGCTGCCGCGCATCGTCCTCGACGAGCAGCACGCGCTTGATCTTCTGGCTGCTCTTCTCTTCGAGCCGCTGGAAGATCGCCGTCAGTTGCTCGCGCGTGGTCGGCTTCACCGCGTAGCCGATCGCGCCGAGATGCAGCGCGGCCTCGCTTCTGTCCGATGCCGACACGACATGCACCGGAATATGCCGCGTCTTCGGATTCGCCTTCAGTTCCTGCAAGACCACGAGCCCCGAGCGATCCGGCAAGCCGATGTCGAGCAGGATCGCGTTCGGCGCGCTGTCCTGCGCGAGCTTGAGCGCTTCGCCCGCCGTCCCGCTCACGATGCAGCGATAACCCAGTTCGTGCGCCAGATCGAGCAGCACCTGCGCGAAGTCCGGTTCGTCCTCCACGACCAGAACGACGCGGCGGCCGGGTGCGGCGTCGGCGCGATCGTCGTCGATGACGTGGATCACTTCGATCGGCTGCTCGGCCAGCGGCTTTGCTTCGATGGCGACGGGCGCCGGCGCCTGCTCGACCGCTCCCGGCAACGCGGCCGCGCCGTAAGCGATGGGCATCGTCAGCGTGAACGTGCTGCCCGTGCCCTGCGCGCTTCGCACCGCGATATCGCCGCCGAGCAGATGCGCGAGGCTGCGCGAGATCGACAGCCCGAGACCCGTGCCGCCGTAGTGACGGCTCGTGGTGCCGTCGGCTTGCTGGAACGCTTCGAAGATCGCTTCGAGCTGATCCGGCGCAATGCCGATGCCCGTGTCGGTCACGACGAACTGCACCGCGCCCTCGCCCGCGCGCCTGAGCGTGAGCGACACCGCGCCCGCGTCCGTGAACTTCACCGCGTTCGACAGCAGGTTCCTCAGGATCTGTTCGAGACGCCGGAAATCGGTCGTGAGCGTCGGATAGTCGTCGATATCGTTGCGCAGTTCGAGCCTGAGCTTCTTCTGCCGGGCGAGCGGCTCGAACGTGCGCGAGAGCGTATCCATGATGCGCTGCAACGGCACGTCTTCGATATGCAGATCGAGCTTGCCCGCCTCGACCTTCGAGAGATCGAGAATATCGTTGATGAGATTGAGCAGATCGTTGCCCGCGGAATAGATCGTCTGCGCGTACTTGATCTGGTCGTTGGTGAGATTGCCGGCCTTGTTCTCGGAGAGCAGCTTCGCGAGAATCAGCGAACTGTTGAGCGGCGTGCGCAGTTCGTGCGACATGTTCGCGAGGAACTCGGATTTGTAGCGGCTCGCACGTTGCAACGCTTCGGCGCGCGTTTCCAGTTCGCCCTGCGCCGCGTTGAGCGCGACGTTGCGTTCGTCGAGCGCGCGCGCCTGTTCGGCGAGCTGATCGTTGGTCTGCTCAAGCTCCGCCTTCTGATTCGCGAGATAGACCTGCGCCTGCGAAAGCGCGGTCGTTTGCTGTTCGAGTTCCTCGTTGGTCGTGCGCAGTTCCTCCTGCTGCATCTGAAGCTCTTCGTTCAGTTGCTGCGTTTCTTCGAGCACGTGCTGCAAGCGCTCACGATACTGCGCCGCCTCCACGTAATCGCCGATATTGCCCGCGATCGTCTTCAGGAATTGCTGGTCGCGCTCGGTCAGCCTGTGCATCGCGCCGAGTTCGATGGCGCCGTTCGCCTGGCCTTCGTTTTCGATCGGCACGATGACGAGGCTCGCGGGCACGCTCGCGCCGAGCGCCGAGGTCACCTTCCAGTAACCGGCGGGCACGTCGTTCATGCTCGTCAGCTTGCGCGCATGCACCGCCTGTCCGACGAGGCTCTTCACGCCCGCGAGCGAATCGGGAACTGGTGCGCTGTCGGGATCGAAGCCGAAGCTCGCGGTGCGCTTCAATGCGCCATCGTTTTCGCGGACGTAGAACGCGCCGATCGACACTTTCAGATAGTCCGCGAGGAAATCGAGAATCGTCCGGCAAAGCTGATCGAGCGATTGCTGGCCGATGACCTTTTCCGCGAGCTGCGTCTGCCCTTCGTTCAGCCACGCCTGCTCTTGCAGCGCGCGCGTCTGACGCTCCTGTTCGCCGATCGCGGCGCCGAAGGCACCGGAGAGCTGCATCAGCTCGCGCCGGCCGAAGATCGCGAGAATCACGGACAGCGTCAGGCTCAGAAACAGAAATACGGCGACGGTGATGGTCGTCAACTGCTTCGCGGACTCCACGCGCTGCAGCCGCAAGGTCTGCTCGATGTTGAGAAACGCGGCGAGTTCGCGCTCGGTTTCCGCGCGTTCGGCCGAGCCGCGTCCTGCGCGCACGAGCGCGACGGAATCCTGGGCGTGGCGGCGCGCGTCGATCAAGCCGTCGGCGACCTTGTCCCATTGCGCCTGCAACGCGCGAATGCGGATCAGGCGATCGACTTGCGGCGCGTTATCGGAGACGAGATCGGCGAGCGTGTCGATATCGGCGCCGAGCTTCGGTTTCGCGGTTTCATAGGGCGCGAGAAACGTTTCGTCGCCCGTGATCAGATAGCCGCGAATCGCGCTTTCCTTTTCGCTGACGAGCCGCCCGAGTTCCTGCGCGTTGCCGATCACGCGTTCCGAATGCTCGACCCAGTTGATGCCCGACAGCAGATACAGCACGAGCACGACGAATGCGATCGCCGTGACGAGGCCCGTTCCGAGCGGCAGTGCGATGTTGCGAAAGAGAATGCGACGAAAACTGGCCTCGTCGACACCGGACCGCAATGGCATAGACAGCTCCGAATAAGCGTGAACGTCGCGCGCCGGGCCGATGTCTCGAACAGCCCTTATGACGGCGACAATCCCTAAAGTTGTAGTTCTTGTTTCAGCCGCTGCGCATCATACCCGGTTCGGTTCTGCGCCGTGGCGGGCTTCGGGCGTGTTCGTGAAAGGTAGCACTGTAGCGCTTTTCGGCACGTTCGTTCGGGTGGGTTCGTGCTGGTGAGTGTTTGAGCGGCCCGCCTTACAGTGAATTTGCGATATTTCGACGTGCATGTCGCCGCGGCCACGAGCAAGGCATCATCGGACGCGGGCTACAACCAGGCGAAGAACGACGACGCGAGTTATCGGTCGTGGGTGGTGGGGGCGGTGTCTTTTCTCCTCGGGAGCATCGGGCGCGCGGACTCGAATCGGAGCGTGCCGCCGGACGTCGTTTTACAGACGCGACTTCGCGATCTCATCACAGTGACGCGCCGGGTCACGCCGCGACCGTCCCGATCGCTCGGCAAGATCTTCACCGCGTCGCCGTGGCCGTAACCTTGCTCAATGCGCGCAAGCTTTTCAGATAAGTCTCCTTGCGCGGGCAGCAACTCCCTCTTAAAACCGTTCGCCAGTGTCAACCCTCGGACGATCGTCAGGCATCACGTCTGTCATCCCCCGATTTCGCACGGAACCTCAATGGAATCACAAGCAAAGCGCTCCAGTGCCCTCGCGCGCTGGATCACTGGCAGGCAGAACTATTACCTCAAAGTTCGCGGCGCAGCCCCGACCGATGGCCTGTCGATCAAGTCGTTCAGAGCAGTCGAGCGCTTAGGCGAGCCGTATCACATCACGCTCGAACTCACCGCCAATGTCGAACTAGCGCGCGCCGATTATCTCGGGCGTAACGCCACGTTCAGCATCGAGCCGGCACCGGACGAAGGCGCCCCGCGCGAGTTCAACGGCGTCATCACGCGCTTCACGCGCACGCGCAAGACGCGCGACTTCTGCGCGTTTCGCGTCGTGGTCGAATCGCCGCTTGCGCGATTGCGCATCACCAAGCGCTCCCGCATCTATCAGAACAAGACCGTCCCCGACATCATCGAGGCGATCCTCTTGTCGCACGGCTTTCTCACGCATCAGTTCGCATTCAAGCTGCGGCGCACGGTTCCGAAGCTCGCCTTCCACATGCAGCATCAGATGTCGGATTGGGAGTTCGTCCATCTTCTGATGCGTCAGGCGGGCCTCTTCTGCTATACGCGACAGGGCGATTTCGGCGATCAGGTGATCTTCGCCGACGATATCGACGGCTACGACTACACCTTTCGCGCCCCCGCGATGGTGCGCGAAACGTCCGGCCTCGAAACCGGCAACGAAGCGATCCTCTCGTTGCAGACGCATAGCGTCACGGTAGCCCAATCGGTGCGCGTTCGGAACTACAACCCGGCGAAGTCCTGGGAGCCGTTCGAGTCGGAAGCGAACCTCGCGCGCGACGACAAGACCACGTACGGCCAGTCCTATACGTGGGGCAGCATCTCGATGCCGAGAGCGCCAAATGGGAGGCGCGACTGCGCCACGAGGAAGCGCTATCCGGACAGGTCCGGTTCGAGGGCACGAGCACCGTATCGGCGTTCTGCGCGGGGCTCGTGGTGCGCGCCGACGAGAAGCCGGCCGATGCACCGCACGGCATGGTGCTGGTCGAAGTCATTCATCAGGCGGCGCGCGACAAGTCGTATCACAACACCTTTCGGGCGATTCCCGCGGACCGGCCCTACCGGATACCGATGCGCGAGCATCTGTGGCCGAAGATCGCCGGCACGTTGAGCGCGCGCATCACGACGCGAGACGACGACGCCGAGTTCGCCGAAATGGACGAGCACGGCCACTATTCGGTGCGCTTCGACTTCGACACGGACGAATGGCCGGGCGGCGGCGAGAGCGTGCGGATGCGACTGGCGAAGCCTTTCGCGGGGGCAAACCAGACGGGCTTTCACTTTCCGCTGTTGCGCAATACCGAGGTAGCCATCGCCTTCGTCGGGGGCGATCCGCGGTGCCCATACATCGCTCATGTGCATCATCACAGCTTCGCAACCGATCTGATCTACGGGCGCGATGGGTGGAACACGCGCAACGTCATTCGCACCGTCAGCAATAACAAGCTCCGGCTCGAAGACGCCAAGGGCAAGGAAGGCGCGAAGCTCGCCACGGAATACGGCGGGAAGACGCAACTGAATCTCGGCTATATCGTCGATTCACAACGCCAGAAGCGAGGTGAAGGGTTCGAGCTGCGCTCGGATTCGTGGGGGGCTCTGCGCGGGGGTAAGGGGCTGTTCCTGTCCGCCGATGCGCAGAAGGCCGGAGGCGGTCAGGTGCTCGATATGTCGGCGGCGCTCGCGCAATTGCAGGCGGCGCAGGCGCGGATGCAGAGCTTATCGGAAGCGGTCAGAAAGGCCCAAGCAGTCGTGGCCGATTGCGAGGCGCAGAAGGCGTTGCTGGAAACGCAACTGAAGGACTTGCAGCAAGCGGTGCTGCTGGCCTCCGCCCCGCATGGCGTCGCGCTGACGAGCGGCGAGCACATGCAACTGTCGGCGGGCGGGCATCTGTTCACAACCACGGGCGGCAATGCCGATGCCGCTATCGGCGGCAACTATACGGTCGCGGCGGGCAATGCCGTGTCGATCCTGGCCGTCGCGCAAGGGGTGAAATTGACGGCCGCCGAGGGCAAGGTGGACGTACAAGCGCAAGGCGATGCGCTCAATCTCGCCGCGCTCAAGGGCGTGACGATCGCGAGCACCGAGGATGCGATCACGCTCAACGCCAAGAAGGAACTGACGCTGTATTGCGGCGGCTCGTACATCAAGCTGACCGGTGCGGGCGTGGAGATCGGCAGTCCCGCCGACATCAACCTGAAGGGGCCGCTGCGCGTCGGCGGGTCCGCCACCAAACAGAACGCGCTGCCGCTGATGCCCAAGCAGGAACCGACCGGCATGCAGTTGTGGCACGCGTATCCGAACGGCGAGCCGGTCAAGAACGCGTCGTATCGGGTGGATTTCCCGGATGGGTCGTTCCGCGCGGGCAAGCTCGACGAGAACGGCAAGGGGATGCTAGTCAACACGCCGCGCGGGGGCGGCAGCGTCAAGTATTTCGAGGACGGTTATCCGGTCAAGGACGACAAGCGCAAGTGGACGGAACCCACGGGTACGGCGGATGTGCCGACAGACGGGGCGACCGATACGGCGCTGCCGAGCCTGACGGGTCCGGCGATGGCGGCTGTGCAGGCTGCGCTTCCTGCGCTCGCAGCGCCTGTGACTTCGGTTGCTCAAGCTGCGATCACGGGCGGTTCGAGGGCCGCGCTGCAAGCGGCTACTCAGACTGCCCTCGGCTCGATCGGCCAGCAACTCGGCCAGCAGTCGACGCCGACCCTCGCCAAGTCCCTGACCTAGAAATAGCCCGTCACCTCCACGCATAAAAACCAACAAGAAATGGCAACACCCGAAACAAATACCAAACCCGAGCCGCGTCAGATCGCGCCGGAAATCAAACAGAACGCCGAACAACGGCGCGTCGTCCCTTATGAGATCACGCCGAAGAATCCGACGCCGCAGACCACGCCCAAACTCGTTCAGGTCGGCGTCGAATCGGTTCAGAACCACGGTCAGGAAATCTTCGTCCAGTGCCTCTACATGCTGCCGGTCGTCGGCAACGCGATGTCGCTGTACGACGTGGGCACGGACATCTACCGCATTTGCAGCACGCCGGGCGAGTCGAAGAGTTTTACTTCGTGGGGCATTCTCGCGATCGATGCCATCGGCGTGATTCCGGCAGCGGGTAACGCGAGCCGTCCCGCGCGCGCGATCGTCAAGGAAGTGCTGCTCGCCTTCGCCAAGGGCGCGGCGGCGTCCGTGCTGGTCGATCTGTTCTGGGCGACCGCAGGCGGTGACGCCATCGCCTTCATGGAACAGCTCGACGAGAAACTGAAGGGCTGGCGGGCGTCGATCGACTCGGGCATCGCGGACGCTTCGCGCACCGTGCGGGGCTTCGTCGAAAACCCGCTCAAGGCGGCCGACCAGATGGGCGTCATCAAGCGCAACACGGGCTTTCTGTCGTGGGTGCCGACCGGCGAAGAAATCGCGCTGCATGGGATCGATGAATTGCTCGAAGTCTCGGGCCAGCGCGAGACGATCCTGAAGTGGCTCGATGCCTTCGACGCCAATCGCAGCGTGATGCTCAAGCAGGCATTCGGCGATGCGGCCACCGCAGGCACGCTGATCTTCATGGCTGCGCAGGTCGTCGAGGAAATCAAACTGAGAAAGGCGCGCGGCACTGCCTCGCATACTGCGAACGCCGCATCCGGCACGATGCACGAGCCGCATGTGAAGCCCGGCGAGCACCGCGAAACGACGCAGATGGGCGCGAAAGCCAGCGACTTGGCCGCCAAGGACGGCTGCGGCTGTCCTGTGACAGCGAGCAAAAAGCCCGTCAACTACGCGATGGGCGACGAGAACCTCGAACAAACGGACTTCGCCCTCGACGGCATCACGCCAATCGTGTGGACGCGGCGCTATCGATCGAGTCTTTCCGCTTACGAGGCGAGTCCGCTCGGTGCGCGCTGGACGAGTCCGTATCACCTGTCGCTTGAAGAGCGTGATGGCGGCGCGCTGACCTTCTTCGACCCGGACGCGCGCGCGGTGCCCCTGCCTGCTGTCGCGGTGGGCAACTCGATCGAGATTCCGACCGAACAGTTCACCATCAGCCGTATCGATGCGCGAAGTGTGGAGCTTGCCTATCCGGACGGCTCGCATGAACGCTATGAGCAAAGCCGCCGCATCGCTAATTCACCCTACCGCCTCGTTGCTCGCGCGGGCCGCGATGGTCTGGGTCTGAAGTTCAGCTACAACGAGAAAAACGAACTGAGCGGCATCACGGACGGCGCGCAGAACGCGATCCGCATCGACTACGAGAACGGCCACGTCGCTACGATTTACCGAATCGGTCTGCACGGCAGTCGCGACGAAGCGATTGCGCGCTATGCCTACAGTCCGGAAGGCGACCTGATCGAGCATCGCGACGTGCTCGATCACCCGCGCAAGTACACGTATCAGCATCACCTGCTCACGCGTTACGTCGACTTCAACGGCAATCCGGCGAACCTCGAATGGGACGCGCTTGGCCGAAGTGCCGCAACGTCTGCGCAGTCACGCT
This sequence comes from Caballeronia jiangsuensis, assembly GCA_000648925.1. Classification (GTDB taxonomy): domain Bacteria; phylum Pseudomonadota; class Gammaproteobacteria; order Burkholderiales; family Burkholderiaceae; genus Caballeronia; species Caballeronia jiangsuensis. The sequence goes on from JFHF01000016.1 coordinate 144,220, forward strand.
GCGTGCGCACTTGGATTGCCAAGGACAAGGCGCTCGATGGGGAAATGAACGTCCACGCGCTGGCCCCGAAAGAGGACACGCGTTTCGAGTATCACCGCGAGCACTGGTTCACGAAGGTCACGGACGCCGACGGCAACGCGACCATTCATCGCTACGACCAGCACAACCGCATCGTTCTGGTCGAGCATCCGGACGGCACGAGCGAATCGTTCAACTGGAACGAGAACAATCAACTCGTTTCCGTGAAGAACGCGCTCGGACAGGTGCAGCGCTTCGAGTATGACGATAAGGGACGCGTGAGCGCCGTCACCGATGCGCTATCGCAAACCACGCGCACCGAGTACAACGACGCGGGCCTGCCCGTGAAGGTGACCAGTACAACGGGCGACGTGACCACGGCCGATTACGACGCGCTCGGGCGGCCTGTCGCCGTCACCGATCCGGCGGGGCGCACCACGCAATACGCATGGGATTCGCGCGCGCGTCTCATTGCGCTGACCGATCCGAAGGGCGGCGTGAGGCGCTTCAGCTATGACAACGGTGGACGCCTGCTCGAAGCGACGGACTGCTCGAACAACGCAACGCGCTATGGCTACGACGAACGCGGGTATCTGTCGCGCCTGACCGACGCCGAAGGCAACGAGACGTCCTACCGGCGCGACGCACGCGGGCAGATTCAGAGCATCACGCGCGCCGATGGCACGGTCGAGAAGTTCACATGGGACGGCAATGGCAATCTGCTGACCTACCGCGATGGCGCGGGCACGGAGACGCGTTACGGATACGACCAGCTCAACCAGTTGTACGGGCGCCGCACGGCGGCTGTCCCCGGCGAATGGGGCGACGGCATCGGCTATCACTATGACAGGCAAGGGCGGCTTATCAAGCTGCGCAACGAGAACGATGAATCCACCACGTTCCGTTACGACGCGCTTGGGCAGTTGATTGAGCAGACCGGCTTCGACGGACGCAGCGTCGCCTACGAATGGGACGACGCCGGACGGCTCGCGGCATCGACCGAGGCGGGTGTCGAGACACGCTACGAGCGCGACCCGATGGGACGGTTGACGAAGCGAAGCATCGGCAAGTCCGCGATGGAGCAGTTCTATTACGACGCGCGCGGGCGGCTCGTCACGGCGAAGAGCAATAGCAGTGTCGTTCGTCTGCACTATGACGACGCGGATAACCTGATCGCGGAAGAACAGCGCGTTCATCCGACTTTCCGGGGCAGCTATTCGACGGTCACGCGCCACGAATACGACGTGCTGGGCAATCGCACGAAGACGATTCTGCCGAACACGCGCACCGTCGACTGGCTGCGCTACGGTTCGGGTCACGTTCACGGCGTCATGCTCGACGGCAAGCCGCTGGTGGACTTCGAGCGCGACAAGCTGCACCGGGAAGTGAAGCGCACGCATCGCAGCTTCACGCAGACGCGGCAATACGATCCGGTCGGACGGCTCGCGCAGATGTCGGTGCGTCATGCGACGAGTGCCAACTTGATCGACGTGCTCGCGCGGCGCAAATATCAGTACAGCGCAGCGGGCAATCTCACGCGCATCGAGGATCACACGCGCGGTGCGACGGACTATACGTATGACCCGCTCGGACGGCTGCTCAAATCGGTGACGCCGGACCTGACGGAAGTCTTCGCATTCGATCCGGCGGGCAATCCGGTCGATCCGGAGAAAGTGCCGCCGCGACCTGTCGTCGAGACGGACGAAGTGCGGGCGGCGCGCCATGCACGGGAAGACGCCGAGGATGAAGCGTCGAAGCGCGCGGGCCAGCATGCGCCGATGCGCTGGCGCCGGAAGGTGATGAACGTACTGGCAAGGTCGGTGGTATGGATGATCACTATTACTTCAAATGCCGGAATAGAAAATGACAACGACAGCGCGGATCTTAAATCCTCAGGCAATAGCTTCCACTTACGGTGATCTCCCATCGCTTCGAGGTGCTCGACTTACGGAAATTCGATTCAAAGAAGGTGAGCCGAGGTTGCTTGTCAAGCTCGTAACTAGTCAGAAGCCTAAGTCATCTTCCTCGCAGGTGGCCGAAGGACTACGACCAGGTTTATTTGGATCTGTCGTTCATTGGCACTAGGGGCGTGAGGTTCGAACAATGGGCACATAACAACGTTATCGACACGTTTGATCTCGAAGATGCAGGCGAATCAGTTGTTGTAAAAGCGAAGTGTTTGAGCGGGGCAGAACTAGCATTCCTGTGCGACTGGATAAACATTGAAAGCATTACTCACGGATATCTTGGAACTCCATAAGTGAGCAAAGGGCCGGATACGCGGCCCTTTGTTTATTACAATTGAGATCGCTATTACGATCCGTGCGCTGGAGGGGTTCGTCTCACAAGATCCGATCGGATTAGCGGGCGGTATCAGCCTGTATCAGTATGCGCGCAACGCGGTCGGCTGGATCGACCCGCTAGGATTGGCGACAAGGCCACCGTCGCCGGGTGCTATGCAGAAGGACGTTGAGCGAGGCCAAGCGCCCGAGAGGTTGAGCGAGTGGATAGAGGGCATATTCCTGACCAAGAGCCACACGTTCACTACACTGATGGGACATCTTCCAACATGAGCGGAGGAATTCACGATAAGCACAAAGGACAGCCAAAGCCGTCGAAAAAGATGTGTAGCTGGCTTTCTAATCACGGCTGGACTCCTACTCAATCGGACTGAAATGGACACATCATGAATATTTATGGATACGAGAACGAAGAAGGTGACCTGCTTTCCCTAAGTGAGGCCTCACTGAAAGTGACGATCGATGAACTGAAGAGAATTTCTGAATTCATCGAGCATGTCATCCTCCAAATGGAAGAGTACGGTGGCGATTTTGGCCACGAGCATCTTTCTGACTTCCTGAAGTTTCCGGGGACACCCGAAATAGTGATTGCAGGTAGCTCTTAGACAATCGATCAACAACCGTTGAGAAAAACATGACTTCAATCGCATGCGTCGGCGACGAGACCACTCATCGTGGTCGCATCATCACCGGCTCAAACACGATGGACATCAAGGGGCGCAGAGTGGCCCGCTTGGGTGACTTGGTGACATGCCCGGAACACGGCACGAACCCAATCATCCAAGGCTCGGACATGTTGACCGACACGAACGGCAAGGGCGTCGCGCTACACGGCTATCTGACTGCGTGCGGCAGTCGGGTTCTCGCCTACGAGGATCACGGCTCGGTCGAGTAGACATGCAATGCCCAAAGCGGCGGCGCGTTCGCCGCTGCGGATAACGCGCACATCGGCCCCGCTTCGGGCGGAGCTTTTCCTCGGCGCGCCGGCGCTTCCGGATTGCGCTCCTGAAGTCGCTGTAGGAAATACGTCATTCGGCACCAAGTCGGACAGCAGTCTGCATGACGCGCGCAATGTTGTTCGCACAGCGTTCGCGGCCAGCGCTCCAACCTTGCGAATTCGTCGATCGCGATGCGTTACGCGTCAAAAATATCCCGCTGACGTGAGACGAGTTCGCGATCAATCGCGGCCACACTCTGCATAGGCCCGACGACGCCGTCGGTACGAAGCCAAAATGCCCAGCGCCGCGCCGCACAATCCTTTCGCCTGAATCCCTCCCCATCTCCCGTCCTTGTCGTTCTCGACAGGCCGAACCTCGCCTGACGACGCACTTATTTTTTCCCATTTGCGTTTATTAATTATAGATACATATAATAAACCAACTTCGAAACCGGCGGGCCTCCGCTTCGCGTGAACACCGGCATGTCGCCGGCCCAGTGGCATTCATGGACGGCGCGAGCCGTCGACAACGAGGAGTTGTACATGTCGCAAGCAGAGCTTCACACTGGCCCGGCATTTCCGCCGCGCGCCGGGCATTCGACGGCAGCCGACCGTGGCGATGCGTGGAGCGGGAGCGTGCCCGTCGAGGGGTTCATCGACGCGCACCGCTTCTCGCGCTTTCAATGGACGTTGATGGGCGTGTGCTTCCTGATCGTGCTGATCGATGGCATGGACACGGCAGCCATCGGCTATATCGCGCCGGCGCTCGTCAAAGGCTGGGGCATCACGAAGGGCGCGCTCGCGCCCGTACTTAGCGCCGCGCTCTTCGGGCTCGCGGCCGGCGCGGTCATCTCCGGCCCGGCGGCGGACCGCTTCGGGCGGCGCGCCGTGCTCATCGCCGCAACGGCTTTCTTCGGCGCGATGAGCCTCGCGACCGCGTTCAGCGGCTCGATCGAATCGCTCGTCACGCTGCGGTTTCTGACAGGCATCGGCCTGGGCGCGGCGATTCCCAACGCCATCACGCTCGTCTCCGAATACGCGCCCGCGAAAAGCCGCTCGATCATCGTCAACACGACGTATTGCGGCTTCACGGTCGGCGCGGCGCTCGGCGGCTTCATCTCCTCGTGGCTGATACCCGCGTTCGGCTGGCATAGCCTCTTCGTCGTGGGCGGCGTGCTGCCGCTCGTGCTCGCATGTTTCGTCGTGATGCTCGTGCCGGAATCCGTGCGCTATCTCGTCAGACGCGGCGCGCCGAAGGAAAAGATCTGGAAGCCGCTCTCGAAGATCGCGCCGCTCGATCTTGCGCGCATCGATTCGTTCCGCCTGTCCGAGCGCGCGCAGACGCACGCGAAGTCGTCGGTCGGCGCGATCCTTTCGCGCAACTATGTCGTCGGCACGCTGATGCTGTGGCTCGTGTATTTCATGGGCCTCGTCATCTTCTATCTGCTGATGAGCTGGATGCCGCTGCTCATGAACGAAGCCGGCTTCACGCCCGAGCGCGCCGCGCTGCTCACCGCGCTCTTCCCGCTCGGCGGCGGCATCGGCACGATCGCGTCGGGATGGCTGATGGATCGCTGCAACGCGAACGTCGTCGTGATGCTCGGTTATCTGCTGACCGCCGTGTTCATCTTCGTGGTCGGTCAGGCGATCGGCAGCATCGGTCTCGTGAGCGCCGTGATCTTTCTCGCGGGCACGACGATGAACGGCGCGCAATCGTCGATGCCCTCGCTCGCCGCCATGTTCTACCCGACGCAAAGCCGCGCAACCGGCGTCTCGTGGATGTACGGCGTCGGGCGCTTCGGCGGCATCGCGGGCGTCGCGCTCGGCGGCCTCTTCGCGCAATGGAAGCTCGGACTGCCCGCCGTTTTCGCGTTGCTCGCGGTGCCTTCGGTGATCGCGGGCATCGCGCTCTTCGTGAAGCTCAAGGCGCATCCGGGAACGGAACACGCCTGATTTTCCGCGGGCCGCCCGCATGACGGGCCGCCCGCTTCATTCACCGTAACGACAGGAAGCACACATGACTCAGGAACTGGAATCGTTGACCGGCAAGCTGCATGGCCTGACCGCTGCCATCAACGTGATCGCGGCGGCGTTGCCGCAACAGGCATCGGCGGATGTGCAGGAGACGCTGCGCGAGATGATCGGCGAAACCGCGTCGTCGGACTTGCCCGGCGCCACGCTCGCATCGATGCATTCGACCATCGCGCAGATCATCGAATCGATGGAAATCGGCCTGCGACGCTGATCTCTTTCAGGCGGCGCGCGCAGTGCGGGGCGTCTTTGGTTTGGTCTTCTTCGCGCTCGCCGATGACGCGCTCGCCTGCGCCTCCAGCCCGCCGACGATGAAGTTCGTCAACTGTTCGAGCGTCTCGTTCGCATCCCACGGATCGCACGCGCCCTTGGCGAGCACGTCGAGACGATGGGTGTCGGAGAACGCGTAGAGATAGGCGCCGATCATCATCGTCACGCGCCAGTAGAGATCCTTCGCGGGGAGGCCGGGCAGCGCGGCGCGCAGGGCTTCGACGTAGGCATCGGTCGAATCGCCATATGCGGTGCTGCGCAGGCTGTACGAAATCTCGGGCGGCTCCGTATGCAGCCGCGCTTGCAGACGAATGAACGCACGCCCGCCGTCGGTCTTGCGCAGCGCGACGAGCGGCAGCAGAAACGCGCGCACGATGTCGCGCACGCTCGCCTCTTTTGCGTCGGACAGTTCATGCAGGAGCGTGACGCGCTCTTCGGAAATGTGCATCGCGCGGCGCAGGAACACCTGCTCGAAAAGCTGCTGCTTCGTGCCGAAGTAATACGTGATGAGCGCCTGCGTGACACCGCACGACGCGGCCACTTCCTTGAGCGACGTGCCCGCGTAGCCGCGCTGCGAGAAATCGACCTCGGCTGCATCGAGGATGTTCTCGCGCTGATTGATGTTGCCCGTCGGGCGGCCGAGCCGTTTGCGCTTGCTCGACGCGCCATGTGCGCGGACGTGAGTGGTGTCGTCTTTCGTCATGCCTGGGGCGGTGCTACCGATGAAGTGAGAAGCCGCGTCCCGCTCGCGGCCCGGATCGCTTCCTATTTTACGGGCGTTTCAGGCATGCTCCAGCGAATTCGTCTGAAGCGCTGGTTCTCAAGTCGATTTCTTGAATCGTGTGGCTGCTGGCAGCGTCGATGTGACGTTTTCGATCTCGTCCGAAGCGAGTAACGGTGGCCCATTGTCCGTTCGACCGGCCGGGCCACCGAAGCCTGCGCTAGTTGCAATATCCCTGCGATCCGAACGTACCGCCGCCCGGCGCCGCGCCGCTGCACAGCGTATTCAGCAGCGATGCGATATTGCCCGACCCGTAGTTGCCATAAGTCGCGTTCGGATACTGCGTGTTCTGACGAAACTGCGACGCGTAGTTGTCCTTGTTCGCGTTCGGATCGGCCGATCCCCACGAGGTCACGCCGACGATCGCGAGCGTCGATGAGTTGCCCACCACCGCGCCGCCGGAGAGAACCGCATCGCGCGCCCTGAAGTTGACGATCCACGGTCCGCCGCTTGCGCCGCCCGTGAGATTGCTGCCCTGCCAGAGTTGCGATGCGCCGCTGACCGTCGTCGTATAGGTCGGGCCATCGGTGCGCTGCATGATCGCGCCGCCATCGATCAAGGCGGGATAGCCGAAGGTCGTCACGGCAGCGGTCTGAAGATTGCCGGTCTTTGGCGTCGATATGAAGGAATAGTTGTTATAGCCATAGTTCAGATAACCGGTGATATCGCCGATGAATTGATTCGATGCGTTCTTCGCTATCACGATGACCGCGATATCGTTGTTGCGCGCCGAGCCCGATCCGGTGTCCGTGCCGTTCGCCCACGTCGATGGCCTCACGAGCCCGGCCCAGGTCCATGTGCCATAAGGCGCGATCTGGGCGGCGGTGGCTCCGGAAGCGCCGTAATGTCCGGGTCTGAACTGCCAGCCCGAGTACAGCGTATTGCCGCTTCCGAACGCCTGAATGCAGTGCGCCGCCGTGACGATCACGCTTCTGCGAATCAGGCTCGCCGTGCAGTATCCGGCCGAGAACGTGAGTTTGCCGATGGCCCGATACGGATAGGTCGTGCTGAGGTAATTCGCGCTCGTGGTGCCGGACGCACTCTGGTTGCCGTCCTGAACGCGGCCTGTCGTATAGGGAATGCCGAAGTCGCCGTACGCTCTCGTCTGCGCATTGCTCACGATTCCGCTCTGCGTGTTCACGCCCGCGGGGTAAGGTTCCGGGCCGGTGTTCGGGACGATCGTGGATGTATCCGGCGGCAGAAGCACATTGACGACCGGCTTGAGACTCGATATATCCGGCGCTGCGTCGCGCGATGCCGCCGGATTCGTATTCACGATGACTTCATCGCCCGCATGTGCGACGTTGGCGCTTGCTAACGCCAGTGCGACTACCGCCGTCGCCTCCACGCAGGCGACTCTTTTCGATCTTTTCATGACACCCTCCGGTTGATGGATACGATGTGTCGGATGAACATCGATCTTCAGTTGTTTTGTATTCCTAATTCTTATGAACATCACTTGGCCGGCAATCAGTGCGACGTTCGTGGTCTGATTCATCGGATGCATGCGGGTGGTCGTCGTTTTGTATCGAACGAAGAAAGCCCGGTTTCGGCACGCGCTTAACTTCGACGAATTCGGGCGCGCCGCGCAATACGATCAGGAAAGCGAACAATAAACAACTCTAGTTCAAATTTTCGTTAACCTCGATCTCGCGTCTTTGATCAGCGGATAGGGGTGGTGTTATGTGGCCCGACGGAGATTTGCGGTTCATCGCACACAGTGCGCTTGACGACACTCCTTCCATACAGATAGCCTACATCCAGCTTTCGAAACAAGCCCACCAGAAGCGCCTCGTATGCGGGCTCCGACTCGCGCCGCTTCTTCGATGTTCGACGCGGACGATCGCGATGGCCGTCGTTTCCGGCCATGACTTCGGCGAGCGAAGCCGCGACGGGCGTGACCATTCCGGCTTTCCTCATCTTCCGCAAACGTTCTCTGCGCGCTCGCGCACGGCGCGTAACGACGACGCCCTCGCCTCCGGTTAAGTACCGCACAGAAGGCTACGTACAGCCTGTCATTCTTGCCCCACATCGCGTTTGACTCTCCAGGTGGACGCGTGGCGAAGAAACATTACAAGGGGCACACATGAGTAATCCTAAAAAATTCAAATTGAATACTGCGATCAAACTGAGCGTGATCGTGATCGCGGCGGCCATGTCGAATTTCGCGTCGGCGCAAACGGCGGGAAATCCTTGCGGCAACCAGACTTCCGAGGGGTGTGTGCCGGTCGGCCCGAGCGCCGTGATGACGGTTGCAGCGATGGATTCGTCGACGAGCGTATCGCCGTCGACGGAACCGACGGTCGACACGGTGTCGGCTGTCGTGCCCTTGCTCCAGGGCGGCCGCGGTGGCGAGGGATCGGCCGGGGCGAGCTCGGGCGGCGGCAATTCGAACGGCTCTGGTTCGGCGTCCGGGTCCGGGTCCGGGTCTAGCTCGGGCACCGGCTCGGGTCAGGGTTCGGCGAGTAGCGGACCGGGCTCGACAGCGGGTGCAGGTGGCACGAACTCGGGCGGCGGCAAGGGTACGGGATCGACGGGAACTGGAAACGGCAGCTCGGGTCCGGGCGGTGGCAATTCCGGCGGCAATTCCGGCGGCAATTCCGGCGGCAATTCCGGTGGCAATTCCGGCGGCAACTCCGGCGGAGATTCGGGCGGTGACACGGGCGGCGATGGACACGGTCACGGACATGGCCACGGTCATGGTGATGGTGACGGCGATGGTCATGGGCATGGCCACGGTCATGGCGACGGCGACGGTGATGGCGATGGTCA